>NZ_JBKOUF010000001.1:0-1113401 GCF_046766015.1 Methylophilus sp. 3sh_L
CGAGTAGCACAGGAAACAAGCGGAAGCTGGGGTGCACTTTCTTTTGGTTACTTTATCTTTGGGCAAGCAAAGAAAAGGAACTCGCCTACAGGCGAAAGAGAACATCACATATTTCAAAAATACATCGCGTGGACATAGATACCCAAATACCTGATGGCGCCTTCAGCTTGTATTTCAAAACCCCAAATGCGGGCGTAAATAAGTCAACACAATCGGCAAGCCAATGGCGCTGATCACGCCATTCAACCCCATCGCCATGCTGGCAAACACCCCGGCCTCTTCATTGACGCTAAAAGCACGTGTAATGCCCAGACCATGCGCGCCCACCCCAATCGCCGTGCCGCGTATCCACCACTGCTGAACTTTAACGGTATTGAGAATGTACGGCGCCAGAATCGCCCCCAGCATGCCGGTGATGACGGTAAACACTGCGGTGAGTGTCGGCTACACATTCAGGCGCTCGGCGATCCCCATGGCGATGGGGGCGGTGACCGACTTGGCATACATGCTACCGACAATATTGTCTGTTGCGCCCATCCATTTGGCGATCGCGACTGCGCTGACAATAGACACTGTGCTGCCGACCGTGAGCGCTGCCCAGATATGGAAAATCTTGCCCTGCATGCGCTTGAAGCCGTTATAAATGGGCACTGCCAGTGCCACCGTGGCTGTGCCCAGCAAAAAGTGCACAAACTGTGCCCCTTCAAAATATTTTTCATAGGGCATCTCCAGCAATTGTATGGTCAGGCAGGTGAGCAGCACCGAAATCGCCACCGGGTTGACCAGCGGGTTGCGTTTGGCACGCACATACAGCAGGTAGCCCAATTGGTAGCTGGCCAGCGTAATAATCAGCGCAAACAGCGGGTCGCCAGAGAGATAAACCCATATTTCAGAAATCGGTAAGCGATTATTCATGGCGGTGCCCTTTCTGGCGTTTGAGCGAGATATACCAGAAAACCTTGAGCACAATCGCGGTCACGGCGATGGTTAGAATCACGCTCACCAGCAGGGCGGTGCCTACTGCCAGTGCATGCGTTTGCAGTTCAGGTAAAAACAGCAGCACGCCGACCGAGGCGGGCACAAACAACAGCCCTAGGTGCTGGCGGAAACTGTCAGCCACCAGGCCGAGGTCGGCATTCACTTGCCCGCGGGCACATAAAAATACCAGCAAGAGCAGCAGGCCTAACACCGGGCCGGGGATGCCTGGTAAAAAGAATTTGCTGAGCAGCTCGCCCAGCCCTTGCCATAAAAACAGTTGTACCAAGCCTGAAATCATGTGTTGATCCGTTTTTTTGCGTGATTCACGCGGGGTTAATTACACAATCGCGCAGCGCGCTGTATTGCAGTGAATGACCGACATGGTAAAGACATTTTTTTAATTCGGCTATCCGGTTTAGGGATGGGCGGGAGGGATGCCCGGTTGCCTGAGATTGATGGGGCGCCCTATAGCAAAGGCTCGCCCCAGCCTTGTGATAAAATATCGCTTTTGTTTTCAAGTTGATACTCATGACGCAACTGCCGGTTTCCGCGACTGAACAATGGCTCCGTGAGGCGCTCTCCCAACGCATCCTGATTCTGGATGGTGCGATGGGGACCATGATCCAGCAATACAAGCTGACCGAGGCGGATTACCGTGGCGAACGCTTCAAGGATTTTCAAGGGCCTGCTGGCGAGCGTGAACTGTTTGTCAAAGGCAATAACGAGTTGCTGACCTTGACCCAGCCACACGTGATTCAGGAAATCCATGAGAAGTACCTGGCGGCCGGGGCGGATATCATTGAAACCAATACCTTTGGGGCTACCAGCGTCGCGCAAGACGATTACCACATGGCGCACCTGGTGTATGAAATGAACGTTGAGGCCGCCAAGCTGGCCAAGGCCGCCTGCGTCAAATACAGCACCCCTGACAAACCGCGGTTCGTGGCGGGCGCCTTGGGGCCGACGCCAAAAACTGCTTCGATTTCACCGGATGTGAACGACCCGGCTGCGCGTAATGTCAATTTTGACCAGCTGGTGGCTTCTTACCTGGAGCAAATCCGCGGTCTAGTCGACGGCGGAGCAGATATTCTGATGGTGGAAACCATTTTTGATACGCTCAACTGTAAAGCCGCGCTGTTTGCCATCGACAGTTTCTTTGAAGAACAGGGTAAGACCTGGCCGATCATGATCTCGGGCACGGTGACCGATGCGTCTGGCCGTATTCTCTCAGGCCAGACCGTGACCGCCTTCTGGCATTCGGTGCGCCACGCTAAACCGCTGACCGTTGGCCTCAACTGTGCGCTGGGTGCCACACTGATGCGTCCGTATGCGGAAGAGCTGAGCAAAGTGGCGGATACCTTTGTCTGTATTTACCCAAATGCAGGTTTGCCCAACCCGATGTCTGATACCGGCTTTGATGAGACGCCCGACATCACCGCCAGCCTGGTGAAAGAGTTTGCACAAAGCGGCTTTATCAATATTGCCGGGGGCTGCTGCGGTACCACACCACCGCATATCAACGCCATTTACAACGCGATTAAAGACCTGCCGCCGCGCCAGGTGCCAACTTTACCGGTGACGACCAAGCTCTCTGGCCTGGAACCGTTTGTGATTGATGAGCAATCGCTGTTTGTGAACGTCGGTGAGCGTACCAATGTGACGGGTTCCAAAGCGTTTGCGCGCATGATCATCAACGAGCAATACGAAGAAGCGCTCAGCGTGGCGCGCCAGCAGGTGGAAAACGGCGCCCAGGTCATCGACATCAACATGGACGAAGGCATGCTGGATGCGGTCAAGGCCATGACGCATTTCCTCAACCTGGTCGCTTCCGAGCCAGATATTGCCCGCGTGCCCATCATGATCGACTCCTCAAAATGGAGTGTGATTGAAGCCGGCCTGAAGTGCGTGCAAGGCAAGGCCATCGTCAACTCGATTTCGATGAAAGAAGGTGAAGCTGAATTTTTACGCCAGGCCAAATTGTGCCGCCGCTACGGCGCTTCGGTCATCGTCATGGCGTTTGACGAAAAGGGCCAGGCCGATACCTTTGAACGCAAAATAGAAATCTGTAAGCGCGCTTACGATTTGTTAGTCAGCACCGGCTTTCCGCCAGAAGATATTATTTTCGACCCGAACATCTTCGCCATTGCCACCGGCATTGAAGAACACAACAACTACGCCGTAGACTTTATCGAAGCCACACGCTGGATCAAGCAGAACCTGCCGTATGCGCGTATTTCCGGCGGCGTGTCCAACGTCAGCTTCAGCTTCCGCGGCAATGAGCCTGCACGTGAAGCCATTCATACCGTGTTCCTGTATCACGCGATTAAAGCGGGCATGACCATGGGTATCGTCAACGCCGGCATGGTCGGCGTCTATGATGACATTGACCCCGAGTTGCGCGAGCGTGTGGAAGACGTGGTGCTCAACCGCGTGGTAGACCCGGCTAATCCATTAGCGGCCACCGAGCGCATGATTGAGATTGCAGGCACGCTGGTCGCCGGGGGCAAAAAGGCCGAAGCCACCCTGGCCTGGCGCGGTACGCCCGAGAGCCCAGTGCCCGCCACCAAGCGCCTGGAGTATGCGCTGGTGCATGGCATCACTGACTTTATCGTTGCCGACACTGAAGAAGTCCGTCAGGACATCATGAGCAAGGGCGGCCGCCCGATTCATGTGATTGAAGGCCCATTGATGGATGGCATGAACGTGGTGGGTGACCTGTTCGGCCAAGGCAAGATGTTCCTGCCGCAGGTGGTGAAATCCGCGCGTGTGATGAAATCCGCCGTGGCACACCTGATTCCGTTTATCGAGGAAGAAAAAGCCGCCGAAGAACGCCGCACCGGCATGGTTGCAAAGCCCAAGGGCAAAGTGGTGATTGCCACGGTGAAAGGCGATGTGCACGACATCGGCAAGAATATTGTTTCCGTGGTGTTGCAGTGCAATAACTTCGAAGTCGTGAACATGGGTGTAATGGTGCCTGCGGCTGAAATTCTGGAAATGGCCAAGCGTGAGAACGCCGACATTATTGGGTTGTCTGGCCTGATCACGCCGTCACTGGAAGAAATGGCCTACATCGCCAAAGAAATGCAACGCGACCCGCATTTTGTTGAAAATCAGACGCCTTTGCTAATTGGTGGTGCCACTACTTCCCGTGCGCATACCGCGGTGAAGATTGCGCCTAACTACGAAGGCCCGGTCATCTACGTGCCGGATGCATCACGTTCCGTCAGCGTCATGCAAAACCTGCTGACGCCAGAAACACGCGGCGCTTATCTGGCCGAGATCCAGGCCGATTACGAAAAAGCCCGTCAACAGCACGCCAATAAAAAAGGCGTGCCCATGCTGAGCCTGGCCGATGCACGTGCCAACGGCGCCAAACTGGAATTTACTGGCAGCAATGCACCGGTAAAACCCAAATTCATTGGCCGCCGCGTGTTCAAAAACATCGACCTCGCTCTTATCGCGCAATATATCGACTGGGGCCCCTTCTTCCAGACCTGGGACCTGGCCGGTTTTTATCCCGCGATTTTAAAAGATGAAGTCGTCGGCGAAGCCGCCACCAAAGTGTTTGCTGAAGCGCAAGTGATGCTCAAGCGCATTATTGATGGTCGCTGGTTATCTGCCAATGGCGTGATTGCCCTGTTGCCAGCCAATCAGGTAAATACGGACGATATCGAGATTTATACTGACGATACCCGCAGCCAGGTGGCACTCACCTGGTACGGCATGCGTCAGCAAACTCAAAAACCGGTGATCGATGGCGTTGCCAGACCTAATCAGTGCATCGCCGACTTTATCGCGCCTAAAGGCACGGATGACTACATCGGCCTGTTTGCAGTCACGGCGGGTTTGGGTATGGAAAAACGCTTGGCAGACTACGAAAAAAATCATGATGATTACAACGCCATCATGTTCAAGTCACTGGCCGACCGCCTGGCCGAAGCCTTTGCCGAATACATGCATGAGCGCGTGCGTAAAGACTTGTGGGGCTATGCCGCGGATGAAGACTTGAGCAATGAAGCGTTGATCAAGGAGCAATACAAAGGCATCCGCCCGGCACCAGGGTATCCTGCTTGCCCGGACCACACGGTCAAAGCAGAGATGTTCAAGGTACTGCAAGCGACTGAGATCGACATGCAACTCACCGATAGCTATGCCATGATCCCGGCAGCGGCTGTGAGTGGTTTCTACTTGGCGCATCCTGAATCCAGGTATTTTAGTGTGGATAAAATTGGCAATGACCAGCTGGAAGACATGGCGAAGAGACGGAACGTGGATAAGGGTTGGTTGGAAAGGTGGTTAGCGCCGAATCTAGGCTAGCTGATGTGTGATTGAAAAGGTGTACTGAAAAGTACGCCTTTTTTGTTGCTTGCTATGGTCGCAAATCGGTAGGGTGGGCATATATGCCCACGCGGAGGATTGGTGTTTATTTGTTAGGTTTTATTTCGCCTCTAGGCGAGTTACTTTCTGTTGCTTGCCCCACAGAAAGTAACCAAAGAGGAGGGCACCCAGCCATCAAGGCCTAAAGGCTCCCTTGATTTCATTACTCGTCAGTCGCGGTTGCAGAACTCAACCTAGCAGCTTACACAAAGCGTAAGCTGCTGCGGGATTCAAACAAGCTGCAACCTTATTCCGCCTGCCGAGCAATGAAATCAAGCGTGATGGGATGGGATTTATCTCGCCAAACGAGCATTGCAGAACTTTGGAATAGTTAAAAATTCAAATTCTATTCTTAAGGGCTCAAACGGGTGCATTCGTTCTGTGTTCGGGGTCCCCATCTGCCGCGCCGAGTAGCGCAGGAGGTAGGGTGGGCATGCATGCCCACGCGGGTGCTGGGTGATAGTTTGTTACGTACTCTTTCGCCTGTAGGCGAGTTACTTTCTGTTGCTTGCCCCACAGAAAGTAACCAAAGAAGAGGGCGCCCAGCCATCACGGCCTCGCGGCTCCCTTGCGTTGCTCAACAAAGTAAGCGGTCACGAAACTCGTCCTAGCAGCTTGCATACCCCGCAAGCTGCCGCGGAACTCAAACAGTCGCTCCCTTCTTTCTTACTTTGTTTCCGCTACTCAGCGTGATGGAATGGGATGGTTCTCGCCAAACTCAAATTGCGGAATTTTGGACGGTTCAAAAATCAAAGTCCTTTGCTTAATCCTCAAATCGATGGCGCACAGTAGGTGTTCGGGGTCCCCATCTGCCGCGCCGAGTAGCGCAGGCAAAATAAGATGAAGCGAGCGGCTGTTCGAATCCCGCGGCGGCCTGCGTCTTGTGCAGGCCGCTAGGATGAGTTCTGCGAGCGCTTATTTTGACGAGCAACGCAGGAAACAAGCGGAAGCTGGGGTGTCTTGTTCTTTGCCTTCTTTCTTATGGACAAGCATAAGAAAGAATGGTCGCCTACAGGCGAAATAAATCGCCACAATAATCAAGAAATATCGAAGGGACTAAGCATCTCACTAAAGAGTTACTTTTTTAGCAGTACGCTAATTGCTGCCATCAACCTTTCTGTTGTCCCGCTATGCTGCAAGGTAAACCCCTTCGCTGCCTGTGACATCGTCGCTAATTTCACTTGATCAGCTGCCAGTGCTGCAATCATGCCATGCAACTCACTTACTTCGCTTAACTGCACCGCCGCATCTGCAAGCACAGCAGCTTGCGCTACTTGCGCAAAATTAAACATATGTGGCCCCAATATCGTTGGCACGCCCATGGCTGCCGCTTCAATCAGGTTTTGCCCACCTAGCGGTTGCAGGCTGCCGCCCATCACAGCAAAGTCGCTGGCGGCATAATAGGTATACATTTCGCCCATGCTGTTACCCAGCACCACTTGCACATCCGCATTTAATGGGTGGGTCAGCTCGGTACGCAACACATAACGCAAACCGCGCGATTTCAATAGCGACTCCACCTCGGCAAAGCGTTGCGGGTGGCGTGGCACTAAAAGCAGCAATACGTTGCTGTCTTTAACTGCATCCAGAATCAGTGACTCTTCGCCTTCACGCGTACTAGCTGCCATAAATACCGTGCGATTTTCACCTAAGAGTTTGCGTAGTTGACTGCCTTTTTCAGCACTGTCCGCTGGTGGGTGAACGTCGAATTTAAGGTTGCCGCAAATGATGGGGTGTTGCGCGCCCAAGGCTTGCAAGCGCTCGGCATCGGCGGCGGTTTGGGCGGCGACCAGGGCGAGTTGGTGCAAGCCTTGGCGGGTGAGGCTGCCGAGTTTGGCATAGCCGCGTGCGGATTTTTCTGAGAGGCGGGCGCTGAGCAGCGCCATGGGCACGGCTTTGCGGCTGGCCTGGTCAATTAGGTGGAACCATAGCTCGGTTTCCATCAACAAACCTAATACCGGGTTAAAGTGCGCCAAAAAACGTTTGGCCGCACCGGGTGTATCTACGGGCAAATACGCCTGCAATACGCGGCTACTGGCAATCTCTGGCTTAAATAACTGGCTGCTGGTCTCGCGGCCCGTGGGTGTGCCATGCGTGATGAGGAGCTGGTGTTGCGGATAGCGCGTCAGCAAGGCGTGAATCAGCGGTTGAGTGGCACGTGTTTCGCCCACCGAGACGCAATGTACCCAGATCAGTGGCGCGCGCACCGCTTGTCGGTAAAAACCATAGCGCTCAGCCACATGCTGACGGTATTCCGGCTGCTTGAGGCTACGCCAGAATAGCTTGAGTGGCAGCAGGGCGGCGACCACGGTCATGAGCAGGGTATACACAAATCTAGGCATGGCGGTATTTTCGCATATTTGCCCAGCGCTGACCTGTTGCGTATTGCAGACACCGCCAACAGCAGGTGAGTGATGACTCACCTATGCCGTAGCGCCTGTTTCTATCACGCTTAAAAAAATGCAAGATGCCAAGCGAAAAAAAAGCATTAAAAAAAGCGCAAAAAATCGGTTGACGGCAACAAGCTATAGGCATAAATTATTGCCAGCAACACAAGATATTGTGTTTAGTCGGTGCTTGTACACACATCGCTGTGCAGGCAATACAAGCAGCATAATTACACGATAACGCTTGTTTTTCACCGGCCCCGATTCAAAGCGCATCCCGTCTCGGCATGACCTCTGCTGTGGCGGTTGCTTTTGTAAAAAAGCCTAGATTTAAAGCATAGCCTTAAAACCTAGTCTTAAAACATAGATTTAACCAAGTTTCAAAACCAATAAGAATCACCAAGGTGTGGGAGAACTCGATGCTGAAAGCCGTTGAACAAAAGAAAGTCCAGTCAGAAGGAGTTGCTGTGGAGATTCCCGTGCAGCCTGTCTCGCTCGACATTTGGGATAAGAAATACCGTCTCAAAACCAAATCGGGTGAACATGTCGATAAAGACATGGACGACTCTTATAGCCGAGTCGCCCGTGCGCTGGCGGACGTCGAAACCACCGAAGAAAAAAAGCACGAATGGCACGAAAAATTTCTGTGGGCCTTGCGTCGTGGCGCGATTCCGGCAGGCCGCATTACCTCTAATGCGGGCGCGTTAGAGCACAAACCCGCTACCTCTACCATCAACTGCACCGTGTCTGGCGTCATTGCAGACAGCATGGACGATATTTTAGGCAAAGTGCACGAAGCAGGCCTGACGCTCAAAGCCGGTTGTGGCATTGGTTACGAGTTCTCCACCCTGCGTCCAAAAGGCGCGTTTGTCGCCGGTGCTGGCGCGTACACTTCCGGCCCACTCTCTTTTATGGATATCTACGACAAAATGTGTTTCACCGTGTCATCTGCCGGTGGCCGTCGCGGCGCACAAATGGCGACCTTTGATATTTCGCATCCAGACGTGACTGACTTTATCAAAGCCAAGCGCGAAAACGGCCGTTTGCGCCAGTTCAACCTCAGCTGTCTGATCACCAAAGAATTTATGGAAGCGGTGAAAGCCGATGCCGAATGGCGTTTGGCCTTCCCTGTGACTGAAAAAGAAGCCATTATTGATGGCCTCAATGTCAACGACGAGTCACAAGTGGTGTGGCGTGACTGGCCCATCAAAGGTAAATATCTGACCAAAACCGAAGGCCCAGAAGCCGGTAAAGTGGCTTGCCGCATTTACAAAACTATCAAGGCGCGCCGTCTGTGGGATGTCATCATGTCCTCCACCTACGACTTTGCCGAGCCAGGCTTTATCCTGATCGACCGCGTTAACGAAATGAACAACAACTGGTTCTGCGAAAACATCCGCGCCACCAATCCATGTGGCGAGCAGCCATTGCCACCTTACGGCGCCTGCCTGCTGGGCTCAGTGAACCTGACCAAGTTTGTACGCGAGCCCTTCACCGACAACGCGCATTTTGACTGGGACGAATACCGCAATGTGGTGGCCGTGTTTACCCGCATGCTGGATAACGTGGTCGAAATCAACGGTTTGCCATTAGAGCAGCAACGCCAGGAAATCGCCCGCAAACGTCGCCACGGCATGGGCTACCTGGGCCTGGGCTCAACACTCACCATGCTCAAAATGAAATACGGTGAAGAAGACTCTGTGAAGTTCACTGAAGAAGTGACCCGCATCATGGCCGAAGTGGGCTGGGAAGTCGGCGTGCAACTGGCTGAAGAAAAAGGCCCTGCACCGATCATGGATGAGAAGTTTGAAGTCACTGCCGATATGTTGCGCGTGCGCCCAGAAATGGCGGCTGACGGTATCAAGGTTGGCCAGAAACTGGCGGGTAAAGTATTGCTGGGCAAATACAGCCGCTACATGCAGCAGTTCCCGGAAGGCCTGCGTAACCAGATCGCGACTAAAGGTGTACGTTTCACGCACCACAGCTCTATCGCACCAACGGGTACGATTTCACTGAGCCTGGCCAACAACGCCAGCAACGGTATTGAGCCTAGCTTTGCCCACCACTATGCGCGTAACGTGATCCGTGAAGGCAAAAAGTCTAAAGAGAAAGTGGACGTGTTCAGCTACGAGCTGCTTGCCTACCGCGAACTGGTGAACCCGAACGCCATGCCGTTTAGCGACAAGCCAGAAGAGCAATTGCCGGATTACTTCCTGGATTCATCCACCATCATGGCCAAGGCCCACGTGGATATTCAGGCAGCGGCACAAAAATGGATTGATAGCTCCATCTCCAAAACCATCAACGTGCCTACCGATTACGACTTTGAGGATTTCAAAGACATCTACCTCTACGCGTATGACAAAGGCCTCAAAGGGTGCACGACTTTCCGTTTCAACCCTGAAGCGTTCCAGGGCGTATTGGTGACCGAGAAAGATTTAGAGAGCACCACGTACAAGTTCACGCTGGAAGATGGCACCGAGATCGAAGCCAAAGGCAACGAAGAGATTGAGTACGATGGAGAAATCCACACTGCCGCCAACCTGTTTGACGCGTTTAAAGAAGGATATTACGGCAAATTCTAAATTTAGCCATTTCAAACGACTGCGTTCGTTAATACGTTGTTGCGTTTGAATTTTTAATCCTCATGTACTACTTGTACACTCCGGTTAAAAATCCAAACGCGCCTAGTCTTAACTTCACTCGCTTCGTTTGACTCTGTCTAAATTGCACTATTTTTAATGATTGAATTTATAAAGAACTGATTACTCCAATAGGGAGAACAACATGGCAATCAAGATCGACAAAAAAATCACCGCCTACAAACTGGTGACCGATGAAGACAAAAAAGCAGCCGAGGCCGCAGCAGCGCCTGTCACGAATGTTATCCAAATGGGCGAACCATTAAGCCGCCCAGATATGCTTGTGGGTAACACCTACAAGATCAAAACGCCGGTGACCGAGCACGCGCTCTACATCACCATCAACGACGTCATCATGTACGAAGGCACGCCACAAGAGCACCGCCGCCCGTTTGAGATCTTCATCAACTCCAAAAACATGGAGCACTTCCAGTGGATAGTCGCGCTCACCCGCGTCATGTCCGCAGTGTTCCGCAAAGGTGGCGATGTCACCTTTTTGGTTGAAGAGCTCAAAAGCGTGTTTGAGCCTAGCGGCGGCTACTTCAAAAAAGGCGGCAAATTTGTGCCCAGCCTGGTGGCCGAGATTGGTGAAGTGGTAGAAAAACACCTGCAAGAAATCGGCATGCTGAAAAAGCCAGGCTTAGACGAACACCAGCAAAAACTGGTTGAAGAGAAAAAAGCCGAATACCTGGAAAAAAACGCCAAGTCAGGTGAAGAATCAAACGACGAAGGTTTCCCAAAAGGTGCACAGCTTTGCAAAAAGTGTAATACCAAAGCAAGTATTCTGATGGATGGCTGCATGACTTGCTTGAATTGTGGGGATAGTAAGTGCGGTTAAATTAGAAAAGGGGCTTCGGCCTCTTTTTCACCATTGATGCAGGGCCATTCTGAAAGTTTTTGATGGCCTTTCACAAACTCTGGAAGCCATAAAAGATCAGGATTAGCTTTCCGAAGACCACACTCCCAAATGATTAAAATTCTCCATCCTGCAGAAGATAGAGCGGCTATATGTTTTTTATCCCGATCAATATTTTGTTTAAATTTCTCTTCCCACTTTTGTTGGTTTTGATTTGGTTGAGAAACAAGGCGGCAACCGGTATGTCTGTGCCAAAAACAACCATGTACAAAAATTGCCAAATTGTACTTTGGTAAAACTATATCTGGCCTGCCTGGAAGTTTTTTGTCGTGCAACCTATATCTAAAGCCGTTCGCATGTAAAAACTTTCTCACAATAATTTCCGGTTTGGTATTTTTGCTTCTTATGCCAGACATCATGCGAGAGCGTGTTTGGGTATCGACTATATCTATCATTCTTGGTAACTTGGCGAATTAAGACATCTAATTAAAATAACTATAGCAGTTCATGCATCAATCTAATTACATTCCAATTGTTGATCTTTTTGCTGGCCCGGGAGGCTTGGGGGAAGGATTCTCGTCTGTTAACGATGGGAAGGCTTTTAAAATTCTTGTTTCGGCAGAAATGGATGGCGCAGCTCACAGTACGCTTAAATTGCGGGCGTTTTATCGCAATCTCAAGTTAAAAGGCGTGGATGCCCTTAGCAGCTACTACAACTTTTGTAATGGTATAACGCTAAAACCTTACGATGACAACACGTTATCTGCATGGGAACATGCATGCATTGAGGCTCAGCAACTAACTCTTGGCATTGAAGCAGACAATAAAAAGCTTTACAGCATCATTGATAAAGCTGGTTTGAGTAAAGCGAAGCCTTGGCTTTTGATAGGTGGTCCACCATGCCAAGCTTATTCGCTTGTTGGTCGAGCACGTAATCGAGGTAAAGAAGGATATAAGGCCGAAGAAGATGATAGGCATTATCTTTATCGCGAGTATCTCAAAGTTATTCAGAAATACAAGCCAGCAGTATTTGTTATGGAAAATGTTAAAGGTATTCTCTCTTCAAAAATTGAAGGGAAAATGATATTCCATTCAATTTTGCAGGACTTGAGTGATCCTGATTCCGCACTAGGGCATAAGTGTGATGTCGGTTATAAGATTTACTCTCTTACTTTACCTACGGTATTCAAACGAGGTATGGATCCTAACTCCATCAACGTGCATGATTTCATTATTCGAGCAGAGGACTATGGTATCCCGCAGGCACGCCATAGGGTTATTTTAATAGGGGTTCGAGAGGATCTGAATAATCGTCCCGGTCAGCTCAAAAAAAGTGATTCGATTTTATCGGTTAAGGATGCTATAGGTAATTTACCGGCTTTGCGGAGCCGTTTGAGTAAGCGAGAGGATAGTTCTGGAAACTGGCAAGCGGTTGTAAACAAACATATTGAAGAGCTTCATGCAGAGGCCGAGCTAAATGAAAGTTTAAGTGAGCTTGCTAAAGTCTTTAAAGAAGCTGCTAAAAAGTTATCTAAACATATTGATTATGGAGCACTTCGATTAAAAATTACGGATAACAATCATTGGGGTACATCTGACCTGCATCAATGGTACCGAGATGATAGACTCACTCATTGGTTAAATCATGAGACTAGAGGGCATATGACTAGCGATTTAAGACGCTATATTTATGCTTCATCTTTTGCTAAGGTAAATGGTATTTCACCCAAAGGGCATGAGCAATTTAATCTCAAAGGATTGAAGCCCAATCACGACAATTGGGAGACAGGAAAGTTTGCCGATCGTTTCAGGGTTCAGCTCTATGATAGGCCCTCTACGACTGTCACTAGTCATATATCTAAGGATGGGCATTATTTTATTCATCCTGATCCAGCACAATGCCGTAGTCTTACTGTGAGAGAGGCAGCTAGACTCCAGACTTTTCCTGATAATTATTTTTTTCAAGGTAATAGAACTCAACAATACCATCAAGCCGGTAATGCTGTTCCGCCGTTCTTGGCTCGGAAAATTGGAGAAATAGTCGCGAATTTTCTAGATAAAGAAAATTCAGATATCACAGAAATTTGACTTATTTACCATATCCTGATTTGATTTGAATCGTAAGAGACTCTTGAAGTCAAAAATAAAATAATGGATTCGTTATGGCAAAACTTCGCCCTCGTGCTCGAATTATAAGGACAATCGGTGATCAGCTAATAAGTGGGCCAGAGGCCGCATTGATTGAGCTTGTTAAAAATTCATATGATGCAGATTCTCCCTATATTTTAATAAAAATTACACCACCTTCCATATCTGATTCAATTATTGTGACGGATGGAGGTCATGGGATGTCTGAGGATGACATCATTAATAAATGGTTTGAACCTGCTACTGACGAAAAACTCAAGAGACGAACAAGCCCATTAGGTCGCCGGATGTTGGGTGCAAAAGGCATCGGTCGTTTTGCCGCATCCAGGCTAGGCGGATTTACGGTTTTGGAAAGCGTCTATGAACTTGAAGGTAAAGTAAAACAAATTAGTAAAGTGGAAATTGACTGGAGTTGGTTCGAGTCTTCAAAATACTTGGATGAAGTTGAATTAGATGTTTTAAGTGAAATAAGGAATGATCCTGATGCCGAGTTACATACGGGTATAAAGCTAACAATTTCGGATCTGCGAGATAATTGGACAAAAAAAAATCTTGAGACTCTAATACGAGAGTTAAAACGAGTTGCCTCCCCCATTGAAGATGAAATATCCAACTTCCGTATTCGGTTAGATATCAGTGACTTTACAGAGGATAATAGCGGCTTTGATGGTCAAAGCTTATTGGAAACATTAAACGTCAATCCAATAACCCATGAGTCTGAAGGCGATAATGACCCTTTCTTAATAAGACCTTTTGGCCTGCAAAATCATGCAGATTATTTTCTTAAGGGAAGTTTTGATGCTCAAGGCGCGTTCGTCGGTGAGTTTATAATTTCTAGAGGTGACAATGCTATACAGCACATTCAAATTCCCCCCTTGGTTTTAACCGAGGAAGAGTTTAATTGCGGACCTTTTTCTGTGTCAATTAATATTTATGATCGAGAAAAAGAGGCTGTTCAAGCACTATTTGAAAGAATGGGAATAAATTTTGGCCATATTGGAGTAATGGTTGCTAGAAGAATCTTGACTGAGAATGCAGGCATTTCTATTTTTAGACGAGGCTTTAGAATTAGGCCTTATGGTGCTCCGGATTTCGATTGGCTTGAGCTCGAAAGACAACGTGTCCAAGACCCGTCCAAGCGACTGGGCCTTACTCAAGTATCCGGGTATCTAGATATTGAAGACGAAAGAGTTTCCCATTTGTATGAAAGAAGTAGCAGGGAGGGTTTGGAGCATAATGGTGCCTTTGAGCGACTTAAACGACTTGTAGGAAATCTTTTGTTGCATGCTGAAGAGCGTCGATTCCAATTTCGAGACAAGGCCGGACTTAGTCGTAAAGTCAAAGGAGATCTTGCTAAAGTCAAAGATACAGCCACTTTGAAGAATATTACACGAGCTGCTCGTGCTCTGCCTTTAGAGTTCAGAGAAAAAATAGAGACTGCCATTAAAAGAGATGCCAGTAATCTGGCTATTGAATTATCTGAAATTGATGAATATCAGCAAATATTGCAATCACGCTCAGCTCTAGGTTTGGTGGTAGCTGAGGTTATTCATGAGGGACGAAGGTTAATAAACCCTGTTATGTCATCAGCTAAAGCCTTGATGGATGGTGTTGGTTATGCTTCTGAGGATAGCAACAGAGGGCGAATATACTTAAAGCAATTACCAGACAACGCTGGAACTGTGTATCAAGGTGTAAAAGGGTTGGGTCAGTTGCTAAGGAAGTTGGATCCCCTTTCTGGTCGTAAGCGGGGAAGGCCTTCCAATTTCAATGTTAACGTAATTGTCACTCGCTGTTTAGATCTGTTTAAAGACGCTATTGCTGAAAATAATATCCGGGTTTCCGTCGAAGTTAATAAAAGTCTTACCTCACATGGTTATGAGTCTGATTTCCAAGCCGCTTTATTAAACATTATTGATAATGCTGTTCATTGGGTGTCTACGATTGAGGGGGAGCGACGTATTTCTATTGATTGTTCTTGTACTCCCAAATTGATTACCATTGGCATTGAAAACAATGGGCCCGTAGTTGATGAGTCATATTTTTCGAGGTTATTTGACGTTGGGTTTACTCTCAAATCTGATGGAACAGGTTTAGGATTGGCCATTTCAAAAGAGGCTTTGCGAAGAAGTAAAGGTGATTTATTTTTCGATGAAACATCTGAGTTCACTAAGTTCTTAATAAAAATACCAATGGGAGATTAGAAAAGTGAAATTTTCAATACGATTGCTAATTGTAGAGGATGATGCTGCCGCAATTAATGAGTGGGGTAAGCATTTCGAGCGGCACAATGCAGAGGATGACAAATCTTTTGAAATTATCCCAACTTTTGCTGAGTCATTTGAGCTCGCAAAAGAGGCAATAGTTGCCACAAATTTTGATGCGGCAATCGTAGATTTACGCCTGAAAGTCCCTGGAGGGGGAGGGCATCACAATGCAGATGGTAACGAAGTGGTGAAACTTCTGGCTAATGCTGAAATGGCAGCGGTGGCAATTTATACAGGTCAGCCAGAAGAGGCACAGCTTCCTAATGGAACAAGCAAAATAGAGGTGATTCCTAAAGATGATGGACTTGAAACCCCAATGCAGTGGCTTAAAGGTCAAGGTGAAATGCTATTTCACATCCAGAAAGTTGGAGAAATCATTCGGTCCAAAATTGCACTAACATTTCATGGGTCGATTTGGCCAAGATGGAAAAATTGGAGCACTCATTCTAGATTTTCAGGTGCAAATTCAGATTTGTTAATTTCAGCGCTTACCCGGCATTTCGTCTCACATTTGCATGCTGATCTATTGGAGTCAACAAACGAGGTGGCTCATTCCGAAGAGTGGTATTTTGTGCCAGCAATCTCTTCGAGTGTCATATCTACCGGAGATATGATTAGAAATGAATCCGGAGCAATAGAAATTGTTGTTACACCACGCTGCGATATCGCACATAGTGATAAATCTATAACGCTTCAGTTGGCGCAGTGCGAAGATATATCAGTCGAATGGAATGAGGCTCATGCTAATCTTACAGTTGAGGATAAAAAAACAGTAGAAAAGGCAAAGAATAAAATTTCAAGCTTTATTAAGCATCGATCAAAGAACGTTATACATTTCTTACCTCCAATGTTTAACAAGGATGGAAATATTGAAGGCCCATGGTTTGTCAGATTTGATTGCATTCGGTCGGAAAAAAAATCAGAAGAGCTGTTAGCATCATTGAACAGTCAACGTTTCGCCACATTGGCACCAGAATTTTTACCGGCTTTGGTTGAACGGTTGGGCGGGTTTTTTAGTAGAATTGGTTCGCCAGACTATCCCTCTCACCATCTTGAGTGACCAATCAAATAATCGGGGTCGGAGTGTATTAACTCAGAGTAAACTAGTCTTCACAAAAGCCTAATGCGAGTACTTGCAAAATTTCCCCCGTTGCAGGACTCTGCACAAAAGCCACCACGCTAAGATCACGCTGCTTCCAAACTGGTTGAAGCTGAATTTCATGACTGGCACTTATTTTTCCCTCAGCACCCACTTTAAACGGCCCTAACCACTGGCGCACGACATAATCGTGGCGCAGTATCTCGCCACGGTTTTCACCTGCATTGACGGTGGATTGCAGGTTGTTTTCTTGTAGCGCGAGGTAATAGACCAGTGGCCCTGCCTCGGCGCTTTTGATGTTTGTGGATACTTGCAGCGACTTAGCCGTGGGGGAGCTAACTGCCAGGCGAATCTCGGCTTTGGCAGGCATGCGATTGATGCTGGCAATTTCATTCTTAAAGCGCGATTCACTTACCCAACTGCGGGTATCCTGACCATTGATGGCAATTTGTGGGGTATACACACCACGAGCATGCCCTGAGGCGGCCATTTCACGTTGCCGCCTGGCAAAGGCAGGGTTGGCAAAGTTGTCTTTCCAGCCTATGTAATCCCAATAATCCACATGCAAAGCTATGGGCACGATGTTGCCCATCTGATTGCCTTGAGCTTTTAGGCGCGTTAACCACTGGTCAGCGGTTGGGCAACTGCTACAGCCTTCTGAGGTATATAGCTCAACTAGCGCATTGGTTTGGGGGCCGCTGACGGCAGTGCATGGTGGTTGCGCGATGGCATTTGACGCGAATACGGTTGCGCATAATGCGGTGAGCAGAGGTTGTTTTTTCATAACGAGACTCCATCAATTGGCTGGAGTGGATTGGTCGTGTCACCGAGCTATCCCTTACACGTATTTGTGCCCGTGCTGTCATGGTTTGCAACTTTATTTTTCTTGCTATACACTAATGCTATATACGCTAAGGCGAGGAGGATGAGAGATGGCTACAAGCACTGTATTTATTAACAATCGCACGCAAGCTGTACGCCTGCCTGCTGAAATGCGTTTGCCAGAGGATGTGAAACTGGTGAACGTGCGTGCACGTGGTAACGAGCGCATCATCACACCGATTGCTGAAACCTGGGATAGCTTTTTTAATGCTGCCGTGACGGTGAGCGATGATTTTATGCCAGAGCGCGCCAGCCAAACTCAGCAAGACCGGGAATCGTTTGAGTGATTACTTATTTACTCGACACCAATATTGTCATCTATGTGATTAAGCGCCGCCCGATTGAGGTATTGGGCGTGTTTAATGCCAACGCAACGCGCATGGCTATTTCGGTGATTACGCTGGCGGAGTTGATGCATGGCGCAGAAAAAAGCAGTAAACCTGCTGAAAACCTGGCTGTGGTAGAAGACTTTTGTAGCCGGTTAAGCGTGCTGCCCTACACCGAAAAGGCCGCTCAGCATTATGGCCAAATCCGTACCGCATTAGAAAAAAAGGGCGAGCCGATTGGTGTGAACGATTTGCATATTGCAGCCCATGCACGCAGTGAGGGCTTGATTTTGGTGACTAACAATGAAAAAGAGTTTGCAAAAGTGCCATCACTGCAAATTGAAAATTGGGTAGCCCTGCCTTAACACCCTTGCAGCTGTTGGCTTTTACACTGTGCAGCCAATTGTTTGGCGGAGGTCTTTTGTTCCTCAGTCATTTGCGCATAAAGATAACTCAGCATTTTTCGGTGGCGATTGATAAAGTGCTGGTCCTCGTTTTGCGTCGCCAATATCAACCACATCGCCGCTTTGACGGTATCTTGCTCAACGCCAGCCCCTTGTTGGTAGAGCTCAGCCAGATAGCCCTGGGCTTCGCTATTATTGTTGCTCGCTGCCAGGCTCAACCAATGCACGGCGGCAGGCATGTCTTGTGCAATAACTTCACCGCGCAAATACAGCATCCCTAAGTTGAGTTGCGATTTCACATGGCCTTGCTTGGCGGCCTGCTCATAATAGGTTACCGCTTGCGGGTAAGTGATGCTTTGGATCATGCGCTGAAACACCAGTGAGCCTAACGTGTACTGTGCTTCTTTATAACCTAGGTCTGCCGACTTGGTATACCACTTGACTGCTTCATCCATGCTTTGAGTCACCCCGTCGCCATTCTGGTACATCAGGCCCAGGTTGTAGCAGGCTTTGGCATCGTTTTGGTTGGCGAGTGACAAGTAAATGGCGTGAGCACCGGCATAGTCTTTTTGCATAAGCTTTTGCTTGGCTTCTTCCAGGGTGTTGGCCTGCGCCAGGCTCACCGCCCACAGCGCGAATAGCATCACCGCCCTGAACAGGTTTTTAGACAATCGCCTGGTGAAGCGCTTTGTTTCAATCTGCATGATGCGTGTTCCTTGCGTGGTGTGAGTGTTAAACAGCATGGCGGGTAATGGCAGCTTTTAATCGCGCCAGCGCTGCTAGCACATTGGCTTGGCTGGTGCCTATGTTCATGCGCATAAAGCCTTCACCGCCATGACCGAACAGGGCGCCAGGCGAGAGGCCGAGCTGCGCTTCTTCAATAAAAAAGCGTTTCAATGCGTCGTCATTCAGCTGGAGTGCGCGGCAATCTAGCCACAGCAGATAAGTGGCCTGCGGGGAGATGACTTTAATCTTCGGCAGCTCTGTTTGAATATAGGCTACCGCCGCATCACGAGTGGCTTGCAAATAAGGGATCAACTCATTTAACCAGTCGTTACCGCCGCGGTAGGCGGCTTCAAAGGCGGCCATATTGAGCGGGTTGGTCACCGAGATGCCTAGCGTATTGAGGTGGCGTTGAATGGCCTGCCGATGGGTGGTGCTAGGCACAATCAAGGCTGAGAGCCCCAGGCCGGGGATGTTAAAAGTTTTGCTGGGCGAGACAGCGGTAATCACGCGGTGCGACTGCGTTGTTTGTTCGGCGGTTTCAGCCTGCATGGCCAGGCGGCTCAAGGGCTGGTGGTGTGCATCGGCATAGACTAAATCGGCATGGATTTCATCGGAGAGGATGATTAAATCATGCTGGTTAGCGATGCTTAAAATGGTTTCCATTTCTGCCGTTTGCCACACACGGCCCACCGGGTTGTGCGGTGAACACAGCAATAACAGTCGCGCCTGTTGGGCACACGTAGCCAGGTGGTTCATATCCATCTGGTCGTGCGGCTGGCTTGCGTTATCTATCAGGCGTAACGGGTTTTCAATGAGTTGACGCTGTTGCCCGGTGACCGCTGAGAAAAACGGAAAATACACCGGCGGTTGCACAATCACGCCATCGTCTGGTTTAGTCAAAGCCGCGACCACCATATTCAACGAAGGCACCACACCGGGCGTGAGCACGATCCACTCACGTGGCACTTGCCAATCATGTTTGGTGCGTAGCCAATCTATCAACGCTTGATACAGGCTGTCTGGCGCCAGCGAATAACCCAACACCGGATGCGCAATGCGCGCTTGCAAGGCTTTGGTCACTGCTTCGGGCACGGCAAAATCCATATCGGCCACCCACATCGGCATGACCTCAGTGGTGCCAAAGGTCTGCTGGCGGCCATCGAATTTTAATGCGCCGCTGCCCTCACGCGCGACGGGATGGTCAAAGCGGCTGGTCAACGCACGCGCTCCCAGAGTGTCACTTCTGACAGCGTATGCTGGAATTTGTGGCGGGTTTCGCGGATGACAAATGGAATCTCTACCGGGTCTTGCATGAGTTTAAAGTGTGGGCCCAGCAAGGCTTTTAATCCATCCAGCGTGGTGACATTTTCCCCATCCTGCTTGTAGCCGCCTATCCATTCTTCACGTGGCGTGTGTTCTTCCAGCCAGGTATAAGGCGAGGCGATCATAAGCACACCGCCCATATTCAGTCGTTCGTGAATGCTGCTCAAAAACTGGCGCGGGCTATACAGGCGGTCAATTAAATTCGCTGCCAGAATAAAGTCGTAACCGCTGAATTGCGGCTTGAGGTTACAGGCATCGCCTTGCCAGAATGCGACCCTGTCGACTACTTGGTCTAACCCCAACGCACTCAACGTGCGTTCCTGGTAGCTGACCAGGTCGCCTTCGTTGGTCATGGTATAGCGCAACACGCCTTGCTCGGCTGCTTGCAGTGCCAGGCCAATAAAGCGGGCAGAAAAATCGATGCCGGTGACGTGATCAAACTGTTTGGCCAGTTCAAATGTGGCGCGCCCGGTGGCACAGCCTAAATCCAGTGCGGTACGCTTGGGCTTGGCTTGCAAATGCTGCAAGGCGTAGTCGCTCAAGGCTTTGGAGAAGTTAGGCACGCCAAAATAGCTGTCGCCATAATGAAATTCGGCATACTCGGACAACTGTTTGTCTGATTCGTAATAGGCATCTTTTTGGGTCACGGGCGTGTCAGTCACAATATAGCGGAATCCTGCATGTTGAAAAAAGTGGCGGCGAAACGCGTAGCGTGAGTGTTTAATCGCCTCGTTACCGGTTGAAATCCACGAGCCGCCTTTGATCAGGTTATGACGGCCATCGTAGGTCGGGGTGGTAAAGTCATCGTACAAGGGGTGTACTTTAAACCCATCAAACGGGAAGATCGGCGTTTCTGTCCATTGCCAAACATTGCCCACCACATCATACAGCTCACCCTGTGCAAACTGATTGACCGGGCAAGACGAGGCGCCATGGTCTAAAAACAGGTTGGCGTGGTTGCCATTGGCGATGTTGTCGTCTGACAGGCAGGCATGTTCATACAGACTATACCACTCATGCTCGGTGGGCAGGCGTACGGGTTTGCCGGTTTGTGCAGCCAGCCAATTGCAAAATGCTTTGGCCTCATGGTAATTGACTTCGACCGGCCAGCTCCATGGCATGTCGACTTCTTCTGTCATCAGGCGCAGTTTCCAGCCATTGGCATGTTTGATCCAAAAGGTGGGGTGTTCGGCCTGCGTGAATTGCCGCCAGGCCAGGCCTTCTTCTTGCCAGTATTCATCCGCCTGATAGCCACCTGCTTCCACAAATTGCAGAAACTCGGCATTGGAAGTGAGGTATTTGGCCGCCTCGAATGCCGGAGAGTGGGTGTGGAAATGACCGTATTCGTTATCCCAGCCGTAATAATCCTCTGATTTATTAAGGACGATCTCGCGGGCGGGAATCTGTACCAGGGTATTTTCAGGGGCGGCAACCGCCAGCGCAGAAGAGGGTGCCCAGGCGGCTGAGGGTTGCACATAGCTGAGGGCGTGTTGGCGGATCAGTACCGAGCTAGTTTCCAGATGAATACGCTCATGCTCTATACCCATTAAAATCGGCCACCACGGGCTGTCCCAGTCTATCGGTGTATCCAGCGGTAGGGTGTTGATCAAGCCATCCACCACTTCGCGCACACGTGCCCGGTAGGCTTTCACTTCGGCAGGCGTCGGCCATTGGTAGTGCGCTTCGTTCACATCGTCCCAGCTCATTTCATCCACACCCACGGCAAACATGGACTCAAACTTGGGATTCACCCGTTCGGAGATCAGCCCGGCCAGGATTAGCTTGTTAATAAAAAACGTATGGGTATGGCCGTAGTAAAAAATCAGCGGATGCCTGAGAGCAATCGGCTTGACGTAATAGGCCTCGTCACTGGTCAGGACTTGAAATAAAGATTCATAAATATCCGAGGTTTCATGAAAGTAAGCCCTTACCTGCTCACGGGTCAGCGGCGTTTGAGGACTGTTTAACCGGATACTTCGATGGAGATGCTTGCTCATATGATGAATCGTTATTGGTCTGTTTTAGGTTTGGGTCTGTTTATGAAAGCCTGACAATCAGGGCGATGCGGGTGCCACTACTAGACATTTTGCAGCGAGCGCAAGTCTATTGAATAAGAATGGAAAAGATTGGTTCAATTTGCACGAAAAACAATATCGGTGGATATCTTTCATTCCATCCATCGCGCGGCACCGCGCGCGGCTTGCTGATACGTTACATTTGGGGGCAAATGGTCCGCCAACTGGCGAAGTGAGAGGTAGCCTGGGTCTAACGGATATCTTTTCAGGAAGGATGTTGCGGTCTTGTATGTAATTTTTCGCCAGCAATGTTAGCGCTCTAGAGAGGGGGCATCATTACTTTTTGCAGAAAAAATACGTTTGGGCAGGATGTAGGATATGCAAAGCTTGGTTGTCGTTATGCCCCTTAATCGCACAGTTACTTTTATTAATATATTGGATATTATCTGAGTCGAGTAGCGTTATCCGCTTCTCAGTCACTTTATCAACAACTGTCCAATGGTCATGTTTTCCGCTGATTCCTAAGAGAATTGCGCGATTTTCCTTCTCACTTTGTTCTATTAAAGTATCCCAAAAAATATCCAGTGTCTCAGATCTGGTACTAGATATTCTTTCTATTTTTTCTTCAACAATTTTTAGCCCAAAAATACTTTTCAATTCTTTTGAATTTAGGCCTTGAGTAATAATTGTCGACAATCGTTTTTCATTGTCATCTAACTCAACAATAATCTTAGAAAAAATCTCTTCAACATGCTTTTCTTTTAAATTGTGTAATTTCTTGATGATGTTGATAATTGAATAAATGCCGCACAGATTATCAAGGGAGCCTTGAAGAGACACCGCGTTTTTCATTAAGCAATCCTTCGTTAGGTAAAGTTAAGAATGTTTGGGTCAAGTTTTTACACTACTCTCTTAAAATCAATAGTATATTGAGTATTTGCAAGTAATTATAATTCTTCATGTTTAATCAGACCAAACCCATCCATTGTGCGGCACCCCATGCCGAGGCTTGTACTGCTTGTTGGTAGGTGGCCGTCGCTGGCAAATGGTCCGCCAGCTGGTGGAGTGAGAGATAGCCAGGGTCCAGCCGAATATCTTGATCGCGGAAGATGCTGTGTTCTCGCGCATAGGCTTCAGCCAGCGCCCTAAGGGATTCGGCCAGCGGCTTGTTTGGGTCGCTGGGAGTAAAGTCACCCAGCAGCCACAGATGCACATCTTCCTCTTGGCTGTAGCCCGCCTTAGGGTCCGCCAGCATCAACGCATGGTCTATCTTGGCCTGGTTTTCAACTTGTTTTGGGTCACCATAGGCAACTTCGTAATATTTCACTTTGGCGGTGAGTAGCGAGGTGGGGCCGTCAATCGGCACCTGGCCAACGGCATAATAACCGGCGATGGCGCGTACGCTTTTTAAATGATGCTCTTTGCCAACAAAATGGATGGTTTCACCTTGGGCCTGTAACGCTTGAATGCCCGCCGCTATGTCTTTAGTTGCCGCGTAAATCAGGGCGAAGTCATTTTGGGCACTTTTTCTGGCCAGGCTGTAGTTGATCATGGCCGTGCCATTGCCATATAACTCCAGTGCGCTAGTGGCAATCACGTCGCCTTGCGCATCCAGCACCACTGAGACGGCCATTTTGGTGCCGTTTTCATTACCACCTGCCAAGGCAGCGAGCCAGTTGTGCAATTGCTCGGCTGGCCATTCCGGGTATTGCTCCCCGGCGAGGGCAAAGACTTGCGGCAGCAGCCTGGTTTGCTCGGCGATGCTTAAGTCTTGCAGCCTGAGGCTGGTATACCTAGGGGGCAGGTTGAAGTCGTAAGGTCGTGTCATGTCATGCGCTTAAGTATGGGTGCCGCTGAGTTTGGCCCTGGCAGCGGTGTTTAGGCGGGCTGAAAACTCCCACAGCAGGATCAGCAGCCACTGATAAACATTTAGCCATGGTTTCACGATCATAAGCATTTGGCAAATCAAGGAGATGATGATGGCATTTGATTCAGCGGTGCCGGTCGACGGCATGGAAGAAAAATCAATGGTTGTAAACCCGGCAGATGACGGCAAGCACCGACAAAAAGGGATGAAAGATCACTTGGGAAATAGCATCCAGAAGCCGGGGATTGATCCTGAGAATACCCCCGAGGTTAAACCAGGTGAAATGCTGGAAGATGACAAGTTTACGCAAAAGTAAGCGTTGGATGACTCCATGCGATTGGACTATTGCCCGTGCAAACGCGCATTCAACTGGTCTATCACCTCTGCCCAATCGGCATCTTTTAAGATCTCTTCACGCAAAAACGTCGCCTGGGCGGGCGTCCAATTTGGCGCATCCGCCAGTGAAACGGGGCCGGCCAGTTGGCTGTGAGTTTGAATAAAACGCTCGATATCATCATCACTGTTAGGCAGCCCGAGCTGGGCAAACAGGTGATTTAGTGTATGTAGTGAGGCTTCCATAACACGGCTCCTTAAAGTTTGATGATTGGCGTCTGGTTTGAACAATGGCTTCGCTCAGCGCGATTTTTAGGCACGGCTCAGGTCTGCTCCAGCCGTTTTTGCGCTGGGCCCTCATAGTGAAACTGCCTGGCTAGTACCGAGTAAAGCGGCGGGCTGAAAATGCGTGAGGTGACGGTCGCAATCAGTGAAACCGCCATCAGGCTGATCACCATTTCATGGCCATCGATCATTTCCATGACGATGATAAAGGAGGTGATGGGCGCCTGCGTGACCCCCGCCAGAAAGCCGGCCATGCACAGTGCGCTGAATGCAATAGTGAGGTGAGGGTAATGAAAAATACTGGCCAGGTCGTAGCCTATGCCCGCACCGATAGACAGTGCGGGGGCGAAGATGCCGCCGGGGATGCCACTCAGGTAAGTGAAGATGGTGGACAGGTATTTGACGATGGGGTAGTACCAGGTTTCATTGATCGAGCCATTGAGCATGGCCTTGGTCAGTGAGTAGCCCGAGCCATTGGCAGCACCATGACTGACGATACCCAGCCCTGCTACCAGCAGTGCACAAAAGCCTGTCCAGTACAGCGGGTGGCGCAAGCGTAAACTGGTGATTTTGCCAGGCAGATTTTCTGTCAGCTCGATCAGCGTTTTGCTAAAGAGGCCGCCAAACACGCCGCACACCAGCCCGCTAATCAGCACAGGCAGCAGGATGGCCGTATCAATCGGGCTTACCTTGAGGCTGCCAAAATAGGTGTAGTTGCCTTGCAGGGAAATAGAAACCAGGCCGGATAGCACAATTGCCGAAATCATCACGCCATTAGTCCTTTGCTCAAATTTGCGGCTGAGCTCTTCAATAGCGAAGATAATGCCGGCGAGCGGCGTATTAAATGCAGCTGAGATACCTGCGGCACCCCCGGCCAGAATCAGGTGTTTGGGGTCCAACTGAAAGTGTTGCGGCAAAAAACGGCGGCATGCATGCATAATGCTGGCACCCACCTGCACGGACGGCCCCTCGCGGCCTGCCGAAAACCCGGCAGCCAGGCCGAGCGTGACCAGGCACATTTTGGAGAGGGCAATTTTTATTGATACCAAATGGCCAATCGGCTGCTGTTCTGCATAAGAAAGCGCCGCCATGGTCTGCGGGATACCACTCCCGGCTGCACCGTTGAACCAGCGCTTGGTCGCCCAGACAATGAAAATGCCCACCAAGGGCATAATGATCAGCGGTAGCCACCAGACGGCGGATTGCAGGTCGTAAAAAAAAGCAATGGCATGCTCAGTGGCCCGGGCAAACAAGACAATCATGAGGCCGGTGATGGTCGCTGCGGTCCAGATAACCAGACGGCCTATCCAGGCATGCACGTCTGTCATATTGATGGATTCAAGGCTATTTTTCAGGGCGTTGAGCATGGGGTGCGGCTGCCAGAGTTGCTGAAGAAGGTCTGCGCTGCCTCAACCAGTTGCGGTTACACGAGCGGTTTAAAACAGACACAGCACTATCATAGCAAATATGATGAGTATCAATACTTATTCACTAGCCTAAAGTAACTCTTCGACGTGTTTTTTGATGTTTGCCGCCATTTTTACCGTCGGCAAGTCATTGGTGTCGGTGCCAAACGGGTCTTCAATCTCTTCTGCAATCAACTCCAGGCTGGCTAACACATAAAAAATAAACACCACTACCGGAATCACATAGTAGCCCAGGCTAAACACAAAACCGAATGGCAAAGTCATCACATAAAAGAAGATGAATTTTTTGATGAATGCGCTGTAGGAGTAGGGGATAGGCGTGTTTTTGACCCGTTCGCAAATACCGCACACCTCGGTGAAGGCTTTGAGTTCGTCATTGATCAGATACAACTGGTCGCCGCTGATTTTGCCTGTGCGGTAGAGCTCGTTGGCTTTTTGAAAAAGGTGCTTGGCAATCTGGTTGGGGTGGTGTTCATGATGGTCGATAGCAAGGTCCAGGCCATCAAACAGCATTTTGCTGACCTCAGCATTCATCAAATGCTTGGAAAGTACGGCAGCATAAGTGGGAATAATTTTCCTGAAGAAATCACGGTCATGGTCATCACCCAGGTATGCGGATAACTTGATCGCCAGGTTGCGGCTATTGTTGACCAGCGCCCCCCAGGCCTTGCGGCCCTCCCACCAGCGGTCGTAAGCGGTATTGGTGCGGTAGGCCAGCAACAAGGACAAGACAAAACCGACGGTGGTGTGTATCAGCGACAGGTTTTTGACATGGCTGCTGTCTGCCAGTTTCCAGTATTCGATTTCAAGATAGGCAATGCCCCCGGCATACGCTCCGATCAATAACATCATCGGAATCAGTTGGCGGAAAGTATCGGACTCGTGAAAGCGGAAGATGAAGGTCAGCCAGTCTTTGGGGTTGTATTGAATCATGCGTGTTCCAGTGAAATATTGGCTTGAGTTTAACATGGCAGTCATACACTTTTTGGTGTCAGCACCGCGCGGTTTTGGCGGACTTTCCCAATCACGCAATTATTTTTAAATTATTTTCAAAAAATCTGTAAGGCCGCCTCATTGACCTCGACTAAGGGTTGCAGAACACATTTTCTGTTTCACTTTTTTTAATTGAATCCTTAGGAGATAGTATGAAAACGACTCAAAAATTGGCCAGCGCAGCATTGTTAGGCTTATTCACTGCAACGGTGATGAGCGCAAGCCCTGCGTTTGCGGGCGATGAAGGCAAGTCTGGCTGCAATGGCAAAGATAACGCCAAGATGGAAAAAGCCAACTGCAAAACCGCGGACGGTAAAGAGAAGCATGCGTGCAAGGGCAAAAATTCCTGCAAAGGCCAGGGCGGCGATGGCAAAAATGCATGTAAGGGGCATGGTTCATGCGCGACGGACGGCAGCAAGTAAGCAGGTCATTTTCTTGAATCATTTCAAGGTGGCGGGGCAGTGGCCCTGCCGCTTTGCAAGGAGTGAATTGTCATGCTGCTGACCAATCCTGTAACAAATGCATTGCCCAATCTGGGCTTTGGACTGGGCCTTAGGCCCACGCACTACCCGTATATTTTTGAACAGCAGCCGCAGGTGGACTGGTTTGAAATTATTTCGGAAAATTTTATGGATACCGACGGCAAGCCCA
Organism: Methylophilus sp. 3sh_L; assembly: GCF_046766015.1. Classification (NCBI taxonomy): domain Bacteria; kingdom Pseudomonadati; phylum Pseudomonadota; class Betaproteobacteria; order Nitrosomonadales; family Methylophilaceae; genus Methylophilus; species Methylophilus sp. 3sh_L. Next base: position 27,987 of record NZ_JBKOUF010000001.1, read on the forward strand.
AGCGCAACCTGGCGCGTATCAAGGAGCAATACCCGATCGTCATGCATGGCGTGTCGATGTCTATCGGCAGTGTAGATGCCTTGAATTCTGACTACCTGACCAAGCTCAAGGCGCTGATTGACTGGGTGCAGCCCGCCTGGATCTCTGACCACCTATGCTGGACCGGCGTGGCACATAAAAATACCCATGATTTGCTACCGCTACCCTACACCGAAGAATCGCTCAAACATATCGTGCAGCGGATTCGGCAGGTGCAGGACCGGCTCGGACGCAGAGTTGCACTCGAAAACCCATCGACTTACCTGGAGTTCCAGCATTCCACAATCCCGGAAGCCGAATTTATTGCGGCCATGGCGCAAGCGGCCGACTGCCATTTGCTGCTGGATGTGAATAATGTGTATGTGACAAGCTACAACCACCGGCTGGATGCACAAGCCTATCTGGATGCCTTGCCACTAGAGCGGGTCATTCAGGTGCATCTTTCGGGGCACCGCAACAAAGGCAGCCATATCGTAGACACGCATGATGACCATGTGACGGATGCCGTGTGGGGGCTGTATCAATATGTGGTGCAACGGGCAGGCCGCGTGCCGAATACCATGATTGAGTGGGATGACCAGATTCCAGAATTTCCGGTGTTGGCCGCTGAGCTGGACAAAGCCCGACAAGTAGCTAGCCAGGCCAGCGTCTATGCCTTGCCAGACACCGCCAAGCCGGTTGCGGCATCTACCCCCGCCATGCAGTCGTCTTTACTGCAGGCGCAAACCCACTTACAGCAAGCCATTGTGCTGGGCGATCGCCTGGATAGCCGCCCGGCAGACTGGATCCGCGCCAAGGATGACTTTGCGCCACAAGCACAATTAGCGGTGTATACCGAAGCTTACCGTTACCGCTTGTTTGATGTGGTGGCCGAAGATTATCCGGTGTTGGCGCACTACCTGACTGCCCCTGTATTTGACGCGCTGCTGTGGGCGTTTATTGCAGCGGTACAGCCCGACCATTTTAATATCGGCCGCTTTGCCCTCAAGCTCCCCTCTTTTATACAAACAGTGTTGCCGGAAGATGGCTTTGCCCACGCGCTTTGCCAGCTGGAAACATTGGTCGCGCAAATGACCGACCCTGCTGAAACCCCCGTGCTGCAAGCTTCGCAACTACAGGGACTCACGCCGGAGGGGTTGATGGACTTGCAACTGATGCCTCGGGCTGCATTAACGCTGGTGCAGTTTAACTACGGCGTGAATGCTTACTATCAGGCGGTGATGGACGAAGCACCGCCACCTGGTGCCGACCCCGCTGACGAGTATCTGGTGGTGTACCGCCATGAGGATGTGGTTTGGCGCATGACGCTGGAGGCACAGGAGTTTACGCTGCTAAGCAGATTATTTAGCGGCGCGACAGTGGGCGAGGCGTTATCTGCACTGGACGACGAAGCTGGGCCTGCCGTGATGGCTTATTTTTCAAAATGGATGAGAAATGGTTTGCTGGCCTCAGCAGCGATTGAAGCGACAGCCATGCAGCTTACTCATCCGCAACAGGAGGAAACACATGCGTATATTTTTTGACTTATTGATTGCCTGGCCACAAAAATTGGCCTCGCATTTTGAATGGCTAGGCCCATTGGTCGCCCGGGTGGTGGTGGGGTATACCTTTATGCTCACAGGCTGGGGCAAGCTGACAAATTTGCCAGCGATCATTGAAAACTTTCAAAGCTGGGGCATTCCTTACCCGGAAATTTTGACGCCGTTTGTGGCAGGCTGGGAGTGCTTTGGCGGCTTGGGCCTGATCTTGGGCTTGATGACACGCATTTGTGGCGGAGCGCTGGCGGTGGTGATGGTGGTCGCGATTATTTCGGCAAAACTGGCCGATATTGATTCGCTGGAAACCTTGCTCGGCTTTGAAGAGGCGACCTATTTTGCCGTGTTCACCTGGTTGGCGATTTGCGGCGCAGGCAAGGCCTCGCTGGACTACTTGCTAACGCGGCGCCTTCAGTGATCCATTGCTTGAATCTTGCGATTGCGAGTGTTCAAACGTGGGTAGCACGGCCGGGCATACCGGCCATATAGCCACTTATTCGGTTTATTCCTTAATTTTTATTTTTAAGTCTTGTCTTGCGAATAAATCAGGCAGCTGTAGGCGCCGATCGTAATCGGTGCAGCATGGGCAAATCCATCGAGGCTGGTGTTTTCGGCGGTCAAGTCGCTGGAGGTGGTTTCATCCATGTCTGCGTGATAGTGCTTGGCGTCACTATTAAAACGGAGTTTCCATATGCCGGGTTGTGGCAGCCCGATGACATAATTTTCTTTGCGGCCCTCGGCAAAGTTAAACACCACGATCACATCATCGCCAGCACCGCCTGCCGCCCAGCGGTGCATGGCAATCAGTTTGTCTTGGTCGTTGACATGGTAGACCGCAATGGCTTGTCCGCTGAGGCCTGCTGTGTCCCCGGCGCTATTCAGGCGGAGCTGGATCAAGTCGCGATAGAGCGCAACAATCCCAGCGTATTGTTCGGCACGTTGCCAGTCTATCGGTCGGTCATCTCTAAACCATTGGTCGCGCAGGAATTCCTGACCCTGAAATAACATGGGAATGCCGGGGGCGGTCATGACCAGGGCTGCGCCTAGACAGCTGCGCTTGATGGCATAACGGCCAGGGGGATCATTGCCATCAATTTCTGACACCAGGCGCTGTTTGCCATTGGCCACTTCATCGTGGGATTCGGTGTAAATGACGCGCTGGAAGGCGTCTTGGTTGTAGCGGTTGAGCATGGCATCGCGGACCGCAGCCATGGAGCGGTGACTATCTTCAATCTCGGTCAAGACCTGGCGGATGGGGTGCACAAAGCCCGCGTCCCACTGGCTGCCGAAATGTGCGCCGCCATCTTCGCGGTGTTGTGTCAGTTTCGCATCATTTTGTAAGTCTTCAGCGATGGTGATTTTGCCAGGATAGCGCTGTTGAATTTCGCCATTCAGCCATTGCAGCAAGCTCCAGCCCTCGGCAATCAGCTGACGGGCATCTGCCGAAACACTGCGGATATAGAGGGTCATGTCGTACCGCAAGCCATCTGCATGATAATCCCCCAGCCACATCATGGCGTTATCAAAAATATATTGGCGCACTTCGCTGCGACCATAGTCCGGGCGGGTTTCGCCCCAGGGGGTAGATGAACGGTCATCATTATAAAAATAAATGCCGCCTTTATCGTTTTCATGCCAGCCATCAAATTGCCATAAGCTAATATCAGAGGGGCCAAAGTGGTTATATACAACATCGACAATTACCGCGATGCCCACCTCATGGGCTGCGGTGATAAAGCGTTTGAACGCCTCAGCGCCACCATAGGCACTTTCAATGGCAAACGGATGTGCCGGGTTGTAGCCCCAGGAATAGTCACCTGCAAATTCTGCAATCGGCATGATTTCAATGGCATTGATTCCCAGCGCTTTCAGATAAGGCAAGCGTTCAATGGCTGTATCAAAGTTGCCAACCTGTTGCGCTTGGCTATCATTGTTGGCATCGCCAGTTTGAGTGTTGAAGGTCCCGATATGCAGCTCGTAAATCACCAGTTGGTTCCAGGGGGGCATTTGAAACGGCTTAGACCGACTTTCAAATAAATCCTGCGGTGGCACTACGGCATTGCCTGCAGAATTGGTAACGATTTTTGCATAGGGGTCAATGCGCTGTAACGCTTGCTCATTCGCAATGAGGTGAAACTGGTATTCATCCCCGGCTTGGGCATGCGGAATGTTCACATACCAGTAGCCATTGCCCTCCTCAAAGCAGGCGTCTTGGCCCGCTTGCCAGTCATTAAAGTTGCCAATAACGCTCACTTGCTGGGCGTGCGGAGCCCATACCCTGAATGCCACGCCCTCATGATGTGGAATTGCACCCATTCCAGACAGGGTCTCGATAACAGGCTTTGAAGGTTGAGCGGTCATAGTGAGACTCCTGGCATAAAAATAGCAAAAACAACTTTGCGATATCGGTGATGGGTAATTTGGTTAAACTGAAGTTACGCTGCCAAGGTGGCTAAAGATAGTCATTATTTTCTGATATGGTTGTCAGCAGTTGCTGACAGACGATTCTGACGATAAATTCAGCTTAGTGCTGATAAGTAGTTCTAGCACCGAATGGATAATGTGTTTATAAATTTTAACAAGTTATTAATTTTTATATTTATTAAGCCATGCTATCCACAATCGACTTTGCCAATCAGGTTTATCAGGAATTAACCGCTTCTGTAGATCAGGCGTGTAAGGAGAAATACTGGTTTATCGCCTGTCGCCCCATGCGAGTACTGGGCTTTTCCAGAATAGATGCTAGTACGCCCCATCAGCATGTTCAGCGATATGAGTTGCATATGGAACATGGTATTCATGTCGGTTTGACATACCACGCCGCGGATGAGAAAGCGATGCTTTTTGATTTGCCTGCGTTGGCGCAATTTGAAGTGACGCTAATGCAGGGGGAGCAACTTTTACAAACCTATCAAAATGCCTTTGAGCAACCGGTATTCAAGAAAAAAAGCGTATGACGGGTGAGTAGCGTCGTGGCTGTAGAAGTGCGGGAAGATCAAACTAAGCGCGCATCCATATCACAGACCAGTATGCCGATCTCCCGTACCGCTTGCTCTATGGTCAGCGTCCACAAATGGCTGAAGTTGAGCCGGATGTAGTGGGTCAGGTCTTTTTTGCGCGAGAAAATCGTGCCAGGTGCCACCGTGATGCCGTTGTCGATCGCGGCACGGTAAAGGGCCAGCGCATCCACGCTGGCTGGCAGTTTTACCCAGATGACATAGCCGCCTTGCGGCACAGAAAGCTGTGTGCCCGCTGGAAAACTTTGTTCAATCACATTACGGATCAAGACGTAATTGGAGCGCAAGGTGTGTCTTAATTGCTTGAGGTGTTGCTCAAAGCTGTCGCGCTGCATGAATTTGGCGATGGCAATCTGTGGCGGCGAAGGCAGCGACAGGCTATTCAGGAACATCAGCCGCTCAACCTCCTGGCGGTAGCGCCCGGCCACGGTCCAGCCGACGCGGTAACCAGGCGCCAGTGATTTTGAGAAAGACGAACAATGCAACACCATGCCTTGCTGGTCATACGCTTTGGCGGGCCGTGGCGGCACTTCGCCAAAATAAAGCTCGCTATAGACATCATCTTCAATCAGCGGGATCTGCTGCGCGGCCAACAAGCTGACCAAGGCTTGTTTTTTCGCTTCTGGCATGGCAAAGCCCAGCGGATTCTGGAAGTTGGTGGTGAGGATAACGGCGGCGATGCGCACGTTATTGGTCATCGCCTGCAAAGCATCAAGGTCTATGCCGCTGTGCGGATCGGTGCGCAGCTCGGCGACCTTCATACCCAGGCGTTCGACGGTATGTGCCAGTGCATAGTAGCCGGGCGATTCGAGCGCGATGGTATCCCCCGCTTTGGCCACCGCTTGCAGGCATAGCGTAATCGCCTCGGTCGCGCCGTGGGTAATCACAATGTCATCGGGCGACACATCTATGCCATGCGTCAGGTAACGCCGCGCAATCTGCTGGCGTAATAGCTCGTTGCCAGGAGGCAAATCACTCAAGACGCCCCACTCGCCCTGGTCATCGGTCAGCGCCTTTTCATACTGGTGGATTTTTTTGAGCGGAAATAGCTGTGGATCAGGGAATGGTGAGCCCAGTGGCACCGTGCCAAATTCGCGGATGGATTTAAGCGTAGTGAGGACTAACTTGCTGGCATCGACTTCGGCCAGATTCAGGTCTTTTGCCAGCGGTGAGGCGGCCTTTTGCTGCAGGCGTTTGCGCGGAGTCACGTAGTAACCGGATTGCGGATGGCTGCTGATAATGCCTTCTTGCTCCAGCAATAAATAGGCGCGCAACACGGTGCTGATGCTCAAGCCATATTGCTGGCTGGCTTGCCGCACCGAGAAGATTTTTTCGCCTGGCCGCAATACGCCTTCATCAATCATGGCGCGGACGCGGGCGGCAAACGAGACGTAAAGCTTCATGGATGGCAAGGCTTGCGGGTGTGAAGATGCTTGCCATTATACGTGAAGCGCGCTGGCAGGGATTTGCCAGAACAACGATGGCAACCGCCTGTGTTTAAACACTCCTGCCTTGATTAAACAACTCTGGCTGAATAAAAAAGATCAGGCTGTTTGCAAGGCCAGCGCAACCTCTGCCCCAGCGGCGGTCAAGCTGGCAACCAAGCGGTCTTTTTGCGCACATACGTGGACCAGCGCTTGCTCATCCAGCGCAGTTAACAGACGCTGCAGTGTGCTCATGCGCAGCTCGAGACGTTTGCATAGCGCGGCCAGTGGCATATGTGCCCGGCCTTGGCTGTGTTCGGTATACAAGCATTCAAGGATGCTGAGCAGCATGACCGCACTCGGGTCCAGCGGCGTCAGGTTGATTGAACTGTCTTCCCGAGCCTGCGAGTCTTCAACCGCAGAGGGCAGTGTCACCTCTGCCTCCAGCATGGACTGTAAGGTGTGGTCACGTTCAAGCAGCATGGGCGACCTCGGGGGCAGTGGTTTTCTCGATGATCACTGGAATCGATTTGGAGGTTGGGGTACGCGAATCGTCGGCTACGCTTTCCAGCGGCACCAGATTATTAGTTTCCGGGTAATAGCCACTCAGGCAGCCTGCCGGAATATCGTAAGCCACCACCAAAAATTTGTCTGCGCGGCGCTTGATGCCATCCTGCCAGACGCTGACCAGGTTGATCCAGTCCCCGGCTTGCAGGCCCTGGCGTGTGATATCGGCCGGGTTCATGAAAATGACGCGGCGCTCGCCAAAGACGCCGCGGTAGCGGTCATCCATGCCATAAATGGTGGTGTTGTACTGGTCATGTGAGCGCGTGGTCATCAGCACAAATAACTGATCGCCATATTGCTCACGGGCCTGATGGATGGGCGAGTTTTTAGGGATGGCTTGCAGCGTAAACTCAGCCTTGCCAGAGGCGGTATTCCAGATGCGCTCGCTAGACGGCACGGGCAGGCGGAAACCGCCCGGGCGTTTGATGCGCTCGTTATAGTCTTTAAACGCCACCGGCAGGGTTTGTTCAATCAGGTCACGGATTTTGCTGTAATCCTCAATCAGTGCCAGCCAGGGGATGCTGCTTCCCTTGAGCGTTGCTGCGGCCAGGCGCGCCACAATCGCCGGTTCTGACAACAAGTGCGGGGAAGCCGGTTTGTTCATGCCGTAAGAAATATGCACCATGCTCATGGAGTCTTCTACGGTCACGCCCTGTGGCCCAGTGGCCTGCGTGTCGATTTCGGTACGGCCCAGGCAAGGCAGAATCAAAGCCTGTTTGCCACGCACCAGGTGACTGCGGTTGAGCTTGGTGGTGACATGGGCAGTCATCTCGCAATTGCGCATGCCTTGCCAGGTGCGGTCAGTATCTGGCGTGGAAATCGAGAAGTTACCACCCAGGCCAAAAAAGAATTTCACTTTGCCTGCAATCATGGCTTCGATGGCGCCGACGGCATCGTAACCTGGTGCTTTCGGCACATTGAGGTCAAACACCTGGTCCAGCCGTTGCAGAAATTCCAGCGGCATTTTTTCATAAATACCCACTGTGCGGTTCCCTTGTACATTGCTATGGCCACGTACCGGGCACAGGCCTGCGCCTTCCTTGCCGATATTGCCGCGCAACAGCATCAAGTTGACCAGGGTTTTAATGGTGGCGACGCCATGTTTGTGCTGGGTAATGCCCATGCCCCAGGTGGCAATCACACGGTCACCGGTGGCATAAATGCGGGCAATTTCCTCAATCTGTGCCAAGGGGACGCCGGATTCTTCAACGATGACCTCCCAGCTTTCCTGGCGTGCATCTTCGGCAATCTCGGCAAAGTTGTTGGTGTGCTCAGCAATGAAGTCAACATCGACCACGCGCTCGGTGCCATGCAGAATGGCTTCATCATCCCATTGGATGACGAATTTGATCATGCCTTTGATCAGGGCCAGATCACCGCCCAGCTTGGGCTGGATAAACAGGCTGCTGATCTTGCTGCCTTTAAAGCTCAGCATGTCAAACGGGCTTTGCGGGTCGGCAAAACGCTCCAGGCCACGTTCTTTCAGTGGGTTGATGGCGACAATGCGGGCGCCGCGTTTGGCCGCTTCCCGCAATTCACCCAGCATGCGCGGATGGTTGGTGGCCGGATTCTGGCCAAAAATCAGGAGTGTATCGGCATGCTCAAAGTCATGCAGGGTCACCGAGCCTTTGCCGATGCCCACGGTGGCAGGCAAGGCAATACTGGTCGATTCATGACACAGGTTGGAGCAATCAGGAAAGTTGTTGGTGCCAAATGCGCGCACAAACAGCTGGTACAAAAACGCTGCCTCGTTGCTGGCGCGGCCAGAGGTATAAAACACCGCCTGGTCAGGATGATCCAGGCCGTTGAGGTGTGACGCCATCAGCGCAAAGGCGGCGTCCCAGGAGATCTCTTCGTATTTATCGGTGGCCGGGTTGTAACGCATGGGGTGAGTCAGACGGCCTTCATTTTCCAGGTCGAAATCACTCCAATCCATCAGTTCCGTCACGGTATGCTGGGCAAAAAAAGCCGGTGGGACACGTTTGGCGGTGGCTTCAGCGGCCACGGCCTTGACGCCATTTTCACAAAACTCAAAAGTTGAGGTGTGTTCTTTGTCTGGCCATGCGCAACCCGGGCAGTCAAAGCCATCGGGCTGGTTTTGTGACAATAGCGTCATGACGCCTTTGACCGGGATTTTTTGCAGCGCCAGTTGGGCGGCGACTTGTTTCAATGCCCCCCAGCCAGCGGCCGGGTGGTGATATGGTTTAATCACAGCTTTCGATTGCGACATAGTTTCCAGTAGAGTGCGTCAGTAGGCTTAAAGGTGACAAAAGGCGGCGTGCCTGTCTTTGGCTTGCCTGCGCGGATTGACGATGGTGTTTATCGTAACCAGGCCATGGCAATAAAAACAGGCACAGAACCGCCCAAATTTTTAGGATACAGTTATTACGGCGCGAGGTCGGATCACTGAAGGGGGCGGGCAAAGAAATCGCCTGGCGCATATTGACGCGACTCAGGCGGGGGATTGCCTAGGGTTTGTTTGCCCGGCTTTTTAGGCCAGGGTTTTGATTCCTGAGCTTTGACTCTTGAGCTTTGACTCCAGGGCATTGAAACTCAGGAGGTTAACCCGCGGCTGACTAGGCGTCGACGTGATCCGCCGTCTGGTAAGCGGTCACGTAGGCTTGCCATTGGTTGAGGGTGTGCTCGGCCACCTGTTTGGCCAGTGCAAGCACCGGGCCACGCCAATCATTCACTTGAGCCCCAAACGCCATCAAGGTCTCACGGTTGGCGGCGCCTAGATAGCCGGCATTGCGTAAATGGGCCCAGGCGGTGAGGGCGGCCATGCTAGCAAAGATATTATCCAGCACGCTGAGTTCGCCATTCCACTGCGTCAGGTCTACCCGGTCTTGTGTGGGTTGCAGGGCTTTAATCAAATAAGACTGTTTGTCTACGCAGACGGCCTTGAGTAAGGCGGGCGGCAGGATTTGCGCGCCTGCCTGTATGGTCGCCACCCGTTGTGATTCCAAGACCCAGTCTGGTTGCGTGAGCTTGATGGCGGCCGTGTTCAGGTAAGGGCTGAGTGCGCTCTGGTTGCTGGCTTTCATGTCTATCAGTGCGCGGCGGTCCGGTCCTTTACCGTTGACCAGCACGACATAGCGCTCCAGCCCGAGGCTACCTGTGCCTGCAATCCGGCGTGCAATATCCAGCGGATAAAAGAATTCCTTTTTATCCTGTACCTGCATGGCCGTCATGTATTTTTCCAGTGCGGCTTTCTTTTGCGGTTTGTCCAGGGCTAGCGCACGTTTGCCGTCAATCAGCAAGGTGTCCGGTGCTTTGGCATTGGTCCGGCTGGCGATAAAGGCTTGATTGCTGCGTTTGCTCAAGTCCGACAACAGGTGTTTGATCGAGCCGCGGGCCGTTTTGCGTTCTACCCATTTGGGTTTGCCTTCTGCCAGCGCGTGTGCATATTTCTCCACCATCACTTCAAGCAGGGCCGTCGTCTGTTTCGGTTTAAGCTTGAGCGTGTCCTGGGCGACCAGCAGGCTGGTCAGCAAGCGCGTCAGTTCCCACAAGCAGGGGGCCAGCGCGGCCTCGTCAAAGTCGTTGAGATCAAAATAAGCCAGGCCATTTTCTGCTTTGTAGCTGCCAAAGTTTTCCAGGTGCAGGTCGCCGCAAATCCAGGCGGCGGGACTCTGCAATTGCGCAAGCTGGGCATGCCAGTCTTCATAAAACAAATGGCAAGTGCCACGTAAGAACACAAACGGGTCTTTGCACATGGCGGCCAGTTTCATTTGCAGGCGTTCAGGGTCGCGGCCTGCGTTGTAATGTTGGATTCTGTCTAAGATCTGCATGCGGGTACCGGGGATAAATGACAAGGTGTTGGGTTGGTTTGGAGGGACGTGCCAAGCACTTACGGCAGACCGATCAGCTTCAGATATTCTTCTAGCGTCAGGGTAACGGTTTGTAACGAGGCATTGACCTCATCTAGAGGCTGGTTACCATTTAAGTGCAACTTTTCCAGCAAGCTTTTGTGATTTTCAATCGCTTCCAGATGGGCTTTCAGTTTTGTAGTTTTGAGGGTTTGGTCCATGGTGGATTCTCCATTCTCGTGTGCGCAGACGCACAGGTTTTGTCTTTGGTGGCGGTCAAGTTCGCCATGGTTTGAGTCGGGACGTGCCGATTTAGTTTAGTGCCAGTGAGCACTCACGCGCTTAACCGTTGCATGGACTGCTGCCAAGCAGGCTATGTGTCCGCAGGTGGCAGATAATCGGCTGGGTTATGCGTGGCCAAAAACGCCTCAAAGGCTTCTGGTGACAAGGGTTTTGCAAACAGGAAACCTTGCAGTTTGTCCGCGCCCAGCGCGCTGCAGAGCTGGGCTTGGGCCAGGGTTTCTATCCCCTCGACAATCACCTCGAGATCCAGGCTCTTGGCCATGACAATCATGGCTTTGAGCAGGCGGCAATCCGCCTCTTTTTCCGGCACATTTTGCACAAAACTGCGGTCTACTTTCAAGATAGAGGCTGGCAGGTGTTTCAAGTAGGTCATGGAGGAGTAACCAATGCCAAAGTCATCCAGGGCCACTTTGACCCCCACCTGCTTGAGATGGTCCAGTCTGCGAGCGGCAGTGTCAAAGTCGGATACCAGTACACTCTCTGTGACTTCCAGTGACAAGCATGGGCCGGGCAGATCAATCTCCCTGAGGTCATGCTCAACTTCCGTCCATAGGTGTTCATGCTGTAACCATTGTGCGCTTGCGTTCACTGCAAGCACACAGGTGGCATCTATTAGACCGATCTGGCGCCAGTGCGCGAATTGTAAACAGGCCAGTTTCCAGTTTCTGCTATCAATGGCCGCAAAAAAGCCGAGTTCTTCCACCGCATCGATAAACGCTGCGGGAGGCAGCAGGCCCTGGGTGGGATGCTGCCAGCGCATCAGCATTTCTGCGCCGCAAACGGTAAAATCTTTGGCATTAATCACCGGCTGGTAGTATTGCACCAGCTGGTTTTGCAGGCGGTGCGAGCGCAGTTCGTTCTCTAGCATCATGCGATGGATAATCTGCTCTTGCAGCACCTCGCTGAAAAAGTGAAAGCCATTCCGTCCTTCACGTTTGGCATGGTACATGGCCAGGTCGGCGCGCTTTAACATGTCCTCGGCCGTGGTGGCACAGCGTGGAAAGGTGGCAATGCCGATACTGCAAGTGATAAATTGTTCCGTCTGGTTGAGCGTAAAGGGCTCACGTATCTTTTCGATGACGCGCTGCGATAAGGCGCCGATCAATGTTTCATTTTCCAGGTCGTGCACGATAATGGCAAACTCGTCGCCGCCCAGGCGGCAGACAATGTCTCCTTCCCTGACCACCTCTTGCAGCCGCTGCGCGACTTGCTTCAGCAAGTGATCGCCTGAGTCATGGCCCAGACTGTCATTGACCAACTTGAAATTATCAATATCCAGGTAAATCAATCCAAGTTGAACATGAAGCCTATGCGCCCGTTGAAGGGCATTGCGCAGATGCTCCTCAAAATAGTATCGGTTTGACAGCCCCGTCATCGGATCATTTTCGGCCAGGTACTTCAGCCGCTTGTGCGTTTCAATCAACTTGTTGTTGAGGGCATGACGGGCTTGGGCGTGGACCAGCGCTTTGGTCAGGTGCCGCTCGGACAGCTCTTTCTTGAGTAAAAAGTCCTGCGCCCCGGCAAAAATGCAATTTCTTTCTATGGTCTCGTTATCTTCCATCCCGGTCAGGATGACCACGGCAGCCTGTTTTTCTGTGTGTTGTGTGAGTTGGCTTAACACGTCCAGGCAATCCATATCGGGCAAGCGATAGTCGAGTAGAACGATATCAAAGTGGTTTTCTTCGTATAGTTTTAAGGCTGACACGGCGGTGCTGGCATGCACAATATCTTTCACCAGTTTAGGGTTTTGTAGCACCCGCACCACCGCCATGCGGTCCAGTTCATCATCATCTACCAATAGCAGGCGCATCATTACTCCTTGGTGACTGGCAGCTCAACAATGCGCCAGTAATGCTCAATCAGGCCCATGACTTCCATAAAATCACGGTCCATGTGCTGCTTGAACACATAGCCTGCGACATGCTTACGGTAGGCCGCGACCAGGTCTTCATCTGATTTCGACGTCGTCAACACAAAGACCACCGCATGGGTCAGCGCCGGGTCTGTGCGTAACACTTCCAGAAACTCCAGGCCGTTCATGCGCGGCATGTTGAGGTCAAGCAAGACAATATAGGGGGCAGGCACCTGGCCCGAACGCAGCAGCTCCAGCGCTTCGCGGCCATCCCGTGCACGGAACAGGGTGTTTAACAGCCTGAGCTTGCGTAATGCGCGCTCCAGGGAAATGGCATCAATGTCGTCATCGTCAACAATGAGCAAGGAGACTTCCTTATAACGGGGTTTGGACGGGGTTGGCACGCAGCAACCTTTCTTCGATATTTATGGGCCAGGTGAACGTGATGGCACAGCCCCGTTTACCATCTGAGGTGATGCGTGTGTAGCCACCATAGGCCTCCACAATTTTTTTAACCAGGGCCAGCCCCATGCCGCTACCTTCCACCTCATCGCGTGGCCGCAGGGTCTGGAACATGATGTAAACCCGCTCCTGGTATTCGGGTGAAATCCCCGGCCCATCATCGGTGACGCAGAATTCATAAAAGTGCTGATTGGCCTGTTGCCACTGCAATTGAATCTGCCCCTGCGCTTGATCATGGTGTTTGATGGCGTTGCTAAACAGATTGCGCAGTACCTGTTCGAGTGGCGTTGCCAGGGTATAAAACACCGGTAAATCGCCCGCGACCTGGAGGCTAAAGCCTTCCGGCGGGGCCTGCATCTCAAAAATCGATTGCGCCAGTTTGCCGAGATCCACCTGGCTGACGCTGCCTTCCAGGCGACCGGCACGCGAATAAGCCAACAAGTCATCCAGCAGTCGCTCCATGCGGCGCAAGCGGCCGCGTAACAGCGACATATGTCCGTCAATCGCTTCCAGTTTACCCTGGTTGAGATCTTCTTCTATCCAATGCGAAATTTGGAAGATGCCACGTAAGGGCGACTTAAGGTCATGCGAAGCGACATAGGCGAATGTCGCCAGTTCTTTATTGCTACGCTCCAGTTCATCCCGGTGTTCCGCCAGTTTTTCACTGGCTTTTACGCGTGCAGAAATATCCGTAATGGCCGACAGCACCTTGACGCCGTCATCGGTTTCTATAGGGTTGAGCCCGACCTCGACCGGAAATTCACTACCATCCTTGCGGCGGCCATATAAGTCGCGCCCGCTGCCCATGGCCCGTGGGCTCAGGTCGGAAAAAAACGTGCTGCGGTGATGCGGGTGTTGATGGCGGAAGCGTTCGGGGAGCAGGATATCGATGGTTTGCCCCAGCAGTTCTGCGCGTGGATAGCCGAAAATACGTTCTGTCTGGGTGTTGACCATTTCGATGAGGCCGTCTTTATTCACCATCACCATAGCATTGGGGGCGGCCTCAACCACCTGGCGGAAGCGGGCTTCCATCCGCTTGCGGGCCGAAATGTCCGTGATGGCTGACAAGACTTTGACGCCGTCATCGGTTTCTATGGGGTTAAGGCCGACCTCCACTGGAAACTCAGTGCCATCCTTACGGCGGCCATATAGATCGCGACCGGTGCCCATGGCACGTGGCCGTAGGTCAGAAAAAAAGGCGGCGCGGTGATGCGGATGTTGATGGCGAAAGCGCTCGGGTAGCAGAATGTCTATGGTTTGCCCCAGCAGTTCCGCCCGGCGATAGCCAAAAATAAGTTCGGTCTGCGTATTGACGAGCTCTATCAGGCCATGACTGTTTACCATGACCATCGCTGTCGGGGCTGCTTCTACAACTTGCCGGAAGCGCAGGTTGGCGCGTTCGACGTCTCCACTTTCATGATGCATGCCCTCTCTCCCATGGCCATTGCATGTCTGTTTTTAATGGTTTTTGCTGCGATCCCTGCTGCAGGTAGTCGAAGTGTTTTTCTTATTATTGAGTACAGTCTACACGCATCTGGCTGACTCTTGTATAGTACATAAGGGTATGGAATCAGTTTTAAAGTGGATTGTTGGCTTCAGCGCTTAGAAGTTATTCTGTTTGCGCAATACACACCCGGTTACGTCCCGATTGTTTGGCTTGATAGAGGGCAACGTCTGCTTTAACCAATAGCTTTTCCAGACTGGTGCCTGTCTCGTCCGTGGTAGCGAGCCCAATAGAAATGGTGAGGTTAAGCGTTGCATGTTCCCCCAGGGGGATTTGATTATTGGCGGCGGTCGTCCTCAACCGTTCAGCAATGTCAGCCGCTTGCGCTTTCTCAGTGTCTGGCAACAAAATGGCAAACTCCTCACCACCGAAGCGGCTGACTAAATCGATATCACGTAATTGTGTTTTAAATTGCTGGCTCAATTGTTGTAACACCACATCTCCGGCCTGATGTCCGTAGTTGTCATTGATACGCTTAAAGTGGTCTATGTCTATCATCAATAAGGCCATGGCGCCGCCATGGCGTTTGAGCCGGGCAAGCGCCGTACTCGCCTCATGGATAAAGTGGCGTCGATTCGGCAAACCGGTTAAAAAGTCGTGGTTAGCTTGTGACTGCAGCGTCTCCTGCAATGATTTGTAATCGGTAATATCCTGTATTTGCACGACAAAGTGCTTGAGTTTCCCCGTTTCATCCTTAATCGTCGAATACGTCAGCAGCCCCCACAAGGTGTGGCCATTTTTATGAAAAAAGCGTTTTTCAATCTGGTAGTTGTCGCGCTCACTGCTCAGCAGGGCGAGTCTGAGTGACTGGTCATTTTGCTGGTCGTCGGGATGCGTTACTTGTTGGATGGTTTTTTTGCATAAGGCCGACTCTTCCTCGCCCAGCATCTGGCATAAGGCACGGTTTGCCTGCATAAAGCGGCCGCCTAAATCCAGCAAAGCCATCCCGATCGCCGCTGAGTCATAGGTCGAGCGAAATAGTTTTTCAGATTGAAACAGGGCTTGCGCGTGTTCAGCCGCCAGCTTGGCGTGTTTGCCTTCACGGCGTTGGAACACGTACAACATGGTGAATGAAAACAGGGCAAAAATACTGAAACAGATGATTTGAATGGCGGCAGTTTCATACCAGTATTTAAAAATGCGCTCAAGGTCACGGCTCACCGCGACCAACAGCGTGCCGTGGAGCTTGAGTCGTTCCGGGGCCAAGGTGGTTTGGGCAATCATGCGCTGCTGCTTGGTTGAATATAATTCACCGCTAAAAACAGTGACTGATTGCCCGCTTTGCATATGTTGGGTAAAAAATGAGCCGGGGACAGCCCGGTTCATACCACGCTTGAGGCCATTGTTTGGCACGCTCATAAATAGGGTGCCGTTGCTATGGACCAGTGAACTGCGGCTATCTGGGGAGTACAGCACGGAGGCCAGCAGTGGCTGGAAGTATTCGGGATCCAGAATGGCGGTGACAATGCCGTTAAATTCACCGTGCTTGCCAGGGATGATGCGCGTCAGGTTGAGGATGAAATTTCCGCTCATGCCGGTGAAGGGCGCTGACACATACAGCAGCTTGGGATCATGTACTTGCCGGGCGGTCTGATAATAGTCGCGGTAACTGAAATTCATGCCCGTATATTGGGGGAAACTACTGTATATCAGCGTTCCTGAAGCATCAAATACGTCAAATCCGCGAATGCCGGGCATGATGCTTGCCATGGTGGTCAAGCGGTTAGTCGCGGTTTGTTGTTGCTGTTTCCACTCGGGGATTTCTTGAATGATGGTCAGTAATGCCTGATTCGCACCTTCAAACTGGAAGGCCAGGTTTTTTGAAATGACTGTGGCTTGTGTAATCAGGCGGTCGCGCTCATTCGCTTCAATCTGTGCGTGTTCCTGATAAATATTGAGGCCCATCAAGCCGCCAAGAATGGCCAGTGCCAGCGCAAGTTCTATCCAGAGCACAACGGTCAACCGGGTAAATAATTTTTTATGCGTGATCATGCAGTGTTTTACGCTTGAAAAGTTTGCTTGTAGTCGCTAGCGTTCATGTGGCGTAGCGACTAGCATACTGGAATATTCACGCGACATCTATATCGACCTTGATCGCCCTTGCCCGCGCTGTATTCTTCTGCAAGTGTTTCGTCAGTTCACCTTATTTGTGGCTATCGCGCAAGACTGAGGGAACCCCTCTGACACTGAACCGCCAGCTGAAAAGCAGGGTTTAGTCGGTTAATTAGGAAGCTTTCCTATGGAGGTCTGACTGCCGCTGGCTTAATGTCATGTTTCTTTTTGGCGAGGATAAGCGATGCGAGTTTTGACTATTTCAATCCTGCTGACGAGTGCACTCTACGGGATGAGCGGAAGTCTCCAAGCGGCAGCGAAGGAGGCGGCTACACAAGATGGCAGACCATTTGCAAGCCTGAGTGCTGAGGCCATTTCCAGATTGAGCCCTGCGGAGCAGCAAGCCTACCAAGATTGGCAGCAAGCATTGCAGCCACCGGTGACGCGCTCCACTTATCAGGAAGAAACTGGCCCCAATACCATGGATTTAAGTGCCGATTTTTCGATGTAAATGATCGCCATCTAAATGATCATGTAGTGACGATTTTTTAATTGCACGCATGTCATTTCGTACTTGCCGTTTAAAATGACGGCATGTCTGCTCACCTTATTCAACAGTTTTTGCCGGGTTACCCGCCCCAGTTACGTGCACAAATTGCACAGCTGCATGCTCAGGGCCAGCTAGGCCAGTACCTGCAGCAGCGTTATCCGCAGCCGCATGCTATTCAAAGTGACAAGGCGCTCTACGATTTTTGTCAGTCGCTCAAACAGCGCTATTTGAAAAATGCACCGATGCTAGACAAAGTCTATTTCGATAACCGGCTGACCATAGAAAAGCAGACCTTGGGGCTGAACACCGCCATTTCACGCGTGCAGGGTGGCAAGCTCAAGGCAAAAAAAGAAATCCGTATTTCGGCGTTTTTTAAAACCGCGCCGTTGGCATTTTTACAGATGATTGTGGTGCATGAGCTCGCGCACCTCAAGGAGCGTGCCCATGACAAGGCGTTTTATCAGCTTTGTTTGCATATGGAACCCGATTATATGCAGTATGAATTTGATTGCCGGGTGTATTTGTTATGGGGTGCGCTACAAAAACTTCAGCTAGAGGCAGGGAATAGCATGCGTGAGACTTTACCTGGCTCTAATCCGTAGTGTGCGCTTACCAATGCGGTGATCGCACTATCCAGCCCGAGGGTGGGTTGCAAGTCGCGTCCCTGATACAGCTGGCTGTCCTTGAGGCCGGGCCAGTCTGCGATGACTTTTCCTGCGGCCCATTGGCGGTTGCGTGTGCTGATGGCGGGCAGCGCGCCGCCAAACGCCAGCATGGCGGCACCGGTGCCATGGTCTGTGCCGCCGGTGCCATTGGCCGCTGCGGTGCGGCCAAACTCGGTGGCGACGATGATGAGCGTTTGCTGCCAGTGATCGCCTAAGGCGGTTTGCAGGCTGGCAATCAGTTTGTCCAGGTCTGACAGTTGTTTACTCAGGCGATTGTTTTGTGCACTGTGGGTATCCCAGCCACCGGTTTCCAGCATGGCAATGCGCGGACCGTCCGCGCGGCTTAAAAAGTCGCCTACCAGTTTGCCTAAGGCTTCAGGCTGCTGGCTGTTTTGCGGCTGGAAGCCTGCCATATTCTCGACTTGCATGGCGCTTTCCCAGGCGGCGTGCAATTGGGCGTCATTACTATAAAGCTGGCTCACCCTTAACAATAAATCATCGGATGGTTGCGGTAGCTTGGCGCTGGCATAGGCGTCTACCTGGTAGCTGCCGCGCAAGGCCAGCGGAATCGTGGGAGAAAACGCAATCGCTTCGTTTTGTGAGGGCGGCAACAACCCCAGCAAGCGGTTAAGCCAGCCATCCCTGAGTTGATAAGCACGCGTACCACCGCTTTCGAGGACATTCTGCCCGTCAAAATGCGAGCGTTCGCGGTAGGCAGAGGCGACGGCATGCACAAACAGCGCCTGTTGCTGCTGGTAAAGCCTGGTGGCGGTGACCAGTGACGGGTGCAGCGCAAACAAGCTGTCCAGCCGTGAATCGGCGATCTCTTCAATCGCCAGTGCGCCGCGTAACCGCTGGTAATCAGGGTCTGCATACGGAATCACGGTATTCAGTCCATCTGCCGCTCCGCGCTGGATGATAAAAATAAAACGTTGTTCAGTGGCTGCTGCAGCAAAGCTCAGGGTGGGTAGGCAGAAGGCGGCCAGACCAGCGCCGCATAATTTCACAAACTGTCTGCGATGCATGGCTATCTCCTTAAAAATTCAGGGCTGACCACAAATAGCGCAAAACCGGTATGCGCTGATTCGGCACGGCTAATCTGTTGCAAGGTCTCCTGGCTCAGCCTGCCGCGCAATACCGTGTTTGCCAGCGTGGCTGGTGGCAGGCTCAATTTGGTCAGCGTGGCCAGGCGCTGCGCATATTCCACCCTGCGCAACAACGCATTGGAGGCAAGCCAGCTGTCGGCCACATCATCGTAGCCGGCAGGCGAATCTGGCTTCCAGATGGGTTGCCCCAGCTGGGTCATGACTTGCGAGACACGCACCTGCGAGAGGTCGATGTCCAGCGCGCGCACGCTGCTAATCAGCCATTCCCATGGGGTTTTGAATTTGAGCGCCGAGGCTAGCCTGCACTCAGGCGCGGCGATCAATAAGCGGTAAAGCGCAGTGAGTTGGCCGCCTGTTTGCAGGTACGCGTCACGTAGCCGGTTAACGAGCGCAGGCGGCGGCTGGTCCCCGGCAAAATGGCAAGCCAGTTTGGTCGCCAGGTGTGTCGCTGTCGCCGGTGAAGCGGCAAGATCGCTTAGGATAGCCTCTGCCTGTTGCACGCCGTCCTGGGTGTAGGTTTTACCTAACAGTTGGCGGCTGCCAGGTTCGTGTACGCGTGGGTTAAACATAAAACCGGGGTAGCGCGCATCGGTCTCGCCTGTCAGTTTTGGGTTGGGGATGGTCCAGCCGGTGAGCGCACGTGCGAACTCGGTCACATCTTGCTGGCTGTAGCCACTACGCACCCCCAGGGTATGGAGCTCCAGGATTTCACGGGCCAGGTTTTCATTGAGGCCGGCTTTTTTGTCCGGCTGGCGGCGCATTTGCCGTTGCACAGCTTCGCTTTCCGGTCCGCGTGATTGTTGCTGGTCCAGGTAAAACAGCATGGCCGGATGTTTTTCGACCGCAAACAGCATGTCTTTAAAAGTGCCGAGCACAAACGGGCGGATGGCTTGCAGTTCAAACAGCCCGGCGGCTTGCGTGACCTCGGATTTTAGGGCGGAGATGGCAAAATGGTTGGCCCAGAAATGCACCAGCCTTTCCAAAAACGGCGTGTCGGTCTGCTGGGCCACTTGTGCACGCACTTGCACGGCATCGGTATAACTGTCCTTGGCTTCCTTGCGCATTTGCTGGCGTAACTGCATTTTGTCGTCAGGGGAGGCCGCCTGGTTGATCATGCGCCTTTCCTGCATTTCTTGCTCCAGCGAGGGCAGGGTTTGCTGGTATTGCTGCCATAGTGGTGGCAACGCCTGATAACGGCTAAACTCATCCTGCAAGGCACTGGTGGAGGACAATGCCGGGGCATCGGCGCGCGCGCCCAGACCAAAATGTTGCTCAATCATCCATACGTCATCCGCCATTGCGTTTTATCCTGACGAAAAATAAAAAATGCACAGCACCCCTGTTGGGCGGGTCAAATCTGGCAAGCCAACACTCACCAGCCTAGCAAAGCTGCATTACACCGGCCTTACAAGGCGCTTGCCGTTCCGTTGCCGGTTCCGCTCGGTTTACGGCCCCCTCAACCAAACCTAAGCAATGTTTTGCACCTGCAGCCAGACGGCGGCAATTCTGTCTGCCTGGTCATAGGGCGGATGCATGAGTTCATCGGCAAAAATATCCGGGTCAATTTCGTCATATTCATAATGCATTTGCCGTGCTTGCAGGCGTGGTTGGACTGCTGCGATAAATGCATCATGGCCGTCGACAATGGCCACGCCCGTATACAGCATCAGCGTACCGCCCGGGGCGAGGCGTTGGCAAGCGGCCTCGACAATCTCCAGCGACAGTTGCGCACCCAGTGGCCCGCTGCCATGGCGGTACGTCCGTTGCAAAGGATCGACCAGGTAGGGCGGATTGGCGACGATCAGGTCAAAGGTGCCGTGCAGCGCCTGCAGCAGATTGCTGTGCGCAAAGTGAACCTGCGGTAACGCCAGCGCGTGGGCATTGGCTGCGGCAATCTCCAGCGCCTTCTGGTTTAGGTCTACGCCCCAGATTTCAGCCTCGGGCAGGCAGCGTGCCAGGGCAAGCGCGGCTGCGCCGGTGCCGGTGCCAATATCGACACACCGCACCGGTGGCCGGGCGAGCCGGGGCAAGGCCTGTCTCATGGCGTGGATAAACCGGTAAGTGTCCGGCCCGAAAAAGACTGCCTCGGTATCATTGGTCGGGTAAGCCGAATGTGCCAGCAATATCTCTGGATGGGCCCCGACCGGCAGGCTGGATACCCGGATCGTCGACCGCCAGCCGTCGTGTGCTGGCACGACCAGGCCGTGGCGCTGTAATTGCGCTAGCCATGCGGCCTCCAGGGTGCCCGTTACAAAAGGCCGGTTCCAGCCAAAAATATCCTGCAAGCTATTGGCCCAGGCATTTTCGGGGCGCTGATTCACCCGCTGGTGGGTGGCGGGGGTGACCGTCATAAACCGGTAGTGGCGGGCATAGAGGGTTTGCAGCAAGGCGATCACTGCGGCCGACGGCTGGATAGGTGAGGATGTTTGTGGCTGCATGGGGCATGGTCCTGTCTGTTGCCAACCGCCAGCTTAGCAGAGCCAGCTGCGCTCCATAATCAGCCAATTCCTACAATGGATTCTGACAAAAAATTTCTGTGCTGGCTGATACAGCCCGGCGCTGTTCATGCCTAAGCTAGTCAGGTCTGGCGCGTTCTATCAGCGCCCCTCATTATTTTCCCTCAGAAAGGTCATTGCCATGCCGGTCATCCGTCAATCTCCCCCTTTACCACAGCCGCCGGCCAAGGCTATTTCTGCGCGCTCCCTTTATTTTGCCTTGCGCGATGCAACAGGGGGGGCCACCACCCAGCTAGCGAGTGCCGCATTTTTAACGCAGCAGTTAAATGCCCAGCGTCAGCCTCCGGTTGCGTTGCCTTGCCAGCCCCAGGCGTTGGAGGCCTGGATGCTGGCACAGCATGAAGCGGTCGGGCGCCAGTATCAAGACTATCTGGCCGCCAGAAAGGCCGGGGCACCACGCTGGTATTTCAGCGGCAAAGCGCACGCCCTGTATTTTTTGCGTGCGGTGGCGCCGACCAAGCTGGTGGATGGGGCATGGCTCTATGGATTGACCCGGCATTGGCGCGATCACCGTTTGTCTTCGCTGTTACATATTTATCTTGAGGAGTTAGGCAATGGTGTGGCTGCGCAAAATCATGTGTTGCTCTACCGCCAGTTGCTCGAAGTGAATGCCTGTGAAGACTGGCATACCTTGCCCGAGGCTTTTTTTACACAAGGAGCCATTCAATTGGCGCTGGCGGCGCGCAGTGAAACGTTTTTGCCGGAGATCATTGGATTTAACCTGGGCTATGAGCAGTTACCCTTGCATCTGTTGATCACCGCTTACGAATTACGTGAGTTGAATATCGACCCTTATTACTTTAGCTTGCACTGCACCATTGATAATGCACATAGCGGTCATGCCAGGGCCGCGGTCAATGCCGTGTTTGAAGTGATGCCGGCATTTGGCGCTACACAAGCTTACATGGAGAGAGTGGCGGCAGGCATGCAGCTGAGTACCGCAGGCTTGGGGACGCTGGCCGCGATCCGTCATTTTGACTTGATGGCGGAAGTCGTACGGATATTGCAAGGCAAAGCACAGCTTGGCCAATACATGCATACACACCATTGCCAGATAGAAGGTAAAACATTAAATGAGTGGTTGGCCGAGCCTGAGCAGATGGCCAGATTGTTATATGTCTTGCAGAAAACTGGCTGGATATGCCGACATCAAGACCCTGCGCAAAGCCGGTTCTGGCAGATCATTGCCGGCGAAAAAGCGCCCATGTTTGGTGTGTTTAATGGTTACGAGCAGCAAGTGATCTATGACTGGATTGCGGGCGATGCGCTCGAAAGCCTGCCGCGCGCGCAACGCTTGGGGCCGGCCTGGCAGATGCGTGCGTCCTCGCCAGGCCTGGAGGCGCCCGCCCCTGCCCAGGATAATGTGTATGATTTTCGCTCCGGCCGCCGCCTGGATACGGCCAGCGCAGGGAGTGACTTTGATTGCGAACAACGCGCACTCGAACGCTACGTGCATGCGCTACCACCACACAAACGCCTGGACTTTTTGGTGGACTGGCTCTCCCCAGCCAAACATCCTACCGTCCCAGGGTTATGGGCGACCCGTTATTTCAAGCAGGCTTTGCACCAACAGCCCTTCGCCTGATAAAGGCTCGCTGATGAGCAGTTTAATTTAGTCCAAACCTCCCCTCTCTTACGCTGCGCGCGAGCTGCCGCGTTTGTCAGCGCACGCCTGATTGTAGGCCCAAGACTGATGTGTTACCGTGTGGTTGGCGTTTCATCGCTGGATGAGGCGCCCCCCTTGATCTTCTCTTATTGAGTATCCATCACACGGCTGTTTATGCAGACACATACCAAACAGGTGCGTCGAGACCTGCTCATGCTTTGGGCGCTGATTGCGGCCGTCTCTACTTTGCTGGTCTGGCTATTGATTGAGTTGAGCCGGCAAGGGGCGTCGTCGCAGATTGCCGAGGCCCGTCTGCATGCGGCCGCCAGTTGCCAGGCCATGCAACATGGCGCGCACCAGGCCAGGGTGCAGCTGCCTATCACCGCCGGGACGTCCGTGGCCGGCTGGCAGGCCGTCATAGACCTGGCATTACGCGAAGAGCCTGGCAGTGAAGGCGGCTTTTGGCAGCCGGAGCGGGGCGTGTTTGCCTATGCTTTTCCCACTTATGATGGCACCGGCATTAAGCGCGATCCGCCGGTGGCCGAGCTTGAAAAAATCACGGCTACCGCCGAACTGGCCAGCCGCAGCCATCAGCTGATTATCGAGGTACGACCCGGGTTGCGCGAAGCGATTGTGTTTGCGGCATGCCCGCTCACCCCGGCTACTGATACCCCTGTCGCCTGGGTCATGAAACGTGTATTACTGATCCAGGCCGAAGTACTTAATCATTTAAGCCAGGCGCTGGCGCTGTTGATCGGGCTGGTGGTAATGTCAGGCGCCTGGTTGGCCTGGATGCTGCTCCGCTGGCAACGCCAGACCACGGCACTGATGCAACAACTGGCGCAGTCTGAACGGATGGCCACGCTGGGCCGGGTCTCGGCGGGATTGGCGCATGAAATCCGTAATCCGCTCGCCACCATGCGCATGAAAGTCGAAAATGCGATGGCGGCCGCCCCTGAGCGCTATCAGCAACGCAGCCAGAGTGCGTTTGAAGCGGTGCTGGCACAAACCGCTCGTCTCGAAAGCCTGATTTCCAGCTTGCTTGCACTCACACACCCTTTGCAACTGCAAAAACAGGCGCTGGATTTACGTGCCTGGCTCACCAGCCTGGCCAACTTGCATCAAGAGGCGATCACTGCGCAGCAGGCGAGCTGGAAATTGACCATTGATGACGCCGTGGTGGCACGGGCCCGCAAGATGGCGGTGCTTGATCCCGATAAAATGGCACAAGTCATGGATAACCTGATTCTGAATGCGCTGGCCCACGTGCCCATTGCGGGTTACATCGAGCTTGGCATCGCGGATGCTGCGCCTGATCACTTGCTGTTGTGGGTGGCCGATAACGGCAGCGGCGTGCCCGCGCATCTGCAAGCTCAGGTATTTGAACCTTTTAGCACTGCGCGCAGCGGCGGCACCGGTCTGGGCCTGGCGCTGGCGCGCGAGATTGTCCAGGCACATGGCGGTGAGCTACGCTTGGCCGATACTCCGACTGGCGCCCGTTTTGAGATTGAATTGCCATGGCAAACCTCCTGATTATTGACGATGACCCGGCCTTTAGAAGCAGCCTGTCTGAAATGCTGTCAGACCTCGGGCACCAGGTGCTTGAGGCAAGCCATGTGCAGGCAGGCCTGCAATGTCTGCGGACCGAGCCGGTAGACCTGGTCATCACCGACCTCAAGCTGGCTGGGGAGGATGGCCTGTCTTTCTTGCGACAGGCGCAGGCTATTAAGGCGGTGCCTTGCATTATGTTGACAGCCTACGCCAGTGGCAGCAACACGATAGAAGCCATGCGGCTAGGGGCCTTTGACCATTTAACCAAGCCTGTTTCACGCCAGCTGCTGATGGAAACCTTGCAGCGTGCTTTGCCCGAGCGCAGCGCGGAGCTGGGAGCAGAATCCCTTTTGTCTGCGGAGATTGCGGACGCGGATACGGCCGCCAGCGAGCGCTTAATCGGCAATAGTGAATGCATGCGCCAGGTGTTCAAGCAAATCGGCCTGGCAGCCGCTACCGAGGCGACGGTGCTGATTTTGGGCGAGACCGGGACCGGCAAGGAAGAAGTTGCGCGCGCCCTGCATCGTAACAGTTTGCGCGCCGGGGGCCCATTTGTCGCCGTCAACTGTGCCGCTATTCCGCCCGACTTGATGGAAAGCGAGTTATTCGGCCATGTCAAAGGCGCATTTACCGGCGCGGTGGCAGACCGGAAAGGCTATTTGCGGCAGGCGGAAGGCGGCACGCTGTTTCTGGATGAAATTGGGGACATGCCGCTGGCACTGCAAGCCAAGATGTTGCGGGTGCTGGAGGCGCGTGAGTTTAGCCAGGTTGGGGCACAAACTGTCCTCAGACTGAATGCGCGCATCATTGCCGCTACCCATAGAGATTTGCCTGCCGCGGTCCGGGCCGGGCAGTTCCGCGAAGACCTATGGTATCGCCTGCAGGTGATGCCCATCATGTTGCCGCCCTTGCGCGCGCGTGGTGACGATTTGCTAATGCTTGCGCACTATTTTCTGGCTGCCGAAGCGACCGGCACCCCCAAACGCCTGACCGCCGAGGCGACCAGGAAGCTGGTACAACACGATTGGCCGGGCAATATCCGCGAACTACGCAATACGATCGCCCGCGCTGTGATTCTGAGCCACCATGCATACGTTGAGGCAGAACATATTTCTTTTACCCCGCGGCCCCAATCGTCCCTGATCGCTGAGCAAGGACGCCCTTTATCCGCGTCCGGCGGCACGCTGGCCGAAACCCTCCAGCAAGTGGAGCGTGACATGATAGAGCGCGCATTGCGTGAGAGTGGTGATAACCGGAGTGAGGCCGCCAGAAAGCTGGGCCTGTCGCGCCAGCAGCTATACCGCAAGCTTGAAGAGTATGGCTTGGTTTAAGCACGCATGCGTGTCCGTCAGGCGGACAGGCGGGTGTCACAAAAGCGGACAGTTCCACCTTGGTTAAAAATTCAACCATTTGATTTTAAATGGTTTTTTGTTTGGCACGACCTTTGCAATAGATGAAACAAGATTCATCATTCAAAGGAGCTTGCCATGATATTTTTCTCTCACTTTACGCATCCCACCCAGGCATTGCGCACCGCGGTGCTGGTGACTACACTCAGCTTCGCTGTGGATGTATTTGCCGTGCCTCCCTTACCTGCGAATCCCTCACCGCTAATCCCTGGAGCCATGGTGTCAGGATCCGTAGCACCTGGACCCATCACCCCAGCCCCGGTTGCGCCTATTGCGGTAACCCCGGCCGGCGCACTCGATTTGCAGGCAACCGCCGCCTTGCCTGCGGTGGCAGATGCCACTGTCAAATCCATCCTGTTTAACCCGTATGGCGAGGCAGATGGCTTGCGCTTGGCGAATGACGTGATTGTCAAATTCCCGCCGCACCGTTCGCAGGCCTTGCTAGCTGCTGTGAAACCCGGTCAGCATGTGCGTATTCTCGGGCATGCTGAAACGCCAGCCATCGTTAAAGCCGATGCCATTATCAATGTAACCACCGGCAATATTGTGGTGGACCAGCCACCAGCCAATAACCTGCCATTGTTACCCCCACATTTGCGGGCACAGTCATTGCAGCCGTTGCAGGTGGAAGGCAAGGTCGATCTGATCCTGAATGGTCCGCGTGGCGAAGTCGATGGTGTCATCCTGGATAACCAGAGCATTGTTCACTTTCCGCCTGAAAGCCTGAGTGTGCCGTTGCGCCCAGGGCTGCGTATTGCGGTGGCTGGTCTCGGCACCAAGACAGCCAATGGAGTATCGCTGGAGGCGATCCGCATGGGAAGCTCCGCCGCCACCATGCAGCCACTCTATGCGCCCGCGGCCCCAGCTTGTCAGCCAGCGGCTGTAACCGGCCAGTGTTAGGCCATGATTTAGCCAAGGCCAACCCTTCATCTGGCGTGGCCTGCGATGTAAGCAAGTGAGGTGTTACTTAAGTTGCTCTGCGCCACAGCGGTGATGTCCAAAGGCCGCCGCCCACGCTGGATTCCCTCTTTTGACAGGATTCATCATGATTGCAAAATTAGCCCCGATTGTGTTGCTGCTGATCTCCAATGTGTTTATGACAGTGGCCTGGTATGGCCATCTCAAGTTCACTGAAAAACCGCTGTATGTGGTGATTGTGGTGAGCTGGCTGATTGCCCTGTTTGAATATTGTTTTGCCGTGCCTGCCAACCGGATTGGGCATACCGTGTATTCGGTGGCGGCGCTCAAAACCATGCAAGAAGTCATTTCGCTCAGTGTGTTTGCCGTGTTTTCGGTGTATTCGCTCGGCGAGCATTTCACCTCCAGCCATGTTGTCGGTTTTGCCCTCATTGGCCTGGGCGCATTTTTTATCTTTAAAGCCCCTGTGGTGTAAGGAGAACAGCATGCGTCTATTCAAAATGCCTGCAGATTCACGGCAATGGCTGGCGGTGATGAATTTTTTCATGGCCGATGTCCGCGACGGGCTGGGTGCCTTTCTTGGCGTGTATTTATTGGCACAATCCTGGCAGGCCGATGATATCGGCTATGTGATGACCATAGGTGGGTTGGCAACCATGGTGGCGGGAATCCCGGCGGGTGCCCTCATGGACCGCACCCATGCCAAGCGCTTGTGGCTGTCCGTGTGCGCCATCTTGATGGTGGTCGGTTGCCTAGTGTTGTTGCTGTGGCACTCATTTGCGGCGATCGCCTTGTCGCAAGCCGCCACTGGCGTGGTACGCGCCATGATCGGCCCGGCCATTGCCAGTATCAGCCTGGGGCTGGTCGGGGCAAAGTATTTGCCGCGGCAGCTCGGGCAGAATGAGGCCTGGAGTCACGCAGGCAGCCTGGTGTCGGTGACTGTGGCGGGGGTGCTGGGTTACTTCTGGGGCTTGTCTGCTGTGTTTATTCTGCTGGCGGTGATGGCAGTGCTGGCCCTCCTGTGTATCCGCCGCATCCGCCCGCAAGAGATTGATTACAATGCGGCACGGGGGCTGGAGTCCCATGCCTCCGTCAGTGATTCTGGCCATGCCGTGTGGAAGGCGCTGCTACAGTCGCGGCCGTTGCTGATGCTGGCCGTCATCATGATGCTGTTCCACCTGGCCAATGCTGCCATGCTGCCCTTACTGGGGCAGACCATGGTGTCGCAAGGGCTGGTCAATGCCAGCCTGTTTACAGCTTTGACCGTGATGGTTGCGCAACTGGTGATGATTCCCATGGCCTTGATGGCCGGGCGGTACGCAGAGCAATTCAGCTATGAGCGGCTGGTCACCCTGGCTTTGCTGGCGTTGCCTGTCCGCGGTGTGATCGCATCAACCTGGAATTCACCTTGGGCCGTCGTGCCTGTGCAATTGCTGGATGGCGTCGGTGCAGGGTTGCTCGGCGTAGCATTGCCTGGCCTGGTAGCCAAGATGTTGCAGGGCAGCGGGCATTTTAATGTTGGCTTGGGGTTTGTGCTGACCATTCAGGGGCTGGGGGCGGCCTTGAGTCCGGCCATTGCCGGCTGGGTGGCGCAACGCTATGGCTATGCCATGAGTTTTACGCTGTTGACCGGCTTTGCCATCGTCGCCTTGTTACTTTGGTGGCATCAAGCCAGCCAAGCCGCACAGCAACGGGGAGCAAGCTTGCAGGCCGGGCATTGAGCGGTACGCCTGGCACCGTTACTGGAACAAATCATCCAGCGGGTTACGGTTCACGGCGGCGGGCTTCGCGGCTTGTGCGCTGACCCGCTGGCAGCTAAAGGCTTCTTCAATGTTGTCGCGGTAATAGCTCCATTGAGCATTCGCGTTTTTAAAGTTACGCCAGACGCTTTCGCCGACATTGGCATATTCGAGGGTGCTGCCGTCTTCCAGCCTCACGCGCAACGCCCGCTTGCCTGCATCATAGCCAATCGCCCGCAATTTGCCAGCATGGGTGTGGATCATTTCCATGATTTATAGCTACAGGGTTTTATCTACAGGGTACGCAGCTAAATGCTTTTCGCCTAACCGCAGCAACCGGTTTTACAGCCACAAGACTTGCCTGCAGGCTTAAGGCCTTTTTGTTGCCAGGCCTGCAAAAAAGCTTCTTTGCTCATCGGTTGTAAGTGCAAGCTTTGCTGCAAGGCAGGATCTACCACCTGCGATTGGTAATGCTGAAAATGCGCCAGGTATTTGGCATACGCGCGGTCTGCCCCACGCCAGGATTGCCATTGCCGCCACAGCCATTTTTTAAAGCTAAACATGTTGACTCCTTATCCTCACATCGGACTGCCATCATCTTACCCCAATTGATGGCAGGCAGTGATACCGGTTGCGTCTGTAACAGCCCGCGATGCAAGTTTGAACCCTGGCGGGCCGGCAAGTTCACGCTGGTGCTGGCCAATCCGATGGCTACCTGGGGCATTGCAGATGAGCATCAAACATTGTTAAAGCAAGCTTGGCGCAAGCTGTCTGTGTTAGATTACGCGGGCTAGTGCGCCTGTCAGGCGCGGTTTAATCTGTTTCAAGGGGGATAAGCCCTCTCGATCACTCATGAGTAACTCGTTTTATTTCAATTTAATCCTATTTTTTCTGGTGGCTGTGATTGCACTGGAAGTGCTGGCCAACCGGCTGCGGTGGCCGCCTGCGGTGGCACAACTGGCGGGTGGCGCACTGATTGCCTTGGTGCCGGAATTACCTGCGTTTGAGATTGATCCGGCGCTGGTAATGGAGGTATTTTTACCGCCGTTGCTGATGGCAGGTGCCTACTTCACGGTCTGGCATGAGTTCAGGCGGCATTTGGGCGGCATTCTGCTATTGGCCATCGGGGCGGTGCTGTTTACGACGCTGGCGGTAGGCCTGGCGCTGCATACCTTTAACCCCAGTTTGCCGTGGGCAGCTTGCTTTGCCTTGGGCGCGATTGTTTCACCGCCTGATGCGATTGCGGCGAAAGCCGTGTTGCAGCGGGTAGCCTTGCCGCGCAAGCTGCTGGTGTTGCTGGAAGGAGAGAGCCTGCTCAATGACGCGACCGGCCTGGTGCTGTACAAGTTTTCCATTGTCGCCTTGCTGACTGGCGTATTTTCCTTGAGCGGTGCGCTCGAAACCTTTGTCTGGCTCAGCGTGGGCGGTTTGCTGTTAGGTGGAGCCGTCGGCTATGGGGTGTTTAAAACCTTGCGCTACCTGCATGGCACCGAACTCATGGTGCTGGCCTCGGCCCTGCCTGGCTGGATTTGTTATGTCGTTGGCGAGCATATCGGCGTCTCTGGCGTGATCGCTACTGTGACCTACGGCATGATGCTGGGCTGGCACCAGCATGAAATCATGTCCGCCACCGCCCGTCGGCGCAGCGCTGCGTTCTGGGAAGTCATGATTTTTATCTTTGAATCGCTGGTATTTATTTTTATTGGCCTGTCTTTGCGCGGGGTCTGGGAGCGTATCGCTCATGCGGACAAGTCTTTGGGCGCCTATGGACTGGAAGTGTTGCTGGTACTGGCGGTGGTCATCGTGTCGCGGTTTGTTTGGATTTTTATGATTGATGGCTTGGCCAGGCTCATACGCAAGCCACACGGTGCGCATGGGCACAGCGTGTGGGGCGAGTCTTTTGTCAAAAGCTGGGCGGGTATGCGCGGGGTGGTGACATTGGCAGCGGCGTTGGCCGTGCCTGCCCAGGTGCCAGGCCGTGACTTAATGCTGATGAGTGCGTTTGCAGTGATCCTGGTCACCGTGGTCGTACAGGGGACGACCATAGGCCGTATGATCCGGGCATTTAAATTGAAGGCAACCAAGCATGAGCATATTTACCTCAATGAGCCACAGGTGTGGGCCCGGATTGAGCAGGCACAGTTTTCAGTGGTCAACAAACTGGCTTATAACGAACATGGCGCATTGATGCACCCGCGCTTACTGGAGCAGTATAGCTACCGGCAAAGCCTGTCAGACAAACACAAGCATGAAGACAGTTTGCCCGACGATCTCCGCAAGGCGCATTTCAATGTGGTGCTGGCCGCTGTCGCTGCCGGGCGCGAAGAGCTGCTCAAATTGCATCGCTCTGGTCAGATTCATGACGAGTTGCTGCACCTGATGGAGCGTGATTTGGACATCCAGGAGATCGCTGCCTTGCACAGCCGCGGCTAAGCCTGACTGTCCACATTTTTTGTGGATAACTTTTATGGTGAGCTGTGGGTGAGTGTGCTAACGCTATGATTTTATGGGTAAAATAAGGCCTGATTAAAATCTGCACGTTAAAAATATTTTGTGAAAAATCTTGCTGAAAGCCATTTTTTGTGTATTGCCAGCCCTGTGCTGACGGCGTAGCATAAGTCTTGTCCGAGAGCTTATCAGGAGGCTGTCATATGAAAAGATTGTTTTATATCGATTATCCGCAAGAGCACTTTGAAGGCCAGGCGCACCGTTACCGTTGCGCTTATTGCAAGCAGGAAACCACGCATATCAATGGCAAGTTGGAAGGGCACCTGCCCAGCTGCGAATACCGGCTGGCGCTGGAAAAAGCCGGGTTTGAGTGCAACCAACCCACCGCACAATCCCACGAGGATATGGCAGACGAAGTCGATTGAGTGGCATCAGCTCGGTCCAGCCCTTTCGCAGGGCGCTGCAACAATTCTCAGGATATTTCAATCAACTTAACTGCTACTGCCATATTGGGCTACGCTTAGCCTGGATAGTCAGGCATGCGTAAACCCCATGCTTGCCTCGTTTTGTAGGCGCGGGCGGTCTGGTTGAGCCAGTTGAGAAGAGCGCAGTGTCCATAAACGTTTTAAACGGAAACAAAAAACATGATTTCTTTTACCCCGGTGCAATCGCTGATAGGTGGTTTGCTGATTGGTTTCTCAACCTTATTGATGATCCGTTATTTGGGCAAAATCACGGGGATCAGTGGCATTGTCGGCCAGCTATGGTCGGCAACGGCTGAGGACCGCGCCTGGCGCCTGGCCTTTGTGGCAGGCCTGGTGCTGTCACCGCTGGTGTATGTGCTGGTGCGGCCATTGCCAGCCGTGGAGATCCAGGCATCCACGCCTTGGTTGATCGTGGCGGGTTTGCTGGTCGGGTTTGGTAGCCGCCTGGGTTCTGGCTGCACCAGCGGTCATGGCGTGTGTGGCTTGTCGCGTCTGTCGCCGCGTTCGTTGGTGGCCACCATTACTTTTATGCTGGTGGCGATGCTGGTGGTCGGTTTGTTCCGCCACGTGTGGTTGATAGGATAGGACGCAAGATGGCGAATTTGATTGCTTTACTAGCCGGGCTCGTATTCGGGCTGGGTCTGATTGTGGGCGGGATGACCAATCCGGCTAAGGTGCTGGCGTTTCTGGATATTACCGGGCATTGGGATCCATCGCTGGCGTTTGTGATGATGGGGGCGATTGCGGTGGGTTTTTTTGCCTTCCGCTCTGCGGCCAAGCAAGCGACCAGCACGCTAGGATGGCCCATGCAGTTGCCTGGCACGCGCCTGATTGACCGGAAACTGGTCCTGGGCGCGGCGATCTTTGGCGCGGGTTGGGGCATCGCCGGCTTTTGCCCAGGTCCCGCTGCGGCCTCCCTCCTCACCGGCGGTGCGTCGGTCTGGCTGTTTGTCGCCAGCATGCTGGCAGGCATGGCGGTGCATACGCTGGCAGTACGTCGCGGCTGGCTGTAACAGGTCTTAGTCTTTTTGCCATAGTTTACGGTAGCGCCAGAGCGTGGTGCGGCCAATCCCGAGTTGCCTGGCCGCCTGCGTCAGGTTACCCTGGCACTCCGTCACCGCCTGCAAGATGGCTGCTTCTGATGGCGCCTGGCGTGCAGATTTTGCGGGTTCCGTGACAGCAGTCTGCTGGCTGGCTGGTTGTCCTTGCAGTTCTGGCGGCAAGTCTGCCACGTCTAACTGTTTGCCATCTGACATTACCAGCGCGTAATTCAATACATTGCGCAGTTCGCGCACATTGCCCGGCCAGTCGTAGGCCATGAGTCGCTGCATGGCGGCTGCGGTCACCACGGGCAGTTGTTCCCCGGTAAATTGCTGTTTCAGGAAATGACGCAGTATTAACGGGATATCCTGTTTGCGGGCCTGCAAGCTGGGTAAGAAAATCGGCACTACACGCAAACGGAACAGCAAGTCCTGGCGGAAACGCCCGGCCTTGACCTCTTCGCGCAAGGCTTTATGGGTGGCGGCCACGATGCGCACATTGGCCTGCATGGGCTGGCTGGCCCCCACCGGCAGGTATTCGCCGGTTTCGAGTACGCGCAATAACTTCGCCTGCAGCTCATAAGGCAACTCGGCGATTTCATCCAAAAATAGGGTGCCGCCCTCTGCGCGTCCAAACAAGCCCTGGTGATCACGAATGGCGCCGGTGAAAGCGCCTTTGACATGGCCGAACAATTCACTTTCCAGCATGCCCGCATTGAGGGTCGCACAGTTGATGGCAACAAAGGGCGCGCGGTGGCGCGGACTCTCACCGTGAATGGCGCGGGCCACCAATTCTTTGCCAGTGCCGGAGTCGCCGCGTATCAACACTGGAATCTCTGTCGGCGCCACCCGGCGTATCATGTCGAACACTTTTTGCATGTCGGGCGCATGGCTGATCAACCCATACTTTCCCCCCAGCGATGATTGTTCCACTGATTTTGCCTGGTCAGGCTGTTGCGGCAGCAGGATTTCCAGGCCGCCGGCAAAGGTGCCATCCTCCTGCGCGTAGGCCATGGCGTATTTCAACACTGCCTGCCGTGAGCCATCTGCGCGGTGCAACAGTAAGGGCGCGCCCTCTACTTTGCCGGATTCAGTCAAGCCGCAGCTGCGCATACATTGCTCACAACGATTAGCGGTCAGGCAGTTTTCGCCCAGCAACGCTTGCTGTTTGAAGCCGAGCAACTTCTCTGCGCCTGGACTCCAGTAGCTGATGCGCTTGTGCGCGTCTACGGTAAAGACGGCAGCATCCGGCATGATCAAGGAAATCATGCGGGCGAGGGATTCGCCCTGGGCACGGGATAAGCCTGCATGCTGGGTGAAAAAGTCGGGAGTGGTGTGTTCCATATATATTTTGAAACGTTCCATTGATGGGGATTGTTGTTTCATTGAAACATTTTATTCTGGGCTACGCAAGCTAAATATTGTTATAAGTTATTGATTTTTATATTTTTAAATATATTTTGAAACGTTGGCACCTGTTTTGCTAACTCTTTTACATCTTGATAAGGAGCCTGGCGATGATATTCAAGCAATTTTTTGAACCTGAAAGTAGCACCTATACCTATTTGCTAGGCTGTGAGGACAGCAAACTGGCCGTGTTAATTGATACCGTGAGCCGCGATGTGGACAAGTACCTGGTCGCTTTGCAGCAGCATGGCTTGACGCTGGTGTATACGTTGGAAACCCACGTGCATGCCGACCATGTCACTGCTGCCGCTGCCTTGCGCGATCGGCTGGGTAGTAAAAGTGTGGTGCACCGCGATGCCGGTGCGCAGTGTGGCGATGTGCTGGTGACCGATGGCGCACATTTGCAGGTCGGCACGCTGGACATTGAAGTCCGTTATACGCCTGGGCACACCAATGGCTGTGTAAGCTATTATGTGGGCGACCGCATCTTTACCGGCGATGCGTTGCTGATTGATGGCTGTGGCCGCACTGACTTCCAGCAGGGCAATGCCGGGCAGTTGTATGACAGCATTCATGGCAAGATTTTCAGCTTGCCTGAAGATACGCTGATTTATCCCGGCCACGATTACCACGGCAAAACCGTCTCTACCGTCGGCCATGAAAAGCGTGAAAACAAGCGTTTGGGCGGAGAGACCTCGCGGACCGAGTTTATCAATATTATGGCCAATCTTAAGCTGGCGTATCCCAAGCAAATTGATGTGGCCTTGCCTGCCAATCAAGCCTGCGGCCAAACAGTCATCAAGCAGTCGGCATGAGCACGTCTGGATTCAAGACGCTGGCCCATTATTTGCCCATTTTGCGCTGGGGGCGACATTACCGGCGCGAGCAGGCAATCCATGACCTGATGGCGGCATTGACGGTGACTCTGATGCTGGTGCCACAGGCCTTGGCTTATGCCATCCTGGCAGGCTTGCCGCCACAAGTCGGCCTGTATGCCAGCCTGTTACCCTTGCTGGTCTACGCCCTGCTTGGCACCAGCGCGACGCTGGCAGTAGGCCCGGTAGCGGTGGCGGCGTTGATGACGGCCACAGCCATCGCGCCTTATTCGGCTCAGGACCCCGCCCTCGGTCTGCAAGCGGCATTGATCCTGGCGTGTTTGTCTGGCCTGTTCCTGACCTTGGCCGGGCTGTTCAAATTAGGTTTTCTGGCCAATTTTCTCTCGCACCCAGTCATGAGCGGGTTTATTGCTGGTGCCAGCCTGGTGATTGCCAGCAGCCAGTTACCTACCTTGCTTGGTATTCAGGCCGAGGGCAGTCATTTGCTGGCGCTCTGGCAGAGTATGCTGGGCCAATGGCATCAGGTTCATCTCACGACGGCCATGTTGTCGGTGCTGACCCTGCTCGTGCTGGGGCTGGCCAGGCGCTATGGGCAACAAGGTTTGTTAACCCTGGGCTGCTCGCCCTTCTGGGCGCAGACCCTCGTGCGGGCGCTGCCTGCCGTATTGGTGGTGCTCGGCACCTTGGCCGTGCATGCCGGCTGGGCCATGTTTGCGGGTGTGAGAACCGTCGGGCATATTCCGGCGGGCTTGCCTGCACTGGCATTGCCGCATGGCGATCTGGTCATGTGGCAAGCGTTATTACTGCCCGCCGTGCTGATTTCCATCATCGGCACTGTGGAGTCCATTTCCGTGGCCCAAAGCCTGGCCCTGAAAAGACGGGAGCGTATAGACCCTGACCAGGAGCTGATTGCCCTGGGTGCGGCGAACCTGGCCGCAAGCCTGAGCAGCGGTCAGCCAGTAACTGGCGGTGTCTCGCGCTCGGTGGTGAATATGGATGCCGGTGCGAAAACGCCCGCCGCTGGCTTGTTTACCGCTGTGGGTATGTGTCTTGCGACTTTGTTTCTGGCATCCTGGCTCAGTGCCTTACCCCGGTTTATTCTGGCCAGTACGATTATTGTTGCGGTGATCAGCCTGGTGGATGTCCGCGCGTTTGTCGAGACCTGGCGGCGCAACCGCAGTGATTTTGCTGCTTTAGTGGTGACTTTTATGATCACCTTGCTGGTAGACATTGAGCACGGTATCAGCACCGGTGTCATGCTCTCAATCGCCATGCATCTTTACCGTAGCAGTCGTCCACATATTGCCATCGTCGGCCAGGTGCCTGGCACCGAGCATTTCAGGAATGTGGCACGGCATGCAGTCACCCTCTGCCCGGATGTAGTGACCTTGCGGGTGGATGAGAGTTTGTATTTTGCCAATGCGCGGTATCTTGAACAGAAGGTGCTGGAGGTGGTGGCAGACAATCCGTCCCTCAAACATGTGATCCTGATGTGCTCCGCCGTCAACGAGGTAGATGGCAGCGCGCTGGAGGTGCTCGAAGCGATTAATCACCATTTATCTGCGTTAGGAATCGGCTTTCATTTGTCCGAGGTCAAAGGGCCGGTGATGGATATGTTGCAACATGCTCCTCTCAGGCAGCAGCTCAATGGCAATATTTATCTGACCCAGTACCAAGCCTACGCGGCGCTGTCCTGTCATTAGCAAGGTGATGCTTGTCAACAGCGAGGAGGCAGTGATGGCAGATAACATCAGTCAGTTTGAGAGATATTTAAGAGTGGTTTTCGGGGCAGGCTTATTGCTTTGGACGCTGTTTTTCGAAGGGGCGACTTGGGGCTGGCTGGGGCTGGTGCCGTTAGCGACCGGTTTGATTGGCTGGTGTCCTGTGTACTCACTGTTTCGTAAGTAGGGCATTCTTCTTCCTCAAGCAAAACGTGGTTAAGCAGATGAAAAAACTGGTGACGCATTACCGCAACAGCATCCTGTTTCGGCATTTGACTTGGGTATTACTGATTAAAGTGATGCTGCTATGGATGCTGTGGTTTTGCATCGTCAAGCCGCAGAAGCAACACCCAGATACTGAGCGTGTGTTCAGGCACCTGGTCAGTGTGTCGGCGCAATCTCCCACAGAGACTGGAGGTTCAAAATGATTTCTCACGAATTGGTGGATTTGTCGCGGCTGCAATTTGCCGCCACCGCCATGTACCACTTTTTGTTTGTGCCGCTGACACTGGGCATGGTCTGGTTGCTGGTGATCATGGAAAGTGTGTATGTCATGACCGGCAAGGTGATCTGGAAAGACATGACGCGTTTCTGGGGCAAGCTGTTTGGCATCAACTTTGCCTTGGGCGTCACCACCGGCATCACCATGGAGTTTCAGTTTGGCACCAACTGGGCTTATTACTCGCATTATGTGGGCGATATTTTCGGCGCACCGCTGGCGATTGAAGGCTTGATGGCCTTTTTTCTCGAATCCACTTTTATCGGCCTGTTTTTCTTCGGCTGGGACAAATTATCCAAACCCAAGCACTTGATGGTGACGCTGCTCATGGCCATAGGCACTAATCTGTCGGCATTGTGGATATTAATCGCCAACGGTTGGATGCAAAACCCGGTCGGCGCCGAGTTTAACTGGCACACCATGCGCATGGAAATGACCAACTTCTGGGATATTCTGATGAACCCGGATGCTCAGGTTAAATTTGTACACACCGTCTCCGCGGGCTATGTCACCGGTGCCATGTTTGTGCTCTCTATTTCAAGCTGGTATCTGCTCAAAAAACGCAATGTAGAATTTGCTAAACGCAGTTTTAGCGTCGCCGCCGCTTTTGGACTGTCGGCTGCGGCCAGCGTGATTGTGCTCGGGGATGAGTCTGGTTACACCGTGGGGGAAGCGCAGCAAACCAAAATGGCGGCGATTGAAGCCATGTGGCAAACCAAACCAGCCCCGGCCGGACTGACCTTGCTGGCTGGCCTCAACGAGGCCGAGCACAAAAACAACTGGGAAATCGAGCTGCCTTACGTCATGGGAGTGATTGGCACGCGCTCACTGAGTAAAACCATCCCCGGCATAGACGAAATCAAGGCCAAAAACCGTGAACGCATACTGAATGGCATCCCTGCCGTGGTGGCGCTGGAACAACTGCGCGCTGACCGCAATAACAGCGATGCCGAGGTGACGCTCAAGGCTCATATCCATGACCTGGGGTTTGGCCTGTTGCTCAAGCGCTATACCGATAAGGTGGCTGAAGCCACGCCTGCCATGATTGCACAGGCCGTGGATGATACTGTGCCGCGCGTGGCGCCAATGTTCTGGTCTTTCCGTATCATGGTGGGCCTGGGCTTTGCCATGCTGGCGCTGTTTGCACTGGCCATGTGGAGCAGTCTCAAAGGTTGTTTCACTGAAAAACCTTGGCTGCTGAAATGGGCGGTATTGATGCTACCAATGCCATGGATTGCCGCTGAACTGGGCTGGTTTGTGGCTGAATATGGCCGCCAGCCCTGGACTATTTACGGCGTGCTGCCCACGCATCTATCGGTATCCACATTAAGCCCGGCCAGCTTGTATGGTTCACTGATTGGCTTTGTCGGCTTTTACACGCTGTTGCTGGTGGTTGAGTTGTATCTAATGGTCAAGTTTGCCCGGCAAGGGCCAGGCTCGCTGGGCACTGGCCGTTATGATCAGGACGTCCATGCTTAGGAGAACACCATGCTCGATTACACAACTCTGAAAATCATCTGGTGGCTGCTGGTTGGAGTGCTGCTGGTCGGGTTTGCCATCATGGACGGCCACGACATGGGCGTGGGCACCTTGCTGCCGTTTGTCGGTAAAAACGATGACGAACGACGCGTGGTCATCAACACGGTCGGTCCGCACTGGGATGGCAATCAGGTCTGGTTTATTACCGGTGGCGGAGCCATTTTTGCCGCCTGGCCCCTGGTGTATGCCACGGCTTTCAGTGGCTTTTACTGGGCCATGCTGGCGGTATTATGGGCGCTGTTTTTCCGGCCGGTTGGCTTTGATTACCGCAGCAAGATTCATGATGCTCGCTGGCGCAGCACTTGGGACTGGGGCCTGTTTGTCGGCGGTGCCGTGCCGCCGCTCATTTTTGGCGTGGCCTTTGGCAATCTGCTGCAAGGGGTTCCCTTCAGTCTGGATAACAATTTAGTGTCGCATTACAACGGCAGCTTCTGGGCGCTACTCAATCCGTTTGCGCTGTTGTGCGGCGTGGTTTCGAGCGCCATGATCACCATGCAGGGAGGGATGTATCTGGCGCATCGTACCGAAGGCCGCATACAGATTCGCAGCATCACGCTGGCGGCATACTGCGCCTGGGCCATGGTGGCAGCCTTTGTGCTGGCCGGGTTGTGGCTGCGTTTTGGTCATATCGATGGCTATGTCATCACCTCCAGTGTGGATGCGGCTGCCTTACCTGATCCACTGGCCAAAACCGTGGCACGTTCATCGGAAGCCTGGTGGCAGAATTATCGCGCGCAGCCCATGCTATGGCTGTTGCCATGCCTGGCGATCTGTGGCGCCTCACTGGCCACCTGGCTGGTGCAGTCAGGCCGGACCCTGCGCGCATTTGTCGCCTCATCGCTGAGCATACTCGGCGTCATTGGTACGGCAGGCGCCGCCATGTTCCCGTTTGTGATGCCCTCGTCCATCCAGCCGAATGCCAGCCTGACCGTGTGGGACAGTGTGTCCAGTCACCTGACACTGCAACTGATGTTTTTTGCTACGCTGATTTTTATGCCGCTGATTATTTTTTATACCAGCTGGGCCTATCACGTCATGCGTGGCAAAGTTACCGTAGCGGATATCCAGGCCAACAGTCATCAGGCTTACTAAAGGAGAATGCACATGTGGTACTTTACCTGGTTGTTGGGCGTTGGGTTTGCCGTACTACTGGCCATCCTGAATGCCATGTGGCTGGAGTCGGGTGGCTTTGACCATTGCCGTCACCCGGAGCAGTGATTGAGCATGTCCTGGTTTGACATGGGCGCTCCCCAGGGGCGTGCCATGTACTGCAAAATGCTAGCTTAAGGCCGGAGCGCAGATTTGAGAATCAATACCGAAGCTTTGCCAAATCCATAAGAGGTTGTGATGAGACTGGCAAACAGGTACACCTGAAACAGCATGGGCGGCGATAATTCAGGATTGTCCAGCGACGGGAAAATCGCCATCAGCAGGAACAGACTGGAGTTGGTAAAGGCACCGATTACCATCGCCCAGCGCACATGCCACGGTAGCATCACCCGGCTGGCGGCAATGCCAAGAATCAGCGCGGTCATTAGCAAGAAGTCGATATGCGCCTGCAACAGGCGTGTGAATTTGCCTGTAAAAATCAATTTGAGTGGCGCCACGCCAAAATTAAGGCCGACCATGCACCAGGCCAGTAACAAGGCCATCAGCAGCCAGCATGCTGCGCCTTTTAATAACATCTGGTGGGCTTGCGGGGTGGATTGCATTGAGGTCTCCTGGCGATATGACTGTGTGAGCATCATACCGCGCCTGTAATGACCTGCTTGATCTGGCGGGATCACTTCCTTGACTGAAACGGAGATCGCTGGCTTGCGAAGTGCCGCTATTTGTGACTTAATTCCGCTCAGCAAAGGAGGGGGAACATGGCACAGTATGCAAACCCGGTGGTGGCCGAGCGCGGCCGCAAATACAGTTCTGAACTGGTCGCGCCAGGTCAGCGTAAGGCATGGCTGTGCGAGGTGATTGGCCGCGAATATGCCGAAGTCGACATTGTCCCGCCCACCGCGGCCCCGCTTTATAATGAGATGACGCTGTATCCCTGGCAGGACATGCAATTGTCGGTGATTCACTCCAATAGCCTGACCATCCAGCGCGGTACACGCGAGATCAGCAGTCCGCATCTCGACAATTACTTTGCTGTGCTTTTGCTGCAAGGGCGCTATTGCCTGCAACAGCAGGGGCGCGAAGTGTTTTTGCAACCCGGCGACATGACGATTTATGATGCCACCGTGCCGCATTACATTCACTGCCCTGAGGCGTTTTCCAAGCTGATTGTGTCTATCCCCAGGAACATGTTGCAGCAGCGCTTGCCGCAGGCCGGGCATATGACCGCCATGCCTCTGCGCGGGCAACAAGGCATGACCGCGATGTTGTCGCCATTTTTGCAACAGCTCACACGCCAGCTCAACCAACTCTCGATGCAGGCATTTGAAGCCAGCGCGGCGCCTGTGCTAGACATGCTGGGCGCGTCATTGGAAACATTGTCCACCGGCATGGCGCCGCGGTCGCGCAGCCGCAGCCTGTCCTTGCTGCAAATCAAGCAATGGCTGAGCAAACACTTGCAGGATGCGGAACTCGATACGCACGCCATCGCCGCAGCCACCGGATTTTCCAGCCGCTATATGAACCAGTTGTTTGCCGACGAGCAGACTTCTTTAATGCGCTATGTCTGGCAGCAGCGGTTGGCGCTGAGTGCGCAGTACCTGAAGCAGGTGGCCTGGCAGCATCATACGGTGACCGAGATCGCCCTGGCCTGCGGTTTCAATGATTTTTCACATTTCAGCCGTGCGTTCAAACAGCAGTTTGGCTGCTCGCCACGGGCATTCCGGCAACAGGGCCGTGAGACCGGTTAAATCTGCAGGCAGATTTTGCCAACGTGCTGATTGCTCTCCTGATACTGGAAGGCTTGCACCATTTCCTCCAGTGCAAACACTTTATCCACGACCGGTTTAAGGCCATTGGCATCGATGGCCTTGACCATGTCTTGCTGCATACTGCGGCTACCGACCAGTACGCCTTGCAGGCGCAGTTGTTTAATCAAGGCCGTGACTAGTGGAAAGTCACCTGCCAGTCCGGTCAATATCCCGATGACAGAGACATGACCGCCGACCCGCGCCGCTTGCATGGATTGTTCCAGCGTCGCCGGGCCGCCCACTTCCACCACATGGTCCACCCCGCGGCCACCCGTGAGTTCGCGCGCCAGCGCCCCCCAGGCCGGGGTGGTTTTGTAATTGATCAGGTGGTCTGCGCCTAGCGCCTTGAGTGTTTCCAGTTTGGCGTCGCTGGAAGACGTGGCAATGACAGTTGCCCCTGCCAGTTTGGCAAATTGCAGTGCAAAGATCGAAACGCCCCCGCTGCCTTGCACCAGCACGCTATCCCCCGGTTTTAACTGGTCATCGACCATGAGCGCGCGCCAGGCGGTTAAGGCTGCGGTGGTCAGCGTAGACGACTCGAGATGGCTCCAGCCTTTGGGTGCCAGCGTAAAAGAAGCCGCACTGGCGGTGACCATTTCTCGCGCGTAGCCATCAATGCCATCGCCCGGCACGGTGGCAAAGCCTTCTACTTGAGGCTCACCGGATTGCCAGGTTGGGAAAAACGTACTGACCACGGCGTCCCCCACTTTAAATTCACTGACGCCTTCACCCACCGCCACGACTTCCCCTGCGCCATCCGCCATGGGGATCCGTGGCTCAGCCGGTCCCCACATCCCGCTGACCACGGCAAAATCATGGTAATTCAGCGAGTTGGCGTACAGCCTGACGGTTATCTGCCCGGCACGCGGCGCAGGCGCCTCGCAGATGCCCACGGTGACATTCTGGTAACCGCCTCCGGGTTGCAAAATAATGGCTTTAGTCATAGGGTTCTCCTCAGCAAGCATGGTCAGGGATGTTGCATGTATCAAGATGCATGCTCACGATAAGCATTTGAGGAGGCCTTGTCCAGCATGCCCAGCGGGGGTGCCCTTAACACGTTTAAATTTAAATTTAGGCGGCATTGGTGGAGTGCATACATACAACCTTGTATGTTAGTATGTTTTCACGATAGCCAACGACAGATTGGTTTTGCGATTGCAGCATCAGATTTTAAAAAGGAACAAACACGATGAAACTCAATATCAATGGCAAAGAGACCGAGCTCAGCGTGAGCGATGACATGCCTATTTTGTGGGCTATCCGCGATGTGGCTGGCATGACTGGCACCAAGTTTGGCTGTGGCATGGCGCAGTGCGGGGCGTGTACCGTGCATCTGGATGGCGAGGCTATCCGCTCGTGCGTCACCCCGGTCAGTGCTGCGGTAGGTAAAAAAATCACCACAATTGAAGCCATGCACGAGGATAAAGTGGGCCAGGCCGTGCAGGCCGCCTGGCAACAAATTGATGTAGTGCAATGCGGCTACTGCCAATCTGGCCAAATCATGTCGGCGACCTCACTGCTCAAACAGAACCCCAAGCCTAGCGATGCAGACATTGATGCTGCCATGAGCGGCAATATTTGCCGTTGCGGGACTTATCAACGTATCCGGGCAGCGATCCACGAAGCCGCTGCCAAACTGGCTTAAGGAGAGACGCCATGAATGATTTAATTAATCTCTCCCGCCGCAGTTTTATCAAAAGTACCGCCCTGGTCGCTGGTGGCCTGGTGGTGGCATTCAGTATTCCACAAGCCAAACGCTTTATGGGGGTGGCCAATGCGGCAGAAGCAATGCCCTTGCCTGCGCCGAATGCCTTTTTGCGCATAGGGGCAGATGACAGTATTACCGTGATGCTGGCGCACAGTGAAATGGGCCAGGGGGTGTGGACCACCTTGCCTATGCTGATTGCGGATGAGCTTGATGCGGACTGGAGCAAGATCAAGGTGGAGCATGCCCCTGCTGCCCCTGCCTATATCCACACCGCTTACGGCATCCAGATCACTGGTGGTTCTTCCACGACCTGGTCAGAGTTTGACCGTTATCGCCAGGCCGGGGCGCTGACCCGTGCGTTATTGCTCGAAGCCGCGGCCAAGCAATGGAAAGTGCCGGTCACCGCGTTGCGCACCGAAAATGGCTTTGTGATCAACGGTACGCAAAAGCTCAGTTATGGCAAATTGGTCGAAACGGCCAGCCAATTACCGACACCGGCCAGCGTCACCCTGAAAAAACCGGAGCAGTGGAAGTTTATTGGCAAGGCGACCAAGCGCTTGGATAGCAAAGAAAAAATCAATGGCAGCGCCAAGTTTGGCCAGGATGTGCAGTTTGACGGCTTGAAGGTGGCGATGGTCGCCCGTGCGCCAGTGTTTGGAACCCAACTTAAAAGCGTGGATGATGCCGCTGCACGCAAGGTGCCGGGCGTGATCAAGGTGGT
Source organism: Methylophilus sp. 3sh_L (assembly GCF_046766015.1). Classification (NCBI taxonomy): domain Bacteria; kingdom Pseudomonadati; phylum Pseudomonadota; class Betaproteobacteria; order Nitrosomonadales; family Methylophilaceae; genus Methylophilus; species Methylophilus sp. 3sh_L. The sequence goes on from NZ_JBKOUF010000001.1 coordinate 71,933, forward strand.
CAAGGTGCCGACTGGGGTGGCGGTGATTGCCGAGCATTACTGGGCCGCCAAGCAAGGCCGTGAGGCGCTTAAACTCGAATGGGACCTGGCTGGACATGACAAACCCGACACTGCAGCCTTGGTCAAGCAATATCAGGCCCTGGCACAAAAGCCAGGCGTGCAGGCAGCCAAGGCCGGTGATGTTGCCAGCGCCAGCAAACAGGCCAAGCACACCCTCACGGCAGAATATGTCCTGCCTTATCTGGCGCATGCGCCCATGGAGCCGCTCAACTGTACCGTCAAAATTTCTGACCAGGGTTGTGACATCTGGACCGGTACGCAGATGCAAACCACCGATCAGGCATCCGCGGCCAAAATTCTTGGCTTGAAACCAGAGCAGGTCAACATCCACACCCAGTTTCTCGGTGGGGGGTTTGGCCGCCGTGCCAATCCACGTGCGGACTTTGTGTCTGAAGCGGTCGAGGTGGCCAAAGCGGCAGGCCTGCCGGTGAAAACTGTCTGGAGCCGTGAAGACGATATCAAGGGGGGCTTCTATCGCCCGATGTTTGTCCACAAAGCCAGTATTTCGCTCGACCAGCAGGGCAAACCACTGGCCTGGCAGCAGATCCTGGTGGGGCAGTCCATCATCAAAGGCACGCCATTTGAAGGCGTGATGATCAAGGAGGGGATTGATGCCACCTCGGTGGAAGGCGTGGCAGACTCGCCGTATGTCAAAGGCACGCCAAACCATGAGGTGCAGTTACACTCGGTGCAGAGCGATGTGCCGGTGTTGTGGTGGCGCTCGGTTGGCCATAGTCATTCCGGCTTTGTGATGGAAAGCCTGATTGATGAACTGGCGCATGCCAGCAAGCAGGATCCATTGGCTTACCGCCGCCAGTTGCTCAAAGACCATCCACGCCATCTGGCAGCACTCAACCTGGCGGCTGATAAAGCTGGCTGGGGTAAACCTTTGCCTAAAGGTCTGTTCCGCGGCATTGCCGTCCATGAATCGTTTGGCAGTTATGTTGCGCAAGTGGCGGAAGTCTCAGTGAAAGATGGTGAGGTCAAAGTCCACCGCGTGGTGATGGCCATTGATTGCGGTCTGGCCGTGAATCCGGATGGCGTCAAAGCGCAAATGGAGTCCTGTGTCGCCTTTGCGCTGGGTGCCGCGCTCGCGAGCGAAGTCAGCTTCAAAGACGGCCAGGTTGAACAATCCAACTTCCATAATTACCAGGTGTTGCGCATGAAGGATATGCCCAAAGTCGAGGTCCATATTGTGCCTAGCACCGAAAAAATGGGTGGCGTCGGCGAACCTGGTGTGCCGCCCTTGGCCCCTGCTGTCACCAATGCCATTTTTGCAGCCACCGGCAAGCGTATCCGCCGGTTGCCGATTGGTGACCAACTGGCTTAGTCTCTATGCAATCTTCAGACTGGGAAGTCCTGCAACGCGCCCATGACTGGCTGGACCAGGGCTATCGTGCGCATCTGTTTACCGTGATCCAAACCTGGGGGTCGGCCCCCCGCTTGCCGGGGGCCATTCTGGTGGTGCGAGAAGATGGTCACCTGGTCGGTTCTGTCTCTGGCGGCTGTATCGAAGATGACCTGGCAGACAAAGCCCGCCAGCAGCAATTACCTCAGCAGGCTGCTATTCTCGACTATGGCGTAGACCAGGCAGAAGCACAACGCTTTGGCATCCCTTGTGGCGGCCAGCTCAAGATTTTTGCCGAGCCGCTCACGCAGGCGGCGCAATTAGCGCCTATGCTGGAGAGCTTGTCACAACGGCGTTTGCTTAAGCGCTCTGTCCATTTACACAGTGGCGAGGTGCGGCATCAATATGTGCTGCCTGAAGGACAGCCTTATCTGGAAAGTGACTGGTTTCACAGTTATTTTGGCCCGCAATGGCGCTTGCTGATCATTGGCGCCAACCAGTTGGGGTCGGTGCTGGCGGCCATGGCGCAGGCGCTGGATTTTCATGTCATGCTCTGCGATCCACGGGAAGAGATGCGTGCCGAATGGCATGTGGAAGGCGCTGACTGGTTGCCAGGCATGCCGGATGATGTGGTGCTGGAAATGGCGCCGGACACCCATACTGCGATCGTTGCCGTCACCCATGATCCCAAGCTTGACGATATGGCATTGCTCGAAGCATTGAAATCAGACGCGTTTTACATCGGCGCGCTGGGCTCGATGAAAAATCAGGAAAAGCGCAAACAGCGTTTGCGCAGTTTTGACCTCACTGAGCAGGAAGTGAACCGCCTGCATGGCCCGGTTGGCTTACGGATTGGTAGCCGCACGCCGGCAGAAATTGCCGTGTCTATCCTGGCTGAGCTGATTCAGGAGCGCGCACGCATGCAGCAAGCCGGCCTGGTCTCCCATAGGCACCGCTTGGCGCTTGCCTGATCACGCCAAATCTGCGGGCGTATCGATATCCTTGAAAATCCCGGCATCCTCGCAATCCACCTGCCATAAGCTGGCCTGATTTTCCCGCAATACCATACGCGCGCCCTGGTCGCCTTCCAACCGCTGTAAGGCGGGGACCAATGCCCGGCTAAACCCCACCGGATGACCAGGCTTGCCCGCCATTACCGGTTGCGCCAGCCGATGATGTGCCAGCGCATTGGCAACTTGCTGGATGGTCTGCGGCTGGATATGCGGCATATCTGCCAGGGCAATGACCACACCAGTGAGCTGCGGAAACGCTGTTAAGGCCGCGTGCAAGCCCAGTTTGAGGCTGTCGGCCATCACTTGCTGCTGGTCGCTGCACACCGCCACGCTCAGCCCCAAGCTTTCCAGTTCAGCCACTAACTCAGGTTCACCGGCACGCACCACTGCCACCGTTTGCGGTAAGGCGGTAATCAGGTGACGCGCCGCGGCAACAGCCATGCGCTCCCCATTCGCGAGTGACTGTAACAGCTTGTTTTGTGTGCCAAACCGGCGTGAGAATCCAGCTGCCAGCAACAGGCCTACAGGGTGATGATCAGGTGAAGAGGGTGTATGCATGGGGGCGGTGAAAGAGCCAAAAAAGAGCGGTTAAGTGCACAATAAAGACCTTGCTTACTCCAGGGCCTATGCAATCCAAGTGCATGCACTGCAACAGAGGCGTCAACAAAAGCATACACTTAAGCGTTCACTTTCCCAACCTTGCCTGTTAACGGAGTGCCTATGTCCTGGTTAAAACGATTGAGTCTTTATTTGCTGTGCAGTGTAACCTGTTTCCCTGTTTTATGCCTGGCAAACCTGGCGCCAGGTGACCATGCTTTCGAGGTCAACGTGGCCGGAGAATCACGTGAGTATCTGGTGCATGTTCCCAAACAGGCTCAGTCTGGCCAGGCCTTGCCGATGGTATTGGTGCTGCATGGCGGCATGGGCAATATGCAGGTGCAGGCGACCGAGCGTTTTTATCACCAGATTTCCGCGGCCGAAAAATATGGCTATATCGTGGTCTTTCCCAATGGCTACAGCCGCCTGCCAGGCGGCAAGTTTGCTACCTGGAACGCCGGTAATTGCTGTGGTGCAGCGCTCAAAAAGCAAAGTGATGATGTGGGTACGATCCGGGCCATCATTCAAGCCATGCAGCAAAAGGCAACCATTGATGCCAAGCGCATTTTTGTTGATGGCATGTCCAATGGCGGCATGATGAGCTATCGTTTGGCTTGCGAGTTATCTGACACGATCAGTGCGATCGCTTCTGTCGCCGGGACAGACAATACCCGGCAATGCCGTCCCAGCAAACCGGTGGCGATTTTGCATATTCACGCCAAGGACGATGATCATGTGCCATTCAATGGCGGGCAGGGCGAAAAATCCATGACGGACGTCAGTTTTAATTCGGTGCCGGCAACCATCCAGAAGTGGGTGCAATTAAACCAGGCCAACCCACAGGCCGAGCGCATCCTGGAGGTCAGTGGTGCCACCTGTGAGATTCACCGTGGCGGCTTGGCGCCGGTGCAGCTCTGTGTGACCGAAAGTGGTGGCCACTCCTGGCCGGGCGGCAGCAAACCGCGTGGTGGCGAAGCGGGCTCCACTGCGATTGATGCCAACGAAGTGATCTGGACCTTTTTTAATGCCTATGGCCGTCCATAAAGCACGCCGCCGCCCAGTCCGGCATCAAAACGGGATGCTGTAGCCGACATAGGCCAGCGGCTGAATCCGTGTTTCTGTGATTGGGCTGTCGTACTGCTCATCACTGAGCCGGGTAATAAACGCGCCAAACAGCAAGGAATGATTGCTCATGACCGGCATCATGCCATTGATGCCAGCCTGCCATTCAACGCCAGACCCTGCCCGGTAAAATGGCCGGCTTACGCTGACTTCGTTCGTCCGCACACCGAAGTAATAGTTGTTAAATTTCTGGCTATTCCAGGTGGCGCCCACCAAGCCGTTGAGACGCAAGTTTGGCGAGCGTAACAGGCTCTTGATGTATTGCACCTGAACCTGCTGACCATTGCTGTTGCCACTCGCATCCGTGGTCCATTGCGCATTGAATGTGCCGTAGTTGGTTTGCCAGCGTAACAAGGGCCCGACAAATACCGAGAAATCGCGGTCATCCATGCCGCGCGTGCGGTCGCCCTTGCTGGCATCCCAGCCAAATTTAGCCTCTGCTGACAGGCCAAACCGCAGGCGCTGATCTTCGCTGTCCACTAACCAGACCCCAGCTTGCAGGGCATTAATAAAAAAGCGGTCGCCATAATTCGCATTAATAATCGGCAGTACCAGCGCGCGGTATTCGTCAGAGCCAGAGGTTTTTGGCAGCACGCCAACGCCGATGCCATACAGGTTTTGTGCCCTCGGCACCGCCGTTTCAGTCTGGCGGTCTATACGCGATTCGGCATAGCTTGAGCTACTAAGCAAACTCAGGGCGAGGCAAAACCCAGCCACTGGCAGGAGGGGATGAAAAGTCATGGTGTGTATCCGTTATTGTTTTATGCTGATGACATGAGCAGTGTACGCGCCTTTTAGTTCCCGGAGGGCACCATAGACTTTTAGGGCCTAGGCACAAACCAAAAGCGATGTGTATGGTCACACCGCTGCAAAGAGGAGAAAGCAAGATGCGATCAACACATATTCAATTGGCCAAAACATTGACTTTTATGGGGGCGTTGCCGTTTGCGGGGGCTGTCGTCGCGCAACTGCAGGGAATGGCGCACTACCACACTGGTTATCTCGCCTTGACGTATGGGGCCGTGATTATCTCGTTTTTGGGCGGGATCCATTGGGGCTTGTTTCTGGGCAACGCGCAATATACCCGCCTGAACCTGCTGGTGAGCAGTAACTTACTGGCGTTGGTTGCCTGGGCCACCCTGTTTTTTGTGGTGCCGGTCACGCAATACCTGGTGCAGATTGCGGCCTTTATCGCTTTATGGCTGATAGACCGCAAACTGGTGGCGGAGGGTATTATTGAACGCTGGTTTTATCGGCTCCGCAGCCAAGTGACCACCATCGTCGTGTTGTGTTTGGGCATCATGCTGGTGTTGCAGTTTTAATGCCAGCCCCCATTAGCTCAGGCCAGTTTAAGGATTGGCCTGCTTCAGGGTCAGGATTTGTTGCGAGACTTTTTTGCCTTCCGCCGGATCTAGCGCCTGAATCGCAGGCTGGATAGATTCTAGCGTTGCCACATCCTTTTGTATAAACGCCACCCTGGAGAGCGCAATCATGGTATCAAAGTCGTGCTGGTTGAGGTCATAGGCTTTTTTCAGGTCCTGCTCTGCCTGCACATAGTGCTGCAAGCCTTCTTCCGCCAGGCCTAAAAAATACCAGGCATCTGCAGAAGCAGGTTCTTTGCCTGTCCATTGCCCGGCGATGGTTTTCAAGTCACGCCAATCTGCATTCTGGTAAGGGATCACTACTTGCATGAAGTAGGGCCGTTGCTCCAGTGGCAATGCCCAGAAAGGGACATCATTGGTTTTAAGCGAGAGCGTCTCGGGGGCTGCCATCAATTCCTTGATCCACTCTACCGGCAAGCTGTAATAAAACGCTTGCTGGCCAGGGCTTTTAAAGGTGGTCAGGCCGATCAGGTTGTAATGTTGGTCAAACAAGGCGCCACCACTGGATCCCATATAAAAAGACGCACTGGAGCGAACAATCAGGCTGCCATCAAACGGGTAAATCCCTTTGATCGCGCCATACGACAACTGCGGGACCGGGGCCCCCGCCGGAAAACTCATGCTGAACACTTCTTCTTCGTATTGCAGGCTTTTGCTATCCCGCATGGGGATAGGTTTAAACGGCAAAGGATCAAACTTGAGCAGGCACACATCGCGTTTCCAGTTCGCTTTCAAGCCAATTGGTTGATAACCATCCCTGAATTTGGCAATGTTGACGCCTTTGCTATTTGCAATCACGTGGCAGTTGGTCGCCACATATTCGGGGCTCACCACCACGCCTGAGCCCCTGCCATTCGAGCCATCGGGCAAGTCGGTCGTCACCATGACAATTGAGTGCCCGAGTTCCAGCGTATCCACAATACTGGGCTGCGCATTTAAAACATTGGCCAACAACAGCAGACTGACAAGCAAAATTGGCTTCATAACCCCTCTATTCTTTTTAAGGCCTGGCGGATGTTTAAGTTAGAAATTCTTAAGCTATAAGACCTGCCAGAATCAAAAACGTTTTCAGCCAGGGGGAAGTAAGTATTTTCTGACAGGCAAATCAGCGGTGGCCTACGCCTCAGTCAGGCGCTTACCATTTAAGATGATGCCTGACTCAACCTTCAAATATTGAGCATAAAATGCATTCCCACAAATCGTACATGCTTCCCAAACTGATTTTCCTTAATATGCTGGCCTTGATGATGATTACCTTCGAACATGAAGCGCCTGCCGATAACCGTTATTTTCTTAAAGCCGTGAACGCAGGCGAAGGTGACAAGCCTCAACCCGAGCCGAACATACAATTGGCCGAGGCTGATGAGGCCATGGTTGACGCGCCCCAAACTGCGCCAATTCAAGCCTCGCCAATTCAAACGACGCCAGCGCAGGTAGAGCCTGCAAAAAAAGCGCCGGTAAAGCACCGCCTGGTCAGCCACCGGACTTCACCCAAGGCTAAAACCATGATTCAACGCGCCAGCTATCATAGCAACTCCCCTTTAGGTTGCTGCTTCAGGGGTAATTACAGTTAACGCGACCACTTTAAACGCGGGTGGTGTCAAAGATTTTTGAACATTTTCCCGCTAAAAATACTCAAGCTCCCACATGGGGGCTTTTTTGTTGCCGGCCGTTTTTCAACTGCAGGGTTTAATGGTTGTGATTGCATGACCTTGTTGCAGGCCAAGGCAAGAGCCAATACACTGAACACTTGTTAATAAGAATACCAATCGCCTATGTTCAAATCCTTTTTTCCCGATTCCCGCTGGTTCTGGCCGTCTGTCATCTTGTGGGCAGTGGTCTGTTGTGGGGTATGGTTCGAGTATTCAGCTGCAATTGGTACCGCACTGGGTTTGTCCATGGTCGAGACCGAGCCGGTGATTGGCTTGGGGCATTTTGTCACCGATCCGTTCAAGTTGTTTTATCTGTATTACCTGGTGAGTGTGGCGATTTTTGCCCTCGCCTGGTTTCAAATGAAACCGACCCGCTGGCAATGGTGGTCGATTGTGGGGACTGCCGCGATCCTGTTTTCTACCTATTATTCAGTGCAAGTCTCCGTCGCGCTCAACAACTGGCGCCGGCCTTTTTTTGATGCCGTACAAGCGGCGCTTTCCCCGAATTCCAAGGTCACCACGGCGCAGTTGTATATGCTGATGCTGCAATTTGCTGAAATTGCATTTGTGGCGATTTTTATTTATGTCATGACCCGCTTTTTTGTCAGCCACTATATTTTCCGCTGGCGGACGGCGATGAATGACTTTTATACCAGCCAATGGCCACAAGTGCGCAAGATTGAGGGCGCTTCGCAACGGGTACAGGAAGACACCATGCGTTTTGCCACAATTATGGAGGGCCTGGGGGTCTCTATGGTTGAGGCTGTGATGACCTTGTTCGCTTTTTTACCGGTCTTATGGAGCCTGTCTTCTTATGTGAGCGAGCTGCCTGTGTTTGGCGCGGTGCCTGCGCCACTGTTCACGGCGGCGATTGCCTGGTCGGTGTTCGGCACTTTCTTGCTAGCTGCCGTCGGTATCAAGTTACCTGGGCTGGAATTCAGAAACCAGCGCGTCGAGGCTGCGTATCGTAAGGAGCTGGTCTATGGGGAAGATAACTCTGCGCGTGCGCAACCCGAGACATTGAAATCCCTGTTTCTGGAGGTGCGTAAAAACTATTTCCGCTTGTATTTCCACTATATGTATTTCAACGTGGCGCGTAGCTTGTACCTGCAGGCGGACAATATTTTTGCCTACCTGATTCTGGTCCCCACCATTGCGGCCGGTAAAATTACCTTCGGTATCCTGCAGCAAATCCTCACTGCCTTTTCACAGGTCAGCAATTCGTTTCAATACCTGGTCAACTCCTGGACCACGATTGTGGAGCTGCTCTCAGTGTATAAACGGTTGACTGCATTTGAGGCCGCGATTAAACATGAGGCTTTGCCCGAGATTGAGAACACCGCTGCTTAAGCGCCAGGGGTGAATACCTGCAGGAGACCGGTTAGCGTGTCACCTGCAGGTGATTAAACTTGGGTTGCTGTTCGCGCATAAACTGCGCCAGCGCCTCATCCGACAAAGGTTTGCTGTAATAATAGCCCTGGCCCACATCGCAGCCACTGTGCAGTAAAAATCGGTGCTGGTACTCGGTTTCTATACCTTCAGCTGTCACTGATTTATGCAAGCTTTTACCCAGGTTGATCAGCGCCAGTAGAATATTGCCATTGGTCACACTTTGTTCCAGGTCTTCCACAAAGGCCTTGTCGATTTTGAGTTCATCAATAGGGTAATTTTTCAGATAGGCCATATTCGAGTAACCGATGCCAAAATCATCAATGGCAATGCAGACGCCCAGGCGCTTGAGTTGCTCCAAGGTGCGGGTGAACATGGCTTCATCTTTAAAGCGCGCATTTTCGGTCACTTCCAGCGTAATCAGGTGCGGTGGCACGCGCTCCTGGCGCAATACCCGCTGTACGGTTTCCACCAGGTTGCCGCGCAAAAACTGGATAGGCGAGACATTGACCGCAATCGGCACCAGATAGCCCCATTCCGTTTGCATGGACTTGATTTTTTTACAGGCGGTCTCGAGTACCCATTCACCAATGGCGAAAATGTGCCCGGTCTCTTCGGCGACCGGAATAAACTGGTCTGGCGGGATCAGCCCGCGCTCAGGATGTTGCCAGCGGATCAGCGCTTCAAGCGCACTGATGTTGCCGTGCTGCATATTGATTTGCGGCTGGTAATACAGCATGAGCTCTTGCCGTTGCAAGGCGTGTCCCAGGCCATATTCAATTTCGTTACGTTCACCGAGCTGCTGCGCCAATGTGCCGCTAAACATTTGCACCTTGTTTTTACCGGCGTTTTTGGCGCTATACAGTGCCGAGTCCGCACAACTGAGCAAGGTATCAATGTCTTGGGCATGATCCGGGTAAATGCTGACGCCGACGCTGCAGGTCATGTTAAACACATAGTCGCCAATGGCAATCGGTTGCGAAATGGTTTCCATCACGCGCGATAGCAAAGGCTCGGCATCTTCTGCCGAGCGCAGGCCGGGGTAGAGCATAACAAATTCATCGCCGCCAAACCGCACAATGGCATCGGTGGGCCGTGTGCTCTGGATCAGGCGTTGCGCTACGTTTTCCAAGAGTTTGTCACCCGCACGGTGGCCCAGCGTGTCATTAATCAGTTTGAAGTGATCTAGGTCGATAAAGGCAATGGCAATCTTGTAGTGAAACTTGTCCGCTTCAGCAATCAGGCTGGCCAGCTTGCCACTAAACGCGTGGCGGTTTAACAGGCCGGTCAGGTTGTCTGTCACTGCCAGCTGGCGGATTTGTAACTCATAATTTTTACGGTCGGTAATGTCCTCTACTGTGCCCTCGTAATAGAGAATGCTGCCTTGCGCATCATAGACCGCGTGCGCGTTCTCCGAGATCCAGATGGTTTCACCATTGAGCCGGTAGACTTCAGACTCAAAGTTTTGCACACGCCCCTGCATGCGGATGGCTTCGGTAAAGTCATGGCGGCGGCTGTCCTTCACATACAGCTGTGTACTGATGTTATTGAGGTCGCTGATCAATTCGGCTGGGGTGGTATAGCCATACAGTTTGGCCAATGCCCGGTTCGCATTCAGGTAGGTGCCTGACTCTGTGGTCTGGAACATGCCCAGGGTCGAGTTCTCAAACATGGAGCGGTACTTCTGTTCGGTGCTGTACAGCGCCTGTTCAATCCGCTTGCGTTCGGTAATATCCTGAATGATGCCTTCTAGCGCGACCGGTTTGCCGTCATTATCAAACACGCCACTACCGCGCTCTGAGACCCAGCTGACCGACCCATCAGCACGGAGGATGCGGTACTCCAGGTCAAACCGCTGCTTTTTGCTGACAGCATCATGGATGATGGCCCTGGCTTGTGCGCGGTCTTCCGCATGCGTGATCCGCTCATACGAGTTAACCTTGTTCAGGATCAAATCTTGCGCTGGGTAGCCGGTCAGTGTCTCGCAGCCTTTGCTGACATAAATCATGGTCCATTGATCGTCATACAGGCAACGGTAAATCATGCCGTCCAGATTATCTAGCAGCGTATCCAGTAGCCTTTGCTGTTGTGCCGTCAGTAAAGAGTCCATTATTTGCGTTTGCATCATGCCCCAGTGGATGTCGCCATTCATCAGAACAGCGCCTGTTCTGCTTGTCTTTGCTGGCTCAGTGTCACTTTTTCCCACAGGCTCTGGGCATTGATCAGTGTGAGCATGCTCTGCTGGGCCAGGTTAGCAATGGCGACGCCAGGGTTGTTGCTAATGCCCTTAAAAAAGGTATTCATGGGCTGGATCTGGCTGGGCGCGAGGTAGGGGATCTCGCCCAATGCAGACACAAACACCCCAAACTTAAGGCCTGCGGCTTTATCCTCAATGACGACGATCTGCCTGTAATCGGTAAAATAGTGTGCATGCCCAAGCATGCGTGCCAGGTCAATCACCGGAATCACCTGATCCTGATAAGTATGCATGCCAGCAATAAATGGCGTGGATTCTGGCAGTGTACGTAAGTGTTCCTCATCAATGGCCTCGCGGACAAAGCGGGCTTCGATGCCTAGCCAGGTGTTGCCAACATAAAAGGTGGCGTATTCCTGGCTGTCTTCCGCATTCTGCAGGAACAGGTTGGGGTTGAATTTGTTGTGGATGACTTGTGCTTCTGCCGTAATCCGCTGGTTAATTTCGTTCCCGTTGCCTAGCGGCGTAAAGATCAAGGCAAACACTTTATTGCGGTAGTTGTCTTGTGCGCCTTTGAACTCACGGTAGCCGTATGCCGCATGCACGCCTACCGCATAATAGGTCTGCTGGTAGATGGCAATATCAAACAGTTGCTGCCCTTCGCTCAATTTGCTGATTTCCGGCATCAAGGCAAAATCATCGCCGGTGGCAAAGTCTTTATGCGTGCTTGAGATGACTTTCAATTGTTCGTTCACAAACAAGGTAAAGCTGCCGCTGACCGGTGTGTCAGTTTTATCGCGCGGGATCACATCCCGCAGCATGGCCTGGAATTGCGGTTTGCTATCAAACACAATGCCTATGCCTCCGACAATACTGTTGCCATCCAGATGCCGGATCGGCGCTGCGTAGATATAGGTGGCTTGATGGTTGTACAAAGGGGTGGGTTCAAATTGCGACACCACGTAATCCTGGCTGGAGCTGCAACTGCGGGTACGGCCTACCCATTCCTCGGTCAGCGGGCTACCAATCAAATCATTGTAGCGGGCATTAGAAACGGCAATCACCATGCCTTGACGGTCAAACACAATCAGGTTGTCGTAGACCGTATACAGGCCATTGATATAACGCAGGATGCTGGTGATCTGGTTTTTATCTTCTGTCGACGGCTGTGGGTTAGCCAGGCGTTCGCGGAACTGGTGGGTAAGCGCCCACCAACGGACATCATTGGCCCGCTCATACAAGTTGCGATCCATGATTTCAACCGCAAACTGCGCATAAAAACTCGAGTTTTCCAGCATCACAGACACTACGGTCTGGTAAAGCTCAGACACCATGTTCTCAATAATTTGCTGGGTTTTGTGTCCGGTGTTACTGATTTCTGAGAGCAGGCTTTTGGAAAAGTTTTTTTGCTGCGTATTGACGTAGTTACTCTGCCAGATATTGCCGTTCCACACGGACTGATTCAGTTTGCTCTGAATATTGGCAGCCTGTTTGGGAATATTCAACAAGCTCTCAGAAAAAATGAGCGGACTGCGCATCACCTTGCGCAAGATTTCAGCATCAATATTGCTGACCATGCCTTGCATGCTCTGGTGAAAGGCATATTCCAGCGGGATCATGGTTTGCCCCAACCATCCAGGCCCCGAGTAACCCTGGTAGTCCTCCGCCTGCTTGGTGACGCACAGGTATTCCCGGCCGGCAAAACGGGCTACAAACCAGTCCTTGTCGGTGTCTGCACACAGGGTGATGCCGATCGGGATCTGATAGGGGTCACTGGAGGCAATCACATGCCGTTGTTCATCCAGCAGGATACCCACGGTCCAGTCCTGGGGATTAATCAGGTTTTGAAAGATAGTTTGCAGTTCGTTGACAAACTTGAAGCATAAGCACAACACGCCGAGCGGGCGCACACCGTCACTGCTGTAAACCGTATGGGCATACATCAGCGATTGATAAGGCTTGCCCTGGATTTCTGTTTCATAAAACTGCTCAATGTAGGGCGCACTGGATTGTGCTGCCAGGTTAAAAATCGCGTGCTGGTCACCCAGTATCTTTTGCGCCGTGTCCAGTTGATGCAGCAAGGTGCCTGCCATGTCGAAGAGGGCGATGTTCTCATAGACCGTATATTTTTTCTGGTACTCTTGAAACCGCTGGCTGAGACGCGTCTGGTCCTGCGCCGAGACTTCGCCACCAGCATGTTTTTCAAGATACTCCCTGACGTCATCGTCGGTGGCAAAAAAGCCAATATCGGCGGTGCGCTCAAACAGGTTACGGATGAGCAGGTTAATCACTTCAAAGGCTTTGGATGAGAGCTGTGCAGCGGTTTTGTGCAGGGTTTCTTCTGACAGGTGGCGCAGCACTGCATTGGAGATTTTGTTAAAAGCAGTCCGGGTGTCTTCCATTTCGGAGCCGGTGCCTGACAGCTGCGCCATCAGTGCCAGGCTATCCCAGGCATTTTGGAGCTGGTAAATATGTGAGCGAAAATCGTTGACCTTTTTAAAATGGCTGGCGAGCTCTTCAGTCAAAGGTTGCGGGTGCATATGTTTCTAGTTTTCTTCCATAGTTGCTATTAATTCCGCCTATTTACAGCAAGAATGGTTCCCGTTTACGTTGGGTAAATTGCAAAAGAATGGCAAGAAAAATGCTTTTATTTAAATATTAAAACTTGGAAGTGATGATTTTGGCCCAGATTGGCCTGCTAACCGCCTTCACGCAATGCCTGACTGGCATAGGCCTGGAGGACAAACGCGCTGAATGCCATTTTTTGGTGCGTGCATTTTCAAAATGGTGCACGTCCCAGTCTCTTGGTTGTATGCTGTTTTAAATCCCCGTCCTGAAATCTCAACAACATGATCAATACCATGATAGAAATTCATAGTGTCTCGGAAGCTATCCGTGATGCCGTCGCCCCGGTTTTTTTGCTGACCGGCATCGGCTCGATTTTGGGGGTGCTGATTGGCCGCCTGGGGCGCTCGATAGACCGCGCCAGGTTTTTAACGGATGCACCAGAGGAAAAGCGGGAGCGCTTTAAGGATGAACTGAGGATTATCGTCAGACGGACCAAATGGCTACGCCGCGCGATTGGGCTGGCGACGTTCGCGGCTTTGTGTATTTGCGTCTCCATCGCCAGCATGTTTATTTCTGTGGAGACTGGTTTGCGCTTGCCGCATCTGGTAATGGTGTCTTTTATTATTTCGATGGCCTCACTAATTCTTGGCCTGCTGTGCTTCTTGCGTGAGATTGTGCTGGCCTCGCGTGAGGTGATTGTGCCGTTTCAAAAGCTGGAAAATCCCGCGGGCCGCAACACGGGCAAGTCCTAGTGCTAAGGTCCCAGGGTTGAGGCCCTACTTTTGGGTTCAGGAGATGGCGTCTAAGCCTTAGCGGTAAAGCGCGCGGATGACGTCGGTTTGCGTCAGGATGCCGACCAGTTTGTTAGAGGCATCCACCACCGGTAACAACTGCAAGTGATGGCTGGTCATGAGTGGAATGGTGTGCATCAGGTGCATCTGCGCCTGAATGGTGATGGCCGGTGCCGTCATGATTTGGCCAACCACTTCCGGTTTGTCACTATGCGTGGTCGGTGACCAGCGGATCAGCCGCTGCAGGGCGGGGCCGACTTCGCGGTAGTGGCTGGCTCCGGCATGACGGACAAAATCCGACAGGCTCAATACCCCGATCACCAGTTTGGCCTTGTTCACCACCGGCACTGCAGGCTCGTTTTGCGTTTGCATGGTTTGCCAGGCCATTTCCAGCGCATCGCCAAACTCTAGCGTGGTGGCGATGGGCCGCATGATCTGTTCGCAGGTAATGGCTTCCAGCTTGCGTTGGTAAGCAATCAACTCAGTTTGTTCCAGCAGGCGCTGCAATTGCGAAGGATGAATATCCAGGACTTCGTGGTACTGCCCCAGTGCCTGCTGCAAATCCTCTGGCTTGAAGCCAAACTGGTATTGCATATGGGTAGGTGTTGCGGCGGCAGGGGGATGGTCGGCCACCGGGTAACGATACCCGGTGAGACGGTGGTAAACCCAGGCCATGATCACCAGTAACAGGCTGTTTGCCAGCACCGGCCACCAGATGAAGCCAAAGCCCAGCTGGCGGATGGCCTCACCACCCAACACCGCTGTCAGCGCCACCGCGCCACTGGGTGGATGCAGGCAGCGCAGGGCAAACATCAGGCTGATGGCACTGAGCATAGCCAGTGCCGCAGCCAAAATCGGGCTATCAGGCAGCCATAGGGCAAAGCACACGCCGCTGAGGGCGGCCACCGTATTGCCTGCCAGTAACGCCCAGGGTTGTGCCAGCGGACTCGACGGCAGGCAAAACAGGATGACCGCCGAAGCGCCCATAGGCGCAATCAGGAACACGGCGGTATGCCAATTGGCGGCTGGCAAGTCTGCCACGACCAGGCTGGCGATCCACCCGGTCAGCAAAATCCCCAGGCCAGCCCCCAGCGCCGCGCGCGCGTAGTCGCGCAACGACCCAGTCATGCGCCGTGGCCAATAAGGCTTTAAAAAGTCCGGCAGTTCTGCCATTTTCAACTCAAAAAAGCAAAAACCGCAGTGTACCACCAAGCCTGTGCATTGGTCCTTTTCACATTGGCTTTGCGGTGGCCAAAACCGGGAATTTCTCCCGATACAATTCGGTTACAAAAAAACGGAAACTTCAGTTCTGATTTCAGGCTCATACGGGCTAAATACTCCTACAAGAGAAGAAAATCTTGATTGATGCAGAAGAAAGGAAACTGTGATGCAATCGTTCTTACAATCAAAATTAACCCATTGGGTATCGGTGCCATTGGCTGTGGCTGCACTGTTTGGCGCGGGCTATTGGATGAAAGGATATACGCTGGTGAACCATGCGCAGGCGACTGCGCCGGTATCAGCTAAAACCATGACTGCGCCAAGCGCCTACATCACCCTGCCTAACTTTGCCAGCATTGCCTCTACGCAAGGGGCTGCAGTCGTGAATATCAGTGTCAGCGGTACCGTGAAAACGGCCGGCATTCCTGGCATGGACCCTAGCGACCCCATGTTTGAGTTATTCCGCCGTTTTCAACCCAATATGCCACAAACCGAAACCCCGATGAATGGATTAGGCTCCGGGTTTATCGTCAAGTCTGATGGCGTGATTCTGACCAATGCCCATGTGGTGGATAAAGCAGATGTCGTCACCGTCAAACTGTCTGACAAACGGGAGTTCCAGGCTAAAGTCGTGGGCGTGGATAAGCTGACGGATGTCGCCGTATTGAAAATTGATGCCAAAGATTTGCCCACGGTACGTATTGGCACCACTAAAAACAGCAATGTAGGTGACTGGGTCGTCGCCATTGGTTCGCCATTCGGGTTTGACAATACTGTCACCGCAGGCATTATTTCGGCCAAGTCACGTGCTTTGCCCGATGAGGGCTATGTCCCTTTCTTGCAGACTGACGTGGCGATTAACCCAGGTAACTCGGGCGGCCCGCTGTTTAACCTGAATGGCGAAGTGATCGGCATTAACTCGCAAATTTACAGCCGCAGTGGTGGCTACCAGGGCTTGTCATTTGCGATCCCGATTGATGTGGCGATGGGCATTGAGCAGCAATTGCTGGAAACTGGCAAAGTCAGCCGCGGCCGTCTCGGGATCGGGGTGCAGGCAATTAACCAGGATCTCGCCTCCTCATTCGGCTTGCAAGCGCCTAACGGTGCGTTGGTCAGCAATGTCGAGAAAAATGGCCCGGCGGATAAAGCGGGCCTGGAGCCTGGCGATGTGATCTTGAAGTTTAATGGTCAGCCCATAGACCGCTCAAGCGACCTGCCACCCATGGTTGGTAGCGTCAAACCTGGAAGTACGGTCAGCATGGAAGTCTGGCGCAACAAGCAGCTGAAAAAACTGAATGTGCGCATTGACGAGATGCAAACTGCGCAGAGTGAACCTGTGGCTTTAGATAGCAAACAGGCTAAGTTAGGCGTGAGTGTGCGCCCGCTGACCTCGCAAGAGTTGGCACAAACCCAGCTCAAGCAGGGGTTGCTGGTGGAAGAGGTGGGCAAGGGGCCGGCAGCGAATGCGGGTATCCAGCCTGGCGATGTGATCTTGGCTGTCAATGGTGACCAGGTTAAAAATGTCAGCCAATTGCAGGATAAATTGTCACAAAACAAGAATGTGGCGCTTCTTGTCATGCGCGGGGACAATAAGATTTATGTCCCTGTCAAAATAGGGTAATTCACGTGTTGCTTCCTTAGTCATTTGCCCCGCAGTTGCGGGGCTTTTTTATCCATGCATGCCTGTGGACATGGCATGCGCAACAATTCTGCCAACTCAAGCTTTTTGCCCGTTAAAATATGCACATGCAAACATTCCATATCGTTCCCGTCGAAGACCAGGCCTTGCAAGCGGCACTGGTTCAGCAGATTAACCAGAAGACCAAACCTTTAGGTGCCCTCGGGCGGCTGGAGACCTTGGCATTGCAGCTGGGGTTGATTCAGCAAACAGTACACCCGGAGTTGCGGCAACCCACCATGCTGGTGTTCGCTGGTGATCATGGCATCGTGGCAGAAGGTGTCAGTCCTTATCCGCAAGCCGTGACCGCGCAAATGGTCCTCAATTTTTTAAATGGCGGGGCTGCCATCAATGTGTTTGCCCGCCAGCATGGCTTTGACCTGCATGTGGTCGATAGCGGCGTTAACGCCGTGTTCCCCGCGCATTCCAAACTGATTGATGCCAAGGTCGGCATGGGCACGGCCAGTTTTCTGCATCAGCCAGCCATGACCCCCGAGCAATGCGGGCAAGCGATTTACCGGGGTGCGCAGATTGCCAGGGATACCATTTCGCAAGGCTGTAATGTGCTGGCGCTGGGTGAGATGGGCATCGGCAATACCTCCAGTGCCAGCTGCCTGATGAGTGTGCTGTGTGGCTTACCCATGCATCAATGTGTGGGCCGAGGCACCGGCGTCAGCGATAAAGGCTTGCAGCATAAACTGGCGGTCCTCACCTCCGCATTGCAAACGCATCATGTGTCAGCGGATGATCCGTTGCAGGCCTTGACAGTATTTGGTGGCTTTGAGGTTGCCATGATGGTCGGTGCACTGCTCGCCGCTGCCGAGGCGCGCGTCACCTTGCTGATTGATGGCTTTATTGCCACCTCTGCGCTGCTGGTGGCGGCCAAGCTTTATCCGCAAGTGATTGATTATTGTGTGTTTGCGCATTGCTCCGACGAAAGCGGCCATGGCATCATGCTGGCACACCTCAAGGCGCAACCGCTGCTGCATTTATCCCTGCGTCTGGGTGAAGGCACTGGGGCCGTATTGGCGTATCCCTTGTTGCAATCAGCGGTTGCATTTCTCACCGAAATGGCCAGCTTTGAGAGTGCTGGTGTCAGCGAGCAAGTGCAGTGAAGTTGCAATGGCGCTATTTCTTGCTGGCAGTCGGGTTTTTTACCCGATTTCCGGTGCCGTCCCTGCCAGATTTTAAAGAAAGTGACCTGAACCAGGCTGCCAGATATTTTCCGTTGGTGGGCCTGCTGGTCGGCTTGTTAGCCGCTGTGGTCTGGTGGTTGGCCAGTTGGCTGTTTAACCCTGCCCTAGCGGTACTGTGCAGCATGGCGGCCACCATCTTATGTACCGGGGCGTTTCATGAAGATGGCCTGGCCGACAGCGCGGATGGTTTAGGCGGTGGGATGAGCCGTGAACGCCAGCTTGAGATCATGCAAGATTCCCGTCTAGGCAGTTATGGCGCGATTGCCCTGGTGGGTATTTTGCTATTTAAATTTGAGGCCTTGTCTGTGCTCGCCCCGGCGATTTTGCCGTTTGCCCTGATTGCCGGGCATGCCTTAAGCCGCCTGGCTGCCGTCTATATGATGGCGACTGCCAGATACGTGCGTGCTACTGGTAAAGCTAAGCCGCTCGCAACCACGCCCAGCCGGCAGGATATCGTCTATGCCAGCGTGTTTGGACTCATCTGCTGGTTAGGCTTCGCGCTGATGCTGGCAGTCAACCAGTCTGCCTTGTCGGCTGTTCACTTTCTTTTGATCACAGGCTTACCTGTGCTTGCAGTGGGATATTGGTGGCGGCAACTGGTGTTGCGTCACTTGCAAGGCTATACCGGGGACACGCTGGGCGCGATGCAACAGCTCACCGAGGTTGCTTTGTATTTGGGTTTACTGGCTTGGGAGCGCCTGCTATGAAATTAACGTTGGTCAGGCACACCAGCTTGCAAATTGCCGAGGGCATTTGCTATGGCCAGAGTGATATTGATGTTTCCATCAACTTTGCCAGTGAGTTGTCACAGCTGAAACAAAAACTCCTGCATGAGCAGATTGATGCGGTCTATTCCAGCCCCTTGCAACGGTGCAGCAAACTCGCGCACGCACTTGGTTTTGATGGCATCACCCATGACGAGCGGCTCAAGGAGTTACATTTTGGCGACTGGGAAATGCAGTCGTGGAATGATATTCCACGTGAGTTATTTGATGTATGGGCGCAAAACTATGCCGAACTTTCCCCGCCAAACGGTGAGACTTTTGCAGCGCTGCAACAACGTGGCGTCGAGTTTTTAGAAGAAGTGAGCGCTCGCCATGCCGGCCAGCATGTGCTGGTGGTCACGCACGGCGGCATGATCCGCGCCCTGATTGCGCATGCGCTCAATATGCAACTCAAAGGCCTATTCCGCTTTCATGTGGATTATGCCAGCCTGACCCGCCTCGATTTGTCGGGGACCATTCCCAAAGTCACCTTCGTTAACCGCTAATGCTTCGCCAGCACTGTTTTGAGTAAGGCAAATACTTTATCCTGCTCACAATGCGCGACATTAAATCGCAGCCATGAAGACGGCTCCTGATAGGGCCTGAACAAATTGCCTGGCGCCAGCATGACATTCTGCCTGGCGGCCAGACTCGCCATTTCCGCCGCTTGTTTGCCTTCGCCCAGGCTAGCCCAGACAAACATACCACCCGCAGGTTCGGTATAAATCGTCAACCCCGCCCGCTCCAGTGTCTCAATCACTTGTGCGCTTTTGACGGCCAGCCGGTTGCGTACTTTTTCCATATGTTTGCGGTAACGGCCCTCGACCAGAATCTGGTAAATCACGCGCTGATTGATTTCAGAGCTGGTCAGCCCGGTGAGCAGTTTGAGGTCGAGTAACCTTTGCGCCAGTTCGGCCTGGCAGGCAATAAAGCCGACCCGCAGGCTGGCAGAAATGGTTTTGGAGTAGCTACTCACATAAATGACACGGTTAAGTTGATCCAGGGCAGCGAGTCGGACGGCTGTATGCGGGTGAAAATCGCCGTAAATATCGTCCTCTACCAGGTAAAAACCATATTTCTCTGCCAACTGTAACAGCTGGTGCGCCACAGCGAGGCTGGTACTGGTGCCGGTAGGATTATGCAGCACCGTATTGGTAAAAAACAGTTTGGGTTGATGGATGTGCAACAATTGCTCAAGCTGTGCGATATCGGGACCATTCAGGCCTCGTGGCACGCCAATAATCTGCGCACCCATAGACTTGAGCAGGCCAAACAGGGTGTAGTAACCAGGGTCATCTACCAGTACCACATCGCCCGCCTTGATCAGTAACCTGGCAATCAGGTCCAAGCCGTGCGAGGCACCATTGACGACCAGCAATTGCGAGGGGTCGGCATGGATACCAATATCCACCAGAATCTTCTGCGTCAATAATTGCCTGAGCGGCAAGTAGCCGCTGACATCGCCATAACTAGTTAAAAATCCGCCAGACTTTCTAGATAATTCATTGAGGCTTTTTTGTACGGCTTTTTGATCCAGCCAGTCCTTGGGTAACCAGCCGCAGCCTGGCCGGACCGCCTCTGGGACCTCCCTGAAGGTATTGTGCAGCAGCCATAACACATCATCCGCCCTATCCAGGTAAGTCGTTTCTGTTGCGACTTCTGGCAGTTGATTGATGGGCGCCACATAAAACCCTGAGCCGCGCCGAGACAGCAGGTAACCCAGGGCAACCAACCTGTCATAGGCATCAACCACGGTAAAGCGGCTGATGCCATGCTGCGTTGCAAAATCGCGGATAGACGGCAGGCGCGTGCCGGTACGTAACACACGCTGCGCAATCTGTTGCTGGAGGCCGTTGACGATTTGTTCGACCAACGGTAACCGGTCATGCGGGTTGATGATAATCAGCGGTTTTTTGGGGGTGGATTTCTCGACTGGCATGGAGGAATGACCTGTACAGTTTTGTGATTGATTGCCTAGGTGTACATGTAGTGTACTGGTTTTGGCAGTTAATATCATCCTTTACTTATGGTTGGGGCGTGTCATGTCTTTGTTGCTCAAAAGTGTGTTGGCGATGCTTGTGTTAGTTTGCTGTTTGCTGCCACACAAGCAAGTGCACCCGCTTAAAGCCATGCCAGACCAGCAGCCGGTTTGCCTGGCAAACCAGCCACGCAACAACGGCTGCTTAGTACCGCAAGAAAGCGGGCCGGTGGCAGTCTTGGTCAGGGGCCAATTACTGTTTTTGCCACCGTCTAAACATGAGTGAAGTCAGGAAGTGAGATGTATCTACCCAAACAGTTTACAGCACCGGATGATCAGGCAGGGTTGGATATCATCCGCCGTTATCCCTTTGCAACGCTGATTGCGACCTTACCCACAGGGCTAGAGGTGAATCACCTGCCATTATCCCTACAGGAGGGCGGTTTATGTGGGCATATGGCAAGGGCGAATCCGCTTTGGGTAGCCTTGCAAAGCCAACCTTCTCCGCAACCGGTGATGGCGATTTTTCATGGTCCGCATGCCTACGTGACCCCGTCGTGGTATCACAGCAAAGCCCAGAGTGGCCGTGTGGTGCCAACCTGGAATTATGTGGTGGTCCATGTTCAAGGCCAGTTAAGGTTTGTTGAGGACGAAAACTGGTTGCGTACACAGCTGCGTGCGCAGACGGCACAGCAGGAATCGGAGTTTGAACACACCTGGCAGCTTGAGGATGCCCCTGCCGACTTTATCGACCGCATGCTGCAAGCCGTAGTCGGCATTGAGATCAAAATCACCGAACTCACCGGTAAATGGAAGGTGAGTCAGAACCAGTCGCTAGAGAATCAGCTTGGCGTGTGGCAGGGCTTACAGGCAAGTAAAGAGGCACATGCCAGAGAGCTTGCTGTCTTGATGCAGGCGGTGAGTGGTTTAAACAGCCATTGAACCCAGTGCTTGCGTCAACCGGGGCCAGTCCGCCTCCGCAGGCAAGCCAAACCGCAATGCTTGGGGATCGGCAAAGTAACGTGTCCAAATGCCATGGATGGCTAAAGCCTGATGTAATTGCTGCGCCGCAGGATGCTGCAGGTATTGAAACAAGTCTGTGCCGCCGGATGGCGTGAGGCCATGTTGTGTCAGCAACTGCGCCAATTTGGCTGATTGCACTGCTAATTGCATGCGGGTCGCTTGTTGCCATGAACGGTCAGCTAATGCCAGTTCGGCCAGATATTGACTTGGCCCGGTCAGGGTCCAAGGACCCAACAGGGCGGCGATATGCCGTAGGGCTGTAGGGTCACCCAATAAAAAACCGACCCTCAGGCCTGCCAAGCCAAAAAACTTGCCCAGTGAACGTAACACCCATAAGCCCGTCAGCCCGCTATGGCTGGCGAGGCTGTGTTGTGGCGTGCTGTCCATAAACGCTTCATCCACCACCAGCCAACCACCCCGTTGCGCTAATTCAGCATGCCAGGCGAGCAGGGTCTCAGTAGCGTATTTTTGGCCGGTAGGGTTGTTTGGGTTGCAGACCAGTAATACCTCGCATTGTTGCAACAGGGCATCGTCAGGCAGTCGCTCAAAAAATTGTACGCTATGCCCGGCTTGTTGCCAGGCATGGGCATGTTCCTGATACATGGTACGCGGCATGGCGACCCGGCAGGGCGCGCGTAAGCGCGGCAATACTTGCAAGGCCGCTTGTGAACCTGCACAGGCGAGCACATGGCTTGCGCCATAATAGGCTTGCGCCATGGCATGCAAGCTGTCTGCTACAGCGGGTAGCCGGTGAAATAAGGCGGCGGGTAAGTCGGCAATCGGGTAGTGTTGCGGATTGATGCCGGTAGACAGATCCAGCCATTCGGTCAGTGGCCGGCCATATTGTTGTGCAGCCTGTTGCAGGTTGCCGCCGTGCTCCAGCATTGCGCCCTTTTCAAGCATAGGCCAATGTCCCAATCAACACCGCGACCATCAGCCAGCTCAGCATGCCGTTACGGACCAGTTGCAAAGCCCGCGGAATATCCCCGGCAATGGGAGGCGTGTGCGTGCCTAGGCGCGGGCGGTCATGCCATTCGCCGTGATAGCGTGCGCGCCCACCCAACTGCACATTGAGTGCGCCTGCACCCGCAGACATGACCGGCCCGGCGTTGGGGCTGTCCCACAATGGCGCTTGTGTTCGCCAGGATTGCCAGGCCAGTGTGGTTTGGCCGAGCAAAGCGTAGGTCAAGGCTGTCAGGCGGGCTGGCACATAATTGAGTACATCATCCAGCCGCGCTGCTGCCCAGCCAAAATAAAAGTAACGCGGTGTTTTATAGCCCCACATGGCATCCAACGTATTCACCAAACGGTAAGCCAGTGCGCCGGGGCCACCAGCGACAAAAAACCAGAAGAGGGCTCCAAACACACTGTCATTTCCGTTTTCCAGCACGGATTCTATCGTGGCGCTGACCGGTTCTATCGCCTCCACATCGCGGCTGACCATGTAAGAAGTAGCGCGTTGTGCTTGTTGAAACTGGTTCGCTTGCAGCGCCTCATAGACCGCCAGGCCATGCTGGCGCAAGCTGCGGTGACCGATGGCAAAGTACAGGCAATATACATGCAGGGCGAGTGCCAGCCAGAGGGATAACTGCATGAGCAACACGATGATAAAAAGGATGGGCAGGACCAGCAGCAGGACACTCACAAGCCCCCATAGAGATTGGCTGCGTAATGGCTGTCTGGTTGAAGGATTCAAACGCAGTTCAAGCTGCGAAACCAAGTGGCCAAAGCCGACCAGTGGATGCCAGCGACGGGGCTCACCCAGCCAGGCATCCAGCAGCACTGCGCCACAGGCAAGCCCGGCGAGTGTGAGATAATCGAACGATGGATAAACTGGCAGTGAAAACATTAATGGTTCAGGGCACCACGTCGGATGCCGGTAAAAGTACGCTGGTGGCCGGATTGTGCCGCGTATTGTACCGCAGCGGGGTCGCCGTCGTGCCATTCAAGCCGCAAAACATGGCCTTGAATGCAGCGGTGACTGAGGATGGCGGCGAGATCGGCCGTGCGCAAGCGGTGCAGGCCATGGCCTGCGGTTTGGCACCACATACCGATATGAATCCGGTACTGCTCAAACCTAATTCGGATACCGGTTGCCAGGTGATTATTCACGGGCAGGTGGTGGGTAACCAGGAAGCAAGTACTTACCACGACTATAAAAAAACCGCCATGCAGGCGGTGCTGCAATCCTATCAGCGGCTGCAACAACAGTATGATTGTGTGGTGGTTGAAGGTGCAGGCAGCCCGGCCGAAATCAATTTGCGCGCCAACGATATTGCCAATATGGGCTTTGCCGAAGCGGTAGATTGCCCAGTAATTTTGGTGGCGGATATTGAT
This sequence comes from Methylophilus sp. 3sh_L, assembly GCF_046766015.1. NCBI lineage: Bacteria > Pseudomonadati > Pseudomonadota > Betaproteobacteria > Nitrosomonadales > Methylophilaceae > Methylophilus > Methylophilus sp. 3sh_L. Next base: position 96,246 of record NZ_JBKOUF010000001.1, read on the forward strand.
AAGGGCGGTGTGTTTGCGCATCTGGTTGGCACATTGGCCTTGTTATCTGAAAGCGAGCAGGCCAGGGTGGTCGGCTTTGTGATTAACAAATTCCGTGGCGATATTGCCTTGCTGCAACCGGGGCTGGATTGGCTGGAAGCACACACCGGCAAACCTGTGATTGGCGTGCTGCCTTATCTGCACGATTTGCACCTGGAAGCAGAGGACGCGGTTGCCAAAAGCCAGTTAAAAAAAGCAGATGCTCAACTCACCGTGGTGGTGCCTGTATTACCGCATATCGCCAACCATACCGACTTTGATGCGCTGCGTTTGCACCCGCAAGTTGACCTTAAGTTTGTGCGTTTGAACGAACCCGTGCCAGCGGCAGATTTAATCATTTTGCCCGGTAGCAAGAATGTCCGCGGTGATTTGGCAGCTTTACGCGCGCATGGCTGGGAGGCCCCGATTGCGCGCCATTTACGTTATGGCGGCAAACTACTGGGTATCTGCGGCGGCTTTCAGATGTTGGGCGAGCAATTACATGACCCGCTGGCGATAGAAGGTGAAGCTGGTAGTAGCGCAGGCCTGGGTTGGCTGCCAATGGAAACGACCTTGGAACCTCATAAACAGCTCAAACAAGTTTGCGGAAAACTGGCTTTTGCCGAGGCAGAATTGCAAGGCTATGAGATTCATATGGGGGTCAGTACAGGTACAGCATTGGAGCGTCCGGTACACCTGATAGACGGTCTTGCGGAAGGCGCGCGTTCAGAAGATGGCCAGGTGGCTGGTAGTTACGTACATGGTCTGTTTGACCATCCACAAGCGTGCGCTGCATGGTTGCAATGGGCGGGGTTAACTACACAGGTGGATTACGACTACACGCAATTGCGTGAAGAAAGTCTGGAGAAACTGGCAGACAGCGTGCAGCAGCACTTCAACTGGTCAGCGCTTGCTGCTTACTTGCCCAAAGACTTTGTGCCAGCTTAACCAGCAACGACCTTGATGGTCTGCTCAAATGCCTGTACCACCTGCCCAGCGCGGATTTTGGCGGTTTTCCTGCGCTCGATGACGCCATCCACCTTGATCAGTCCTTCGGCCACCATGGACTTGCCCTGACCACCGCTGTCGGCCACGCCTTCCAGTTTGAGCAAGTCACACAGCGCGATGTATTCGCCTCTCAGTTGAAAAGTCGTCGTTGCCATGTGTTATCTCATCAATCTTTTAAAGCGGTCATTTTAAGGCTTGTTGGTATTTTCTGGGGGCAAATTCACTTCCAGCGTCAGTGACGCATTCTGGCTTTCCCACAATTGTTCGTTGAGCTGGTGATGTACCGTCACAAACAGGAAGTTCAACCCGGCTTTTTGCGGATGAAACACAAATTCACCTTGCGCATTGGCATGGATATTCGACGCCCTGACGTTTTCGACATCATACAAGTCTTCAATGCGGCGCTTGCTAAAGTGCTCGTTATCGGTGACCACGATAATGCGGGCATTCGGCACCGGTTTGCCCTCTTCCAATACTTGCAAACGCAGTTCACCCCCTAATATCACACCATTTGGCGAAATCAGCGGGATGATCTCCAGGCCTTTATTCAAAGGCACAGGCTTGTATTTTTGTTGCCCTTTGAAAATATAGGTGTCGGCATAGCTGTAGTAATTCATGGTGGTTGGCTTGCCGCTCACGCGTTTCATATCGGCCGCAAAATACAGTTTTTTGTCTGGCGTCTCTACCGCTTTATACACAGGCCCTACACGTTGCCCTGTACTGATGCGGTAGGTACCTTCTTCTTTGAGTTCCGGCTCCAGATAAACCGCCGCTTTCGTTTTGGCAATTGGCTTAATGGCTGTGGTCTCGCCACGTGGTGAAGTGATGGTGAAGTTAGGCGAGTCCATGGCAAAGTCAGCCTGGAATGGGAACTCGGTAAACGCAGATTCAATGGTCAGGCGGTGATGAGTGACATTGAACTGGTTGGGTTTTAAAAACGGCACATGCGCCTCGACAGCCTGGGCAGTGACCAGCGCGATGAGAACGAGGAAAAACTTTTTCATAAAGGGCTTTCTTATTATTTAAGCTTGAGTGGCAAGCCTGCCGCAATAAAGCTGACGTGGTCGGCAACCGCAGCTACATGCTGGTTTAAACGGCCTTGCTCATCCTGAAATTGGCGGTTGATTTCGCCTAGCGGCACAATGCCCATGCCCACCTCGTTGCTGACCAGGAATACCTGTGCTTGCAATTGCGGCAAGGCATTCAGCAAGGCCTGTTTTTCGGCCTGCCAGTCCAGCCGTTCCGGTTTGTCACAATCTGGGCAGATACATTGCGCAAGCCATAAGGTCAGGCAATCCACAATCAGGCAGGTGTCGGGTGCATCATTTTCCAGCAAGGTCTGGCCCAGGTTAAATGGCGCTTCTACCAAGCCCCAGTAAGGCGGGCGGCGGGTTTTGTGATGTTCCACGCGTTTGGCGAACTCATCGTCATAGACCTGCGCGGTGGCAATATAAGTCACCGGCATCTCAAGCACAGAGGCCAGACGCTCGGCGTAGGCACTTTTGCCACTGCGGGCGCCGCCTAAAATCAAATGGGTGCTCATGTGTCGCTCCTTTGCTGTTGCCAGCGTTGCATGATGGCTTGCAGTTGCGGCAGGCCTTCGCTAAATAGCGCGGGGCCAGGCTGCAAGATATCAACAGATTTGATTTCGTAAACATGCTCGTCACGAATCGCAGGCATTGCATACCAGCCTTCGCGTGTTTTGACTTTTTCTGGCTGAAATTTCTTGCCGCACCAGGAGCCGATGATGATATCCGGTTGTCTGGCCAGCACTTGTTCTGCGGTGACTGTACGGTCACGTGCGCTATGAAAGGGGCTGAGTTCGGGGAAGCAATCTTCGCCACCGGCGGCGGTGATCAACTCCGCCGCCCAGCGGATACTGCACATCATGGGCTCATCCCACTCTTCAAAATACACCTTGGGTTTGTGCGTCCAGGTGGCCGCTTGCTGCCGCGCAGCTGTCAGTTGTGCCTGGTAAGTGGCTACCAGCAGCTCTGCCTTCTCGCTGGCGCCAACCAGATCGCCGACGGTCAATATCATCTGCAAGGTTTCATCCAGGCTGCGCTGGTTAAACACATGTACCTGGCAACCGGCTTTGATCAGTGAGGCCGCAATCTCAGCTTGCAAGTTGGAGAAACACAGCACCAGGTCAGGCTGCAGTGCCAGGATTTTCTCAATATTGGCACTGGTAAAGGCGCTGATCTTGGGTTTTTCTTTGCGGGCAATGGCGGGGCGGGTGGTGAAGCCAGAAATGCCGACAATACGGTCCTGCTCCCCCAGCAAGTAGAGTACTTCCACCGTTTCTGTCGTCAGGCAGACAATCCGTTGAGGCCAGTGTTTCATGGCTGGGCCTCGTTATTCTTCCAGCCGTTTTCCATCAGCATCTCAGAAAGCGGTTTTTCTGTGGTCCAGCCTTCTTCCACCAGCATGGGTGATTTGTAAAATGTATTCACATAACCCAGGCATAAAATCGCTACTGGTTTGGCGCCTTCTGGCATATTCAATAACTGCGCCAATTGTTGTGGGTCAAACAGGCTGACCCAGCCCATGCCTATGCCTTCTGCACGTGCAGCGAGCCACAAGTTTTGAATTGCGCAGCTGACCGAAGCAAGATCCATTTCCGGCAATGTACGACGGCCAAAAATATGTTTTTCGCGCTGGTCGCACAAGGTGGCGACCAGCACTTCGCCGCAATCGAGGATTCCTTCCACTTTAAGCCGCATAAACTCGGCCATGCGGGCCGTGTTGTCATATTCACCAATCGCTTGCGCTGTAAATTTGCGCTCTTCATCGACCAGCTTGTGGATGGACTGACGCAAAGTGGCATCGCTAATGCGGATAAAACGCCAAGGCTGCATGAGACCGACACTCGGCGCGTGATGGGCCGCCTGCAATAATTTTTGCAGTAACTCGGGCGCAATCGGCGTCGGCAAAAAGTGCCGCATATCGCGCCGCTCAGCAATCACTTTGTAAATCGCCGCTTTATCGGCCTCAGAATAAGCAAAACTCATGGCAGGAAAAACTGTGCGGCCAAGGCTGGGTTAGACGGGAAGTAAAAGTGCAAAAAGCTGGCGGTGATGCTACCTTGTTGGTAGACCGGTTCACCGGCGCCATATTTGCCTCTGCCTTGTGCGATCACCGGCAAGTGAGTTTCAAAGCGGCCGTAGTGAAAGGTATGCGCGCCTATGCTTGCTGTTTCAGCGTTCGTTGTAAACGTGGCATGCTGTGTGCCCAAGCCTTGTAGTTTTGGTTGAATCTCAGCGCTACCCGGCAATAGGCCAAACACAGGGCGGCCATTCAGCGTTTCAGCCAATGAGAGCATGCCGCCACACTCGGCCAGGAGTGGTTTATTCGCCTGAACGGCAGCATGCAAACCTTCACGCATGGCGGTGTTGTGTTGCAGTTGCTCCAGATGCAATTCCGGGTAACCGCCCGGCAGCCAGTAAGCATCTGCCTCGGGCAAGTGCGCATCATGCAGGGGTGAAAAGAGCTGAATGGTTGCACCCAGGGTTTGCAGCAGATCGAGGTTGGCCTGATAAGTAAAGCAGAAGGCGGTATCTTTCGCTACAGCAATGGTTTTGCCTTGTAGTAATGGTTCAATGACTTGTTGTGCTGGCGCTGCAAATTGTACGATGGGTGGCAACGGAATCTCTAGTCCGAGCAGTTGAGCCGCCGCTTCAATGCGCTGATCAATATCGGCAATTTCCTGTGCAAGATGCAAACCGAGGTGACGCTCTGGCAGGCTCAGTTGCGTATCATGTGTCATCGCGCCTAGCCACGGAATATCCGCTGGCAAGGCCGCTTGTATCATCTTGGCATGACCCTCACTGCCGACCTGGTTGGCGATGACGCCTGCTTTTTTTAAAGCTGGCCTGAACGCATACAAACCATAAGCTATCGCTGCAAAGGTTTGCGCCATGGATTTTGCATTGATCACCAAACCGACCGGAATGCTGAAGCGCTCAGCAATATCGGCACAAGAAGGGGTGCCATCGTAGAGCCCCATGACGCCTTCGAGCAGAATTACATCGTTTTCCTTGGCGGCCTTGTGTAGCAGCCGTTGTGCATCGGCTTCACCACACATGCCCAGGTCGAGGTTGTAAACGGGCTTGCCAGTCGCCACTTGCAGAATCATGCCGTCGATAAAGTCAGGCCCGCATTTAAAGGCTTGCACGCGCAGGCCACGGTTTTTATAGGCCCGCGCCAAGGCCGCGGTGGTCATGGTTTTACCCTGCCCCGATGCCGGCGCTGCCATTAGCATGGCATGGCAGGATGCTACGGTCGCTTGCATTACAGGTCTATCCCAGCCTGGGCTTTAATGCCTGCGCGCCAGGCATGTTTCACGTCCATGAGTTCAGACACAGTGTCGGCTGCATTTCTCAAGGCTTCAGAAGCGCCGCGGCCAGTGATCACCACGTGCTGCATGGGCGGACGGTTGGCAATGGCGTGGAGGACCATTTGCTCGTCCAGGTAACCATATTTGAAGGTGTAGGTGAGCTCATCCAGCACCACCAGCTGAATGGCTGGGTCTTGCAGCATCCCGGCCACAATCTGCCAGCCACGCATGGCGGTTTCGGTATCGCGCTGGCGGTCTTGGGTGTTCCAGGTAAAGCCTTCGCCGAGCACATGCCAGGTGACAGCAGGGTGCTGGCGGAAAAAAGCTTCTTCGCCGGTATCTGAGCGGCCTTTGATGAATTGGGCTACGCCGACACGCATGCCGTGGCCCAGGGAACGCGCAACCATGCCAAAGGCAGAAGAACTTTTGCCTTTGCCGTTGCCGGTGAGGATGAGTAGCAGGCCTTTTTCTTGATTGGCCTGCTCGATTTTTTCATCAATGACCGCTTTTTTACGGATCATGCGCGCCTTGTGGCGGCTGTCGCGGTCATTGGTTTCCATGATGCAGTGTATAGCTTAAGCGTTTTCGCGCACGGAACGCTTGGCCAGGCCAAACACCACATGTGCAATCAATGCCACAACCACCCAGAATGCAATCGCTTCGAGCTGTTTTGGGAAGTATTTCACCAAGCGTGGCACAAATTCAGCCAAGGTTGGGTCAGGATAACGGCCACCAAAGAAGTAGAAACCACCGCTTGAAAACAACTCGGCAATCGCCGATGCAACCACGACGATACCCGTCAATTTAAAGAGACTGCTGAATGCCCATGTGGTATTTTCTGCGGTCCAGCGGCCAGCCAGCCACATGGTGCCATAAGCTGGTAACAAAAAGCCATAGGCAGGCGTCACACAGAAGTTGCTCACGCCACCCCAGGTCACTGCTGCCATATCCAGGCCAGCGCACAAAGCTAGCAGGGCAACAAACATGATTGTCGAGCGCAAGTAATAGCCGGCAATAAAGAACGCTGCGTAAGACGCACTAGGCAAAAAATCGATAGAAGCAAAATGATGGCCGCGTGTGACGATGACCATCAGTGCAATAGCAAGCGCAATTGCCAGAGATTGGGTTGAAATTTTACGTGGCATGCCAACGACTCCAAAATTTAAGATTAATCACAAGGGGTGAATTTTAGCCCAATTCGATTAGGCCTTGGGCAAAATCCACTTTGCCAGTTACTTCATGTCGTAGTTCAGGCTCACAAAGATATTAGTGCCCATGGTGTTGTAAGCAATGTTTGCAGGTGCAATAGCCAGCACATAGTTTTTATCCAGTATGTTATTGGCTCTCGCTTGGAGTCGCCAGTTTGTATTGATTTGATAGGCTAAGGTTGAATTAAGTAAGGCATACCCACTCATCGGTACGTTATTTGCTGTGTCGTTATAGCGTTCAGACGAAGCCGTGAGTTCGCTGGACCAGTCCCAAGCACCATTTTTATACTGCAAAACTACATTTCCATAACGTTGAGCACGTCTTGCCAACAAATTGTCAGTGGCATCAATTCGCGGAGACTGTATGGTGGCGTTGGCGGTGATTAACCATTGATCGCCAATCGGCATGCTGCCTTCTAAAGTCATACCCTGTATTTCAATCTTGCCGACATTGACTGCACAGCCACTCGTAAAGCCAGCGGGGCAGCCTGAAGTGACGGTTTGGATGAAATTGCGAATATGGTTATCGAATGCTGTCAACTTGGCTTGGAATGTCTGGCCCTGATAACGGACACTGGCTTCGAGATTGTCGGCTTTTTCTGATGGTAAAGTTGAGTCGCCAAATCTGATGGCATAAAGTTGGTTAAATGTCGGTGCCCTGAAAGACGAGCCATATTGCGCAGTCAATCGCCACTCTGGCGATAATGCATAACCATAACCCATACCACCAGTAGTGAAGTTGCCAAATTGACTGTTATGATCTTCACGAAGTGACAATTGAGTGCTGTGCGCATCCAAATTACCTACATAACCGAGAACAAATGCATCATTGTTACGACCTCTATTCAGAGTGTCCCTGCCATTTGACTGAGTCACGACATCCTGCTCCAGCCTGTCGTAAGCGAACGTCACCATACCGTGTGTCAAGCGGTAGTCGTGCTGCCAGGAGAGCTGGCGTTGCTCGGTTTCAATATTGCTATTAAGTGAAGCACTGCTAATGCTGAAGGATCGGTCAAAGCCAACGTTATATTCCAGTTTGCTGTTCCAATGTTCAGTCAGTGTGTTTTTTAACGCAATGCCATAGCCTTGCTGATGACGTTCCAGATAGTTGCCACCTGCATAAGCATTATCGTATTGGTTGTGACCTTTGCTTTCCAGATAATGTATGCCCACAGAATGACCAGGCGCGAGCTCCAGGTCTGCATATGCTGAACTACTAAAGTTATAATACCCATCTCTATCTTTATCAAATACTGATGGCGGGTTTTTCTTTGCAGAGATGCCACGGGTGTCGTAATTGCTGACTTGGGCCCCCAGTTTTAAAGCCTGGTATGTAGTATCAAAACCTGCATTCCCCGTGTAGGAGTCGTAGCTGCCCGCACCAGCGCTTCCGTAAATATGTGTTTTATTACTTTTGCCGCGTTTAGTGAAAATCTGAACAACGCCACCGATTGCATCAGAGCCATAAAGGCTAGAAGCGGGGCTGCGTAGAATTTCAATCCGCTCTATGAGTGCCAAGGGGATATTTTCAAAGGCGGTCGTACCAGTCGTCCCGGAGTTGATGCGTACACCATCAACTAACACAATCAGTTGATTGTCATTCGTGCCACGTAGTGAAATATTGCTACTTGTCCCCATACCACCATTTGTGTAGGTTTGAACGCCAGGTTGCAATCGCAGTAAATCTGCTAAAGAGCCGCCTTGTAATCGATTGATTTCCTCTCTATCGATGACGGTGATATCGCCAGTGACTGTTTTCGTGGACTGTGCTGTTCTGCTGGAGGTAACGACTATTTCGTCCAATGCCGTGATGGTGTCATCTGCGGCGTAAGTGTTGATGGGCAGAGCTGAGATTAGCCCTAATAATGCTATTTTTTTCATTTAAATTTCCTGTGCGAGTGCAAAGCCACTCAGTCAATGCTGTGTGGCGCTAAGTCAATTAGAGCTATTAAAAGTCAGCTTTTAGCCCCACTCGCCAGGTTCGCGCAAAATCTATTGGGTAGATTGTGTTGTCTTGTACTTGAATAGAGTTTTCATGCTCAAAGATATTATTAACTGCTGTGTAAATATTTAAGTTTTTATATTGATAACTCAATGTCAGATTGGTTGACTCATAACGATTCTGTTTTTGATCGAAGTTGTTTTGTAGATCGTTAAATGCGTAGGCTTTAGCGCGCCATGTGTGGTTCAAGTTTAAGGCAATATTATTCAAAAATTGATAGTTAATGTTTGCAACGGCAGTGTGTTTAGGCACACCTGGCAAATCTTTATTTTTGATTAAAACGCTACCGTCATTGTCACTATCGATCATTGCGCGCGTGAAGGTGTAAATGATGCCTGTACTTAACTGATCAGTTAGCTTTAATTGGTCTTGAATTTCTAAGCCATATTTATGTGATCGATCAATATTTGTATTAGTGCCAAAGAACCCCATTGTTGGGTTGTAAAAAATTTCGTTAGTTAGCCTAGCGTAAAAACCAGAAACTTTGAAACGGTTGGTTTGGGTGACATGATTTAAACCAATATTCAATGTTTTGGATTTTGCAGGCACGATATCTGGGTTGAAGCCAGAGCCGAAGTTAAAGAAGCGATCTATATCTGGAGCTTGGAAGGCATAGTTCAAATTCGAGAACAGCGACAACTCTTGATTCAATTTGTAGTTAGCACCTACATCGAATGCTTCTAAAGTGTGCTCTTTGTTTATGGATTGCGAACCAAAAGATTGCAACCGGTAATTGACACGTTCATGTCGCGCGCCTGCAGATAGCGTGAGATTGTCTAATTGATATTCTGTTTGTGTGAATAAACCAAGATTGTTTTTGCTGCTTTTATCTGAGATGCGCTCCATTGTTCCGTCAAAGCTTTGTGCGCCTATGATTACCTTTAAGTTTTCTGCTGCAAATTTGAACAGCAGCTCATCACTTTTGTAATTATAGGTACGTAGTTGAGAGAATGGAAATGGAGGTTGAGGGGAGTCAAAGAAGGAGGTCTTGTGCTGATTGTTGTGAGCGTAACTGACCATCAGCCTCTCATTGATGTCATATTCCAAGCCTGCACGCCACTGGTCCATTTCATAGCGCTGGAATGTATAAGCATTACCGCCATTTTGACGTGGATTGTCATCAAATTCTGCTTTAGTGAGTGGGCCTACATAATATGTACTGATTCGAGCGCTTGTTGCATCAGCCTTTAAGCGAAGTTTATCTATCGGTTTGATGGTTAGTTTGACATTTTGTGAAGTGCTGTCGAAGCTATCACGTTTTCCAAAAATATCCTTCTTACTAAACCCATCATAACTATCATCGGATGCGCTTGCTGAGAGGGAGATATATTCGCTGGCAATACCTCCGGAAATATAACCCGACTTTTGACCATAATTGCCCAAAGAGCCGACGATGGAAATACCAGTTTTGTCCTTGGTGTATATTTGGATAGCGCCTGCAGTTGCCCCATCACCATAGATGACCGAGCCACTGCCTTTACTAATTTCAATGCGCTCAATGTTACTAAGTGGTATTGCGCCAATCAGTTGCGGTGACATGTCTATGTTATTTAAACGTTGACCGTCCACGCTTACGACAACGTTCTGATAGCCGTTTTCATTGCCATAACCACGCAAATTCATGAGTGGTGCAGCTTTGTTGCCAAAGCCAGATAGCATATTTAATGCAGAGTATTTAGCAAGAAAATCATATAAGGTACTTGCGCCAGATGCTGCTATTTGTTTTGACGTGTGAATTTCAGATGTGTAGGTTGTCTCTGTGTCTTTGCGCTCAAAACCAGATGACCTGATGGTGACTGTATCGACTTCAAGGTCTTCAGCAAAGACCGGTGAAGTGAGTAGCGTGGCAACCACGCTACATAAAAGCTTTTTTTTCATTTTCTTATCCCTGTGTCACATGCGACCCCGCATGTGGGTTGATGGTCAATACCGGGGAGTCAACAGAAAATGAATAAACGCATCGCTTGTTGCTAAGCCATGCCTTCATTATGATCAGAAACCGTCACCCCGCGGTATTGCAATTTAAGTCGCTAGGCCGGTCTCCGGGCTGGCAAGTTTTGATCTATCGCCTTCCCAAGTTTTCACTCAGTGGCATATGGATAGACCCGCACTTGCTTACCGTTGCGGGGGCAGCACAGGCATTGCGAACGAGGTTCGCGCACCTGTTTCCCAGTTTCACTTTGGCTGCGGGAAATGCAGCTTCAAGCACCTGACAACTGGTTTGCATTCTAGTCTAAAGTGCTTGCTTTGACCAGTTGCCTCTTGGCTTGCAGGGCGCTTTAAATTGTTAACTTACTTTGAAAAAATGCGCTTAGCTATTGACCACACTCGTTTTTTTAAAAGATAATGGGCTGATGGATGCCGATTTAAAAAGTCTTGAAGAGCGCGTGACGAAGCTGATTGCTTTGTGCGGCCAGCTGCGTGACGAGAACGTGGAGTTACGTCAGGAGGTGACGCGCCTGCATAAGGAGTCACAGTCGCTGAAGCTCAATATGACGCAAGCCAGTGTGCAGTTGGAGCGGCTGTTGTCGGCATTGCCTGAGGAAGGTCGTTAGTCATGGCAAAGCAGCCAATTGATATTGAAATCATGGGTCGCGCGTTTAGCGTGACTTGTACTGACGAAGAGCGCGACAGCTTGTTGCAGGCAGTGGGCTACCTTGATGGTAAAATGCGCGAGATTCGTGATGTAGGCAAGATGGTGAGTGTGGAGCGTATTGCCATCATGGCTGCGCTTAACATTACCCATGAGTTGTTGAATACGCGCAGTGGTGGCGTAGATGTTGGTGATGTGAAAAAACGTATTTCTACCATGCAGCAACAGATTGATGATATGTTGTCTGGTCAGCACAAACTGTTGTAATCCGCTTCATTTCACAAAATTTTAACCGTCATTGATATGAAATGGCGTATCATAAAAACGGTGTGCTAAGGCGTTGCCTGAGTCCAAAATTCCTTGAACTAGTCTTTGTTATAGGTTTCGGCTCATCAGGTGCGGTGCGATCGCACTAAGTTGGGTGGTCTTTTAAGACTCCCTTGGCGTGCGAACCTAATGTACCTTAGGCTGTTACCACCTGAACTTTTTGGTTCAGGATTAGCGGCTCAGGTAACCCCTTAGCACATCTTTTCCGCATCATTCTTCCTGCTGTATTACCTCAGTGCGTGATATTTGAGGTCTGCCAAGCTAATGATTTCCAGGCAGTTTTCATGGCAAGACTCTAAAATCACTGGCGGCGCATAGCCTGCTTCACTGGCTTCCAGCCATCTTTTTGCGCATACACACCAGCGGTCGCCGGCTTTGAGTCCGGGAAATGCATATTCAGGCCGTGGCGTGGATAAATCATTGCCTTGAGCTTGTGAAAACGCTAAAAACTCGTCTGTCATTTCTGCGCAGACGGTATGCCTGCCCATGTCTTCCGCATGGTGGCTGCAACAGCCATCGCGCATAAATCCTGTGAGCGGCTGGGTGCTACAGGGGATCAACAGGGTGCCTAATACGTTTTTTGTCATGATTTTCAACTGTACTCTAACTTGGTTTATGATACTGGCATTTAGATGTGTAAAGAAGGTCTTTCAGCATGGCGCGTTACTGGTTAATGAAATCCGAACCCTCGGACGTCTCAATTGATGATTTGGCAGGGTTCACCAACCAGACGGTAGATTGGTACGGGGTGCGCAATTATCAGGCGCGGAATTTTATGCGTGACCAGATGAAAGTAGGCGATGGCGTATTGTTTTACCATTCCAATTGCGACCAACCAGGCATTGTCGGTATTTGTGAGGTCAGTAGCCTGGCTTATCCAGACCGCTTTCAATTTGTAGCAGGGCATAAGTATTTTGATCCCAAGGCTACGCCAGAAAGCCCGCGTTGGTTTAATGTGGACGTCAAGCTCGTGCGCAAAACCCGGTTGTTGAGTCTGAAAGAGATGCGTGAAACGCCTGCACTCGCCCAGATGCGCATCCTGCAAAAAGGGAACCGCTTGTCGATCACCCCAGTCGATCCCCAAGAGTGGACATTCATAACCGAGCTACTGAGCAAATAATTCTTTTAGGCGAGCGTGGCAGCATATCCAAATATGAGCATGAAGCGAAGAAAAGCGGTCCTGTACATCCTGGTTGCCGGTTTTATGATTGTTCTCGTGGGGGTATTGTTGTTTCTCTGGATTTACTTTTCCAGCATGCGCGAAATGCACCAGACGACGCGTAACTTCTATGAGCAGCCTTTTACCGTATCCAATGCGGCACAGGCCCTGGAATCTCACCTGCACCAGATCCGCAGTGACTTGCTCTATGCCACATTGATCCAAGCCGATAGCGTACATTTAATCAACACTGTGGCTTTGATTAAAGGGCATGAGTTAGCCGCCCAGGAAAAAATTTCCAACATTGCGCGTAATTATTCTGGAGATCCGACCCAGTTACCCAGGCTCAGGCAGCACTTGCTGGCTTTGGATGAAATGACAGCGCTGGTGATTAAACAATTGGCAGACGGGCATTATGCCCAAGCCAATGCCTTGCTTGAGACTGCCTGGAATGCACGCTTTGCTAAAGTGGCCGAATTAAATGCAGCGGTGCTGGCGCACGCTGACTTGCGCGCCAATGAGTATGTGGCCGAGAGTGAAAAGCGCATGGCTAGCCATACCCGCAGGGGCATCACCTATGCAGCGTTGCTGGTGTCTTTGTTTTTGCTGGTGGGTCTATTTGTTGGCGGGCGCATTTATCAGTTGCATCTAGAGGCGGACAAGTTTGCCTTTACCGATTTTTTAACCGGCATCGCCAACCGTCGGCATTTTATCCATGAGCTGGAGTCCGAGATCCGCCGTTTTCAGCGCTATGGTTCGCCGTTTTCGTTTGCGATGGTGGATATCGACTTTTTCAAGAAAATCAATGATCAGTACGGACATCATGCCGGCGACCTGGTGTTGCAGAATTTTTGCCTGCGTTGCGTGAGCGCTTTACGCACCAGCGATATGGTGGGCCGCCTCGGCGGGGAGGAGTTTGGCATTTTGATGCCGATGGCAGACCTGAACGAAGCTGCACGTGTGATAGAGCGCTTGCGCTCGGAGATTGATCATAGCGTGATGAGCGAGCAGGGTGAGCAGATTCATTACACAGCCTCTTTTGGCCTGGTCTCTACGGCGCAGCTGGGACCGCAGGATGGGCTGACGCAGCTGATGAGGATGGCTGATTTCGCCTTATATACCGCCAAGCAGCAGGGGCGTAACCGCGTTTATATTGCTAACCACTAGCGATCATTATTTGCACGGGAATTTTCTACTCTAGGCATGGTCATCAATGCCTATGACTCCACATCCTCTCCAATTAACCCGTCGCAGCTGGATCGCTGGTCTCACGGGCCTCATCCTGTCGGCATGCCGTCCCGTAACGTTGTTAAATGCAGTGATTCCCGACAAAGGGATGCACGTCCATCGCAACATTGCCTTTGGGCCGCACCGCAGGCAACGACTGGATATTTATCAGCCACGCGATCAGGCAAGCACACCGCACCCTGTGGTGGTGTTTTTTTATGGCGGTAGCTGGGACTCTGGCAGCAAGCAGGACTACCTGTTTGTAGCAGAGGCGTTGACTTCGCAAGGGATGCTGGTGGTGATAGCTGATTACCGGCTTTATCCTGAGGTGAAATTTCCACAATTGATGCAGGATCCCGCCCTGGCGGTGCAATGGGTGCGGGAACACGCAGCCGATTATCATGGAGATGCCTCCCGCCTGTTTTTGATGGGGCATTCTGCTGGCGCACACCTGGCCGTCATGCTGAGCTTGAATCCAGTCTATCTGGCAGCGGCTGGCTTGTCGCCTGCGGTGATTAAAGGCACGGTGGGCTTGGCTGGACCTTATGATTTCCTGCCGCTGACCTCTGAGACGTTACGCGCCATTTTTGCGCCACCCGACCAGGAGTGGCAGTCGCAGCCGATCCGTTTTGTGCGCGGTCAGCATCCGCCCTTGTTATTGCTGGCTGGCCTGAAAGACCGCACAGTCTGGCCCCGAAATTCCATCAACTTGGCGCAGGCGCTTGAAGCGCAGGGCAGTGAGGTCACACTGCTGACTTATCCGAACTATGATCACGTTGATATGGTGGCCAAGCTGGCCAGACCATTACGAGGTAATAGCCCGTTACTTCAGGATATTTGCGGCTGGATGGCTCAGCATGCCTCCGCGTAATTTGCACGTGGTCTGGTTCAAGCGTGATTTGCGTGTGGCAGATCACGCGGCGCTGGCCGCGGCCTGTGCAGCCGGTCAGGTGCTCCCCCTGTTTATCTGGGCACCTCAAGTGTGGGCCGCAGAAGATGCCAGCCTGAGCCAGGCCTTGTTCGTCAAGGAGTGTTTACAAGCACTGGCAGACGCGCTGCATCAGATTGGATTGCATTTGCATGTCTATCACCATGACCCGTTGACGCTTTTGCAAAAGCTGCATGCAAAATTCGGGATTGCTGGACTGTATAGCCATGAAGAAACCGGTAACCAACAGACTTACGGCATCGACACGCAGGTGCAAGCGTGGTGCAGGGCGCAGGGAATCGCCTGGCGCGAATGGCCGCAAAATGGGGTGGTGAGGCGGCTGCAAGATAGGCAACGCTGGCAGGCGCATTGGGAGTCACGGATGCAGGCGCCCCTTAGTGCGTTACCAGCGAGGATGGTGGGCGTTCGGATACCCCATCACGGCCTGGAGCGGCTACCTGTGGTCGCAGGAGCGCCGCAAGCCGCGCGGCAAATAGGCGGTGCAGGGGTTGCTGAGTCAGTGATGGCAGATTTTTTAACGCGTCGTGTGCACTGCTACCAGCGTGGGCTCTCCAGCCCGCTCAGTGCCACGCGGGCGTGTAGCCGCCTCTCTCCGTATCTCGCCTGGGGTGCGCTCAGCCTGCCCACCTTGGTACAAGCCACACGTGCTGCTTCGCAACACACTGAAAATGTGGCGCAGCGGCGTCATCTACACAGCTTTGAGAGCCGCTTGCACTGGCATTGCCACTTCATGCAAAAACTTGAAAGCGAGCCGCGTATTGAGCATGAAAGCTTTTACCGCGGCTTTGAGGCCTTGCAGTACCGGCTGCCAGATGCCGAGAGGGTCATGCGTTTACAGGCTTGGCAATCTGGCCAGACGGGCTGGCCGCTGGTAGATGCCTGTATGCAGATGCTGAATCATAGTGGCTGGCTGAATTTTCGCATGCGCGCCATGCTCATGAGTACCGCCAGTTATCTGCTGCAACTCCCGTGGCGGCAGAGTGGGTTGCATCTCGCCAGAACCTTTGTCGATTACGAGCCCGGAATTCATTGGCCGCAAGTGCAAATGCAATCCGGGACGACCGGAATCAATACCTTACGGATTTATCACCCGGTCAAACAAGCGTTGGTTCAGGATCCACAGGGCCGCTTTGTGCGGCAGTGGATTCCTGCATTGCGCCAGGTGCCTGAGTGCTGGATTTTTGAACCCTGGCGCATGCCACTCAATTTGCAGCGGCAGTATGGCTGTATCATCGGCCGCGATTATCCTGCGCCCATGCTCGATATTGGCCAGGCGATCCAGGCGGCCAAACAAGACTGGTTTGCCATCAGGCAAGCCATCCCGCCGCATGACGTCTCTGCTATTTTGCAACGGCATGCCTCACGCAGATCGCGCCATTTCCCCAAAGTTGCGCGTGGACAAACGCGTAAAAACGCCGCTACCACCACCAATCAATCAGTTTCGCAACTTTCGCTACAGTTTTAGCCAGCAGTGAGGCAACCCCTACCTCGATCTGGCAGGCTGTGCTACGCCGTAGTGCGTGCACCGTTTTTGTGCACTGATTTTGTGCGCCGGTTTGGCTTTGTACTGACTGGCGCCCGTCTCAGGGCCAGCGTTATTTAAGATGATATACCCGATTGAGGGTGGTTTTATATTTTTATCCCATTGATTTTAATTAACATTTTATTCTTTTGTTGATCGCAATTTTATTGTGGTCACGCTTTGCTTTGCGCACATGTTCTGGCTTTTTCTGGTTGGAATACGTTTTGCTATCTATGACTTAAGAAGCTTTCCAAAACGTATTACGGGTAGTGCAATCCTTGTGGCCTACCTTCGCAGATTGGAGCAAGACATGACAAAATGGTTAATTGGATGTTTGTTAGGTTGCCTGGTAATGCCTGTATTGGCGGAACCTTCTGCAGAGCTCATGCAGGCGTTAAACAGCCGTGTGCTGCGTGTACAAGTGGGCTTGAAAAACGGGCAATACGGACTCGGTTCTGGCGTCGTCGTCGCTGAAAACCAGGTGGTCACCAACTGTCATGTCGTGGCAAATGCCACCAGTATCAGCGTGGTTAGTGGCGGCGCGGCTTATCATGCCGTTGGCGTCAAACCAGATTGGAAGCATGATGTATGCATGCTGCAAATGGAAGACTTGCCCATTGGCCCGGTCAGCATGAAGTCCAGCCGCGAGCTCAAATACGAGCAAGCCGTATTCAATATCGGTTATCCCAGTTTTGTCGCCGCACCGGTAAGCAGTCAAGGGGTGGTCAAGGGTTTGTTTACCATGGATGACTCTGTGATTGTGCGCGCCACCAGCAGTTTTAGGCAGGGTGCCAGCGGTGGTGGCCTGTTTGATGAGACGGGTGCGCTGGTGGGTTTGATCACACTCAAGAGTCCTGGCAAAGATGCCTACTACTATTACATGTCCATCGACTGGGTCAAGGCCTTGATTGAGCAACCAGCGGGCCCCATCGTGGTGAAAAGCGAGTTGCCTTTCTGGGGTAAACCTGCGACAGAATGGCCTTATTTCATGAAAGTGGTCTTCCCTTACCTGCACAAAGACTGGAGCGGCCTGAAAGTGATTGCCGAGCAATGGACCACACAAGAGCCTCACAACACTGAAGCCTGGTTTTACCTGGCAGCCGCTGAGTATGAAACCAAAGACTTAACCATGGCTGAGCAACATTTACATCGCGTGGTCAGCATGAACGACCAGCATAGCCAAGCCTTTTACTACCTCGGCTTGATTGCAGAGTCTAACGGTAAACATATTGAGGCACTGGCCAATGTGAATACACTGACCCAGTTGGATGCCGAAAAGGCAGAAGAGCTTAAAGTGGCAATGAAAAGCCTGCCTTAGGCAGGTAGTTCTCGCCCATCTTAATCACCTTCAACAAAAAAGCGCCAGGAATGGCGCTTTTGGTTTTTAGCAACGTCAGAGCCGCTGACAACATTGATGCTGGCTAATTTAATCGCTACTGATGCTTATGCAACCGCCAGATCGAGTTCTTCGACATGGTAGTAGTGTTCATCATCCCACAGGGTAAAATCTTGTGCGGTATACATGGCTTCCTGAAAATGATGAAAGGTTGCGATGCAATGGTTTTCTTCATCCATCACTTGATACATTGTCATACGAACCACCTTTCTATGCGAAATAGGATTATTTGAGAACGTGATGTCATCATCGCATAGCCAGATGAAGCTGATTTTACAGAGTAACCACATCTAATCGGTTCAATTTAATGAATCAGTTTCAACCCCTGGTTTAGCTGAATATCTGCACTTGTTTTTGCCTGCTATTCTGCAGATGCACAAGATTAGTTTTTTGTAAAATGCCTGGGTTGGCGTATAATTCGCAACTTCTGAGGAACGCTGCGAGAGTCATCCGACTCCCAGGCTCAGAGCATTTGCTGCAAAGCATCTCAACGGCGTTCACTTTTCACTGTGCGAGCACGGAAAAAAGGTGAACAAAGTTGCCACCGGTTCTTATCGAACTTTTCCTGCTCAGTTTTCATTTTTTTAAGGATTTGAAACATGAATACTGTAGCTGATATCAAAGATTACGTTGTTGCTGATATGTCACTGGCTGACTGGGGTCGCAAAGAGATTGCGATTGCCGAGACTGAAATGCCTGGCTTGATGGCAATTCGTGAGGAATATGCTGCTCAACAACCGCTCAAAGGCGCCCGTATCACCGGTTCCTTGCATATGACGATTCAGACCGCTGTGCTGATTGAAACCCTGAAGGACTTGGGTGCTGAAGTACGCTGGGCTTCCTGTAATATTTTTTCTACCCAAGACCATGCGGCAGCAGCGATTGCAGCCACCGGGACTGCCGTGTTCGCCGTCAAAGGCGAAACGCTGGAAGACTATTGGGATTACACTCACCGCATTTTTGAGTGGACTGACGGTGGCTACTCCAACATGATCCTGGATGATGGCGGCGATGCCACTTTGCTGCTGCATTTGGGTAGCCGTGCAGAAAAAGATCTGTCTGTGGTTGCCAACCCGACTTCAGAAGAAGAAATCTGCTTGTTTAATGCCATCAAGGCCAAACTGAAAACAGATCCGACCTGGTACTCCGTACGTTTGGCCGCGATTAAAGGCGTAACTGAAGAAACCACCACTGGTGTCCACCGTTTGTACCAAATGCACAAAGAAGGCAAATTGGCTTTCCCTGCTATTAACGTCAATGATTCTGTGACCAAGTCCAAGTTTGACAACTTATATGGCTGCCGTGAATCATTGGTAGACGGCATCAAACGCGCGACCGACGTGATGATTGCCGGCAAAATCGCCGTGGTCGCCGGTTACGGTGACGTGGGTAAGGGCTCTGCACAAGCATTGCGTGCCTTGTCTGCCCAAGTGTGGGTGACTGAAATTGACCCGATTTGTGCCTTGCAGGCCGCCATGGAAGGCTACCGCGTGGTGACCATGGATTACGCCGCTGAGCATGCGGATATTTTTGTCACGGCGACTGGTAACTACCATGTGATTACGCATGAACACATGGCCAAAATGAAAGACCAGGCCATCGTGTGTAACATCGGCCACTTCGACAATGAGATTGATGTTGCCAGCATCGAAAAATACCAGTGGGAAGAGATCAAACCACAAGTGGATCATGTGATTTTCCCTGACGGCAAACGTATCATCCTGCTGGCAAAAGGCCGCCTGGTCAACCTGGGTTGCGGTACTGGCCACCCAAGCTATGTGATGAGCTCCAGCTTTGCTAACCAGACCATTGCGCAGATTGAATTGTTTACCCAGACCGGCAAGTATCCAGTCGGTGTATACACACTGCCTAAACATCTGGATGAAAAAGTGGCGATTTTGCAGCTGAAGAAACTCAATGCACAATTGACGACCTTGACCGATGCACAAGCAGCCTATATTGGCGTGAGCAAAACGGGTCCATTTAAGCCAGACCATTACAGATACTAAGCGGTGATTACCTCTGAAACTCCCGCCAGATGTCCTGGCAGGAGTTTCGGTGTACACTCTCCTCACAACCATCCTGAGGAGTGAGCATGTTTAAGTTGCTGGTAGTCTGGGTTTTGAATGCTGTGGCGCTGATGGCAGTGACCTACCTGGTGCCAGGTATTCATGTGGCGAATTTTAAGGCGGCATTGGTGGCTGCCTTGGTCATTGGCCTGGTCAATGTGCTGATCAAGCCTTTGCTGGTCCTCCTCACCTTACCCATCACCTTGCTAACGTTGGGTCTGTTTATACTGGTCATTAACGGATTACTGTTTTGGGCAGTCGGCAATTATCTACAAGGCTTTTCGGTGAGCTCGATACTGATTGGCGTGATTGGTGCGCTGGCCTACAGCGTGATCTCCGGTGTGCTGAGTGCCATTGTGGTGGATGGTAAAGATTAAGCCACCACTGTGCCTGTAAGCCCTTACTGCGTCCGGTCGTCGCGAACAGAATAGATTAAAGATAAAACAAGTGAACAATCATATTTCTTACAGTTTTGAATTCTTTCCGCCCAAAACGGCGGAAGGCATGGCTAACCTGCGCAATGTACGCAAAGAGTTGGCGGCATTTTCCCCAGAATTTTTCTCAGTGACCTTTGGTGCCGGGGGCTCCACCCGTGACCGTACCATGGAGAGCGTGCTCGAAATCCAGGCCGAAGGCCATGGGGCAGCGCCGCATATTTCCTGTATTTCTTCCAGCAAAGAAGAAATCCGTGAGTTACTACATGCCTATCAAGCCAAAGGTATCAAGCGCCTGGTCACTTTGCGCGGGGATATTCCTTCAGGCGAGGTCAGTGCAGGCGACTTTAAATATGCCAATGAGCTAGTAAGTTTTATCCGCGCCGAGACAGGCGACTGGTTTCATCTGGAGGTTGCGGCTTACCCTGAGTTTCATCCGGAAGCCGGCTCGGCACAAAAAGACCTGGAAAGTTTCAAGCGTAAAATTGATGCGGGCGCAGATTCGGCCATTACACAGTATTTTTACAATGTGGATGCCTATTTCAGGTTTGTTGAGGCTGCGCAAAAGCTCGGCGTCACTGCACCGATTATTCCCGGCATTATGCCGATTTATAACTATACCCAACTGGCGCGTTTCTCTAGTGTGTGTGGGGCTGAGATTCCACGCTGGTTGCGCATGCGCCTGGAAGCGTATGGAGATGATATCGCTTCATTGCGCGCATTTGGGGTGGATGTCGTCACCGATATCTGTGCCAAGCTGATTGCGGCAGGGGTGGATAAAATGCACTTTTACACGCTGAATCAGGCAGGCATTATTGGGCAGATTATCCGGCAACTGTAGTTTTAGCAGTTCTAGTAAATAAAAAAGCGCGGTCTGAGTCAGCCGCGCTTTTTTGTACCTATGGGCGTTTTATTGCAGGGATAAGCCTTGTGGGTTAAACAAGGCATCTTCAACAAACAGGTAATCCTGTTTGCGTGTTTCATCCCACAGCACCATCATGGTGATCCAGCGGATGTCTTCCATGCTCAGGGTTTCTTGGGGCAAGACCATGGCACGGTCAATAATCAGGTCGCGTTCATAAGCGGTAATAATGTCGCTTCTTTGTAGCAAGCCTAAAAAATTCAGGCTATCGTCACTGATCTTGGTGCGCTCCATCTCGCAAAATACGCGAATGGCAAAGGGATCCTGCTGGTATTGCGGTTGTTGCACCGAGCGGCGCAAGTCTTTGACCCAGCCGACCGCGTGCAAAATATCCTGGTGGTTGAATCCGGCTTGGGATAACTCGTAAGCCATGATGGTTTCGTCTGTTTCTTTCAGCTCAAACGCATCATGTTTGTCCCAATAATTTTGATAAATAAATATCAGCACTTCCAACATGTCTAAATTCTCCTCAAACACACTGCTTTTAGGACAGCGTTGTTGGGGTGCGTCTAAGCCAGGCGTTAAACCAATCTTTGGAATTGGCCGTTGGCGAGATGGCTGACCACACCTTCTAATTCAAGTAGTGTTAGCATGGTGGAAACTTGCTCAGGCGTCAACCCGGCACGGGCGGCGATGAGCTCTGCAAAGATGGGGTCAAACCCCATGCAAGCCAGGACAGGACTGGCTTCGGCGGGTAGATTAGTCCAATCGGGTAGTGACCCGTTCGGGCTAATCGAAAATGCGGGGTGAGGTAGCCGGACATGCTTTAATTCGCTGACAATGTCTTCGGTCGACTCCACCAGTTTTGCCCCTTGTTTGATCAGCGCATGACAGCCTTTGGAGACCGGAGAGTGGATTGAGCCGGGAATGGCGAACACTTCCCGGCCTTGCTCGATCGCTTGCCGGGCGGTGATCAATGATCCGCTATCAATATTGGCTTCCACCACCAGACAACCTTCAGATAAGCCACTGATAATGCGGTTACGCCTGGGGAAGTTATGCGTCAAGGATGGTGTGCCTAAGGGATATTCCGACAGTAGCAAGCCATATTGCACAATCTGGTGGGCCAGGCCTTTGTGCCGGGCCGGGTAGACAATGTCTAATCCAGTGCCGACCACGGCAATGGTCGCACCATCGGCTTTGAGTGCGCCCCTGTGGGCCGCGCCGTCTATCCCTAATGCCAGTCCGCTCACTACTGCAAATCCGGCGCGACACAAACTTTCGGCAAATTGTTCTGCGGTGGATTCGCCTTGCGGCGTGGCATGGCGGCTGCCGACAATGGCCAGGCCAGGCCGCTTGAGCATTTGCAGGTTGCCTTTGGCATACAGCACGGGCGGTGGCTGGTCTATGCTCAGCAGGCGTTGCGGATAGTAGGCATCTGCCAGCGTGATTAGGTGATTATCCGTCTGAGAGAGCCAGTCCAGCGTCTTGGCGATGTGCGGGTCTTCCGGTGCTTTCTGGATCCCCTCCGCAACTGATTTGCTGACCAACTCGCACAAGCTGCTATAAGACGCAGCCAGAATCGCCTGCGGGGTTTTAAACTGCAGCAAGAGTTGGCAATAGGTGACGCTGCCAAGGCCTTCAACCAGGCTTAGGGCAATCCAGGCGGCACTTTCTTCAGGATCTGTGACCATCAGCGCGGAGTTCAGGGAGTACGCACCACGTCTTCTACATGGATCGGTTGCGAGGCTTGCATCACCAGCGCGTATGACAGCTTGGGAAAGGTTTTGAATACCATCACCAGGCCCACAGGCTCATCTGGCAGCTGAATCGTCACCGGATGTTTAGGGTCTGCGGATTCGGGGTCTATCATGCTGGTGCCTTTGCGTAGCACTGAAAGCACATGGCCGCGTTCCAGGCCTTGCGCTTCGCCACGATTGAGTACGACCACGCGGCCATAGCCGGTTTCATTAATCCCTTCACTGACGCGCGCAATCTGGCCATCAATCAGGCGGTCGGGCGCATGCGGGACATAAGGCGGACTGAGTTCATCGGCTAGCGCAATCAATTTGTCTTTGATGGCAATTTCTTCTTTGGCTTGGCTCACCGTCAAGGTGGCAGGTTGGCCTGCACGCAACAGTTTGGCTTCTCCCAGGTAATGGGCTTCCGTGCCCAGCAGCTCACCATTTTCCGGATTCTTGATTGCTTCCCCTTCGCGGTAGATGGCCCAGGCGTTGCGTGGGGATTCTGGCAGGCCCTGCACGTAAATACGTGTCCCTGGGCTTAGAATCTCGCGTTCCTCTTGGGCCGCAATAATCCTGGGGGCCGACTTGAGTTCGTCCGGTGCAATCAGCATGGGTTTGGTCAAAAAAGGCTGGATAATATTGGGTTGTATGGCTGGAATGGCATCGCCCTTAATCGGCGTGACGATCATGCCTGGCTCCAGCGTGACGGACTCTCGGACCAGTTTAAGCACCGGTTTGCCGCTACTGGTGTCAAGCACAATGACATCCCCTGGGTAAATCCAGTGCGGATTTTTAATGTTGGACCGGTTCAATTGCCAAATTTGTGGCCATTGCCATGGATTCTTAAGAAACTTGGCCGAAATATCCCACAAGGTATCGCCTTTGACGACAACATGCCGGTCAGGATGCTGCGGCCGCAATTGAATTTCTTCTGCCTGTAGCAATAAGCTGCTACAAGCCAGCGCAAGCGAGGTTATAATTTGAACAATTTTGGTCATGTGGCGTCTCTGTTTTATGCGACACAAAGGGATAGGCTGTACCCGCGCACAGCCACTGCGCAATATCAAGCAATCTAGCATGGCTTTAAAGTTCTGATCAAGGTGAAAAAGCAGGCGTTTTGCCCTGTTTTTGCACAAACCTATTTGAATGGAAAGATTTGTAGAGCATGGCACTACTTCCAATTTTGCAATATCCGGATCCACGCCTGCATACGGTGGCAAAACCGGTGCAAGTATTTGATGAGGCATTACAGCAACTGGTCAGCGATATGGCTGAGACCATGTATGACGCGCCTGGCATCGGCCTGGCAGCCACCCAGGTTGACCAGCATATCCAGTTGATTGTGATTGACCTGAGCAAGGAAAAAGACGATTTGTTGGTCTTGATCAATCCTAAAATCATTGCCCAGTCGGGTAGCCAGGATTACGAAGAGGGCTGCTTGTCCGTGCCGGGGGTATACGAAAGTGTTACCCGCGCTGAATTCATTACCGTAGAAGCACAAGATGTGCATGGCAAAACATTCAGGTTGGATGCCGATGGCCTGCTGAGCGTTTGCATTCAGCATGAGATGGATCATTTGCTGGGCAAAGTGTTTGTAGAGTATCTATCTACACTGAAGCGTAACCGCATCCGCACCAGAATGGTTAAGCACGCGCGCGAAATCGAGCGCAACAGTTATTAAGTCAGGAAGTTTGCATGCGTATCATTTATGCCGGGACCCCGGAGTTTGCTGTACCGGCCTTGCAAGGACTCATAGACGCGGGTCATGAAATTGTCATGGTGTTGACGCAACCAGACCGTCCCGCTGGGCGTGGTATGCAATTAAAAGCGAGTCCGGTGAAGCAACTGGCCTTGCAACACAAGTTGCGTGTTTTTCAGCCTGAAAGCCTGAAGCCAGCAGACGTGCAGGCCGAGCTGGCTGCCGTCCACGCAGACGTGCTGATCGTTGCCGCTTATGGGTTGATTATCCCGACGGCGGTGTTGAATCTGCCTGCGCTAGGCTGTTACAACATTCATGGCTCCTTGTTGCCACGCTGGCGCGGTGCTGCGCCTATCCATAGAGCGATCCTTGCCGGGGATGCCGAGACTGGCGTCACCATTATGGAAGTCGTGCCCAAGCTGGATGCTGGCAATATGATCAGTAAGTGGTCAGTGGCGATTACTGAGAAAGATACCACGCAGACCTTGCACGACGCGATCAGCCGCGAGGGTGCGTGTTTGATGGTGGAGGCTATGCAGACCCTGCAAAGGACTGGCCGCCTGGCTTCTGAAGTTCAGGACGAGTCGCTGGTGACTTATGCACACAAGCTGGAAAAAGCCGAGTCTGCCATTGATTGGACACAGTCCGCGCAGCAGCTGTCACGCCAGGTACGTGCCTTTAATCCTTTCCCGGTGGCCACTGCCAAGTTTAATGACCAGATTTGCAAACTATGGTTTGCCCAGGCGGTGTCAGGTAAAGGTGAGCCAGGCGTCGTGGTGCAGACGCACCCACTGCAAGTCGCCTGTGGTGACGGTGCCTTGGAGCTGCATGAGTTACAAATGCCTGGCGGCAAACGCCAAACGGCTCAGCAGTTTGTGCAGGGCCAGCATGTGCAAGTCGGCGACCGTTTTTTCTAATCCATCTTATGCAGGCATTGAAAAATGCCTGTCATCCCCGCATATTAAAGTCGACGTTATTCACCGTATTGTTAAGGAGTCACTATGTTAGGCAACTGGACCAAAACCTTTGTGTTGATGGCCGCGATTACCGCCCTGTTTGTTGCGGTGGGCGGTGCGCTGGGTGGCCAGGGCGGCATGTTAATGGCGCTGTTGCTGGCAGGCGGCATGAACTTTTATGCGTATTGGTTTAGCGACCAAGCAGTGCTGAAAATGTATGGCGCCGTGGAGATCAATGCTGAAAATAATTTTGGTAATGGGCAGTTCCGCAACTATTACAACATGGTCAAGGAGCTTGCCGAGCGGGCGCAACTGCCCATGCCGCGTGTGTTTGTGATCAATGAAAGCCAGCCTAACGCCTTTGCAACTGGTCGCAACCCTGAAAATGCGGCTGTGGCAGCCACCACCGGCATCATGCAGATTTTGAGTGAGCGCGAATTGCGTGGGGTGATGGCACATGAGCTGGCGCATGTGAAACACCGCGACACCCTGATTTCTACCATTTCTGCCACCGTGGCCGGGGCGATTTCATCGATTGCGCAATTTGGCCTGATGTTTGGCGGGCATCGAGAGGGCGAAGACCGGCCCAACCCCATCATTGGTATCCTGATCATGGTGCTGGCGCCGTTAGCTGCGTCACTGATCCAGATGGCGATTTCACGGTCGCGCGAATACGAAGCAGACCGTATGGGCGCTGAGATTAGCCGCGATCCGAAAGCGCTGGCTGCCGCACTGGAAAAAATTCACAATTATGCGCACCAGATTCCGAATATGACCGCCGAGCAACATCCTGAGACCGGGCAGATGATGATTATTAACCCTTTGTCAGGGGCAGATTTGGCTGGATTGTTCAGCACACATCCGCAGACGGAGGAGCGCATTCGCCGCTTGCTGGCCCTGGCGAACCTGTACTAAGCGCAATTTCACGTGCAGACAAGGCTTTCGTAAGAAAGCCTTTTTTATTATGTGGGTTTGACTGTGTATTGGCGGCGCATCAAGTAAAATAATCTTTTTTTAAACCAGAGTATTGTTTTGCACATTGCCCAGCTCATAGCCGCATCTGCGGTGGCCGAAGTGTTGGCCGGACATAACCTGACTGTCTCCATGCCCAAGGCCTTGCGCAAGGTGAAGGCTGCAACGCCACAGCAGCAGGCGGCCGCGCAGGATTACAGTTACCTCACCCTACGCAGGTACGCCGAAGCCGCCGCTTATTTGCAGGCATTAACGGCCAAACCGGTGACAGATGCACGCGTCCATGCGCTGTTATTGGTGGCCTTGTCGCAGTTGCTGCATGGTAGCGAAGATGACTTCACCGTGGTCAACCAGGCGGTGGAAGCGGCGGGCAAGACCGGCCAGCGCTGGGCAAAGGGCCTAGTGAACGCCGTCTTGCGTAATTTCTTGCGGCAACGGACAACTTTGCAAGCGCAAGTCGGACAGTCCGAAACGGTGCTATACAACTATCCGCAATGGTGGATTGATACGCTTAAGCAGCAATATCCCGATCATTGGCAGGCGATACTACAGGTGGGTAACAGCCATCCGCCCATGACGTTGCGCATTAACCTGCGCAAGACCGATGTTGACAGTTACATGCAGATACTCGCTGACAATGGTATTGCGGCGCAAGCGCTGGGAGGCACGGCAATTCAGTTACAGCAACCCTTGCCGGTTCACAAGCTGCCGCATTTTGAGCAAGGCTGGCTCAGTGTGCAGGATGCAGGCGCGCAGTGGGCCGCCCCTTTGCTAGATGTGCAAACCGGCATGCGTGTGCTGGATGCTTGCAGCGCCCCCGGAGGTAAAACCTGCCATCTGCTAGAAGCCAGTGACATCCACTTGCTGGCACTCGATGTAGAGGCTGAGCGTCTGCGCCGGGTGCAAGATAACCTGCAGCGACTGGGCTTACAGGCCCGGATTCAAGCCGGTGATGCCGCTCAGTCTGACTGGTTTGATGGCCAGTTATTTGACCGCATTCTGGCAGATGTGCCCTGTAGTGCTTCGGGCATTGTGCGCCGCCATGTGGATATGAAATGGTTGCGTCGGCCGCAGGATTTAACGGTCTTTGCCCGGACGCAGCAGCAAATATTATCGAATTTGTGGCATATGCTGGCAAAAGGCGGTAAATTGCTGTACGTCACCTGTTCGATTTTTCAACAAGAAAACGAAATGCAGATTCAACAGTTTTTAACCATGCATGCAGATGCAGTCAGGTTACCGGTGCAGTTTGATGCCTCGGGCCTGCCTTGCCAGCAATTTATTGGCGGGCAATTGTTGCCCTCTGCAGCGCATGATGGATTGTTCTATGCGCTTTTACAAAAACATTAAATATTACTGGGCGCTATTTTTTCTGCTGACCCTGACCGCCTGGGCGGCGGGCGCCAATAACAATCATGCGCACGTTAAAAGTGCTGAGCTGGTGCTGCGTGACGATACCTGGACGCTGGATGCAGACCTGGATGTGCATTTTGGCCGCGCGCTCGAAGAGGCGTTAAGCAAAGGTATTACGCTGACTTTTTTGTATGAATGCCAGATTATAAAGCCCATGAAATACTGGTTTGATGATGAGGTCGTGACTGAGCGCCGCGCTGTCACGCTCAACTATCATGCGCTGACCAAGCAATACCTGCTCAACTATCCGCAACAGCAAAAGGGATTCGACAGTCTGGCTGAAGCCCGGCGCGAGTTGGGCTTAATCCGTGACTGGCGCTTGACCCCACATGCCACCCTAGAAAAAAATCAGCCCTATCAGGCTGCACTTAAAATGCATCTGGACACCAGCAAACTGCCCAAAGCTTTGCAACTGGATGCGCTGGGTGAGAGTGACTGGGAGCTAGTCACTCCGACGTTTAGCTGGTGGGTAAAGGACACCCTGCGTTAGCCTTATGCGGTATGTCCTGATTTTGTCCATTGTACTGGCGGCAGCCCTACTTTACCTGCTGTCCCTTGCCAGTGCCAATACCGCCATCAGTGGCGATTATTACCTGATCCTTCTGACGATTAATGCTGGCCTGGCCGTGCTATTGCTGGGAGTGATTGCCTATCAGTTGCGGCACCTTTACCAGACCACCAAAACCAAACAGGTGGGCAGCAAGCTCAATTTCCGGCTACTGGTCTCTTTTGCCTTGATGGCCTTGATCCCCGGCATGATCGTTTATCTGGTTTCCGTGAATTTTCTGTCACGCTCGATTGAGTCATGGTTTAACGTCAAGGTCGAGTCAGCGCTTGATGGCGGTTTGAACCTGGGGCAGCGGGCGCTGGATATCATGCTGCAAGACGTTAAGGAAAAAGCGCAAAGCATGGCCGTCTCGCTGTCGCTGCAAACGGCCCGTTCGCATTACGGGCAATTGAATGATCTGCGGGAAAAAGCCGGTATTCAGGATGCGGCGTTGCTCAGCCCACAGGGGGCGATTCTGGCTGTCAGCAGTTCTGACCCCAGCAGTTTTTTACCCGAGCTACCTTCTGTGCCACAGTTGCGCCAGGCCCGTAGCCGTATCTACGGCAAAATTGAGCCTATCCCTGGCAAAGGCCTGTATATGCGGGTGCTGATCCCGGTGGAAACCCTGGGTATCACCGGCGAAATGCGGATTCTGCAATTGATGCAACCAGTGCCCAAGGCGCTGTCGAATACGGCTGAGTCTGTGCAGGATGTCTACCGCGAGTATCAGACCCTGTCATATAGCCGTCAGTCACTCAAAGATATTTTCATGCTGACGCTGACCATGATCCTGCTACTGTCCATGCTGGGTGCGTTGGCAATTGCGTTTGCCCTCAGCCGGCGCATGGCGCAACCTTTGACGGTGTTGGCGGAGGGTACGCGGTTGATTGCCAGCGGCGACTACTCGCAGCAGTTGCCTTCGTTCGGCAAGGATGAGCTGAGCGTGCTGGTCAAGTCATTCAACAGCATGACGCGCCAGTTACAAGAAGCCAAGAATGCGTCAGAGCAAAGCCGCCAGCATGTCGAGTCGGCGCGTGCCTACCTGGAGGCCATTTTGTCGCACCTGAGTTCCGGGGTGATGACGATTAATGAACAAGCCGAACTACGGGTGTACAACCTTGCGGCAACCAGTATCCTTGGCTTGTCGCTGGTCGGTTTTAAAAATAAGGTATTTAGCGAGATTGCGACTGAAAACCCTTATTTAAGCCCCTTTACCGAATTGGTCATGAAGCACTTTGAAGAAACCTTGCAGTTTGATCATCATGAGCGGCATTTAAGCAGCCAGATTGAAATTGAAGGCGTACACGGTAAGCAGGTGCTTATGCTGCGCGTGACGCGGCTGCCGGAAGGTGCCGGTCACGGCCTGGTGGTGGTGTTTGATGATGTCACTGCCATGGCACAGGCACAGCGGGATGCCGCCTGGGCAGAGGTGGCGAGACGCCTGGCGCACGAAATCAAAAACCCACTGACCCCTATCCAGCTTTCTGCTGAGCGGTTGCAGTTTAAACTGCAAGATAAACTGGAAGAAAAAGACGCGGAGATGTTGTTTAAAGCCACCGACACCATAGTCAATCAGGTGCAGGCGATGAAAAACATGGTAAATGAATTCAGTGAATATGCCAGAACGCCTGCGGCACACCTTGTTAAACTGGATTTGAATGCCTTAATACGGGATGTGAGCCGTTTGTATAACGCCTCTGCAGTGAAGCTGGTGCTGACGTTGCATGAGCAACTGCCAGAAATTTATGCCGATGCCACCATGATGCGCCAAATCCTGCACAACCTGCTACAAAATGCGCAGGATGCGCTGGTGCAAAGCGAACAACCGCAAATTGTGGTCTTGACCGATTATGATGGCGAGCGTATAAAATTGTCAGTGACGGATAACGGCAGTGGTTTTCCCACCGAAGTGATGGCAAGGGTATTTGAACCTTACGTCACCACCAAATCGCACGGGACCGGCTTGGGATTGGCCATTGTCAAAAAAATGATAGAAGAGCAGCGTGGACAGATACGCATCGATAATCTGCCACAAGGGGGCGCCAGCGTCACCATCAGCTTGCCGGTCGATAAACAACAACAACGTCGGCGCGTTGAGCGCATCGTGTAAGGAAGTACCATGGCTTCACGTAATATTTTGGTGGTCGATGACGAAATCGGCATCAGGGAGTTATTAAGCGATATCTTGCGGGATGAGGGGCACGTCGTGCGCCTGGCAGAAAATGCACAAGTGGCTAGGGATGAGCGGCTGAAACAACGGCCCGACCTGGTATTGCTGGATATCTGGATGCCCGATTGTGATGGCATTAGTTTGCTCAAGGAATGGGCCAATGCCGGCTTGCTGACCATGCCGGTCATCATGATGTCCGGCCATGGCACCATAGACACCGCTGTCGAAGCGACCCGTCTGGGAGCGTTCGACTTCCTGGAAAAGCCAATTGCTTTGCAAAAGCTGCTCAAAACTGTCGGTGCCGCCATCAAACATACCGAGCATCTTGCGCATACTGAGATCAACCTCTCCAGTTTTGGTAAAAGTGCCGTTATCCAGGAGCTCAAGCAGCGTCTGGAGCAGCTGGCGCGGCATAAAAATACCTTGTTCCTGATTGGTAAAAAAGGGGGCAGCGTGCCCCTGTGCGCCAAGTTTTTGCGGCCACAAAATACCCCTTGGGTTGCCTTGACGGAGTATGAAAAGCTGGTCACTGCGCCCATGGAAATCCTGGAGCAGGCGCGTGAAGGCGTGGTGTTTGTCGATGAGGTCACCAAGCTGGGCAAGACTGAGCAAAAAGGCCTGCACCTGCTGATCAATAAATCCGAGAAGTATGGGGTGCGCGTGATTTGCGCCAGTGAGCATGGTTTGCCGCAACTGATTGAAAAAGCCATGCTGGAGCAGGCCTTGCTACAAACGCTGGCCGGGGCAGCGGTTAAAGTGCCTTGCCTGGATGAGCACAAAGAGGATATTCCCGATCTGGTGAATGCGATGGCGACGCTCATGGTAGAAGCCAGCAAGATCGACTATAAGGCCTTTGATGTGGCCGCGCTCAATGCGCTACGCAATGCAGATTGGCCAGGCGACCTGGATGAGCTGGAATCTGTGGTGCAAAACCTGCTGATGACCAGCTTGGGGGAGAGCATCACCCAGACGGATGTGCAGCGCGTCCTGGCGAATTTTCAAGGGCAGCGCAGCGAGTCGCCTGAGCAACACATGCCGCTCAATCTTGACCAGCCTTTGCGCGAAGCACGGGATGATTTTGAGCGTTTTTACTTCCAGTACCATATGCGGCTGGTCAAAAATAACATGAGCCGCCTGTCAGAAATTTCGGGATTGGAGCGTACCCATTTGTATCGCAAGCTCAAACAGTTAGGCATCAAGATCAAGGGATAAAAAAAAGCCGGGCTCAACCCGGCTTTTTTTATCACGGAAGTGCTTTATTTATTGCGGTTATCCAGGCTGCATGCGGTTTGCGGATAAATGCTTAACAACCACATGCCGCCAGCGATGCCCAAGTAGGCAAAAAACGCGTCTAGTGAGGCTTGGCCCAGCACCAGCGCCATAAATACCGCTAACCCGCCTAACACGCGTGCGGACAATTGTGTTTTGTAGCCAACAATCAGCAATAAACCAAATACAAACTGAATGAATATCAGCAGTGGCGCAAATACGGCAGGCAGGCCAAACTGCCCCAACATCATCTGGTATTGCAGATAGCCATCAGGCGTATTTAAAATGGTCATCAGCTTTAAAATCACCACCCCGAAAAATACCAACCCCAGTAAAATCCTGGCCGCCGCGGTTTGAAAACGACACATAACTTTTCCTCAAATCCTGTTTTAATAAAGGACGTATGATGCCTGTGGGCAGTCACAATTGCAATATTTCATCAGGAGTCTGCCATGTCTGTGCAGCGTATAGAACTCAGGGTTAGCACGCTGAGTAAACACCATCCTTTATGGGCGGATTGCTGCCGTATCAGGCAACAGGTGTTCATAGAGGAACAACAGGTTCCGGAGTCGCTGGAGTGGGATGATGCAGATGAGACTGCCGTTCATTTGTTAGCGCATGATGCACATCTGCCTGTGGCTTGTGCCCGCGTGTTGCCAGGCGGTTTTATTGGCCGGATGGCAGTGTTGCCGGAGTGGCGTGGACGCGGCATCGGTGAGGCTTTGTTATTACAAGCCATTCAAGTATGCCGTGAATGGGGGCTCACGCATGTGCGCTTGTCGGCGCAGACACATGCGATTGGTTTTTACCAACAAGCTGGTTTTGAGGTCTGTAGCGAGCCATATTTGGATGCCAATATCCTGCATGTCGATATGCAGCTTGAACTGCTATAATTACGGCTTAGATTTTCTCCAACATCCAGACATACAAAGGAATTCTCATGTCAAAAATCGTATTTAAAGCGGGTGAAGCTACCGTGTTTTCCGAAGGCAAGGACGTGACCGCCGCGATGCCAGAAATCGTGATCGGTTCCGTGGACGGCCCAGTGGGTACGGCTTTCGCGAACATGATGGCGCAAACCAAAGGCCACACAGCCATGTTTGCTGTGCGTGATATCAACCAGATGGTGCGCCCAGCGACCATGATGGTGCCAAAAGTCACTTTGAAAGATTCCTTGAATATCGAATTGTTCGGTGGTGTGGTACAAGCCGGTGTGGCAGATGGTATTACCGATGCTGTGATTGAAGGCATTATTCCTAAAGAGCTGGTGAATGACCTGTGCATTATTGCCTTGTTATGGATTGATCCGGGCTGTGCCAAAGAAGCAAACTTGGACAAAGCCGATATGTACAAAAACAACTACGAAGCGATCAAGCTGGCCTTGAAGCGTGCGTTGAACGACGAGCCTAGCATCGATGAGTTGATTGCTAACCGCCACAAAATCAAACACTGCATGTGGGAAGACAGCTGGGATCAGAAATAAGTCAGGATCCCCTGTTTATCCTGTGTGAAACCGGCCCCGCATGTGCGGGGCTTTTGTTATCTGGCGAAAGTGGGCAAGTGCACCGTGAAAGATTTAATCAAACGATATCTGGCAGTACTGTATGAAACTTTGTTGATGCTGGCACTAGCGCTGACGCTGACTGCCGCCTATGTATTGTTGGTGGGCGATGCCAGTCATGGCTGGCGGCGCTTAGGCTTGCAGATGCTGTTGTGGCTGTCGATAGGCGCATACTTTGTGCGTTGTTGGGTGGTGACCGGGCAAACGCTGGCTAGCCAGACCTGGAAGTTGAAAGTGGTCGATGCAGAAGGGGGCTTGTTGGATTGGCGCCTGGCCTTGTTGCGCTATGGGATGGCGACACTGTTGTTGCTACCGGCCGGCCTGACCTTATGGTGGGCTATTGCTGACCGTGAGCAGCAATTTTTGCATGACCGCTTGCTTGGGACGCGGATCATCCGCATCACGTAAGTCCGCCCAATGTTAAGCGCATTAAATGCCCGTGTTAACGCCGCTCTACGTAATAAAGCATGCCCAGACCGACCAGCAAAAACAGCAAGGTCGGGCTGATGGCACTGACCAGCGGTGGCCAGTCATTGAGTACGCCCAGGTGTACAAAGACGCGGTTCATGATCTGGTAGACCACGCCTAAAAAAATCCCGGCAAAAATTTTGGCGCTGATGCCACCGGCGCGCTGTTGCAAAAAGCCAAACGGCAAGGCCAGCACCACCATGACCAGGCAGGCCAGTGGATAAACCAGCTTTGCCCAGAGTGCGACCTGGTAACGCGTGCTGCGCTGCCCATTTTGATGCAGATATTGAATAAAGCTATACAGGTTCCAGGCCGACATCTTTTCTGGCAACACCAGCAGCACATTTAACAATTCTGGCCGGATCAGCGATTCCCAGCGCGTCTGCTTGAAAAACTGCGAAGTGACCGAGTTGTCCTGGATCTGTTTGCTGTGGTTGATATTGGTCTGGGTGACGTTAGACAGCACCCAGTGGTCATCTTGAAAGTAGCCTTTCTCGGCATGGCTGATGTGTTTTAGCTTGAATTGGGGATCGAAATCATAAATACGGATATCCACCAGGCTGGTATCAGGCATCACGGTGCTGACGTTGACAAAGCTGCTGCCGTCTTTAATCCACAAGCCGGATTGAAAATCCTGAGCAACGACGGAGTCCGTGGCCTGTATGCGGATGCGTTGGGCCAGCTTTTCACTGATGGGCGCAATGATTTCACCAATCAGAAATGTCACCAATGCAAATACCAAGCCGATTTTAAGCAGAATCTTGGCAATTGATTGCAATGAAATACCGCTGGTACGCATCACAATCAGCTCCGAGTTACCCGCCATGGCGCCTAACGTATAGACGATGCCGAGCAGCACGGCGACCGGCGCCACTTCATAGATATGCCCAGGAATACTCAGGGCCACATAGATCAGCATGCTATTGATGCCATAGTGACCGCGTCCTAAGCTATCGAGCTCCTGCAGCAGGTCAAAGAAAGAAAACATAGCCAGCAGGCCAAGCAACACCAGCATGATGCTGAAGCTGATCTCTTTCCAGAAGTAACGGTTTAAGCGGGTCAGTGTCATGGCTTAGCTGCGTTTTTGTTTGCGTTTGAGCCAGCTGGGCATCAACGGTTTTAAGTGTTTGCGTCTGTGGTACATATACCAGCCAAGCAACACAAACCCTGCATGTACTGGCCACAATCCAACCCACATTGAGATTTTACCTTGCGTAATCCAGGCTTGGAAAATGCTGAGCAAGTTGTTATAGATAATAAAGATCAGGATCGCAAACATGATGTTGAGCGAACGGCCTGCACGCGGATCGACAAAGCTGAGCGGGATGGCAAGCAAGACCATGACGATGGTGGAGATTGGAATCGCCATACGCCAATGTAATTCTGCGTGATCCGCAGAACTGGCGTCGGTCAGCAGGGATTGCGTAGATTTGATCTGGGCAGTGGTCGTGGTGGGGGCGGTCTCTTTGGTTTCCACCCGGATGTCATAGCGCTCAAACTCGGTGGTCATGACTTCTAGCGTGTTGGGTGTGGTTTCGTAGCGCCGTCCATGCTCCAGCCGTAAAAAGTTATCGCCATTGCTGGCTTTGTAACGTGTGCCCCGATTCGCCGTAATAATGCCAATTTTGCCGTTTTGTTTGGATTGGACAAACACGTTTTTGACTTCGTAGCCGAGTTTGTCAAAGCTTTCAATAAAATAAATGCGGTCGCCGGTACCTGATTCTTTGAATGTGCCTGGGCTGATGGATGACAGCTCGTCACGTTTTTTCAATTGTTCGCGGTAGCTGTCGGCTTTGCCGTTGGCCCAGGGCATAATAAATAGGCTGAATAGGCTGATGATGAGCACGATGGGTGCCAGAAAGCGCATGATAGGCAAAGCCCATTGCCTTAAGCTGAGCCCTGCATTCATCCAGATCACCATTTCCGAATCCCGGTGCCAGCGCGTCAGGGTCAATAATACGGCCAGAAAAACGGCCAGCGACAACATCATGGGCATGAGTTGTACCAGGCTAAAGGTCAGGATGGTGCCAATCGCATCGTTGGGTAAAATACCTCTGGAGACTTGACGCACGATGTTGCCCGCGCGTTGTGCAACGACGATACCGAGAATAATCAGGAAGATGGCAGAAGCTGAAGACATCAGCTCTGCAGACAATGCACGTTTGAAAATTTTCAATTTAAATGCACCGCTTTGAAATCAGCATAAAACACTAGATAATACAACCATCACTTAAGCTAGTTGCATGGAACCAAAAAGGATAAAGATGGAATTTAGCATAAAAAGCACTTCCCCGGAAAAATTGCGTACAGATTGCTTGCTGGTTGGCATTTTTGAAGGCCGCAAACTCAGCGAATTAGCCAAGCTGCTGGATGCCGTGACTGAAAAGGCCATTTCGGCTGCAGTCAAATCTGGCGATATGGAGGGCAAGGCTGGGACCACCCTGATGTTGCGCCAGTTGGCAGGCGTCGCGGCCCCCAGGGTATTGCTGGTCGGCTTGGGAAAAGCCGATGAACTGACCCTCAAAGGCTTGCGCGCCAGTTTCCGCTCAGCGGTGAAAGCGTTGCCAGCGGGGGTAGAAAATATCGCGACTGACTTTGCCGCGCTTGCATTGAAAAAAGTCAGTGTGCAGCAAAAAGCGGCGGCCTTAGCTGAAGTCGTGTTTGATGCCACTTACAAAGTCAATGCGGTGAAAGAAAAGTCGGTAGAACCGCATGCGCTGCAATCCGTCAACCTATTGCTTGAGAAATCCGCACAGGCCGAGGCCGAGTTGGGGTTGGAGCAAGGCCAGGGTGTTGGCCAAGGGGTGGTGCTGGCCAAAGACTTGGGCAATTTGCCACCGAATATCTGCACCCCCAGCTATTTGGGTAAGCAGGCTGAAAAGCTGGCTAAGGACTATGGTTTTAAAGTTGAGGTGCTGGATCAGGCCGCGATTGAAAAGCTGAATATGGGGTCTTTCCTGGGGGTGACCCGCGGCAGCGAAGAGCCGCCACGTTTTATTGTCATGCAGCACCTGCAAGGCAAAAAATCGCAAAAACCGGTGGTGCTGGTCGGTAAAGGCATCACCTTTGATACCGGCGGTATTTCGCTCAAGCCAGGGGCGGACATGGATGAAATGAAATATGACATGTGCGGTGCAGCCTCCGTATTTGGCGTGTTCAAGGCTTTAGGTGAGTTGAAATTGCCCCTGAATGTGATCGGTTTGATCCCTACTTGCGAAAACATGCCCAGTGGCCGTGCTACCAAGCCTGGGGATATCCTGACCAGCATGTCCGGCCAAACCATAGAGGTATTGAATACCGACGCGGAAGGCCGCTTGATCCTGTGTGATGCGCTGACATATGCCGAGCGTTTTGAGCCCGCCGCTGTGATTGATATCGCTACCTTGACCGGTGCCTGTGTGATTGCCCTTGGTCACCACGTTAGCGGTTTGTTTGCCAATAATGATCAGCTGGCCAAAGCGTTGCTAGAGGCAGGTGAGCAAGCGGGTGACCGTGCTTGGCAGATGCCGTTGTGGGATGACTATCAAGCACAACTGGACAGCAATTTTGCCGACATGGCCAATATCGGCGGACGTGCCGCGGGCAGTATTACGGCTGCCTGTTTCCTGTCGCGCTTTGCCAAAAAGTATGACTGGGCGCATCTGGATATCGCAGGCACTGCCTGGAAATCCGGTAAGGATAAAGGCGGCACTGGCCGACCAGTGCCATTGCTCATGAGCTACCTGTTGGCGCAAGCTGCGCAATAAAAGGCATGACCAAAATTCGTTTTTATACGGATGTGCCTGATACGCCTGCATTGATGCAGCATTTGATCTTGCAGGCGGTGGCCAGGCAGCGCAGTGTGACCGTCTATTTGCCAGATCGGCAGCAGGCGGAACAATTGAGTGCCACCCTCTGGCAGCAGCCGGTGGAAGGATTTTTGCCGCATGTGCTGGCAGATGCTGACCATGCGCCGCTCACGCCTGTGCATCTTGCCTGGGCGCCGGAACAAATCTTGCAGGATGATTTATTATTTAACTGCCAAACAGCATTGCCCAAATTTTTTAGCCGGTTCCGGCATGTGTTTGAGGTGATTGGGCAAGACGAAACTGAAAAAGCGGCTGGCCGCCAACGCTGGGCGTTTTACCGTGATCGTGGCTATGAGATTCAGCATATCAAGTCCATGCAATCACAAGCATAAGGGGGAGGGTGTGTGGAAACTTCAGAAATTCCGGTATTAACCAAGGTCGTTCAAAAATCTGCGGCGCCAGTAGCAGAGGCTGTGATGCCAGACATGAACGAGCTGGTAGTGTTGCTCAAACAGGCTTTATTGCCAGAGATCACGCAATTGGTGACTGCACAGTTGCGTGAGCAATCCAATACCGCACTGGAGCAACAGCAGCAAGCGCTGACCCAGCATGCCCACACTTTGCAACAAACCGTCCTCTCGCAGGCGCAAACCCAAATTGGCGAAAGCATACAATCGATAGAGCAGGCTTTCCGTGAAGCGATGGGGAATGTCAGCAAGCAACAAGTAGACGGCCTGGAAGCACAACTGACGCAGATGGCAGAAAGTCAGTTAGACCAAGTGCAACAACGTGAACTCGCTTTTACGCAAGGGCTGGAAAATAAGGCAGCACAGCAATTGCAGGCGATGGAAGATAAGCTGGTCCAGCTTAACGATGCCCAGCAGGCGACTTTGGCCGCGACTGAGCAAACACTACTTGAGCGGCTGGAACAAAACAGCCAGCAATGGCTGGATGAGCGGCTGGCCAATGTCATGGAGCAACAGCAAGCTGAACTCGAAAGCCGGGTATTAGCCTTGCGTAGCCAGCTGGAAGCCGATTTGGAAACGCATCTGCAACAATTGCAAGAGCAAGCCAAATCCCGCTTATCTGCCAGTCATGAGCTGTCGGCGGCGACGCTGGCTGCAGACTATAAACAGTCATTGCAGCAGGTATTTAACGAGTTGACTGCACAGCAACTGGAGGCGTTCAAACAGGGCCTGCAGGCGGAAGTTTCAGCCCATGCGCCTGGTTTGCAAGAAAAAGTCGCTGCCCTGGTGGCTGCCCAACTGCAAGAGATGGAAGGCGACATGAACAAGCGCCTCAAGGCACGGATTCTTGAGGTGTTGCAGGGCATCAAGTTTGTGATGCCTACTGTTTAAACCGTTGGATTGGTGAGCGTTAATACCACAGGCGTGTGATCACTGGGGCGTTCCAGCTTACGGGGCGTTTTGTCTATAACGCAACTTTCGCATAGTGGTTTGAGGGCGTTGCTGACTAGAATGTGATCAATCCGCATGCCCATATTACGGCGGAATGCAGCCATGCGGTAATCCCACCAGCTAAACTGGCCAGCCTGTTCATTAAACAGCCGGAAACTATCATGCAAGCCTAAATCCAGCAGTTGCTGGAAAGCGGCCCGCTCAGCCGGGCTTACCAGGACCTGTCCTTGCCAGGCCACAGGGTCGTGGCAGTCACGGTCATCTGGCGCGATATTGTAATCCCCCAACAGTACCAGTCTTTCATGCGTACCCAACTCAGTACGCAGCCAGTTTTGCAGCACATTCAGCCACTCAAGCTTGTATTGGTATTTATCCGAATCCAGCGCCTGGCCATTGACGATATAGGCGCAAATTACCCGGACACCTTGTATGGTGGCTGCAATAATGCGCTTTTGTGTGTCGGCATAGTCAGGTAAGTCTAGATGCACAGACTCAATCGGATGCGGGCTCAGGATCGCCACGCCGTTATAGGTTTTCTGTCCATTATGCACAGCATTGTAGCCAGCCTCTTTTAGTGCTGCGTACGGAAATTTGCTATCTTCCTGTTTGGTTTCCTGCAGGCATAGCACATCCGGTTGATTCGCACTGAGCCAGTCCAGCACATGCGGTAAGCGCACGGTCAGCGAGTTAACATTCCAAGTAGCGAGTTTCAACCTTTTCCCCTTAAATTCACCGCAATAAGCCGCGCCATCGTTGATTTGCCGCTATTTTACACGAGCAGCAAAGATCACAGGCATTGCCTGGATGCTGTGCAGTGCTGGGCCGGAAATCTTAGCCACGATGTGTGTGAAATCAATTCTGAGGATACCCCATGGATTCAGTGTCTATTTCGCTAATCCGTTTGGGTTTCTCTGCCGTATAAATACACTTGGGCCTGACAGAGCGCTTTTTATCCAGTCAGGATGTCTTTCATGTTGTCTGGATACGCATGACACGCCGATGGATTGTTTTATTGTGCACCTCGCTACTGGCCATGGTTTGGCCAGCGTTTGCCTATCCGTCATCCACGCCTGAACACGTCC
Organism: Methylophilus sp. 3sh_L; assembly: GCF_046766015.1. Classification (NCBI taxonomy): domain Bacteria; kingdom Pseudomonadati; phylum Pseudomonadota; class Betaproteobacteria; order Nitrosomonadales; family Methylophilaceae; genus Methylophilus; species Methylophilus sp. 3sh_L. The sequence goes on from NZ_JBKOUF010000001.1 coordinate 136,444, forward strand.
GCTTACAACTCAAATGGCATCACCAGTTTCAATTTGCTGGCTATTATGCGGCCCTGCAACAGGGTTATTACCGCGATGAGGGCCTGGATGTCGAGATTATTGAGGGTGGGCAGTCTATCGATCCTTTGCAACAGGTATTAAACGGCAAGGCCGATTACGCGATTGGGGATTCGGAAATCCTCATTTCACGGTTATCGGGTAAGCCGGTTGTCGCGCTGGCGGCCATTTTCCAGCACTCCCCTTACGTCTTACTCAGCTTGCAAAAAAGCGGTATTAAACGGCCTGAAGATTTAATCGGCAAAAGAATTATGCTTTCTGGCGAGCATGGGCGCCTGCAATTTCAGGCCATGTTGCTTCAACATCATCTGGATATCCAGAAAATGACCATTCTGCCCTACCAATCCGGTCTGGATGATTTGATTGAGGGCAGGGTGGATGCCGTAATGGCTTATGCCACAGACGAACCCATGCAGTTGCGGCAACGAGGCTATATCCCCGCGATCCTCAGCAACCAGGCCTATGGTGCAGACTTCTATGGCGATGTGCTATTCACGACTGAGCAGGTGTTATCGCAACATCCGGCACAAGCTGAGGCTTTTTTACGCGCGACCAAAAAAGGCTGGAAATATGCCTTTAACCACCAGGATGCCATGGCGCACTCCATTGCGAAGATGCCTGGCGTGGTCCAGCGTGACATACAGGCGCAAACCTTATTGCAAGAAGCCCAGCTCATGGCGCCTTATGTATTGTCTGAGATCGTGCCCTGGGGACATATGAACGAGGAGCGCTGGCAGGGGATTGCCCAGACCTATGCTGCGCTCGGTCTGGTCCCGGCTGACTTCCAGCTCAAAGGTTTTGTCTACCACGATGATGTTTCGATAGAGCGCCCTTATGTGAACTGGCTCATACGTGGGGTGTTTTCCTTGGTGCTGGTGGTGACCTTCACCATGTTGTGGAATCTGCAAATGCGCAGGCAGGTCGCTGAACGGACGCGGGCTTTGCAGGATGAAATTGATCAGCGGCGCCAGACGGAATATTTACTGAAAGTAGCTGGCAATGTGGCGAAAATCGGCGGCTGGGTCATCGATCTGCCCTCCCAACGCATGCGCTGGTCCGATGAAGTGGCTGCTTTACATGAACTGCCGCCCGGATCTTCCCCCAGCCTGGAAGAGGGCATGCAACTGTTTATGCCTGCCTACCGCGAACTGATGACCACGGCGCTGCAAAAATGCATGCAAGAAGGCATTCCGTATGATCTGGAGCTGGAAAAGCGCACAGTGAACGGACGACGGTTTTGGGTCCGTGCAATGGGACAAGCGGTGCGTGATCCGCAAGGCCAGATTATCCAGGTGCAGGGGTCGTTACAGGATATTACTGCGCAAAAACAGCTTGAGGCCATCAAGCAGGGACAAGAGAAAATACAGGCCATGCTACTGGCCGATGTGCCTTTGCAAGCCATTTTGCATGCAGCGGTGCAGTTAATTGAAGCGCATTTTTCCGAGGTGTTTTGCGTGATTTTGCAGATGGATCAGGATGGCCGCCATCTGCATCATGCTGCTTCACACCGCTTACCTGACAGCTATGCAAAAGCGATGAATCATCTGCCTGTGGCCGGGCATGGCATGCTGAGTTTGACACAGCACCGGGTGATTGCCGAAGAGATCAGTAGCCATCCGCTATGGGCAGATTATGCGGCCCTGGCGCTTAAACACGGCCTGCGCGCCTGCTGGAGCATGCCGATTGTGTCGCGTAGTCATCGGGTATTGGGCATGCTGGCCATGTACCGCCAGTTGCCACATGTGCCGCAGCCTGCCGAGCTGGATTTGGTTGAGAGTTATGCCCATATCCTGGGGTTGGCGATAGAGCGTGAGCAGTCTGATGAACAATTAAAGTTGCTGCAAAACGGCGTGTCGCGACTCAACGATGTGGTGATGATCACAGAAGCGCCGGTGCAGACGCCCTTGCAACAAAAAATTGTTTTTTTGAACGAAGCGTTTACACGGATCACTGGCTTAGCTGTGGAGCCATTCAATCATCTTTCCCCGTTTGAGCTGTTTAAAAACAGTACGCCAGCCAGTGATTTGCAACGTATCAAGCAAGCCTGGCAGCAGCAATTACCGATCAAAACAGAAGTCGTGACCGTAGACCAGCACGGGAATGGCCTCTCGTTAGAAATGGATGCGCTACCTTTACATGACAAAAGTGGCCGCGTCACGCATTGGGTGGCTGTTCTCAGGGATGTCAGTGAGCGCAAGCGTGCCGACGCACAAATTCGCCAGTTGGCCTATTACGATACCATGACCGGCCTGCCTAACCGGCTGCTGCTGCAAGACAGGCTGGTTGCGCACATCCGTAAAGCGCAACAGAAAAAAACCGGTGGGGCGTTGATGTTTATTGATATTGATAACTTCAAAACACTCAACGATACGCATGGGCATGCGGTCGGCGATGCATTGCTGATTGAAGTCGCCAAACGCATCAAACAATCGGTGCGGCGCCAGGATACGGTGAGCCGCCTTGGGGGTGACGAGTTTGTGGTGGTACTGGATAGTTTGGCCGCGGACGTCGAGCATGCGGAAAAACAGGCGCGAAATATCTGCGAAAAAATCGTCAATGCCTTTAAAAAGCCCTTCAAGCTGGATCACTACCAGCACTATACGACGCCGAGTATAGGCATCGTGTTGTTTGATGCGGCCTATGCCAGCCAAACCGATGAGTTGCTCAGGCGGGCAGATATGGCGATGTATAAAGCCAAAGAGGCGGGTAGAAATGGCTACCAGTTTTTTGATACGCAGATGGAAACCGAGCTCCGCCAGCGCGTTGCACTGGAGGCAGAGCTGCATGAAGCGATGCAAAAACAGGAGTTCATCCTGCATTTGCAACCCCAATACAACCAGCAGCATCAGGTAGTTGGCGCAGAGGCATTATTGCGCTGGCAACACCCGGAACGTGGCCTGATCATGCCTGGTGAGTTTATTGCGATTGCCGAGTCTACCGGCCAAATTGTCGCCTTGGGACGCTGGGTGTTACAGCAAGCCTGCGCCTTGTTACAACAGTGGGCATTCCATCCACAACTCAGTCAAATGGTGCTGGCGGTGAATGTGAGCCCCAAGCAATACCTGCAATCAGGGTTTGTGGCTGAGGTACAACAGTTAGTGGCCCAAGCCAATATCGCCCCGGGCCGTTTAAAACTCGAATTGACCGAAAGTATGCTGATAGACAATGTGGAAGATATCATTGCGAAAATGAATGTGCTCAAAGCCGCGGGCATTTGTTTTTCGCTAGATGATTTTGGCACCGGCTATTCCTCGTTATCCTATTTGAAGCGCTTCCCGTTTGATCAGCTCAAAATTGACCAGTCATTTGTGCGTGATATGTTGCAGGGGCAAGATCATCAAAGTATCGTCAATGCCATTATTTCACTGGGGATCAGCCTGCAACTCGACGTATTGGCCGAAGGGGTGGAGACGGAGGCGCAGCTCGACCTTCTCACCCGTTTGGGATGTAATACGTTCCAAGGCTATTACTTCTCCGTTCCGCAGCGTACGCAGGATTTTGAACGATTGGTCGCAACCGGACGGTCTGTCATGACCGGCTGATGCTTGGTAGGGCCAGCCTCTGACGCACCTTACATAAAAAAACTCCCGGTCAACCGGGAGTATGAGAGAGGACTGTGTTTGGTCGCTAACGGCCAGAAGTGGCGCTCCAGCCTACGACAGTCGCATCAGACTGACGCGCGACCACGGATCAAACGCGGCGTTGATCAGAAGGTAGAGCTCAGCGTGATTATCCAGCGATTATCTGTCAGGTCTTTGGACCGGCTTCCGCCATTAAAACTGGAGCCACCGTAACCTTGGGGACTCCAGTAGCCAGTGTCATTCGCCCCCACATAGTACAGGCCAAGGTTCAGCCCAGTTGTATTCGCTACTGCCAGCGTTTTACTCAATCCAATTTTGTAGTCAGTGTTGTCTGGATTCCCTTTACCAGCAGAGTAAGCACCGTAGGATAGTGGCGTTACCTTCGCCGCTACATCAAGCATCCCAACGTGTCCCACCAGAATCAGGTCATAAAACGGCAGCGGATAGTTGGCATTTAACTCGATGTAAGTGGAGCCACGGCTATCACTGTCAAAACCGGTACTCTTATTGGCGCCAAACCAGTCTGTGAGCGTGACAGAGGCTTTTGCACTAATCCAGTCATAACTGAGGGCAACATTTGCTTCATAAGTGTCAAAGCGCTGGCTACCCACTCTGGTTGCTCCGTCGCTACGTTTACAGTCACATTTGTTCCAATTGCCGCCTGGATAGAGGTAGCCAATTAGCCCGGCTGACCAGGCGAGCTTTTCAACGGCAGCGAAACTGCCATTGTAGCCCGTGTAAATGTCAATCTCGGTGGTACTGTCGACATAGGTTTGTGGCGTGATACTAGACCCCCAAATGCCTGCATAAAAGCCGCTATCATGGGCAAGATCCATCCCGGCCTGCACGGCAGGCTTGTGCCATGACTGAGAGATGCCGCGGGAGTAGTAGTCCGACACAAAGGCCACATTTCTGGATAAGGTCCAGGCCGATTTTTCTTCTGCCTGGCTAAGCGTGGAGACGAAACTTGCGGAGACGAGTGCAAGAGCAAAAAGGATAGATTTACGCATAAATAGGGTCCCTGTTAATAAATAATGTGAGCTCATTCTGCGGATTGCAGTGCCCTGCGGCTATCCCAAATCGGCAAAGATGCCGATAAAAATGGTGATGAGAGGTTTGAGGATTAGATGAGTAACCTGATGCGCAGGCAGCGTTTTTTGCGCCCATGCAATGCACTAAAAATAGGCGCAGCATGCCTAATTGCACCTGGATTGATAACTTTGTGATGGGGGTAACCACTGCTACGAAATAAAAGCGCGCAGGAAATGCTTTGTAAACCTGCATGGCAAGCTGAATGCAGGGTGGTGTGCTCAAGCAGAAGAGTTGGAATGTTATTTGCTAACTCAGCACTACAGTTAGCTCACACAATAATAAAGCAAACTCAGGGATACCATCATGTTAGAACACTGCGCGCGCGCTGCGGCATTATTGACGCTGCCACAGTCAACCTATTTGCATAGGGAAAGTCAGGATTTTGATGAGCAATCTCAGTTCCTGCAAGGCTGGCATCAGGATTATTCACAGCTCTCGGCCGGGCACTTTAATGGCTTTGTGACCCACGTGCACTTGCCTGAGGTGTCACTATTCCTTGAGTTTACTAATCAGCAACTCCATCAACAAGGTTACCTGAATGAGGAGACAATCTCTATCGGGGTGCCGATGAATAGCATCCAAAAGGGCATGTTTTGTGGCAGCCTCTGCGAGCAGCAGGCAGTGCATATTTTTTCTGGCAGAAACGGTTTTGAGTTTGTTTCGCCCGCAAACCTGACCATCGGCTTGATGGTGATTTCGAGAAAGTTTCTGATGCAGTATTTGTCCGATGACGATCAGGAGCGACTGGATCAGCAGTGCCAGCACGCCAAGATTTTATATTTGAGTCAAACAAAATATCAGAACCTGGTCCGATTTGTGCGCTCTGTCTTTACGACGCTCAAGGCCCTGCCCGGCTTTATTCAATACCCTACGCTGGTGCAAGAAACACAAATGATGGCTTTACAAATGGTGGCCGATACCTTGCTCTGTGACGATTCGGCGCCGAGGACGGTTTATTATCAGCATCAATCCTGGCAAGTGGTCACCAAAACCCGAAAAATCGTGCGTGAACGCCAGGATGATCCTATCAGTGTCGTCGAGTTGTGCGAGTCTTTGGCCATGAGTCACCGCACCTTGCAATACCATTTTCAACGGACTCTGGAGAAAAGTCCGGTCGTCTACCTGCGCACTGAGCGGCTGAATGGTGTCCGCCAAATGCTGAGGCACGCCAACTCCGTGACGGAGGCAGCCACGTCATGGGGGTTCTGGCATTTTGGACATTTTTCGCAGGAATATAAAAAGATGTTTGGGGAAGCGCCCTCTACAACCTTCAAGCGCTTTCATGAGTGATGCAGTGATTTAGCGTTATTGGCCAGAAGACGCGTCTTGAACCATGACGACATCGCTTTCATCTTTGAGCGCCACGCCGGACAATTTTAAACGGTTGGCTTCTTTTGCCAGCCATAACAATTTTTTTGCGGCGGCGGCATAACCCAGGCCATCTGGCCTGACATTGGAAATACAGTTCCTGTCCGCATCACTCCGGCCATGCCGTGGCTGATGCGTCAAATAAATCCCCAGACTATCCGGCGAGCTGAGTCCAGGCCGTTCACCAATCAGCATGGCCACCATGTTTGCGCCTAGCATTTCGCCCACTTCATCGGCCAGTGCAACCCTGGCCTGGGAGGCAATCACCACCGGCCCCAGATGCCATTCAGCAGGGGCTTGCGCATGAATTTCCTGCAATAACGGCAGCGCGTGATTTTTGATCGCCAGTGAAGACAAGCCATCCGCCACCACCAGTAATAAATCAATCGCTTGTTTTGGTTTGGCTGCTTTGAGGTGTAGCACGCTGTCTTCACTCAGTTGACGGCCCCAATCGGGCCTTAATAAATAAGAGGCCCGGTCTGTTGCCTTGCTCTGAACCTGATGGACCTCGACTGACAATGTCGCCTGAATTTGCGCCATCAACGCCTGAGTATCCAGGCCAAGATGAACCGCATCCCTGGCCAATGCATGGCTCAAGCTGAAGTCCAAAACCTCTTGCGTAGGCAGGCTGCTGCCTACCCGGCCGAGGGCAATCCGCGCTTGCGTGAAACTTTTAAGCTGTGACCAGGGATCTTCACTGACGATGCCTGTGCTAGGGTCTGCGGGAGGTTGATGCATATTAAGAGGCATTTATTAATTGCTTGGGTTTATTTTGTAACAAGGCATGGCTATTGTCTACCGGACGGATCATGCCGGTGTGATCCATCAGGTTCATGCGTTGTAGCCACTGCTCAAATTCCGGTGCTGGCTTCAGGTTGAGCGTTTTGCGCAAATAGAGGGCGTCGTGAAAGGAGGTGGTCTGATAATTGAGCATGATGTCATCCGCCCCTGGAATGCCCATGATGAAGGTAATGCCAGCCACAGACAGCAAGGTCATCAAGGTGTCCATGTCGTCTTGATCTGCCTCGGCATGGTTGGTGTAGCAGACATCACACCCCAGCGGCAGGCCCAGCAACTTACCGCAGAAATGGTCTTCCAATCCGGCACGGATAATTTGTTTGCCATCGTACAGGTATTCAGGCCCGATAAAGCCCACCACCGTATTAGTGAGTAAGGGCGAAAAATGGCGGGCGACGGCATAGGCACGTGCCTCACAGGTTTGCTGGTCCATGCCAAAATTGGCGTTGGCTGAGAGTGCCGAGCCCTGGCCGGTTTCAAAATACATGACGTTTTGGCCTACCGTGCCGCGTTGTAGCGATAAGGCTGCAGAATAAGCTTCATCCAGAATGGAAAGATTAATACCAAACGTTTTATTGGCTTGTTCGGTGCCGGCAATCGACTGAAACACCAAATCAATCGGCGCGCCTTTTTCAATCAGTTGAATCTGGTTGGTGACATGGGTCAGGATGCACGACTGGGTGGGAATCTCATATTGGTTAATGACTTCATCGACCAGGTAATATAAGTTCATCAAGCCAGGAATGCTATCGGTGGCCGGGTTGATGCCGATCACGGCATCCCCCGAGCCATACAATAATCCGTCTAGTAGAGAAGCGGCAATGCCGCGGGCATCGTCGGTCGGGTGGTTGGGCTGCAAACGCACAGACAGACGGCCCGGCAGGCCGATGGTATTACGAAATGCGGTTGTCACTTGGCATTTTTTGGCCACCAGGATCAAGTCCTGATTGCGCATCAGCTTGCTGACCGCAGCCGCCATTTCCGGCGTGATACCTTTGGCCACGCGTGTCAGTGTGGCGGTATCTGTGGTATCCAGCAACAGCCAGTCTCGAAAGTCGCCTACGGTGAGATGGCTGATTTCACTAAATGCCTGCGCATCATGCGTATCAATGATTAAGCGCGTCACCTCGTCTTGTTCGTAAGGCAGCAGCAACTCTTCTAAAAAGCGTTTGAGCGGCACACTGGCAAGGCACATCCTGGCGGCCATGCGCTCAACATAAGTCTCAGCAGCCACGCCTGCGAGAAAGTCGCCGGAGCGCGGCGGTGAGGCCTTCGCCATCACTTCTTTCAAGTCTTTGAATGGGTACTGATGTACGCCAACGCGATAACTGTAAGCCATCTTTTTCTCACTCTCCAATGAATCAACAGGATACCGTTTGCGTACCCTGCATGGGTTGCCTGCGGTTAACGGTCAGTCGCGGTGTCGCGTTGCCTTTTTGTCAGGCTGAAGTAAATATAGCCCACTGCCATCAGTACGGCAAACACCAGCGCCAATGCCTGATTGTAGTAGATCATGGTCAGCAAACTGATCACGGCAAGGCTTAAGGCAATTGCCGGAAACAGCGGATAACCCATGGTTCGGAACGGGCGTTCAAGCTTAGGCTCATTTTTTCTCAGCGCAAAAAAGCTCAGCATCGAAACGATATACATGACAATGGCCCCGAATACTGCCATCGTGATCAGGTTTGCCGTGAGCGTCATGCCATTAAATTGTAAGTCATCGCTCAAAATAGCCGCCAGGCCGACCACTGCCCCTGCAATCAAGGCGCGATGAGGTGTTTTAAAACGCGCATGCGTGGCTTCAAAGTATTTCGGCATAAATCCGGCGCGTGCCAGGGCAAAAATCTGCCGCGAGCAACCAAGCAAAATTCCATGAAAAGAGGCAATCAATCCTAGCAAGCCAATCCAAACCAGCATATGTAACCAGCCACTGTTCTCGCCCACCACCACTTTCATTGCCTGTGGAATAGGATCGTTAACATTAGCCAGGGTTCTCCAGTCGCCCACGCCGCCTGCATATAACATCACGCCGATGGCCAGAAACACCAGCGTCAGAATCCCGGCAATATAAGCTTTGGGGATCGTTCTTCTCGGATCTTTGGCTTCTTCTGCCGCCATGGCCACGCCTTCAATGGCGAGAAAAAACCAAATGGCGAATGGAATCGCCGCCACCATGCCAGGAATCGCTGCGCTACTGAAAACGTCATTACCTGCCCAGCCATGTGCGACAAAGTTTGACATCGAGAAACCGGGGGCGACTACGCCCATAAACACCAATAACTCAATAATCGCGAGCAGGGTGACCAGCAGTTCAAAGGTGGCAGCGATATGCACCCCAATAATATTCAAACTGACAAAGACAATATAAGCCCCCACGGCAAAAAGCTTGGGGTCTATGCCTGGATATTGCACATTCAGATAGGCGCCAATCGCCATCGCAATGGCTGGTGGTGCGAACAAAAACTCAATCAAGGTGGCATACCCGGCCATATAAGCCGTCTTAGGACCAAACGCCCGTCTGGCGTAAGCAAACGGCCCACCAGCATGTGGAATAGAAGTAGTTAGTTCGGTAAAACTGAAAATAAAGGTGGTGTACATCAGCGCGATAAAGAGCGTGGTCACCAAAAAACCCAAGGTTCCCGCTTTATCCCAGCCATAACTCCAGCCAAAATATTCGCCAGAAATCACCAGCCCGACGGCCAGTCCCCACAAATGCCAACCATTCAGCGTTGGCTTTAACGATAAGCTCATGACAGCTTCCCTTAGCAGTTAAGAATCATGGCTGTATCATGCGAGTTTCACGGGATTTCAACTATCCCATTTTCGCAATGATGGGCTGCGCCCAGCATAGATTACCTAACAAACCATCGATTGCCTAAGGTGAGCCTTGAATCGTTCAGGCTTGGGCAATGGCAACGGAGTAAGCCAGATCAGAGAGTCTGCTTCATCACAGACTCGCTGTTAAAAGAATAAATGCTGAGTTTCACGCAAGATTAGCGTTTAGTGAATGATCCCTTTAGGACGTGTGCTGTTGCCATTTCATGGTTTATGACCCGCCAACTTTCATGAGTATCAGCCCAGAAATGATTAAGGTTGCCGCAAGCAATCGCAATGCGGTGATGGGTTCAGAGAGCACCGTGATGCCAACGATAAATGCACCAACGCCACCAATCCCCGTCCAAACAGTGTAAGCCGTGCCCATGGGGATGGTGCGCATCGCTGAAGACAGCAACCAAAAGCTTCCTATGACGGTAAGCAGCGTCATGAGTGATGGTAGCAGTTTAGAAAAACCATCCGACTCTTTGATCGCGTAAGCGAAGATGATTTCCAGAATGCCAGCGGCGAAAAGTTGTAACCAAGCCATAAACTGTCCTAAAGTGAAGCCAAGCCGTCCTGTGAAAACGCAATGGTGGGGGCGCCGCCACTACGCATGATTACTGCAAATACATTGCCAAGGCGATTGAGTACCCAGGGGTGAGCCTGGGTACTTTTTCTAATCTTGAATACAGTGTCTGGGGCTTTTTCAGAATGATCTGCTCAAAGCGAAAACCATTCGGCTGTCATTCAAGTTCTTTACCTCTAAAGACCCATCGCTGTTTGTGCTGCCGTTAAAGCTCGAACCGCCGTAGCCTCCCCAATAGCCATTATTGCTGGCACCTACCCAATACGCACTAGCCGACCATCCCTCTGAGGTCCCGATCTTGAAGGCTTTGCTTACCCCTACTTTCCAATCGGTATAGTCTGGATTGCGTTTGTAAGTGCCTGGCGTGCCATTCGCATTAGGAAAACCATCGGGTTCAAGCTTTGCGGATACATTCATGTGCCCCAAATGCGCAATGAGCGTCAAGTCCCACCACGGCAAAGGGTAGGCGGCATTCAATTCAAGATATACCGATCCTTTCGTACTGCTATCCCATCCGGTCGCTTTTTCTGCGCCAAACCAATTGGTCAGCGTATAAGAAGCTTTGGTACTGATCCAGTCGTAGGATAAACCGAAGTTAATCTCAGAGGTGGTAAACCGGTCGCCAGAGGGTTTGCCTTGGTCTGTGGTCAATGCCTTGTACTTTCTCCAGCTGCCACCTGGGTAAAAGTAATTGTAAACTCCTACGCTATATCCCAATTTTTCAATCGCAGGCATGCTGCCATTAAACCCTGCGTAGGCATCTATTTCAGTGTTCGCATCGACATAGGTATTGGGGGTCACCCCTGATCCCCAAACCCCTGCATAGAATCCGCTGGCGTGAGAAATATCAATCCCGCCTTGAACAGTCGGTTTATGCCAGCTTTGAGAAATGCCGCGTGAATAATAGTCTGTCACAAAACTGATATTGCTGGTGGCTGTCCATGCAGATTCTTGAACCTCCGCTGCAAAGCTTGGTGCAGAAGAGAGGGCGATTAGCCCCGCAAGAAATAAGTTGGATTGATGCATTTTTTAGATCCTCTCGTTAAAAAATAGTCATTTTTGGGCGCAACTTCCCTATCAAAAGCAAAAAATTTTTGAATTTATCCGGGAAATTGCAGCGGGCCGCTAGCAGGCCCGGCAAAGTTATTGGTGTTGCAAGTAATCTCGCCATCCAGAAAACTGAGAGATTTCATCTGCAGTTTCCAGGGCGTAATCCTCACAAATAAAGCCGGTGACCCAAGAGCCATCTATCAGTTCAACCTTGCCCAGTCCTAATGGCGCCGGAATATCATTTAGAAAGGCGCCTAGCTCTTGGGTGGGGATTTCCCAGATTTCCACCTCAAATGACCGGCCACCGGTTACAACTCTTCTTAAGCCTGGTCGTTTTGGCGGGGAGCCCGCCAAGGCATAAAACTGGTAAGCAGGGGAGGTCTGTGTTTTCTTGAGCAATTGCCCGCCTTTGTCTTTTAATTGCCAATTCAAGGGCAAACCGTCTAAATGTGCGCCACACACCAGCAGCTGTGAGCGATCATTTTTTGCCAGTGTTGTCGGGGGCGCGGCCGTGAATTCGAATTGACCAATCAGCGGTAGTTTTGAGATGCGCTGAAAACTGTCCGCAATACTTAAAAGATACTGGTCACAGAATGCCCGCCCAAAAAAAGTCACCCCGGAAGGCAGGCCATTCCGCATGAATCCAGCCGGAACCGCTACCGCTGCATAGTCGAGCAGATTCATGAAGTTGGTGTAAGTCCCCAAATCAGAGTTACGTTTCACAGGCTCTGCCGCTAGCTCGGCCAAGGTGACCGGGCGCGGATAGGTTGGCGTGATAATGAAATCCAGGTTGGCAAGAATGGCATCCGTCTTGACTTTTAGCGCTTGTAATTTGTATTGCGCTCTAAACGCTTGCACCGCCGTGGCAGTCGGTGCTTTCTGCAACACATCTCTAATCACAGGCAGCACCGCTTCTGGATTGCTCTCAATCAACTCGCCAACGACGCTGTATCTCTCAGCGACCCAAGGGCCTTCGTAAAGAAGCTTCGCCGCCTCCAGAAAGGCACTGAAGTCTATTTCAATGGCAATGCCTCCCATGTTTTCAAGAGTAGAGACTGAACGCTCAAACAGGGCCTGACTTTCAGCGCAACCTAGGAACTCTAATTGTTTAGGGACGCCAAACTTAAATCCGCTGGCGGGGGTGCCAAACGATCTGCCCGTGTTCCAGCCTACATTGGCACGACTGTACTCGTCTTCTGGGTCCTTGCGCGCAGTGAGTGCGAGCAGCTTGCTTGCTTCCAATGCGGTCGCGGTAAAAAAGGTCGTGCAATCCAGCGTGCGACAAGCGGGCACCACGCCAGCCGTTGAAATTAAGCCCTTGGTGGCTTTTAATCCAATCAGGTTATTGAGCGCTGCCGGAACACGCCCGCTGCCTGCGGTATCCGTGCCTAGTGCAAACGATGCCAGTCCCAACGCCACTGCCAGTGCGGAGCCTGCACTGGAACCGCCACTTGGGTATTCAGCAAGGACGCTATTGCGGCAGAGTCCATAGGGGGAGCGGGTACCGTTCAGGCCAGTCGCGAACTGATCAAGATTCGTTTTACCGATGGGGATCGCGCCTAGTGCGATCAACTGCGCAACAATGGTGGCATTTTTTGCCGGGGTGTAACTAAACGCAGGACATGCCGCCGTGGTCGGGACACCGGCCAGGTCGATGTTATCCTTGACCGCAAACGGGACGCCATACAACGGTAAGCTTTCCGGCCCGGTTGCCTCTAGATTTGCCAGATAAGGCGCTAATTCTTCTTCGGTCAGAATGTGAATGAAGAGCTTGTATTCTGGATTTAACTGGAGCGCTCTTTCGCGCAATGCTTGAATGAGTTCACGGGGTGAGAACGCATGGTTGGCATACGCATTTTTAAGGGCATCCAATTGCAGGTTATATGGGTGTTTCATTTCAATGTCCTTTAAGCTTCGTTAATCACGACCACACACTGCCCGGCTTTGACTGGTGAGCCAGGGGAGACGCGTATCTCTGCCACGACACCATCGACAGGTGCTTGGATTTCAATTTCCATTTTCATGGATTCAAGAATGACTAAAGATTCGCCAGCGGTCACTTGTTGCCCAATCTGCACAACGACTTGCCATAAATTGCCGGCAATATGACTTTCCACGCCAATCTGCCCCTCGGCTAAGGTGGATTCTTCCGTGTCACTGGCTAAATTTTCATCTATTTCAAAATGGGCCTGGCCAGTGTCAATCCAGCGCTGACGCTCTGCATCGAATGCGGTTTGTTGATGGGTCCTGAAGGCTTGAATTGATGTCGCCTCTGTTGCCAAGAAGGACTGATATTGCGAAAGGTTAAGGCTGGTCTCTTCTATCTTTAATGGATAGCGACCGAGTGGAAAATCGCGCCGGATGACGAGTAATTCTTCGGCCGACACCGGGTAAAAGCGAATCTGGTCAAAGAAGTTCAGTAACCATGGCTTTCCTTCAAACGCAGCTACCTGTTTATAGCGACTCCACATTTGCAGGGTGCGGCCCACAAACTGGTAACCCCCTGGGCCCTCCATACCGTAAACGCACATGTAAGCGCCGCCAATGCCGACGGAGTTCTCGGCCGTCCAGGTTCTGGCAGGGTTGTATTTGGTAGTGACTAATCTGTGCCGTGGATCCAAGGGGGTGGCGACTGGCGCGCCAAGGTAAACATCCCCCAGGCCCATGACCAGGTAACTGGCGTCAAAAACGATTTCCTGCACTTTTTGAATATCCGGCAATTCATTAATGCGGCGGATGAACTCCAGGTTACTTGGGCACCAAGGCGCATCTTTACGCACGGTGGTCATATATTTTTCGATCGCCAATTGGCACGCAGGGTCGTCCCAGGACAATGGCAAATGCACTACCCTGGATGGCACGGTAATGTCTTGCGTTGAACTGACCTTGCCCCAAATTTCCTGGATCAACGCCAATAATGTTTTTAATGGTAGCTGTTCAGGCTGGTAATGCACTTGCAAGGAGCGTATGCCAGGGGTGAGGTCAATAATGCCTGCAGGATTACTTTGTTCGATGGCTTGCATCAATGCATGCGCTTTGAATCGTAAGACAAGGTCCAGCTCAGGCGCGCCGATCTCAATCAACAAGTGCGTATCGCCAGATAGTCTTGCGACGAGCTTGGACGCCTTTTCCCCAATTTCCAGCACGATGGGCGACTGCAGTTCTGCCGCCTGCCAGGATGCAGTGATTGGACTCGGGCCTGCGATTTGTTGCTGTTGTTCTTTAAACGCCTGTCTGGCGGTGGCGATGGTCACCGGGATAAAGCGAACTTTGTCTCCTGCCTTGAGTTGTCCCAGGTGCCATAAATCTGCTTCAATCATCGTCACCGGGCAGACAAAGCCGCCCAGGCTGGGTCCATCAGGCCCGAGAATCACCGGCATGTCACCGGTGAAATCAACCGCACCAATCGCATAAGGATTGTCGTGAATATTGGATGGGTGTAAACCCGCTTCACCGCCGCTCTCTCTGACCCACTCAGGTTTAGGTCCAATCAGGCGAACACCGGTCCTGCTGGAGTTGAAATGCACTTCCCAATCTGTGTTTAAAAACTGATCAATGTAGCGCTGGGTGAAATATTCCGGGGCGCCATGCGGGCCATAAATGACTCGGATCTGTCTGGTCTCAGCAAGGGGGGGGTAGAGGTCTGGCGGTAATGCGATGCCCGCAGCAGCATCCTCTAATGCTGGCAGGTGGATGACATCCCCGGCTCTTAAAGCGCGCCCGGCATGTCCGCCAAATTGGCCTAACGTAAACGTACTTTTACTGCCCAAATATTCAGGAATCTCCAGGCCGCCCCTGAAAAGCAGATAGCTGCGGGCGCCTGTTTCGGCAATCTTGCCTAAGCTTAACGTTGACCCTCGCTTGATGTGGAGAGAGACATTGTGTGGCACCTGCTCGCCATCTACTTTTACCGGGATGGTTGCACCCGTAATGGCGACAACGGCATCCGTATTGAAGCGTAAGGTTGGGCCACTCATGGTGATTTCCAATCCGGCGGCACGTTCTTCGTTCCCCAGCAAACGATTCCCCAAACGGAAAGCCAGGCTATCCATTGGGCCTGAGGGCGGAACACCGACGGCCCAATATCCCTGGCGACCAGGGTAATCCTGAATGGTGGTTTGCGTGCCCGGAACAAGGACTTCAAACGTGTGAGATTGATAGGCTAAACCCTCAAGGCAGCGCGTCCAGGGATGACCTTCTGAAAATGGCTGGTCGGATAATATTTGTCTGAGGTAGTCACGGTTGGTCTCTACGCCGTATAGCACGGTCTCTGCGAGCGCGTCATCCAGACGCTGTCTGGCTTCTTCCCTGGTGGCTGACCAGCTAATCACTTTTGCAATCATAGGGTCAAAATAGGGCGGCACTTCGCAGCCTGCCTCAACCCATGTGTCTACACGCAATGCTTTTCCATCCGCGTGTGGAAACGCTACATTGGTTAACAAACCAGGGCTGGGTTGAAAGTCTTTCCCTGGATCTTCCGCATACAGGCGTGCTTGTATTGAATGGCCTTGGGGGTACAGTGTTTGGCGAATGTCTGACAAAGGCGGTAAATCGCCAGCCGCCAATTCAATCATCCAGCGCACCAGATCAACGCCCCATACTTGCTCGGTAACACCGTGCTCTACCTGTAAGCGGGTATTCACTTCGAGGAAATAAAATTGCTCGGCAAGGCTGTCATATACAAATTCTACGGTGCCCGCGCTGCGGTAATTGACCGCTTTGGCTAATTTAATCGCCGCTTCACATAGCGCCTGCGCCATGCCGTCTGGCAAGTTGGGCGCCGGGGTTTCTTCTAATACTTTTTGGTTTCTGCGCTGCACTGAGCAATCACGCACCCCCAAAGCAATGACCTCGCCTTTGCCATCCCCAAACACCTGCACCTCTAAATGTCTGGCGCGTTCGATGTATTTTTCAATAAACACGCCAGAGTCACTAAAGTTGTTCTGTCCCAAGCGCCTCACGGCTTCAAATGCTTCGACAAGGTCGCGTTCGTTCCAGCACACGCGCATGCCTATGCCACCCCCCCCTGCGGTACTTTTCAGCATGACAGGGTAACCTACCTGCTTGGCTGCAGCGGTCGCCTCGTGCACGCTCTCCAACAACTCAGTGCCCTCCAGCATGGGCACCTGATGGGCTTTTGCAATAGCCCTTGCCGTGTGCTTAAGCCCGAAAACGCGTAATTGTTCCGGGGTAGGGCCAATAAAGGCAATGCCCGCTTGTTCACAAGCTTCTGCGAACGCTGCATTCTCAGATAAAAAACCATACCCAGGATGAATGGCAGTCGCGCCGGTGGTTTTTGCGATTTCAAGTATCCGCGCCACATTGAGATACGTATTTGCAGCGGGGCCTTCACCTAAGCTAATCGCTTCGTCGGCCTGCTGAATATGTAAACTGGCAATGTCAGATTCTGAATAAACCGCCACCCCTTTCACGTTCAGGGCTTTTAGGGTGCGGAGGATGCGGCAAGCAATCGCCCCTCGATTTGCAATCAGTAGTTTATTGAACATACAAATGATCTTCTGAGGGCGGGTCGTCCCGCATATACGAAACCACGCTGAGGTCGTCCACAGCGGGATCCACTGGCTAGGTGAGTATTTGGATAGCCGTTAAGTGACTGACTAAATCATGTCTATTTAGAGAAGTCTGCTCTTGCTGACATGCCTTGATACAAGGCATCAAGCACTTTTCGAAAGACGCGTATCATCTTCTTTTTGAATGTTAGTTCCATACAAACACCTCCGCTTGGGTTGGGTTCCATCCATTACATGGGTTGTTCAGTTGTGGGCAATTCGAGATCAACACAATTAAATCCTGGTGCGCTTTTAATTCCACATATTTGCCTGGCGCTGAAATGCCATCTGCAAAGGTCAAGCCGCCCTCCGGAGTGACCGGAACGTTCATGAAGAAGTTAATGTTTGCGCCAATGTCCCGCTTGTTCAGTCTGCCATCATGCAAACATGCGCACATGAAATTGTCTCTGCAACTATGCATGTAGCGCTTGTCGAGTGAATAACGTACGGTATTACTTTCCTGAGCGCATGCGCCTCCCAGCGTGTCGTGGCGACCGCAGGTATCTGCCACAATCGTGGCTAATGGATTGCCCAGGTTTGAGTACAGCGTGGTACCGGTCGTCAGGTAAACCTTGTTCTGATTACGCATGGTCCGTTGCGCGTCATAACGCTCTCTTGGATTGCCCGCGCTATAAAAAAGGGTATCCACGGCCTGGTTACCTTCAGTGTCTAACAGCCTGAATGTCTGTCCTGCTTTGACTTCAAACAAATAAGGTTCGCCTGCCGGAATGACATGGTGAAAAAAGGCTTTTTCAGCAACTAATGGGCTTGAGATGATGTTCATATTGATTCTTTCCTCACAGGTAGAAGCGTTCAGTGTTATGGAAAGCACGACCGTTTTCCGGCCGTGACTGTCGACACACTTCACTGATACTTTCACTCTCTGCGTTGCGCCATGACAGTTGCACGGGGCGGGGGTGATACTCAGGATTGGGATCCAATGGATGTTGAATGGCGGTCAGAATCACCAAGGTGTCCATTGGGGTATACAACTCCACGTAATCACCTGCACAAGAATGGTTGGGCTCAAAGAACAGGGATCCCTCGTCATCCACGGTCACTTTGCTAAAAAAGTTGACGACCATGAGCAAGTCTTGAAGATCAAGGTTCCATTTACCCATCTCAACCAAAAGATTATCCGTGCCATTACGATAGAAATTATTTCTGAGTTCCTGATAGCGGCCAACGCCATATTTCGCTAGGACTTCTTGAGCGTTTAACACCCCGCCCAAACTGTCATGCCAACCGCATGTATCCTCTGTGATGGCGGCGAGTACTCTCCCCATGTCCGAGTAAAAGCAATGTCCTTTTGTGAGCTTGGCCGTGTGTTGCGCTTTTAAGGTGTCTGGTAAGTTCAGCCGCTCGCTGTGTTGATGTGCATTCAACATCATGAGGCTGACATTGGCGTGACCTTCGACGTCTGTCATGCGCAAAACCTGGTCTTTTTTCAGGATGAAGGAGGTGTGACCTCCGCCTGGAACAAGCTCCTCAAAGAGGATGCTAGATGTATTTGTATCGTTGTTCATCGGTAAACCTTTTAATTCGTTTGATTAAGCACATGGGTGGGCAAGGTCGCCACTTGCGCTTGTTGCTGGCGTCTGTCCTGATTGAGCTTGATGTCGTAGGTGATGCGCGCACCGTAGGCTTTGGGTGCATGTGGATCGACTCTGACCTTATCAAATACCATCAATCGGGTGCCCAAATGAAAGCCCTCAGACAAGTCATGGGTGACCATGAAGACTGTCAATTTTGTTTCTTTGCATAGCTCTAACATGAGTGCATGCATATCTTTGCGAATGCCAGGATCCAGCGCGCCAAAGGGTTCATCCAGCAACAGGATGCGCGGTTGAGCGATCAATGCCTGTGCGATGGCGAGGCGTTGCTGCATGCCGCCAGATAGCGCAGACGGGTATTGATACAAATGGTGATCCAGCCCGACACGGCTGAGAATTTGCGTAGCCTTGCGTCTTGCTTCTTTCTTTTTAGCACCCCACAGGCGCCCCCAAAAAGACGATGCTGAAAACTCCATGCCTATGACCACATTCTCCAGAACCGTCAGGTGCGGGAACACCGAGTACTTTTGGAATACCACCCCACGGGAGGGGTCTGGCTCTGCCGGGAGTTTTTGCCCATCCAAAAGAATCTCACCTTTGGTTGGGGTTTCCTGGCCCAGCAGCATGCGCAGAAATGTGGATTTTCCGCAGCCGGAAGCGCCTACCAGCGTGCAAAATTCACCTTCCTCAACCTTCAGATTCAGGCCTTCTAAAACCACATGGTCTCCGTAGCTTCGCCACACATTCTTAAATTCTATAAAACTCATGCGTCCGCTCCTTCCGCCCAAGGAAAGCAGACTTGATGCAGTTTTTTGAGGGCATAATCTGTCAGCCAAGCCAGCAAGGTGATCCACAAAACATAGGGTAAGATCACATCCATCGCGAGATATCTACGCACGAGAAAGATGCGATATCCCAGGCCTTCTGTCGAGGAGATGGCTTCCGCGGAAATCAGAAACAACCAGGCTGAACCCATCAGTAAGCGCAGGGACGTGATCAGTCTAGCCAGCAACTGCGGCAGTACCACCCGTATCATTAACGTCCATGAGTTAGCGCCTAAGGTCTGCGCTTTAATGATGATTTCCTTGGGCAACTCTCTTGCCCGTTGTTCCAGGTCGCGCGCCAGCATGGGCGTGAGTCCGATCACAATCAGCATGATCTTAGAGAGCTCATCCAGGCCAAACACGATAAACAGGATGGGAAGAATCGCCAGCGGCGGCACCATGGAGATGATCGCGACCAAAGGGGAAAGGGATGCCCGTAACAACGGGATCGACCCTAATAAAATACCGAGCGTCAACCCAAGCGATGCAACCATGGCTAAGCTGATCCCTAGTCGCTTCAAACTGGACAAGGTGTCGTCCAGCATCAGAAAGGTCCCCGTGGACGGGTCTTCTGTAAAGGCCATCAGTTTCAGGGCTTCCCACATTTGAGAAACACTAGGCAGGAGCTTATCCTCTGGATTTTCAACCAGGCGAAGATGTGAGTTCACCAAATACACCACAACGATCAAGATCATTGGGATTGCGGCAAGCATCCATCTTGTTCCCCGGCTGGGGTGTTGATTAATTAATCTCATGATTGACCTGTTTAGAGCTTGCCATCCACAGCCATTTGCAGATAGGTGTCAGTGAATCTGAGTTTGATATTTTTGCTGTTACCGGTGACAACGCCGTTGGGATATTCAATGCCAATGGCGTTTGCGGATTTTGCTGCTGGCCCCAGCAATCCATTCTCGAAAGAAAAACTAGAGACCTTTTGCATCACCGTTGGCAGTTTTGCGTCCTTGACAAAAGCCAGTGAGGCGGCAGGTTCATAAAACAGGGCGGTGGTGGAAATTTGCTGCATGTATGAATCCAGAGTTGTGCCAGAGTGCTTGGCCATGTATTGCAACGCCTCTTTATCTTTTGCTTTCATGAGCGCCATCACTTCAAACCATGCACCCGTTAAAGCTTTCCCTAGCGATGGGTTTTTTCGTAAAGTGTCTGTATTGACGACCATCAAGTCGATGATTTCGCCAGGAATCTGGCTGGAGGTGAATGCCTTTGAAGTATTTGGCAGCGCGGCCAACTCAGAGAGTTGAGGGTTCCAAGTTGCCATGGCTTTGACAGACGGCGTGCTAAAGGCGGCGACAACATCTGCATCTGAGACATTGACTAACTTCAAGTCCTTCTGGGTGAGTCCGGCCTGTTCCAGAGCCCTTGCCAGTAAATAATGCGATACAGAATATTGAACCAAGTGTACGCTTTGCCCCTTGAGGTCCTTGATCTGTTTATTCGCGCCCTTAATGACAATGCCATCGTTACCATTTGAATAGTCGCCGACAATTAATGCGGTGGAGTCAACGCCACCCGCCGCTGGCACAACCAATGCATCCAGATTGGCCATACTGCAACCATCAAATTGCCCCGCGGTGTATTGATTAATGGATTCAGCATAATCGTTCAACTGCGTGACTTTAATCGTGATGCCGTATTTCTTTGCCCATTTGGCGACGATGCCTTTAGCTTGCGCATAATCCCATGGCATCCATCCAGCATAAATGGTCCAGCAAATATTGAATTGTTTTTTTGAGTCAGCAGCGAATGCAGTGGTATTAAACAGAGAAAAGCAAAGCAGCGTCAGTGCGAGTGTAAAGCGTCGAACTAGCATAGGAGAACTCCAAGTAAATTATTCGGCAAGGGAGCAGCTAACATTCAAAATGTTGCTATCTCCCGGGCTTTTATCCCGCCGTGTAACCTCTTGGAGGTCGTCAGCTCTCGGACCAGCACTCACTCACGTAAGCCGGAACCCTAGCCAACCATTAGGTAATGCAGCGTTCATACCTGCTGCCCCACATGACTAAAGTAGCAACTAATATGCCAGTCGGTAAGCTATTGTTTTAAATGGAATTCCTATAAAAGTGATCACTATTTATGCACTTTGATAGTGCGTTAAGCCCAAGTTTGGGCGTGATTAAAGTCGCGTAATACGATAAAAAAGTAATCATTCATCTTTAAATGAAATAGAAAATACTTTCAGAGAGTCTGCCTAATCTCACAAAGGCATGCTTACTAAGCGTCTCTATTCCAACTGATCAACCAGGAAAAAATAAAGCCCCAGAAGGTCCGGGGCTTTAACGCAGATGTTTGGTATCACCAAACAACGCTTTAGTAATACAGGTTAATGTTTGCGGCTTTTAGAAGCCGCCATCGACTCTGCGAATTAAGCAAAGTTTTTCGCTGCGAATTCCCAGTTAACCAAGTGATTCAGGAAGGTTTCCACAAATTTTGGACGGGCATTGCGGTGGTCGATGTAATAAGCGTGTTCCCATACGTCGATGGTCAGCAACGCTTTGTCGCCAGTGGTCAATGGGGTGCCAGCTGCGCCCATGTTGACGATGTCTACAGAGCCGTCGGCTTTTTTCACTAACCAGGTCCAGCCAGAACCGAAGTTGCCAACCGCAGAAGTCTGGAAGGCTTTTTTGAATTCTTCATAAGAACCCCATTTGGCGTTGATCGCTGCCGCCAATGCGCCTGAGGGCTCACCACCACCGTTTGGAGACAGGCAGTTCCAGAAGAAGGTGTGGTTCCAGATTTGGGCAGAGTTGTTGTAGATGCCACCAGAAGATTTTTTGACGATCTCTTCCAGGCTGGCGTTTTCAAACTCGGTGCCTTTGATCAGGTTGTTGAGGTTAGTCACGTAGGCTTGATGGTGTTTGCCATAGTGGTAGTCAAACGTCTCTTCAGACATATGGGGCGCCAGTGCATTTTTGGCAAACGGCAATGGTGGTAAGGTGTGTTCCATGGATTTTCCTTTATTGCTAGGTTGTTTTCATGCGGTTACTTCAAGGCATGTAAGAAATGACGTGACCGTCAGTTTATCTGGCAAATTGTTTACCAATTTACTAAGGTTATTTTGCCATATTTTATGAGACTTAAAAACCGTGGTTTTGGTTTAGATTATTTTTATATGATTGAGTTGATCAGGCTTGCAGAAGTTGGGCAAGGTATCTAGTAGTGCTGACAAATAACAGTATGCTGGCAGTAATTTTTAAGATGTTCTAGAGTTTTTTTGCTTAAAATCAATCGCTTATCAATATTTTATGGCTATAATTTCTCTGCATTGGTTGTCATCAGTTATTTAACCCACACCGTTAATTTATCTACATAAGATGCCGTTAAATAACAAGATGGGGATGGCTCAAGTGCTGTTTCATATTAAAAAATACATAGGTGAATACGCGCGATGACTGATGGACCGGGGTTGCCATTTAATGAGGGTGAGAGGCTCAAGCTATTGGGCGAGCTCTGCCTGCTGGACTCGCCAGCAGATAACATTCTGGATTCCATCACCAAGGTATGCGCAACTGTTTTCAAGGTGCCAATAGCCTTGGTCTCATTGATTGATGAACATCGGCAGTGGTTTAAATCCAAATACGGACTTGCCGTTTCTGAAACACCGAGGGACCAGGCTTTTTGTGCCTATGCCATTCATGAACAGGAACCGATGGTGGTCTTGAACGCGCTGGAAGATCCCCGCTTTTTTGACAATCCGCTGGTTACTTCGGCGCCGAATATCCGCTTTTATGCAGGCGCCCCGATTGTGATTGATGGCGGTAAGTGTATTGGTACGCTGTGTATTATTGACAGCGTCCCGCGACCGGCATTCAACCCTGAAGAGATACAACTGCTGGTTGATATTTGCGCCATCGTGAAGGAACGCCTCAAGTTGCTTTCCACAGTGGGCTATTTTGATGCATTAACGCAGTTGCCTAACCGCGCGCGTTTTATTGATGACATTGAGGCATTCTTACATGATCCCATCCATTCCCAACCATTGCTCGGCTTGGCAATTGATGTGTGTGGTGAGGAGTATTACTGCAGCGTGGTCAAAGCGCTGGGCTGGGAATATGCCGAGTTAATGCTGATTGCTGCCAAAGAAAAACTCAAACACATATTAAGTGCTTACACCCTTTACCGTATTTCTAGCACTTTGTTTGCCGTGAATATGGAGGCGGGCAAGACGGCGATGGTCGTCCAGGAGCTGATCACGACTTTTGCCAACACGGTAGAGCATCAGGGGATTCCTTATCGGTTTGATATCACTATTTCTACGGTGTCGCCTGACCAATGCCAGGATTCTAAAGAGGTGGTCAGGGCACTGATTACCTCTGTGGATCTGGCACGCCAGCGCAATATTGAGTTTTTGCCTTATGAAAGGTCACTTGAAAATTCGACTAGGCAAGCATTCAATATCATGATGGCGATCCCTAACGCGCTGATTTCGCAGACGGAGTTAACTCTGCACTATCAGCCCAAAGTAGATCTCGTAACGGGCGCTGTGGTTGGGGTAGAGGCATTGATACGATGGCAGCACCCTGAAATGGGAAACATTGCGCCCAACGTGTTTATTCCCCTGGCCGAAAAAACCGCCTTAATGCGCCGCATCACCCATTGGGTCATGGATAAAGGTCTGCGTCAGGCCGCTGAGTGGCAGGCTTTGGGGCATACGTTTTCGCTGGCATTGAACGTGTCGGCCGTGGACCTCGATTCAGACCAGTTTCTTTTCCGCTTAAAAGCGCTGATAGAGACCTACAATGTAAACCCCGGGGGCATCGAGATCGAGTTTACCGAAAGTGCGTTGATGACGAACCCGATGACCACCTTGCAACGCCTGCAGGTATTGCGCGATATGGGTGTCAGCTTGTCTATTGATGATTTTGGAACAGGCTATAATAATTTATACTTTTTCAAAATGCTGCCGGCAACAGCGTTGAAAATTGATCAATCATTCATCCATGATTTACAGCATGACCCGAAAAACCTCATTATCGTGAAGTCATTGATTGCTATGGCCCAGGCATTCGGCTTCAGGGTCGTTGCAGAAGGGATAGAGTCTGAAGAGGTTTGCAGCACGCTGAAGGCATTAGGGTGCGATGACGGGCAGGGCTATTGGATTGCGAGACCGATGCCACTCGCGCAATTTGAAACGTGGTTGCATAGTAGAGAGGGTCATGTTAGAGCCTGATTTTCCTGATACAGAAGCTGGGCGTGTGCAGGCAGTTTGTGGTTTGCGTATTCTAGATACACTGCCTGAGGACCGTTTTGACCGCATCACGCGTCTCGCTGCCAATTTTTTCTCTGTTCCGACGGCGGCTTTCACTATTGTCGATGTCAACAGGCAGTGGTTCAAGTCACGTTATGGTCTCGAGATGTCAGAAACTCCACGCCGGATTTCCTTTTGTGGGCATGTCATCAACATGCAAGACACGTTGGTCGTGAAGGATGCATTGACTGATGCCCGCTTCTATGACAACCCGCTGGTGACAGCTGGCCCCAAAATTAGATTTTATGCGGGACATCCTGTTTATAGTGCTGATGGTTTTGCCATTGGTAGTTTGTGTTTGATTGATACCGAGCCCAGGTTTTTCAGTCAGATGTCAGGAGTCTGGTAGATTTTGCTAAGTTGCTTGAAATCGAACTACAAAACCGTAGCATGGAACTGGCCGCAGTGTCGCAATCCAAAGTGCTGGATAGCACCGTGCAAAAACTGGTCAAGCACATTGATAATTCCCCACTGGCCGTGTTGGAGTGGGACAGGTTTCTACGGGTATCAAAATGGTCCCGTCAAGCGGAGGATATTTTTGGCTGGCATGCAGATGAAGTGATAGGCAAGACTTTACTTGAATGGCAGTTCATACATGAGGACGATGTCGCACGCGTGACTTCTTCATTGGATGCCATGATTCAGTCCAAAGAGCCTAGCGTCATTATCCATAATAAAAACTATAAGAAAGATGGCAGTGTTGCCGATTGCTTTTGGTACAACTCCATACTCTTTGACGAAAACGGCGAGATATTATCGGTATTGTCACTGGTGCAGGATGAGACCGCGAGGGTCACAGCAGAAAGCCAATTGCTACAGGCCAACCAGGTGCTAGAGCTTCGCGTCAAACAGAGAACGGCTGAGCTTGAACAAAAGCAGGCGATGTTAAATGTGATTCTTGATACAATCAATGTCGGCATTGTCGCCGCAGATGCCAGTGGAAAATTGACGCTGTTTAACCGGGCCACCAAAAAGCTCCATGGTATTGATAATCTCAATGTGTCACAAGATGAGTGGGCAAAGTATTACAAACTTCTGGAGCTGGATGGGAGCAAGGTGCTGAATACCAGTGATGTTCCCTTGTCTCGCGCATTGCGTGGTGAGCTGGTGGATCATCAGCAGTTTGTGATTGAGTCGGTGAATGGTTTGCAGCGAATCATCAGTGCCAGTGGGCAGTCTTTTAGTGATAGCCACGGCAATCCGCTGGGGGCCGTTGTCGCCATGCACGACATCACTGACGAAAAGAAAATTGAGCTTGAACTTATTGCAAAGCAAGCTTTGCCACGTTCAATTACTGATTCTATTCCCGTCGGCGTGGCCTATGTCGACAAACATCAGCGCTATCAATATTGTAATCCGCAATATCACCGTATTTATAACCGTGATATCACTGCCATTGTTGGCAACACCAAGCGCGAAGTTTTTGGGGAGGCAATATACAAGACGCTAGAGTCTTTTATACAGGCCGCCCTGATGGGGGAAATGGTCGCCATTGAACGGCAGCAAACTATCAATGACCATGTGATTTATCTTGATGTGCGGTTTATTCCGGATAAATCTGTGACTGGCGAAGTCATCGGCTTTTATGTCATGGTATGGGATGTCACTGATCAGAAAAGGCGGGAGATGGAGTTCCAGCGCCAAGCATCGATAGACCCTTTAACCGGTGTGTATAACAAGAGTTTTATCACAGAATTGCTCAAGCAGGAAATCAAAAAACAACAGGAGACACGCAAGAATATCGCCATCATGTTCTTGGACATTGATTACTTTAAGAAAATTAATGATCAATATGGTCATTTGATTGGTGATGAGGTAATCAAGTTTTTTGCTGCGCAAGTGCGGGCCAGTATCCGAAAAATAGACTATATTGGCAGATTCGGCGGGGATGAGTTTTTGCTGGTGATTTCCGACATCAATTCGTTGGCTTCGGCAGAGAGAATTGCCGGTAAAATTCTTGCCTCAGTGGCTACTCCATTTAAAGTCGGTGCCTTGACTTTGCAGTTATCCACCAGTGTCGGAATTGCCTTCAGTAAAAATAGCGCAAGCGGTAACCTGGTTAAACTGGCCGATGAAGCGCTGTATGAGGCGAAAGCGGCTGGCCGCGGAAATTTCAAGTCAAAAGAATTGAGCTAGGGTCTGAAAGGCTTGACAGCAACGTCCAGTTTCTAATACCTGTGTCCAGGTATTGCTACCTATTTGTGTCTTATTTTTTTCGCGCCCTGGGGTGTGCTGCATCGTAAATCTTGCTGAGGTGCTGAAAATCCAGATGGGTATACACCTGGGTGGTGCTGATATTGGCGTGCCCGAGCATTTCTTGGACGGCCCGTAAATCGCCACTACTTTGCAGCACATGACTGGCAAAACTGTGGCGCAGCATATGAGGGTGCACATGGCTATGCAGACCCTGTTTAATGGCCCAGTCACTGATCCGTTTTTGTACGCTGCGACCATTGAGGCGGCGGCCTTGCTGGCTAATGAATACCGCAGGTTGTTGCGGGTGCTTGAGTAGCCACATCGGCCGCTGGGCTAGCCAGTCTTTCAGCGCTGCAATCGCTTTGCTCCCCAGTGGGACCATCCGTGTTTTATTGCCTTTGCCGATGACAGTGACCACGCCTTCGTTTAAATCCAACCGGTCCAGATTGAGGCCTACCAGCTCGCTCAGTCGCAAGCCTGAGGAGTAGAAGAGTTCCAGCATGGCACGGTCGCGCATCACGATGGCGGTGTCGCCCTCAATTTCGACCAGTTTGATGGTTTGCTCGATGGATAACGCGTGTGGCAGCGTTTTGGCGGCTTTGGGTGCACGCAAGCCGACGACTGGATTGGACGGGAACTGGTGACGCAAGACCAGATAGCGGAAAAAGCCGCGCCAGCTGGACAGCATGCGTGCGATGCTGCGGCCACTCAGGCCTTGGCTATGCAGGGTGGCGATGCTTCGACGGATCTGTTGTGGGGTGATCGCTTGCAGCGTTTGTCCATGTTGGGACAGCAGTTGTTCGATGTCACGCTGGTAGTTGTTGCGCGTATGTTCGCTAAGGCCACGCTCAAAATGCAGAAAGTCGAGATACTCATCCAGCAATTCATGCATGCCAAAATCCCCGGTACTTTAAACAGGAGTGAGAAGCAGTCAGTGCGAGGTGCAAAGCACCAAGAAGCTCAAATGTACTCGCGTGTGGATAGTTATTGCCATGCCCATGCAACGCGTTCATCTTGGCGCCTTGCATGGTTGATTCACGCTGACAGTTGCCGCAAGAAGATCCCTCTTGGCGGAAACCTCAGCGGGGGCTTTCATACGATATAGCGCGCCAGCGATGCACTGACCAGTTCACCAATGCGGTTAAGGAACAAGGTGCCCATGCCGGCATAAAAGCGGCTGCGTTGTTCACTGGGAATGGCCATCAGGCCAAATGTCACGTCCTGGTAGCGCATCGGAATCACGGCCAGGGAGGCCGGTGTTTCATTAAACCAGCCAGCAATATCCATGGTGGGGAGTGTGCCACAGTAAGGCTGGCTGAGATCTTTAGCCCAGTTTTTCAGCGAGTCTTCTGCTGCAATAAACAAGCTGTCCGGTGCATGGCTGTCGTTGGCCCAGAGTTTAAGTTGCGTATTCGGTAACTGGAACTGGCTGGACAAAAACTCCACCAGATGTGCATGCAAGGCAGGCACGTCTTTGGCATAAAGCAACCCTAATGTCAGCTCGTGTACCTTGTTGGCGGTGGTTTCGTTTTCTTCAGCAGTCAGGATCAGCTCGGTAAATCTGGATTCCAGGACGCGGATTTTGTCACGTTGTGCAATTTGCTGGCGTTCTGCCAGTGAAATGGTGCCTTTGCCATGAGGGCTGGGCAGGAACAGCTCTGCCAGTAAGTGGGCATGACGCTCAAAGAAATCAGGGTGTGCTTTGAGGTAATGCTTGATGTCGTTTTCGTTGATGCTTTCTTCCATGATACTGCTGTTCTTTATCTTAAGTGCTTTGTTTTAAATTTCAATTTCGCCGTCAAAGACAATTTCTGCCGGCCCGGTCATCAAGACGGGCGACTCTCCGCCCGCCCATTGAATAGTGAGGATGCCACCACGGGTATGGACTTTGACCGGGCTTTGTAGCGTACCCAGTTGGATGCCGCTGACGGCTGCCGCGCAGGCCCCAGTTCCGCAAGCCAGCGTTTCACCACTGCCGCGTTCATAAACGCGCAAATTGATCTCATGCTCGTTCAGGACCTGCATAAAACCCGCATTCACGCGTTGCGGAAATTGAGGATGTGATTCTATTTGCGGGCCCAGTGTGGCGACTTCGGCCGTATGCACATTGTCTACCAGCATGACTGCATGCGGGTTGCCGATGGAAACTGCGCTGACTGTGATGGTTTCGCTCGCCAATGGCAACTCATAAGTGGTTGCTTGCTGCTCAGCCTCAAAAGGGATCTGCGCGGGTGTAAAACGAGGCGCGCCCATATTCACGGTAACTTGCCCATCTTCTTGTAGCTTGAGGGTGATCACGCCACTGGCGGTTTCGACCTTGATTTCGTGTTTGTTAGTCAATCCTTTGTCCACGACAAATCGGACAAAACATCTGGCGCCATTGCCACATTGCTCGACTTCACCACCATCTGCATTAAAAATGCGGTAACGGAAGTCTACCCCTGGCGTCGTTGTCGATTCGACCATCAATAACTGGTCACAACCGACCCCGAAATAGCGGTTGGCGATGTGCTGGATTTGGCTATGGGAAAGGTGGATGGGTGCGCGGGTCGCATCAATGACGACAAAGTCATTGCCGGCGCCCTGCATTTTGGTAAATCGTAATTTCATAGCTCAAGATAATACCTTATCGCGCCGTTGAAGGCATCTATGGGCAGTATATTTATTCCTTGTTGTCACTAAACTCGGGTAGAATCTTCGTTCCCAATTTTGCGGTTAGCTTCAGCCTTTAGTTAGCTGCGTTTATTAACTTTATACTTTTCAAGGCGTCAAACATGAGTGAATATCTTTTTACTTCGGAATCCGTTTCCGAAGGTCATCCAGACAAGCTGGCCGATCAAGTTTCAGATAGCATCCTCGATGCAATTCTCGCCCAAGATCCGACCGCACGTGTGGCTGCGGAAACCCTGGCAAATACTGGTTTGATTGTGTTGGCTGGTGAGATTACAACCACAGCGAATGTGGATTACATCAAAGTGGCCCGGGATGCGGTCAAACGTATCGGCTACGACAACACCGATTACGGCATTGATTACAAGGGTTGTGCTGTGCTTGTCGCTTATGACAAACAATCCCCTGACATTGCCCAAGGCGTGGATAATGCGAATGATGATCCGCTGGATCAGGGTGCCGGTGACCAGGGCCTGATGTTCGGCTATGCTGTGAACGAAACGCCACAATTAATGCCGTTGCCGATCTGGCTAAGCCACCGCGTGATGGAGCGTCAGTCACAATTACGTAAGGATGGCCGCTTGCCATGGTTGCGCCCAGACGCCAAATCACAAGTCACGATTCAGTATGTGGATGGCAAGCCGCACAAGATTGATACGGTGCTGGTGTCTACCCAACATGCGCCAGATATGACACTAGACGCAATCCGTGAAGCAGTCATTGAAGAAATTATCAAGCCAACTTTACCTGCAGAGCTGATCAAAGGCGAGATCAAGTATCTTGTGAACCCGACTGGCCGTTTTGTGATTGGTGGCCCGCAAGGTGATTGTGGTCTGACCGGCCGTAAAATTATTGTGGACACCTATGGTGGTGCTGCACCCCATGGCGGCGGTGCTTTCTCTGGCAAAGACCCTTCCAAAGTTGACCGCTCAGCGGCTTATGCGGGTCGTTATGTCGCCAAAAATATTGTGGCTGCAGGCTTGGCAGATAAGTGTCTGGTACAGGTCAGCTATGCGATTGGCGTGGCGCAACCGACCTCCATCATGGTCGAGACTTATGGCACTGGCAAGGTATCAGATGAACGTTTGACACAATTGGTGCGCGAGCATTTTGACTTGCGTCCAAAAGGCATTGTTAAAATGTTGGACCTGTTGCGGCCCATTTACAGCAAAACAGCAGCCTATGGTCACTTTGGCCGTGATGAACCTGAGTTCAGCTGGGAAAATACAGACAAGGCAGCCGCACTGCGTGCGGCGGCAGGCTTGTAAAAAAACATTCACGTAAAAGTAATTTTGAAGAGGGCATTATGCCCTCTTTTTTTATGGCTTTTTGACCTGGATCAATTGTAAAATTGTTAGCAGTTGTATGGGGGTTGTAAACGGGATGCTTAAAACAATTACAGTAAAGGACGTGCGCCTAGGCATGTACATTCATGAGCTCAAGGGGCCGTGGATGGATCATCCATTTTGGCGCAGCAAGTTTGTGCTCAAGGACCCCGAAGACTTGCAAAAACTCCTTGCCAGCCGCATCCAAGAGGTGGTGATTGATGTCAGCCAAGGCTTGGATGTTGCCAAGCCCAGAAAAACCTTGTCCGAACCTGCTCCTCAGCCAGCCTTGTCTGATAAGGAGCTGGTCATGCTTGAGTTGGATGGGCCTGCACCCTCTCCGCCGCCAGCTTCCCCGGATCCGAATAGACACAAGCCGACCACGATTGAGGCTGAGCGAGAGCAAGCGGTTAAGATCATTGCGTCTTCGCGCAAAGCCATTAACTCAATGTTTCAGGACTTACGCCTGGGTAAAGCGATAGAGGCGGAAGCAGTGATGCCCATCGTGGAGGAGATTTCTGATTCTGTCACACGTAATTCGCATGCGCTGATTAGTCTGGTGCGGCTAAAAACAGTCGATGATTATACGTATATGCACTCGGTGGCGGTATGCGCACTGATGGCGGCCCTGGCAAAAGAGCTCAAGCTTTCTGATGCAGAAATCCGTAAAGCCGGATTGGCCGGATTGATGCATGATATGGGCAAGGCCGCGATTCCCTTGGATATTTTGAATAAACCTGGTGCGCTCTCTGACCAGGAGTTTGATATCGTCCGCCAGCATCCGCAGTTGGGCTATGATATGTTGCTTAAAGCCAATGTTGCCGATGAAGTCACGCTAGATGTTTGTTTGCATCATCATGAAAAAGTGGATGGCAGTGGCTATCCCAAACGATTGTCTGGCGACAGTATCAGTATTTTTGCCAAGATGGGCGCTATTTGTGATGTGTATGACGCTGTCACCTCAACCCGCTCCTATAAACCGGCTTGGGAACCAGGCATGGCACTTAAGCGTATGGCCAGCTGGGCGGGGCATTTTGATCCGGTGATTTTTAAGGCCTTTGTTAAGAGTTTGGGCATTTATCCGGTGGGGACGGTGGTGATGTTGAAGTCCGGTCGCTTGGCCGTTGTGGTCAGGCAATCGCCTGAGAGTTTACTCAAGCCGGTCGTGAAGGTATTTTTTTCCACAAAATCCAAAACGCGTATTCCCGTGGTTGAGTTGGATTTATCCAAGGGAATGGATGAGATTGTCGGGAACGAATCCGCGGCAGCCTGGGGCGTAGACAACATTGATCATTTATGGGCTAATCATTAGTTGTATCCATCGCAGCAACAATAAATAAAGGGAGCTAAGCTCCCTTTATTTATTCTGCGTCGGTCTTTTTAGTGCGTCTACTGGTCGTTGCCTTGGCCGTGGTCTTTTTGGCGGGCGCTTTTTTAGCAGTCGTTTTTTTGCCGGTTTTGGTACCGCCGTCTTTTGCTGCCTTTTCGGCCAATAACTCTAGTGCTTGTTCAACGGTTAACTCTTCGGGCGTCACGCTCTTGGGCAACGTGGCGCGTACACCATTGTGCTGTACGTAGGGCCCATAACGTCCTGAGAAGACTTCAATGCGGCCCTCTCCCGAAGGATGTGCACCCAAATCAGCTAGCGGGGCTGGGCCACTGGCCGCAGCCAATAGCGCAACGGCGCCTTCCAGTGAGATGCTGAATACACTTTCGGTCTTTGGGATGGATTTGAATTTGCCATCGTGATTCACATATGGCCCAAAGCGCCCAATGTTGGCGACGATTTTTTTACCGGTTTCCGGATGCGTACCTAAGTCGCGAGGCAGGCTGAGCAGCATGTGCGCCGTATCAATATTGATCTGGCTCAGTGGGATTTCTTTAGGGATGCTGACGCGTTTTGGTTTTTTCTTTTCGCCTTCCACAGGCTGACCTACCTGCAAATAGGGGCCATAAGGGCCGTTCATCAGGTAAATGTCTTTTTGGGTTTCCGTGTCCTGACCGATGACGACGGGTTCGGCGGCGGCATTGGTTTCACCATCCAGGCTGCGCTTATAATCACACTTGGGGGTCGCGTTATAACCGGTACAGCCGATAAAGCTGCCATAGCGGCTCAGTTGTTTCTGCAATTGGCGGCCACATTTAGGGCATTGCTCATCTATCAGTTCATTGCCGGGACGCTCGACATCCGCCTTGACCTGAATCTGTTGGTTGAAGCCCTGCCAGAATTTGTCCATGACCGGCACCCAGTCCAGGTTGCCCTCGGCGATTTCATCGAGCTCGTTTTCGAGTTTGGCGGTAAAGTCATAATCCACATACTGGGTAAAGTGTTCGGTCAAAAACTTGTTGACCACCCGGCCCACGTCAGTCGGGGTGAAGCGCTTTTTATCCAGCACGACATATTCGCGGTCTTGCAGCGTGGAGATAATGCTGGCGTAGGTGGAAGGGCGGCCGATGCCATATTCTTCGAGAGCCTTCACCAGGCTCGCCTCTGAATAGCGTGGTGGCGGTTCGGTAAAGTGTTGTTCGCCATAAATACGCTCTACGTTGAGCACTTCACCAGTTTCCAGGTGCGGCAACTTGGCTTCCGCATCTTCGTCGTCTTTGTCGTCGTCCTTGCCTTCCATATACACGGCAATAAAGCCAGGGAAGACCAGCGTTTGCCCACTGGCTCGGAACAGGTTGGCCTCGGAGCCGACTGCCAGATCAACGCTGACTGCGTCATACTTGGCTTGGGTCATTTGGCAAGCCAGGGTGCGCTTCCAAATCATTTCATACAGTTTAAACTGTTCGTCATTCAGGTATTGACGCACACTGGCTGGCGTCCGTGTAATATCGGTTGGGCGGATGGCCTCGTGCGCTTCTTGCGCATTTTTGGCCTTGGTTTTGTACATGATGGGCGCTTTGGGCAGGTAGTCTGCATCAAAGTGCTTTTTCACGTAGTCACGGATCTGCATCACCGCTTCCGTGGCTAAACTAAACGAGTCAGTACGCATGTAGGTAATCAAACCGACCGTGCCGCTACCGACGTCTATCCCTTCATACAGTTGTTGCGCAATCCGCATGGCGCGGCTGGTCGTGAAGCCCAGTTTGCGTACAGCTTCCTGTTGCAGGGTGGAGGTCGTAAATGGTGCCGCAGGACTGCGGCTGCGTTGTTTTTTCTCAACGCGGGTCACCGTGGTTTTGCCTGCCGAGGCCAACAACAGTTTGCCGACAATGTCAGCCTGCTGGTCGTGATTGGTGACCGTGAATTGCTCTACTTTCTGGCCATTGAGTTGCACCAGTTTGGCATCAAACCCATGCGCATGCTTGAGCGCACTCATATGGATGCTCCAGTATTCCTGACTGGTAAACGCCTCGATTTCGAGCTCGCGTTCAACAATCAGACGCAAGGCCGGGCTTTGTACACGCCCTGCAGACAGGCCGCGGCGGATTTTTTTCCACAACAAAGGCGATAAATTAAACCCAACCAGATAATCCAGCGCACGGCGGGCTTGCTGCGCATTGACCAGGTCCATGGAAATATCGCGCGGATGGTCGATGGCATGCTTGACAGCGGTTTGTGTAATCTCGTTAAACTCTACCCGCTTAAGCAGTTTGTTTTTGATGAGTTTTTTCTCATTGAGAATCTCGGCAATATGCCAGGAGATGGCTTCGCCTTCGCGGTCCGGGTCGGTGGCCAGATAAATGCTGTCAGCACTTTTAACCGCTTTGGCAATCGCATCTACATGCTTGCTGTTGCGGTCTATGATGTCGTACTTCATGGCAAACTGCTGGGCCGGATCGACTGCGCCATTTTTCGGAATCAGGTCTCTTACATGCCCGTAAGAGGCCAAGACCTCAAAGTCGCCGCCCAAATACTTTTTTAGGGTTTTGGCTTTGGAAGGGGATTCTACAATCAGCAGTTTGGACATTGCGTAGTCTGTTTAAGCGTTGGCTAGATAATAGCAAGCGTTGCAACGGCTAGACAACCTTCCATGCAAGAAAGTGCCGTTTTATACGCTTGCCATCCTCAAAAGTTGTTTTATTCTTCAGTGGTCACCGCAACTGGAAACGGTTTGCGCGCAAAAGCAATGTGTTTTTCGTCCTGCGTGGCAATGGTGAGCGCCATCTCGTTGCTCGAAAATTTCTCATGATCAAACATCGGATCTTCATCCTCTTCCTTGGCTTGGCTCAAATGCTTGAAGTCATATAAGTCAAAATCTGCCAAATGGGAGGGTTCCACATTGCCAATGGCGCGGAAAATATTATTGATACGCCCGGGTTGCTCACGCTCCCAGTTGTTGAGCATGTCTTTTACTTTTTGACGTTGCAGGTTTTCCTGGCTGCCACATAAGTCACACGGAATAATCGGGAATTGCATCCCACGTGCATAGGAAGCAATGTCTTTCTCGGCGCAATAGGCCAGCGGGCGGATCACCATGAATTCGCCACGGTTAGTCGCCAGCTTGGGCGGCATGGCTTTCATTTTTGCGCCATAAAACATATTGAGGAACAAAGTCTGCACGATGTCATCGCGGTGATGGCCTAAGGCAATTTTGTTGGCGCCTAGCTGTTGGGCTGTCGTGTAAATAATGCCGCGGCGCAAGCGTGAACAGAGGCTGCACGTGGTTTTGCCTTCAGGAATTTTTTCCTTGACGATGGAATAGGTGTCGGCTTCGACAATGCGGTACTCTACGCCCAGCTTCTCAAAGTAGGTCGGTAGAATATCGGCTGGAAAGCCAGGTTGCTTCTGGTCGAGGTTCATCGCAATCAGTTTGAAGTTGATTGGTGCTCGCTCTTGCAGCGCCAGCAAAATCATCAGCATGGCATGGCTATCTTTACCGCCACTCATGCATACCAGCACGGTATCGCCATCCTCAATCATGTTGTAATCACCAATGGCTTTACCGGTGGCACTAATCAACTGGTTGCGCAGTTTTAAAAAATTCTGGCTGACATCGTCAGGATAATGTTTGATCTTCATAGGCGCGCATTATAGCGGAAAGCGGCGCTTTAAAATGGTAAGTGTTTGATTATTTGAGGTGATTTTGTTTTATTCCAGCGTAACATCCGCATCGCATCGCGTGTCTGCGGCAATCCAGCGCCTGAATAATCTGCTTGCCACAGGATTGAGCCGGGCTGGCAGCCAGCTTAAAAACTGCGCTGGCGCACTGACCATGCCGCAAAAATAACGTTTTTCCACCTCACTCCAAGTCAGGGCGCGACACGGCGTTTGGTGCGGCCAGAGCAAGGTGAGGCTGACCGGGCAGGGCTCAGCAGCACAACACACCCCGCAGCCGTTACAATTGGCACCTAATGCTGGTTTGCTTGGCGCGGCTGCGTGAATGGTGATTGTTTGCTCTTTTATCCGCATGGCTGAGTTACATACTTAAATGCCGGCCGCCATCCACAGCCAGCACATGCCCGGTGATGAAGGGAGCGTCATAGACTAAAAATTTGACCGCTTTGGCAATGTCAACGGGCTCGCCGGTGCGTTTGAGCAAGGTCTGGTTAATCACCTGCTGGCGGTAAGCTTCATCAAATTCCTGATTGTCTTCAGGCCATAAAACCGGCCCAGGGGCGACAGCATTGACGCGTACATTCGGCGCCAGCTCCTGCGCCAGTGATTTGGTCAGGCTGACCAAACCGGCTTTTGCCGCGCTGTAAACGATATAGTGTTTTTTGGGGCGTTCAATGTGCATGTCCGTAATGTTCACGATACAGCCCCGGCTGGCATACAGCGCATCGGCGGCTGCCTGGCTCAAAAACAGCGGTGCCTTGAGATTGCTACCGGTCAGTTCTTCCCATTGCTGTTCATCTATATTACCCAGTGCGGTGGGGTAGTAGCTTGACGCATTGTTAATCAGCACATCCAGCCGGCCGTAGGTCTCTAGTGTGGCATGGATCAGTTTGGGGAGTTGCGCCGTCTGCAATAAGTCCGCTTGCATAATCGCGAGGCTATCCGCCCGCGTGTGGTTGAGTTCACGCTGCAGTGCTTCGGCTTCGGCGCGGCTGGTGTTGTAGTGCAGCATGACGTCGGCCCCTTGCTGGTGCAAGGTGCGTGTGATCGCTGCGCCTACCCGCTTGGCACCGCCGGTAATCAATACGACTTTATTATTGGGGCTGAATTTCACGGTGTACTCTTTTCTAAACGGCTCACATTATAATGATTGAATGACTGTTCAACCCATTTCTTCCCGCCTGCCTGTGCCGGATGTGCATATGCAAGCGCACAGTGACGCCCTGCATCAGCAGATCAAAACACACATCGAGCAACAGGGCGGCTGGATCTCCTTTGCGGATTACATGCAGCAGGCCTTGTATACGCCGCACCTCGGATATTACAGCGGCGGCGGTAATAAGTTCGGCGTCGGTGGTGATTTTGTGACTGCACCCCAAATTTCGCCTTTGTTTGCGCAAGCCATGGCGAATCAACTCGCCCCTGTGTTAGCGGAAACGGGCGGAGCGATTCTAGAGCTGGGAGCAGGTACCGGAAAATTGGCGCACGGTTTGCTGCACGCACTGCATGCCCAGCAGCAGTTGCCACACTACTATATCTTAGAGGTGAGTGCCAACTTACGGATGCGCCAGCAACAATATTTGCAAAAAGACTTACCGGCCGCGCTTTATGCGCGTGTGCAATGGCTGGAAACATTGCCTGAACGTTTTACTGGCGTGGTGGTTGGCAATGAAGTGCTGGATGCGATCCCGGTGCAATTGGTGCAGTGGCAGGGTGGTCACTGGTGGGAACGCGGGGTGGGCTATGAAAATGGCTTTGTATGGCAAACACGCGCTTTGCAAAGCAGCGCCTGCGTTGCACATATTGATGTTAGCCAATTGCCTGAGGGCTATCTGACAGAAGTGAATCCTGCGGCACAAGCGCTGGTTGCCAGTCTTGCCGATCGCTTGCAGCAAGGGTTGATTCTGTTTCCTGATTACGGCTTTAGTGCCCGCGAGTACTACCATCCGCAACGCAACCAGGGCACCTTGATGTGCCATTACCAGCACTATGCGCAGGATAACCCTTTCATCTATCCTGGCTTGCAAGACATTACCGCCCATGTCGATTTTACTGCCATGGCCGAAACGGCCCTGGCGCATGGGCTTGATTGTGCCGGGTATACCAACCAAGCCCAGTTTTTGATCAATTGCAGCATTCTGCGATTGCTGCAGCAGGTCAACCCAGAAGACAGTGCCCATTATTTGCCGCAAGTGGCTGCCGTACAAAAGCTGCTGTCACCTGCCGAAATGGGGGAATTATTCAAGGTGTTGGCTTTGAGTAAGGGAATATCGTTGCCCCTGATAGGGTTCATGCAAGGGGATAAACGACATCAGCTTTGAATGACGGGCTGGTTGCAAGAACGAAAGTTTGAATGATAGGCGTTGTCCATTATTGAGGGCGTCGCTCTTAATTATGGTGGATTGCAGGCGCAAACTATTGCTGTGAGTGAGAAATCACAGACTGCAAAAATCACAAAATTAAAACTATCTGCTCAAGTATAATGCGGCCCATGAATGAATTAGATCAAAACCTTCCGATTGATGAAGCACCGTATCAACGCCGTATCCGTAGTTTTGTGCTGCGCCAGGGCCGGTTGACCAAGGGGCAGGAGCGGGCGTTGCAGACGGCCTGGCCGCAATTTGGCATTGAATATACGCCGCAACCGCTTGACCTGAACCAGGCATTCGCGCGTAGCGAGAGCAAAAAAATCCTTGAGATCGGCTTTGGCATGGGGGATGCGACGGCAAAAATTGCACAAACTTTGCCTGATTGCGACTTTCTGGCGGTGGAAGTGCATACGCCTGGTGTCGGCAGCCTGCTCAAATTAATGCAAGAAGGGGATATCCAGAATATCCGTATTATTCAGCATGATGCCGTTGAAGTATTGCAACACATGTTGGCAGATGGCGCGTTGGATGGGGTACACATTTTCTTTCCTGATCCGTGGCACAAAAAGCGCCATCATAAACGTCGCTTGATCCAGGCTGAATTTGTAAATTTATTGTGCTCAAAATTGAAAGCGGGCGCTTACATTCACGTGGCCACGGATTGGCAAGAATATGCTGAGTGGGTGCTTGAGGTGTTGCGTGCGGAGCCGCAATTGCAAAAT
This sequence comes from Methylophilus sp. 3sh_L, assembly GCF_046766015.1. Classification (NCBI taxonomy): domain Bacteria; kingdom Pseudomonadati; phylum Pseudomonadota; class Betaproteobacteria; order Nitrosomonadales; family Methylophilaceae; genus Methylophilus; species Methylophilus sp. 3sh_L. Next base: position 175,287 of record NZ_JBKOUF010000001.1, read on the forward strand.
ACTGCGGTAGAGTATGCCGAGAAGCCGTCCTACCGCCCACTCACCAAGTTTGAAAATCGCGGCCTTAAACTAGGCCATGGGGTGTGGGATCTGGTATTCAAACGCATCTAGGATTAGCCGCGGCAACAAACACAGGCAGGCGTATCGCCTGCCTTTTTTATGCTCTGCCCGGGTTTATTCGTCTGCTGGCGGGTTCGCTTCAGCTGCTGATTCTCCACTGAAAAACCATTCGCCCAGCACTTTTTCGGCTTCATCCACCCCTTGCTTTTTCAGGCTGGAGAATAGCTGCACGGTAATGGCATTGCCCCAATTGGCCTGGAGCTCTTTGCGGACTTTGTTTAAAGTAATGGTGGATTCGCTACGGGACAATTTGTCACTTTTGGTCAGCAATACGTGCACCGGTTTGCCACTGGGGCAAAACCAATCCAGCATTTGGCGGTCTAGTGGCGTGAGCGGGTGTCGGCTGTCCATCACCAATACCAGGCCGGCCAGGCTGCTGCGTTCGCTCAGGTAGCGTGACAGCACGTTTTGCCAATGCATGCGCATGGCTTCCGGTACCTTGGCGTACCCGTAGCCAGGCAGGTCAACCAAATGTTTGTCATCGCCTAAGGTGAAAAAATTAATCAGTTGGGTGCGGCCGGGCTGCTTACTCACAAACGCCAGCCGGTTGTGGTTGGCCAAGGTGTTCAGTGCACTCGATTTTCCGGCATTCGACCGGCCAGCAAATGCCACCTCAATGCCACTGGCAGGCGGCAGGTCCCGCAGGTGGTGTGCGGAAAGGTGAAAGCGGGCATTTTGGAAAACAGGCATGGTGGTGTTGAGCTGACTCAAGATTTGTGGACTATTCAGGCTTGCATGCTATCACGAACAGGCTTTGTTTGATAAAATGCTGCAGAATAAAAACGTTGGGGCATTCAGATATGTTAAAGAGTTTTAAAGCGGGATTGTTTTTATTGCTGGCAACCGGATTGCAGCCTGTTTTTGCTGAGGAAGCGGCCCCTGCGGCGGCGGCACCAGCAGCGGCGCCAGCGGTGAATGGACCTGAAAAAATTGTGCAAAACGTCTGTGCGGCTTGTCATGGCGCGGATGGTAACAGTGTGATCACCACCAATCCTAAACTGGCGGGACAACACCCTGAGTATCTGGTGAAGCAGTTGACCAATTTTAAAGAAGGTACCCGCGCCAACGCGGTAATGTCAGGTATGGCAGGTGCGTTAAGCCAGGAAGACATGGAAGGCTTGGCCAAATACTTTTCCAACCAAAGCATCAAGCTCAATAAAGCGAAAAGTAATGGTAAGGGCTCACTGGGTGAAAAGATTTATCGTGGCGGGATTGCTGCCACGCAAGTGCCAGCCTGTGCGGCGTGCCACGGTGCGACTGGCGCTGGCTTACCCAAGCAGTTCCCTCGCCTGGCTGGGCAGCATGCAGATTACACCTTGCAGCAGCTGCGCACTTTCCGTACGGGTGAGCGTGCGAATGCGCCGATGATGATGACCATCGCTGGCAAAATGAGCGATGCAGAAATGCAAGCAGTTGCAGACTATATTCAAGGTTTGCGTTAATTTTTGACTGCTCAAAAAAGGTGGCTTTGGCCACCTTTTTTACTGTCGCCGTATGCAACCTTTGTTATTTTGTGTCGTCCACAACAGCGAGCCTTGCGTTAAGCTGACGAGTAGCTAACGTCCCACTTTATCTATCTTTTTGAAGAGAACGATTTGAAATCACCCGTTTCATTTTCTCAGCGTGTTTATGAGTTGCTCAGCTCCATGCGTTTTGCCGTGAGCTTGTTAACGCTGTTGGGGATTGCGTCGATTATTGGCACGGTGCTCAAGCAGAATGAGCCCTATACCAATTACATCGTCAAGTTTGGCCAGTTCTGGTTTGAATTGTTCGAATTGCTGGGCTTGCTGGATGTTTATCATGCGGCCTGGTTCTTGGTGATTTTACTGTTCTTGGTGATTTCAACCACCCTCTGTGTGCTGCGGAATACACCACTCATGCTCAAGGAGTGGAAAACCTATAAAGAGCATGCGACTGAAAAATCCTTGCGTTTATTTGAGCACCAGGCCAGCCTGGCGACCGCCTCAGCAGCGCCGGCCTTACAGTCACAGTTGTCCGGTTGGTTAACGGCAGAGCGTTACACGTTCAAAGCCACACCACAAAATAATGGCGACGTGTTAATTGCCGCCAAACTGGGGACACATCAGCGACTCGGTTATATTTTCACTCATGCCGCGATTGTGGTGATTTGTTTTGGCGGGCTGCTGGATGGCAATTTGCCATTCAAGGTTCAGGAGTTACTGGGGTATAAAAAAGTCGAAACGCGCGATATCCCCTCGCGCCAAGTGCCTGCCGAGAGCCGGTTGGGTGTAGGTAACCTGTCTTTCCGTGCCAATATGACCTTGCCTGAAGGCGAGCGTGATAATGTGTCTTTTTTGCGGGTGCGCGATGGCTATCTCGTCCAAGAATTACCGTTTACCGTCATGCTCAAGGACTTCCGTATCGAGCATTACCCGACCGGAATGCCTAAGTCCTTTGAAAGCGATATCCGCATTATCGATCCAGACCTGAAGCAACCGATTGACGCCACGGTCAGAGTGAATCATCCTTTTATTTACAAAGGCATTGCGATTTACCAGTCTGACTTTCAGGATGGCGGCTCGCAGCTCAAATTCAAACTGTGGGATTTGGCAGCAAACCAGCCCGATGGCTTTGACGTCGATGGCGTGATCTTGCAAAAAGGCTCGCTGGGTGAAGGTGCGCAAAAGCTGACCGTTGAGTTCAATGAGTTCAGGCAGTTTAATATCCTCAATCTCTCTGCAGACGGTAAAGGCAAGCCGCACAATGTGGGGCCGAATACCACCTTTAAACTGCGTAATGCCAGCGGCCAGGCGCGCGAGTATGTCAATTATATGCAGCCTCTGATGCTGGATGGCCGTGCTTACTTTGTCTCTGGCATGCGTGAAACGGTGCAGGAAGACTTCAAGTATTTGCGGATCCCGGCAGATGACGAAATGGAAATCACCGGCTTTATGCGTTTGCGTCAAACCTTGCGCGATGACAAGTCGATTCAGGCGATTGCGCAGCAGGTGGCCGCGCAAATGCCGGGCAACAACCCAACATTAAGAGCTCAGTTTGAACAAAGCTTGCAGCAATTGCTGCAGACCTTTAAGCGCGGCGGTTACACTGAGTTGTCACGAATTATTGAAAGTGCTGTGCCCAAAGACCAGCGCGAGCAGGCTGCGCAAACTTACCTCAAGTTATTAAACCGTGCAGCGATGCAGGCGTATCAAATGAGCCGTGAACAACGTCATTTAGCCCCCATCGCTGAGGACCAAGCAAGTGCCATTTTTATTCAGGATAGCCTGAATGCGATGAATGACTTATTCTTTTATGGCACGCCGTATTATTTTCAGCTTAAGAATTACACACTTAAACAAGCCAGTGGTTTCCAGTTAACGCGCTCACCTGGGCAGAATTGGGTGTACCTGGGCTCGGTGATGTTGGTGCTTGGCATCTTTGCCATGTTTTATATTAAGGAACGTCGCTTGTGGTTATTGATCAAACCCGCACAGCACGAAGTTCTGGTGGCCATGTCGTCTAACCGTAAAAATATGGATTTGGATCAGGACTTTGCGCGCGTGCGCCAGCAGCTTTCAACGCTGTTGCAAGCACCTTCAGCATAATGCGTCATTGAATCGGGGAATAAGATGAATTCGTCAACATTATCTAAGCCAGTGTCATTCTGGCAGTCGTTAAGCAAGTTTGATTGGGTATATGCCATTCTCCTGCTGGCAGGGGCTGTCTTTTCGTATCAGCGCTATGCAGGCTTCATGGATATCTATGAGGTCAGCTTTTTGTTTGGTGCGGTGGCGGTATTCAGTTATTTAGGTTGGCGCTGGTCAGCCATTGCGCGCCTGGTGTTGGGTGTGGCGGTGTTGAGCTTGATCGGTGTCTATGTTTATCAAGGCGACTTGAATAATGGCGGTCAGCGCTTTTGGCTCAAATTTCTATTGGCCAGCCAGTCTGCCATTATGTGGATGAATGTGCTGTTTGTGTTGGCCATGCTCACTTATTGGCTGGCCATGTTCCAGAAATCAGAATTCACCGCAAAAGTGGCCTCTGCCCTGACTTGGGCAGCAACTTTATTTGGGTTTGTTGGCCTGATGGTGCGTTGGTATGAGTCCTACCTGATTGCACCCGATATCGGGCATATTCCGATCAGTAATTTATATGAAGTCTTTATCCTGTTTTGCCTGATCACGGCCCTACTGTACTTGCATTATGAGCAGTTGTTTAAAACACGCCAGCTAGGCGGGTTCGTGCTGGTGGTGATTAATGCCGCGGTGGGCTTTATTCTCTGGTACACCTTTGACCGGCATGCTAACGAAATTCAGCCTCTGGTGCCGGCTTTGCAAAGCTACTGGATGAAGATCCATGTTCCGGCCAATTTTATTGGCTATGGCGCTTTCTCGCTGGCGGCCATGGTTGCCGGCGCTTATCTGCTGGCTAAGCGAGGCATTCTGGCAAGCCGGTTGCCCGCGCCACATGTGCTGGATGATTTGATGTACAAGGCGATTGCGGTGGGTTTTGCCTTTTTCACGATTGCGACGATTTTAGGTGCAATGTGGGCTGCAGAGGCTTGGGGCGGCTACTGGTCATGGGATCCTAAAGAGACTTGGGCGCTGATTGTCTGGTTGAATTATGCGGCATGGTTGCATTTGCGCCTCATGAAAGGCTTGCGTGGCAGCATGCTGGCCTGGTGGGCGTTGGTGGGGCTGCTGGTGACAACGTTTGCATTTTTGGGTGTGAATATGTTTTTGAGTGGCTTGCACTCTTACGGTACGCTCTGATTAGCGCCAGTCATCAAAACGGGCAGATGTGTAAACATCTGCCCGTTTTTTTTGTACCCCTCTTGTTTTATTTGTTAAATATATTTAATTGATGTTAAAGTTGATTCTGCGCAGCGCGAGATTCATAGGCCTGCGCAGCAACGCCTTAGGACATGCTTTTAAAAACGAATTTAAGCTATCAGGAGGATTTAACATGAAAACACAACAAGGGTTTACATTAATTGAATTGGCGATTGTGCTGGTAATCGCCGGATTGCTTTTGGCGGGGGTGATGCGAGGGCAGGAGCTCATTGCAAATGCCAAGGTAAAAAGTCTGGCCAGTGACTTCAGGAATGTCCCAACTTACTTTTATGGATACCAAGACCGCTTTCGTGTGTTACCAGGAGATGATCATGCGGCGGATATTCATGTCAACGGCACCAATGCCAGTACTAATGGGCAGTTGCAAAATGGCTTGATTCAGGGAGACTGGGATTCCAAGACCGCGACTGATGAATCGTTTTTAATCTGGCAACATTTGCGCTTGGCAGGGTTGGCGACTGGATCGACGGATACTACCAGTGCGCAGTATGCCCCGCGGAATAGTGAAGGTGGTCAAGTGGGTGTCAGCAGCGTGGCAGCGTTAACGGCGGTATCGGCAGGGGCTTTTAACAGCGCACACGCCATGTGTTCTGATGCGATTTTAGGGCGATATGCGGCGCAATTAGACACCATGCTTGATGATGGAGTCGGCAATACCGGAGCTATGCGCGTGGTGGTGAATGGTACGCCCAGTGCCGGTGTTGCAGCACCAGTAGCGGCTACGCCTTATTTAGTTTGCATGAGTTTTTAGTGTAGAATACAACACATTGCTGATACAAAAAGCCTGGTTTCTCAGGCTTTTTGTGTTATGTAGGATACATACATCATTTCAATTTGAATCTGTTTTAGAATAAGAGCCGATTTACAACTCCCACTTCCTATGGCGAACGCAATTGTAGAAATTCAAGACCTGTCTTTCGGTTATAAAGGCCGATTGTTGCATAAAGGCATCAACATGACGTTCCCCAAGGGTAAGGTGGTTGCCATCATGGGTGGCAGTGGGAGCGGCAAGACTACCTTATTGCGATTGATTGGCGGCCAATTAAAGCCAACCAAAGGTCAGGTGCAGGTGGCTGGTGAGGTGGTGCACCAGCAGGACAGAGAAGGCATTTACCGCTTGCGCCGGAAAATGGGCATGTTATTCCAACATGGCGCGTTATTCACCGATTTATCCGTCTACGAAAATGTCGCCTTTCCCATGCGTGAACATACCAGTTTGCCCGAAAGCATGATTCGCGACCTAGTGCTGATGAAGTTGAATGCGGTCGGTTTGCGTGGTGCGCATGCGTTAATGCCCACAGAATTGTCGGGCGGGATGGCTAGGCGCGTCGCACTGGCTCGCGCAATTGCACTGGACCCGAGCATTATCATGTATGACGAACCATTTGCCGGACTCGACCCGATTTCCATGGCGGTGATTTGCGACTTGATCCGCAGTCTGAACGATGTGCTGGGCGCGACCTCTATCATCGTCACGCATGATGTTGAAGAAACTTTCCAGTTTGCAGACTACGTTTATTTTGTCGCTGACGGCGTGGTGGCTGCTGAAGGGTCACCTGATGACTTGCGCCGGTCAGAGTTGCCATTTGTACATCAATTTGTCCATGGTGAAAAAGATGGTCCGGTTCCCTTCCATTACGCAGCACCTGAGTATCATGCCAGTTTGTTAAGAGGGGCGCGTTAATGATCGTACATAAAATTAAGCGTCTGCTGACTAAACTGGGAGCGGGTTTTATCAATAAAATCTGGCGTTTGGGTGCCGGTGGGCGCTTGTTGTGGCTAACGCTGATTTCATCCGGTGAGAGTTTCCGTCGTTTTCGCCTCACTATCCGCGAAGTTTATTTTACTGGCGTCCTCTCGCTGATCATTATTCTGGTCTCTGCTTTTTTTGTCGGGATGGTGCTTGCCTTGCAGGGCTATAACACGCTGCAAAAATATGGCTCGTCGGAGGCGATTGGCGTCTTGGTTGCCTTGGCCCTGGTGCGTGAACTGGGCCCGGTGGTCACCGCCTTGTTATTTGCCGGGCGTGCCGGTACAGCCATTACCGCTGAAATCGGCTTGATGAAAGCGACAGAGCAACTTTCTGCCATGGAAATGATGGCAGTCAGTCCCATCGCACGTGTTATTGCCCCACGGTTTTGGGCGGGCGTCATCGCCATGCCGGTCTTGGCTGCGTTGTTCTCGATGGTAGGTATTTTGGGCGGCTATTTGGTGGCTGTGCCGCTGATTGGCGTCGATGCCGGCGCATTCTGGTCACAGATGCAAGCCAATGTCGATTGGCAATTCGACATCCTGAACGGCGTGCTGAAGAGCCTGGTGTTTGGTGTCGCTTGTACCATGATTGCCTTGTTTGAAGGCTATGATGCGCCACCGACTGCTGAAGGCGTGAGCCGTGCGACCACGCGGACAGTGGTGACCTCATCGCTGGCAGTATTGGGCCTGGATTTTATATTAACCTCGTTCATGATCGCGGTTTAGTCAGACGGCGTACGAGATATTTGCGGGAGTAGCAATGGAAAGAACAACAATTGATTTATGGGTGGGGATATTTGTGGCGCTGGGGTTGGCAGCGTTGCTGGGGTTGGCCATGAAGGTGGGCAACCTGACGACCAGCAATATCGGCCAGACTTATACAGTGACTGCAAACTTTGAAAATATTGGTGGGTTGAAACCACGCGCGCCTGTCAAAAGTGCCGGGGTTGTGGTGGGGCGAGTCAACGATATTGTGTTTGATCCCAAAACTTATGAAGCGGTTGTGAGTCTGAACATTGACACGCGTTATGCTTTTCCTAAGGATACCTTTGCCAATATTTATACTGCTGGCTTGCTCGGCGAGCAATATATTGGCCTAGAGGCTGGTGGTGACGAAGTGAACCTGAAGAATGGCGACAAGATTACCCAGACACAAGACGCGGTTGTTCTGGAAAAACTGATTAGCCAGTTTTTGTATAGCAAGGCGACAGAAGGCGACAATGCAAATAAAACGGCAGCGGCATCAACCGAAACCACGGGAGATGCGTTAGATGCCAGTCCACTGGATAAAGTGGGCAAATAATTCAAACGATATAAAGGGATAGCGATGAAAAAATGGTGGATGGCAGTAGCCATGTGGCTGGTCAGTGGTGTAGCGCTGGCGGCAATGGCACCAGATCAACTGGTAAAAAAGACTGCCGATGATGTGATTGAAGTCATCAAGAGCGATAAGGATATTCAAGCAGGAAACCAGCAAAAGATTTTCAGCCTGGCCGAAGAAAAAATCTTGCCTAACTTTGATTTTGAGAAGGTCTCACGGCTGGTGCTGGGTAAAAACTGGACCAATGCAACGCCTGAACAAAAAACGGCTTTCCAGGCGGAATTCAAGACCTTGTTGTTACGTACCTATGCAACTGCTTTGTCCAAATACAAAAATCAGGTGATTGAATACAAACCTTTCCGCATGGAGCCAAATGCTGATACGGCATCGGTTAAAACTGCGATTCAGCAGCCAGGTGGTGATCCGATTGCGGTTGACTACACCTTGGGTAAAAAAGGCGATGAGTGGAAAGTCTTTGATATCGTGATTGAAGGTGTGAGCCTCGTCACTAACTACCGCAGCCAATTTGCGCAGGAAATTCGCCAAAATGGCCTGGATAGCCTGACGAAAAAATTAGCGGACAAGAACAAGGCGGCGACAGGCAAATAATTGCCTGATAGATACTGGGAGAAATCAGTGGCTCAAGTAACGCAACAGCAGAATACCTTGCACTTCAGTGGCAATTTACTGATTAATAACATCAGTGAAACGCTGGCTGATGTGCAAAAGTTGCACCTAGAACCGCCATTGACCTTGGATTTTTCCCAAGTGAACGAAGTGGATACGGTGGCCGTGAGCATGATTCTTGAAATACAGCGGCAACTCAAGCATGCGCATGAACAAGCGGGAGCCGTATCCGTGGTCGGGGTGCCAGACAATCTGCGAAGTTTAATGCAGTTATATGGTGTAGATGGATTCTTGTTGAATTAACTCTGCATATAGTCTAACAGCCCCAGCTCTGACGAGGTGGGGTTTCGTTTTTTGGGGATAGCGAAAGGAACTGCGTGGCTGCAGCCATAGAAATCACAGGTGTTACCAAGCGTTTTGGTCAGTTTGAAGCCTTAAAAGGCGTGGATTTGCAAATTGAACAAGGCGAGTTTTTTGCGCTCCTTGGCCCGAACGGCGCCGGAAAATCTACCTTGATCAACTTGATGGCGGGCTTGTTGCAACCGACCAGCGGCAGCATCCGGATTATGGGGCATGACGTGCAGTCCGATTATCAGCGTGCGCGTAATGCCTTGGGGGTGGTGCCGCAAGAGCTGGTGTTTGATCCGTTTTTTAATGTGCGTGAAATGTTGCGTTTTCAAGCGGGTTATTTTGGACATGGGCCCGAGAATGATGCCTGGGTCGATGAAATCATCGAAGGCTTGGGGCTCACCGATAAAGCGTACACCAATATGCGCAAATTATCGGGCGGCATGAAGCGGCGTGCCTTGATTGCACAGGCCCTGGCGCATAAACCCCCTGTGATTGTATTGGATGAGCCTACTGCAGGGGTCGATGTCGAGCTGCGGCAAATGCTGTGGGCTTTTATTCAAAAGCTGAATCAGCAAGGGCACACCATTATTTTAACCACGCACTACCTGGAAGAGGCAGAAACACTGTGTGAGCGAGTGGCGATGATGAAACAGGGCCGGATTGTGGCGCTGGATAGCACGCGTGCCTTGCTTAAGAGTCATGCCGCCAAGCAATTGTCATTGCGGCTGTCTTCGGCGTTGCCGGCGTCACTCCAGCCACTACTAAAGCAGCAAAATGGTGAGGAATGTATCTTGGCGATTGCTGAGTTGCCCCAAGTGGAAAGTGTGCTGACCACATTGCGTCAAGCAGGCGTAGAGGTGTTGGATATGCAGCTGCAAGAAGCGGATTTGGAAGATGTCTTTCTTAACTTGGTGGGGAATCAGCAAGGAGATCGCGCATGAAGTGGCTGAATCCTTTTTTCTGGCTGGACGACAAAATCAGCCCGCAACGGCGGGGCGTTTATACCCTATTTAAAAAGGAATTGCTGCGTTTTTGGCGTGTGGCATTTCAAACCATCGCTTCGCCCATCCTGACAGCGTTGTTATACCTGCTGATTTTTTCGCATGTGCTGGAGTCGCATGTGAAAGTCTACGATCAGGTGAGTTATACCGCTTTTCTGGTGCCCGGCCTGATGATGATGTCATTGTTGCAAAATGCATTTGCCAACAGCTCTTCCAGCCTGATTCAGTCCAAGGTCATGGGTAATATCGTCTTTTTGTTGCTGACACCGTTGACGACATTGGAGTTTTTTACCGCCTTCCTGGCGGCTTCCATGATCCGTGGTTTGCTGGTGGGACTCAGTATTTATCTGGTGGCGCTTTGCTTTGTTTCGGTGCCCACCGTGCACCCGGGCTGGATAATCACCTTTGCGTTTTGTGGCAGTGCATTACTGGGAACCTTTGGTGTCATTGCCGGGATCTGGGCGGACAAGTTTGACCAGATGGCAGCGTTCCAGAACTTCGTCATCATGCCGCTGACATTCCTATCCGGGGTATTTTATTCGATTCACTCGTTGCCACCTTTCTGGCAGGCGGTTTCGCAATTGAATCCGTTTTTTTACATGATAGATGGCTTTCGCTATGGCTTTTTTGGCCAGGGCGATGTTTCGCCATGGCTGAGCCTCGCAGTGGTGGTCAGCTTCTTGCTCGGATTAGCGTGGCTATGCCTAAAGATGTTAAAATCCGGTTATAAATTACGCAGTTAGCGTGTCATGTGACTGGCAGCTTGAAACTGCATTTTCCAGAGTAAGAGAGGTTTTGTGTTAACAGCAGCGCAATTAGAAGCATATATCCTGAGTGGTTTGGCGTGCGATTACCTGAAAGTGAATGGCGATGATGGGACGCATTTTGATGCGGTGATCGTGAGCCCGGCCTTTGAAGGCAAGCGCATGGTTCAGCAGCACCAACTGGTCTATGCTGCGTTGGGTGACCGCATGCGCGCTGAAATTCATGCGTTATCTATGCAAACCTATACCCCGGCGCAATGGCAGCAAATGCAGGCCTGATACGCAAATAATACAATTGGAGTGATGAATGATGGATGTACAAGCAAAAATCAAAGAGACAGTGAGCAACAACAAAGTGGTGTTGTATATGAAAGGCAGCCCCAAATTTCCACAATGTGGTTTTTCTAGTGTGGCTGCACAAATCCTCAATGCCTGTGGGGCCGAGTTTGTTGCTGTAGATGTGTTGCAGGATATGGACATTCGCGAAGGTATCAAACAGTATGCCAACTGGCCAACGATTCCACAGCTCTATGTGGACGGTGAGTTTATTGGTGGTGCGGACATCATGCGCAGTATGTACCAAAGTGGTGAATTGCAAGAACTGTTGGCGAAAGCGTAATTTTGGACAAACTGATTATTGAAGGCGGCGTGCCTTTGCACGGCGAAGTCGTCGTGTCCGGCGCCAAAAACGCAGCGCTGCCGATTTTGTGCGCAGGATTGCTGGCGGAGACACCCTTTACCCTGACCGGTGTGCCCGAGTTACGCGATGTGGCCTCTACCCTGAAGTTACTGGACACCATGGGCGTCAAGGTCAGCAAACAGGCTGACCAAGTGACGCTGGATGCCAGTGATGTCGCTTCGTTTGAGGCGACCTACGAGATGGTCAAAACCATGCGCGCCTCAATCCTGGTGCTGGGCCCGTTGCTGGCCCGTTTTGGCACGGCACGCGTGTCACTGCCTGGCGGTTGTGCGATTGGGTCAAGACCGGTCGATTTGCATATCAAGGGCCTGCAAGCCATGGGGGCTGCCATGCATATCACGCATGGTTACATCCAGGCCAGCACCTTGCACTTACCTAACCGTCGCTTGCAGGGCGCTAAATATTACATGGACTTGGTCACCGTAACCGGCACAGAAAATCTGATGATGGCTGCTGCACTCGCTCAAGGCACGACAGTGCTAGAGAATGCTGCCAAAGAGCCGGAAGTAGTTGATTTGGCGGAATGCCTGAATAAAATGGGTGCCAAAATCAAAGGCGCAGGCACAGACACCATTACCATCGAAGGCGTGGAGCGTTTGCTCGGTGCGCAGCACCATATTGTATGTGACCGTATTGAGGCGGGCACCTATATGGTGGCTGCAGCGATGACCGGTGGTGAAGTGACCTTGAAGAATGCGCGGCCTGATTTGCTTGAAGCGGTCATAGAGAAACTGCGCGAAGCTGGCGCACAAATTAGCCATGACGCGAATAGCATTACGGTGAAAAGTGATGGCAAGCTAAAAGCGGTCAATGTACGTACCGCACCACACCCGGCGTTTCCTACCGATATGCAGGCGCAGTTTATGGCGATGAATACGGTGGCAGAGGGCGTGTCTACCGTGATCGAAACCATTTTTGAAAACCGCTTTATGCATGTGCAAGAGTTGCAGCGCATGGGGGCCAATATTGATGTGCAGGGCAATACTGCACTGGTCAAAGGTGTTTCCGTGCTGGAAGGTGCGAACGTCATGGCTACCGATTTGCGCGCGTCTGCTGGTTTGGTGCTGGCAGGCTTGGTGGCGGAAGGTGAGACTGTGATCGACCGGATTTACCATCTTGATCGCGGCTACGAAAAGCTCGAAGAAAAATTGAATCAACTGGGCGCCAAAGTGCGCAGATCGAACTAAACATGATTACTATCGCACTCAGCAAGGGGCGTATTTTTGAGGAGACCACGCCATTGTTGGCCGCAGCAGGCATCCATGCGCTAGAGGATCCTGAGTCTTCACGTAAATTGATCTTGCCAACGAATCGCGAAGATGTGCGGCTGGTGATCGTCCGTGCCACAGATGTACCTACCTATGTTCAATACGGTGCAGCTGACTTGGGAATTGCCGGTAAAGATGTGCTGGATGAACATGGTGGTGAGGGCTTGTACCAGCCGCTGGACTTGAATATTGCGCGCTGCAAAATGATGGTGGCTGTACGGGATGACTTCGATTATGAAGCCAGTATCCGCCAAGGTGCGCGCCTCAAGGTGGTGACCAAGTATGTAAAAACGGCACGCGAGCATTTTGCCGCCAAGGGAATGCATGTGGATTTGATCAAGCTGTATGGCTCCATGGAGTTGGGCCCATTGGTCGGGTTGGCCGATGCCATTGTCGATTTGGTCAGTACGGGCGGAACTTTACGCGCCAACAAGCTCAAAGCTGTAGAAGAGATTGGTGCCATCAGTTCGCGTCTGGTGGTCAACCAGGCTTCTTATAAAGTGAACCGGCCTTTGTTGCAGCCGATTGTTGATAGCTTTGCGGGCGCGGTCCGCAAGGATTAATGTTTATAAAATGATGAAGATTAAACGCTTAAATACACAGGATCAGGACTTTAATGCGGAGTTAAAGGCATTACTGGCTTTTGAGACCGCACAAGATGACAGCATAGACCAAGTTGTTGCCAATATTCTCAAAGACGTCAAGGCGCGTGGCGATGCCGCCGTGCTTGAGTACACCAACCGTTTTGATAAAACCAATGCAAGTAGTCTTGCAGCATTGGAAATTCCACAAGCAGAACTGCAAGCAGCATTAACTGGCCTGCCTGCCGCGCAGCGGGAAGCCTTGCAAGCGGCGGCTGCACGAGTGCGTAGCTACCACGAAAAGCAGGTGATGCAGTCCTGGCAATATACCGAAGCAGATGGTACCTTGCTTGGTCAACAAGTCACTGCGCTGGATCGCGTTGGTTTGTATGTGCCTGGCGGCAAGGCAGCCTATCCTTCGTCTGTGTTGATGAATGCCATTCCTGCCAAAGTGGCGGGTGTGCAAGAGCTGGTGATGGTGGTGCCTACGCCAAATGGTGAGAAAAATCCCTTGGTGCTTGCCGCCGCCGCGGTTTGTGGGGTGGACAGGGTATTCTGTATTGGCGGAGCCCAGGCGGTGGGTGCGCTGGCATATGGTACCGAAACCGTGCCGCAGGTAGACAAGATTGTGGGGCCAGGCAATGCTTATGTCGCCGCCGCCAAGCGCCGGGTGTTTGGTGTGGTTGGCATAGACATGGTGGCTGGTCCATCTGAGATTCTGGTCATTAGCGATGGCAAGAGCAATCCCGATTGGACAGCGATGGATTTGTTCAGCCAGGCTGAGCACGATGAGTTGGCGCAGGCGATCTTGTTGTCTCCAAGTGCGGCGTTCCTGGATCAGGTGCAAGAGAGTATTGCCCGCCAGGTGGTTGATATGCCGCGTCAGGACATTATCCGCACTTCTCTGCAAAATCGCGGCGCACTGATACAGGTAAAAGACCTGGCTGAAGCCGCTGAGATTTGTAACTATATCGCGCCGGAACATCTGGAATTATCTATGGAGGATGCGCTGGCTTTTAGTAAGCAGATCAAGCATGCCGGGGCGATTTTTATGGGGCGCGATACTTGTGAGGCGCTTGGTGATTACTGCGCGGGTCCTAACCACGTATTACCGACTTCACGGACTGCGCGCTTCAGTTCGCCACTGGGCGTCTATGACTTTCAGAAGCGTTCCAGCCTGATTATGGTGTCTTCTGCCGGAGCGCAAACATTGGGCAAAATTGCTGCGACGCTGGCATATGGCGAAGGCCTGCAGGCGCATGCGCGTAGCGCTGAGTATCGCCTGAAATAAGAGGGAGCCATGAGTCAATATTGGAGCAAGATTGTTCATGAGCTGACCCCTTATGTGCCGGGTGAGCAGCCCAAGTTGCAAAATCTGGTCAAGCTGAATACCAATGAAAACCCTTATGGGCCTAGCCCCAAGGTGATTGCGGCTTTACAGGCTGAGGCGGCAGACAGTTTACGCCTGTATCCAGATCCTGACTCCAGTCGCTTGAAGGCGGCGTTGGCTGAGTATCATGGCGTGCAGTCAAATCAGGTGTTTGTTGGCAACGGTTCGGATGAAGTGTTGGCGCATGTGTTTCAGGCATTGCTCAAGCATGATTTGCCACTATTGTTCCCGGATATTAGCTACAGTTTCTATCCGGTCTATTGCGGTTTGTACGGCATCCGCTTTGAGACCACTCCGCTCAATGCACAGTTTGAAATTGCCATTGACGATTACTTGCGTCCAAACGGCGGGATTATTTTTCCGAATCCCAATGCACCGACCGGGATTCCGCTGCCCTTGCGTGAAATCGAGCGTTTGCTGCAGCACAATACACAGTCTGTGGTTGTGGTGGATGAAGCCTATGTGGATTTTGGTACCGAGTCGGCTGTGCAACTGATTGCACGCTATCCCAATTTGCTGGTGACGCACACTTATTCAAAATCACGCTCATTAGCTGGGTTGCGGGTGGGTTACGCCTTGGGCAACGCGACACTGATTGAAGCATTAATCCGGGTCAAAGATAGTTTTAATTCTTATCCGGTGGACCGTTTTGCTGAGGCGGGGGCAATTGCTGCCTTGGCGGATGAAGCTTACTTTCAACAGACCCGTCAGCAGGTGATTGCTTCGCGTGAGCAATTGGTGCAGTCGTTGCAAGGGCTGGGATTTGAGGTGTTACCCTCGGGCGCAAATTTCATTTTTGCCCGTCATCCCGATTATGCCGGAGAGCAGCTGGCAACCGGCTTGCGCGAACGTGCCGTGATCGTCCGTCATTTCAAAAAACCAGCCAGGATTTCTGAGTTTTTACGCATTACGATTGGGAACGAGCCGCAAAATCAGGCCTTGATAGCGGCGATCCGTGAGTTGCTGCGTGCTTGATGTTGCTAAAAGCGCGAGATTTGACCTAAATTAGCGGCGAATCGCTGGTAATTGATAGCCATCGCCTGTAAAAAAAATCCAGCGAATATTGTCATTGTGTGGCAAATCCGGTTATGATGCACGCTATTGTACATAATGTGCAGTGACGGTTGCGTTTGCATAATTGCTGCGCATAGATTCATTGGATTGAAAATAGAGCAAACTCGGAGGAAGAAAAATGGCACAAACCCAGATGGCATTGGACTCATTGGATTTTGACGCGACGATCGCTTTAGCAGCTAAAGTGGCGCCACACGTTGATATCTTGGAAATCGGTACCCCTTGCATCAAGCACAACGGTATCGAATTGTTGAAAGCATTGCGTTCAAAATTCCCTAACAACAAAATTCTTGTTGACCTGAAAACAATGGATGCCGGTTTCTACGAAGCCGAGCCTTTCTACAAAGCAGGTGCTGACATTTGTACCGTTTTGGGTACTGCTGACATCGGTACTATTAAAGGTGTGATCGATGCTGCCAACAAATATGGCAAAGAAGCGCAAATCGACCTGATCAACGTTAAAGACAAAAAAGCACGTACGCTGGAAGTTGTTAAGTTGGGCGCACACATCATCGGCGTGCACACTGGCTTGGATCAACAAGCAGCTGGTCAAACTCCGTTTGCTGACTTGGGTCTGGTGTCCGGTTTGAAAACTGGCGCTAAAGTGTCTGTTGCAGGTGGTGTTAAAGCTGCAACGACAAAGCAAGTTGTTGATGCTGGTGCTGACATCGTGGTTGCTGGTGCAGCGATCTACGGTGCTGCTGATCCAGCGGCAGCGGCGACTGAAATCACTAAAATTGCACACGGTGCAGGTACTGGTGCTGCTAAAGGTGGTAACAAGTTGCTGCCATGGATCATTGCTGCAGTAGCTGCAGTCTTGGTTTTCTCTTTGTTGGGCAAAAAATCTGAAGAAGCTGCGCCAGCTGCTGAAGCGCCTGCTGCTGAAGAAGCTGCACCTGCCGCTGAAGCACCAGCTGCCGAAGCGCCAGCCGCTGAAGAAGCTGCACCTGCCGCTGAAGCACCAGCTGCTGAAGCTGCTCCAGCAACTGAAGAAGCAAAATAATCGACCCCTCTCTTTAGAGGCATGATTCAAAAAAGCAGCCCGATGGGCTGCTTTTTTGTTTTTAACAACTGCTTTTGCCTGTCTGGCAAGACTTGCTGTAAAATGCTGATTACTTGCAAATTCTCAGTGATCACCTTTCTTCTCATATGTCACGTCAAGCCGAAGTTACGCGTAACACGCTAGAAACCCAAATTACTGTCTCCATTGATTTAGATGGGACAGGCCATTCAGACCTGAATAGTGGACTGGGTTTTCTGGATCACATGCTGGATCAAATTGCCCGTCATGGCATGATAGACCTGAAAATTCATGCCAAAGGCGATCTGCACATTGACGCCCATCATACGGTGGAGGATATCGGCATTACTTTGGGTCAGGCCTTCAACAAGGCCGTGGGCGATAAGAAAGGCTTGACCCGTTACGGGCACAGCTATGTGCCGCTTGACGAAGCATTAAGCCGCGTCGCACTGGATTTGTC
Organism: Methylophilus sp. 3sh_L; assembly: GCF_046766015.1. Lineage (NCBI taxonomy): Bacteria > Pseudomonadati > Pseudomonadota > Betaproteobacteria > Nitrosomonadales > Methylophilaceae > Methylophilus > Methylophilus sp. 3sh_L. The sequence goes on from NZ_JBKOUF010000001.1 coordinate 192,531, forward strand.
TGGCCGTCCTGGACTTGAGTTTGACTGCACTTTTACGCGCGCCATGATCGGCGAGTTTGATGTGGATCTCATTCATGAGTTCTTCCAGGGCTTTGTCAATCATGCGTTGGTCACGCTGCATGTAGATAACCTTAAAGGTAACAATGCGCATCACCAAGCTGAAACGATTTTTAAGGCGTTTGGCCGTGCCTTGCGTATGGCGGCGACGCCAGACTCACGCATGGCAGGCTTGATGCCTTCCACCAAAGGCACGCTATAGCCTCTGTTTATGATGAATCGTTTACACATTGCCATCGTTGATTATGGCATGGGGAATCTCAGGTCTGTTGCCAATGCTTTCAAAGCCGTTGCCCCCGATACAACCATTGCCGTCACCAGTGACCCGGCCGAGATCGCTCGGGCGGAGCGGGTGGTTTTTCCCGGTCAGGGGGCCATGCCCGATTGTATCCGCGAGTTGGATGCACGCAATTTGCGCCATGCCGTCATTGATGCAACGCAGCAAAAGCCTTTTCTCGGCATTTGTATCGGGTTGCAAATGTTGTTTGAGCATTCCGAAGAAGGCAATGTGCCTGGCCTTGGAGTGTATTCTGGTGAAGTCAAACGTTTTCCGCATGCACAAATGATTGATGCGCAGGGTGAGAAACTCAAAGTCCCACATATGGGGTGGAGTCAGGTGCATCAAACCCAGTCGCATCCCTTGTGGCAAGACATCTCCGATCAGGCGCGGTTTTATTATGTGCATAGCTATTATGTGGCTCCCGCTGAGCCAAGATTGACCGCCGCAACCACTGCCTATCCTTTTGATTTTACCGGGGCGATAGCACGTGATAACGTGTTTGCTGTGCAGTTTCATCCGGAAAAGAGCGCCAGCGCAGGCTTGCAACTTTTACGTAATTTTGTAAACTGGAAGCCCTGATAGGGCTTGCAGTCGTTTTAGTCACTACTCGTTATTTATCTACTGAAAACAACATGTTAATCATTCCAGCAATTGATTTAAAAGATGGCCACTGCGTGCGTTTGAAACAGGGACTGATGGAAGAGTCCACTGTATTTTCCGAAGATCCTGCAGCCATGGCCAGGCATTGGGTAGATAAAGGTGGTAAGCGTTTGCACCTGGTGGACTTGAATGGTGCTTTTGCGGGCAAGCCCGTCAATGAAGGGGCGATCAAGTCGATTGTGGCTGCCGTGGGTGGAGATATCCCGATTCAGCTCGGTGGCGGCATCCGCGATCTGGATACCATTGAGCGGTATCTTGATGATGGGATCAGTTACGTCATCATTGGTACCGCAGCTGTCAAAAATCCAGGCTTTTTGCATGAGGCTTGTTATGCTTTCCCTGGCCAGATCATGGTCGGCCTGGATGCCAAGGATGGTAAAGTCGCTGTGGATGGTTGGTCGAAGTTGACGGGCCATGACGTCATCGACCTGGCAAAGAAGTTTGAAGATTACGGTGTGGAAAGTATTGTGTATACCGATATCGGCCGTGATGGCATGTTGACTGGCGTCAATATTGAAGCGACAGTGGCATTGGCGCAGGCATTAACGATTCCAGTAATCGCCAGTGGCGGTGTGACTAATCTGGATGATGTGCGAAACTTGTGTGCAGTTCAGAGCGAAGGCATCATGGGCACCATTACCGGCCGCGCTATTTACGAAGGTACCCTGGATTTTGCCGCTGCGCAGCAGTTGGCGGATGAATTGTCCGCATAATGGGTTGCGCTAAGCGTATCATTCCCTGTCTGGACGTGACTGATGGCCGCGTCGTCAAGGGCGTCAACTTTCTTGAGCTGCGCGATGCCGGTGATCCGGTGGAAATTGCACAGCGCTACAACGACCAAGGTGCGGATGAACTGACGTTTTTGGATATTACCGCCAGCTCAGATAACCGCGACCTGATCCTGCACATTATTGAACGTGTCGCCGAGCAGATTTTTATTCCATTAACGGTTGGCGGCGGTGTGCGTAAGGTAGAAGACGTCCGGCGACTGCTCAATGCAGGTGCCGACAAAGTCAGCATCAATACAACTGCTGTGGTCAATCCGCAAGTGGTTGAAGATGCCGCTGGCCGTTTTGGATCACAATGTATTGTGGTCGCGATTGATGCCAAGAAAGTCGATAACCAGCCATTTGAGTGGGAAGTGTTTACTCACGGTGGACGTAATCCGACCGGCCTGGATGCTGTCAAATGGGCGCAAAAAATGGTCAGCCTGGGGGCTGGCGAGTTGCTGGTTACCAGTATGGACCGTGATGGAACCAAGATTGGCTTCAATAACCCGCTCAATAAAGCCATCAGTGAAGCTGTCGATGTGCCCCTGATTGCTTCTGGTGGCGTCGGGAATCTGCAGCATTTGGTGGATGGTGTCACTGTGGGTGGCGCTGACGCCGTTCTGGCCGCCAGCATTTTTCACTATGGTGAGTTTACTGTGCAGCAAGCGAAAGACTATATGCGCGAACATGGGATAGAAGTGCGATGAGCTGGCTGGATCAAGTTGCCTGGACTGCAGAAGGCTTGGTGCCGGTCATCGCCCAGGAAAAAGACACGGGCAAAATTCTTATGTTTGCCTGGATGAACCGCGAAGCCTTGCAATTGACCAAAGATTCCGGCCATGCGGTTTATTATTCACGCTCCCGTAACAAACTATGGCACAAAGGTGAAGAGTCTGGCCATACACAGATCGTGCATGATATCCGCCTTGATTGTGATAATGATGTCGTGCTGATCACGGTCGAACAATTGGGTGGCATTGCCTGTCACACCGGAAGGCACAATTGTTTTTTCCAGCAATTGCAGGATGATCGCTGGGTAACCATAGAGCCTATCCTTAAAGACCCGAAAGCGATCTATCATGAGTGATGACGTATTAAGCCGCTTGTCGGAGTTGCTGGAAGCCCGTAAGGCTGCCGACCCTGCCAGCTCTTATGTCGCCAAACTCTATGCCAAAGGCATGGATAGTATTCTCAAAAAGGTGGGAGAAGAGGCGACGGAGACGGTGATTGCGGCCAAAGGCGGCAACAGAGAGGAACTGATTTATGAAACTGCAGATTTGTGGTTTCATACCTTGGTGATGTTAAGTCATGCGGGCTTGCAGGCGCAGGATGTGCTCAATGAACTTGCACGCCGTGAAGGATTATCTGGCATCGTTGAGAAAGCGAGCAGGAAAGAATGAGTGCGGATTGCATTTTTTGCAAAATAGTGGCTGGTAGTATCCCGGCGAAAACGTTATATGAAGATGATGAAGTCATCGCTTTTCATGATATTCGGCCATTGGCACGTGTGCATTTTTTGATTGTGCCTAAAGCGCATATTGAGACATTGAAAGAATGTACCGCTGAGCATCAGGCCCTGCTTGGGAAAATGATGTTGCTGGCAGCGAGATTGGCCGCAGAGCAGGGACTGGTTGGCTATAAAACCGTGGTGAATGTCGGGCGTGAAGGTGGTCAGGAAGTGTTCCATATCCATCTGCATGTGTTTGGTGGCGGCCCTGCCGCTTAAAGAAGTGGGCGCTTAAGGAGATTGCAATGGGTTCATTTAGTTTATGGCATTGGCTGATTGTATTGTTGATTGTGGTGCTGGTATTCGGCACCAAAAAACTGCGTAATATTGGCGGTGACGTGGGCGGCGCGGTCAATGAGTTCAAGAAAGCAATGAATGAGGGTAAGGATAGCTCCAAACCTGACGAGATTTCTGACAAGAGTAAGTAAGCACTGACTGATTGTGTTTGATATTTCCTTTTCAGAATTACTGGTGATTGCCCTGGTTGCCCTGGTGGTGATTGGGCCCGAAAAGCTGCCTAAAGTCGCCCGCACTGCGGGCGCTTTTTTTGGCCGTATGCAGCGCTTTGTTACCCAGGTGAAAGACGAAGTTAACAGGGAGGCTCGCTTCGCTGAATTGCAGCAGTTGCAAGATGAGGTAAAGTCTGGTCTGCAGTCGGTGTATGATGAGGCGGCGAACACGATTCTGCCCACCACTCAAGAAGCGACGGCAGAGCCCGAGATTCAAGAAGTGGAACCAGTTAAAAAACCACGCAAGCCACGACAACGTCAGTCAGCCACTAAAAACAACATCGTTAATGAACATGCGATTGAGGACAGTGCAACTGCGCAGCAATCACCGCTAGTGATGATGCAGGCGCCTACCCCTCAAGCAGAATTATTTGCAGAAGCCACTGCACCAACGCCAACAAAACGTCGCGTCCGTAAAGCAGTGAAATCACCCAACGACGCACCATCTTCCTAGCCCAGGCGCTCAGTCTTTGCGGCCGCATTAAATATGACACCCACAGAAAGCTTTATTTCCCACCTGATTGAATTGCGTAACCGTTTATTGCGCGCTGTTGCGGGCTGGCTGGTGGTTTTTGTATGCTTGTTCCCGTTTGCTGACCGCATTTACCATTTGCTGGCGGCGCCGCTGCTGGCAAAGTTGCCACAAGGGGCGCAAATGATTGCTACTGCGGTGACCACGCCGTTTTTTGTGCCGATGAAGGTGACCATGATGGCTGCCTTTCTGATAGCCTTACCCTGGATGATCTATCAATGTTGGGCGTTTATTGCGCCCGGCTTGTACGCGCATGAAAAACGATTGATTCGGCCTTTGCTGGCTGCAGCCATTGTTTTATTCTTTATGGGCATGGCATTTGCCTATATTGCGGTGTTTCCCGTCGTATTTGGCTTTTTGGTGGGCAGCGCTCCGGCAGGTGTGGCGGTGATGACTGATATCGCTGAATATCTGGACTTTGTCATCGGTATGTTCTTGGCGTTCGGCTTTGCCTTTGAAGTGCCTATCGCTGTCATCCTGCTTGCCTTGATGGGCTGGGTGAATTTGGCGCAACTGAAAGAAGCACGCTCTTATGTGATTGTAGGTGCTTTTGTATTGGGTGCCGTTTTCACGCCGCCAGACATTGTTTCCCAATGTATGTTGGCCATCCCGCTATGGTTGCTTTATGAATTGGGCTTGCTGGTTGTCCGTTGGTTGCCGCAATCGCCAGCAGACAGTGCACCCACTGCTTGATGAATTAATCCAAACTATTGCGGCAGTTTGCTTGGGAGTGGGCGCTTACCTACTGTTAGGCTAATTTCCATTTTCTTACCAGCGCGCAAGATCGCCAGTGTGGCCTTGTCTCTTGGTTTCAGCATCGCAATCAGATTCAGCATTGCCTGGCTATCCGTCACAGGTTTGTTATCGATGGCAATCAGGATGTCGCCAGGACGTAATCCGGCGCGATCAGCCGGGCTGTCTAGCAAGACGCCGGCAATTAATGAGCCATTCACATTTTTGAGGTTAAAGGATTCTGCCAATTCCGGCGTAATGTCTTGCGCTTCTATGCCTATCCAGCCACGTGTCACTGAGCCGTTAAAGGTTATTTGCTCCATGACTTGTTTGGCAATACTGACCGGAATGGCAAAGCCTATCCCCATGCTGCCGCCGTTGCGCGAATAGATGGCGCTGTTAATACCTATCAGGTTGCCGTTAACGTCGATAAGTGCGCCACCAGAGTTGCCTGGGTTGATCGAAGCATCGGTTTGAATAAAGTTTTCAAAGGTATTGATGCCTAGATGATTGCGGCCCAATGCGCTAATAATGCCTTGGGTGACGGTTTGACCGACGCCAAACGGGTTACCGATTGCCAGTACGACATCACCGACCTTCATTTGATCGCTATTGCTAAACGTGATTGCAGGCAATTGTTTGCGGTCAATTTTAAGCACTGCCAGATCTGTCTCAGGATCGGTACCAACCACCGTCGCAGAGGATTTGCTACCGTCACTCAGTGCCACTTCAATTTGGTCGGCTGAACTGATGACGTGGTTGTTCGTGAGGATCAGGCCATCTGCACTCACAATGACGCCACTGCCAAGACTGTTTTCAGGTTGTTCATCCTCTTCTTCTATTTCATCGCCGAAAAAATGACGAAACAAGGGGTCATTTTTTAATGCATGATGTGGGTCCTGGCTAATCCTGGCAGTGGTGAAAATATTAACCACCGATGGCATGGCTTTACTCACGGCATTGCGGTAGCCGGATTTTGCCACCATGGCTTGGCTATTGGCGACGGTTTCCTTGATGACCAGCGTTTTGTTTGCAGGTTGTGTGAGCAGGTTAGGATAAAAAAGTTTTAAGACAAACAAAATGCCCAGACAAACGGTGACTGCTTGTGAGAAGATAGACCAGAGATGTCGCATAGATGCCAAAAGTTAAATGTGCAATAAAGTGAATGTCTTAACCAACGACTAGTATATGAGACTCAGAGATGGAATTGAATCTTCTTGTCAGTGAATTGGCTAATTTTTTGCAACTTGGCAAATTTCAGGACTATTGCCCCAATGGTTTGCAAGTGGAGGGGCGGCCGCAAGTGCAGCGGATTGTGAGTGGGGTGACTGCCAGTCAGGCCCTGATTGAGGCAGCTATTGATCTAAAGGCTGATGCTATTCTGGTGCATCATGGCTATTTCTGGCGTGGCGAGGCGGCTGAGGTAACGGGAATGAAGCGACAGCGCCTTAAACACTTGCTCACACATGATATCAGCCTGCTGGCGTATCACTTGCCGCTCGATGCGCATCCGCAGGTTGGAAACAATGTGCAGTTAGGACAAGTGTTCGGCTGGCCTGTGACGCACTATCTTGATGATAAAAATATGCTGCCTGTCACAAAATTAACACAGCCGATGACGGTGGCACAGGTGGCAGAGCATGTCGGGCAACGATTGGGTCGGCAGCCGCAATTGCTTGGGGTGCAGAATAAGTTAGTACACACTGTCTCTTGGTGTACTGGTGCCGCTCAATCCTATATTCAGCAAGCTGTGAATGCTGGCGTGGATTTGTTTATCAGTGGTGAAGTTTCTGAGCAAACCTGGCATACCGTCTGCGAATCGGGTACGGCTTACCTCAGCGCGGGGCATCATGCCACAGAACGCTATGGTGTACAGGCGCTCGGGCAGTGGCTCGCGCAAACGCATGGATTTGACCACGTTTATGTGGAGTTGGATAACCCGGTTTAATTGATTAATATCAATGACTTATTGAAATAAATTTGGCTTGTTTCTGCGAAAAATGTATAATCGCGACTCAAGTTTTATACTCACTGTTACCTCAAAAGGGTAGATTAAGGAAGCCAATGTCAGAAAACAAAATTGACAACAACTGTTTGTCGTTTTGCCAGCCATCTGAGGTGGATTTGCAAAAACGCGATTTTTTGGTGAAAGCGACTGCCGCCACCGGCGCTGTCGGGGTGGCTGCAGTAGCGGTGCCGTTTGTTGGTAGCATGCTACCAAGTGAACGTGCCAAAGCAGCGGGTGCACCTGTCGAAGTGGATATCAGCAAGTTGAAGCCAGGTGAAAAAATGACGGCTGAATGGCGCGGTCAACCAGTCTGGATTGTCCGTCGTACGCCGGAAATGCTGGATAAGCTGGTCAAACATGACGACCAGTTGTCGGATCCAAATCTGGAGGTGCCACAACAGCCGGAGTATTGCAAAAACAAGGATCGTTCGATCAAGCCGGAGTTTGGGGTCATGTTGGGGACCTGTACGCATCTGGGTTGTTCACCAAATGACAACTTTGCAATGACGGCTGACTGGGATGGTGGTTTTGTCTGCCCTTGCCACGGCTCTAAATTTGACTTGGCTGGCCGTGTGTTCAAAGGCTCTCCGGCGCCAAAAAACTTGCTGGTGCCGCCACATCAATATCTCACTGAAACGACCTTGCTGATCGGCGAAGACAAGAAGGCGGAGGCTTAATTATCATGGCAACGAATAAAAAAACAACAGCTGCCGCTGGTTTGTTGGGCTGGTTTGATGCCAGATTCCCGCTGACCAGTACCATCAAGGGACACCTTACCGAGTATTACGCACCGAAAAATTTCAACTTCTGGTATTTCTTCGGTTCATTGGCTTTATTGGTGCTGGTGCTGCAAATAGTCACTGGTATCTTCCTGACCATGAACTACAAGCCGGATGCTGAGTTAGCTTTTGCTTCGGTGGAATACATCATGCGGGATGTATTTGGCGGCAATATCATCCGTTACATGCACTCTACCGGTGCTTCCATGTTCTTCGTGGTGGTCTACCTGCATATGTTCCGTGGCTTGATTTACGGTTCTTACCGGACCCCACGTGAACTGATCTGGTTGTTTGGTGTAGGCATTTTCCTGGTGTTGATGGGTGAAGCTTTCTTTGGTTATCTGCTGCCATGGGGCCAAATGTCTTACTGGGGTGCACAGGTGATTGTGAACCTGTTCTCAACCGTGCCGTTTATTGGTCCTGACTTGTCAGAATGGTTGCGCGGCGACTACCTGGTTTCCGATGCTACCCTGAACCGTTTCTTTGCTTTCCACGTGATTGCTTTGCCACTGGTTTTGCTGGGCTTGGTTGCTGTGCATATTGTGGCTTTGCATGAGGTTGGTTCTAACAACCCGGATGGCGTTGAGATCAAGGCGCACAAAGACAAGACAACCGGTATTCCATTGGATGGTATTCCTTTCCACCCTTACTACTCTGTGAAAGATCTGGTCGGCGTGGTTGTGTTCCTGATGGTGTTTTTTGCCATTGTGTTCTTTATGCCTGAAATGGGTGGTTACTTCCTCGAAGCGAATAACTTTATTCCCGCTGACCCGTTGAAGACGCCTCCGCATATTGCACCGGTTTGGTATTTCACACCTTATTACTCCATCTTGCGTGCAGTACCGCCTATTGGTATTTCGCAATTCCCGGGTGTGGTCGCCATGGGCTTGTCAGTCGTTGCCTTTGCATTCTTGCCCTGGTTGGACAAGAGTCCGGTGAAGTCTATTCGCTACCGTGGCAAGCTTTACAAGCGCTGGCTGACCGCGTTTGTGATCAGCTTTGTGATCTTGGGTTACCTGGGAACCGTGCCGGGTGATGTATGGGGTCAGTTTGGACCGTGGATGGGTCGTGCAGACCGCGCAACTGTACTGGCGCGTATTTGTTCAGTTGTGTACTTTGCATTCTTTGCCTTGATGCCTTGGTATACCAAAAAAGATCAAACCAAGCCTGTGCCAGAAAGGGTGACATACTAATGATGAAGAAATTGTTTTTGCAGGCCTTTACAGGCTTGGCCCTCTTGGCGTCAGCGATGGCGTTTGCAAATGAGGTGCATATTGACGTCAAGGCGCCAATCAAAATGACGGATAAAGCGTCATTGCAGCGTGGTGCCAAGATTTTTGTAAACTACTGCCTCAACTGCCACAGTGCCAACTACATGCGCTACAACCGCTTGCAGGATATTGGCCTGACCGACAAGGAGATCAAGGAGAATCTGCTGTTTGCCGGTGAGAAGGTGGGCGAGACCATGCGAATTAGCATGAATCCTAAAGATGCGAAAAAATGGTTTGGTGCTGCACCGCCTGATTTGAGCGTTGAGGTGCGTGCGCGTGGTGCGGATTGGGTGTATGCCTATCTGCGTAGTTTCTACAAGGATGAGTCCCGTCCTACTGGCTGGAATAACTTGGTCTTTGACAAGGTTGCCATGCCGCATGTGTTGTACGAGTTGCAAGGTGTGCAGCTGTTGGATCACGAAACGCACACCCTTAAGTTGGATAAAGCCGGTAAGCTCAACCCACAAGAGTATGACCAGTTTGTCGGTGACCTGACCAACTTCCTCGCATTTATGGCGGAGCCAGCCAAACAATCACGTTTGTGGATTGGTGTGGTGGTGTTGCTGTTCCTGGCAGTGTTGTTCTTCTTGGTGAAAAAAATCAAAGCCGAATACTGGAAAGATATTCGCTAATTGCCAACCAAGTCTGACACCAAGGCGTGAGGCCTTGGTGTCTTTTTTTATAGGGAAAATAAATTATGATGAGATTGTATTCGGGTACCGTTGATCCTTACAGTCACCGTTGCCGTATCGTGCTGTTCGAGAAAGGCATGGACTTTGAAGTCATTGATGTGGATTTAACCAATAAAACAGAAGATCTGGCGATTTTGAACCCATATGGGGAAGTGCCAGTGTTGGTTGAGCGTGACTTGGTCTTGTCGGAAGCTAATATTATCAATGAATATATTGATGAGCGTTTCCCACATCCGCAGCTTATGCCAGCAGACCCTGTCATGCGTGCCCGTGCAAGATTGTTCTTGTATAACTTTGAGAAAGATTTATTTAGTCACATCAAAGATATCGAGTCTGGTAATGACGAAGCGGCTGACCGCGCGCGCAAAGTGATTCGTGATAATTTGACCCAGTTGGTGCCTATCTTCGGTAAACAAAATTACCTGATGGGGGATGAATACTCCATGCTGGATGTGGCGATTACGCCGTTACTCTGGCGTTTGGGGCACTATGGCATTGAGTTGCCGAATCAGGCTTCGCCTTTGCTCAAATATGCAGAGCGTTTGTTCTCCCGTCCGATGTATGCAGAAGCGATGACGCCGTCTGAAAAGGCAATGCGTAAGTAATTCTTGAGTTATGCATAAGCAGCGCGAATCAATATTCGCGCTGTTTTTTTAAGGAAGTTCGATATGAGCACATTAATCCCAACGACGGCATATTTGATTCGCGCCATTCATGAATGGTGTATCGACAATAATCTGACGCCGCATTTGCTGGTTAAAGTGGATGCGCACACGCGAGTACCGATGGCGTATGTGAAAAATGGTGAGATCGTGCTCAACGTCAACTACACCGCAGTGAAAGATTTGCATATCGATAACGATGCGGTGGTGTTCTCTGCGCGGTTTAATGGCGTTGCGCAGCATATCTATGTCCCTATCAATCGGGTGGGTGGGGTGTTCGCGCGCGAAAATGGCCAAGGCATGTTCTTTGAGGTGGTTGATGGTGTGCCGCCAGTCCCAGAAAAGCGGGAGTCTGCTGAAACTGAACCGGCTACCGAGATGCAAGCGAAAAAAAATCACCTCAAAGTCGTGAAGTAAATTGGCTTGTCCTGCTTGGGTGCATGTTGTTTTATCGGTCCCGCAGCTTAAAACCAAATTTTTAAACAAAAAATAAAAAAATTCATAAAAGCACTAGATCACATCGCAAAAAAAGTGATATAGTTGCGCCTTCCTGAAATGCCGGGTTAGCTCAGTTGGTAGAGCAGCGCACTTGTAATGCGAAGGTCATCAGTTCGATTCCGATACCCGGCACCAAATTTATGTCAGTTGACGTTGACGTCAATGAGATAAACCGCGATAATCGCGGTCGATTTTTTGGAGGGGTGGCCGAGTGGTTAAAGGCGACGGACTGTAAATCCGTTCTCTCTGAGTACGCTGGTTCGAATCCAGCCCCCTCCACCAAAAAAAGATTGCCTGTAGGTGTTGCTGTAAAGCGGGTCGGTGAGAGCCTTCCTTGGGTGTTCTGCATAGTGCGGGTGTAGCTCAGTTGGTAGAGCACTTGCCTTCCAAGCAAGATGTCGCGAGTTCGAACCTCGTCGCCCGCTCCAACAATAACAAAAGGCAAAACGCCCATGTGGCTCAGTGGTAGAGCACTCCCTTGGTAAGGGAGAGGTCGCGGGTCCGATTCCCGCCATGGGCACCAGATTCGCTCTGTAGTGATATGGGGCTTGGTAAGTAGTCGCGCAAGGGTGCTGTCATCCGCGTCGCATAATTTGTGAAAACAATATTATTGGCTTTATTTAGTACTAATAAAGGAAAAACATCATGGCAAAAGGCAAATTTGAACGTACCAAGCCACACGTGAACGTTGGTACGATTGGTCACGTTGACCACGGTAAGACAACATTGACAGCGGCGATCACTACTGTGTTGACGAAGAAATTTGGTGGCGAAGCAAAAGCTTACGACCAAATTGACGCAGCACCAGAAGAAAAAGCACGTGGTATTACTATTAACACTGCGCACGTTGAATATGAGACAGCTACTCGTCACTATGCACACGTTGACTGCCCAGGCCACGCTGACTACGTTAAAAACATGATTACCGGTGCTGCCCAGATGGACGGCGCGATCTTGGTATGTTCCGCTGCTGACGGTCCTATGCCACAAACACGTGAGCACATCCTGTTGGCCCGTCAGGTTGGCGTACCATACATCGTTGTGTTCCTGAACAAAGCAGACATGGTTGACGATGCTGAATTGCTGGAACTGGTTGAAATGGAAGTGCGTGACTTGCTGAGCAAGTATGACTTCCCAGGTGACGACACTCCAATCATCAAAGGTTCTGCTAAATTGGCCCTTGAAGGCGACCAATCAGAAATCGGCGAACCAGCCATCTTCGCATTGGCTGACGCATTGGACAGCTACATCCCAACCCCAGAGCGTGCTATCGACGGTACATTCCTGATGCCAGTAGAAGACGTGTTCTCTATCTCTGGTCGTGGTACTGTGGTAACAGGCCGTGTTGAGCGTGGTATCGTTAAAGTCGGCGACGAAATCGAAATCGTTGGTCTGAAGCCAACACTGAAAACCACCTGTACTGGTGTTGAAATGTTCCGTAAACTGCTGGACCAAGGTCAAGCAGGTGACAACGTAGGTGTACTGCTGCGTGGTACTAAGCGTGAAGAAGTAGAACGTGGTCAAGTATTGGCTAAATCCGGTTCTATCAAGCCACACACCAAGTTCACCGCTGAGATCTACGTGTTGGGTAAAGATGAAGGTGGTCGTCATACACCATTCTTCAACGGCTACCGTCCACAGTTCTACTTCCGTACCACTGACGTGACTGGTGCAGTTGAGTTGCCAGCAGGTACAGAAATGGTGATGCCAGGTGATAACGTATCTATCACTGTGACATTGATCGCTCCGATCGCGATGGAAGACGGTCTGCGTTTTGCGATCCGTGAAGGTGGTCGTACCGTTGGTGCTGGCGTTGTTGCCAAAATCATCGAGTAATTGTTGATGTAAATGAAAGCTGCGCTACAACCCGTGCAGCTTTCACTTTAAAGAGTACAGGCCAATAGCTCAATTGGTAGAGTATCGGTCTCCAAAACCGAGGGTTGGGGGTTCGAGACCCTCTTGGCCTGCCAAACACCCAGAATAGTCTGAGGTGTAAATCATAAAGTTAAGTATATGATCGATAAAATCAAACTGGCTTTATCCCTGTTGTTGCTTGCTTTGGGGATTGCCGGTTTTTATCTTTTTGAAGATAAAGCAATGGTTATCAGGATACTTGCCGTCTTGGCAGGTATTGTCGCATCTGTGGCAGTCGCGTGGACTGCGCCGCAAGGTAAGCAGGCGCTGGTATTTTTTAATGAGTCTGTTGCTGAAGCCAAGCGTGTGGTGTGGCCAACGCGTCAGGAAACCATGCAAACAACACTGGCTGTGGTCGTGTTGGTTGTGATCATGGCGGCTTTTCTGGCCTTGGTAGACATCAGTTTTGCCTACATGGTGCAATGGATTATGGGTAGGGGTGCTTAATGGCTATGCGTTGGTATGCAGTTCAGGCCTTCTCCGGCATGGAGAAATCCGTTAAAGCTGGTTTGGAAGAGCGCGTCGCAAGATCGAATTTACAAGACCAATTCGGTGACATTCTGGTCCCGGTTGAGGAAGTGATTGAATTAAAGAATGGTCAGAAGACCATTTCGGAGCGGCGTCTGTATCCTGGCTATGTGCTGGTACAAATGGAAATGACCGACGAAAGCTGGCATTTGGTCAGAAGTACACCGCGCGTGACTTCCTTTATCGGTGGTACAGCACAGCGCCCGACACCGATCAAAGATAAAGAAGTAGAGATTATTCTGCGCCGTATGGATGACAGTAAGTCTAATCCAACACAGAAAATGACCTTCGAGAAAGGTGAGAGTGTCCGTGTGATTGATGGTCCTTTCAAAGATTTCTCAGGTAGCGTAGAGGAAGTGAACTACGACAAGAACAAACTGCGTGTTTCTGTGGTCATTTTTGGCCGTGCGACACCAGTTGAGCTGGATTTTGCACAGGTAGAAAAAGAAGTCTAGTTGTGCACTTGTCGGCTGCTATTGCTGGCAGTCGATTTTTTCAACGGGGAGCCTGCTAAAGGCGTTATTACCCATTTTAGGAGTCAAACATGGCAAAGAAAGTCATTGGCTACATCAAGCTGCAGATCCCTGCAGGTAAAGCCAACCCAAGCCCACCAGTTGGTCCAGCACTGGGTCAACGTGGTCTGAACATCATGGAATTCTGTAAAGCGTTTAACGCGGCAACACAAGGCGTTGAACCAGGTCTGCCTATCCCAGTGGTGATCACTGCGTTTGCAGACAAGAGCTTCACTTTTGTGATGAAAACCCCACCAGCAACCGTGCTGATCAAAAAAGCGGCCAAGCTGGAAAAAGGTTCTGCACGTCCACATACCGACAAGGTTGGCAAGATTACTCGTGCGCAAGCTGAAGAAATTGCTAAAACAAAACAGCCTGACCTGACGGCTGCTGACCTGGATGCCGCCGTACGTACCATCGCTGGTAGCGCACGCAGCATGGGTATCGAAGTGGAGGGTGTATAACATGGCAAAAAGAATTGATGCGTTGCGCGCGAAAATCGACCGCAACAAATTGTACCCAGTGGCTGATGCCCTGAACCTGGTTAAAGAAGGCGCCACTGCCAAATTTAACGAGTCTGTAGATGCGGTGATTAACTTGGGTATCGACCCACGTAAATCTGACCAGCTGGTGCGTGGTGCGATTGTATTGCCTAACGGTACTGGTAAATCTGTACGCGTAGCCGTATTTGCACAAGGTGCACAAGCTGAAGCGGCTAAAGCGGCAGGTGCTGACATCGTTGGTTTTGAAGATCTGGCAGAGCAAGTTAAAGGCGGCATGCTGGACTTCGACGTAGCGATTGCAACCCCAGATGCGATGCGTATCGTGGGTGCGCTGGGTCAAGTATTGGGTCCACGTGGTTTGATGCCAAACCCTAAAGTGGGTACCGTGACACCTGACGCTGCGACTGCAGTTAAAAACGCTAAAGCCGGTCAAGTACAATACCGTACTGACAAAGGCGGTATCGTACACTGCACGATTGGCCGTGCTTCATTCACAGTTGAACAATTGCAAGGCAACCTGTCTGCATTGCTCGAAGCTTTGAACAAAGCCAAGCCAGCCAGCTCCAAAGGCGTATACCTGAAGAAGTTGTCCGTTTCCAGCACCATGGGTCCTGGCGTACGTGTTGACCAAGCTTCAGTAGCAGCTTAAGCATTAAAGTCCCGATCCATCGCTGGGTCGGGCAAGTACTTTGGGCTTGAGTGTTTATGCAGTTTCAATAAGCACTCAAGAGCATCAAAGACCGTTGGTGGTAACTTAATTGAAAGTTGAATGCAGATGGGCGAGCAATCCTCTGTTTGCAGCAATTTGAAACCAACGCAGATGGCGATCCCCAACACAGGATATATCCATGCCCTGCACAAGGACGCCGTGAGTGGCCCGGGATTTTTCCGGGCTTTCATTAACGGAAGGAGAATAGACCTTGAGTCTTAATCTTACAGAGAAAAAAGAAGTCGTTGCCGAGGTTGCTGCACAAGTAGCAAACGCACAAGCAATCGTACTTGCTGAGTATCGTGGTATTGGCGTGGCCAATATGACGAAACTGCGTGCAGAAGCACGTAATGCAGGTGTGTATCTGCGTGTGTTGAAAAACACCTTGGTTCGTCGTGCAGTAGAAGGTACGCCTTTTGCAGCATTGGCTGACGACATGGTTGGGCCGCTGGTTTACGGTATTTCTACCGATCCAGTTGCAGCCGCCAAAGTCATGAACAATTTCGCTAAAGAAAACGAGTTGTTCGTACTGAAAGCGGGCGCTATGCCTAATGAGCGTCTTGATGCGGCTGGCGTGCAAGCCTTGGCCTCTACATTGAGCCGTGATGAGTTGCTGTCCAAACTGGCTGGCATGCTCAACGAAATCCCAACCAAGTTTGCTCGTGCCGTTGCAGCAGTACGCGACGAAAAAGAAAAGCAAGCGGCTTAATTTTTAATCAAATATTTTAGGAAATTTATATCATGGCAATTTCTAATGCTGACATCTTAGATGCAATCGGTGGCATGACCGTATTGGAACTGACTGCATTCATCAAAGAAATCGAAGAGAAGTTTGGTGTTTCTGCTGCTGCGGTTGCAGTGGCTGCTGGCGGCGCTGCTGCTGGTGGTGCTGCTCCAGCTGCTGCTGAGCAAACTGAGTTCAACGTCATCTTGAACGGCGCTGGCGACAACAAAGTGAGCGTGATTAAAGCAGTTCGCGAACTGACTGGCTTGGGCTTGAAAGAAGCTAAAGACCTGGTAGACGGCGCACCTAAAGCTGTTAAAGAAGGCGTAAGCAAAGCTGACGCTGAAGCAGCTGTGAAGAAATTGATCGAAGCGGGCGCGACTGCTGAGATGAAATAATTCACAATTGTGAATCTGGCTGGGCTGACGGGAGACCGTCGGCCTTCGCCATTTCTGGCGTTGCAGATTGTAAATAAACTGTAATTGTCCAGAAGCCTGTTGTAAAAGCGGTATTGTGGCCACATATAGATAAGCCAACCGGCTAATTAAGTGGCTGATTTTAAATGCGAAGTTAGATGTCAAAACATTGCAGTGGATGAAAAGTGTTTTGTCTTCTACCCTCAAAAAATTTCAGGAGACGCTATGAGCTATTCCTTTACCGAAAAGAAACGTATCCGCAAGAGCTTTGCCAAGCGTGACAGCGTTCAAGAGGTGCCTTACCTGCTGGCCATGCAGCTGGAGTCCTACAAATCATTTTTGCAGGAAAATGTTCCAGTTGATCAGCGTAAAAATGAAGGTCTGGAATCTACTTTCCGTTCAATTTTCCCTATCGTTAGCCATTCCGAGAATGCACGTCTGGATTATGTGAGCTACCAATTAGGCGCAGAGCCGTTTGACGTCAAAGAATGTCAGCAACGTGGCCTGACTTATGCTGTGCCACTTCGTGTCAAAGTCCGTTTGACCATCATGGACCGTGAAGCGTCCAAACCCACCGTGAAAGAAGTGAAAGAGCAAGAAGTGTACATGGGTGAATTGCCACTTATGACCGAAAACGGCTCTTTCATTATTAACGGTACCGAGCGTGTCATCGTGTCCCAGTTGCATCGTAGCCCAGGTGTGTTCTTTGAACATGACCGTGGTAAAACCCACAGCTCCGGTAAACTGTTGTTCTCCGCGCGTATCATTCCTTACCGTGGTTCATGGTTAGACTTTGAGTTTGACCCTAAAGATTACTTGTACTTCCGTGTAGACCGTCGCCGCAAAATGCCAGTGACCATCTTGCTGAAAGCATTGGGCTACACTCCAGAACAAATCCTGGAAACATTCCACGACACTGACACTTTCCACATTGGTCCTAAAGGCGTGGAGTTTGAGTTAGTGGCTGACCGCCTGCGTGGTGAAGTGGCCAAATTTGATATCACGGACAAAGATGGTAACGTGCTGGTCGCCAAAGATAAGCGCATCACCGTAAAACACATCCGTGATATCGAAAAAGCCGGTGTGAAAACCATGGCGGTGCCGACCGACTTTATGATGGGTCGTGCCGTTGCCAGAAATATTATTGATACGGAAACTGGTGAGCTGATTGCCAATGCCAATGATGAATTGACTCCTTCATTGTTGGAAAAGCTGGTGGCTGCCAAGATCTCTGAAGTCGATACGATTTATACCAACGACCTGGATCACGGTAACTTCATCTCACAAACCTTGCGTACAGATGAGATTCCTGACCAGTACAGCGCACGTGTTGCGATTTACCGCATGATGCGCCCTGGTGAACCACCTACCGAAGAGGCTGTAGAAGCCTTGTTCAATGGTTTGTTCTTCTCTGAAGATCGTTATGACCTGTCTGTGGTAGGCCGCATGAAGTTCAACCGCCGTGCTTACCCAAGCAAGCTGGAAGACCGTACTGCCGCCTGGATGCGCCGTTTCTACGAAAACGTCGGTCCACAAGGCGACACCGGTAGTAACGTGCTGTCTAACGAAGACATCCTGGCCGTGATTGGCGTGCTGATCGAGTTGCGTAATGGCCGCGGTGAAATCGACGATATTGATCACTTGGGTAACCGTCGTATCCGTTCCGTGGGTGAATTGGCAGAGAACCAGTTCCGTGCCGGCTTGGTACGTGTTGAGCGTGCTGTGAAAGAGCGTTTGTCTCAGGCTGAGTCTGAGAACTTGATGCCGCATGACCTGATCAATGCGAAACCAGTGTCCAGCGCGATCCGTGAGTTCTTCGGTTCCAGCCAGCTGTCACAGTTTATGGACCAGACTAACCCGCTGTCTGAGATTACGCACAAGCGTCGTATCTCTGCCTTGGGCCCTGGCGGTTTGACCCGTGAACGTGCCGGTTTTGAGGTGCGTGACGTACATACGACCCACTATGGCCGTGTCTGTCCAATTGAAACGCCTGAAGGTCCAAACATTGGTTTGATCAACTCTTTGGCGCTGTATGCCCGTACCAACGAATATGGTTTCCTCGAGACCCCATACCGTTTGGTGGAAGGCAATAAAGTCACTGGCAAGATTGATTATCTGTCTGCGATTGAAGAAAGCCAGTACGTGATTGCCCAGGCAAACACTGAGATTTCTTCAGACGGTGGCTTCAAGGAGGATTTGGTTTCTGCGCGTTTCCATAACGAATTCACCATGACACAACCTGACCGCGTACAGTATATGGACGTGGCGCCAGGGCAGATCGTGTCTGTGGCGGCTTCATTGATTCCGTTCCTGGAGCACGATGACGCGAACCGTGCCTTGATGGGTGCCAACATGCAACGTCAAGCCGTACCATGTCTGCGTGCTGAAAAAGCCGTGGTTGGTACCGGTATCGAGCGTACCGTGGCAGTTGACTCCGGTACTGTGGTAACAGCACGCCGCGGTGGCGTGGTTGATTATGTGGATTCTGGCCGTATTGTGATCCGTGTTCACGATGCTGAAGCGCAAGCAGGCGAAGTGGGTGTGGATATCTACAATCTGACCAAGTACACACGTTCTAACCAGAACACCAATATCAACCAGCGTCCGCTGGTCAAAGTGGGCGATATCATTGCCCGCGGTGACGTAGTGGCTGACGGTGCGTCGACTGATATGGGCGAATTGGCACTGGGTCAGAACATGCTGGTAGGCTTTATGCCTTGGAACGGTTACAACTACGAAGACTCGATTTTGATTTCTGAGCGCGTGGTGGCTGATGACCGTTACACTTCAATTCACATTGAAGAACTGTCAGTAGTCGCACGTGATACTAAGTTGGGACCTGAAGAGATTACCCGCGATATTTCGAACTTGTCTGAGCGTATGCTGGGCCGTTTGGATGACTCCGGTATTATCTACATCGGTGCTGAGGTGGAAGCGGGCGACGTACTGGTGGGTAAAGTGACACCAAAAGGTGAAACCACTTTGACGCCAGAAGAAAAATTGCTGCGTGCGATTTTTGGTGAAAAAGCGTCTGACGTGAAAGACACCTCACTGCGCGTGCCATCTGGCATGACAGGTACTGTGATCGACGTACAAGTGTTCACGCGTGAAGGCATAGACCGTGATGCACGTGCGCAACAGATCATTGACGACCAGTTGTCTCACTACAAGAAGGATCTGGGCGACCAGATGCGTATTGTGGAAGACGATACATTCGGCCGTATCAGCCGTCTGCTGGTTGGTAAAGCAGCGACCGGTGGTCCTAACAAGCTGAAAAAAGGCGATACGCTCACCCAGGAATACCTGGAAAGCGTGGGTCGTTATGACTGGTTTGACATCCGTTTGAGCGATGAAGAAGCAGCACGCCAGCTGGAGCAATTAAAAGACAGCCTGAGCCAGGCACGCGTTGAATTTGACAACAAGTTCGAAGAGAAAAAGCGTAAACTGACTCAAGGTGACGAATTGCCACCAGGTGTGCAGAAAATGGTCAAGGTTTACCTGGCGGTGAAACGTCGCATTCAGCCTGGTGACAAGATGGCGGGTCGTCACGGTAACAAGGGTGTAATCTCCAAGATTTGCCCGGTGGAAGACATGCCACACATGGCTGACGGTACACCGCTGGACATCGTGTTGAACCCGCTGGGCGTTCCATCACGTATGAACATTGGTCAGATTCTGGAAACCCACTTAGGTTGGGCTGCTAAAGGTTTGGGAAAGCGCTTGGGCGATATGCTGCAAGCAGAAGCAAAAGTGGCTGAAATCCGTAGCTTCCTAGACAAGATCTACAACAGCAGCACTGGCAAGAAAGAAGATATTGCCGGCCTGACAGATGTAGAAGTGATCGACCTGGCAACCAACTTGAAACATGGCGTGCCATTTGCAACACCAGTGTTTGACGGTGCCGCTGAGTCTGACATTCGTGCCATGCTGGATCTGGCTTTCCCGGATGATGACGAGCACACCAAGAAACTGCAGTTCCACGCAGGTAAAACACAGGTCAAACTGTTTGACGGCCGTACAGGTGATGCATTCGAGCGTCCAGTGACAGTGGGTTACATGCACGTACTGAAACTGCACCACTTGGTCGATGACAAGATGCACGCACGTTCTACCGGTCCTTACAGCCTGGTGACACAGCAGCCATTGGGTGGTAAAGCCCAGTTCGGTGGCCAGCGCTTCGGTGAGATGGAAGTGTGGGCACTGGAAGCTTATGGTGCGTCATACACCTTGCAAGAGATGTTGACCGTGAAATCAGATGACGTGAATGGCCGTACCAAGGTGTACGAAAATATCGTCAAAGGTGAGCACAAAATTGATGCGGGTATGCCTGAATCATTCAACGTGTTAGTGAAAGAAATCCGTTCACTGGCCATTGATATTGATTTGGACCGTAACTAAGCCCCGCCATTAGGAGAGTCTCTATGAAAGCGTTATTAGATTTATTTAAACAGGTTACGCAAGAAGAAGAGTTCGACGCGATCAAGATCGCGCTGGCTTCACCTGAAAAAATCCGTTCATGGTCCTATGGCGAGGTGAAAAAGCCAGAAACCATCAACTACCGTACCTTCAAACCAGAGCGGGACGGTCTGTTCTGCTCTAAGATCTTTGGCCCGATCAAAGACTATGAGTGCTTGTGCGGTAAATACAAGCGTTTGAAACACCGCGGTGTGATTTGTGAGAAGTGTGGCGTTGAAGTCACCTTGAGCAAAGTGCGTCGTGAGCGTATGGGCCACATTGAGCTGGCTTCACCAGTGGCGCACATCTGGTTCCTGAAATCCTTGCCTAGCCGTTTGGGTATGGTGCTGGATATCGCCCTGCGTGACATCGAACGCGTGTTGTACTTTGAAGCATTCATCGTCATTGATCCAGGCATGACCCCCCTGACCCGTGGTCAGTTGTTGACTGAAGACGACTACCTGGCCAAGGTTGAAGAGTACGGTGACGAATTCAACGCCGTGATGGGTGCAGAAGCTGTGCGTGAATTGTTGCGCACCATGGATATCGAGCGCGAAATCGAGAAATTGCGTAGCGAACTGTCTGCGACCAGCTCAGAAGCCAAGATCAAGAAGATCGCCAAACGCCTGAAAGTACTTGAAGCCTTCCAGAAATCCGGCATTAAGCCTGAGTGGATGATCCTGGAAATCTTGCCAGTATTGCCACCAGAGTTGCGTCCATTAGTGCCACTGGATGGCGGCCGTTTTGCCACTTCTGATTTGAACGACCTGTATCGCCGCGTGATCAACCGTAACAACCGCTTGAAGCGTTTGTTAGAGCTGAAAGCCCCGGAAATCATCGTCCGTAACGAAAAGCGTATGCTGCAAGAAGCGGTAGACTCACTGCTGGATAACGGTAGACGCGGTAAAGTGATGACGGGTGCCAACAAGCGTCCGCTGAAGTCACTGGCTGACATGATCAAAGGTAAAGGCGGTCGTTTCCGTCAAAACCTGTTGGGTAAACGTGTGGACTACTCCGGGCGTTCCGTGATTGTGGTGGGTCCTCAGCTGAAACTGCATCAGTGCGGTCTGCCTAAGAAAATGGCACTGGAACTGTTCAAGCCTTTTATTTTCCACAAGCTGGAAGTATTAGGCCTGGCAACCACTATTAAAGCTGCGAAGAAAAAAGTGGAAGAGGAAGGACCAGAAGTTTGGGATATCCTGGAAGACGTGATCCGCGAGCATCCGGTGTTGTTGAACCGTGCGCCTACGCTGCACCGTCTGGGTATCCAGGCCTTTGAACCTGTCCTGATCGAAGGTAAAGCGATCCAGTTGCACCCATTGGTGTGTTCAGCCTTTAACGCCGACTTTGACGGTGACCAGATGGCGGTACACGTTCCATTGAGCCTGGAAGCGCAGATGGAAGCACGCACATTGATGCTGGCCTCCAACAACGTGCTGTCTCCAGCCAACGGCGAACCAATTATTGTGCCGTCACAGGATATCGTATTGGGTCTGTACTACATGACCCGCGAGAAAGTGGCTGCACGCGGCGAAGGCATGATCTTCAGCGACATCAAGGAAGTACAACGTGTGTACGACCAAGGCCTGATCGATTTGCACGCCAAGATTACGGTGCGTATCCGTGAGTTCGAGATGGATGTAACCGGTCAAAAAACCGAGAAATTCAATCGTTACAACACCACCGTTGGCCGTGCCTTGCTGTCAGAAATTCTGCCACCTGGCATGCCATATAGCTACATTGACAAGGCATTGAAGAAAAAAGAAATTTCACGCCTGATCAACGCCAGCTTCCGTAAGGTGGGCATCCGTGAGACCGTGATTTTTGCGGACAAACTGATGTACACAGGTTACTCCTACGCGACTAAAGCCGGTATCTCTATCAGCATTAACGATATGTTGGTGCCACCAGAGAAAGAGCAATTGATTGCTGCTGCCGATGCAGAAGTGAAAGAAATTGAAGACCAGTATGTTTCCGGTCTGGTGACACAAGGTGAGCGTTATAACAAGGTGGTCGACATCTGGGGCCGCGCGGGTGACAAAGTGGCTGAGGCCATGATGAAGCAGTTGCGTGAAGAGGATGTGAAAGACGCTGATGGTAATGTGGTGACTAAAGATGGTAAAACTGTCCGCCAAGAATCATTCAACGCAATCTACATGATGGCTGACTCTGGTGCGCGGGGTTCCGCAGCACAGGTGCGTCAGCTGGCCGGTATGCGTGGCCTGATGGCGAAACCGGATGGTTCCATTATTGAAACGCCGATTAAAGCGAACTTCCGTGATGGCCTGAACGTGTTGCAGTATTTTATTTCTACCCACGGTGCGCGTAAGGGTCTGGCCGATACGGCGCTGAAAACAGCGAACTCCGGTTACCTGACACGTCGTCTGGTCGACGTCACGCAAGACTTGGTTGTGACTGAGACCGATTGCGGTACGACAGAAGGTTTGGTCACTAAAGCGCTGGTTAAAGGCGGTGAAGTGGTTGAGCCATTGCATGACCGTATCCTGGGCCGTACCTCTGCTTTGGATATCCTGCATCCTGAAACTCAGGAAGTGGTGTATGAAGCGGGTACCTTGCTGGGTGAAGACGAAGTCGAAAAAATCGATGCCCTGGGCATTGATGAAGTCAAAGTGCGTACTGCCCTGACTTGCGATACCCGTTACGGGATTTGTGCCAAGTGTTATGGCCGTGACTTGGGTCGCGGCAAGCTGATCAGCATCGGTGAATCTGTTGGTGTGATTGCTGCGCAGTCTATCGGTGAACCTGGTACACAGTTGACCATGCGTACGTTCCACATCGGTGGTGCGGTATCGCGTGCAGCGTCCGTGTCACAAGTAGAAAGCAAGTCCAACGGTACTGCTGGCTTTACTTCGACCATGCGTTACGTGACTAACTCACGTGGTGAGCAGATCGTGATTTCCCGTAACGGTGAAGTGGTGATTTCTGACGACAATGGCCGTGAGCGTGAGCGTCATAAAGTACCTTACGGCGCGACACTGACCATCAACGATGGTAAAACAGTGAAAGCCGGTCAGGCATTGGCGACATGGGATCCACATACCCGTCCGATTATTACCGAGTACGCGGGTCGCGTGAAGTTCGAGAACGTTGAAGAAGGTGTCACCGTTGCTAAACAGGTGGATGAAGTCACAGGCTTGTCCTCACTGGTGGTGATTGATCCTAAACAGCGTGCTGGTTCATCCAAAGGCTTGCGCCCACAGGTGAAATTGCTGGATGCCAATGGCGTGGAAGTGAAAATTGCCGGGACTGAAACACCCGTTAACGTGACCTTCCAGCTGGGTTGTATCATTACCGTGAAAGATGGTCAGGAAGTGGGCGTGGGTGAAGTGCTGGCACGTATCCCGCAAGAATCTTCCAAAACACGGGATATTACCGGGGGTCTGCCACGTGTGGCTGAGCTGTTCGAAGCGCGTTCACCAAAAGATGCCGGTATGCTGGCTGAAGTGACGGGTACTGTGTCCTTCGGTAAGGACACCAAAGGTAAACAACGTCTGGTGATTACTGACCTCGACGGTGTGACCAGCGAGTTCCTGATTGCCAAAGACAAGCACGTCACCGCGCATGACGGTCAAGTGGTGACCAAAGGTGAAACCATCGTTGACGGCCCAGCTGATCCGCAAGATATCTTGCGCCTGCAAGGCCGTGAAGCACTGGCCCGTTACATCATCGACGAAGTGCAAGACGTTTACCGCTTGCAGGGCGTGAAGATTAACGACAAGCACATTGAAGTGATTGTGCGTCAGATGCTGCGCCGTGTGAAAGTACAAGATGCCGGTGACACCAGCTTCATTCCTGGTGAGCAGGTAGAACGTGCGGATCTGTTGACAGAAAACGAACGCGTGATTGCCGAAGATAAACGTCCGGCAACCTTCGAGTACGTGTTGCTGGGTATTACTAAAGCATCGCTGTCTACCGATTCGTTCATCTCTGCCGCGTCCTTCCAGGAAACCACACGCGTGTTGACCGAAGCGGCGATTTTGGGCAAACGCGACGATCTGCGTGGCCTGAAAGAAAACGTCATTGTGGGTCGCTTGATTCCAGCCGGTACCGGTTTGGCTTATCACGAGTCCCGCAAGCGTGCAGCGATTGCGTCCCTGACGCCAAATGCTGCTGAACCTTCAGAAGCGATGTTGGCTGCTGAAGCGATGTTTGCGCCAGAAGAAGTGGTTGAAGAAACCGCAACGGACGACAACGCAACCGAGTAATTTTCTGCGTTAGCGGTCGTCAGGCCGGGTAATAAAACAAGGGGTGTCAAGTATGAATAATGCTTGACACCCCTTGACTCGTTTATTAGAATGCTGGGTTTCTCAGAATAGCCTTATTGTCTCAATAAGGCGTTATTGTTGATATGCCGCCAGTCCTGAGTTTCCTGCTTAGTTGGTGGATTTTTAAAGGTGAAGAGGTTAAGGCAATGCCAACCATTAATCAGTTAGTACGTAAACCACGCGTTAAAGTGGTAACCAAGAGCAAGGTTCCAGCCCTGGAATCCTGCCCGCAAAAGCGTGGTGTATGTACACGTGTATATACAACGACTCCTAAAAAGCCAAACTCAGCGTTGCGTAAGGTTGCCAAAGTGCGCCTGACTAACGGCTACGAAGTCATTAGCTACATCGGTGGTGAAGGCCACAACTTGCAAGAGCACTCTGTGGTGCTGTTGCGTGGCGGTCGTGTAAAAGACTTGCCAGGTGTGCGTTACCACATGGTGCGCGGTAGCTTGGATACGGCTGGTGTGAAAGACCGTAAACAGTCCCGTTCCAAATACGGTGCTAAGCGTCCTAAAGAAGCAAAAGCTTAATTTTTTAAGTGTTTGCCGGACAATCGTCCAATTTTTATAGCGGCTGAAATGCCTTTGCTGTGTGTTTGCTAGCAAAATTTAAATGAAAGAGAATAGTTATGCCTAGACGTAGAGAAGTCCCCAAACGTAATATCTTGCCGGATCCAAAATTTGGTAGTCAGGAAGTATCCAAATTCGTAAACGTATTGATGACTGGTGGTAAAAAATCAGTTGCTGAACGTATCGTTTACGGTGCATTTGATCAAGTAGCCAGCAAGAGTGGCAAAGATCCGCTGGAATTATTCACCACAGCGTTGAACAATCTGCGCCCTATCGTTGAAGTAAAGAGTCGCCGCGTCGGTGGTGCTAACTATCAGGTTCCTGTTGAAGTGCGTCCAAGCCGCCGTAGCGCGTTGGCGATGCGTTGGTTGCGTGATGCAGCGCGTAAGCGTGGCGAAAAGTCCATGGGTCTGCGCCTGGCTGCTGAGTTGCTTGAGGCCTCCGAAGGCCGTGGCGCCGCAATGAAGAAACGTGAAGAAGTTCACCGTATGGCAGAAGCCAACAAGGCTTTCTCACACTTCCGTTTTTAATTAAACGACCTCGTTCTTTAATAATTAGTTGAATTGATAGCAAAGGTAAAGCATCGTGGCACGTAAAACCCCTATTGAACGCTACCGTAATATTGGTATTTCTGCGCACATTGACGCAGGTAAAACAACCACGACAGAACGTATTCTGTTCTACACTGGTGTGAACCATAAAATTGGTGAGGTGCACGATGGTGCAGCGACCATGGACTGGATGGAGCAAGAGCAGGAGCGTGGGATTACCATTACTTCTGCGGCAACCACCTGTTTCTGGAAAGGCATGGACCTGTCTTTGCCTGAGCATCGATTCAACATTATTGATACCCCAGGGCACGTAGACTTCACGATTGAAGTTGAGCGTTCCATGCGCGTGCTTGACGGCGCCTGTATGGTGTACTGTGCCGTGGGTGGTGTGCAACCACAATCCGAAACTGTTTGGCGCCAAGCCAATAAATACAAAGTGCCACGTCTGGCCTTTGTGAACAAAATGGACCGTTCCGGTGCCGATTTCTTCAAAGTTGTAGAGCAGATGAAAACACGTCTGCGCGCAAGCCCGGTGCCAGTGGTGATCCCAATTGGCCGTGAAGATACTTTCACTGGCGTCGTTGATCTCATGAAAATGAAAGCCATCATCTGGGATGAGGCTTCTCAAGGCATGAAATTTACTTATGGTGAGATTCCGGCTGATCTGGTTGAGACTGCTAAAAAATGGCGCGAGCAGATGGTTGAATCTGCAGCTGAAGCCAGCGAAGATTTGATGAACAAATACCTGGAAAACGGTGATTTGGAAGAGAAAGACATCGTGTTTGGTCTGCGTACGCGTACCATTGCGGGTGAAATTCAGCCGATGCTGTGCGGTTCTGCCTTTAAAAACAAAGGCGTGCAACGTATGTTGGATGCGGTGATTCAGTTCCTGCCATCTCCAGTAGATATTCCTGATGTGACCGGTGAAGATGATGATGGCAAACCAGCCAGCCGTAAAGCCGATGATAAAGAAGGGTTCTCTGCGCTGGCATTTAAATTAATGACAGACCCGTTTGTTGGTCAGCTGACATTTATCCGCGTTTACTCAGGTGTATTGAATAAAGGTGATACCGTGCTCAACTCTGTGAAGGGTAAAAAAGAGCGTATCGGTCGTATCGTTCAGATGCACGCGAATAACCGTGAAGAAGTGGATGAAGTGTTGGCAGGCGACATTGCAGCCTGTATCGGTTTGAAAGAAGTGACCACAGGTGAATCTCTGTGCTCTCCAGACAAGCCTATCATCCTTGAGCGCATGGTATTCCCTGAGCCAGTGATTCACGTGGCTGTTGAGCCAAAAACTAAGAGCGACCAGGAAAAAATGGGCTTGGCATTGGGCCGTTTGGCACAAGAAGACCCTTCTTTCCGCGTGCGTTCCGACGAAGAATCTGGCCAAACCATTATTTCCGGTATGGGTGAATTGCACCTGGAAATTCTGGTTGACCGTATGAAGCGTGAATTCAACGTTGAAGCCAACGTAGGTGCGCCACAAGTGGCTTACCGTGAGGCTATCCGCAAAGCGGTTGAGGTTGAAGGTAAATTCGTTAAACAGTCCGGTGGTAAAGGTCAGTACGGTCACGTATGGCTCAAAATGGAGCCAAATGAGGCTGGTAAAGGCTACGAGTTCGTGGATGCCATTAAAGGCGGTACTGTGCCACGTGAATTTATCCCTGCAGTGGATAAAGGTCTGCGTGAAACGATTCCAGCAGGTGTTCTGGCAGGCTTCCCAGTGGTTGACGTAAAAGTGACCCTGTTTGATGGTTCCTACCATGACGTTGACTCGAACGAAAACGCGTTCAAGATGGCAGCTTCTATCGGCTTCAAAGACGGTATGCGTAAAGCAGATCCAGTGTTGTTGGAGCCTATGATGGCGGTGGAAGTTGAAACGCCTGAAGAGTACATGGGTGATGTGATGGGTGACTTGTCATCTCGTCGCGGTATCATCCAGGGCATGGATGACATGCCTGGCGGTGGTAAAGCAATTAAAGCTGAAGTGCCACTGTCTGAAATGTTTGGTTACTCCACTGTGGTTCGCTCCTTGTCACAAGGTCGCGCAACTTACAGCATGGAATTCAAGCATTACGCTGATGCGCCGAAAAACGTTGCTGATGCAATCATCAACAAAAAATAATTGATTTATCAAATCACTGATATTTAAAGTATTGAATTAAAGGAAAACAATCATGGCAAAAGGCAAATTTGAACGTACCAAGCCACACGTGAACGTTGGTACGATTGGTCACGTTGACCACGGTAAGACAACATTGACAGCGGCGATCACTACTGTGTTGACGAAGAAATTTGGTGGCGAAGCAAAAGCTTACGACCAAATTGACGCAGCACCAGAAGAAAAAGCACGTGGTATTACTATTAACACTGCGCACGTTGAATATGAGACAGCTACTCGTCACTATGCACACGTTGACTGCCCAGGCCACGCTGACTACGTTAAAAACATGATTACCGGTGCTGCCCAGATGGACGGCGCGATCTTGGTATGTTCCGCTGCTGACGGTCCTATGCCACAAACACGTGAGCACATCCTGTTGGCCCGTCAGGTTGGCGTACCATACATCGTTGTGTTCCTGAACAAAGCAGACATGGTTGACGATGCTGAATTGCTGGAACTGGTTGAAATGGAAGTGCGTGACTTGCTGAGCAAGTATGACTTCCCAGGTGACGACACTCCAATCATCAAAGGTTCTGCTAAATTGGCCCTTGAAGGCGACCAATCAGAAATCGGCGAACCAGCCATCTTCGCATTGGCTGACGCATTGGACAGCTACATCCCAACCCCAGAGCGTGCTATCGACGGTACATTCCTGATGCCAGTAGAAGACGTGTTCTCTATCTCTGGTCGTGGTACTGTGGTAACAGGCCGTGTTGAGCGTGGTATCGTTAAAGTCGGCGACGAAATCGAAATCGTTGGTCTGAAGCCAACACTGAAAACCACCTGTACTGGTGTTGAAATGTTCCGTAAACTGCTGGACCAAGGTCAAGCAGGTGACAACGTAGGTGTACTGCTGCGTGGTACTAAGCGTGAAGAAGTAGAACGTGGTCAAGTATTGGCTAAATCCGGTTCTATCAAGCCACACACCAAGTTCACCGCTGAGATCTACGTGTTGGGTAAAGATGAAGGTGGTCGTCATACACCATTCTTCAACGGCTACCGTCCACAGTTCTACTTCCGTACCACTGACGTGACTGGTGCAGTTGAGTTGCCAGCAGGTACAGAAATGGTGATGCCAGGTGATAACGTATCTATCACTGTGACATTGATCGCTCCGATCGCGATGGAAGACGGTCTGCGTTTTGCGATCCGTGAAGGTGGTCGTACCGTTGGTGCTGGCGTTGTTGCCAAAATCATCGAGTAATTCTTTTTATGAGCGGCAGGATGATCCTGCCGCTTTTTGCTCTTTTTAAGGAAAAAACATGGCAGCTCAAAAAATTCGTATCCGTTTGAAAGCATTTGATTATCGTTTGATCGACCAATCAGCTTTGGAAATCGTTGATACTGCTAAACGTACTG
Source organism: Methylophilus sp. 3sh_L (assembly GCF_046766015.1). Classification (NCBI taxonomy): domain Bacteria; kingdom Pseudomonadati; phylum Pseudomonadota; class Betaproteobacteria; order Nitrosomonadales; family Methylophilaceae; genus Methylophilus; species Methylophilus sp. 3sh_L. The sequence goes on from NZ_JBKOUF010000001.1 coordinate 222,181, forward strand.
GTGCAGTTGTTAAAGGTCCAGTGCCATTGCCAACACGTATCGAGCGTTTTGATATTCTGCGCTCACCACACGTGAACAAAACTTCCCGTGACCAGTTTGAAATCCGTACCCATCAACGTTTGATGGACATCGTGGATCCTACAGATAAAACGGTAGATGCATTGATGAAATTGGATTTGCCAGCTGGTGTGGATGTAGAGATCAAGCTTTAATTTTTAAAGTTGTCATCACAAATAACCTTTTTGAAAGAAAAGGTTATTGTCAAATCAAGAATAGTTCGGTATAATCCGCGCTCTTCGGTGGACGGTCAATTGTAATCGTCCACTTTAACTATTATAAGGAACTGATCATGAGCTTAGGGCTTATTGGTCGCAAGGTGGGCATGACCCGCATTTTTACAGAAGAAGGCGCAAGCGTTCCTGTAACAGTGCTGGAAGTGATTCCTAACCGCGTGACACAAGTAAAGACAGTCGCAACTGATGGCTATACAGGTCTTCAGGTTGCTTACGGTGAGCGTCGTGCCAGCCGTATCAACAAAGCGCTGACTGGTCATTATGCCAAGGCTGGCGTTACTGCTGGTGCTGGTATCAAAGAATTCAATGTGGCTGAAGATGTATTGGCTAACTTCCAAGTGGGTGGCAATGTCACTGTAGACATTTTCTCCGTTGGTCAGTTGGTTGATGTGACGGGTACATCCATTGGTAAAGGTTTTGCCGGTGCGATCAAGCGTCATAACTTCTCCTCTAACCGTGCATCCCACGGTAACTCACGTTCACATAACGTACCAGGTTCTATCGGTATGGCGCAGGATCCAGGTCGAGTATTCCCTGGTAAGCGCATGCCTGGTCATTTGGGTGATGCTAAAGTCACTACCCAAAACCTGGAAATCGTACGTGTAGACGTAGAGCGTAACCTGTTGTTGATTAAAGGTTCCGTACCTGGCTCCAAAGGTGGCAATGTTGTAGTTCGTCCAGCCATCAAGTCGAAAGGGGCTAAATAATGGAATTGAAACTTATCGATCAAAACGGCAAAGTGGCAAAAAAAGGCGTGGATGCGTCTGATGTTACTTTCGGTCGTGAATTTAACGAGTCTCTGGTGCATGAAGTGGTTGTGGCTTACCTGGCGAACGCCCGTACAGCGACCCGCGCTCAAAAGACACGTGCAACAGTTGCCCACACTACCCATAAGCCATTTGCGCAAAAGGGTACTGGTAACGCCCGTGCTGGTATGGCATCGAGCCCTATCTGGCGTGGAGGTGGTCGTGCCTTCCCAAATAGCCCTAACGAAAACTACAGCCACAAAGTAAACCGTAAGGCTTACCGTGCTGGTATGCAGACTATTTTGTCTGAGTTGGTGCGTCAGGACCGTTTGAAAGTGGTAGATAACTTTACTGTTGATACCCCTAAAACAAAACAATTCGTACAAAAAATCAATGCCCTGGGCATCGACGGTGGCGTGCTGCTGTTGACTGACGGCTTTGATGAGAATTTGTACTTGTCTTCCCGTAACCTGCCAAACGTATTGGTAGTTGAAGCGCAATATGCTGACCCAGTAAGTCTGGTGCGTTTCCCTAACGTTTTGGTCACAGCGAATGCTGTGAAAAAACTAGAGGAGATCTTGGCATGATTACCGCAGCTACAAAAACACAAGATCGTTTGTTGCAAGTGATTTTGGCTCCACAAATTACTGAAAAGGCAACATTCATTGCTGACAAGCATCAGCAAATTGCTTTTAAAGTGCGTACCGATGCAACCAAGCCAGAAATTAAGGCGGCTGTTGAATTGGTGTTCAAGGTTGAAGTGGCTTCTGTGTCTGTGATTAATGTTGCAGGTAAAGTGAAGCGCGCTGGCCGTCGCATGGGTAAGCGTAGCGACTGGAAAAAAGCTTATGTGAGCTTGAAGCCAGGTCAAGAAATTAACTTTGCAGCTGGCGAATAAGGAGAGAAGACATGGCATTAGTTAAAGTCAAACCAACTTCCCCCGGTCGTCGCGGTGTATTGAAAGTTGTTACACCAGATTTGCATAAAGGCAAGCCTTACGCGCCGCTGTTGGAAAGTCAAAGCAAGAATGCAGGTCGTAACAACAACGGTCGCATCACGACCCGTCACCAAGGTGGTGGTCATAAACAGCATTACCGTATTGTTGACTTCCGTCGTAACAAGGATGGTATTCCTGCAACTGTTGAGCGTATTGAGTACGATCCAAACCGTACAGCTAACATTGCATTGTTGTGCTATGCGGATGGTGAACGTCGTTACATCATTGCACCACGCGGCATTGCTGCCGGTGCACAATTGATCAGTGGTTCAGAAGCGCCTATCCGTGCTGGTAATGCCTTGCCATTGCGCAACATTCCAGTGGGTAGCACGATTCACTGCATCGAAATTCAACCTGGTAAAGGTGCGCAGATTGCCCGTTCAGCTGGTACTTCAGTACAACTGTTGGCGCGTGAAGGCTCTTACGCTCAGTTGCGTTTGCGTTCAGGTGAAGTTCGTCGTGTGCATGTAGACTGCAAGGCCACTTTGGGTGAAGTCGGTAATGAAGAGCATTCCTTGCGTTCTATCGGTAAAGCCGGTGCAATGCGTTGGCGCGGTGTTCGTCCAACCGTTCGCGGTGTGGTAATGAACCCGATCGACCACCCGCACGGTGGTGGTGAAGGCCGTACTGCTGCTGGTATGAGCCCAGTCTCTCCATGGGGTCAGAAAACTAAGGGTTATCGTACTCGTAAGAACAAGCGTACCGATAACATGCGCGTAAGTCGTCGTCCGAGAAATGTAAGGTAATCGCTATGGCACGTTCTATTAAAAAAGGTCCATTTGTGGATGCACATTTGGCGAAGAAAGTCGAAACCGCTGTAGCGGGTCGCGACCGTAAACCAATCAAAACTTGGTCACGTCGCTCGACTGTATTGCCAAACTTTATTGGTTTAACCATCGCAGTGCACAACGGCAGACAGCATGTGCCTGTGTTGATTTCTGAAAACATGGTTGGTCACAAGCTCGGTGAATTTGCGTTGACTCGCACATTCAAGGGTCACGCGGCTGATAAAAAAGCGAAGAAGTAAGGGGCTGATAATGCAAGTTACTGCAGTTTTAAAAGGCGTACACCTTTCTCCGCAAAAAGCGCGTTTGGTGGCTGACCTTGTGCGTGGCAAAAAAGTAGATCAAGCACTGAACATCTTGGCGTTCACCCCTAAGCGTGGTGCCGAGATTATCAAAAAAGTGGTTGAGTCTGCGATTGCTAACGCCGAACACAACAATGGTGCTGATATCGACACATTGAAGGTAACTTCAATCTATGTGGATAAAGGCTTGGTGATGAAGCGTATCCGTGCACGTGCAAAAGGTCGCGCTGGTCGTATTACGAAACCAACCTGTCATATTCATGTGACAGTCGGTGACTCAAAGGAATAATATGGGACAGAAAATTCATCCAATTGGGTTCCGTTTGAGCGTTCAGAAAAACTGGGCCTCACGTTGGTACTCTAATAGCCAGAACTTCCCTGCGATGTTGCAAGGTGACATCAAAGTACGTGAGTTCTTGAACAAAAAACTGGCTAGCGCTGCTGTGAGCCGCATCGTGATTGAGCGTCCTGCTAAGAACGCTAAAATTACGATTCACAGTGCACGCCCAGGCGTTGTCATCGGTAAAAAAGGTGAGGACATCGAATCCTTGCGTTCTAGCCTGCAAGGCCTAATGGGTGTGCCAGTGCACCTGAACATTGAAGAAGTACGCAAGCCAGAATTGGACGCGACTTTGATTGCACAATCTATTGCACAGCAATTGGAAAAACGTGTGATGTTCCGTCGTGCCATGAAGCGTGCGATGCAAAACGCAATGCGTTTGGGCGCACAAGGCATCAAGATCATGAGTTCCGGTCGTTTGAACGGTATCGAAATTGCACGTACCGAATGGTACCGTGAAGGCCGTGTGCCTCTCCATACACTGCGTGCTGATATCGACTACGGTGTGGCTGAAGCTTCAACCACCTACGGTATCATCGGAATTAAAGTTTGGGTATTCAAAGGCGAGATCTTCGGTGACAACGCTGCTGCAAATGCTGCGGTTGCTGATGCTGAGCCAGAGAAAAAAGTAAGAAAGCCGAGGGCTAAAGATGCTGCAACCAGCTAGACAGAAATACCGTAAGATGCAAAAGGGTCGCAATAAAGGTATTGCGACTACTGGTAACAAGGTGAGCTTTGGTGAATTTGGTTTGAAAGCGATCGGCCGTGGTCGCTTGACAGCACGCCAGATTGAAGCTGCCCGTCGTGTGATGACTCGTCACATTAAACGGGGTGGCCGCGTTTGGATTCGTGTGTTCCCGGATCAACCGATTTCTAAGAAACCTGCTGAAGTACGTATGGGTAACGGTAAGGGTAGCGTGGACTACTACATCGCCCAGATTCAGCCAGGTAAGATGTTGTACGAGATGGATGGCGTGAGCGAAGAATTGGCTCGCGAAGCTTTCAGATTGGCTGCTGCTAAGTTGCCAGTTGAAACTACATTCATGACACGTCAAATTGGCAGTTAAGGAGTAGTAAATGAAAGCTTCTGAATTGAGAGCAAAGTCAGCAGATGAGCTCAACAACGAGTTGGTTGAGCTTCGTCGCGCGCAGTTTTCCCTGCGCATGCAGTTGGCCACCCAACAATTGAACAAGGTAGATCAGCTGGGTAAAGTACGCAAGGATATCGCTCGCGTGAACACCGTTTTGGCTGAGAAAGCGAAACAGGCATGATGACTGAAAAAGCGAAAGTAGTACGCAGTTTGACTGGTCGCGTGGTAAGCAACAAAATGGATAAAACCGTGACTGTGCTTGTCGAGCGTAAAGTGAAACACCCTCTGATTGGTAAAGTGGTTGTTAAATCGAACAAGTTTCATGCGCATGATGAAAACAATGCATGTAATGAAGGCGATCTGGTTACCATTACCGAATCACGCCCATACTCCAAGACCAAAACTTGGGTAGTAAGCAAAATCGAAGCTAAATAAGGCTTTCAAATATAAAACCGGAAAAACGCTTGTCATAAGCGTTTTTTTGGTTGTATAATGTTGGACTTTTCGGTGCCCGCCTTAGTTGGCATGTAGCTGGCACCCCAATACTGACCGTGGTCTATTGGCCTTAACGTGTTTTTTGGGCGTAAGTTCAAAAAGCAGGCGGCCGGTAGTGGTTATAACGGATTAAGTTGGAGATTATTTCTCATGATTCAAATGCAATCTCGGCTGGAAGTGGCCGACAACACTGGTGCGCGTTCCGTTCAGTGTATCAAGGTCTTGGGTGGTTCCAAGCGTCGTTACGCCAGCATTGGCGACATCATCAAGGTCAGCGTGAAAGATGCTGCGCCTCGTGGTCGCGTCAAGAAAGGTGAAATCTACAACGCTGTGGTTGTGCGCACTGCTAAAGGTGTTCGCCGTCCAGATGGTTCGTTAGTTAAATTTGATGCCAATGCTGCAGTGTTGTTGAACAACAAGCTGGAGCCGATTGGTACACGTATTTTTGGCCCTGTGACACGTGAACTGCGTAGTGAGCGCTTCATGAAGATTGTTTCACTGGCGCCTGAAGTGTTGTAAGGCTTGGAGACAATCAAATGAGCAAAATTCGCAAAGGTGACCAGGTCATTCTGAATACAGGTAAAGATGCAGGTAAAACAGGCACTGTTTTAAGCGTCTTGCCAAGCGGCCATGTAGTGGTTGAAGGTTTGAATGTAGTGAAAAAACACACTCGTCCTAACCCCATGCGTGGTATCACTGGTGGCATCATCAGCAAGGAAATGCCGGTTGACGGCTCCAATGTGGCGATTTACAACGCTGCAACACAAAAAGCTGATCGTGTTGGTTTTAAGGTACTGGAAGATGGTCGCAAGATTCGTGTATTCAAATCAAGCGGCGAGTCTATCGACGCATAGGAATAAATATGGCACGTTTAAAACAGTATTATAACGATACAGTAGTAGCCAAATTGACAGAACAATTTGGTTATACCTCACCAATGCAGGTGCCACGTATCGAAAAAATTACCCTGAACATGGGTGTGGGTGAAGCAGTCGCTGACAAGAAAGTCATGGAAAACGCTGTTTCTGATATGGAGAAGATTGCCGGTCAGAAGCCAATTGTGACTAAGGCGAAGAAATCCGTAGCGGCCTTTAAAATCCGTGATGATTATCCTGTAGGTTGCAAGGTAACCCTGCGCCGTGAGCGTATGTATGAATTCCTGGATCGTCTGATCACTGTGGCTATTCCACGTATCCGTGACTTCCGTGGTATTTCCGGCAAGTCTTTTGATGGCCGTGGTAACTACAACATGGGTGTGAAAGAGCAGATCATTTTCCCAGAAATCGAATACGACAAAATCGATGCGCTGCGTGGGATGAACATCACCATTACGACAACAGCAAAATCAGACGAAGAAGCGAAAGCTCTTTTGGCTGCGTTTAGTTTCCCTTTCAGAGGTTAAGTCATGGCAAAAGTATGTATGACAGAGCGCGAGCAAAAGCGTCGCGAAACCGTTAAAAAATTCGCAGCTAAACGTGCTGAGTTGGAGGCTGTCATCAACGATCAGTCTGCCAGCGTTGAAGATCGCATGGCTGCACGCTTGAAATTGCAAAGTTTGCCCCGTAACTCCAGTCCTGTTCGCACACGTAACCGTTGTGCTTTGACTGGCCGTCCACGTGGTGTGTTTAGTAAATTTGGTATCGCACGTAACGAGTTGCGTAAGTTGATGATGGCTGGTCACGTACCAGGCGTCACCAAGGCCAGCTGGTAACGGAGGAATAAAACATGAGTATGAGTGATCCGATTGCCGATATGTTGACCCGTATTCGTAACGCGCAGCGTACGAATAAAACAACTGTTTCAATGCCTGCTTCCAAGTTGAAGGGTGCAATTGCAAATGTGTTGAAAGACGAAGGTTATATCGACGATTTCAACGTTCAAAACAATGACGGTAAGCCTGTTTTGAACATTAGCCTGAAATACTACGCCGGTCGTCCAGTGATTGAGAAGATTGAGCGCGTATCCAAGCCAGGTTTGCGTATCTATAAAGGCAGCCAAAACCTGCCTAAAGTAATGAACGGTTTGGGTGTGACGATTGTTTCGACATCCAAAGGCGTGATGACTGATCGTAAAGCACAAGCTGCCGGCATTGGTGGCGAAGTTCTGTGCATCGTGGCCTAAGGAGAATCAATATGTCACGTGTTGCTAAAAATCCGATTGCAATTCCTGCGAAAGTGGAAGTTGTAATCTCTGCCTCAGAAGTCGCTGTGAGCGGTCCTTTGGGTAAATTGACTCAAGCGTTGTCTGCTGATATTTCAGTAGTTCGCGAAGGTGAGCAGTTGTTGGTAAAAACCAATGGCGAAACACAGCATGCAAGAGCGATGTCTGGTACAACCCGCGCATTGCTGGCTAATATGGTGCAAGGTGTTTCTGCTGGCTTTACCCGTAAGCTGTCACTGATTGGTGTGGGTTACAAAGCAAATGCTCAAGGTTCTACATTGAACCTGGAGCTCGGCTACTCACACCCGATCAATCACAAAATGCCTGAAGGCGTTACTGTACAGACACCTACTCCAACTGAAGTAGTGTTGACAGGCGCTAACAAGCAAGTGGTTGGTCAAGTGGCTGCTCAAATTCGCGCTTACCGTGCCCCTGAACCTTACAAAGGTAAAGGTGTTCGTTATGCTGACGAAGTGGTGGTCATTAAAGAGACCAAGAAAAAATAAGTAAGGCACTTGTAGGTTAAATAACCTGAACAGTGATTCAACATTAAAGGTAAATTCAATGAAAAACGTAAATAACCGCTTGCGCAGAGCACGTAAAACCCGTGCCAAAATCGCCGAGTTGAAAGTGACACGTTTGAGTGTACATCGCACCAATACCAATATCTACGCACAGATCATTGCTGAAACTGGCGATCGCGTATTGGCGAGTGCATCCACCGTTGAGGCTGAAGTGCGTCAACAACTGAAAAATGGCGGCAACATCGAAGCTGCAACCCTGATTGGTAAGCGTATTGCTGAAAAAGCGGCAAAAGCGGGCATTACCACTGTTGCATTTGATCGTTCAGGCTACAAGTATCACGGTCGTATCAAGGCTTTGGCTGACGCTGCCCGTGAATCTGGTCTCAAATTCTAAGGGTGAGATAAAGAATGGCTAAAGATATTGAACAACAGCAGCAAACCGACGGTTTGCGCGAAAAGATGATTACCGTTAACCGTGTAAGTAAAACGGTTAAAGGTGGTCGTATCATGAGCTTCGCTGCTTTGACCGTAGTTGGTGATGGTGATGGTGCCGTTGGTATGGGTAAAGGTAAAGCACGTGAAGTGCCTGTGGCTGTACAAAAAGCCATGGACGAAGCCCGTCGCAGCATGGTGAAAGTAAACCTGAATAACGGTACGTTGCACCACGCAGTGACTGGTGTTCACGGTGCAGCTAAAGTGCTGATTCAGCCAGCTTCTGAAGGTACCGGTATTATTGCTGGTGGCGCAATGCGTGCGATTTTCGAAGTGATGGGCGTGACTAACGTGGTTGCAAAAAGTATTGGTTCTACCAATCCTTACAACCTGGTTCGTGCGACCTTGAATGGTCTGGCATCCATGAATACACCGGCTGAAATTGCCGCTAAACGTGGTAAGACCGTAGAAGAAATCAGAGGTTAATCATGGCTAAAGCAAAAAAAGAAAGCGCTACTTTAAAAGTAACGCTGGTTAGAAGTTTGATTGGTCGTATTGAAGCACACAAAGCCACAGTTCGTGGTTTGGGTCTGCGTCGTATGCACCATACTGTAGAAGTGCAGGACACTCCTGAAATTCGCGGCATGATTAACGCTGTGAGTTATCTTTTGAAGGTTGAATAATCATGCAATTAAACACGATTAAGCCTGCTGCAGGCGCAAAAAAAGCCCCTCGTCGTTTAGGTCGTGGTATTGGTTCTGGCTTAGGTAAAACTGGTGGCCGTGGTCACAAAGGTCAGAAATCCCGTGCTGGTGGTTTCCACAAGGTTGGTTTCGAAGGTGGTCAAATGCCTTTGCAACGTCGTTTGCCAAAACGCGGTTTTAACTCATTGACACAAGCTGACACCGCGCGTATCCGTACCAGCGAGCTGAGCTTGGTTGATGCGGAAGTGGTTGATATTTTGGCCTTGAAAGCAGCTAAATTGGTGCCAGCGACTGCTAAAGCAGTGAAAGTGTACCTGTCTGGTGACGTATCTGCCAAAGTGCAAGTGCAAGGGTTGTTGTTGACCAAAGGTGCTAAAGCAGCCATCGAATCCGCTGGCGGCAAAGTGCTGGAAGTATAAACGTAGTCAAAAGAGAGTATCAGCTTGGCACAGGATAATATCTTAAGTTCCGTTGGCAAACTTGGTGAATTAAAAAGCCGTTTGTGGTTCTTGTTGGGTGCGTTGGTGGTTTACCGCCTGGGCGCACATATTCCAGTGCCAGGCATTGATCCTACCGTGTTGAAGCAGTTGTTCGACACGCAGAAGGACGGCATTTTGGGCATGTTTAACATGTTCTCCGGTGGGGCGTTGTCACGCTTTACCGTGTTTGCCTTAGGCATCATGCCGTACATTTCTGCCTCGATTATTATGCAGTTGCTGACTGTGGTGTCACCGCAGTTGGAGCAGCTTAAAAAAGAAGGTGAAGCTGGTCGACGCCAGATTACCAAGTATACCCGTTATGGAACGGTGTTACTTGCCACATTCCAGGCATTAGGCATTGCCATCGCACTGGAAGGACAGGCTGGTTTGGTATTGGATCCAGGCTTCGCTTTTCGTATTACTGCGGTAACCACATTGGTTGCCGGTACGATGTTTTTGATGTGGTTGGGCGAGCAGATTACCGAGCGTGGGATTGGGAATGGGATATCAATTATCATTTTTGCCGGGATTGTCGCTGGTCTGCCGCACGCAATTGGCAGTACGCTGGATCTGGCAAAAACCGGTGCGTTCTCCATTCCATTAGTGATGTTCTTGTTTGTCGCTGTGATTTTGGTAACCGCATTAGTTGTGTTTGTTGAGCGTGGTCAACGCAAGATTACGGTGAACTACGCGAAGCGTCAGGTGGGTAACCGCATTTATGGTGGTCAATCTACCCACTTGCCATTGAAGTTGAATATGTCTGGCGTGATTCCGCCGATTTTCGCTTCAAGTATTATTTTGTTCCCTGCCACCTTGGCTGGCTGGTTTGGGAGTAGCGAGCATATGTATTGGTTGAAGGATGTGAGTGCGAAACTCTCTCCTGGTCAGCCGTTGTATATCTTGTTGTTTGCAGCAGCGATTTTGTTCTTTGCTTTTTTCTATACGGCATTGGTATTCAATCCAAAAGAAACAGCAGATAACTTGAAGAAAAGTGGTGCGTTTGTCCCTGGGATTCGTCCAGGTGAGCAAACGGCTAAATATATTGACCGCATCATGGGCCGTTTGACATTGATTGGTGCGTTATACATTACGCTGGTTTGTTTGTTGCCAGAGTTTTTAGTGTTGAAATTTAATACCCCGTTCTACTTTGGTGGTACTTCATTGTTGATTATCGTTGTCGTGACGATGGATTTTATGACGCAGGTGCAATCCCATCTGATGTCGCAACAGTATGAAGGCTTGCTGAAAAAGGCAAACTTTAAGGGAACGGGTAAGTAAAAGATGGCAAAAGAGGATCGCATTGAGATGCAGGGTGAGATTCTTGAGAATCTTCCGAATGCAACTTTTAAAGTGAAACTAGAAAACGGTCATACAGTACTTGGTTACATTTCAGGCAAGATGCGCATGCATTACATCCGTATTTTGCCAGGTGACAAAGTCACTGTGGAGATGACCCCTTATGATTTAACCCGTGCGCGAATTACATTCCGCGCAAAGTAAGTGAATTAACTAAAGGAAAGTAAGATGAGAGTTCGCGCATCAGTTAAAACATTATGCCGTAACTGTAAAGTCGTAAGACGTCGCGGTGTTGTTCGCATTATTTGTTCTGACCCACGTCATAAACAACGTCAAGGTTAATGGTAAACAATTGCTTGTGAGGGTGTAGGGAAGCTGATATAATATGCGGCTTTTCTTTTCTACGCACAAGTTTGATCGTGAAAAACGATTGATTATTGGAGTTTAAGTATGGCTCGTATTGCCGGGGTAAATATCCCAAACCACAAACATGCAGAAATTGCTCTGACCTCTATCTACGGTATTGGTCGCAATACTGCGCAGAAAATCTGTGCTGCCGCTGGTGTTTTGACCACTGTAAAGGTTAAAGACTTGAGCGATGCAGAAGTAGAAAAGCTGCGTGACGAAGTGGCTAAATACACTGTTGAAGGTGACTTGCGTCGTGAAGTGACCATGAACATCAAACGTTTGATGGACTTGGGTTGCTACCGCGGTATTCGCCATCGTCGTGGCTTGCCAGTACGCGGTCAGCGTACCAAAACCAATGCGCGTACACGCAAAGGCCCGGTTAAAGCCATCAAACAAGCTAAATAATCTTTATTGAACAAAAGTAAATATTAAGGACAGTACAACATGGCAAAAGCTAATGTACGCGTTAGAAAAAAAGTTAAAAAGAATATTGCCGAGGGTATTGCCCACGTGCACGCTTCTTTTAACAACACGATTATCACGATTACCGATCGTCAGGGCAATGCGTTGTCATGGGCTACGTCCGGTGGTCAAGGTTTTAAAGGTTCACGTAAGAGTACCCCATTTGCTGCACAGGTAGCTTCTGAAGTCGCTGGTAAAGCAGCTCAGGAATCTGGTGTTAAGAATCTGGAAGTACGTATTAAAGGTCCAGGTCCAGGTCGTGAATCTGCTGTGCGTGCGTTGAATGCTGCTGGTTTCAAAATCACTAGCATTACTGATGTGACTCCGGTGCCTCATAACGGCTGCCGTCCACCGAAGAAACGCAGAATTTAATTCATTTCGCTGTCACAGATTAGCGAATCGATTACTGGAGAACTATTTTGGCTAGAAATTTAGACCCTAAATGCCGTCAATGCCGTCGTGAAGGTGAAAAGCTGTTTCTGAAAGCAGAAAAATGCTTTACAGACAAATGCGCAATTGAAAAGCGCAACTTCGCACCAGGTCAGCATGGTCAACGCCGTAACTCACGTCTGTCAGACTATGGCGTGCAATTGCGTGAGAAACAAAAAGTGCGTCGTATTTACGGCGTATTGGAAGGTCAGTTCCGTACTTACTATGCTGAAGCTGACCGTCAAAAAGGCATTACAGGTGAGAGCCTGTTGCAGTTGCTGGAATCCCGTCTGGACAACGTTGCATACCGCATGGGTTTGGCTGGTTCCCGTTCTGAAGCACGTCAAGTTGTCCGTCATAACGCGATTTTGGTTAACGGCAAGCGCGTAAACATTCCTTCCTATCAAGTGAAGGCTGGTGACGTGGTGTCTGTGGCTGATAAAGCGAAAACACAATTGCGTATTAAAGCAGCTGTTGAAGCAGCTGAGCAGCGTGGTTTCCCTGAGTGGTTGGAAGTCGACGTCAAAGCATTGTCTGGTAAGTTCAAGGCTAAACCTCAGCGTGATGAGTTGCCTGCTACCATCAATGAATCATTGATCGTTGAATTGTATTCTAAGTAATCGCTTAGTCTAGGCTAAGGTTTATTTTTTAATACCCAATTACTTCAAGGAATTGTATGCAAAGTAACCCTACAGATTATTTGAAGCCACGTGTTGTGGACGTTGAAGTGATTACTCCACTCCGCGCACGTGTGACTTTGGAGCCAATGGAACGTGGCTTTGGCTATACCTTGGGTAATGCGTTAAGAAGAGTATTGCTCTCTTCCATTCCGGGTTTTGCCATTACTGAAGTAAAAATCGATGGAGTTGTGCATGAGTACTCCACCATCGAAGGTGTGCAGGAAGATGTCGTTGATATCTTGCTGAACCTTAAAGGTGTTGCTTTAAAGCTGCACAACAAAACCGAAACCATTTTGGTCTTAAACAAAAGCGGTGAAGGTGTTGTGACTGCTGGTGATTTTGAAGTTGGTCATGATGCTGAGATTGTAAATCCAAACCACGTCATTGCTCACATCACTAAAGGTGGTAAGTTGAACCTGGAAGTGAAAGTGGAAATGGGCCGCGGTTATCAGCCTGTACCAGCGCGCCAGAAGGCCAATGACGAAGATCGTGTACTTGGCTTTATGATGGTGGATGCTTCTTTCAGCCCTATCAACAAGGTTAGTTACCATGTTGAGAGTGCGCGTGTTGAGCAACGTACCGACCTCGACAAGCTGATTATGGATGTAGAAACAAACGGCATTATCGAACCTGAACAGGCTATTCGTGATGCAGCGCGTATTCTGATTGGTCAGTTGTCTGTGTTTGCGAACTTGGAAGGTGCTTCCGCTGATGTTGAAGTGAAAGCCGCTCCACAGGTAGATCCTATCCTGTTGCGTCCAGTAGATGATCTGGAATTGACAGTACGTTCTGCCAACTGCCTCAAAGCAGAAAATATTTTCTACATTGGTGATTTGATTCAGCGTACTGAAAACGAATTGCTGAAGGCGCCAAACCTGGGTAGAAAATCATTAAATGAAATTAAAGATGTGTTGGCCTCTAAAGGTTTAACACTGGGAATGAAGCTGGAAAACTGGCCACCTGTTGGCTTGGAAAAAGCTTAATTTCTAATAAGATAAATACTTAAGGAAATTACTATGCGTCACGGTAATAGCAATCGTAAATTGAACAGAACCAGCAGCCACCGTGCTGCCATGTTCCGCAACATGGTGACCTCTTTGCTGCGTCACGAAGTGATCAAAACAACTTTGCCAAAAGCAAAAGAGCTGCGTAAATACGCTGAGCCTCTGATCACTTTGGGTAAAACACCTACCCTGGCAAACCGTCGTCTGGCGTTCAGCCGTCTGCGCGATCGTGATATCGTTGGCAAACTGTTCGGTGAACTGGGCCCACGTTACAATGCACGCAATGGTGGTTATCTGCGTATTTTGAAATGTGGTTTCCGTAACGGAGACAATGCGCCTATGGCATTTGTTGAGTTGGTTGACCGTCCAGAAGTCACAGAAGCACCAGCTGCAGAGTAATAAACTCTGACGCATCCATAAAAAAGCCAGCATACGCTGGCTTTTTTATTTTGTATGGCTGGCTTGCCACCATTCACCCACTTCTAGCATGGTAAATGGCCAGAACAAGGTTGTCTGCCCCTCATTGCCAGTGTCTTGTAAGATGGGAATGCTAGTTTGATAGCGTTCCAGCAATTTTTCATCGTCAATAATGTCAATGTATTGGTAAGGTAATTTTAACGCCTGCAAGATGCGCTCAGCATCATCACAAAGGTGGCATCCGCGGGTGCCAAATAATATCAATCCCTTTTGCATAAAAGTCTAGGTAGTGTCATCAACGCTTTGTACAATAATACCTGCAAAAAATAACACCTGCTCAACATTGGATAATGCATGACAGAAACTCACGAACAAGATGAAAAAGTAATTGAGGGCAAAGAGAGTCTCGGTGAGACCTTGCAGCAGGTGATCCATTTATTGGGTAAGCACAAGCTCGTAGAGCATGTGGTGCACAGGCAGGATATGCCGAATCATAACCTGGTTGAGAATCTTGTGCATAAGCAGAATCTCAGCATTCTGCAACATAAACTAGATCAGTTACACCCGGCGGACGTCGCTTATATTCTAGAGTCATTGCCATTAGACGACCGTTTGATGGTTTGGGATTTGGTCAAGGCAGAACGCGATGGCGAAATTCTGCTGGAAGTGTCGGATGCTGTCCGTCAAACATTGATTGCGGACATGGACAGCGAAGAGTTGCTGGCAGCCGCCGAACAACTTGATACCGATGAACTGGCTGATCTGGCACCAGACCTGCCTAAAGATGTTTTACAGGACTTGTTATATAGCCTGGATACACAACATCGGGAGCGCTTGCAGTCAGCGCTGTCCTATCCAGATGATACAGTGGGATCGATTATGGATTTTGATATCGTCACCATCCGTGACGATATCACCCTGGAAGTGGTCTTGCGCTATCTGCGCAGGCTTCCCAAATTTCCTGACCATACCGATAAGCTATTCGTCATTAACCGTGATGACATCCTTCAAGGGGTGTTGCCTCTCAAACGCATTATCCTCAATGATCCTGAGACCAAGGTCGGCGATATCATGTCTAGCGATGCCGTGGTCTTTCATCCTGAAGACATGGCAGACCAGGCGGCGATGGCGTTTGAACGTTATGACCTGGTGACCGCACCTGTTGTTGATAATAATCGCAAGCTGGTTGGCAGGATTACCGTGGATACGGTGATGGATATCATCCGTGAAGAAGCTGAGGCGGATATGTTGTCCCTCGCCGGCTTGCGCGAAGAGGAAGACTTTTTTGCGTCTATCTGGAAGTCTGTGCAAAACCGTTGGGCGTGGCTGGCAATTAACCTGGTGACTGCTTTGGTGGCCTCCCGCGTGATTGGTCTATTTGAGGGCAGTATTGAGCGGATTGTCGCTTTGGCCGCGCTGATGCCGATTGTAGCCGGCATAGGGGGTAACTCTGGCAATCAAACCACTACCATGATTGTTCGTGGCTTGGCTTTGGGGCAAATATCCGGTTACCACATGAAGTCTTTGCTGCAGAAGGAAATGGGCGTTGCGCTGCTGAATGGTGTGATTTGGGGCAGTGTGCTCGGTTTGGTTGCTTTCTGGCTCTATCATAGCGCTGCGTTAGGCTTGGTCATGATGGCTGCCATGACGCTCAATTTATTATTGGCTGCGATTATAGGCGTCACCATCCCATTGGTAATGAATAAACTGGACCGGGACCCCGCGGTGGGTTCCAGCGTCTTAATTACCGCAATTACCGACAGTGGTGGCTTTATGATTTTCCTCGGCCTCGCCACCATCTTCTTGTTATAAGCGCTCGTACATGGATAACGATATTAATATTCTCTGGAAAGAAATTGCGCACGACCTGAGTTCAGTGTCTGCGTTGTGGCAATTATTCATTATTGGTGCCGTCCTGGCGGTGAGTGGTTTATTAAACCTACATTTGCGCAAGCAAATTGAAGCTGGACGGGTCAATATCGTTTACAAAATGCTGCTGGGTGGCATCGAGCGGCTATTTTTCCCTTTGGTCGCATTTTTAATGCTGCTGGTGGCACGGCTTAGCTTGGAACACTGGATGCATGTTGGCTTAATTAAGTTATCCGTGCGGATGCTGCTGGCCATGGTTGTGATCCGTAGCTTTGTTTATGTGCTGCGTTATGTGTTTTCACCAGGGGCCTGGTTGCATTCGTTTGAACGCGTCATTGCATGGAGTGTATGGGTCATTGTCGCGTTACATATCAGCGGCTTCCTCGATCCTGCACTGCAGATTCTCGAAGACGTGAAATTCAGCGTAGGTAAGCAAAAGCTTAATCTGCTGTTGCTCTTGCAGGGAAGTCTAACGATAGTCATCACCATGCTGGTAGCGTTGTGGCTGAGTCGCATGATTGAACTCAGGCTCATGGCCGCTACTAACATTAATGGCAACTGGCGTGTAATCATGGTTAAGTTGGTGCGCATGGTCGCGATTGTGATTGCTTTACTGATGTCGATGGCTGCGGTGGGGATAGATGTCACAATGCTGTCAGTATTTGGCGGAGCGCTTGGCGTAGGCCTGGGTTTTGGCTTGCAAAAGATCGCCAGTAACTACGTGAGCGGTTTTATCATTTTGATGGACAAGTCCTTACACATGGGCGATTTGATTACCATTGGTGATCATCATGGTATCGTGCAAGAGTTGCGTTCCCGCTACATGATCCTGCAGAAACCTGATTCGACAGAAATTATCATTCCTAACGAAAAGATGATAACCGATGTAGTAATTAATCATACCTCCGCAGCACATACAGCCAAGGTGCCTATCCCTATCCAGATCTCCTATGAAAGTGATCTTGATCTGGCGATACAGATATTAAAAGAAATCGGTAGAACACACGAGCGAACCATTCAGGACGATGCAGCGGTAGATGTCACCATCAAGTCATTTGGCCAGAATGGTATTGATTTAGTGCTAGCGGTTTGGGTTCCAAACCCAGAGGAAGGTACAGCCAAATTGCAAAGTGACATTTATTATGAGATCTGGCGGCGTTTCAAAGAGAATAATATTCGGATTCCATATCCTCAGCAGGAGGTGCGTATTATTTCCTCTTCAAAGACTGTAAATAGCGACACATAAACGTTCAAGACCAATAAAAAAGCCTGCATATGCAGGCTTTTTTATTAAAACATGAAACTAAAAATTATTTCAGTTTCGTTTCTTTGTACATCACGTGCTTGCGAGCAACGGGATCAAATTTTTTGATCTCCATTTTTTCTGGCATAGTACGTTTGTTTTTAGTAGTGGTATAGAAATGACCTGTACCAGCACTGGATTCCAATTTGATTTTTTCACGCATGATATTGTCCTTTGCTCACTAGTGCTGCGAGTTAGATTTTTTCGCCAGCAGCGCGCAAATCAGCCAATACTGCATCGATACCATTTTTGTCGATGGTACGCAAAGCGGCGTTAGTAATGCGCAGGCTTACCCAGCGGTTTTCGCTCTCAACCCAAAACTTACGGTTTTGCAAGTTAGGCAAGAAACGACGTCTTGTTTTGTTTTGTGCGTGGGAAACGTTGTTGCCCACCATAGGTTTTTTACCGGTTACCTGACATACACGTGCCATGGTTATCTCCAAATACTTTTATCTTTTCAGAAAGAGCGAGATTATAGATTGAAATCTAAGATCAAATCAAGCAATTATTGCAATTTTTCAAATAATTAGTGCTTGCCAGTGCTACCAAAGCCACCTTCACCGCGCTCACTGCTGGTAAATTCATCCACGATATGAAAATCTGCCTGCACTACCGGCACAATCACCATCTGCGCAATACGTTCCATCGGGTTCAAGATGAAGGGCTCTTTACTACGGTTCCAGCAAGAAACCAGCAACTGTCCCTGATAGTCCGAGTCAATCAGTCCGACCAGATTACCCAAAACGATGCCGTGTTTATGTCCTAGGCCAGAACGCGGCAGGATCATGGCAGCATAGTAAGTGTTGTCGATGTGAATCGCCATGCCGGTTGGGATCATAATGGTTTCTCCCGGCTGTATGGTTTGCGTATGTTCAATGCATGCCCTTAAATCCAACCCTGCTGACCCAGGTGTGGCGTAATTTGGCATCATGTGATGCAGGCGGGGGTCAAGGATTTTAAGGTCTACGGTAATTGACATGCGGAAAGCTCCAGAAACTGATTGCGCTATTAAACACGAAATAAAGCTGAAAATCACTAAGTGCGATCAGTCCAGCTAACAAAAAAGCCAGCATAGGCTGGCTCTTTAATATGAGATTGTTATTTAAAACTTGTATTGTGCATTTATTCCAACTAGGTAATTGCGACCTGCAGCAGACTCATAAAAGCGTGCGTTTGTGTCATTAACACGAACGGCGCCTATGTACTCGCGATCAAACATGTTTTCTAATCTAATATATTCTTTAAAATTCCAATGACTGAGATTTTGTTCGAGGCCTGCGCGCAGGTTAAAAATCGTATAAGAAGGTGCGCTTTGCGAGTTAATATCATCAACATAAACCTTGCTGTTATATCTTCCTTCTAATGCTGTATAAAATCCCAAAGGTTGATATTTCCAGGCCACTTCACCGTAAAGTTGATTTCGATACGTACCAGGGATGTAATTACCCGATTCAATCAGTCCGTTATTTCCAACATAGGACGAGCTATATTTCGCATTGAGAAATGAGTATGAAAAGTAAGTGGTGATATTGTTTTCATAACGGGTATCAAGGGATATCTCAGTACCATAACGTTTAGTATTGTTTGCATTCGCGTAAACTGATCGCCCATTACTGTTTGCAGAAACAACGAGTTCATCTTGGGTGTTAATCCTGAATGCAGTTAGTGTGAGTAAGGAGGAATCCGTAATATATGCTTTGGCACCTACTTCATAATTGTTACTTTGACTCGGTTTGAGCGTTAAATTTGGTGTCGCAGAGGCGGCCGTACTATTGTAAGCAGCTTCAATAAAAGTGGGTGTCTCAAATCCTTTGCCAAAATTTGCATAAAGATTGAGCGCAGGTGTAACTTTCCAGGTGGCTCCCAAAACAGGGTTAGTCTTTTGGTAGTCAACTGAGCCACTATTATCAGGTGGAGTTAACTGGTCATTTACTTTTAGAGTGACTTTTGTATGACGAACACCAGCATGCACGTCAAAATTATCGGTTAACGCAAGTTTTCCTTGAAGATATTGGTCGAAGTTATCGACAATATTATCTTCGATTCTATTAGGACCTAAACCTGTTCCCTGAATGTTGGTGTCTTTGCGCGCATCAGTCGATTTTCCATAATTCAGTCCAAGGCTGATATTGTATTGTTTTCCTGCTACCTCACCTCTATTGTCCCAGCGTAAGTCTGAACCATAGAACTCTCTGGAAATTTGACTTGATCTAGCATTCGAGCCTGTCGCATTTGTTGCCAAAATCTGATTGTTTTCGCGCGTGCCAACATAGGTAATCAAATTGATTGTATTGTTGGGATTGATTGTATGTTCAAAATTAAATCCAACTTGCGTGTGGCTGCGAGATACTCTTGTGTTCGCGTTCAAAGTAGCTGGAACGACCCCTTTTCGATCACTTGCAACATCAGCTTTCGTCAATCCACCAGGATCTTGGGCATCTTGATCAAACCAGTTAATTAAAGTGGTGATTTTGGTATCTTCTGTCAGGTTGAATTTGAATTTGGCAGTCGCCATTTGCTTGTTGCTTCTACTATGTTCACGGTAACCATCAGATTCAAAGTTTGAAACATTCAGCATATATTCCATGCCTTCAAGCTGGCCAGCGGCTTCAAGGACATTGCGTTTGGTGTCATAGCTGCCGAACATGGAAGTTGCACCTATCGTAGGCGTGGCTGGTGCGTCCTGGGTGAACATTTGGATCACCCCGCCTGATGAGTTGCCATAAAGTGACGAAAATGGCCCGCGCATCACTTCAATGCTTTTGATTGCAGACAAGTCGACCACGCCGGGTTGGCCTTGGCCATCTGGCATAGTCAGCGGGATGCCATCTACGTAAATACGAATGCCGCGCACCCCAAACGATGAACGTGCACCAAAACCACGGCTGGAAATCTGTGGATCTTGTGCTTGTTGGGTCCGGTTTTGCGCGGTGATGCCGGGCACGCGAATCAGGCTTTCAGACAGATTGATCTGTAGCTGACCATCTTTGATGTTTTTTTGCTCGACGACGTCAATCGCGACCGGCAGGTCAAAACTGTTTTGTGCTTGACGGGTGGCAGTGACCACAATCGGTGACAGGGTAACCGTGTTTCCCTCATCGGCCAAGCCATTGAGCGGGGTGGTGAAAACGGTTGCAATGGCAATCGTTAAGGGGCTGAGGCGGAATGTACGCATTTTAATTCTCTACTTAAAATCAAACTGCGCGATTGTAAGCTGTGCGTAAGCTTTCTCGGCTCAGTATTTTCATGAAAATACTGGCGAAACAGGATGCCGTTTAATCTAGATCAAGCTGCGTATACAGATGGGAGAGAATCTCGAAAGCGATGTTGATTTTTTCGTCCATCTGCAGCGTGGTTTCTCCTTGCGCATCAATAATGGTGACGGCATTCTGGTCACTGCCCATGGCGCTGTTGGCGTGGTTGGCGATGATCATGGGAATCCGTTTTGCCAGCCGTTTTTGGCGAGCGTAATCAAGTACTCGATCAGATTCTGCCGCAAATCCAACACAATAGGGCGCGTTAGGTAAGGAGGCGACATCGGCAAGAATGTCTTTATTTTTTATCAACTCTATCGAGAGTGTTTGCTCACTTTTCTTGATTTTTTGCGATGAAGTCGTGCTTGGCCGGTAATCGGCCACCGCCGCAACGGCGATAAATATTTGCTGGTGGGCGATATGTTGCATCACGGTCTGGTACATCTCATTTGCGCTACCAGCAAAATAAGCTTGGCTGACTTCTGGACGCGCAACCTGGCTGTGACCATAGACCAGGGTGACCGTAGCCCCCATGCGGGTGGCTACCTGAGCCAAGGCAAATCCCATTTTGCCACTACTCAGGTTAGTGATGCCCCGTACCGGATCCAGCATTTCCATTGTAGCGCCTGCTGTAATCAGGATGTTTTTGCCGGCTAATCGTTTGGGGGTGAAGAAGCGATAGAGTCCTTCTACGAGGTCTTCTGGTTCCAGCATTCTGCCTTGGCCAACCTCGCCACATGCTTGCTCACCACTGGTGGGCCCAAGGATGGTGATGTGATCTTGCAAAAGCTGCTGTATATTGCGCTGGGTGGCAGGGTTTTCCCACATTTGCCGGTTCATGGCTGGTGCAACAAGAAGTGGGCACTCACGTGCGAGGCATAGGGTGGATAGTAAGTCGTTCGCAAAGCCATGCGCCAGTTTAGCCAAAAGATCGGCACTGGCCGGTGCCACCAAAATGGCATCTGCCTGGCGGCTAAGTTCAATATGCGGCATGCCATTGGCGATGCGCTGATCCCAGCTATCGATAAATACCGGTTGACCAGAGAGTGCTTGCAAAGTGGTGGGCGTAATGAAGTGTGTGGCTGCCTCTGTCATCACCACTTGTACACGGTGTCCTTGCTTGACGAGTAATCGCACCAATTCTGCCGTTTTATAAGCGGCAATCCCACCGGTCACTCCAAGCAATATATTGAATGTTTTTGCAGGCCTTGCGTTCATGATGTGCATTTTAACTGCAAATGCAGGTTGTGCAGTATTTTTGAAATCCACGATGAATCTTTAAACATGTTAACATCTGGTCATCCCTTGGGTGGCATCTATGATAAAGACTGTCCGAATTTTCTTCTGGGTGCTTGTGATCAGCGCCGTGCTAGTGCAACTCTGGCAAGAGTATGACGCCCTGCAGTGGCGGCATCCGCTCAAAGTAGCGTTATATCCGATCAATGCCGATCAATCGGAGACTTCTGCTAGTTATATTGCCAGCTTGCGTGCCGAGGATTTTGAGCCTTTGGCGACCTTTTTTTCGCGGGAGGCCGCCAAGTATCAATTGCCCTTGCGGCGGCCGATCACGTTTTATCTTGGTCCCGAAATTCAAGCCGTCCCTCCGCCACCACCTGCCGTGCAGGCACCGTTGTACGAGATTATTGTATGGAGTCTGCAATTCCGCTGGTTTGCCTGGCGACATCAGCCAGCGGTTGGCATGCCGGTAGATATCAAGTTGTATTTGCTCTATCACGATCCGGCGCGCCATCGGCATTTACGGCACTCAACCGCCTTGCACAAAGGCCGCATTGGCCGGGTCAACTTGTTCGCCGAAAATAGTCAGCATCCCGTCAATGCCATCATCGTGGCACATGAGCTCCTGCATACGCTCAGCGCAACAGATAAATACGATCTGAATACCCACCAGCCACTGTTTCCGCAAGGCTATGCCGAGCCTTATGCACAACCACTCTATCCGCAATCGATGGCTGAGGTCATGGCGGGGCAGGTGCCGCAGTCGGCCCAAATATCCAGAATGGCAAAGGGGTTGGATCAGGTGGTGATCGGGCGGCCTACCGCACGCGAGATCGGGTGGTTGCGCTAAAAAAATACAAACGAGTAAAAATACAAAAGGGAGGGGTGTGATGGCAATTACAGACTGGCCGGAACAAGAGCGGCCCAGGGAGAAACTGTTGCGTACGGGGGCTGCCTCATTGTCCGATGCGGAATTACTCGCCATTTTTTTGCGGGTCGGCATTGCCGGTAAAACGGCTGTTGATTTGGCAAGGGACTTGCTGCAGCACTTTAAGAGCCTTAACGTTGTATTTTCAGCAGATATCAAACAAATGTCCCTGGTACCCGGCATGGGAGTGAGTAAATATTGCCAATTGCAGGCAGTCCTGGAGATGAGCAAGCGGGCGTTAGGGGAAACCTTGCAACAGAACGACAGTTTTCGTTCGCCAAGTCAGGTAAAAGCCTACCTGCAATTGCAGCTATCTTCATTGCAGCGTGAGGTGTTTGGGCTGCTGTTTCTTGATGCACAAAATCGGCTGATTGCTTATGAAACTTTGTTTGAGGGCAGCCTGATGCAGACGAATGTTTACCCGCGTGAAGTGGTGAAGCGCGCGCTGGCGCTGAATGCCGCCGCTGTGATCCTGAGTCACAATCATCCCGGCGGCGTCGCGAGTCCAAGTCGGGCAGATGAGCAGTTAACGCAGAGCTTGAGGGAAGCGCTGAGGCTGGTAGAAGTAAAGGTGCTTGATCACATTATCGTGGCCAGGCAGGAAACGTTTTCTTTTAGCGAGCAGGGATTGATTTGAAACAGAATGCAGGCTGGGAGTGGTGGGTGCTAACGGGGTCGAACCGCTGACATTCGCCTTGTAAGGGCGACGCTCTACCAACTGAGCTAAGCACCCATGCCTTGCAACGAAGGGCGCATTATACCGAAACTCTTTTTTAGTGCAAGCACATCGCCGCAATAAATGCTGTGTTGGGCGGATGGCGAGAAAATGGGAGATGGTAAAACATACAGCGAAACTGCTGTGCCATTGAAGCGAGTTGCGTTAAGTGGTGAGCCGTTTGGTGATGTTGACAAGTTGTAGCGAAATATCGGCAATCCCGGTTTTACGTTTGTAAGCCATTTCAGCTAACAGTGAATAAGCCTGGTCCTCGCTGAGGCCGCGCTGGTGCATCAGGATGTCGCGGGCGCTATCTACCAGCTTCTGATCTTCAAGACTCAGAATGTCGCTTGGGGTAGGAGGCATGCCAGTAGCCATAACAGAATTGGGTAGTCTCATTGATCATTTACTCATCGTTTGCGATAGAGTTTTAGCAAACTGCATGCCAGCCCCAATTTCTTTGATAACAATATGATTTTATAGGGGAAATAAATGTATGGGTATGTTGAAGCTTCTTTTAGCAGTGCCAAGGTGTTGCACCACCTCAGTGCGGTTGCACCAGTACGCAAGAATTGTTGGGAAGGTGTGAATTTTGCGCTGAAGAATGCTTTTTGTTACAGTGCGAAAGATTAGAAAAAAGGAAGAAACAGCATGTTAAAAGGGTTGTTGGGGCGTGTTTTGTGGGGCTTGCTAGCGGTGTTGGGGGCGGTTGCTTTTGCACAAATCGCCTGGTGGCGTGGTGAAACGCTCAACGCACTCTGGCTGATCACAGCGGCAGTGTGTGTGTATCTGATTGCCTATCGTTTTTATGCGGCCTGGATTGCGGCCAAAGTCCTGAGTATTGATGCCACCCGGGCGACGCCTGCGGAGCGGTTGAGTAATGGGCGTGATTACGTGTTGACTAACCGCTGGGTGGTATTTGGCCACCATTTTGCTGCCATTGCCGGACCTGGACCCTTGGTTGGCCCTACCTTGGCTGCGCAATTTGGTTTTTTGCCAGGCACCTTGTGGATATTGATTGGTGCAGTATTGGGTGGGGCGGTTCAAGATATGGTGACGCTGTTTTTATCTACCCGACGAGAGGGTCGCAGTCTAGGGCAGATGGCGCGCGATGAAATCGGTGCCATTGGTGGGACGGCAGCACAGATTGCCACCCTCGTGATCATGATTATCTTGATTGCAGTGCTGGGGCTGGTGGTGGTGAATGCCATGAAGCACAGCCCGTGGGGGACCGCTACGGTTGCCGCGACCATTCCAATTGCGATGATTGTTGGCGTTTACATGCGCTATCTGCGTCCTGGTCATGTGCTGGAGGCGTCGTTGTTGGGGGTTATTTTATTACTGGCCTCAGTGGTGTTTGGTGGCTGGGTGGATCATCATCCTACCCTGGCTGCGCTGTTTGATCATGAAGGGTTGCCCTTGGCCTTTAGTGTGATTGCCTATGGTTTTGCTGCCGCTGTATTGCCCGTGTGGTTGCTGCTGGCGCCACGCGATTACTTATCCACTTTTATGAAACTCGGCACAGTGATGATGCTGGCCGTGGCGATTTTATGGTTGCGGCCTGAGATCCATATGCCGGCAATCACGCCGTTTATTGATGGCACTGGGCCCATTTTTGGCGGTAAGTTATTTCCGTTTGTGTTTATCACCATTGCCTGTGGCGCAATTTCTGGTTTCCATGCCTTGATTGCCAGTGGCACTACGCCCAAGTTAATTTCCAGTGAGGGCGATATCCGCATGATCGGTTATGGCGCCATGTTGTTGGAGAGCTTTGTTGCCATCATGGCGATGATTGCAGCAACCGTACTTGAGCCAGGGGTGTATTTTGCGATCAATAGCCCGGCAGGGGTGGTGGGTAAAGAAGCACTGGATGCGGTGAATACCATCAGTAGTTGGGGTTACCAGGTGACAGTTGAGCAGATGCAGCATCTTTCCGCCGCCATGGGTGAAAGCACCTTGTTCGCCCGCACTGGCGGCGCGCCTAGCCTGGCGGTGGGGATGGCCAGCATACTGGGGACGGTGTTTGGGGAACATCTGCTGGCATTGTGGTATCACTTTGCCATCATGTTCGAGGCTATTTTCATTCTCACCACCTTGGATGCAGGTACGCGGGTGGGGCGTTTCATGCTACAAGACATGTTGGGTAACTTGCATCCTAAGTTAGGGGAAACCTCTTACACGCCGTCAGTGGTATTCACCAGTGCGTTAATTGTTGCTGGCTGGGGCTATTTCTTGTATATCGGGGTGATAGACCCGAATGGTGGCGTCAATATTTTATGGCCGCTGTTTGGCATTGCCAACCAGATGCTCGCTGCGATTGCCCTGTCGGTTGCCACCGGGATCTTGATCAAGTCTGGTCGCGCGAGCAAAGCTTGGATCACTGCGCTACCCTTGGTCTGGTTATTGGTGGTCACCACCTGTGCGGCGTACGAAAAGATTTTTAGCCAGGATGTCCGGGTGGGGTTTTTTGCTGCAGCGAATGATTTGGCGCAAAAGTTGTCTACTGGCGTATTGCCGCCAGAAAAGGCGGCTGTGGCCCCGCAACTGATTTTTAACCAACAGCTAGATGCCTGGCTCACCTTGTTTTTTGTCAGCATGCTATGGGTGGTGGTGCTGGACATGGTGAGGATGAGTTGGCGTAGCCTGACAGGCTTGCCAGTCAACCCAGAGAGTGAAGCGGCTTATGTGGCCACAAAATTGGGCTAACGATCAAAAATATACAAGGGATTCAACATGCAAGTGCTAAAGCAGCTTTGGCGAAGAGTGCGGCAGCTCTCTGGTGACGATGCCTACGAACGTTATTTAGCGCATTATGCCGAGCATCATGCGCATTTGCCTGACGCGCCGCCTCCGCTGGGGCGTGCGGCTTTTTTCAAGCAATGGCAGGATCAGAAATGGACAGGCGTTAAACGGTGTTGCTAACTGAGATTAATACAGGCGATATTCCGCGCATTATTGAGATGGCGTGGGAAGACCGGACGCCTTTTGAGGCGATTGCCAGCCAGTTTGGGCTCAGGCAGGCAGACGTGATTGTCCTCATGCGTCAGCAATTGAGTCCAGCATCGTTTATTGCTTGGCGCAAACGGACGCGGGGCCAGCATACCAAGCATCAGGCATTACGCAGTCAAGCCGTCACTCGGCATTGCTCACACTATCAACACAAGCAATACCGCCCTTAGCATTTTTTATCGTCCGGCCTGAATGTAACAAAGCTGTTTCAGCCGCGCATGCCGCTAAGGATTCGGTTAAAATAGGATTTTAACGTCAATCCTAGTGTTTCTCATGCCTAAATACCGTTCTCACACGACCACGCAAGGTCGTAACATGGCTGGTGCTCGCGCTTTGTGGCGTGCCACTGGTATGAAAGATGAAGATTTTTCTAAGCCGATTATCGCAGTGGCAAACTCCTTTACGCAGTTTGTCCCCGGCCATGTCCATTTAAAAGATCTTGGCCAGCTGGTTGCCCGCGAAATTGAAAAAGCCGGAGGGGTTGCCAAGGAATTTAATACGATTGCTGTCGATGATGGCATCGCCATGGGGCATGGTGGCATGCTTTACAGCTTGCCTAGCCGCGATCTGATTGCAGACAGTGTGGAATATATGGTGAATGCGCACTGTGCGGATGCGCTGGTGTGTATCTCTAACTGCGACAAAATCACGCCTGGCATGTTGATGGCTGCTTTGCGGCTGAATATCCCCGTGGTATTTGTGTCTGGCGGCCCAATGGAGGCCGGTAAAGTCAATTGGCAAGGCAATATTCGCAAGCTGGATCTGGTTGACGCCATGGTAGAAGCGGCTGATAGCCATGTCAGTGATGAAGAGGTGGCAGAGGTTGAACGATCGGCATGCCCCACCTGCGGCTCCTGTTCCGGCATGTTTACGGCCAACTCGATGAACTGCCTGACTGAAGCCTTGGGCCTGAGCTTGCCTGGTAACGGTTCTACGCTCGCTACCCACGCTGCACGCAAGCAATTGTTCCTGCAAGCGGGCCGCTTGATTGTTGACTTGGCCAAACGTCACTATGAGCAGGACGATTACAGCGTGCTGCCACGCAGCATTGCGACCATGCAGGCGTTTGAAAACGCGATGAGCCTGGATGTGGCGATGGGCGGCTCTACCAATACCGTGTTGCATTTGCTGGCAGCCGCGCATGAAGCGGGCGTGGATTTCACCATGAAAGACATTGACCGTATTTCACGTCAGGTGCCTTGTGTTTCCAAGGTGGCGCCAGCGACCAGCAAGTACCACATGGAAGATGTGCATCGTGCGGGTGGTGTTATGGGGATCTTGGCTGAATTGAATCGTGCCGGTGTCATCCATACAGCGGTGCCAACCGTTCATAGTCCAAGTATGGGCGAAGCGCTCGCCAAGTGGGACATCATGACCACGCAGGATGAGGAAGTGAAGAAGTTTTACCGTGCAGCGCCTGGCGGGATTGCAACAACCATCGCCTTTAGCCAAAGCATGCTGTGGCCAGAGCTGGATAATGACCGCCAAAACGGCTGTATCCGTGACAAGGCGCATGCTTACTCGCAGGATGGTGGCTTGGCAGTGCTGTATGGCAATATCGCCTTGGATGGCTGTATTGTGAAAACAGCAGGCGTTGATGACAGTATTCTCAAGTTTACTGGCCGCGCCCGCGTGTTTGAAAGCCAGGATTCTGCCGTTGAGGCAATATTGGCCGATAAGATTGTTGCTGGCGATGTGGTGGTGATTCGTTACGAAGGACCTCGCGGTGGACCTGGGATGCAAGAGATGTTGTATCCGACCTCATACCTGAAGTCCAAAGGCCTTGGTAAAGCATGTGCCCTGTTGACAGACGGCCGCTTTTCTGGCGGCACTTCGGGTTTGAGTATTGGCCATGCCTCACCAGAGGCCGCTGAGGGTGGCGCGATTGGTTTGGTGCAAGAAGGTGACACGATTGAGATTGATATTCCGAATCGCACGATCCACCTGGCTGTGACCGATGAAGAAATGGCGCACCGACGTGCCAACATGGAAGCCAAGGGTGCCCAGGCTTGGAAACCTTTGAGCCGTGAGCGCCTGGTTTCGCCTGCCTTGCGCGCTTATGCGGCCATGAGCACCAGTGCTGCCAAAGGCGCTGTGCGCGATGTGACCCAGATTGAAAGGGGAAGATAATGAATGACGAATGTAGCATCCTCGCCAAAAGCATGGAAATGACCAAGCGCATGAAATTGCATGCGCATGTCAATCAATGGCAAGACGAAAACGGCTTGCAATACCTCGAAATTGATAACCCGCTGGCAACTGGCAAGATCGCCTTGCAGGGCGCGCATGTCATGCATTGGCAACCTAAGTTCCTTTCGCATCCCGTCTTGTGGTTATCCAGCAATGCGCGCTATGTCAAAGGCCGTTCTATCCGCGGTGGTGTGCCTATTTGCTGGCCATGGTTTGGTGCCCATCCCACAGACAGCACGCTCTGTCCGCATGGTTTTGCGCGCGTGATCCCCTGGCGGGTGATGGATATTGATGCCACGCCGACCGGCGCTACCCGCATTATCCTAGAAATGCAGCAAACGCCCGAAGCCCAGCGCCAGTTGTCTTATCCTTATGAGTTGACCTTGACCATCACCATTGGCCGCCGCCTGCGTATTGACTTGGCGACGACCAACCTGGCTGAACATCCGTTTGTGATCGGCGAGGCATTCCACACCTACTTTAATGTCAGTGACTTATCCAATATCAAGATCACAGGCATGCAAGACCTGGTGTATCTGGATAAGCTGCTTAAATATGAACGCAACGTTGAGCACAATCCCCTGACATTTAATGGTCACGAGTATGACCGTGTCTATGTCGATCACAGTTCAGATTGCTCTATTCATGATAGCGGCTATAACCGCATCATCCATGTCTCCAAGTCTGGCAGTGATACCACTGTAGTGTGGAACCCAGGTGCCGATAAAGCGGCAACCATGGGCGATATGGGGGTAGGCGAGGAGTGGCGTAGAACGATTTGTGTGGAAACCACCAACGCCCTGGATAATATGGTGGTGATTAATCCAGGCCGCAAACATGTCTTGAGCGCAGAGTATTCGATCGAGACCTTGTAACGTTGTTGTGACACGTGTCAACCATCTTGTTTCACGTGCGTTTTTAGGCTGTTGGCAAAACGCCAAACTGGTTCAAATTATCAATATGGCCACGTATTTTAGCGGTTTTACTATTGTAGATTTTAGCTGGTCAGGTAAGATGCCACATGCACGAAAATTGCATTTCGGGGTTCTATTTATTTAGAGGATATTCAAGGAGATCGCATGAAAGTTTTATTATCCGCAATCGCAGCAGCGACCATGTTGATGGCTGGTTCTGCGCACGCTGTTGACGCTGCCGCTGCGAAAGCATTGGCGCAAAAAAGTGGCTGTTTGGCTTGCCATAGCGTGGATGCTAAAGTATTGGGCCCAGCTTACAAAGACGTTGCTGCTAAATACAAAGGCGACAAAGGTGCTGAAGCTAAATTGATCGCTAAAGTTAAAGCGGGTGGTAGTGGTGTTTGGGGCAATATCCCAATGCCAGCAAACAGCCCACAAGTGAAAGACGAAGACATCAAAACCATCGTTGAGTGGGTATTGTCTCTGTAATTCCCAGCGCTGCTGAGAAACAAAAAAGCCGACTGAATAGTCGGCTTTTTTATTCCCATCAAAACACACTCTGTGTATGAATTAGCGCAAGCGGCTGTGTTTAAGGGAGTAGACAAAATAGAACACCACGCCAACGACGGCCCACAAGCCAAAGCGATGCCATGTCGAGGCAGGCAAGAATGACATCAGTGCGGCGCAGGTGATGACGCCACCTAACGGGATCAGGGGATTAAAAGGATTTTTAAACGGACGAGGTAAGTCTGGGTGGGTTTGACGCAGTCTGATGACACCGATGCAGACCATAATAAAGCTGGCCAAGGTCCCAATATTGACGGTTTCAGCCAACTCTCCCAACGGAATAAAACCAGCCACGATAGAAACGACGGTGCCGCAAAGCAAGATGATTTTGCTGGGAGTTTGGCGGTCAGGATTAACGGCTGAAAATACCGGTGAAATCAGGCCGTCACGGCTCATGGCAAATAAAATGCGGGTCAGGCCATAGAGGAGCACCAGCAGCACGGTAATCAAACCGGCTAGTACGCCAGTTGCAACGAGCGTGGAGGACCAGGTATAACCCAGCTTGGTTAGTGCATAAGCGACCGGTGAGGAGGTGTTGAGTTCGCTATATGGAATCACCCCGGTCAATGTACCAGAGACAATGATATAAATGATTGTACAAAAAGCCAGGGAAGCGATCAGCCCAATTGGCAAGTCACGCTGTGGCAGTTCGCATTCTTCGGCTGCAGTTGAAACCGCATCAAAGCCAAAATAAGCAAAAAAGACCAGCGAGGCGCCCGCCAGCACGCCAATGTTTTTACCGTTATCCAACGTTTCAAACCAGCCAAACGGCATAAAGGGCAGCCAGTTTTCCGTATGAATATGCCCCACTGACAAGGCGAGAAAAATTGCAATCGTCGACAGCTTGATGATAACCATGAGATTGTTCGCCCGCGCACTTTCCTTGACGCCAACCATGAGCAGCAAGGTGAGTATCCAAATGATGGCAAAGGCAGGTAAATTAATGGTTCCGCCTAACACCGGCGCCTTGGTCAGGTGTTCGGGCAGGTGCAGGCCGAGGTTACTCAAGGTATTTACAAAGTAGCCTGCCCAGCCATTGGCAACGGCTGCCGCGCCAACGCCGTATTCCAGCAATAGCATCCAGCCCATCATCCAGGCGGCAAACTCGCCGAAGGCAACGTAACTGTAACCATAGGCACTGCCAGACCCGCCAAGGGAGGAAGAGAGTTCTGCATAAGAGAGTGCGGCAAAGCCTGCCGCAATGGCTGCGATAATAAATGAAAGGACGACGGCTGGGCCGGATTGCGTTGCAGCAGCGATGCCGGTCAAGACAAAGATGCCAGTGCCGATGGCGCCGCCTATGCCAAGTAAGGCTAGGTCAAAGGCGGTTAAACATTTTTTCAGGCCAGTGTGCGCATGTGGTTGAATAGGTTTTTTGCGCAATAATTGTTCTAACATTGATTGATTCTCCCCAGGTCCGTCTAGGGTAAAGCAATCGTTATACCAGCGTCAATGCTGGGCGAGTGTTAGCTGGCGTAATGCTGGATGAGTGTGGCAATCATGTAGCTATGATCAAGCACGCCCGCGCTTTCACGCAGGCTGTGCATGGCCCACATCGGATTGCCGACATCGACGGTAGCAATCCCCAATTGCGCGGCCATGATAGGCCCTATGGTACTGCCACAGCCCAAGTCAGTGCGGTGTGCATATTGCTGGTGCGGCACTTTCGCCAGTGCGCACAGTTGCATAAAACGGGCTGCCGTGACTGCATTGGTGCTGTAGCGCTGATTGGCATTGGTTTTGATAACCGGCCCCTGGTTGATCTGGACATGATGGCAAGGTTCGTAACTGCCTGCATGGTTAGGATGAAACGCATGCGCCATATCTGCACTAATAAAAAAACTGTTGGCAAAACTGCGCAATTTGTCCTCTTGGCTCAGCCCAGAGGACAGGCACAGACGATTGATCACATCGATTAAAAAGCTGCCGCCTGCGCCGGTTGCGCTTTCTGAGCCGACCTCTTCATGGTCAAACAGTGCACATATCAACGTGGATTGTGGTTTTTCAACCTGGGTGATTGCCTCTAAGGCTGCATGGCAAGAGGCAAGATTGTCCAGTTGGCTGTTGGCAATGAATTCCTGCGCCATGCCCCAGAAGCTGCCGCGTTGGGTATCATAAAAGGCGAGATCCCAGCCGGTGATGGCTTCTGTTGGCACGGCCAGTTTACCCGCCAGGGTAGCTGTCAGTTGCTGTTTGGCTTCTGCGGTATTGGCTGCATGGCCAAAAATGAGCGGCAAACCGGTTTGCTTGTTGAGGACCAAGCCTTTTTCATTCACTTCGCGGTTCATGTGGATGGCCAGGTTGGGCAAGCGCGCAATGGATTGATCTAATCTGACCAGTCGCGTCTGAACCCCTTCCTCGCTATGCAATACCACGCGCCCGGCAAGACTCAGGTCGCGGTCGGTAAAAGTGGCGAGGATAGGGCCGCCATAGACTTCAACCCCGAGCTGCGCCAGGCCCTCTGTCGCATAAGCGGCTTGCGGTTTGAGGCGCAGGCCTGGTGAGTCGGTGTGTGCCCCCACAATGCGCAGGCCGCTTTCAACCAGGGGGCGCTGACCCAGCACAAAAGCAATGATGGAACCGCCATCGCGCACGACAAAATATTTACCGCCCGCTTTGAATTGCCAGGGTTCATTTTCACGCAAATTTTTGAACCCATGGGCTTTGAGCTGGTTGGCGGCAGTGTCCACTGCATGCCAAGGGCTGGGGCTTTGATCAATAAAATCCAGCAGGGCTTGCGCGTGTTGTCTGGCTTCTACTGAAACTTGCATATTAAACCCAGTCTTTCTCAATCAAAAAGTCAGTGTAGAGTTTTGCTTCTGCGCTATTGGCTTCCGGTTTCCAGTCATAGCGCCATTTGACGATCGGTGGCATAGAGAGCAAGATGGATTCCGTACGGCCGTTGGACTGTAAGCCAAAAATGGTGCCACGGTCAAAAATCAGGTTGAATTCGACATAACGGCCACGGCGGTATGCCTGGAAGTCACGCTCACGTTCGCCGTAAGGCGTCTCTTTACGCCGCTGCACAATTGGCAAATAGGCATTAATAAACGCATCGCCCACGGCACGTTGTAAGGCAAAGCTTTTGTCAAACCCCAGTTCACTAAAGTCATCAAAAAACACACCGCCGATCCCGCGGGGCTCCTTGCGATGCTTTAGGAAAAAGTAACTATCACATTCTTTTTTGAATTTAGGGTAATAGTCGGCCCCGAAGACGGCGAGCGCCTCTTTATTGACGCGGTGAAAATGAACGCAATCTTCCTCAAAGCCATAGTAGGGCGTGAGATCCATGCCGCCGCCAAACCACCAGATATCTTGCTCGCCAGCGTGTTGTGCCTTGGCGACAAAAAAGCGTACATTCATATGCACCGTCGGTACATAAGGGTTATGCGGGTGAAATACCAAAGACACGCCCATGGCCTCCCACGGCCGACCGGCTGCCTCAGGATGGGCGACACTGGCGGCTGGCGGCAGCTTGTTTCCAAGTACATGCGAGAAACCGACGCCAGCACGCTCAAACACATTGCCGCCTTCTAGCAGGCAAGAGTTGCCTCCGCCACCTTCAGGGCGTTGCCAGCTATCCTGTAAAAAGGTTTTACCGTCAACTAACTCAATGGCTTCGACAATGCGCACCTGCAAGCCTTGCAGGAAATCAAAGACGGCCTGGGGTTGGATGGGGTTTGTCATGAATGTTTAGTTTTTGATGGCGCGGTAACCGATATCTTTACGGTACTGAGCACCGTCAAACTGGATTTGTTCCAACACTTTGTAAGCTTGCTGCTGTGCAAACTTGACGGTTTCCCCCAACGCAGTCACGCATAAGACACGGCCGCCGCTGGTGACAACCTTGCCATCCTTAAGCGTTGTGCCGGCGTGGAATACGTGGCCATCTTGCACCTGTTTTGGCAGGCCCTGAATTTCATCACCTAATCGCGGTGTTTCCGGGTAATTGGCACTGGCCATCACAATGCCGAGCGCGAAGCGATGATCCCATTCCGCATTGGCCTCATCAAGAGAGCCATTCACTGCATGTTCAGCCAGTTCGACCAGGTCTGACTTCAAGCGCATCATAATCGGCTGCGTTTCAGGGTCGCCCATACGGCAGTTGAACTCCAGTGTTTTGACCTCACCGCTAGGTGTGATCATCAAGCCGGCATAGAGGAAACCAGTGTAAGGAATGCCGTCCTTGGCCATGCCTTCTACGGTAGGGATAATAATCTCGCGCATGGCTTTGGCGTGAATATCCGGGGTGACCACTGGCGCAGGGGAGTAAGCCCCCATGCCGCCAGTGTTAGGCCCCTGGTCAGCATCCAGCAGGCGTTTATGGTCTTGGCTGGTGGCGAGCGGCAGGATGTTTTTGCCATCAACCATGACCATGAAGCTGGCTTCTTCGCCCGTTAAAAATTCTTCAATCACCACCCGTGCGCCCGCATCGCCGAGTTTGTTGTCAGACAGCATCGCATCGACTGCGGCATGGGCCTCTTCCAGCGTCATGGCCACAACCACCCCTTTGCCCGCAGCCAAGCCGTCGGCTTTAATGACAATCGGAGCACCTTCGGTGTCGATATAGGCGTGTGCCTGCGTGGCATCACTAAAGGTTTGGTATTTTGCGGTTGGAATGTTGTGCCGCACCATAAATGCCTTGGCAAAGTCCTTGGAGCTTTCCAGTTGTGCGGCGGCTTTGGTGGGGCCGAAAATTTTGAGGTCAGAGGCGCGAAACGCATCGACTACCCCCTGGGAGAGTGGCGCTTCTGGCCCCACAATGGTCAGCGCAATTTGCTCGTCTTCGGCAAATTTAACCAGCTCGTCTATTTTGGTGATGGGTACGTTGACCATGTCAGGGTCAGTCGCGGTGCCCGCATTGCCAGGCGCAACATACACACGGCTTACTGCCTTGTTTTGCGCCACTTTCCAAGCCAGCGCGTGCTCACGTCCACCCGAACCAATGACTAAAATTTTCATTTTTTGTTACCTAATTGAGTTAGAGCCACAGCGGGCACAGAGACCACAGAGAAAACCATCATTTAAGCAGTTCTCTGTGCGCTCTGTGGCAAGTAGAATTAATGTCTAAAGTGACGAATGCCAGTCACCACCATGGCCAAACCACGCTCGTCGGCGGCGGCAATGACCTCCTCATCGCGCATGCTGCCACCTGGATGGATGACACAGCTGGCACCGGCATCGGCCAAGACATCGACGCCATCACGGAACGGGAAGAAGGCGTCAGAAGCGACGACTGACCCTTGCAAGCTCAAGCCGGCATTCTGTGCCTTGATAGCGGCGATTTTGGTGCTGTCGACACGACTCATCTGGCCTGCGCCCACGCCTAATGTCATGCCATTGCCACAGAACACAATCGCATTGGACTTGACGTATTTAGCCACATTCCAGGCAAACAACAGGTCTTGCATTTGTTGCGGTGTCGGTTGCAGTTTGGTGACAACTTTGAGGTCAGCCAATTGCATCTCATGGTTGTCAGCGGATTGCAGCAAAATGCCGGAACCGACACGCTTAGAATCCACGGCATTGCGGCCTTGCGCCCAAGGTGTGCTACCGCCTTGTGGCAGGGCGATTTTCAATACACGCACATTGGCTTTTGCAGTGAAAATAGCCAAGGCTTCTGGTGTAAAGTCTGGCGCAATCAGGACTTCTACAAATTGCTTGCTCACGGCTTCTGCTGCAGCGCCATCCAGGGTAGTGTTGAACGCGATGATGCCGCCAAACGCGGAAGTCGGGTCGGTTTTAAATGCCTTGCTATAGGCCTCCAGCGCGTTGATGCCGACAGCCACACCACATGGGTTCGCGTGTTTGACGATGACACAGGCTGGGCCTGTGAATGATTTCACTGCTTCCCATGCGGCATCCGCATCCGCAATATTGTTGTAGCTTAGCTCTTTGCCTTGCAGTTGCTGCGCAGTTGCCAGGCTGCCGGGAGCCGGGTACAGGTCACGGTAGAAGGCGGCTTGCTGGTGGCTGTTTTCGCCATAGCGCAGATCTTGTACTTTGACAAAGTTGCTGTTCATTTGGCCAGGGAACTGGCTTAAAACCGGTTTGCCTGCGGCTTCGGTTTCGCTAAAGTCGATGGCGGACAAGTAATTGCTGATAGCCGCATCGTATTGGGCAATGCGGTTAAATGCCGCGACAGACAACTTAAAGCGGGTGGCTTTAGAAACGCTGCCATGGTTGGCCTTCAGCTCACTGACAACCTCGGCATATTGTGCGGCGTCTGTCAGTACGGCCACGTCATTCCAGTTTTTGGCGGCGGATCGCACCATTGCCGGGCCACCGATATCAATGTTCTCAATGGCATCTTCAAGGGTACAGTTAGGCTTGGCCACGGTCGCTTCAAACGGGTAGAGGTTGACTGCCAACAAATCGATATTCTCAATACCATATTGCTGCATGGCGGCCACGTGCTCAGGTAAATCGCGGCGGCCTAACAAGCCACCATGGACTTTAGGATGCAGTGTTTTGACGCGGCCATCCAGCATTTCTGGAAAGCCGGTAAAGTCGCTGACTTCTTTCACTGGAATCTGGTGGTCACGGAACAGTTTGGCTGTGCCGCCCGTGGAAAGGATTTCTACACCCAGCTGGTGCAGGGATTGTGCCAGTTCAAGCACACCGGTTTTATCGGAAACACTGATAAGCGCGCGTTTAATCGTCATAATGAATTGAATGGGGTTGCAAAAATAAAAATGAAAAGGCCTAAAAATGGAAAAGGTCTGATGCTTGGGTGTCATCAGACCCGGATATTGCTACTCGAGGCCGTAGGCGGCCATTTTTTTTCTTAAGGTGTTGCGGTTAATGCCCAGCATGTCGGCGGCTTTGCTCTGGTTGCCGCCCACTTTATTCAGTACATATTCCAGCATGGGCTTTTCTACACAGCCCAGCACCATCTCGTAGATCGCGTGTGGAGGCTGCCCATCCAGATGCGTAAAATAATCGTCCAGAGACTCGCGTACAGCGAGACTTAATTTGCTATCGGTTTGCATTAGGCTGCGAGCTCCTGGGTCCCGGTTTCTTGATCCAGTTCATGCGCTTCGGCATAGACCAGGCGGTCATTTTTCGCGCGGAGCTCGGCAAAGAAGTCATTGATGGCTTGTAACTGTAATTCTATGGTTTGCAGCGTGTTCATGTTGTGGCGGAAGGCGGCAGAGCCGGACAAGCCTTTGGTGTACCAGGAAATGTGTTTGCGTGCCACGCGCATGCCAGTCAGGTCGCCATAAAACGCATACAAATCATGCAGATGTTCTAGCATGACCTGATGGATTTCATCGACAGTGGGTGGCAGCATGTGCTCGCCGGTGTTCAGAAAGTGCTCAGTTTCACGGAAAATCCAAGGGCGGCCTTGTGCAGCACGGCCGATCATAACCGCATCGGCTTTGGTGTAATCCAGCACAAACTTGGCTTTTTCCGGGGTGGTGATATCCCCATTGGCAATTAGTGGAATATTGATTTGCTGTTTGACGGCGGCAATGGTGTCGTACTCTGCATCGCCATGATAAAGGTCGTTACGGGTGCGGCCATGAATCGTCAGCGCCTGGATGCCGATGTCTTCAGCCATTCTGGCAATCTGGATGGCATTTTTATTTTGTCTATCCCAGCCGGTACGGATTTTCAGGGTGACTGGTACATCGACAGCATTGACCACCGCTTTGAGGATTTGGGATACCAGGGGTTCATCCCGCAAGAGCGCAGACCCAGCCATGACGTTACAGATCTTTTTGGCTGGGCAACCCATATTGATGTCGATAATTTGGGCGCCATTATCGACGTTGTGTTTGGCTGCCTCGGCCATCATCGCTGGCTCGGCACCGGCAATTTGTACCGAGATCGGGCTGACTTCACCTTCATGATTTGCGCGGCGTTTGGTTTTTTCACTGCCATATAATAAAGAGTTCGAGGTCACCATCTCGGACACCGCGAGCCCTGCACCCATTTTTTTGCACAACATGCGGAAAGGACGGTCAGTCACGCCCGCCATAGGGGCAACCACCAGGTTATTCTTGAGTTGATGCGGTCCGATTTGCATGGTTGGGTAAGTCAGTGAAAAGACTGACTATTTTAACTGCAAATCGCCGATGAGGGAATGTTTAACGGTGAATTTTGCTTATTTTTTACGCAGGTTGATGTGTGTGTGGATCAATTGCATGGCGCGGTCACGGAATAATGTTCCTTCGGTGTCTTTGACCCACATATGCAGCAAGCCTGAGAAAAACAGGTGGGTGTCCCACGCCAACTCGTGCGGGCTGAGCTGGGTGCCGACTTGGCCGATTTCCTGCGCTTTGGCATAAGCTTGTTCCATTTTATGCACGAGTCCGCTACAGTTACCTAAAATAGATTTCAGCACCTCGGCAAACTCATCGACATATTCGCATTTGGTCATCATGACTTCATAAGTCGCACGCGTGGTGGTGTCGTCGTTAAGAATCTGTACGGTGTTTTCCAGGTGTTTGCGAATGCGGCCCAGTGGATCAATATTGGAATCGTCTGCATTTCCCAGCAAAGTGTCATCCATGCGGTCTATCAAGGGTAAATAGACTTCTTCACGCATGGCGTGAAATAGCTCGGCCTTGTTCTGAAAGTGCCAATAGACCGCGCCGCGGGTAACGCTGGCATTGGAGGCGATTTGTTCAAGGCTGGTGCGGCTTACGCCCTTTTGCAGGAACATTTCGCGGGCAGCATCAATAATCCGTTGGCGGGTGATGGCGGCATCTTCTTTGGTTTTACGTACCATAAGTATTCATCGCTCTTTCAAAAGTTCATGAATGATTCATTTAAATGACGTATTTTATCAGGGGTCATTTGCTGATTGTGACAACTGAGTAACAGGCAGAATTTTTACAAAACCCATTTACATACATTCTTGTTTGTATATAATATACATCCAAGAGTGTATGTAATCAAGTCTATTTTAAAAACTTTAAGAGGATAACATGTTGATTTCACAGACTATCCAGCCTCGTCGCGCTTTGCTCGTGCTTGCATTAAGCTTGGGATTAAGTGCTTGCGGAAAATCTTCACAGCAGCAAAATCCAGCCGCAGGTGGTATGCCAGCGATGCCGGTCACTGTGCAAACGGTAACCGCTGAAACCATCCCGGTGCAGACCGAAGTGGTGGCCCAAACTGAAGGTGCCAAGCAGATTGAAGTGCGCCCCCGCGTTGGTGGCATTGTGCTTAAGCGCCTGTACCAAGAAGGGGATGCGGTCAAGGCCGGGCAGGATATGTTCTTGATTGATCCGGTGCCGTTCCAGTTGCAGGTGGATCAGGCCAAGGCCCTGATTGCACAGCAAAAGGCCAGAATTGAACAGACGGCACGTGAAGCCCAACGTCTCAAAGGCTTGCTGGATAGCCGCTCTATTAGTCAGCGTGAATATGACAATGCGGTTTCAGATAACTCTGTGGCCGCTGCGACCTTGCTGCAATATCAGGCCCAACTGAGAGAGGCGGAATTAAATCTGTCCTATACGCATGTCAAGGCGCCGGAAAGCGGAATTGCTGGTCGTTTCGTTTTATCTGAAGGGGCCTTGGTCAGTGCCAACACCACTTTGCTCAGTACCATTGTGCAACTGTCACCAATTTGGGTGCGTTTCAGTTTGTCTGAATCCGAACTCATGGCCTTGGGCGGACATCTGCGTCCAGGACGTGTGCAAGATGTACGTTTGATCCTGGCTGACAATTCTGAATACCGCCAATCCGGCAAAATCAACTTTTCTGCCAGCCAAATTGATCCGGCATTGGGGACGCAACAGCTCAGGGCAGAATTCCAGAATGCTGACAGTGCATTACTGCCAGGCCAGTTTGTGCGGGTACGTCTGACCACAGGCAAACGCGATGGCGTGTTCCTGATACCGCAGACCTCTGTATTGACCGGTCAACAAGGTAAGTTTGTATTTGTGGCTGAAAAAGATAAAGATGGCAAAACGGTTGCTGCGGTCAGGCCGATTGTGGCCGGTGGCTGGTTTGATAACCGCTGGACCGTACTGGAAGGCTTGAAGGCTGGTGATCAGGTGATTATTGATAATCTGATCAAAGTCAGGCCCGGTGCACCCGTTGCGCCGCACGCTCCAGAGGCTGCGCCTGCGCAAGGGGCTGCTGCGCCAGTCAAGTCCTGATGCACGCATCCTCTTTTTGAATAAGCCCATTATGTTACCAAGGGCCTGGGCTGTGACCAGGTCCGTCTCAGGGAAAACGATATGACCCGATTTTTTATCACGCGCCCGATCTTTGCCAGCGTGCTGTCTATCATCATCGTGTTGGCAGGCTTAGCTGCTGCATTTAAATTACCGATTGCCCAGTATCCGCAAATCGCGCCACCCACCGTGTTGATTACGGCAAGTTACCCTGGTGCAAGTGCCGAGACACTCTCTAAAACAGTGGCAGCGCCAATTGAAGAGCAATTGAGCGGCGTGGAAAACCTACTCTACTTTAACTCAAGCTCGGATAGTAGCGGAACGTTAACCATCACTGCTACGTTTGATATTGGCACCGATGTTAACCAGGCGACATTTAACGTCAGTAACCGCGTGAATATTGCGCTGCCTAGGTTGCCAGAGGACGTACGCCGGACGGGTGTGGTCGTGCAGAAACGCTCGAATGACATTCTGCTGGTGGTGATGCTCACCTCAAAAAACAAAGAACATAACCGTTTGTTCCTGAGCAACTATGCCACCTTAAATATGCTGGACGAGTTCAAACGCATCAAGGGTGTGGGCGATGTCACCATTTTTGGTGGCCAGGATTACTCCATGCGTGTGTGGCTACGCCCTGACCGCATGGCGCAACTCGGCGTCTCAACCAGTGATATTTCTGCCGCCATCAGTGCACAAAACGCGCAATATGCTGCTGGTAAAATCGGTGCTGAGCCCGCATTACCTGACCAGCAACTGGCATTTACCGTGACTGCCAAAGGGCGTCTGATTGACCCTGAACAGTTCGGAAACATTATTTTGCGTGCGCAAGGGCCGAGCGGGGTGCTCTACCTTAAGGATGTAGCCAGGATTGAGCTTGGGGCGCAAAACTACAACGTAGCTTCTGCCTTGGATGGTCAGGCCGGTGTGGCGATGCCGATCTTTTTGCAGACCGGTGCAAACGCGCTGGATACTGCCAATGCCATCAAGGCCAAGGTGGAGGAGTTAAAAGCCAAATTCCCAGAGGGTATGGAATACAACATTCCCTATGACACCAGTGACTTTGTGAAAGCCACCATCAAAGAGGTGTTCCATACCTTTGGTGAGGCACTGGTGCTGGTGGTGATTGTGGTGTTCCTGTTCCTGCAAAGCTGGCGCGCAACCCTGATCCCGATGATTGCCGTGCCAATTTCGATTGTGGGTACCTTCGCTGGTCTATATATCTTTGGCTTCTCGATTAACTTGTTGACCTTGTTCGCCATGATTCTCGCCATCGGTATTGTGGTGGATGATGCGATCGTGGTGCTTGAGAATACCGAGCGCCTGATGAAAGAGGAGGGCTTAAATCCTTTACATGCGGCGATTAAATCAATTGCTCAGGTGCAAGCCGCCGTGGTGGCGATTGTGCTGGTGCTTTGTGCAGTGTTCGTGCCGGTTGCTTTCCAGGGCGGGATTGCCGGTGAGTTAT
Source organism: Methylophilus sp. 3sh_L (assembly GCF_046766015.1). Lineage (NCBI taxonomy): Bacteria > Pseudomonadati > Pseudomonadota > Betaproteobacteria > Nitrosomonadales > Methylophilaceae > Methylophilus > Methylophilus sp. 3sh_L. Next base: position 263,808 of record NZ_JBKOUF010000001.1, read on the forward strand.
ACCGCCAGTTTGCGGTAACCGTCGCGATCTCGGTCGTGATCTCAGGGGTGGTCGCATTGACGTTGACCCCAGCGCTGTGCGCGATGATTTTGAAAAGCGGTGGTCATCATGAGAATGCTTTTTTCAAGAAGTTTAACCAGGGTTTTGGCCGTCTGACCAATTTTTACACTGGTACCGTCCGTATGACCTTGCGCCACAAGATCATCGGTGCAGTCGTGTTCGGTGTCATGCTGGTGGTGATGATCTTCCTGTTCCGCACCGTGCCAGGCGGGTTTGTGCCGCCTGAAGATCAGGGCTATGTGATCAGTATTGTGGTCATGCCCGACGGCGCCACCTTGAAACGGACCTCGCAGACGACCGAAAATATCCGGGCCACAGTGGCCAAGGATCCTGCGACGGCGCATGAGTTTGCGGTGAATGGTTTTGAATTGCTCACTGGAGCGAACAAAACCAATGCGGCAACCATGTTTGTGCGTATGACAGATTGGGATGCGCGTACTACCAATGCGGATCAAATGGTGGGCAAGCTGATCGGTATTGGCATGAGCCAGCCGGATGGCATGGGTTTTGCCGTCAACCCGCCTGCGATTCGAGGGTTGGGGTCCGCCGGTGGTTTTGAAGTCTACGTACAGAGCCAGGGGGATACGGATCCCATCAAGTTGTCGCAGGTCATGAACAACTTTATGGATGCGATGCGTGCCAATCCACAACTGACTGGCATTAACAGTTTCTTCCGCCCCACCGTACCACAGTTGTACATTGAGGTAGATGAACCTAAGGCCTTGTCGCAGAATGTGAAAATCGCGGATATTTACGCGACCTTGCAGAGCACCATGGGCTCGCTCTACGTCAACGACTTTAACCGTAATGGCCGCACTTACCGCGTGCAATTACAAGCCGAGGCGGGTTACCGCATGAAGCCTGAGGACTTGGGTAAGGTGTATGTACGCAGCCAGCCTACGGATGATAATCCGAGTGGCAATATGGTGCCAATGTCTGCGTTGGCCAAAGTGAGCAACATCGTCGGTGCCGAGCAGTTGGAACGCTACAATGGCCTGCTGTCTGCCAAAGTGTTCGGTAGTGGCGCGCCTGGTGTGAGCTCTGGCGATGCGATTAAACTGGTGGAAAAAATTGCCAAGGAAAACTTGCCGGATGGCTACCAGATTGCCTGGACCGGGCAGGCCTACCAGGAAAAACGCACCGGCTCCGCTGCGCTTGTGGCATTTGGTTTCGCCACAATTATGGTGTTCCTGATCTTGGCGGCACAGTTTGAAACCTGGTCATTGCCATTGGCGGTGATTATGGCGATCCCGTTCGCGATGACTGGAGCATTGCTGGCCGTGCTGACACGTGGCATGAACAACGATATCTACTTCCAGATTGGCTTGATTACCCTGATTGGCCTGGCGGCTAAAAACGCCATCCTGATTGTGGAGTTTGCCTCGCAAAAAATGGAAGAAGGGATGCCGTTGGCTGAAGCAGCCCTCGAAGCAGCCCGCTTGCGCTTTAGACCGATTGTGATGACCTCTATGGCCTTTGTGCTGGGGATTATCCCACTGGTATTCGCCACCGGTGCAGGGGCTGCGGCTCGCCAGTCCATGGGGACAGGTGTGTTTGGCGGCATGTTGCTGGCAACCTTTATTGCTACGATCTTTATCCCATTGTTCTTTACCTGGCTGACCAACGAGAAAAAAGTGCGTCACCATGGTCATATTGAAGAAGAGGAAGCGGTATGAAACCGACAGTAAAACAACTGACGTGGGTACAACGCCCACTCATCGTCGCACTGGCAACCCTGTCGTTGGCAGGTTGCCAGTTGCTGGGGCCACTTTATAGCCGCCCCGAGAGTCCCTTGCCACAAAAGTTTGTTGAACCTGAAAGCACATCCACTGCAGTTCCTGCGGCGCAAATGCAGCAATGGTGGTCGCTGTTTAATGATCCGCTGTTAAACAAGCTGATTGATCAGGCACTAGCCAATAACAGTGATGTGCAGCTCGCTGTCGCCCGGATTGAACAATACGATGCCGTGGCGCGTGAAACTTCAGGCAATGTTTTGCCTACCATCACCTTGGACAACAGTAATACACGGACCAGAATCACAGGCGCAGGTCCTAACCCGGTCTTTGGCGTCAACCCGCGTAACGATAATAAACTGGCGTTAAACGGCAGTATTGAGCTGGATGTCTGGGGTAAGCTGAGAACCGCAAATGCCGCCGCAAGGGCGAATTTGCTGTCTACAGAATATGCACGTGAGGCAGTGCGTTGGTCGTTGGTCGGTCTTGTGGCCAATCAGTACCTGGCAATCCGTAGCCTGGATGGCCAGCTGGCCGTCAATGCCGAGAACATCAAAACGGCGCAGGAAAGCCTGGCGATGACCCAGCGGCAATTGGATGCAGGCGTGAATACTGCCCTGGATGTGAATCAGGCAGAACTGGTGGTCACCAATTTACGCGCGCAAGCGCTGGAATTGCAGCGCCAACGGTCAGTCAGCGAACACCAGCTAGGGGTGTTGACCGCCGATTTAAGTGTCAAAATCCCGGTCGGCGGTTTAATGTCTATGCCGATGCCACCAATGCCGCCCGCGGGCTTGCCTTCTACCTTGCTGGAATCGCGTCCTGATATCCGCCAGACTGAGCAGGATTTGATTGCAGCCCATGCGAATGTGAAGTTGGCAAAAGCAGCCTTGTATCCGACCTTGTCACTCACCGGCGCATATGGTGGTGAGAGTAAAATTCTGAGTGACCTGTTTACGGCACCTGCCAAAATCTGGACGCTGGGTTTTGCCGCAAGCTTGCCAATTTTTAACGGTGGTCGCTTGAACGCCAGGGTAGACCAGGCTTCTGCCTTACAGAAGCAGGCGGTCATTAATTATCAGGCTGCCCTGCGTACGGCGTTTAGCGAGGTGAATGATGCGCTGGTGAATACCCGGCAATATCGTGAGCAGGAAACTGTGGCTGAGTCCAAGCAAAAAACCACGGCTAATATCCTGCGGATTTCGCAGAACCGCTATCAGGCCGGCTACTCTAGCTATCTGGAGGTGCTGGATGCGCAACGTAACCACAACGAGGCCACACAAGCCCTGGTGCAGAGCCGGCAAAATACCCTGACTGCAACGGTGTCGTTGTTTAAGGCCTTGGGCGCAGGCTGGGATCCAGAGCCGTTAAAGAAAAAAGCTGATACTGCCAAGTAAGCTGAGATAACCATATGACGCCGGGAGGGTGACCTTCCGGTTTTTTTATTGCCGTTGTTGTTGTCAGTGTTGGCTTGGAAATTTCTGGTCTGCCAGCTAATATGCTGCGATGCCGCAGCCCTCTCTCAAACACATCGCTTTTGCCAGTTTTATTGGCACAGCCATCGAATTTTACGATTTTTATATCTATGCCATGGCAGCAGCCCTGGTCATAGGCCAGGTGTTTTTTCCTGCCAGTGCGCCAGCAGTGCAGTCGCTAAACGCCTTGCTTACCTTTGGGCTCGCTTTTATTGCGCGGCCATTAGGCGCATTGTTGTTCGGTCATTTTGGTGACCGGATTGGCCGCAAATCCACGCTGGCAGGGTCGTTGCTGGTCATGGGGAGCTCAACCTTTTTGATTGGCGTCTTGCCAGGCTATGACCAATGGGGGCTCTGGGCGCCTGTGTTGCTTTGTTTGTTGCGGTTTGGGCAAGGCCTAGGCTTGGGCGGTGAATGGGCAGGAGCGGCTTTGCTGGCCACCGAATATGCGCCTGCGCACCGCCGCAGCTGGTTTGGCATGTTTCCGCAACTTGGGCCGTCGATAGGATTTTTACTCGCCACGCTGACTTTTTTAGCCTTAAGCCTGGGGCTGACGGAGACGCAATTTGAGCAATGGGGGTGGCGTGTACCCTTTATTATCAGTGCAGTGCTGGTCATGGTCGGACTGTATGTCCGCTTCAAGCTGGCGGAAACGCCCGTATTTGCACAAGCACAATCGTCAAAACAATTGCATCGCTGGCCGCTCAAGCCGCTATTGTTACAGCATGGACGGGCCATCGTCCTCGGTGCGCTGGCGATGGGGGTCTGCTATCACCTGTTTTATACGGCAACCGTGTTTTGCCTGAGTTATGGCACACAAACCCTGCATATTCCGCGCCCCGTTTTTCTGGGCTTGCTGTGTATTGCGGTGCTTGGCATGGCGCTGGCGACGCCGCTGGCGGCCTGGTGTTCGGACAAGGTTGGTCAGCGGCCGGTACTGATGCTCGGACAAGGATTGGCTGTCTTGCTGGGATTTGCTCTGGCACCGCTCATAGGTAGTGCGGATAGCTGGCTCATCCTGCTCTTCCTGTTTGCTGCGCTGTTTTTAATGGGCGTCACCTTTGCGCCTATGGGCGCTTTTCTGCCACAGCAGTTTCCGGTAGCGGTGCGTTACAGCGGGGCAGGCCTCAGCTATCAATTGGGGGGTATCCTAGGGGCATCCTTCGCACCAGCCATTGCCCAGTATCTGGTCAGCCAGGGCGGTTTGGCTTGGGTAGGTGCTTATCTTTCTTGCATGGCCGTGATCAGTCTGTTTGCGGTCTGGCGCATGGCTTAGGTGATCATGCAGGCAACTGGCAGCGCTAATTGTGTCGCTTTTCGCAACAGTTTGCCTGAGCAGGCAAGGTCAGCAGTTATAATTCAATTTTTTTCACGGTGATACGGCATGTTTACCCATCCGGGCTTTAATCCAATCGCATTGCAAATTGGCAGTTTTGGCATCCACTGGTATGGCCTGATGTACCTGATCGGCTTCTTTGGCGGTTTATGGCTGGGTCAATATCAGGTCAAGCGTTTGCAAAAACTTGACCCCAACTCGCCCTGGCAAGCGCGCGATCCGGATGACATGCTGTTTTATATCGCACTCGGCGTCGTCTTTGGCGGACGTTTAGGCTATGTGGTGTTTTACCAGCCTGGTTATTTCCTGCAGCATCCCCTAGAGATTTTCGCCTTGTGGCAAGGCGGCATGTCGTTTCATGGTGGATTTATCGGCGTGATGGTGGCGATGGCTTTGTTTGCCCGCAAGCGTGGCGTGATTTGGCTGCAATTGATGGACTTTGTTGCGCCCTTGGTGCCGATTGGCCTGGGTGCAGGGCGGCTGGGAAATTTTATTAATGGCGAGTTATGGGGGCGACCAACCAATGCGGATTGGGGCATGGTGTTTCCAGCCGTGGATCAGGTGGCGCGCCATCCATCACAGTTATACGAGTTTACGCTCGAAGGCATTGCACTGTTCCTGATTCTCTGGTGGTTTGCTGGCAAAAAACGCCCCATCGGTGCGGTGTCAGCCATGTTCTTGCTCTGTTATGGCAGTTTCCGTTTTCTGGTTGAGTTTACGCGCGAGCCGGATAGTTTCTTGGGCCTGCTATCGCTGGGCTTGAGTATGGGGCAATGGCTCTGTCTCCCTATGATCCTGGCAGGGATCTGGCTCATGCGCCGGGCTTATCGTCAGCGTTAAATCCAGATTTTCCATTAGGCTTGCCTGGCTGAGTGGCACGCTCCAATGCACTCAGCCATTCAATCGCATATTGCCGCCCTTGTGCTTCTTCTCCGCACATTTCGAGGCTGGGACTTAAGCCGCCGCAAAACGCCGGCCGCTCCGGCTTACCAAACAATTTGCATCGCAACTGGTCATCAAGCTGTATGCAGGGTACCCCCGCTGGCTTGCCATTTGGCATGCCGGGAATCGGGCTGTTGATGGACGGGGCAATGCAGCAGGCTCCGCAGTGAGGGCGGCAGTCCATCCGGGCTTACACATCCACCCAGGGGTAGCCTAGGGCAGACACGCCAGCCTTCAACTCTAGCATGGCTTGAATTACATGCGCACTTTCGCCTTTGAGGCCGACTTCCGTAGTGCGGCGCTGGTTGGTACGCGGCAAGCTGAACAACTTGAGCATGGGATAACGGCTGAGCATGCTGTTCATCAAGTCAATCAAATCACTTTCACCTGCCTCAGTGACGACAATGGCTTGCTCCAGATAGTCCTGGCCATGAAACAGGTGGCTGTAATAAGTCTCTAGCACCCACTCCACCATCGGATGCGCCATTTCAGGGAAGCCCGGCACAAAATAATGCTCGTGAATACTGAATCCGGCCACGCGGTTGACCGGGTTGGGGATGAGCTCACACCCTTGCGGAAAATCAGCCATGAGAACCCGCTTGGGATAAGCGGCTTCCCCATATTGCGCTTCAATATTCGCGACGGCGCCCGCATGCCGTTCGATGGGGACGCCCGCTGCCGCGGCCGCGCATTGCCTGGTGTAGTCATCCGGGGTGGCGCCGATGCCACCAAAACTAAAGACCACATCGCCACGGGCCATACTGGCTTTGAGCAGGCTGGTGATCTGTTCGGGGATATCGCCGATAAAGTGCGCCCAGCTGAGTTGCAGGCCGCGGGCAGACAATAGTGAAATGACCTTGCTTAGATGCGCATCCTGGCGTTTCCCTGACAGGATCTCGTCCCCAATAATATAGATACCAAACTGGCGCATGTTATTTTGAGTAAATGGCGATTGAAAGTGATTTTTAACAGCAGCATAATACCAAGCAATTGCTAAAAATCACACGGCGGGATTGCCCCATTGTGAATAGGCGCTGGGCAGGCAGCAGGGGAGAAACGCTTGCGTGTGACCGCTACTGATGCGTTCAAGTTTTGCCCATGATCTGCAGAGGATCGAAGGAAACCCTTTGAACAGTTTTCTCTTTGATTTTGTAAGTCCAGCTGGCGCCATCATCTCATCGCGTTATGAACCGTTGATGGTCGGCTTGTCTTATCTGATTGCGCTCATCGCCTCTGTGATTGCCATGCATCTGGCCGAGGTATCCAGACAATTTCACCTCAAGCGGGACCGTCATCTCGCCATGCTCGGTGGCGCACTCGCCATGGGGGTGGCGGTGTGGGGCATGCATTTTTTGGGCATGTTGGCGTTCGAGCTGTGCACGACCGTTCAATACGAGCTGGTCATTACCTTACTCTCCATATTTCCTGCGTTTATTGCGTCCTGGGCAGCCATGCAATGGATGGCCCATGTCAGAAAACATACTTACGATTTATGGTTGAGTGGTACCTTGATCGGCGTCGGTATTGGGGTGATGCATTACACGGGCATGCTGGCGATGCAAACTTCGGCCGCGCTGGTATTTAACCCCTGGTTGGTGATGATGTCAGTGCTCGCTGCGCTGGGGTTGGCGATCATGGCGTTGTGGTTTCATCAATTTTGCACACGATCCCCTTCATTGAGGCCATGGCGCCATCTTTTGAGCGGGCTGGTGATGGCGTCTGCCATTACCAGTATGCATTATTTAGGCATGGCCGCGGCGCGTTTTATTGGCACCCCACAGTTTAGTGAACCCGTCCCCACGGTAGACCGATTGTATCTCTCATTGCTGGTAACCATGGGCGTTGTGACCTTGCTGGGTGGTGTCCTGGCACAAACGATGATCACCCGCCAACGTCAATTGGCCAGGGAGCTCCAGTTCAAGGAGCATCAGATGCGGGTCATTTTTCAGCATGCGATAGATGCCATTGTCATCACAGATGCCAAGGGGCATATCCAGATGGTGAACCGCGCTTTTGAAGCGATGTTTGGTGTGCAGTCGCAAGCCATGGCCGGCCGCCAGATTGCCAAGATGATTCCTGACTGGAAGCAGCTGAGCACTTTATCGCGCAAACGCAGGCAACATGACCAGGCACAAAAAGTCGTGGCGGAACGCAATGGGGTACACGCCGATGGCCGTGAAATCCCGTTACGGATCGCCTTGACACGCGTCATTGAAGAGGAGCTGGACTTTTGTATCAGCTTTTTGATGGATTTGACCGTGTTTCGCCAGCAACAATCGGCCTTAGAAAAGCTGCTCACTGAAGATCCTTTGACCGGTTTGTTCAACCGGCGCGGCATGTTGAGCATGATGCATGGCATGGTGAGCCAACTGCACGCGGCGCACGACCACCAAGGCGTTGTTTTATTGTTTGTGGACCTGGATGGATTCAAGGCCGTCAACGACACCTATGGGCATCCCGTGGGGGACGAGGTGTTGATGAGTATTGCACAGCGCTTGCCGAATGTCTTACGAGAAGCAGATATGGTCTGCCGTTACGGAGGAGATGAATTCGTGATTTTGCTCACGTTCTCAAGCCACCCGGAAGCACTTGCCAGCATGGTGGCAGAGAAGTTGATCGAAATCATCAAGCAGCCGATCAAGCTGCAATCTGGTCATCAGATCCATGTGGGGTGTAGCATAGGCATTGCCTATGGCAAGCCAAACACTGCTGAGGAAATAGAGGCCTTATTACAGAAGGCCGATAACGCAATGTATCAAGCCAAAAAAGGAGAAGCTGGAAAAGTAGTCTTTTCCAGCTGAGGTCTGCTACAAAAATATTAAGATATCAGGCAGTTTTAAAATTTGCCTTTAAGCTGACCTGAGTAGACGGGAAATAAATATCAGGAACACGGCGCCTATCGTTGCCACCACGATGCTCCCTATCATGCCGCCACTGGCACTCAAACCGAGCAGGCCAAACAGCCAGCCACCTACTACCGCACCGGCAATGCCAAGTACCAAATCCCAAATCAGGCCAAAGCCATCGCCTTTCATAATTAAGCCTGCCAACCAACCGGCAATAATCCCTACGACAATTGTCCAAAGCATGTGCATACTCCCTTGTTGTTGTGATGAAGCTGTATGCTAAGCGCAGGCGCATCTGCCATCTGTCAGCCCGTGTAGGAAAAACTTGTCAGATTAAACTGACTCGCAATACTTGCTAAGCGCTGGCAAGTATTGCGATCAAGGCAGTGCACGCTTATTTTTTGAGGCCAATGATCAATAAAGCCGCCCCGGCGGCAATCACAATCAGGCTCAGCGCTTGTGGAACCTCAACCTCTTTGGTGATCTCTGCATTGGCCTCTAAAGAACCAATTTTTGCCACAGTCTCTTTGCTCTCGTAACTGAAGCCTTTGAAAATGAGGCCTGCTGCACCGGCTGCGATAAGAAATATGCCAATAATGATGGTGGATTTCATGGTTGATAAGCCTTTTTAAGAGTTAATTAAAGTGTCTCTGAAATTCAGTTTTTAACACAGTACTACATTCGGTGTTTTTAATGAACAGGACGCGGCTGATAATAGGTAAGGTTGAAAAGTGCGCCAGGAGAAAATGTTGCTATTCGATGATGCACTTAGAATGCATCACTGTAATCACGTTTTAACATGCTTTAGTGTAAACATTTAAGCATGACTGACAGTCAGCATATTCATAGAGTGGATTTGTCTTATTTTCATTAAACTAGCTCGAAATATAAATCTCGCCATTGAGGGTTACTGTTTTCGATTAGCTCAAGTTTCCAGGCGCGGTTCCACTTTTTTAGCTGCTTTTCACGAGCAATGGCCGTTAGCATATCCTCGCATTGCTCATAATACACCAGATGATGCACGGCATATTGCTTGGTAAAGCCATCCACCAAGCCCTCCTTGTGCTGCCAAACACGCGCAATCAAATCGCTTGTAACGCCGATATACAGCGTTCCGCGCGGCGCACTGGCAAGGATATAAACGCAAGGCTTTTTCATTGGCGATGACTCAGTTTATTTAAAGTCAACATGGATTCCCGCGTTCGCGGGAATGACGAACTTGGTCCATCTGAAGCAAAATAGTCTGTTTGATGAATTTGTAAGGGTTTAAATGACTTTTTGTTCTCAGGTTATATTGTAGGCTTATACGCTTGCAAGGTCCGCCAAACTCCGTCATTCCCGTGAAAACGGGAATCCATTTTGGAATATTTCATAAAGCAAATAGCACAAGTTAATCATTTACAGTTTTTTGTCAAAACTAAAAGTACCCATGCACCACCAAGGAGAGCGGGTATATTGATTTTTATAGCCTGAGATTCCGGCAATGATGCGGGTATTTAATCTGGCCAGATGAAATGGAAGCTGATAAGCATTTGTATCAGAGGAGCCAAATCCAATAGTTGAATCTAACCAAACTGCCTCATGAACTAAATTATTTCTTACTTTATAGATTTGATCCACTAAGTCCTCATTGAAAACGCTATATGCATCGCACAAAATTCTGAAACGGTTTTTTTGATTTTTTGCAGTGACATGTGGTTGAAGTTCAAGATGAAGCTTGTAAAGTGAATCAAAGACCATGTATTGGTGCATGAAAATATCCCACTCCCACTCAAGACTTCTGGCGCGATTAAAGACATACAATATGTTTACAAATTTAACCCTCAAGGGCTCACTCAAATTTTTCCACCATGTGTAAACCTGCTCAAGGAAGTCAAAGGTGGTAGCTGTAGTGATGTAAATGTTATTGACTGATTCAATAGGCACTCGACCATCAAACTTCCAGTTGCTTGGCATTAATCTGGTACCGTACAAATATGCAAGCAAGAAAATAAGCAAAGTTGTATCAGTACCTTTATCACCGGATGTGCATATAGGGTTTTGAATTGATAGATGATGAGATGGTGGCATGAAAAACACGGATGCCGGTCTCTCTGATCTTTCGATTTTATCTTTTAGATCTTTTGAGAAAAAATCTACTTCATATAAAGCAGTTTGTGGTGGATAGTAAAAACCATCTCTGTGAGATACTTCTTTTAGCGCATCTAATATTTCACTATGATTTGGAAGAGGCGTAATTGATACATCTAGAAAGTCACCTTTGATAGGATTTGCTAGAAATCCAAAGTCGCATTCAACCACTAATGCGCCCCCTCCCAATTCCCCCCTACGCCCACTTCCGCCAACAACGGCACTGACAATTGTGCTACACCCTGCATGAGTTGCGGCAGTTTTTCTTTCACTAATGCCAGCTCTGCGTCCGGCACTTCAAGCACCAGTTCATCGTGTACCTGCATAATCAGTTTGGTCTGCAGTTTTTGCTCAGTCAGCCATTTGTCCACGGCAATCATCGCCAGTTTGATCAAGTCAGCCGCGGTACCTTGCATGGGCGCATTAATGGCGGCACGTTCGGCGCCGTTTCTTCTTTGTACGTTAGCGCTGTTGATTTCTGGCACCCACAAGCGTCTGCCGAAATAGGTTTCAACATAGCCTTGCTGTTTTGCCAGTGTGCGCGTGTTTTCCATATAGGCTTTCACGCCGGGATAACGGGCGAAATAACGCTCGATGTAGTTGGCTGCCGCACCGCGTTCGATATTGAGGTTTTGCGCCAGGCCAAACGCGCTCATGCCGTAGATGAGGCCAAAGTTGATGACTTTGGCATAGCGGCGTTGTTCGTTATCGACCGCAGTTTTGTCCACGCCAAAAATCTCGGCGGCGGTGGCGCGGTGGATATCTTCGTTATTGGCAAACGCAGTCAGCATCCCTGCATCTTGTGAGAGATGCGCCATAATGCGCAGCTCAATCTGCGAATAGTCCGCCGAGATGATCTGGCTACCGGGCGGGGCGATAAAAGCTTCGCGGATGCGTCGGCCTTCGGCGGTGCGCACCGGAATATTTTGCAGGTTGGGGTCTGAGCTGGCCAGGCGGCCCGTGATGGCGACGGCCTGATTGTAATTGGTGTGCACCCGCCCGGTTTGCGCGTTGATCATTTTTGGCAGTTTGTCGGTGTAGGTGGATTTAAGCTTGGCTAAACTGCGGTGCTCCAGAATTACCTTGGGCAGCGGGTAATCCAGTGCCAGCTCTTGCAATACATCTTCGTCGGTACTGGGGGCACCGGAAGGCGTTTTTTTCAAGGGCTTGATGCCGAGTTTGCCAAACAGGATTTCTTGCAATTGCTTGGGGGAGCCAAGGTTAAACGGTTGCCCGGCCAGTTCAAACGCCTGTTTTTCTATCTCCATCAACCGCAGGCCAATTTCATTGCTCTGGCGGTTGAGCATATGGCTGTCGATCAACACGCCGTTGCGTTCCATGCGTTGCAATACCTGCATGCTGGGCATTTCCACCTGCTCATAAATAAAGCGCAGTTTGTCTGACACCGTCACTTGCGGATAAAGGGCGTGATGCAATTGCAGGGTGATGTCGGCATCTTCAGCGGCATATTCGGCGGCGACCTCTACAGTCACCTGGCTGAATGGCACTTGTTTTGCGCCTTTGCCAGCCACGGTTTCGTAGCTGATGGGGGCGATGCCAAGGTGGCGCTCGCTCAGCTCATCCATGCCATGCCCTTTGTGACTCTCAAACACATAGGATTGCAATAGGGTGTCATGCGCGATGCCTTGCAGGTGAATGCCATGATTGGCCAGCACATGCATATCGTATTTGAGATTTTGGCCGACTTTTTGAATGTTTGGGTTTTCCAGAATGGGCTTGAGTTTGTCCAAGGTTGCGGCTAATCCCAGTTGCGCAGGTGCATCAAAGTAATCATGGGTGAGCGGGATATACGCTGCTTCACCAGGGGTCACGCTAAACGAGACACCGACAATTTTGGCCTGCATGGGGTCTAGAGAGGTGGTCTCGGTGTCAAAGCAAATCAAGCTGGCTTGTGCCAACTTGGCCAGCCAGGTCTCCAGTTCGCTGTCCGACAAAATGGTCTGGTACAGCCGTCGGGTATCTGGCGAGTAGTCGCTACTGGTTTGCCCGGCAACCTCCTCGGCGGTCGGTGCAGCCGGATTTTCAATCACTGGCGCGGTTGCACCGTCTGGCAATTTGTCTAATTCGCGCTTCCAACTTCTAAACTCAAAATGGTCAAACAGAGCCAGCAGTGCAGGCTTGTCCGGCGCTTTGGGGATCAGTTCATCAAAATGCTCACGGATACCGATGTCACAGCGGATGGTGATCAGCTCGCGTGCCGTCGGTAACCAGGGTAGGGCTTTGCGCAGGTTTTCACCGACCACGCCTTTAATGTTGTCGGCATTGGCAACAATGTTGTCGAGAGAACCGTATTCGGTGAGCCATTTAACGGCCGTTTTCGGCCCGACTTTTTCCACGCCAGGCACATTGTCTACACTATCCCCGACCAGTGTCAGGTAGTCGATCATTTTGCTGGGCGGGATGCCAAATTTATTTTCTACTCCGGCAATATCCAATACATCATCGGTTTTACGGAAGGCATCGCGCATGGTGTTGACCACCGTGATATGGTCATTCACCAGTTGCGTGATGTCTTTATCGCCAGTCGAGATGATGGTACGGATCCCCTCTTTTTCAGCCTGTTTGGCCAGTGCGCCAATCACATCGTCGGCCTCTACGCCTTCTTCAATAATCAGCGGCCAGCCCATGGCGCGGATGGTTTCATACAGCGGTTCAATTTGCACGCGCAAATCGTCTGGCATGCTGGCGCGGTTGGCCTTGTATTCTGGGTATAGGTCGTCGCGGAAGGTTTTGCCTTTGGCGTCGAACACACAGGCGCTGTAATCAGAGGGATAGTCCTTGTGCAGGCGCCGTAACATATTCAGCACGCCTTGAATCGCCCCGACCGGCTCGTTGGCTGAGTTGCGTAAATCCGGCATGGCGTGAAACGCGCGGTATAAATAACTGGAGCCATCGACCAGCAGCAGGGTTTTCATCGTGTGTTCTCAAGAGTCAAATCAATGGCGTATTTTACGCATTTCAAAGCCACTTCATGTACACTAATTTGGTTTTGATTGTTGAAGGACTGAATGATGACCACCCCCAAGCTGCCAACCATGGTCGAGCCTGAGTTGCTCAATGGCGATAGTGCCAGCCATGAATCCTGGCATGCCTTTGAAATCATGGCCGAGTTTGTCGGCGCGACCGAAAACCTGAAGGCGATTACACCGGCCGTCTCCATTTTTGGCAGTGCACGCACCAAGCCAGACCATCCCTATTACCAACGCACTGAAGAAATTGCACGCCTGTTATCCGATGCCGGTTTTAGCGTCATCTCTGGCGGCGGGCCTGGCATTATGGAAGCGGCCAATAAAGGCGCATTTCCTGGTCGCGGTGCCAGTGTCGGCCTCAACATCAAATTGCCGTTTGAACAGCATGGGAACCCCTATCAGGACATTGGCATCAGTTTTAAATACTTTTTTATGCGCAAGGTCATGTTCGTCAAATACGCCAGTGCGTTTGTCGTCATGCCGGGGGGCTTTGGTACGCTGGATGAGCTGATGGAAGCGATTACGCTGGTGCAAACCGGCAAAAGCCGCAAAATCCCGATTATTCTGGTGGGTAGCCAGTTCTGGGGTGGCTTGATAGACTGGTTGCGCAATACGCTGGTGGCGGAAGGCATGGCTTCACCGGCGGATATGGACCTGATCCAGGTGATTGATGAGCCACCGCAGATTGTCGAGGCGATTTTCAAACATTATGAAACCACGGGTTTTGAGCTGACGCCGGCCGAACGCAAGATGCAGCTGTACCTGTAAGTGTCACAGCTAAGTGTCACAGGCGCGCGCCCAACCACCATCTTTACAAGTTTATTCAGCGCCGGATATCCGCCACTGCATGGGTTTTTGCTAGAATAACAACCACTGACTAAGGAGTCTTCCATGCATAATCTTTCCCGTTTTGTGTTGGCTACACTGTGCCTCGCAAGTTTTTCAATGCTGGTGAGCGCGGCTGCCCCTAAAGATGCCGAATTGCTGGATGACATTCCATCCCCGCCCAAGGTGATTGAAGGGCAACCTATTGACCAGCCGACCATCTCCAAGCGTAAGGATGGCGAGAACGATGTTGAAGAGTACAGCCTCAATGGCGAGGTGTATATGGTGAAAGTGACGCCACCCAATGGCAAGTCGTATTACCTGCACCGTGAAGACCGCAACGGTGAGTGGGTGCATGATGGTCCTTCACGCCCCGTCTCCGTACCCAAATGGATTCTTTTCCGCTTCTAATGTTTTTTGAACTGCCTTTAACGGCAGGGTTGTCACCTACATGTCTGTTTTTACCACTCTGAGCCTGGATGAAGTGCGCCTATGGTTGGCGCCTTTTAATGTTGGCGAGCTGCAAACGTTGCGTGGCATCGCCGCCGGCATTACCAACACCAATTATTTTGTCGAAACCAGCCAGTCGCGCTTTGTGCTGACGGTATTCGAAAAAAACGATTTTGACGAATTGCCTTATTTTGTCCATTTAATGGCGCATTTATCGCAGCATGGCATTCAATGCCCCAGCCCGATTACGGATAGGGCTGGCGTGGCGTTGCACCGGATTCATGGCAAACCTGCCCTGATGGTGAGTTGCCTGCGTGGCAGTGATGTCAGCCAGCCTAACCTGGCCCAGATTGAGGCGGTCGCGCAAACTTTGGCACGCATGCATCTGGCCGGGATGGCGTTTCATGAGCAGTCACACAATCAGCGCGGCCAGGGCTGGCGCGTCATGACTGCCCAGCAAGTCATGCCCAAGCTAGCGCCGGTGCAGCAACATTTACTCCAAGAAGAGTTGGAGTTCCAGCATGGCCTGGATTTGTCCGGCCTGCCGCACGGCGTGATTCACGGCGATTTGTTCCGCGATAATGTGCTGTTTGACGGGAATGTACTGGGCGGGTTTATTGATTTTTACTATGCCTGCCACGATGTGTTGGCCTACGATGTCGCCATTGCCGTGAATGAGTGGTGCGTGGATGCCAATGGTGCCTTTGTTGACGATAAACTGGCTGTATTCATGAACGCGTATCATGCCGTCCGCCCGTTTACTGCAGAGGAAAAATCTTTCTGGCCGGCACTGTTGCGCCGCGCTGCCTTGCGCTTCTGGCTATCACGCCTGTATGATTTTTACTATCCTGTGGCAGGGGAGTTGACCCATGCCAAAGACCCGGCACATTTCGAGCGGGTATTGCTGAATCGTAAAGCGCTGACCTAATACCGCCTGGTCACGCCATAAAAAAGGGAGTCACATGACAGAAACAAAGAGCCAGCGCGGCATGCGCTGGGTGAAAGAAAGCCTGGCGTTATTTAAAACGCAGCCACACATATGGATGTTATGCTCACTGGCGTACATCGTGATTTTCATGGTGTTGCCATCCTTACCGTTGCTGGGCTTTCTGGGCATGGTGAGTGTGGTGATCTGGCCGGTCTGTATGGCCTGGATCGTGATGCTCTACCGCCAGGTGGATATGCACGGGGAGATGTCGCCCAGCGCGGCCTGGCAACAACTCAAACACAACATGAAGCCCTTGTTGTTACTCGGGGCCAGCTGCCTGATTTATGCCGTGCTGGCGACCTATCTGCTTAGCAGCGAACTTGCTTACCTGATCTCTCATGCGCCAACCAAAGCCGGCATGAGCGACTCACACATGACCAAGTTTCTTGAAAATACGCTGTCATTCATGGTTAAAGTGCTGTTGCTGTTACTGCCTTTGTTTATTGCGACCTGGTTTTCGCCGATGCTGATCGCCCTGAATGGCTACCCGCTGGTCAAAGCAATCAAATCCAGCATTGCTGGTATGCTGCAATATACCGTACCTATGGGCGTGTCCTGGTTGGTGATGACCCTGGGCATGCTGGTTGTCATGCTGGGCCTGGGCCTGGTGATTGGCATTTTAGGCGTGTTGATTCCCATGGTGTCGCAGTTACTCATGCCGCTGTTGGTTTTTATTGCCTTGCTGGTCATCAATGCCTTGATGTTTGCATTCCAATATATCAGCTATAAAGATGTGTTCCGCGCGGCGCCGCAAGTTAACCCATCATTCTAGTCAATCCATATTAAGGATGCGCGGAATTAAGTGTCTGCGCGAGCAATCCGTGAGTCTTTAAGCGCGTTTGCTCATCACCATCGATACAGCCTGTTTGCGTCGCTCTGTAAACAGGCTGTTGCCAGCAATCTTCTTGGCCTGTTTTTTGGCATGGCTCATGGCGCCAGCTACTTCGTGATGGCTGGCGAACAATTCTGCGCTGACCCTGACTGCACCGATGGATAAGCTGCCAAATGGGAAAAAATGTTCATTACCCAAGCGGTCTTCAATATGGATGCCGCCGGATTGCACATCCTTGAGGTCATAAAAATCCGGCATGACCTTGCCGACGGTATCCAGGATATCGCGGCAAACTCTTTCCCAGTCCTCGTTCTGAAACACAATCACAAAGTCATCTCCACCAATATGGCCGACAAAGTCATGTTCAGGATTTACCATGCCACTGAGCATGCGTCCGACAAACTGGATCACTTCATCGCCACGACGGTAACCATAAGCATCATTAAATGGCTTGAAATGATCCAGGTCGCAATAGCATGCGACAAAATCAATCCGCCGCTCCAGCAACTTGTCGATATGCGCATTAATCGGCACATTGCCCGGTAGCAGGGTGAGTGGGTTGGCATAGCGTGCGGCATGGATCTGCATATTGGTTACTTCGCGCAACAGAGCATGGCCGCTGCCCATGCCCACATAACGCTCGCCGTCGGCAATCATAAAACCGTTCAATAAATACTTGGGATCCGCTTGCAGGATCAACTCGCTCAAGGCCAGGATGTTCATGTCTTTTTGGACAATCAGGCACTGTGTGTCCATAAAGGTTGTGCAAGATTTTTTGCCATGCAACTCTTTTTGATAACGCCGCGCAAAGCGGTCTATGGTGTCATAACGGCTGATCAGCCCCAGCGGCTTGCCTTTATGGTCAGTGACTGGGATCGAGTTTAAGCTGCTATCGTGATGAAACCAGTCATAGACTTCTTCATTGGTCATTTCTGGCAAGGCCGCCACCTGATAGCTGGTTAACCCGGAAACGGTTGCCTGCTTGGAAACCATGGTTTGCTGGTCAGCAAACAAACGAATAATGTTTTTATTGAGCAGGTGACTGACTTCTTCAGTCAGCGTCGATTGGAATTTAGGGAACGGCCGACCCAGCAGGTAGCCTTGGGCAAAGTCTATCTTCAAGTCTTTGATGACGGCCAGTTCATCTTTGGTTTCTATGCCCTCGGCAATGGTTAGCGTATTCGATTCCGCCGCAATTTTTTGGATGCCCCGCACAAACTCCAGCTTGATCGGATCGTTGTGGATATTGGCAATAAAGTGCTTGTCGATTTTGACGTAATGCGGTGACAGTTCTGACCACAGCCGCAAGCTTGAGGTCCCTTCTCCCAGATCATCCAGCGCGATTTTAAACCCGAGCGCCTTGAGTTTGGTGACTGCTTCCTTGAGTTCGGCGTAGTCACGGATGGTCGAGCTCTCGGTGATTTCGATGACAATATCACTGGCCGCCAGCTGATATTTTTCTAGCTGTGCGAGGCCAAAACACCAATCGCCATCGCTAAGTAGCAATGCGTCCGGGCTAAAGTTCACAAACAGTGGCATCGCATGGCTGGCGCGGCGGTATTCTGCAAAAATCACATCGCGCGCCAGGGACTCCATCTCCATCTCGCGCCCACAGACACTGGCTGCATTCAATAATGCAATCGGTGAGTGTAGCTTGGACTCAAGTGGCCCGCGAATCAGGGCCTCATGGGCAAAGACCTGGGCTTGCTTGATGTCAATAATCGGTTGAAACAATGGCAACAAGTTTTTCTGTGCCAGGATGGCGTCAACTTCGGCATTGGGGGCAGCATAAATCATGCTAGCAGTATCGACGATCCCTGCAGATTCTTGACCAAGGAAATGTCAAGATTGGATGAAATATTTATGACGATGTGTTCTGGCTAGAGGCGGGAAGATGCCAGGGACCATCTGTGTATGGCCGCCCAGTCCATGGCACTAAACCTTGAAAACCGCTGGCTTTACCTGTGGGATTGCTTTGGTCAAGCGCAGATATTCCTTCAGATTTTTTCCAGCTTGGCGTATTCCAACATGAGCGTTTTCAGGCCGGCACTGCCAAAATTCACTTTGACGGCCAGATCACTGGCATTACCTTCATAGCTGACTACCACGCCTTCGCCAAACTTGCTGTGACGCACACTTTGACCAATCTTAAACGGATAATTGGCTTGCGCGCTGGCTGGTTGCGCGGCTGGCATGGCGTATTGACCGCCGGCAGCGTAAGGTTTGGCGACTGGTTTGCTATTCAAACGTTTGGTAAGGTCGGCCGGGATTTCATCGACAAAACGCGAGGGAATGCCATAACGGACTTGCCCATGCAGCATGCGGCTTTGGGCATAGGTCAGGTACAAGCGCTGGCGGGCGCGTGTGACGGCGACGTACATCAGCCGCCGCTCTTCTTCGAGGCCGCCATTTTCGTAGGCCGCCTGTTCGTGTGGGAACAGGCCTTCTTCAACACCGCTGATAAACACACTTTGAAACTCCAGGCCTTTGGCCGCATGCACGGTCATCAGTTGCAGCGCCTCATGGCCAACGTCGGCCTGGTGGTCACCGGCTTCGAGGCTGGCGTGGTTCAGGAACTGGGTCAGCAGGTCGGCATCTTCTTCCATATTGTGGTGGTTGCCTAAGTCCTGTTTGCTGAAGGCGACAGCAGCAGTTACCAGTTCTTGCAAGTTTTCAATGCGGTCTTCGCCCTCTTTGTCGGCTTGGTAATGCGCCATCAGGCCACTCAGGTTGATGACCATTTCTGCCATCTCACCCAGGGTGATGCCGTAGCCTTGGTCAACCATTTGCCGGATCAAGGCAACAAACCCATCCAGGCCTTTGCTACCGAGTTTGCCTTCACCGACTTTATTCGTTGCCGCTTGCCACAGGCTACATTCGTTCTGGCGGGCAGCTTCTTGCAATTGCTCCAGGCCGCGTGCGCCGATGCCGCGGGGCGGGAAGTTAATAATGCGCAGCAGGGCAGTGTCGTCATTGGCATTCGCAATCAAGCGCATGTAGGCCAAGGCATGTTTGACTTCCGCGCGTTCAAAAAAGCGCAGGCCGCCATAAACCCGATAGGGGATATTGGCTGAAAACAGTGTGTGTTCAAGAATGCGTGACTGCGCATTACTGCGGTAGAGCAGGGCCATCTCGCCCAAAGGCACCCCTTCTTTTTGCAGCATATTGACTTCATCGACAATGAATTGCGCTTCGTCAGTATCGTTATAAGCCTCATAAATACGAATCGGCTCGCCTTTGCCTGCCGAGGTCCACAGGTTCTTACCCAGACGGTTGCGGTTATTGGCAATGATGGCATTGGCGGCATCGAGAATATTGCTGTGCGAACGGTAGTTTTCCTCGAGCTTGACGATATTCTGCACGTTGAAGTCACGCTGGAAATCATTCATATTGCCAACGCGTGCGCCGCGGAAGGCGTAAATGCTCTGGTCGTCATCCCCAACAGCAAAAATACTGTTATGCGCGCCGCCTAACAGTTTTAACCACAAGTATTGCAGGCGATTGGTGTCCTGAAACTCATCGACCAGAATATATTGAAAGCGTTGCTGGTAATGTGCGCGGATATGCGGTTCTCGCTCTAGCAGCTCATAGCAGCGTAGCAACAACTCGGCAAAATCAGCCACGCCTTCGCGGTTGCATTGCTGGTCATAAGCCGCATAAATCTCGCGTAATTTCTGGCTATGCCCGTCGTAGGCATCCACGGTCTCTGCGCGCAAACCTTCTTCTTTGCAGCTGTTGATGTAGCCCATCACTTGCTTAGGTGGATACTTTTCATCATCCACATTCATCGCTTTCATCACGCGTTTGATGGCAGAAAGTTGGTCGGCGGTATCTAAAATCTGAAAGGTATTCGGCAAGCCTGCTTCACGGTAATGGGCGCGTAACATGCGGTTACACAAGCCGTGAAACGTGCCAGCCCACATGCCACGGGTATTAATCGGTAACATGCTGGTCAAGCGCGTCAGCATTTCCTTGGCAGCCTTGTTGGTAAAGGTCACCGCCATCAAGCCCATCGGAGAGGTTTGACCGGTTTGAATCAACCAGGCAATCCGGGTAGTTAGTACACGCGTTTTACCACTGCCGGCGCCCGCCAAAATCAGTGCAGAAACATGCGGCAGGGTGACCGCTTGCAGTTGTTTATCGTTAAGGCCTTGGAGCAAGTTGTTTTCAGAATACATAGCGTTATTATCGCATGATGCTGGGAGATGGCGCAGTCTAAGCATGCCATTCTGTGAGGTAAAAGGCGCCGTTCATATTTTGCTGGAACTTTTCAAAGCCGCGCATACTCATACAAGTACGATGATGATGAGTCATCTTTCCGCTTCTTTCCTCCCTGAGCGGAAGCCTTTACGATGAGGCCTGTTGCCCCGATTTACCCCTTAATCGGGGCTTTTTTTGTCTATTGGTTTTAGAGGCTGATTTACACGCCGCCGGTAAAGCCCACTTGCCGCCAGGCTTCATAAAGCAAAATTGCCGCCGAATTGGATAGATTGAGGCTGCGGCTATGTGGCAGCATTGGTAACCTCACTCTATGCTCAGCGGCAAATTGGGCGCGGATTTCTTCGGGTAAGCCGCGTGATTCTGGACCAAATACAAATACATCTTCATCTTTAAACTGCAAATCTGTATGGCGCGTACTGCCTTTGGTTGTTAAAGCAAACATCCGTTTGCCGTTTAAGGCCTGCAGGCATTCTGCCCAGTTTTCATAGACCGTGAGTTCTGCATACTCGTGATAATCCAAGCCGGCCCGTTTTAAGTGTTTGTCTGAAAGCTCAAAGCCCAGCGGTTTGACCAAATGCAGTTTGGCACCGGCATTGGCACATAAGCGGATGATATTGCCAGTGTTTGGCGGAATTTCTGGTTCGAAAAGCACGATATGAAACATGTTTGGCTGCTTGTTTGCTTGCGCAAGGGTAATGTGACGGTGATATGATAGTCGAGAAAGTCTATCAAGATAAATAATTACAACGCCATGGCTCGTCCCGAGAAAATTAGATTAGGTGAAATTCTGGTCAGACAGAATTTCATGACCCAAGCTGAGTTGGATCAGGCGCTGGAAGAACAGCGCAAGACTGGCCGCCGCCTGGGGCGTGTGATTGCTGAAAAAGGGTATGCCAACGAGCGGCAAATTGCCGAAGCTGTTGCTCATCAGCTCAATATCCCTTTTCTCGACCTTGGCCAGTATGAGCTGGATACCAAGCAGGTTCAAAAACTCCCCGAGGTTCAAGCACGCCGCTTTAGGGCTATTTTGCTCGAAGAACGTCCTGACAGTTTTCTGGTGGCGATGGTGGATCCCTCAGATGTTTATGCTTATGACGAGCTAATCAGGTTACTCCGCCGGGACATCGATATTGTCGTGGTGCAAGAGAGTCTGCTCATGCAGACCATAGACCGCTCCTATCGCCAAACCGAACAGATTTCTTCACTGGCGCTTGAGTTGCAAGAGGACCTGGCCGACAGCAATGCCGATATCTCAAGCATGATGGGCGTAGACCTGGGTGTAGATGATGCCCCTGTGGTCAAGCTGTTGCAGACGATCTTTGAAGATGCGGTGCAAGTGCGCGCTTCAGACGTGCACATCGAGCCACAAGATAACAAACTGTTGATCCGCTTCAGGATCGATGGTGTCATGCATTTTCAAACCCAGGCCGATATCAAGATTGCGACTGCACTGGTCATGCGGCTTAAGATCATGGCTGGCTTGGATATCTCTGAAAAACGGTTGCCACAAGATGGCCGTTTTGGCTTCTCGGTCAAAGGTAAAGCCGTTGATATGCGTATTTCCACCATGCCAACACAGTATGGTGAAACGGTGGTCATGCGTCTGCTGATTCAAAACACTGCGCACTTCCAGCTGGATAAATTGGGCATGCCGCCCGCTTTGCTCGCCCGTTTTAGAAAAATGATTAACCGCCCCAGTGGCATGGTGTTGGTCACCGGGCCTACCGGCAGTGGTAAAACAACCACCTTGTACTCAGCATTGAGTGAGCTTAATACTCCCGAGACCAAAGTCATTACGGTGGAAGACCCTGTCGAATACCGTCTGCCTGGGATTATTCAGACGCAGGTTAACGAAAAAATCGAGTTGGATTTTCCCAAGTTATTACGCGCGATTTTGCGGCAAGACCCCGACATTGTGCTGGTCGGCGAGATGCGGGATGAGGAAACTGCGCAAACCGGTCTGCGTGCTTCTATGACGGGTCACCTGGTGCTTTCTACCTTGCACACTAATGACGCGTCTACTGCGCCTGTAAGGTTGATTGACATGGGGGTGCCGCGCTTTATGGTGGCGATGTCTTTGCTGGGTGTGATGGCGCAGCGGCTGGTTAGGCTGGTTTGTCCGCATTGCGCTGTCGAGCACACGCCTACTGAGAATGAGTCGGTGTGGCTGAGTCAGGTATTGCCAGAAGGAAATGTGACGACCAATTTCCGCCATGGCAAAGGCTGCCAACACTGCAACCGTACGGGCTATCTGGGCCGTGTGGGCTTGTATGAATTTCTTGAGATGACGGATGAACTGGCAATGGCTGCCAACATGCCAGACACCAATATCTTTATCAAAAAAGCGCGTGAACGCCTCAAAGGTAAAACCCTGCGCGACCAATCCTTGCAACTGGCGGTTGAAGGTAAAACCACGCTTGAAGAAATCATGCGTGTCGATAACCAGTTTGAAGAATAACGTCTATGCCATTATTTGAATACAAGGGGCGTACCGAAGATGGCATGATGGTAACCGGCGTGCAGGAAGCCGCGGATGCTGATGCGTTGGGCGCTGCTTTAATTGGCACCAGAATTACCCCGGTTGAGATTAAGCCGAAAAAAGCAGGCGCGGTGGCGATTAACCTGTTTGAAGAAAAAATTACCAGTCTTGAGGTGATGATTTTCAGCAAACAAATGTATACGCTGCTTAAAGCTGGTATCCCAATTATGCGCGCCCTCTCTGGCATTCAAAGCTCAGTAGGCAACCCCAAGCTGGCGCAAGTGGTGGGTCAACTGCGCGTGGGCCTGGACTCAGGCCGTGAATTGTCAGTGGCGATGACTGAGCATCCAAAAGTCTTCGATAGTTTTTATATCAGTATGATTCGGGTCGGCGAGACGACGGGTAATTTGGATAATATTTTTCTGCGCCTGTCTGAGCATATCGAGTTTGACCGCTTTATGCGTGGGCAAATCAAATCGGCTTTGCAATATCCCATGTTTGTACTCACTGCAATGGCAATTGCGATTGTGGTGATTAACGTTATGGTGATCCCGCAGTTTGAAAAAGTGTTTGCCAGCATGCATGCCGATTTGCCATTTATCACCAAAATGCTGATTGCATTTTCAAACTTCATGCGCAATTACTGGTTTGTGCTGATCGGCATCATTGCCGCGGCAGGCTGGTCATTTAAAACGTATGTTAAAACGACAAGTGGCCGGTCAAACTGGGATCGGATCAAAATGCGTATCCCGATTGCCGGTAAGATTATTTTTAAAGGCACCATGGCGCGTTTTGCGCGTAGTTTTGCGTTGTCTACTCGCAGTGGTTTACCCATTCTGTCAGCGTTAAGGCTGGTGTCACAAACCGTCGAAAATGACTATATTTCAGCAAAAATTTTAAGCATGTCTGCCGGTATTGAGCGTGGTGAAACCATACTCAGAACAGCCACGCAAACTGGAGTTTTTAATTCACTTGTCTTACAAATGATTGCGGTGGGTGAGGAGTCTGGTTCATTAGATACGCTTATGCAAGAAGTTGCAGATATGTATCAGGCAGATGTTGAGTACGATGTGAAAACTCTGGGTGCGCAGATTGAACCTATTTTGATTGTATTTCTGGGTGTGCTTGTTCTGATACTTGCATTGGGGGTAT
This sequence comes from Methylophilus sp. 3sh_L, assembly GCF_046766015.1. NCBI lineage: Bacteria > Pseudomonadati > Pseudomonadota > Betaproteobacteria > Nitrosomonadales > Methylophilaceae > Methylophilus > Methylophilus sp. 3sh_L. The sequence goes on from NZ_JBKOUF010000001.1 coordinate 288,267, forward strand.
TTTTACCTATTTGGGATATGAGTTCAGTAATGCTCAAAGGTGGGTGATTTGAGCTTCTCTGCAGTTTTCAAGAGAATGGACCAAAATTGTCTGGCATAGTATTTGCTAATAAAAATTTAACGCAGTGTTAACCTGCCACTGTGATAAGAACGGCAGGGCATTTTGATTAGGAGTTTGAGTGATGAAAAAACAAGCTGGTTTTACATTAGTTGAATTGGTGGTTGTGATCGCGGTTCTTGGTATTTTGGCAGCAACAGCATTGCCAAGATTTATCAATGTTCAAGCAAATGCGCAAAAGGCAGCAGCGCAAGGATTAGCTGGAGCGCTCTCATCAGCTGCAAGTTTGGCAAAGGCGGCTTGGATGGCAGGTGGCGCATCAGGTACAAGCGTACAAATGGATAGTTCTTCCGTCACAGTAAGTAATACCACAGGATGGCCAGTTTCTACCGCTGCTGGCATTGATGCTGCTATTCAAGATCGAGCAGGTTTTACATTTAATGCGGGAACTGGTGCTGATAACGCTACTTATACAAAAGGCACTTGTACAATCACTTACAACCCATCTACTGGTTTGGCGACTTTAGGTAATGCGTGTTAACAAGACTAGACTTTGGCATGAAGGGATTTACTATTGTCGAGCTAGTGGTTGTGATTTCAATTATGGGAATACTGGCGGCGGTAGCTGCACCCAGATTTGTCAATGGTGACATCTTCGAAACCCGCGGTGACGCGGGTTTACTTTCATCTACATTACGCTATGCGCAAAAAACGGCGATTGCCCAGCGTCGGAATGTGTATGTGATTCATAATAATGCGATACCAGATACGGTCAGCTTATGTTTTGATACCGCCTGCAATCAGGCAGTGATCAATCCTGAGACGACTGCTGCATACGTGTTCACAAGCAGTAAAAATGTGGATATCACTTCGGACAATGCCAGTCTTGGGTTTGATTCGCTTGGTCGTGCAGTCCCGAACTCAACGGTGAGTTATCAAGCGACCAATAGAAAAAACAATGTGCAGTCGGTGACCGTGACTGTCGAGGCAGATACTGGATATATACACTGATTAGTTCACCAGTACTTCCAGACTGGATAATAACAATGCATCACAACAAACATCACTCTTACAGACAACCAGGCAAACCGTGCATGCGCTTGCAAGCGGGTTTTTCATTGGTAGAGATGGTGGTGTTTATGGTGATTGTCACCACAGCCATCGCGGGTGTTATCGGTGCGCTGTCTTTTATGGGGCGACATTCTGCTGATCCGCTAGCGCGCAAGCAGGCAATCGCCATTGCTGAGTCGCTGATGCAAGAAGTCCAGCAGATGCCTTTTACATTCTGTGACCCGGATGACCCGAATGCCTCTACAGCAACGAGTTATGGCGATTGTACCAATCCACAAAATGCGACCTTAAATGGCCCCACACCCTCTACAGAGAGCCGTTACAGTGCCACCGATCCATTTGATAATGTGGCTGATTATGGCGGTTTTGCCATGCCTGGCAGTGGCTGTGCCGGGATTTGCCGCATTGGTAACGCGACGGCGTTACCGGGCTTAAATCCTTACGCGGCATCCGTTGCCATTACTCAGGCGGGTGGGAGCGGCGCTTTTGCTGCGCTGCCAGCAGATGCGGTGTTACAGATTGTGATTACGGTGACAGGCCCCGCCGATACTACCATCCGGCTGACTGGATACAGGGTTCGTTATGCGCCGAGAATTTAACCAGCCCAAATCTGCTGTCTCAGGCTTCACCTTGGTGGAGTTGGTCATTGTTATTGTGGTGATGGCAATTCTGGGTGGCATTTCTGTCACCTTTATCAAAAATTCCGTTTTAGCTTATGTGAATTCCGAGGCTTATTATGAGCTCGCCGATCGCGCCGATATCTCATTGCGCCGCATGTCACGCGATATCCGCAACGCTTTGCCCAATAGTGTCTGGGTGGCCGGGGATAATTCCTATGTAGAATTTGTGCCGATCAAAGCTGGTGGCCGCTACCAGCAGGATACGCTGGATTTTGTCAGTGCGAATGACACTTTTAACGTACTTGGCGACCCTGTGCCTTCAGTGGTTGCGGGTGACCAGTTAGTCATTTATAACCTTGGCATTCTAGCGGCGGATGTGTATGCAGGTGATACGATTCGCTCCCTAACCAGCACAGGCACTAATCTCAGCACGCTTACATTTAGCGGTTCCGCCTTTCCATTGCCTTCTCCAGGGAGCCGTTTTTATGTGGTGAACGGGGCCGTGTTCTATGTATGCGATTTAGCCAACCGCCGCCTATTGATGTATTCCAATTACGCGATTCCCTCTGCACATCCATCAAACTTTGCCGGACTCACCCCAAGTATCGTGGCGCAAGATGTCACCGGATGCAGTTTTACTTATACAGAAGGTGTCATGCAGCATAGCGGCGTGGTGACAGCACAGCTTGAGCTCACGAAAAATGGTGGCGTTGTGCACCTGGTTAACCTGATTAATGTGGTGAATTCGCCATGAAAAATACGCTTCATCGCATAAAAGGATTTATGCTGCCTGTGGCAATCTTCTTAATGGTGATATTGGCCTCGCTGGTAGGCTATTCCATGCGGCTGTCATTGTTGGCCAACCAAGGCACAATACAGGATGTGCAAGGGGCGCAAGCTTACCTGGCGGCCAAGGCTGGTGTGGAGTGGGCGGCTTATCAGGTGATTGCGCCGGGGACGACCACAATGAAATCTTGCCCCACGCCGCCTGATCCGTTTACGATTAATGGCTTTAACATTGCATTGACATGTAATCAAACAAACCCGATGCCGCAAGACCGGGCAGGGACACAGAATATCGGCATGTATACCATTACCGCGACCGCCTCAAAAGGGGTGGCTGGCGCGCTTGATTATATTGAGCGCAAAGTCACAGTGAGCTTGAGTCGTTGCCTGATGGGTACAGAAGAGTGTAGTTAGAGGAAAATGACCGTGTTTAGATGGAAGCATGCAACAGTGATATGGCTTTTGTGTCTGGTCAGCTTGTTTTCTGCTGAAGCGACAAAAGCGGCAACCGTTACTTTAAACGCCAACGGCGGTTCTGACTCTTCAAATGGGTTGAAAATCTTCATCAATGATAACTCCCAAATTCAAGTGCAAAGGCTCAATAGTAGCGGCCAGCTTTATCAACCTGATCGAACGCCAGCTAATAGTCGGTTAGATAACGGGATTTATATTCGTGGCAATAATACTATTTATGGCCCCGATCACTTTGCCTACAACGCGCCAGGAAGCTATACAGCGCAAGCAATGACAGCGGTGACGCCAGCTAACGCATCCGCTGGAAATGCGCAGACAACCCGTTCGCAGTTCACTGTTCCTGCGAACAATATCGGCGGCGGTCCACAAATCACTATCGATTGGAGTTATACCTATCCCTATGACTTTGTGACTGCAAAGGTCACGATTAATATTCCTTTGTTGTATCCAGTCAGCTCCAGTAATCCAGTGCGTTATTATCATGTGGTGGATACCTATTTGGGTGGCTCTGACTGTGGATGTGGTGTTCGTTACGTCGATACCAACGGCAAACAGGTCGCCGGGACTTATCCTTATGCAGGTAGCTGCTCTTCAGGAAGTGGAAATACGAATGTTCAGTGCCCTTCTAGTACAAGTTTGCCTGCCAACCTGGATGTGGTTGAGAGTTTCAGGGAGCGGGATGGGAAATTTGGCCGTTATTGTGTAGGCAATTACCAAACATTCTGGTCGAATGACAATTCCGTCGCCTGTGCGATCGCCAAAACAGGCCAATTGGGGAATACAGTCAATACCACTTTAACAGACACAGGCGCTGCGATTGAATACGACTTTACATCGCCTGGAACATACACATTCAGCTATGACTTTGTGGTTGGCTCAACCCTGGTGCCCGATTATGATCATCTGGAAATCCGCCACCCTGGCAGTTCCTCTTTATGTCCGGTCGATATTCAGGTCATGGCTTGTTTGGTTTCTACCATGCCTTGTCCGGATAACCAGTTAATCAATTCAGGTAGCCTTACGGGGACGCTGACCATTTCTCCCAGCTCTCCAACCGTCACGGTGACACCGGACGCCCAGTTCGACGTTGGGAGTGACCGCACCATTGACACCATTACCTTACAAGGTAGCGCTGCAGCTACTTATACCTTTGGAGCGACGGGCCTCAGCAAAGGGCCGATGAATGGCATCAAGTGCTGGAACACGGCAAATAATTCGCAAAGTTGTAGTTTTACCATGACGAACACGGCGTGTGTGAATACGTTTGAGTGTATGGAAAGTGCCCCCATTAAATATAACAACCTAAAAGCTGACTCATCTAAGCGTAACCCACTCTACACCAAGGTGCTTGGTCAGTCTTTTGATGTTGAGGTGGTTGCCGTACTTGCCAATGGTGAACAGTCCAACGGCTACAATTCGTCTGGTTTAAAAGTTGATTTGGTCACCGATAGTAATAACACCTGCAGTACGAACATCATCGCGACCAAGTCTGTTAGCTTCATGGCTTCGGATGGCGGGCATAAAACAGTGACATTCAACGCCTCAGATGTGAAGCAAGCATATACCAAGGTGCGTTGTCAGGTGAGTGACGCCGGTCAGAACAAATCGGGTTGTTCTTCTGATAACTTTGCCATTCGGCCGCAGTCCTTTACAGTTTCAACTACGAACACAAGCCTCTCGTCTACTACCCCCTCGCCGACCTATACTTACAAGCTTAAGGCAGGCACAGATAGTTTTAACTTAACAGCTGTGACTGGTGAAAGCGGCTATAACGGAACCCCTTCTATAGATACGTCAAAAGTCTATCAGCATGATGGTGTAGTGACGATGGGGCAGATTAGCTATGACCCTATAACTCCTAACAAATTTCCTGCGGCCAGTAGTGGCACCAGTAGCAGTGATAGTTTTAAGTACAGTGAGGTTGGCTTTTTTCAATTTGCAGCCCAAGGGGTCTATGACGATACTTTTACCGCTGTAGATAAAGCTAATGGAGATTGTGATAATGGCGGATTTGATAATACCGGCACGGGTACCCCCAAGAAATATGGCTGCAATTTTGGCAATACCGCTGCAAGTAGTTTTTTTGGCAGATTCATTCCGAATAAGTTTGTGATCACGACAGGGGGGAGCAAGCAAGCTTGTAGTACTTTTGTCTACTATAATCAGGATACCAGCACCAAAGCTGGTTTGGAGATACCATTTACCATTACTGCCCAGAATGGGTATGGGGCGACCACGACATATTACACAGGCACGGGACCCAGCAGTTATGCCAAGTTCAATAATCCAAGTGCTTGGGCAAACTTTAATTTCTCAACTAACCCTCCGCTGGTAGGTGGGACATTAAGTCAAAGTGTCCATAGTCCTGCGCTACAGGGGGGGTGGTCTGGCGGGAAAGCGGCGATGACCGCAAGATTTAACGTGACACGTCCTGCAAGCCCTATTGCAGAGCAAACCTTTTCGGTGACGACACGCGTACAGGATTCCGATGGCGTTGCAACCGATCCTGCCACGATTACTTTATCAAGTGCCACCTACCGTTATGGACGAGTTGCCATTACGCCTGCGCATGGCTCTGAGTTATTGCCGTTGATTGTTCCCGTTGAAGTGCAGTACTGGGGTGGCGGTGGGTATCGCCGCAGTTCAGACGATACGTGCACCAGCTTTCCACTGAATACCATCGCCATGAAAAACTACAGAGGCAATCTTAATGCCTGTGAAACCGTGTTGAGCGTGAACAGTGCCATGAATAATGGGGTTATGAGTTTGCGCTTGAGCGCTCCGGGCGTGTCGGGCACAACACCCAATACAGGGAGTGTAGATCTTGATCTCAATTTTGGTAGTGCCGACGGAGATCGTACTTGTACCAGTAGTGTTCAGTCTAACGCCGCTGACGGGACAGATGGTTTGGGGGGGTGGTTTGGCGCAGACCCTAGTGCGCGTGCCACCTTTGGTATTTATAAGGCACCTATCATATACATGCGCGAGAACTTTTAGTTGATATCAGTCCTCGCCTATACAAAACCACCTAAATCAGGTGGTTTTGTCGTCTTATTCCTGCATTTGATCTCCATTTTCAGGCACTAAAGTTGCTCGCATATATTGGGCGTAGCTGCAGGGTCTATTTTCTGACCATGGGGTGATGGATGATCACTTAAGTCATTTTGCGCATAAGAAGATGATTTGATACGTAACTTTTTTGTGTATACTAATTTGTGATGGTGCTTGAAGTAAGTGCTGTTGTGCTTTGATTTTAAATAATAAAGTGACTATAAAAGACTGGCAATTTTATATGCAATGGTTTAAACGACAAAAGAACAAGCAGCAGGTGGGGGTGAGTTTTACCGACATGCATGTGAGTACTGTTGCCTTGACGCCGCCTGCGGAAGGGGCCAAGCCCGTTGTTTCATTTGCGACAGTTGAGCAAATACCGATGGATGCCACGTCCACATTACGTCACTTTGTGACCAAAAATGACCTGAAGTCTTTACCGTGCAATCTGGTACTCAATGTGGACCAGTACAACATCGTGCAAATTGACAAGCCCAATTTGCCCGATGATGAAGTGAAACCAGCGTTGCGCTGGAAGCTCAAGGGGCTACTTGATTATGCGGTAGAACAAGCGGTGGTGGATGGAGTTGATCTGCCTTCGGATCCTTCTGTGGCTAACCGCCAAGCGCTGATGCTGGCGATTTGTGCCAAAAAAGCCACCGTGACCGGGGCGGGTAACCACTTGGTAAATGCCGGATTCAACTTGCGTTCAATAGATGTACACGCACTGGCACAGCGCAACATTGCCCATTTGCTGGAGCATGAAGACCGTGCGCTGGTGATGGTGAGTATCTTGCCACGCGGCTGCCTGATTACGTTTACAGCAAAAGGCGAGTTGTACCATACCCGGTTGATCGAGCTTGACCGCGACTTTTTGAACGACAGGGATGAAATATTCAGGACTAATTTTGATAAATTGGTGCTTGAGTTGCAACGCTCGCTGGATAGCTTTGACCGCCAGTTTCCTTTCTTGAGCTTGAACCGTATGGTGGTGGCACCCGTCGTGCACCGTGATTATCTGGTGAGTGGCTTGAGTTCCAGCCTCTATGTCCCCGTCAATGTATTTAACCTCGAAGATATTGTCGAGCTACCTGCCAACCAAGACTTTTCCAGCATGGAGAAACAGGCAATGCTCATGCCTGCTTTAGGCGCAGCCTTGCGTCAGGAGGCAGTCGTATGAGTCAGCAGATTAACCTGTATGAAGGCGGTGGCGTCAAAGCCAAGGAGTGGTTTAGTCTGCCGATGGTGGCTGCAGTCTATGTGCTGGCCGCGGTGGTAATGTATTACTTTTATACCGGGCTCGCTGCTGAAAACGAGCAATTGCAAGTGCAGCGTAACCAAGCCGTTGCGCAGTATGAAAACCTGCAGAAAAAAGTCGAGGAGTTTTCGCAAAAGGCGAAACCTATCGATAACAGCAAGCTTGAGGCGGAGTTAAAAACGCTCAAAGCACAACTCGAGATGCAGACCCAGATTCTGGCTATTTTCCAACAGTCCATTTCAGAACAATCGGCACAACTGGTCGATTACATGCGTGCCTTTACCGGGCAACAGCAACCTGGCGTCTGGTTAACTGGGTTTAAAGTTGAGCCTGCCGTCGAGCACTTGACGCTTGCCGGGCAAGCGTTACAGTCCGAAGATATTCCAGCCTATCTGGATTTGCTCTCTCATCAGGCTGTATTTGCCGGGACCGAGTTCTCCGGTATCCAGTTCAAACAACTCGAATTACACCCACCGCAGTCGCGTTCTGGCGGAAATGCTGCGGCCCCTCCAGCGGTTCCGATGCCTGCGCCAGCGGCAGAGGTTGCCACCGCCTCACCAGCAGGGAAAGACGGGGGAGCTGCACCAGTGACGCCAGCCTCAACCGCGCCTAATCAACAAAGCGCCACTGCCGCTTCGACTCAGGCGACACCGGCGTTGGCTGGACTCAAAGTGTATGCCTTTGAAGTCAAAGGCCGTGATACACAAATCATGAACAAACGCGTGAATGGCATGAGTTGGGACGAATTTGTGCGCCAGACGGTGCCATCACAGCCTGATAAACAGCGCGGGGGACAGTAAGGCATGCGATCTGAAAAACTACAGGCTATCAGTCACAAATGGCAAGCGCTCTCCATGCGTGAACGCTGGATGCTGTTTGGCACCGGCTTGTTTGCCGTGGTGGGCTTGATGGATACCTTTTTGCTGGAGCCGCAGCGGGTGCAACTGGCTAGTACCCAGCAAGAAATTCTCAAGATACAAAACGATACGACGACCCTGACCGAGCAGCTGACCAAGATCGCAGCCCAGGCAGTGCCGCAGCCAGCGACGCAGGCGTTTCAGCAGGAGATTGATGACACTAGGCAAAAAATGGCGAGTCAGGCAGATGAGTTACTTAAAGTTTCTGCCTTTATGGTCCCTCCGCAAGCCATGGTGGAGATGCTGAAAAAACTGTTGCAAAAGCATACCGATGTGCAAGTGATCGAAATGCAATCCTTGCCCGTGGTGGATTTTATTGAAACGCGCAGAAAGGCATTGCAATCGCAGGCCGCGCCAGGCACTGAGGCGTCCGCGACCTCGGAGGAAGCTTGGAAAAACATGCCGCATGTCTACCAGCATGCCGTGAAAGTCCACTTAAAAGGACATTATTTCGCATTGATGGCCTACAGTAAATCACTGAAAGCGATTGGCCGCCAGCTGGCGTGGGAAAATGCCGAGCTTAAAGGCGGCTATCCTGAAAGTGAATTGATTTTTCAAGTGTATACCCTGAGTGGTGAGAATGCATGGTTGGGGATATAGCATGCGCATCTTGATGACATGGATGGTGTTGGCGGGGCTTGCAATGAGCAGTTATGCCGCCGAACAAATAATAGACCCTACACAGCCACCAGCTGCCGTCATGCCTTATCTGCCAGAGGCACAGGCTGAGTCGGCGCAAGCCTGGCAAGTGACGGCGGTTCAGGATAACGGCAAGAGTGGTTTCGCCGTGGTGAATGCGCAATTGGTGCAATTGGGGGAAACCTATCAAGGCTTTAAGCTGATTTCAGTCAAGCACCAGCAAGCGGTATTTATCAATAAAAACGGTGAAAAAAAGACCTTGGGTCTGGGGCTGACCAGTTTTGTCGTGCAGGCGCAGCCACCTGCGCATGTGAAAAAAACCAAACAGGCAAAAACGATTAAAAAATAAAGTAAAACGCCTGTGCCAAGCTCAAAAGGCTGCCAGGTGAATATCAATAGAGAGACTGCTATGAAAACTTTTGCGAATACCTTGGGTGTCATGATGATAGGGGTCGGATTGGCTGGGTGTACCAGTAATCCGTTTGCGCCTACCAATCCATCAATTCAACCAAAAATCCAAAACGAATTGGCGACCTCAGCGGCCAAGGCGCAAGCACAAGTCACACCGCCACCTAAAGAAGTGACTGACGAATTATTTGAACCGCTCAAAATCGAGCCACCCAAAGCTTTGGCTAAAAAGGTAGAGCCGCGGTTTGACCTGGTGGTCAACAAGGCGCCCGCCAGCCAGGTGCTGATGGGCATTGTCTCTGGCAGTCCGTATAGCATTGCTTTGAGCCCTGAGCTTAGGGGCGACATTACGATTAACCTGCGTGATGTCACATTGTTTGAAGCGCTCAATGCCTTGCGTGACTTGTATGGCTATGAATACAAAATGAACGGCAAGCAGATTTTTGTTGAGCCACAAACCTTGCAAACCCGTGTTTTTCAGGTGAATTACATTACCGGCTCGCGTAGGGGGTCGTCTGCGACCCGTGTCACTTCGGGTACCGCCAGTGGTTCAGGGGCTGGTGGCGCGGCAGGTGTGGCGGGGCAAGCCGCGGCCATGAATGGTGCCATGGGGGTCGGTACCGGTTCGACCGGCACAGGCGCGCCGGGTACCTCTGGTGCATCCAACCTGCAAGTGTATGCTTCAGATGTGAGTATGCGCACCAATAATGATTTTTGGGATGAAATCGCAGGTTCATTGAGTAACCTGATTGGGGAAGAAAATGGCCGCAAAGTTGTGATCAACTCGCAGTCTGGTTTGATCATGGTGAAAGCCATGCCCAAGGAGATCCGCCAGGTGGAGAAATTCTTAAGCCTGATGCAGGTCACCGTGGATCGCCAGGTGATTCTTGAAGCCAAGATTATCAAGGTGCAATTGAATAGAAACTCACAACAAGGCATTAACTGGGCAGCGGTCAGAAACATCCGCGGCCGTGATTACACCTTTGGTAACGTCAACGGTAACACCACGCTTGGAGAAACCGGCACCCTGACCAATGGCACGCTGACCAGTACCGGCCCAGGTGCGCTAGCTAATAGTGACCCGGTGTCGATTGGCGGCTCGATGTTTGCGTTAGCGGTCCAAGGTAAAAACTTTTCAGCCTTGCTGAATTTTCTTGAAACCCAGGGCAATGTAGAGGTGCTGTCCAGTCCGCGGATTGCCACGATTAACAACCAGAAAGCGGTGCTGAAGGTGGGTAATGATGCGTTCTACGTGACCAATGTGCGCACCAATGTGACCACTACCACGGGCGGGGCCGTGGTGACGCCAGATATCCAGTTACAACCTTATTTTTCCGGGATTTCATTGGACGTGACCCCACAAATTGACAAGGATGACAACATTATTCTGCATGTGCATCCGTTTATCAGCGATGTGACCCAGGTCAACCGAACTGTGACTTTATCCAGTGCAAACGGCGGTACGTACACGATTCCGACGGCCTCTTCCAACATCAATGAAACCGATAGTATTGTGCGCACCCGCGATGGCAGCGTGATTGCGATTGGCGGTCTGATGTCGGAGTCTGTGGATAACACCAGAACAAAAGTGCCTGGTTTGGGCGACGTCAAGTTTTTGGGTAACCTGTTCCGCCAGAAAGATCAAAGCTCGACCAAAACCGAATTGGTGATTCTGCTTAAATCCACTGTGGTACGCAGCGGTGATAACTGGGCGCAGGATATGCTGGATAGCCAGGACCGGGTAGAGAAACTCAAGACAGACAGCGCATTTTAGGAGCGGGCATGTACCTGCAACATTTTGGCTTAAGGGAATTTCCATTTTCGATCACGCCGGACACGAGCTTTTATTACGCGACGCGTAGTTTGCAAGAGGCGCTGAATACGCTACTGATTGCGATCCAGTCCGGTGAGGGGTTTGTCAAAATCACCGGCGAAGTCGGCACGGGCAAAACGCTGCTCTGCCGACGGTTGCTTAAAGCCCTCGAACCCGCCTGCCAGATTGCCTATTTGCCCAACCCGTATCTTGACCCGCACGCCTTATTGATGACCCTGGCGACCGAGTTCGGTGTCGCTTTTAAGCCCGAATTTACCCACCATGACATGATTGATGCCCTCAATCGCAAACTGCTGACTTTTGCCGAAGAGGGCAAGCATGTGGTGGTGTGCCTGGATGAAGTGCAGGCGATGCCGCTAGAGACGTTGGAAGCGTTGCGCTTGCTGAGTAACCTCGAAACGGAAAAACGCAAGCTGTTGCAAGTGGTGATTTTTGGCCAGCCTGAGCTCGAAGAGCGCCTGAATCACCCTTCTATCCGTCAACTGCGCCAGCGAATTGGCTTTGAGTATCACCTCAAGGGCCTGCAATGGGAAGAATTAGGGTTTTATTTAAATCACCGCATGCATGTCGCTGGTTATCAGGGCGGCATGGTGTTTAGTCCGGCCAGCCTGCGTTTACTTTACCGCTATGCCAATGGGATCCCCCGCTTGTTGAATATCCTGGCCCATAAAGCGTTGTTATCTGCCTATGGGCGCGGTCAGCAAGGCGTGGCGACCGAGGATGTCAAGGCGGCGATTCTCGATACGCAAGCTAGCGTCAAAGCCCAGCACCGTTGGCTGGAGCATGGCTTTAAGTGGTGGCTGGCATGGCATGCCACCATGGCGAGTTTTGGTCGCTAGTCGGCGACAGAAGGATTGATATGAGCTTGATTAATCAGGTATTACAAAATGTTGAGGCCCGCCAGGGCAGTACCGCTGACGGCTGGGCTGGCCAGGTCAAACCTGTGCTGGCATCTCAGACAGTCAGTTCTGAACGTTGGGTAAACCGTGTTGTCGGCAGCGGTCTGGTGGTCGCTGCGGCCAGTTGGCTCTGGCTCAATGGCCCCATGTTGCTGGCTTACTTGTATCCGCAGCATGTGACTGCGATGACGACAGCCACTCGGTCCACGTCACCTACACAGCCCGCTGAACTGACGGGCAAGAAGACGACGAGCAATACGGGATCTATTGCGGCTGCGACGGCAACCGAGGACGGAGCGGATGCTGCTTGGGCTGCCCCGCAGCTGACTAAATCACTGTTTAGTGCCTGGCATGACCAACCGGTGAGTGCGAAAGTCACCGTACCGCCTATGGCGAATAAAATGAACCCTGTGGTCACTCCCGCAAATCCAGCGACCCCGCAAGTAGAGGGCGAGTTTAGTATGAAGGCGGCTGACCATGCCGCGGTCACGGTAGCCGCGATTGAGCCTGCCTCAGCTTTGCATGCGGGTGTGATGCAGAATAAAGCGGAGGATGAGAAATCTGCAGACAAGGGCGTGGTGAATAAACATGTCCGGCCCGAACAGGAGGTCAATGTGCTGATACAGCGAGCGGTTGACCATGAGCAAAAAGGCCGGTTGAACGAGGCTTTGCTCCTGCTGAGGCAAGCATTGGTGACCACCCCACAGTCAGAGGATGCGCGTCAGCTGTTAGCGGCTTATTTGTTTGAGTCCAGGCAAGATGTTGAGGCTGTGACGCTTTTGCAATCGGGCATTAAGCAATTCCCGGCGCAAGTTGGTTTGTCCAAGTCGTTGGCAAAATGGCAATTGGCGCATGGTCAGGCTGAGGCTGTATTACAAACACTCAAGCCAGCAGCCAATGCGCTGGTACAAGATGCCGAGTCGCAATGGATGTTGGCGATGGCTTACCAGCAGACTGGGCAGCATACAGCCGCATTACCGCATTTTGAGCGTGCGATTACCCTGCGGCCAGGCTATGCGCAATGGATGGTGGCGTATGCCATTTCATTGCAAGCTGCTGGCCAGAATGCGCAGGCCTTGCAACAACTGCAACAGGCGCAAAGCCTGCCACTCAGTGAGCGGCTGCTGGAATTTGTCACGCAACGTATCCGCCAGTTGGGCGGCAATGTGCAGGCCAGTACCGACTAATCCTGCTTGAGTGTGCGTGCCAGCACGAGCGCCGTGACTTGTGCGGCCCCGGCCTGTTTAAACACCTTCGCCAGTGCGTGCATGCTGGCGCCTGTCGTCATCACATCATCCACAATCATCACATGCTGGCCTTGCCAGCTGTGCTGAGTCGCAAATGCGCCGCGTAAATTGCGGGTTCTTGTTTTCATATCCATCCCGGCTTGGGCTGGGGTATCTATCAAGCGTTCGCAGCCATCTATCTTTAACGGGAGTTGCCATTGTCTTTGCAACTGCTTCGCTAACTCCAGTGCATGGTTAAACCCGCGTTGTTTAATCCGGTTGAGATGCATGGGCATCGCCACTAGCACGGCAGGTGGCTGGCTCGCAGGTAATGCCGGCATGCGGGATAGCCAGGCATCTGCCAATAAGGCGCCCCAGGCCAACTGCTGGTGATATTTAAATTGATGTAACAACCGATCCAGCGGGTAGGCATAGCGGAATACCGTCAACGTATGGTCAAAGGCGGGCGCGTGTTGCAAGCAAACACCACAAAGATCCCCGTGGAGGTTAGGCAACGCGCATTGCGGGCAACGGGCGGCGTCGTACCAGGGCAGGCTGGCCTCACAGTCAGCACAAAGGCCGCTGGGATGGTTGCTTTGTTTAGTCAGCAGCCCTGTTTGGCCGTAGCAAAGCGGGCAGGGCAGGCTGGCCGCCAGCCAGGAAGTGAGCCTCTGCTGCAGGTTGGTCTGCTTAAAATTTAATCTGTTGTAAAAATTTTTCACGTATGATTTTAAACAACATATAATTCGGCCGGATTATTCATATACTTTTGAATGCGTGGGACTTATGGAACAACACACCTCTGCTGCTGGCTGTAGCAATGAAATGCAAACCTCTGTGATTAACCTGGATGGCTTGAAACCGGCTTCTTGTCATCCTACTGTCGAGCGCTGGCGTGTCGATGACATCATGGCATTGTTCGAGCTGCCATTCAATGATTTGCTGCATAGAGCACACACGGTGCATCGTGAACACTTTGATCCTAACGCGGTGCAAGTGAGCACCTTGCTTTCGATTAAAACTGGAGGCTGTTCTGAGGACTGTGGTTATTGCCCGCAAGCCGCGCGCTATCATACCGAGGTTGAGAACGAGCCCTTGATGCAGTTGGACGAAGTGCTGGCTGCAGCCAAGGCTGCCAAGGAAAGTGGCGCCAGCCGGTTCTGCATGGGCGCAGCCTGGCGTGGCCCCAAACAGCGCGACCTTGAGCCCGTGCTGAAAATGATCTCTGAAGTCAAGGCCATGGGCCTGCAAACTTGTGCGACTCTGGGTATGCTTAAAGACGGCCAGGCCGAACAACTGAAAGAGGCGGGCTTGGATTATTACAACCACAACCTGGATACTGCGCCCGAATTTTATGGCGATGTGATTACCACGCGGACGTATCAGGACCGCCTGGACACCTTGGACCGCGTGCGCAGCATGAATATCAATGTGTGCAGTGGTGGCATCATCGGTATGGGTGAGACCCGTGTTCAGCGGGCCGGCCTCATTGCGCAGTTGGCCAACATGGAGCAACCACCAGAAAGCGTGCCGATTAACTTGCTGACCCAAGTGGAAGGGACGCCATTGCATGGCACCGATCCACTGGATCCGCTGGAGTTTGTGCGCACCATTGCCATTGCCCGTATCACCATGCCTACCAGCTTTGTCCGCTTGTCCGCAGGCCGCCAGAGCATGGGCGAAGCCGTGCAGGCCTTGTGCTTCCATGCCGGGGCCAACAGTATTTTCTATGGTGAAAAATTACTGACGACCGGCAACCCTGAGGTCGAGTCCGACAATGCCCTGTTTGCCAAATTAGGCTTGAAGAAAATCTAAATGAGCGATTTGCTGGAGTCCTTACGCGCCGATCTGGAAAAGCGGCAAACCCTGGGCCTGATGCGGCAACGCCGCTTGCTGGATTCGCCCCAGGCCGAGCATATCACCGCCAATGGCCAGCCGTTTTTGTCGTTTTGCAGCAATGATTACCTGGGCCTGGCCAATGATGCTGCGCTGGTGGCCGCCTTGCAGCAGGCCGTTGCCGAGGCTGGCGTGGGCAGCGGCGCCTCCAACCTGATTACCGGCCATCACCGGTATCACGATCAACTGGAGCAAGCGCTGGCGGCTTTCGTCGGCCAACCGGCAGCTTTGCTGTTTTCCACCGGCTATATGGCCAATATTGGCGTCGTCAGTGCCTTGATGGGGCGTGAGGATGCGGTGTTTTCAGATAAGCTCAACCATGCCTGCCTGAATGATGGCGCATTTTTGTCACGTGCCACGCATCATCGCTTTCCACACAATGACGTTGATGCCCTGGAGAAGCTATTACAAAGCAGCACGGCCCGTCACAAGCTGGTCACCGCGGATGCGGTGTTCAGTATGGATGGCGATATCGCGCCGCTGGCCCAATATCTTGCGCTCTGCGAACGCTATGATGCTTATCTGTATGTAGATGATGCCCACGGCTTTGGCGTGCTCGGCCCGCAAGGGCGTGGTTCGCTCAAGCACCTGGGTCTGCAATCCCCCCGATTGATCATGATGGGAACGCTGGGTAAAGCGGCAGGCGTAGCCGGTGCCTTTGTTGCAGGTGAAAAAATCGTGATTGAGTACCTGATTCAGCACGCCAACAGTTATATCTACACCACGCCTGCACCGCCGCCGTTGTCAGCCGCCTTGCTGGCCTCAGTGTATGAGATTGAGCACGGGGATGCGCGCAGAAAACAATTATTTGACATGATCGCGCTGCTCAAAAGTGAGCTCTCACTCACCCGCTGGCAGTTGCTCCCTTCTGAAACCGCCATCCAGCCGCTGGTGGTTGGGGATACCCACGAGGCGCTGGCACTGAGCCAGTTTTTGCAGGCACGTGGCATCCTGGTGCCTGCGATCCGGCCACCGACCGTGCCGGTGAATACATCGCGCCTGCGGATTTCGCTGTCTGCTGCTCACCGCGCATCGGATGTACGGGCATTGATCCAGGCCTTGCAAGAAGCTGAGCGTGCATTACCCGTCGGAGCGGCCGCATGAGTTGTTTTATCGAAATCATGGGACAAGGCAAACCGCTGGTATTGCTCCATGGTTGGGGCATGAACAGTGCGGTGTGGGAGCGCGTGACCAAGCGCCTGTCTGCCAATTTCCGTCTGTTTCTGGTGGATTTGCCAGGCATGGGCCAGAGCCGTCCGGTCTATCCTTATCATTTGCACAGCCTGGCTGAAGCCGTGGCTGAGGAAATTCCTGGCGTCTCTACCATTTTAGGCTGGTCTCTGGGTGGCTTGGTAGCCCAACAAATTGCCCTCAATCAGCCGGACCGGGTAGAAAAACTGATTCTGGTAGGGACTAACCCCTGTTTTGTGAGCAAGCCAGACTGGCCGCATGGCATTGCGGCCCGCCATTTTGAGCAATTCAACGAGCGGTTTGCACAAGACTTTAATGCCACCTTGCTTAATTTCTTGACCCTGCAATGCATGCATGCCAAAGATGCACGTAGCACGGTGCGCCAATTGCGCATTGCGTTTGGTGCCAAACCCATGCCTACCCAAGACAGCCTGAATCAGGCGTTGGATATTCTGTTGCAGACCGATTTACGCGAAGAGGTTGAGCGCTTGTTTCAGCCTGCCCTAATTATCCATGGGGATAGAGATACGATGGCGCCCGTCTCGGCAGCACACTGGCTGGCCATGCATTTGCAGCGCGCGCACTTGCGCGTGATCGCTGGCGCCGCACATGCGCCCTTTCTCTCGCATGCGGAAGCATTTTGCGAAGCGGTGGAAGCCTTTATGGCAGATGCGCCCGCGACGCGTGCCGTGGAGCATTAATGCAGGATGTTTACCAGATCGACAAGACGCGCATGCGCCAGTCGTTTCACCGTGCGGCCAAACAGTATGATGCTGCAGCTATTTTGCAGCGCCAGGTCCGTGAGGAAATGCTGAGCAGGTTAGAGGTGGTCAAACTGGCACCCGCGGTGATCCTGGATGCAGGGTGCGGCACCGGCCATGGCTTGCATGCCTTGCTCAACCATTTTAAACAGGCCAAAGGGGTTGCGCTGGACATTGCCGAGGGCATGCTCGCGCGCACGAAAACCCTGTTTCCCTGGTATCGTTTTTGGCAGGCCCAACCACAATTAGTGTGTGCCGATATTGAGGCCATGCCGTTGGCGACGGCCAGTGTTGATATGGTGTGGTCCAGCCTGGCCGTGCAGTGGTGTAATGACATGGACACCGTGTTGCAAGAGTTCAGGCGTGTGCTTAAACCCAACGGATTACTGATGTTTGCCACCTTGGGGCCGGATACCCTGAAGGAACTGCGCGCAGCGTCTGGCAATGGACATACCCATGTCAGCCGTTTTATCGACATGCATGATATCGGCGATGCACTCACACGCGCCGGGTTCAGCGCCCCTGTGCTGGATGTCATGCATTACACCCTGACCTACGATACGGTTGAATCCGTGATGCGCGACCTCAAAGCCATAGGTGCCCATAATGCAACCGCGGGGCGTGCCAAAGGCTTGAGTGGCAAGGGCTTTTTACAGCAATTGCGTCAAGGCTACGAGGCCTTCCGCCATCAGGGTAAATTACCCGCCACTTATGAGGTCGTCTTTGTGCATGCCTGGACCGGTAGCCAGCCTTACACGCCGCCCGGGACTAGCCCGGTGCAATTCATGGCGCGCAAAACGGCAACACAGGAGGCATGATGCAGCCGCTTCCTTCGCATTTTTTTGTGACCGGGACAGATACTGGCGTCGGTAAAACCACTGTCACCGTCCGTTTGATGCAGCAGTTGATTGCACAAGGGAAGACGGTGATTGGTATGAAGCCGGTGGCTTCCGGGTGTGAGTGGCTGGAAGGCCGCTGGCAAAATGAAGATGTGCGATTACTGACCGCGGCCTCTAACGTGACGGCGCCACCTGAGTTGATTAATCCCTACTGCTTTAACCCGGCCATTGCGCCGCATATCGCCGCCGCGCAGGCTGGGGTCGAGATTCAGCTGGAGGTGATTCATACTGCGTATACGCAATTAACTTCCATGGCTGATGTGGTCATTGTCGAAGGGGCTGGCGGCTTGTTGGTGCCATTGAACCGGACGCACAGCATCGCCGATTTGATTCAGGCGTTGCAGTTACCTGCGCTGATGGTGGTCGGCATGCGCCTGGGTTGTATCAATCATGCCCTGTTGACGGCACAGGTGCTCAAAGCGCGTCAGATTGATTGTTGCGGCTGGGTCGCGAACAGGATTGACCCACACATGTCTATGCCAGAAGAAAACCTGCAAACCTTAATTGACCGCTTGCAACAGCCGCCGTTGTTAAAGGTGCCTTTTCAGGAGTCCTTCAGTTAGATGCACGCTTCACCGACGCCACGCATTGAATTGCGCGCACCCGTGCCGCCGGTCACCCGGGGCCTGATTGCGCTCAATGTGCTGGTGTTTGTACTCATGTTATTTGGCGGCGCCGGTTTTTGGCACTCACCAAATACTGTACAGCTGACCTGGGGCGCTAATTTTGCCCCGGCCACGGCCGACGGCCAGTGGTGGCGGCTGGGCAGCGCCATGTTTTTGCACTTTGGTGCCGTGCATCTGGGCATGAATATGCTGGCGTTATGGGATGGCGGCAAGCTGGTCGAGCGCATGTTCGGCTCAGTCCGTTTCCTGGGGATTTATCTGGTCAGCGGCCTGGCAGGGAATGTGTTGTCACTGGTGGTTCAAGGCAACCAGGCGGTATCCGGCGGCGCCTCAGGGGCCATTTTTGGCATCTATGGCGCCTTGTTGGTTTATCTCTGGTTTGCCAGACATCAGATGCAGCAAGTGGAATTCCGCTGGTTGTTTTGGGGGGCGATGCTCTTCTCGGCCTTGACCATCCTCATGGGCTATGTGATCCCTGGCATCGATAATTCTGCCCATATCGGCGGTTTTATCACGGGGGGGATCATGGGGTTGCTCATGCTGCCTGCTTTTTTGCGCGGCGCGCCTGCGACAACAATCACGCAAGCCTTGGCTGGCCTGGCCTGGGCACTGGTTCTGCTGGGCTTGCTCACCCATTTACCGGCGCCAAAATACCGCTGGCGGCAAGAGGTGGCAATACAAAAACAGTTACAAAAACTTAACCAGATTGATCAGCGTGCGCAGCAACAATGGCGGCAGATCATGCTTGAAGGCCGCGAGGGCAGCGTCAGTTTTGATGAGATGGCAGCGCAGATTGATGCACAAGTGGCCACGCCCTACGAAGAAAGTTTTGAAAAGCTGTCCCGCTTGTCAGAAGATCCCAAGCTGCCTTCTGCAGCCTTGCTTGAGCAGGCCAAAGCTTATGCCTTAAAGCGCAGTGAAGCCAGCAAGGCAGCGGCAGACCAGCTACGGCATATGCCATTTACGCCTGGACGGCCCGCGGCACCTTAACAGATTAACAAGTAGATTAACAGCCTCATCACTTAAAGTGGCCTGCTGGAAGCGGCCTCAATGATGCGCGCTTCAGGCGCATGGACCTGTTTGGCGGCCAGTTGGGTGACGAAAGCGAGCGCCTGTTGGCCCCAGCGTTGTTGCGGCAAGCTGGTGAGCATTGTCTGCAAAGTGCGGTTCATCACCGCTTGCTCAAACGGTTCAGGCAGGACTTCCCCCGCGTGAGCGGCGGCAACATAGCCCGCATAGCCGCACACGCCACTCACCAGTTGCGGCAAGCCTGCCGTCATGGCTTCAATAATGACAATGCCCGCCAGTTCTGAGCGCGCAGCGTGGATGAGTAAATCACAGCCCAGCATCAGCGCTGGAATATCCGGGCGACCGCCGGCCTCAATGCAGCGTCCGGCCACGCCACGCTCGGCGGCATAGGCCCGCATATTGCTGCTAGACTCAAATTCTCCCACGGCAAGTAGCCAGCAACGCTGCTTGAGTGTGTCTGGCAGACTGCTCAAGGCGTCTATCGCACGGTCTACCCCTTTACGCAGAAAAGCCGAGCCGACGGTGAGTAACACCACGGCGTCTGCTGGTAAGTCAAAGGTTTTACGCACATAAGCGCGGTAATCTTGATCTGCTAAATCTGCAAACCTGTGCAGCGGAATATTTGGCGGGAGCAGGTGAAAACGTGACTGATCGGTGCCATACCAACGCTGGAACACTGCTTGGTCGTGCTGGTTGAGCAGCAAAATCTGTGTGCCTGCCTCGGGGCCAAACACGGCTTGTTCCATGGCAGAAAAAAAGCGGTAGCGGCCAGACAGTTTTTTATACCAGGGTTCGCGTGACATGCGTTCTGCATAGCAAGGGTCGGCGGCAAAATAGACATCCAGCCCTGGCATGCGGTTAAAGCCGACAATGCGGTCAAATTGGCCTTGCACAATCGCTTGCTGCATCTGGTTGATCAAGGACGTGTGCCGGTGATGATTGAGCCAGCCACTGGCCTTGAGCAGGCGGATGTGTATGCCTGCTGGGCGTTCACCCCGCCATTCGCCGGTAAAAATGGTGACCTCATGCCCCAACGCCACACAATCGCGGGCAATGCGCAGCATGTCGCGCTGCACCCCGCCATAGGGAAAGTATTTGAATATGAGAAACGCAAACTTCATGCGCTGGCATTGTATGCGAAAATAGCGGCCATGAAACGCATCTTGATCGTCAAAACCACCTCTATGGGAGATGTCATCCACGCTTTGCCGGTGGTGCAAGATCTCTTGCAGCACTCTCCCGACGCGCAGATTGACTGGCTGGTTGAAGAGAGTTTTGCCGACATTCCACGATTGCATCCGCAAGTAAAACAGGTGTTCACCGTCGCGGTACGGCGCTGGCGCAAACAGTGGTGGCGCGCGCAGACCTGGCGGGAAATTGCTGCCGTCAAGCATGCCGTCGGCGCCCAGCCGTATGATGCTGTGCTGGATTTACAGGGCTTGCTCAAAAGTGCGGTCATGGCCACTTGGGCAACAGGGCCGCGCCATGGCTATGATCAACATTCCATCCGTGAGCCGCTGGCCAGCCGTTTTTATCAGCACACTTATGCGATTCCTTACCGGCAGCATGCCGTCATCCGCATGCGGACGCTGGCAGCCATGGCGCTCGGTTATCCGGTGCCGAACGAGGCGCCGGCATATGGTTTATCAACCGCTGACCTTAAGGCGCATGCCGCATTTTTAGCATTACATGCGACCAGCCGGGACAGTAAATTATGGCCGGAAGCTTCATGGGTGGCTTTGGGCCAGCATTATGCGGCACAAGGGGTGGTCATGTGGTTGCCCTGGGCCAGCGAGCCAGAGCGCGCACGTGCAGAAGAAATCGCCAAGCAAGTCCCTCAGGCCAAGGTCTTGCCTAAGCTAAGCCTGCAACAGTTGGCGGCACTCATGCCGCAGGTGCGTTTTGCAGTAGGGGTTGATACCGGACTTTCCCACCTGGCAGCTGCCCTGGATGTCCCGGTTGTCGCCATTTACACCGATACCGAGCCTGCTTTTACTGGCGTAGCCGGCGGGCGTCTGGTGCCTGCGGTGAATTTAGGCGGTAAAGGACAAGTGCCTGCTGTTGCAGCCGTGATTGCACAATTGTCAGCCATCGTGTCGACAACCACCTTGCCTTCCTAGAAAAAATCTCACCTAATTTGACGGTTTACCCTTGAAATCAGTAGGGGCATGCCCAACATTGGAAAAATGTTGAGATAAAAAGTGTTTCTTTGAAACCTCTCAAACCACTGTATTGAATCAACAGTATTGAATTAAAGGGGAGCCCCATGCAAGAACCAAATACACCCTCAGAAAAGCCTGCACAAGAGGCAATAGAACAAGCAGCGCCAGCGCAGGAAGCGGCAAGCGTCAATCAGGATGCCCGGATTGCCGAGCTGGAAGCTGCCCTGGAAGAAGCCAAGGCACAAGTGCTGTATGTCAAAGCTGAAGGCGAGAATATTCGCCGCCGTGCCGCGGATGATATTGATAAAGCACGCAAGTTTGCACTTGAGAAGTTCAGTGGTGAGTTGCTGGCCGTGAAGGATAGCCTGGATGCTGCGCTGGCGGTAGAGAATGCCGATGTGGATAGCTATAAAAACGGCGTAGAACTGACTGCAAAACAATTATTGAGCGTGTTTGAAAAATTCAATATTGCTGAAATCAATCCGGTAGGGGAGAAGTTTGACCCGAACAAGCATCAGGCGATCAGCATGGTGCCAGCAGAGGGCGAGCCCAACACGGTATTAAGCGTCTTGCAAAAAGGCTACAGCCTGAATGAGCGTGTTTTGCGTCCGGCGCTGGTCACCGTGATACAAGCAAAATAACCCATATTAAGAACAGGGACTTGAAATCTGTATAGATGTCCCAATGTTCAGTGCATCAGAGATTGAGATTAACCAAATTTAAAGGATAAGGATAACGATTATGGCAAAGATTATCGGGATTGACTTGGGGACCACCAACTCCTGCGTAGCAGTGATGGAAGGCGGTAAACCCCGTGTGATTGAAAACGCAGAGGGTGCGCGTACCACCCCTTCTATCATCGCTTATCAGGAAGATGGCGAGATTCTGGTCGGTGCACCTGCTAAACGCCAAGCGGTGACTAACCCGAAAAACACTTTGTTTGCGGTAAAGCGTTTGATTGGCCGTCGCTTTGACGAAAAAGAAGTGCAAAAAGACATTGACCTCATGCCTTACACCATTGCTAAAGCAGACAACGGTGACGCATGGGTAGAAGTGCGTGGCAAAAAACAGGCGCCACCACAAATCTCCGCAGAAGTGCTGCGTAAGATGAAGAAAACCGCTGAAGACTACCTGGGCGAAGAAGTGACCGAGGCTGTGATTACCGTGCCCGCTTACTTTAACGATAGCCAGCGTCAGGCGACCAAAGATGCAGGCCGTATCGCTGGTCTGGAAGTAAAACGTATCATTAACGAACCGACTGCAGCGGCACTGGCATTTGGTTTGGATAAGCAGGAAGGCGACCGCAAGATCGCGGTGTATGACCTGGGTGGTGGTACGTTCGATATTTCCATTATCGAAATTACAGAGATTGATGGCGAACACCAGTTTGAAGTGTTGTCTACCAACGGTGACACTTTCCTCGGTGGTGAAGACTTCGATAACCGCATCATCGACTTCCTGGCGGACGAGTTCAAGAAAGAAAACGGCTTGGACCTGCGCAATGACTTGCTGGCCAAACAGCGTTTGAAAGAGGCGGCTGAAAAAGCCAAGATCGAATTGTCTGGTGCACAGCAGACTGAAGTAAACCTGCCATACATCACGGCAGACGCGACGGGTCCTAAGCACCTGGTGGTGAAAATCACCCGTGCCAAACTTGAGTCACTGGTTGAAGACTTGATTGAGCGTACTATGGCGCCGTGCAAAACCGCATTGAAAGATGCAGGCGTGTCTCCTTCTGACATCTCTGACGTCATTTTGGTGGGCGGCCAGAGCCGTATGCCTAAAGTGCAAGAGAAAGTAAAAGAGATTTTTGGCAAAGAGCCGCGTAAAGACGTGAACCCGGATGAAGCCGTGGCCGTCGGTGCTGCGATTCAAGGTGGCGTATTGAAAGGCGACGTGAAAGACGTGTTGCTGCTGGACGTGACGCCATTGTCCCTGGGCATTGAAACCCTGGGTAGCGTGATGACCAAGCTGATCAAGAAAAACACCACGATCCCGACTAAGGCATCACAAGTGTTCTCGACCGCTGAAGACAACCAGAATGCGGTGACGATTCATGTCTTGCAAGGTGAGCGCGAAATGGCTTCGGGCAACAAGAGCCTGGGTCAGTTTAACCTGAGTGACATTCCACCAGCACCACGTGGCATGCCGCAGATTGAAGTGACTTTTGATATCGATGCCAACGGTATTTTGCATGTGTCTGCCAAAGACAAAGCCACTGGCAAAGAAAACAAAATCACCATCAAGGCGAACTCTGGTTTGTCTGAAGAAGAAATTCAACGCATGGAAGAAGATGCGGCTAAATATGCTGACGAAGACAAAAAACTGCGTGAACTGGTCGACGCCCGTAACCAGGCGGACAGCGTCTTGCACAGTGTGAAAAAATCACTGGGTGAGCATGGCGACAAGATGGAAGCGGATGAAAAAGCCAAGATCGAAGACGCCATTAAAGCGCTGGAAGACGTGGCTAAAGGCGATGACAAAGCCGACATTGAAGCCAAAACCAATGCATTGATGGAAGCTTCGCAAAAACTGGGCGAGAAGGTATACGCTGAGCAACAGGCTCAAGCTAATACCGAAAGCGCACAGCCCCAAGGTGAAAAAACCGTGGAAGGCGATGTGGTCGATGCTGAGTTCGAAGAAGTGAAAAAGGACTAATTCGGCATGACAGGCGAACAGTCGTTAGTCCTCTTGCAGGCTAACGACTTTCGCATTTCTAGATGCTGTTAACTGGACAAAAAAAGGCAAGCAATGGCAGCTGCAAAAAAAGATTATTATGAAGTGCTCGGTGTGAACCGTGACGCCAGCGACGAGGAAATTAAAAAGGCCTTTAAAAAGCTGGCGATGAAGTTTCACCCGGACCGTAACCCGGATAACCCTAAAGCCGAAGAAAGCTTTAAGGAGGCCAAAGAGGCCTACGAAGTACTCAGCGACGAGCAGAAACGTGCGGCGTACGACCAATATGGTCACGCCGGTGTGGACCCCAGCATGGGGGGAGGTGCGGGCTTTGGCGGCTTTGGTGGCGGTGGATTCAGTGACGCCTTTGGCGATATTTTTGGCGATATTTTTGGTGGCGGGCGCAATCAGCGATCAAACGTCTATCGCGGCGCAGACCTGCGTTATAACCTCGAAATCTCGCTGGAAGAGGCTGCACGTGGTACCGAAACCAAAATCCGTATTCCGGTACAATCCACGTGCGAAACCTGCCATGGTTCTGGTGCGCGTCCAGGCACTTCTCCAGTCACTTGTACGACCTGTAACGGGCATGGCCAGGTGCGGATGCAACAGGGCTTTTTCTCTGTACAGCAAACCTGCCCTAAATGTCATGGCACAGGCAAGATGGTTAAAGAGCCTTGCCCAACGTGTCATGGCAATGGCCGTGTAAAGCAGAACAAGACGCTGAATGTCAAAATTCCGGCTGGGGTCGATGAAGGTGACCGTATCCGTTTGAGTGGTGAAGGCGAAGCTGGCGTGAATGGTGGGCCTACCGGTGACCTCTATGTTGTGGTCCACCTCAAGGAACACCCTATTTTCCAACGGGATGGTGCCAATCTGCACTGCGAGATGCCGATCAGCTTTAGCACCGCGGCGTTGGGTGGTGAGATTGAGGTGCCGACGTTGGATGGCGCTGCCAAGATGAAGATTCCAGCCGAAACCCAAACCGGCAGTGTGTTCCGCCTGCGCGGCAAAGGCATCAAGCCTCTGCGCTCTAGTGAGCATGGCGATCTCATGGTCCATGTGGTGGTTGAGACGCCAGTCAGGCTGACGGAAAAGCAAAAAGAACTGTTGCGCGAGTTTGAAAACAGTACCCAGGCAGATGCGGGCAAACACAGCCCAAAAAACAAAAGCTGGGTAGATAAAGCGCGCGACTTTTTCAGCTAACCTGAACTAGCTAATCCCTGGTGTCATTAAAGCCGTTAGTCTGATAGAGCGCAATCTGTTAGACTAACGGCGACAGGCGGCTACTCTTTTGGCTGCTATTCCTTTGGCCTGTTTATTTGAAACAGTTTTCAAACGATTCTTGCAAGTTGTTGTTTTTATTAAAGTTACAATTTAATAACAATTGAATTTTAGCTTTTACAATTCAGTTACAGCTTGGTCAAAATACTGCAATAACTCCTCCCTATACTGAACACATCTTTAAACGAAACACAAAATGTTTTGTTTGATGGCTAGGTTTAGTTGATTTTCAACGACTAGCATTGATTTCCTCCTGATCCAAACCCCCTTTTAACCCGCTTTTGCGGGTTTCTTTTTATCTACAGTTTGCCTGTGTGCCCCAGCTTTCTTGCCAGTGCAGGCGGTGTGGGGTGGTCTCTATGCTCAACATCGTTTATGATGATATGCATCATTATCTGAAATGATTTGCTCAAAGTTGACCTTGCATTCACACCCTCATGTTGAAAATTGCCATTCTTAATCAGAAAGCCGGAGTAGGGGCGACGACAACTGCACTGAATTTGGCCGCTGCTTTTCAGCGTAAGCAGCGCCCAACCTTGCTGCTGGATATGGATCCGCAAGCAAAACTGACTGAGATCTATAAACATACAGGCTTGAATACACAGTCCAGTCTGCTTGATCTTTATCAAAACGCTACCCCGGTTGCCAACTTGATTCAACCGCTACGCAACGGATTGCAACTGGTTGCGGCTAACCCTGCATTGAGCAAACTCGATTCACAATTTGGCCGTGGCCCTGCGACCTTGGGTAAGCTGAATGCAGGCTTGGCCACGTTGGCCCAACAGCAGTCCGCCTTGACTGTGGTGATGGATTGTTGCCCGTATATGGGGGTGATTGCCTTGAGCGCCGTGTTTGCCAGTGACATGGTTGTGGTCCCCGTGACTACAGATTATTTATCGATTCATTCGGCGGTCAGGATGGATAAGGCGCTAAACGCTTTACAACCCGTGCTCAAGCGCAAAATAGCGCGCCGCTACCTGCTGACACGCGCCGACTCGCGCAAGAGTATGACCACTGAAGTGGATCAGGAAATGCGTCGCCTGTTTGGACAAGAGCTGCTGATGACTAAAATTGGGGAGCATGCAGCCTTGAGTGAGAGTCTGCGTATGGGCCAGCATGTGTTTGAATATGATGCACAGAGTGCTGCCGCCCATGATTATCTGGCGCTTTATTTCGAGTTGCAGGATGTGGTGAGGTATTTAACACGGCAACCTGCGGCGGCGCTTGCCTGAGTGCCTTAAGATTCACGGCGGCTGCTAAGCCATTGCCGCCGCCAGAACACCAGCAGCATGGCCACGGCAATCCCCAGCATCATCCATATCGACCACCAAAAGCCGTCTGGCTCCTTCAGCCAGGGCATTTCATTGAAGTTCATGCCAAAAATGCCGGCAATCAAGGTGGCTGGCATAAACAGCATGGCAACCACCGTTAATGCCCGTACCTCCAGATTGACGCGCTGACTCAGGCTGGTCATGTAAATATCCATGAGTCCGCTCAAGGTGTCACGGATGGCTTCGAGTGACTCGGTAAAATGAACGGTGTGATCATAGAGGTCGCGCAAATAAGGCACGGTTTGCGGACTAAAGAATCCGTGTTCATTGCGGATCAGGCTATTGAGCACTTCACGCAGCGGCCAGACTGCGCGCCGGAGTTGGATGGTGACATGTTTGAGGCGGTGGATATTCTGCAGGTCTTCTGGCGTGGGTTGGTTAAGCAAATGACCTTCGAGTTGTTCAGCATCTTCATTGATGGCTTCCAGCACCTGAAAGTAACGCTCCATCAAGCTGTCGAGCAGCGTATAGCACAAATAATCAGGGCCGCTTTGGCGCAGCAGGGCCTGACCCTGGCGTAAACGCTCGCGCACCGGCTCAAAACTGCCCGATGGCCTCTCCTGAAAAGTCAGCAGCCACTCACGTCCCAAAGCCATGCTAATTTGTTCAGAGCTCACACTCATGTTTTCGGCGTCATAGTAAAACAGGCGGGTTTCCAGAAACAGGTAATCGGGATAGGTATCCAATTTGGGACGCTGTTCGGTGTTTAAAATATCGTCCAGTACCAGCGGGTGCAGTTTGAAGCGGCGGGCAACGGCTTGTAACAAGGGGATATCCAGCACGCCGTGCACGTTAATCCATGCGACATGCCCGGCAGGGGCTTGCCAGTCGACAATGTCGTGCATGGTCAGTTGCTGGGAGACGATCTCTTGCGCGTTGTAGCAAATTTTATGAATGCACGCGGCGGCGTTGGCGGCTGTTTCTGCTGAGTCGTCGATGCCGGTTTGCGGTTTGCCTAGCAGGCGATGTTTACGGTGCGGGTGCTTGCGTTTAGCCATGAGGGTCCCAGATCAATACGTCGTTTCAGCATAAGCGTTCAAAGCCTGGAAATCAACCCGTGGGCGGGGCTGCAGGCAGTCTATGATAAAATATACAAAATTATTCAGTGAGAGTTCACATGTCTGGCAATACCATCGGCACCTTGTTTACCCTGACCTCGTTTGGCGAATCGCATGGTCCGGCGATCGGCGGGATTGTGGATGGCTGCCCGCCAGGGCTGGAGTTGAGCGCTGCCGACCTGCAAGTGGATCTCGACCGCCGCAAGCCCGGGACATCGCGCCATGTGACGCAACGGGCAGAAGCCGATGAGGTGGAGATCTTGTCTGGTGTGTTTGAAGGCAAAACCACTGGCACACCGATTGGCTTGCTGATTCGCAATACCGATCAGCGTTCGCAGGATTACAGCAAAATCATGGATACTTTCCGTCCCGGCCATGCGGACTATACCTATGCACAGAAATACGGTATCCGGGATTACCGTGGCGGTGGCCGTTCCAGTGCGCGTGAGACGGCGGTGCGCGTCGCAGCAGGCGCCATTGCCAAAAAGTGGCTCAAGCAACAGTACGGCGTGCAGATTCGGGGCTATTTAAGCCAGCTGGGTGAAATCAAGGTGCCGTTTGTGAGTTGGGAGGCGCTGGCGCATGAAGGCAACGCTTTCTTTGCCCCCAATGTCGAGATGCTGCCACAACTCGAAGCCTATATGGACCAGATCCGCAGTGAGCGCGATTCTGTGGGCGCACAGATTACGGTGGTGGCTGAGCGTGTGCCCGTTGGCCTGGGCGAACCGATTTTTGACCGCCTGGATGCAGACATTGCCCATGCGATGATGGGCATTAATGCCGTTAAAGGCGTGGAAATCGGTGCCGGGTTTGATTCGATTGCCCAGCGCGGCAGTGAGCATTGCGATGAGTTGACGCCTGAGGGCTTTGCCACCAACCATGCTGGCGGCATTTTGGGTGGCATTTCCAGTGGTCAGGACATTGTCGTCAATGTGGCGTTCAAGCCGACTTCCAGCATCCCGCAAGCGCGTCGTTCAATTAACCAGGCGGGTGAAGCGATCATGATGCAAACCACCGGTCGCCATGACCCTTGTGTTGGCATTCGCGCTACGCCTATCGTGGAGGCGATGTTGGCCCTGGTGCTAATGGATCATGCCCTGCGTCACCGTGGGCAGAATGCAGACGTGCATTCAAACACACCTCGCCTGTGATCTATTACGCCCCAGGCTTGAGCCTGGGCGGTGACCATTAAGCGCACATTTGTCATGAGCCACGCCTTACACTTTAACCTGTCGCGCTTTTATTTCATCTACTATTTTTTTGTCGGTGCATTTGTCCCCTACTGGGGGCTTTACCTGACAGCTGAATCCTTCAGTCCCGCTGATATCGGCATTTTGATGTCGCTGTTTCAGTTAAGTCGCATTGTTGCGCCTAATCTGTGGGGTTGGCTGGCGGACCATACCCGGCAGCGAGTACGCTGGATACGCGTCACCGCTTTTCTTGGCTTGCTGGGTTTCGTCGCCATCTTTTGGGCGCATGATTTCAAGACTATGTTTATCGTCATGGTGGCCTTGAGTTTGTTTACCAGTTCCACCTTGCCGCTCTCAGAGTCTCTAGTGCTGGCGCATCTGGCCAGCACCAACGGCCATTACAGCAAAATCCGGTTGTGGGGCTCCTGGGGCTTTATTGTGGCCTCTGTTTTACTCGGTTACCTGACAGACTGGTTTGGTATTGGTAGCCTGCTCTGGTTTATTCTGGTTGTGCAATGTAGCTTGTTTGGCTTGACCTGGCTGTTACCCGAGGCGCATGTGCCGCCGCATGCGCATGATGATTTTTCGGTGTGGCAGATCCTCAAGCAGCCTGCGGTGATGTCGCTGCTGATTGGTTGTGCCATGATGGTGACTGCGCATGGCCTCATGTATAACTTTTACTCGATTTATCTGGCCGAACATGGCTACAGCAAAGGCATGATCGGCTGGTTGTGGTCACTCGGGGTCATTTGTGAGATTGGTATTTTCATGAAAATGCCCTGGATTATGGCACGCTTTAAACTCAAAACCATTTTGCTGGTGAGCCTGCTCATCGGTGTGGTGCGTTTTACCATGATGGGTCTGGTGCCAGATCAACTGTGGTTGTTGTTACTGGCGCAAACCCTGCATGCGTTTACCTTTGGCAGTTTTCATGCCGCCTCGGTAGAAGTCGTGACGCAATATTTTAATGGGCGCCACCAGGCCAGGGGGCAAGCCATTTATAACAGTGTGGCCTATGGCGTAGGGGGCGCGCTTGGCGGCTTGCTGGGTGGTTTTGCCTTGCAGTATTTGGGCGGCCAATTGACGTTTACGCTGGCAGCGCTGTTTCCGCTCCTTGGGGCCGTGATCGTGGCGGTGGGTCTGCATCTGAACCAACCTTATGCACGCAATGGCATGTTTAGTCATTAGTCACTGTGGAATGCAGTTTTAGCAGATATAAAAAAACGGCCTGTTAGGCCGTTTTTAATTGGATGCGAGTTTGATCTGTGGTTATGGATAGAATAAAAATTTTAGTTCTGGCCGCTTTGCTTAGCATCGAAATCGATGTTAGCTACACTAATACTTTGTCCAAGACGCTTTATTGAATGCGCTTGTCTCTCTCAATTAACGCATAAGCAGAGTGATTGTGGATAGACTCGAAATTTTCAGATTCCACAACGTATTTGATGATGCGTTTTTCATCATTGAGCTGTGCTGCGACGTCACGCACCATATCCTCAACAAATTTTGGATTGTCATAAGCGCGTTCGGTCACAAATTTTTCATCCGGGCGCTTGAGCAGGCCGTACAGCTGGCAAGAGGCTTGTTCTTCAATCAAGGTGACCAAGTCTTCGAGCCACATAAACTCGTTCAATAATGCGGTGACAGTCACATGTGAGCGCTGATTATGGGCGCCGTAGTCAGAAATTTTCTTGCTGCATGGACACAAGCTGGTGACCGGCACCATTACTTTGACCGTAATCTCGAATTGCCCGTTTTTGATTTCACCGATAAAAGTGACCTCATAATCAAGCAGGCTCTTCACGCCAGACACAGGCGCCGCTTTGTTGATAAAGTAAGG
The DNA here is from genome assembly GCF_046766015.1 of Methylophilus sp. 3sh_L. Taxonomy (NCBI): domain Bacteria; kingdom Pseudomonadati; phylum Pseudomonadota; class Betaproteobacteria; order Nitrosomonadales; family Methylophilaceae; genus Methylophilus; species Methylophilus sp. 3sh_L. The sequence goes on from NZ_JBKOUF010000001.1 coordinate 319,450, forward strand.
GAAACGCATTTCCACATAGCCAGATTCGGCTTCTAGGCGCTCCACCATCTGGCGCAAGATGGTTTCAAATGAATCAATCGAGATGGCACGCTCGTTCATATTCAAGATCTCGACAAAGCGAGACATATGCGTGCCTTTGAAATTGTGCGGCAAGTGCACAAACATATCAAACATCGCTACGGTATGTTGTTCACCGCCGGTTTTGTCTTTGACAATCACCGGGTGACGGATAGATTTGATGCCGACTTTGTTGATGTCCAGACGACGCACGTCAGGCGTATTTTGTACGTCTTCAATCGTTGTGGGGATCACGGGTTGATTCATTAGGGTTCCATAGCGGGGATGCCCGCCTGTTAGTTAATAGTTGAGTTTACTACTCGGAAATTAATTTCTCAATAGCCAAGCGTATGCCAGTTTCGTCTAGACCGCATTCCGCGAGCATAGTTTCATGTTTGCCATGATCAATAAAGTGATCCGGCAGCCCCAGGCAACGGATAGCTTTCACCACGCCATGTGCCTGCAAGCACTCCATCACGGCGGCGCCAGCGCCACCAAGCACCGTATTCTCTTCCACCGTCACCAGGTAATCATGCGTGCTCGCGATCTGCAAAACCATGTCTTCATCGAGTGGCTTGATAAAGCGCATATTGACCACGCTGGCATTCACGGCTTCTGCTGCTTGTAAAGCAGGTTGCAGCATGCTGCCAAAGGCCAGGATTGCCACTTTTTTACCGTGTCTTACTTGATGCGCTTTACCGATTTCCAGGGTTTCTAGATTTGGTGACACAGGGGCGCCGATACCGCTGCCACGTGGATAGCGAACAGCCGCAGTGCCAGGGTAATGGTAGCCGGTAGAAAGCATCTGCCGACATTCATTTTCATCGCTCGGCGCCATAATGACGATATCGGGAATGCAGCGTAAAAAGCTTAAATCAAAGCTTCCAGCATGGGTGGGGCCATCGGCGCCGACCAAGCCAGCGCGGTCAATCGCTAGCAACACATCCAGTTTTTGCAGCGCAATATCGTGAATTAACTGGTCGTAAGCACGCTGTAAAAAAGTCGAATAAATGGCCACCACCGGCTTGAGGCCATCGCACGCCATGCCAGCAGCAAAGGTCAATGCGTGTTGCTCCGCAATGCCGACATCAAAATAACGTGATGGATAAGTCTCTGCAAAGCGGTTGAGGCCGGAGCCATCGCACATGGCCGGTGTGATGCCGATCAGTTTGTCATCTGCTGCGGCCATGTCCACCAGCCAATCACCAAACACTTGTGTATAGGTCGGACGGTCGCTAGGCGTCGGACTGTGCCCATTTTCCGGGTCAAACTTGCTCACGCCGTGGTATTTGTTCGGGTTATCTTCGGCCGGGCTGTAGCCTTTGCCTTTTTGTGTCACCACATGCAAAAACTGCGGCCCTTGCAATTGGCGGATATTGCCCAGCGTATCCACCAGCGTGTCTATGTCGTGGCCATCAATCGGGCCGATATAGTTAAACCCAAATTCTTCAAACAGGGTACCGGGCGTGACCATGCCTTTGGCATGTTCTTCCGCGCGTTTGGCGAACTCTTTGACGGGCGGCATGATATCCAGCACTTTTTTACCGCTACGTCGTACGCTGTCATACAATTTGCCCGACATCAGGCGGGCCAGGTAATTGTTAAGGGCGCCGACATTGTTGGAAATGCTCATGTCGTTGTCATTCAGGATCACCAGGATATTGGTATCCATGTCGCCGGCATTGTTGAGCGCCTCAAACGCCATGCCTGCGGTCATGGCACCGTCCCCGATAATGGCAACGCTACGGCGATCCAGACCGTGTGCTTTGGCAGCCACCGCCATGCCTAGCGCCGCTGAAATAGAGGTGCTGGAATGGCCCGTGCCAAAAGTGTCGTACTCGCTCTCGTCGCGCTTGGGAAAACCGGCAATGCCACCAGCCTTGCGCAGATTCGCCATGGCTTCGCGTCGGCCCGTCAGGATTTTATGCGGATAGGTTTGATGGCCCACGTCCCACACCAATCGGTCATCTGGTGTGTTGTAAATGTAATGCAGCGCAATGGTCAGCTCGACCACGCCCAGGTTGGAGGCCAAATGTCCGCCCGTTTGCGACACACTATGAATCAGAAAGGCGCGTAGTTCGGCAGCTAGTACTTTTAATTGGCTGCGTTCTAGGGTGCGTAAATCTGTGGGCGATTGAATGCGGGACAGCAGTGAAGTCATGATTAAAAAGGACGCTCACAAATAAATTTGGCAATGCCGCGCAGCGGATCAGCCTCAGGGCCGTAGCCTTCTAGTAATGCCAGTGTTTCAGTCAGGAGTGCTTCTACCAGCGCTTTGGCTTCTTCCAGCCCCAGCAGGCTGACATAGGTGGATTTGTCTTGCAGCGCATCTTTGCCAGCGGTTTTGCCCAAGGTTTGGGTGTCTGCTGTGGCATCGAGAATGTCATCGACAACCTGAAATGCCAGCCCCATCTTTTGGCTGTATTGCTCCAAACACTGAATTAATGTGGGTGCGGTGTCTGGCGCCGCGTAAGCGCCAAGTAATGTCGCGGCCCGGATCAGCGCGCCAGTTTTGTATTGATGCATGGTTTCTAATTCATGACGCGTTAGCAGTTTGCCTGTGCTTTGCAAGTCTATGCTTTGGCCGCCACACATGCCACGTGAGCCCGTGGCTTGTGCCAGTACCTGCACTTGCTTAAGGGCCTGAGGCGCTTGCGTCTCAGCAATGCATTCAAACGCCAGACTTTGCAGCGCATCACCCACCAAGAGTGCCGTGGCATCGTCATACTGTTTGTGGCAGCTGGGTTTGCCACGACGCAAATCGTCGTCATCCATGCATGGCATATCGTCATGCACCAATGAAAACGCGTGAATCAGTTCTACTGCTGCCGCACTTGCATCAGCCGTCATTCTGGCGGTGCCTGCCAGTTCTGCTGCGGCATAACTCAATAAGGCGCGGACCCGTTTACCTCCACCCAGCACCGAATAACGCATCGCCTGGTGCAAGCGCTCAGGCAACACTTGGTCACTTGGCAAGATGCGCGCCAGCACCTGCTCCACATGTTGTTGATGTGCGCGTGCCCAATGATCAAAAACAAAAGCAGAAGTGGTCATGAATAAACGGGAAAGTGGCTGGCGGGTTAATTCGCTTCGAAGGGCGTTAGTTGATTTTGTTGGTTAAGCAGCATCACGGTTTGTTCTGCCTGCTCTAACGAAGTCTGGCAGGCTTGCAGGAGCTGCATGCCCTCTGTGTAGGCCGCCAGCGAGGCTTCCAGTGGCAGTTCACCTGACTCCATGCGCTTGACGATGGTTTCTAACGCCGCCAGACGTTCGGCAAAACTTGGTTGATCACTCACCGCAGACGGTGTTTTTTTGGGAGCACTCATGAAAATAGGCCTATGAAAACGCTGGCTATTTTAACAAAACTCCCCCTGCTTGCGGGATTATTCTCAAGCGGGGTTATTGCGCTGGTGGCAGCACCTTGAGCAAAAATTGGCGGATATCATTGAGCTCTTCGTCACACACACTGTGTGGCATATCGTATTCATGCCATTCCACCGCGTAGCCTGCAGCCTCTAGTGTTTGCCGCGACGCTTGCGCGGTTGCCATGGTAATTACGCTATCAAAACGGCCATGCGCCATCCAAATGGGGCACTGTTGGTTGGCTGGGTGTTTTTCTTGGGAGAGCTGACTCTTTAAGGGTAAGTATGTGGAAAGCGCCAGAACGCCTGCCAACGTTTGCGGAAAACGCGTTGCCGTATGTAAAGCCATCGCGCCGCCTTGTGAGAATCCTGCCAGTAAAATGCGGTGCGCCGGAATCCCCTGCGCAATTTCGGCTTCTATCATCGCATTTAATGCCGCTTGCATGCTTTTAATCCCGGATTCATCTTGCGGGCTGTCCGGCTGTAGCCCAAAAATGTCATACCAGGCACGCATCTCGTAGCCGTTATTCAGAGTAACTGGACGATAGGGGGCGTGGGGTAAGATAAATTTTATGTGGGGCAGGTTTAGCATCTGTACCACAGGCTCAAAGTCATGACCGTCGGCACCTAGGCCGTGTAGCCAGAAAATGCATGATTGTTTATTAGAGTTAGCATTTAGAGTGATGTTCTTGAGCATAACTTGCGCTTGAAATTGTAATTGGCCTAATCATAATTTATTTCTGAGGCAATCAATGATGGGCATTAGTCAGATTTTTTAAAATTTTGAGAATGTTTTTCTTAGGGCTATCTTTACTTTATCAAGATGGTAGGGGCGATTTCAGGTTAAGTGTTGATCATTTTGGTAGGGCGTGAGTTGAGTTGCTCTGCAACAAAAAACGAAAGCCCGATTAACGGGCTTTCGTTTATTCCCCCTAGAGAGTTAAGATGCTGCAGCTCTCGAGCATGTTGCACCTTGAGACATATCACATGTAATGACTCGGCCTGTACCTGCGTTATTAGCTGGTACAGGGTTGAATGTTGTGGTTGCAGCTGTTGGCGTTGCAATGAGAGTGCATGCTGATGGTCTATGTGCATTCACTGGACGATTAACTGTAAGAGCAGCTAGAGAGCTTTTCGCGTATGCACTTGCCTCTGCCAAGCATGCCGAGTCTGCTGCTTCACGGGTGTAATCCTGATAAGCCGGAATCGCCACAGAAGCCAAAATACCAATAATCGCTACCACGATCATCAATTCAATCAGGGTGAAACCTTGTTGTACGTGTTTTTTCATCATGTTTTCCTTCAAGTCAAGTTTAAAGTCAATTACTTCTTTGTTTAAGTCACTGCTTTTTCAACAGTGTTGGCTAACCCTAAAGCAACAGGCGTGCCAGCCTGTTTTTTTTGATTTGTAACTGATTGAAAAATATGAATTAAAGGGTTTTTATGCTTTATTTCTTCGAATTGAATTTTAAAAGTAAGGGCATCGGTGGGATTGGTCAAGCTGACAGAAAGTGACAGCCTTTGCCAATCTGTGGCAGGGGAGGTGATGTTTTTGGGCAGGTGGTTTGCCATAATGCAAAAAAGGGATTGTGTGGTACACAATCCCTTTACTTGGTGCCAGTCGCTTGCTTTTGGCCGTGACTGATTTGCAAAAACAGTGTTGTTTACAACGTAAGACTTACCAGAATTTCCACCAGGGTTTACTGTTGCCTTGCGATTTTTTTCCAGAACCCTGGCTAATTACTTTCCCGATTCGGCAACCTTTTTCAGGCTTTCGAGACCTGGGTCAAAAAAGTCGTCGAGCGCCTTGGTGGCTGCATCGTCGTTTTGCTCAGGTTTAGGGATGTTAGAAGAGTCGGCGCGGGTATAGCTGCCTTTGACTGACACGACAGTGTCATTGCCGTTGGCAGTCACTGTGATCATTGGGTAAAAGTTAGCAAACTGTAATGTACTTTTTTCGTAAACATATTCGTATTTAACGCGCATGCCAGCGTCGTCAATGAAACGCAGTTTTTCGTACATGACACCGCCGTTTTTCAGTTTGACGGTGCGGTAGGTGGCGTCGTCACCATTTTCATCTTTTTTCTGTTCTACGGAGGTAGACACAACGCCTGAATTCCAGGCTTGTTCGTTACCAAAATCTTTGACCAATGCCCATACTTTGGCCGCTGGCGCTTTGATGGTTACGCTTTTTTCAAAGCGTAAGGCTGCTGCACCGTGCGCACCAGCTGTGAGTGGGATCAACGGCAATAAAGAAACAGCAATCATGCCTAGAAATTTTTTCATTACATTTCTCCTGAAATTTACAGACTTCTAAAACGCTTTTAAAACTGAAAGCTCGATTAAAACTTGAGGGTGAATCGGTAAGCGGTCAAAGTGTTTTAAAAAACAATCCGTGACTTTACCCAAAAATAAACTTCTTTGCGACTAATTCATTGGCCATCCTGTGAAAAAATCAAAAAATTAGGTTGCTTAAGTGCGGCGTTCATATTCTCTTGCTATTTTGCTTCGAGGATAAATTGCCCGAACGAACGGCATAACTTGGGACTGCTGATCGTTTGCGTTACGGTATTGGTGAGTGCGTCTATGATGGAAACGTTATCTGTGCCCCAGTTGACCACCACTACCTGATTGCTTGCTTTATCGTATTCGATGCCCTCGGGATATTCGCCCACGGCGATGGTCTTGATCGTGTTGCCGTTGGTTAAATCAATCACCGATACGCTCTCGGCGTGATTGTTGCTCACGTAGGCGCGACGGCCATCTGGACTGATCGCCACGCCATAAGGATGCTGGCCGGTTTTAACGGTGCTGGCTTGATAGGTCTCAACATTAAGCAGGGTTAGCGAGTTGCTGACCACGTTGACGACAAATACGGTTCTACCATCCGGGCTCAAGCTGAGCGCAAAAGGATGCAAGCCAACCGGCACTTGCGCGATGGTTTTTAACGTTTTGGTATCGACTACGGTGACGTCGTTACTGTCCCGGTTGGCGATAAACAGTTTTTTGTTATCTGCACTGACCAGCAAGCCCGAGGGGGTCTTGCCCGCTTTAAATGTTCGCTGTTTTTCAGGATGCGCAGTATCCACTGCAATCACTTGCTCACCGCCCCAATCGGCCACGTACAAGGTTTTCTCGTCGCGGCTTAAAGCAATGCCAACGGCTTGGGCGTTGACCGGAATTTCTTGCACTGTTTGTTGCGTGGCGCTATTAATCACTGACACGGTTTGGCTATTAGCGTTGCTGATATACACACGCTGTTTTTTAGGCGCAATGGCGACCCCAACCGGCGCTTTCCCCACCGCAATGGTATGCGTGACTTGCTTGGTGGTGATATTCAGCACGGATACGCTGTCACTACCTTGATTTGTTATATATGCAAGATTTTCAGCGAAAATTGTTTGGCAAAAAGTGATGAGCAGGATGATTGCAAGCGATTTTTCGATCAACGCCATATGTTGTCTGAAGAATCGAAAAAAATAGGTTAAGTTTTTGAGTGACGTTCGCATAATAATGAAACGAAGTATTCTTTGATTTGGTTGACATCAATCTTTTTAGAGAAACCTTAAAGTCAATACTGTGGTTTTTAAGTGATTAAATTCATTAAAAAAAGTATTTTTTTCTTCTACCCAAATGGGCTATGTTAATTTTCAATTTTTATAGGGTAATATCCGTAAGAGGGAATAATTTAAACTTTGAGGAGACACTATGAAACACATGTATTTAGCCGGTTTAAAGTTGTTGCTGTCAATATCAATGCTATCGCTTGCAAACTCTGCTTTCGCGATAACTACTACGACGGGAACGGTAGTCGGTTCTGATTTTGTTAACGGTCAGTCTACATACGCTACCACTTTTTCAGACGGTACCATTGCAACATTTACAGGTAGCAGCGCGTTTAAGAAGAAAAGCCAAGATGGTATTACTGGTGTAGGGATTGCCGGCGGTAGAACAGACGGCGAAATTGATATCGGTGAAAGCCTAACGGGTTCTTTTTCTAAAGAGGTTATTGTGACCTCACTGAATTTGGCATTGTTGTTCGATGGTCCTGAGTACGGTGATGTTAAAGAGGTTGCCAAATTGCTGGTGAATTTTGCAGATGGCGGTACAGCTGCATATTACCTAACTGCGACAGGCGTGCACACGGCAGCGTGGACTGGTGAAGGTAGTGTTTTGTCAATTGGTAGCGGTGCTGTAAACGGTGGAACTGGCGCTTGGCAAATCAATAATCCATTTGGTTTCCGTTCTGTTGACAGCATCTCATTCACAGCGGTAAAAGGTTACCCTAAATCAACTTGCCCTAGTTGCGATAATCAATCAGATTATACCTTTGTGGGAATGGTAGTAACGCCAGTGCCAGAAGCTCAAAGTTCTGCAATGATGTTAGCCGGATTACTTTTTATGGCTGGTTTGTACATTCGTCGTATCAAAGCTTAAAGCTGACACTTCATCAGGTATAAAAAGTTACTAGTTCAAAAAAGCTCACGATAAGTGGGCTTTTTTGTTGCTTAAAGCGAGCTGTTTGTAAACGCTCTGTCATCGGATGTCCTTTCATTAAAGTCTAAAGTGTGAAAAAATTGCAGCAAATATTGAAGGCAGTTTTTTATGTTAGATCGTGATGGATACCGTCCAAACGTCGGAATTGTGCTTTGCAATACGCACAATCAGGTGTTCTGGGGCAAGCGTATCAGGGAACATGCATGGCAGTTTCCGCAAGGCGGCATCAAGTATGGTGAAACGCCTGAGCAAGCCATGTATCGTGAATTGATGGAAGAGGTTGGCCTCAAGCCTGAGCACGTTAAAATTCTGGGCCGTACCCGCGACTGGCTGCGCTATGACGTGCCTACCAGTTGGGTCAAGCGCGAGTGGCGCGGCAGCTATAAAGGGCAAAAACAAATCTGGTTTTTGCTGCGCCTGATTGGCCGCGACAGTGATGTTTCTTTGCGGGCAACCGAGCATCCGGAGTTTGATGCCTGGCGCTGGAGTGAGTACTGGGTGCCGCTCGAGGATGTCATCGAATTTAAGCGTGAGGTCTATCAATTGGCCTTGAACGAATTGGCGACCTTTTTGCATCATCCAGCCAGACGTCATCATGCCAAACCGCGTAAACCAGCAGCTGCAAGCAAGCAGCCACCGGCAGTCACTCCTGAGTAACCTTTAAGCCCGATTCATAACCAGCTTGCAGTGGCTCGGTCTTGCGGTAATATCCATTGCGGCCTGAGGCCATGGCAGGTGTAGCCGTTGGGATAACGCAGTAAATAATCCTGGTGTTCGGGCTCTGCCAGCCAGAAGTCTGCCGCTGGTGTAAGTTCGGTGACCACTTTGCCGGGCCAGATGCCTGAGGCGTTCATTTCAGAGATCAATTGCTCGGCAACGGCCTTCTGTTCAGCGTTGGCATAAAAAATTGCCGACCGGTAAGAGGGACCCAAATCATTGCCTTGCCGGTTGAGGGTGGTTGGGTCATGAATCTGAAAGAAAAACACCAGCAATTGCCGCAGGCTGATTTTTGCGGGATCAAATGTAATCTCAATCGCTTCGGCATGGTTGCCATGATTTTTATAAGTGGCATTCGCAACTTCGCCGCCGGTATAGCCCACCCGTGTGCTGATCACACCGGGTAGTCTCCTGATTAAATCTTGCATGCCCCAAAAGCAGCCGCCTGCCAGAATAATGTTGTCTTGCATCATCTTCCTCTTTCACCGCAAGCCTCCCCGTGGTTCAAGATCACCAGGTTTAAAATAAGGGAATGCTTGAGTCGTGTATCAAATCAAACACTTACTGTCTGTCCAGTATAGTGGGTTTAGGTTAAAATACTTCATTTTAGTTCTAACAATGTTGGGGAGCATATGTCAGTTAAGGTAGGCATTAACGGATTTGGACGGATTGGTCGCATGGCGTTACGTGCGGCGATTGAGCAGCCAGAATTCAGCAATATTGAAGTGGTCGCGATCAACAGCTCATACGATGTTGAGTACATGATGTATTTACTCAAGTATGACTCAGTCCATGGCCGGTTTAATGCCAAAGTTGAAGCTGACAATGGGGCCTTGGTCGTGAATGGCAAGCGTATCCATTTAACCGCAGAGCGTGACCCAAATAACATTGACTGGCGCAAAGGTGGCGCGGAGATCGTCGTTGAGTCAACCGGCGCATTCTTGACTCAGGAAACCTGTCAGCCGCATATTCAAGGCGGTGCCAAAAAAGTGGTGCAGTCCGCGCCGGGTAAAGACGATACCCCCATGTTTGTATTTGGCGTGAATCACAATGAGTATGCTGGTCAGGCCATTATTTCAGCCGCTTCATGTACCACCAACGGCTTGGCTCCTTTGGCAAAAGTCTTGCACGATACCTTTGGGATCAAGCGTGGCCTGATGACCACCATTCATGCCGCCACTGCATCACAACTTACGGTTGATGGCACCTCCAAAAAAGACTGGCGCGGTGGCCGTAGCGTGTTTGAAAACATTATTCCTTCGAGTACAGGCGCGGCCAAGGCGGTTGGCAAGGTGATCCCTTCGCTCAACAAAAAACTGACTGGCATGTCCATGCGTGTGCCTTCTGCCGATGTGTCTGTGGTAGATCTGACGGTGGAGCTGAATAGCGAAACGACTTATGAGGCCATTTGTGCAGCCATGCAACAAGCCGCTGACGGTGCGCTGAAAGGCGTACTGGAATACACTAACGAGAAGGTGGTTTCCAGTGACTTCCGTAGCAGCCCAGCCGCCAGCGTGTTTGACGCCGACGCGGGGATCATGCTGGACCCGACCTTTGTCAAAGTGGTCGGCTGGTATGACAACGAATACGGTTATACCTGTAACCTGTTGCGTTTGGTTCAACATATTGCTTAATGATGCGCGGGGCTTTATGCCCCGTTTGCTTTTGCCCAACACCTTTTTATCCTTACCAGTTTATATTCAAGCGGCGGCGACCGCTCAAGGGAGACCTTCATGAAATTCATCAAAATGACTGACCTCGATTTGCGTGGCAAGCGTGTGTTTATCCGCGCTGATCTTAATGTGCCGGTGAAAGATGGCGTGGTGACCAGTGATGCCAGAATTGTGGCCAGTATGCCAACGATAGAATATGCATTGAAAGCCGGTGCAAAAGTGATGGTGACCTCGCACCTGGGCCGTCCGGAAGAGGGTGTGTACACAGAAGAAAACTCCCTCAAGCCCGTGGCTGATGTGATGAGTAAACTGTTGGGTCAGCCGGTGCGCCTGGTGAAAAACTGGCTGGCACCGAATGCGCCGGAAGATAGTTTGACTACCGAGAACGGCCAGCTGATTTTGCTTGAAAACTGCCGCTTTAATGTGGGCGAGAAGAAAAACAATGACGAATTGGCCAAAAAATATGCTGCACTCTGCGATGTATTTGTCATGGATGCATTTGGGACCGCGCATCGTGCAGAAGCTTCTACCCACGGCATTGCCAAGTTTGCGCCTGTGGCTTGCGCCGGTATTTTGCTGACCGAGGAACTGGATGCATTAAGCAAAGCTTTGCTGGCCCCAGCTCGTCCGCTGGTGGCGATTGTGGGAGGGTCTAAAGTATCGACCAAGCTCACCGTGCTGGAAAGCTTGTCTGATAAGGTGGATCAGTTAGTGGTGGGTGGCGGTATTGCCAATACTTTCCTCAAGGCCGCTGGCAATGAAGTGGGCAAATCACTGTGCGAAGAGGACCTGGTGGAAACGGCCAAAGGCCTGATGGGTAAGATGGCAGCACGTGGCGCCTGCGTGCCGATTGCTAAAGATGTGGTGGTGGGCAAGCAGTTTGATGCGAATGAGTCTGCCGTGAAAAAAGCCGCAACTGAGGTGGCTGCGGATGAAATGATTTTTGATATCGGCGCGCAATCTGCGGCCGAGTTGGTGGATATCATCATGAAAGCTGGTACCGTGGTCTGGAATGGTCCGGTGGGGGTATTTGAGTTTGACCAGTTTGGTGAAGGCACCAAAACCATTGCCAAGGCGATCGCAGAAACCAAGGCGTTTACGCTGGCGGGTGGCGGTGACACCATTGCCGCCATCCAAAAATATGGCATTTACGACAAAGTCTCTTACATCTCAACTGCCGGCGGGGCATTTCTAGAGTTTTTGGAAGGTAAAACCTTACCTGCGGTGGCCATGCTGGAAGAGCGCGCTGCCTAGCTTCTGTTAATGACGGTAGCTGCTCGCTGATTTGGCCTCTTACAGGTTACACCGAGAGCGGCACCGTCAACCTGTGATGTTTGTCATACACTTCAACGCGGTTGCGGCCCTGTTTTTTTGCCACATACAGGGCCTTGTCAGCCTGCTCTAGCAGCAAATTCCCGTCTTCACTAAAGTTGAGCCACTGGTTGCGTGCATGTTCTTCCTTCTGGGATTGTGCATGATGGATGCCCAGTGAGGCAATGCCTATACTCACGGTCATCAAACGGTGGCCAGCAAAACGGATATCCAGCGCCATGACTTTTTGCCGGATGCGCTCTGCAATTTTGACGGCCTCGTGCTGGGTGGTTTGGCCTAGCACCAACACAAACTCTTCGCCCCCGTAGCGGGCTGCCAGATCACCAGGCCGGTTACTAAAGCCTTGCAAAATGGTGGCCAGTTGCCGCAAACAATCATCGCCCGCTGCGTGCCCCATGCTGTCATTGAGTTGCTTGAAGTGATCGGCATCGACCATCATTACGCTCAAGCTGGATTGATGGCGGATAGCACGTGACCACTCATCCCGCATGAATTGCTCCAGGCGGCGGCGGTTGGCAAGGCCGGTGAGTGGGTCGGTGAGGGTGAGGGCCGAGATGCGATCCTCCACCTGTTTGTGGTGCGTGATATTGGTTAATGTCAGTAAAAAAAGCTGGCCCTGCTGCGCCAATGCACTTTGCATCGGCTGTAAATTTAAGGTCAACCAGGTGGGCTCTTGAGTGGGGGTGTGGCAAAGGTAATCGATACTGAAATGATCGCGCATGCCACTGAGTACCTGCTGTACGCCTTCCAGTAAGGCGGGTTGGTTAGTGTCTTCACTGGCCTGGCAAATATCCAGATAAGAGATGCCAAACCAGTCGGTTTGAAGTTGAAGGCCAAAATGCAGGCCGAAATTACGCCAGGCCTGATTCACATAAAGAATGCTGCTTGCTTCATCAATCACTGCGACTTGCAATGATAATGTGTCCAGAATACCACTCAGTAATTGCTCTGCAACGTTCACAAAATATCCGATGGGCGGGGGCTTTAATGATTTAAAGTTTTCAACTCTATTCTATTCAAGGCCGCGATGGCTGTCTAACGCTAAAGCTTAAATTGAGCATCAAAATTGCTTGTTTTAGGATATCCACGACAAAAGGAGTCCAAAAAATGACTGTTCGGATCGGTATCAACGGGTTTGGAAGAATTGGGCGTATGGTGCTCAGGGCGGCTTTAAATCAGGCAGAGTTCAAGGATATGGAAGTGGTGGCGATCAACGGGATCGAGGAGCCAGAGCATATGTTGTATATGCTCAAGTATGACTCGGTGCACGGTAGGCTCGCATACGATGCACAGTTAGAGGGCGGATCACTGGTCGTTAATGGTAAAAAAATACGGCTCACGTCACATAAAGATCCAGCGCAGATTGACTGGGCCAGCGCAAATGTCGATGTGGTCGTTGAATGCACGGGTGTTTTTTTGACCAAGGAAACCTGTGCGGCGCACATTCAAGGCGGTGCCCGCATTGTTGTGCAGTCGGCACCCGGTAAGGACGACACACCGATGTATGTCTACGGCGTCAATCATTATCACTACCACGGGGAAGAAATTGTTTCTGCGGCTTCTTGTACCACCAATGGCTTGGCGCCGCTTGCCAAGGTGTTGCATGACCATTTTGGCATCAAGCGTGGCCTCATGACCACCATTCATGCGGCCACGGCGACGCAAAAAACGGTGGATGGCACTTCGAACAAGGACTGGCGCGGTGGGCGAGGGGTCTTTGATAACATTATTCCTTCGAGTACCGGCGCGGCCAAGGCAGTAGGTAAAGTGATTCCAGCCCTCAATAAAAAATTAACCGGTATGTCTATGCGGATTCCTTCGGCGGATGTGTCCGTGGTTGACCTGACGGTTGAGTTGCAGCAAAAAACCACTTACGAGGATATTTGTGCGGTCATGAAGTATGCCGCGGAGCGCGATTTGAAAGGAGTGTTGGGGTATACCGACGAAGCAGTGGTTTCCAGTGATTTCCGGGGGTATCCCGCTGCCAGCGTGTTTGATGCCTCGGCGGGCATTATGCTGGATCCTTCTTTTGTAAAACTGGTGGCCTGGTACGACAATGAATATGGCTACACCTGCAATTTGCTGCGCCTGACGCGCTATGTCGGTTATGCCAAACTATGCATGACAAACTTGCCTGATCCGGTGGATATTGAAGAGGTGGCCGCCTAGTAAACCAACTTGTGATTGCCAATAATGCTTGGATAGGGCAATTTATTCGCCTGCGAGGCCGTGGCGCATTTATAATGCGGTTTTTACTTATGTGATCACGATTATGTCAGCGCCATTGCTCGAAACGTCTATCAAGAGTCTGAAGAAACTGCACCAGGGGAAGGTGCGTGATATTTATGATATCGACGCGCATACCATGTTACTGGTGAGCACGGATCGCCTGAGTGCTTTTGATGTGATTTTGCCCACCGGTATTGAGCACAAAGGCGCGATGTTGACGCAAATGGCCAATTTCTGGTTTGAGCAGTTGCAGAGTGTGGTGCCCAACCATTTGACTGGTATCGCGCCAGAGTCAGTGGTCGCGCCGGATGAAGTCGCGCAGGTCAAAGGTCGCGCCGTGGTGGTCAAAAAACTCAAAGCCTTGCCATTAGAGGCCATTGTGCGCGGTTATCTGGTCGGGAGTGGCTGGAAAGAATATCAGGCCAAAGGCACCGTATGTGATATTCCGTTGCCTGCTGGCCTGCAACTGGCACAGCAGTTACCACAGCCCTTGTTTACCCCGTCCAGCAAAGCAGCGGTAGGGGAGCACGATGAGAACATCAGTATCGCCCAGGTAGAGGCTTTGATTGGCAAAGCGCTGACGGCACAGGTCGAGCAGGCGGCGATTGCCTTGTATACGCGTGCGGCAGAATATGCACGCACCAAAGGCATTATTATTGCCGATACCAAATTTGAATTTGGTGTCGATGAGCACGGCGTATTACATGTGATGGATGAGGTATTAACGCCGGACTCTTCACGCTTTTGGCCTGCAGATCAATACCAGGTGGGCAGCAACCCACCCAGTTATGACAAGCAATATGTCCGAGATTGGCTTGAAAGCTGCGGTTGGGACAAAACACCACCAGGACCGGAATTGCCTGCCGATGTGGCGCAACGCACCTCTGACAAGTACATGGAGGCCTTTGCCAAACTGACCGGACGCACCCTGCAAGTGGACTAATGCCTGAACGGGTGAATGAGGATGGGGTTGCGTGCACAACTCGTGACGCTGGGGCAACGCTTTAAACAGGAAGTCTTGTTTTATCGCGCCTTGCATTCACATCCGCAAACGCCTTGGTTAGCCAAAGCTCTATTATGGTTAGCTTTGGCTTATCTGGTGTTGCCTTTTGACCTGATCCCCGACTTTATTCCCGTGATCGGCCAGTTGGATGAGTTGGTGATTATTCCGCTATTGTTGTATTTGGCACTCAGACTGATTCCAGTGGCTATCAGGCAACAATGCCGTGATGAATTCACACCTGCGCAAGATCAAAAATAGTGTTGTTTGCCAGCAAATGTTCATATTAATCGCCTATAATGGCGATTTTTTATAGGGATAGGTTTAAGAACATGTCTTTGAATTTGGTGCCTAGCGGCAAAGATTTGCCTCACGACTTTAACGTCATTATTGAGATCCCAGCCAATGGTGATCCAGTAAAGTATGAAGTGGATAAAGAAAGCGGTGCATTGTTCGTTGATCGCTTTATGGGCACCTCCATGCAGTATCCATGTAACTATGGCTATATTCCACATACCCTCGGCGATGATGGAGACCCGGTGGATGTGCTGGTGATTACGCCTGTGCCATTGTTACCTGGCGTCGTGGTGCGTTGCCGTGCATTGGGTATGTTGAAAATGACCGACGAAGCGGGTGGTGATGCCAAGGTGTTGGCTGTGCCGATTGCTAAAGTCTGTGGCCTGTATGCTTACCAGAAAACATTGACGGATGTTTCCCCTTGGCGCCTGGATATGATTGCGCACTTCTTTGAGCACTACAAAGACCTCGATAAAGGTAAATGGGTGAAAATTGAAGGCTGGGTCGGGATTGAAGACGCACACAAGGAAATCGTTGACGGTGTTGTCCGCTACAATGAAGCTGAAGTGAAGCCAGCATTTTAATTAGCTGCCACACATAAAAAAGCCGGGTCGTCAGCCCGGCTTTTTGCTTTTTGAACACGGGGCTAATGTAGCAAAGGCACAATCAATAGCGCGACAATATTGATGATTTTAATCAGCGGATTCACGGCGGGACCGGCGGTATCTTTGTAAGGATCCCCAACGGTATCACCGGTGACTGCTGCCTTGTGCGCATCGGAGCCTTTGCCGCCATGATGTCCATCCTCAATATATTTCTTGGCATTATCCCAAGCACCGCCACCGGTACACATTGAGATCGCCACAAACAGTCCGGTGACGATTGTGCCCATCAATAAACCGCCTAACGCGACCGGCCCCAGAAACAGCCCGACCAGAATGGGGGCGGCGACTGGCAAGAGGGAAGGCAGCATCATTTCCTTGATGGCCGCACTGGTGAGCATATCCACGGCTTTCCCATATTCCGGCTTGGCAGTGCCTTCCATAATGCCTTTGATTTCACGGAATTGCCGGCGGACCTCTTCAACCACACTGCCTGCGGCCCGGCCTACTGCTTCCATTGCCATGGCGGCAAACAAAAACGGAATCAAACCGCCGACAAACAGGCCAATAATGACTTTTGGGTCGCTTAAATCAAAACTGGCCGTAATGCCCGCGCCTTCTAGCTTGTGAGTGTAGTCTGCAAACAGCACTAACGACGCCAAGCCAGCCGAACCAATCGCATAGCCTTTGGTGACGGCTTTGGTGGTGTTGCCTACGGCATCCAGCGGATCGGTCACATCGCGCACACTGCTGGGGAGTTCAGACATTTCGGCAATGCCGCCTGCGTTGTCTGTGATCGGGCCATAAGCGTCGAGTGCAACCACAATCCCGGCCATGCTGAGCATGGACATGGCGGCGATCGCTACCCCATACAGACCTGCCAGATGAAAGGCGACATAAATCGCGATACAGACCGATAGCACAGGGAGGGCGGTGGACTTCATGGAGACGCCTATGCCGGCGATGATATTGGTGGCATGGCCGGTGGTAGAGGCTTGCGCCACGTGTTTGACCGGCGCGTAATCAGTGCCCGTGTAGTATTCAGTAATCCACACTAATGCCGCTGTGAGTACCAGCCCCACTGCACAGGCGCCAAATAGGGCCTGGCTGGAGATCGTGACCTCGCCGTGACTGTAGCCTTGCGGGAAGACATATTGCGTGACAAAGTAAAACGCAATCAGTGACAAAATGCCCGCTACTGCCAAGCCTTTGTACAAGGCAGGCATCACATTCTTCATGCCAGGGGAGGCTTTGACAAAAAAACAGCCGATAATTGAGGCGACGATAGAGACGGCGCCGAGCAGCAGTGGGTAAATAACGCCATTGGCGCCTGCTTCTGCGGCCATCAGGCCCCCAAGTACCATGGTGGCAATTAAGGTCACCGCATAGGTTTCAAACAGGTCGGCGGCCATGCCAGCACAGTCGCCCACGTTATCCCCCACATTATCTGCAATCACTGCCGGATTGCGCGGATCATCTTCCGGGATGCCTGCCTCCACCTTGCCCACCAGGTCGGCACCCACATCTGCGCCTTTGGTGAAAATGCCTCCACCCAGCCGGGCAAAGATAGAAATCAACGAAGAGCCAAACGCCAGCCCAATCAGCGGATTGAGGTCAGTCGCCTGCTCTGCACCGAGGTAGGTATAAAATCCTGCCACACCAAGCAAGCCTAGTCCCACCACAAGCATGCCGGTGATGGCACCCCCTTTAAAAGCCACATCCAAGGCGGCAGCAATGCCCTGTGTGGCCGCCTGCGCAGTGCGGACGTTTGCCTTCACCGAGACGTTCATGCCAATAAAGCCGCAAGCGCCAGACAACACTGCACCAATGACAAAGCCGATAGCTGTTTGTGGACTTAAAAAAATGCCGATCAAGATGGCGAGGATGATTCCGACCAAGGCAATGGTTTTGTATTGTCGGGAGAGGTAGGCCGCGGCTCCTTGTTGAATCGCCCCGGCAATTTCCTGCATGCGGGCATTGCCTGCGGGTAAGCCTGAAATCCATTGACTCATTACTACGCCATACACCACCGCCAAAACGGCAGCCCCAAGCGCTAACATTAGTGCGACTGACATGACTTCTCCTGTTCCTGATGAAACTACGTTGAAGATAATGACTGCTCACCACCCTGTTGCTGTATTTGTTAATAAAATGTAACAGGTTGGGGCATTATTGCACTATTAAAGTGCGTCTTCAATAGCAGTCACTGCGCGAGGGTGGCTACGATCAGCTGGCTACAGAATCAGGGCGGGGTTGGCAGCCTGTCCGCGGGAGATTGCGGCTGCTTAATCTTGACGTTGATGATCAACGAAATCCATCAGGACTGCTTCCAGGGCCGGGTTGTCAATTTGTTGGGCGCAACGTTCTAATGCCGTTAACGCTTGGTTGGAAGGTGCTTTGATGCGTTTGGTTTTGGCGGGAGGGCGAGATTTCACTTGCACTTTGACCTTAATTGCGTTAAGGTTTAAGCCTTTGATTTTCTGGGAATTTTGGCAAAAATCCCGGATTTTTCGCAAGAGTTGGGTTTCCATGAGCCTGATTCTGCTGGCCACAGCGCCGGATTGCACCGCAATCGTCAGCGCCCCCTCTTGTAGGGCCAGCACATGCGAGAGCCTGGAAAATTCCGGGGCAACTGTAGTCCAGCATTGTTGTAATTGTTGGCGGTGATCCGCCTCTTGCAGCAGCGGTTTGAGCGCTTGGTGATGTTTGAAAATCTGGTTGATTTTGAACATGACGGGTTGTCCACAGAATGCTTGAATATTGTACACCACATCGATGGCATGCATGGGTAACCAGCAGGCGGCGGGTGCATCGCGAGAGTTCGTAGCATGATTAATATCATTATTGTTTCAGAAAAAATGGCCAAGCCGAAAACGCTGGGCCTGTTTGAAAGTATTGGCCTGGTGTTGGCACTCATTCTGGTGCCTGTCGTCTTAACCTTGCTATTTATCACGCCCCAACAGGTGATTAAGTCCCAAGGTGTTAAGGCGATGCTGCCGCCTCATCTGCGTGGCGCCATGCTGTCTACGCAAAACCATCTGGATGCCTATGCCAAGCAAATTGGCGAATTACAGGCACGTATTTTACGTCTGGACGCACAAAACCAGCGCTTGTCCAAACTGGCGGGTGTCAAATCTACGGCCGAGCCCATCAATGAAAGAACGCCAGTCAATGAGATTATGGGGCGTGGTGGTCCGCTGGTGAAAGATTCCCCCCTGAGTGAAGCGGACTTGAAAGCAACGATAGAGCAGATGTCTGCTGATCTTGATCTGCGTGACGAATATCAGGGCAAGCTGGAGGCCAAATTATTGCAAAAAAGCGTGTTGCGGGAGATGTTGCCTAACAGTAGTCCGGTAGAAGCCGCTTACAGTTCGTCCAGTTATGGCTGGCGTATTGACCCCATGAGTGGGCATCGCGCTTTTCACGAGGGCTTGGATTTTCCTGCCTCCGTCGGGACGCCTGTCTATGCTGCTGCGGATGGTATCGTGACCAGCGCGGTTCAAACTTCAGACTATGGTAATTTGCTCAAGATTGATCATGGCGCTGGTCTGGAAACCCGTTACGCACACAATTCAAAGTTGCTGGTGAAGTCTGGTGACCGCGTCACCAAAGGTCAGAAGATCGCACTGATCGGCAGTACTGGCCGTTCAACCGGCCCGCATTTACATTACGAAATTCGTCTCAATGGTAACCCGCTGGACCCTCGGGAATACCTCAAAAATCACTCCTGAGCCAGTCAGGGAGTACAATAATTGAGACAATCCCCCTCTATATCTTATACAATCTCTGTTTATTTCAATTAACGCCGCGTCAGCGGAAATCGGTGTGACTCATGTTAGCCTCGTTGTTTAAAAAAGTATTCGGTAGCCGCAATGACCGGCTCGTCAAGCAGTATCAGCAAATCGTCAAACAAATCAATGCGTTAGAGTCTGAAATCGCCGCGCTCACAGATGAGCAGTTGCGCGCCAAAACAGAAGAATTCAAACAGCGTTACGCAGGCGGTGAAAGCCTGGAAAAACTGTTGCCAGAGGCCTTTGCGGTCGTCCGTGAGGGAGGCAAGCGTGTATTGGGCATGCGTCATTTTGATGTGCAACTGATCGGTGGCATGGTGCTGAATGCAGGCAAGATTGCTGAAATGCGCACCGGTGAGGGTAAAACACTGGTGGCTACCTTGCCGACTTACCTGAATGCCCTGACCGGTCAAGGTGTGCATGTGGTGACCGTTAACGACTACCTCGCCAAACGTGATGCCGAGTGGATGGGTAAGCTATATAACTTCCTGGGCCTGACCGTGGGCATTAACCTGTCACAAATGCCGCATGATGCCAAACAACAGGCCTATGCAGCAGATATCACCTACGGGACCAATAACGAGTTTGGCTTTGATTACCTGCGCGATAACATGGTGTTCAGCAAGGAAGAGCGCGTACAGCGTCCTTTGCATTATGCATTGGTGGATGAAGTCGACTCTATCCTGATTGATGAAGCCCGTACGCCATTGATTATTTCTGGCCAGGCTGAACACAGTGTGGACCTGTATGGCGCAATTAATGAAGTAGCCAAGCAATTGGTGCGTCAGCAAATCGAAGACGGCGAGGGCGACTTCTGGGTAGATGAAAAAGCCCAGAGTGTGACCATGAGTGAAGCCGGGCATGAGCATGCCGAGCAGTTACTAGAGCAAACGGGCTTGCTGGCGGCAGGTTCAAGCCTGTATGAACCTGCAAATATTACGCTGGTGCATCACTTGTATGCGTCCTTGCGTGCGCAAAACCTTTATCACCGTGACCAGCATTATGTCGTGCGTAGCGGCGAGATCGTGATTGTGGATGAGTTTTCTGGCCGGATGATGCCGGGCCGTCGCTGGTCAGACGGCCTGCATCAGGCGGTGGAAGCCAAAGAAGGTGTCGCGATTCAAAAAGAAAACCAGACCCTCGCCTCGATCACATTCCAGAATTACTTCCGCATGTATCAAAAACTGAGCGGCATGACTGGGACTGCCGATACCGAAGCCTATGAGTTTAACCAGATTTATGGTCTGGAAACCGTGGTTATTCCGACTCACCGACCCGTTCAGCGTCTAGATGCGATGGACAAGGTCTACCGCACGGCGATGGAAAAATACAAAGCCGTCATTGAGGATATCAAACAGTGTCAGGCCAAAGGCCAGCCTGTGCTGGTCGGGACCACCTCCATTGAAAATTCCGAACTAATTTCCAAGCTGCTTACGCAGGCCAAGCTAGAGCATCAGGTGTTGAATGCCAAACAGCATGAGCGCGAAGCGACCATCGTGGCAGAAGCCGGGCGTCCAGGCGTGATCACCATCGCGACAAATATGGCGGGCCGTGGGACGGATATTGTTCTGGGCGGCAATTCCGAAAATGAAATTCACGCCATCCAGCAGGATGAAAAATTGTCCGAGGCAGAAAAAGCCAGCAAAATCGCCCAGCTCAAAGCCGAATGGCAGCAACGTCATGATGCGGTACTGGCCGCAGGTGGTTTGCATATCATCGGTACTGAGCGACATGAATCCCGCCGGGTGGATAACCAGTTGCGTGGCCGCGCAGGTCGTCAGGGCGATCCAGGCTCCAGCCGCTTCTATTTGTCGTTGGAAGACCCCTTGCTGCGTATTTTCTCTGGAGAGCGCGTGGCGGCGATTATGACCCGTCTCAATATGCCAGAAGGTGAAGCCATTGAGCATGCCATGGTGACACGTGCCATTGAGAACGCGCAACGTAAGGTGGAAGGCCGTAACTTCGATATCCGCAAGCAATTGCTGGAATACGACGATGTTTCTAATGACCAGCGTAAGGTCATTTACGAACAGCGTAATGAATTGCTCGAATCCGTGGATGTGGGTCAAACCATCCATGCCATGCGTGAAGATGTTATCAATAGCTTGTTCAATACCTATGTGCCGCCTGGCAGTGTAGAAGAGCAATGGGAGGTTTCAGCCCTGGAGCAGGCCTTGCAAGCAGAGCTAGGCTTGAGCCTGCCGGTGGCAGAGTGGCTAGAGAATAATCCAGACCTGCATGAAGAGACCCTGCGTGAGCGTATCCTGAATGCGGCCAATGAGTTCTATGCCTCCAAAGAGTCGCTGGCGGGGAATGACAACATGCGCAATTTTGAGCGTGCAGTCATGCTGCAAAGCCTGGATAACCATTGGCGCGAGCATTTGGCGGCACTGGATCACCTGCGTCAAGGCATTCATTTACGCTCTTATGCGCAAAAGAACCCCAAACAAGAATACAAGCGTGAAGCGTTCGAGCTGTTTGAGTCACTGTTGAATACGGTAAAAAGTGAAGTCACCAAAATCACCATGCAGGTGCAGATCCGCTCCCGCGAAGAGCTGGAAGCCGAAGAGCGCCGTGCCGAAGAAGCCATGCGCGCTGCCGAGGTGGCAAATGTGCAGTATCAACACACTGATTACGACGCTGCCCTGGCTAACAGCGATACCGCGGCTAGCGAAGCGTTGAGCTTGCCAGAGGGGGTGCGCGTCGGCCGCAATGATCCTTGCCCGTGTGGTTCTGGCAAAAAATATAAAAATTGCCACGGTGCCTTGAGTTAGGCGTCTTAAGTTAATTTCGCTGATTGAATATTGGATTGAGAGGAAATGACAATGTCTGAGCAGGAAATTGCTTCTCCTTGTGTTGGAGTATGCAGCATGGATGAGGTGACCGGTTTCTGCCAGGGCTGTTTTAGAACGCTGGAAGAAATCCGTCAGTGGTGGGATATGGACAATGTGGCCAAAACAGAAGTGATCAAAACCGCCGCCGCACGTGAAGCAGCGGTATTCGGCGAATAAGCCTTTTAGCAATACAGTGACGCAAAAAGTAAAAAGTCGGCAGTTGCCGACTTTTTTATGTGCATGACATCTCCATCTTTAACCATTGGAAATGGCACAGCCCGGTGACGAACTGACATCGCAAGCTAGAGCATCTGGACCACTGAGATACCGAGCAAGTAACCTGCACTGTTTCTTTACATTTCACCTAACGGCTGATTGGCAAGCGATTTGGACTGCGCATCCAGCTTGGTAATCACCATATTCAATGAAGTATTCAAGGCCTGCAAGGATCCAGTATCCAAAGTGTGCAGTACTTGCGGCAGGATGCCATCGACGGGCTTGGGTGCTTTGGCTAGGACAGCATGTCCTGCCTCCGTCACGATCAATCCCACTTTACGTTGGTCTTCACTTTGGCGTTGCTTCTGCACCAGTTGTTTTTTGACCAGCTTCTCCACCAGCAGGCTACAAGTGGATTGATGAATCGCCAGATTTTCTGCCAAGCGCGAAACGCCGAGTTCTGGATGAGTGGCGATTTCATGTAATAACCAGAGTTGGGAACCTGAAATGCCGCATGAAGCTTCAATCTCTCTGAAGTGCTGTCTGACTGTTCCAAAAATAATCCGAAATTGTTTTAAAGCTTCTTTGGCAAGGGTGTTTTGCATGATTAATTTAATGT
The DNA here is from genome assembly GCF_046766015.1 of Methylophilus sp. 3sh_L. NCBI lineage: Bacteria > Pseudomonadati > Pseudomonadota > Betaproteobacteria > Nitrosomonadales > Methylophilaceae > Methylophilus > Methylophilus sp. 3sh_L. The sequence goes on from NZ_JBKOUF010000001.1 coordinate 342,676, forward strand.
AAATATTTATGGGTTGATTGTATCAGTTTCCCTGGATTTTCACGTGCTGCCTGGTGCTTAAGCTTGGGAAAAACTCCCAAACAATCATTATTTTAGACAAAAAAGTCCTTGCTGCGATAATTATTTATTAAATTTATATTTATTGGGAAATAATTGTCGGCTATTGTCTTTTTTGGTTAGCGATGCTGGGGCATAAAGAGGATGGCCTGCTGTGTGGCCAGTGAGCATAAAGTCTGCAGGCCAAACGCCAGCAGAGTGTCTATCGGCAGGTCAGGCAGAAAGGTGGACAAATGACGCAGGTGCTGCTCGGCAGTGGCCGTACGTGCATGGACATGTTGCAGCAGTTGATAGGTGAGGGCATTGAGTTGGATAAAGCGTATCTGCATGTCACAAGTCCGGTAAACCAGTAAATAAGTTTCTGAGGCTGGTAGATCTGGTTGCTTGCGCGAAAGTTGATGCACCGGAAATGCATACTGCTGGAGCCGATAAACGGCAGGTAGTCGCACCTGCATGCTGAGCGTAGGTTCGAACGCGGGCGATTCTAGTGCCTGCACCGGCGATGTCATTGTCTGCTCAGTGGGTTCGCGACTCAGTGCCAGCTCCAGCCATTCATAATGTGCCAGTGCCGCTGTGTACGGGGGCAGATCGGGCGTCGGATTTGCGTTTAAGAAATCGACAAAGCTGGCTGGAATGCTTTGAAATAAAGGGTTGCTAAACCGATGTTGACTAAAACAGCCGCGGACCAAGCGGCGGAGTTTGCGCTTGCCTAATATGGAGGCCAGGACTGGAAAACAGGCGCTCACACTGCCAAAAAATTGATTAAACACAATCTGCTGGTAAACCCGCATGCGCCTGCGGTCGGTGCCGCGAGGGGGTGCACAGTGCGCAGGACGGCGCAGCGATGCCGTAAAGGCGGCTTGGTAGTCTTGAAAGTCGACCATCAGGATACCCTGGGAATTTGCTTGGCGTCGTCTGTTAGGTGCGGTTGCTGCAATTGCGCAATCCTGTCTACTTCAGTAAGCACTTCGGCCAGCGCCGGAATATTGCTGTCGCGCTCCAGCAAGGTCGGGAATACGCCCAGGTGCTGATAGGCGTAATCCAGTAATTGCCAGACCGGTTCAATGACTGCTTCACCATGCGTATCGACCAGCAGGTCGGCTTGCGCTTGCCAGTGTCCGGCCAGGTGGCCGTACACTACCCGTTTGGCCGGGACCTGATCCAGGAAGCGATATGGGTCAAAGTGAAAGTTGACGCTGTTCACATACACATTGTTGATATCCAGGTGCAGGTCGCAATCCGCCTCGGTCAGGACGGCATTGATAAAGCTGATTTCATCCATTTCTGAAATCGGCGCCGCCACATAAAAAGAGGTATTTTCAATGGCGATGCGCTGCTCCAGGATCTCTTGCGTTTGCCGGATGCGTTGCGCCACATATTTCACCGCTTCTTGCGTGAAGGGGAGAGGTAATAAGTCATAAATATAGCCATTGCTCAGATCGCTGCAATAACTCAGGTGCTCGGTATAAAGCGGGATCTCAAAATCCCGCAAAAACTGTTTGACCTGTTTGAGGAAGCCCACATTGAGTGGGTCGGGTCCGCCCAGGGATAAGCACAAGCCATGGCAAACAATAGGATAGCGTTGCGCAAACCAGTCCAGTTCTACGGCGTATTTGCCGCCCGCCTGTAACCAGTTTTCAGGGGCAAGCTCCACAAAATTCAGAGATTTAAGCAGGGACTCATCCTGTTGCTGCATCAACGCAGCAATCAGCTCACGTTTGAGCCCCAAGCCAGCCCCCTGAATCTCACTGCGTAACGCCATGTTAACCGCCGCAATCAGGGTTTGCTGGCGTGGCAGCTACCCTCTTTCATCTTCTCTGCAGAACAGCTCCCTTCCTTCATTTTTTCTGCGGAGCAGCTGCCTTCTTTGCTCTTCGTGTGGTGGCAGGAACCGTCTTTCATTTTCTCGGTAGAGCCACTGCCTTCTTTCATCTTTTTCATCTGTGCGCCGCATTTGCCGTTGGCACATTTTCCTTCTTTGGCTTTGCTGGCGGATGCATCTGCCAGCTGATAGCCTTGATCCAGTGTTTTGATTTCAAAGGGGTTGGCCGCGGCATGCGCGACAGCTGCAGCAATCGACAATGCTACCGCGCCTGTCATTAACGTTACCTGATGCTTTTTCATAGGGTTTCCTTCTTGAATGGATTTTAAAGCGGACATTTAGTTAAAGCGGATATTAGTGAAATTTGTCCAGTTGTTGTGTGATTCGTTCTTTGGCTACCGAGGATAACCCAAGTGACTGATCTTCAGTCACCCGTTGCTGCCAGTGGGATAACTGCCTGCGAATCCACAGCAGTTGCTGCTTAAAGCGCCTGCAATAGACGCAAATCAGTAAATGCGCCCTCACGGCCCATCGTTCACGCCAAGTGAGTGGACGGTCCAGTGATTGCGACACCAGCAGGCTGGTTTGTTTGCAATTCAACATTTCTTTTCCTGTGCCACCCGAAGTTACCAGTTCATTTCAAGACATTTACGCAAACCCATGCGGGCACGATATAGCATGACCCAAGCATTGGTCGTGGTGATCTCGAGTTCCTTACAAATTTCGTCATTGTCCATGTCGTCGACTTCACGCATGGTAAAAATTGCTGCCAGTTTTTGTGGCAAGCGTTCCATGCATTGTTGCAAAATTGCCAGAAATTGGCTTTGTTGCAAGGCTTGCTGGGGCAGGTCCCAGGCCTGCGGTTTTTCTGCCCAATGTCCGGTGTCATCAAAAAACTCATCCATATTGGCATCTTCTTCGCTCATGAGTTCCGAAGCGGGCACTTCACGCAATTGTTTGCGCATGCAATCGATGATTTTATGCTTGAGGATGCCTGTTAACCAAGTGCGTGGACTGGAGTGCTCGGCAAAGTTAGGGTTTTTGATTGCTGCGAGCAAGGTTTCTTGCACGACATCTTCAGCTTGATGACTGTCGCGCAAGCGGGCGAGGGCAAACCGGTAAAGATAGTCGCCATGTTCATTGAGCCAGTCATGCGGATTCGGTTTCATGGCGGCTATTGAATCATAGATTCAAAGGAGGGGGAATAGTGGACGTGCAGACCAGCGGCAGGCACGCGGATCTGGGCGGTCATCCCGCCATGCGTGACAGCCGTTCTGAATAGACTTTGCGCAGCAAAGGCGGCAAAGAAGGTACCTGTAAAGCTTTTTGCAGGAGCGCATGGTCGCCTTCGTCCAGTTTTTGCAGTCCGAGGGCCGTCCGTATGCTAATGCCATGGGTATCGTGCTGCAAAATCTTGATTTCGTCACCGGCCTGAATTTGCCCGGTTTTGACTACCCGCAAATAAAACCCGCTAAAACCACTGCGCAAAAACTCGTCCAGGATATCGGGCTTGCCAACTTTATGGCCAAACTTAAAACACGGAATACGTGGCATGGTGACTTGCAGCTGTACTTCCTCCCCTATTTGCAGGAGATCACCTACGCAGACCTCGCTTTCGAGCAGCCCTTCTATCGTCAGGTTTTCACCAAAGGTCCCGTAAGGCAGTGTGGATGTTTGCAAACGGTTTTGCCAATGGGCATAGTGTTCAATTGGGTAGGCATACAGTGCCTGGTATTCGCCACCATGCACCGTTAAATCCGCCTGGCCATCCCCAGCCAAGCCCAAGGCCTGTACAGTCACTTTCCCTGCAAGTGGAGTTTTATTAATGCCAGTGAGAACAGCTTTGCCGTTGATGTGCACGGTTTGCGGCATGGCTGCATTGACTGAGAGTAGTTTCATCGCATAAAAGTATGAAGATTGAGTAATGCAGTCATGCTCGCACAAATCCGCATGGGATTTAATAAGTGATTCAACTTACTTCTTGCTGCGCCAGTGACTCCATGCTGCGCCAGGCACGAGGGCCTATTGACTGGGCGGCATCTCGGCGCGCTGTTCTATCAACTGTAAATAATGCGCAGCATCGAGCCCGGTCTGATTACGTTGCGCCAGCCAGATGGTTTCAGCCAGACATTCGAGCAAGGCGTGCTGGGCGGCGTGCTCCTCCTGAAAGCGGGTGCAAAGTTTGCCGTAGGCCTGCGTGATGCCGATGGGCTGGTTGATGCTGATTTGTTCCTGGATGGACAAATGCAAACTCATGTGCAAAAACGGATTGGTTTCCCCCATTTCAGGGTAATAAGCCTGCTGCAGGTACTGTTCTGGCCGGTCAAGCATCTCGTGGTATTCAGGATGCATATGTATGATGCCCACAGCCATTTTCTCCAGCTCAGTTAAGCCTTGCTGTTGTTTGAATTTTGCCCAGGCATCAAAGAAAAACTGCCTCACTTCATCGCGGCTGGGATTAAACAAGGCCATGGCTAAACTCCTGCCGGTGGGGCAACCGGCTGTATCTGTTTGTCGTGAAATTCACATAAATCTGCAATACAGCACTCGCCGCATTTGGGGGTGCGCGCCGTGCAGGTGTAGCGGCCATGCAGAATCAGCAAATGATGCGCATCTTTGAGAAACGCCTTGGGGGTCGTGCTTAAAAAACGTTGCTCTACCTCGAGCACATTTTTGCCTGTGGCCAATTTGGTGCGGTTGCCAACGCGGAATAAATGGGTATCCACGGCAATGGTAGGTTGGCCAAATGCCGTATTCAGGATCACATTGGCTGTTTTGCGGCCAACGCCAGCGAGGGCTTCCAGCGCTTCGCGGGTATTAGGCACTTCGCCCTGGTGCAAGCGCAATAACTGCTCGCAGCATTTGAGGACATTTTGTGCTTTGGCGTGATACAAGCCTATGGTCTTAATATAACTTTCCAGGCCTTCTACCCCCAGCGCGAGAATCGCTGCGGGCGTATTGGCGACCTTGAACAGCTTTCGCGTGGCAATATTCACGCCTTTGTCCGTCGCTTGGGCAGACAAAATCACGGCAATCAGTAACTCGAAGGTCGAGCTGTGCTCGAGTTCAGTGGTTGGATTGGGGATGGCTTTGGCCAGTCTTTCAAAAATGGCCAGTCTTTTTTGAGCATTCATAACAGGGGTTCAATCATGGTTTGCCAGCCTTAACCTGCTTGCTGGATTGGATCCGCGACAGTGCTGCTGCAATTGCCGCCTGCTTGATGGCTTCTGTCGGTGACGGAGCAGTGCCGCTGACGGCGGACTGCGGTGCCGGATCTTTGTTTAAAGTGTGGGTTGTTGTATTGTTTTCAAGCGCTAGCCGTTTGAGCCGGTGCTGATGGCGGCGTCTGGCAAGCTCGGATTCTGTGGCAGACATTGCCATTTCGCGGCCCGGGATGGCTTGCAACTGGATGCAGTCCACCGGGCAGGGTGGCAGGCATAGCTCACAGCCTGTGCATTCTTGCTGGATGACGGTATGCATTTGCTTGGATGCGCCGACGATGGCATCCACCGGGCAGGCCTGAATACACAGCGTACAACCGATGCAGTGCGCTTCATCAATCACAGCGACTATTTTGCCTTTTGTCACGCCATGCGCAGGATTGAGCGGCTGATAGGGTTGCCGCAGCAAGTTAGCCAGCGCATGAATCCCCGCATCGCCTCCGGGCGGGCATTGGTTGATCGCTGCCTCGCCGCGGGCGAGCGCCTCGGCATAGGGCCAGCAACCCGCATAACCACATTGGCCGCATTGGGTCTGTGGTAGCACGGCGTCAATTTGTGCAACCAATTGTGCAACCAAGGATTCATTATCCGACGAAGCGGCAGTGCCTGCGGGTGCATCAACTGGGAGGTTTGCGGAGGGCTGCATGAAGCATGATAGAGCGTTGATCCGGATGGCCTGATTATAACTGAAAGCGGGCTTCAGCCCGGTGTTTATGCAGTAGGAGGTTGATTAAAATCTGGCATGCTCGCAGCATGGCCGGGTCACAAAACCGTTACAAGCGGTTCTTTGGCGTTCATGCGCATAATCAGTTAAAATATTCGCTTTATTATTGAATGGCGTTAGGTATGTTGACGGGCAGTTTGGTCGCAATTGTGACCCCGATGTTTGAAGATGGTCGTTTGGATCTGGACGCACTCAAAAAGCTGATCGACTTTCATGTCGATGCTGGTACCGATGGCATTGTGATTGTCGGTACGACCGGTGAATCACCGACGGTGGATGTAGACGAGCATTGCCTGCTGATTAAAACGACAGTGGATTATGTTGCCAAACGTATCCCCGTGATTGCGGGCACGGGGGCCAATTCTACCGCTGAAGCGATCGCCTTGACTGCCAAAGCCAAGAGCCTGGGCGCAGATGCCTGTCTGCTGGTCGCGCCTTACTACAATAAGCCTTCGCAAGAGGGCTTGTACCAACATTTTAAAGCCATTGCCGAGGCAGTGGATATCCCGCAGATTTTATATAATGTGCCTGGCCGTACCGGCTGCGACTTGACCAATGACACGGTGTTACGGCTGGCGCAAGTCCGCAATATTGTGGGGATTAAAGATGCGACCGGCGGCATAGAACGCGGGACGGATTTGTTGCTGCGTGCCCCGGCCGAGTTTGCAGTTTACAGTGGTGATGATGCAACTGCGCTGGCCCTGATGTTGTTGGGTGGTAAGGGTGTGATCTCAGTCACTGCCAATGTGGCACCGCAGTTGATGCACGAGATGTGCGCGCAGGCGTTGAGTGGCAATCTGGCTGCTGCCAAAGCGGCCAATGCCAAGTTGTTTGCCTTGCACCAGAAGCTGTTTGTTGAGGCAAACCCGATCCCCGTGAAATGGGTACTGCAACAAATGGGCATGATTGGTACTGGCATCCGTCTGCCGCTGGTCAATTTGTCCAGCCAGTATCACCCAGTATTGCGTCACGCCATGCAACAGGCCGGCATTGCGGCTGCGTGAGCGCGCAAACACTAATTTTAGGATAAGGCAAGTGAAACACATGAGTCATGTATGGTTACAACGCGCAGTGCTGTTCAGTCTGGTGACTGTGTTAGCCGCCTGCGATTCCATCCCGTTTATCAATAACAGTTCAGACTACAAAGGGGCCAACCGCTCCAAGCCGCTTGAGGTGCCGCCTGACCTGACCGCGGTGCGTACCAGCAGCACTTACAACGTGCCAGGGGCGACCAGTTATTCAGCGTATAGCCAAAACCAGGAGGCCCAGGAGCAGAATGGTCCACAGCCCGTACTGGCAGATATGAAAAATGTGCGTATGGTCAAAGCCGGCTCCCAGCGCTGGTTGGTGGTCAATGCGCCGCCAGAAAAAATCTGGCCGGTAGTCCGTGATTTCTGGCTAGACCAAGGCTTTGCCGTGCGAGTTGAAAATCCTGAAATCGGCGTGATCGAAACCGAATGGTTGCAGTCGGATGCGATTAAGCCAAAAGAAGACAATCGTGGCTATGGCGAAAAGTTCGATGCCTGGCTGGATAAACTCTCAGGGTTTGCCGATAGACGTAAGTTCCGTACCCGTCTGGAGCGGGGTGAAAAAGAAGGCACCACCGAGATTTACATGACACACCGTACAGTCGCTGGCGCACCCGATGATGGTAAAAACTATGTCACTACGCAGTTGGGTGTGATTGATACCGGCTACAGACCGAATGCGGCAGACAACAAAAACAATGCCGGCAAAGAGTTTGATGCGGATCTGGATGCAGAATTACTGCGTCGTATGATGGTAAAACTTGGCCTGGATGAACAAAAAGCGGATCAGGTCATGACCCAGGCAGCTTCTGATAAGCGCGCGGATGTGGTGAAAGAAGCCGACCAGAGTGTGACCCTTAAATTGAACGAGCCCTTTGACCGCGCTTGGCGCCGTGTGGGCCTTGCCCTGGACCGGATTGGCTTTGTCACCGAGGATAAAAACCGCTCTGAAGGGATTTTTTATGTGCGTTATGCTGATACCGATGCCGAGGATCCGATCAAGCAGAAGAAAGGCTTGCTGGAGCGTCTTAAATTCTGGAGCAGTGATGACGACGAGAAGGCCGCGACGCCAGCAGAAGTAAAAGGCGATAAAACCAAATTTTGGAAAGGCACTTCTGACGGGGACAAAGCGAGCAAACAGTACCATATCCAGGTACTGGAAAATGCGGATGACACCACCGATGTCTATGTGTTGACGCCGGAAAACAAACGCAATACTTCTACGACGGCAAACCGTATTATTTCGCTCTTGTATGATCAATTGAAATAAGCGGGACCGGTTGTGCGATTTGCATCATTGGGCAGTGGCAGCGCAGGCAATGCCACGCTGGTAGAAGCCGGGGAAACCCGGCTTTTGCTTGACTGCGGCTTTAGTGTCAAAGAAACCGTACAACGTTTGGCCCGCTTAAACTTGCTCCCGGAGCAGCTAACCGGCATCCTGGTCACGCATGAGCATGATGACCATGCGCGTGGGGTATTTAAACTGGCGGCCCGCTACCAGATCCCGGTTTGGCTAACCCATGGCACTTATCGGATGTGTGAACGCTATCTGCCTAGCCAGCCAGTCAAGCTACATTTGATTGATGCCCATACTCCGTTTGCGCTGCGGGACATTGAGGTGCATCCTTATCCCGTCCCCCATGATGCGCGCGAGCCCGCACAATTTGTATTTACGGATGGCGCACACAAGTTCGGCGTGCTCACCGATGTTGGCAGTGTCACGCCGCATATTGTGGCGATGCTACAGGCCTGTGATGGCTTGTTGCTTGAATGCAATCATGACCTGGAGATGTTGCGTACCGGGCCGTATGCGCAATCGCTTAAAAAACGGGTAGGCGGCTGGTTGGGGCACCTGGATAATCAATCCAGTGCCCAGCTATTAGCTCAGTTGGATAACCGCCGTCTCAAACATCTGGTTGCTGCGCATTTAAGCGAGAAAAATAATACGCCTGCCTTGGCCAGGCAGGCGTTGAGTGAGGTCTTGCATTGCGCCAGTGACTGGATAGGCATTGCCCATCAGCAGGAAGGACTCGATTGGCGCGCTTTATAGCAGTGACTTAGTCTATGACCATGATTTGCTCTGAAAGCCGAATCATACGCTCCACCGGCGTCACCCAGACAATGCCATCGCCCACATTGCCGGTATGGGCCACTTCGACAATGGTCTGTAATACACCTTCCACCAAATCGTCCGGCACCACCATATAAAGATACACTTTGGGGCTGTAATCCGTCAGCTCTTCACGTACGCCAACACTCGGCTTTTGCAGATAAGGACCGCAGCCTTCAATCTTGCTGACAGACATCCCAGGAAAGCCCTTGATGTTGCGTAAGGCTGAACGGATTTTAGGTAGCCTTGCCGGTTGTACAACCGCTTTGATTTCTTTCATAAACAGTCATCCTGAATATTTTACGCCGTTAGTGTAGGCGGGGATTATGCCTCTATTTTGCTTTCTTCAAACTTACGGTACAAGGTCGGGACTACAATCAGCGTCAACAAGGTAGATGTGATCAACCCCCCGATAACGACGATGGCCAATGGCCGCTGTACTTCTGAGCCAGGGCCGGTAGCGAACAAGAACGGCACCAGGCCCAGCATGGCTACCGTGGCGGTCATCATCACCGGCCGGAACCGCTGTGCACAACCCTTACGAATGGCTTCAAGCTGACTCAGGCCTTCCTCGCGCAAGGTGCGGATATATGACACCAGTACCACGGCATTGAGCACGGCAATTCCCCACAGTGCAATAAATCCGACAGAAGCGGGTACGGATAAATATTCGCCGGTGACAAATAAGGCAATCACGCCGCCAATCGAGGCAAATGGCAACACCAAAATAATCATGGTGGCAAAGCGCAACGACTGGAACAGCAGGAACAGCAGGAAGAAAATCGCCGCAATCGTCACTGGGATAATGATCATCAGGTGACCCATGGCGCGCTCCATGTTCTGGAACTGGCCCCCGTATTCGAGATAATAGCCATCGGGCAACTGCAGACGCTGGTTCAGCACTTGTTGCAACTCCGCTACGAAGCCCCCCAGGTCTCGGTCTTTCACATTGACGCCAATCACAATACGGCGCTTTGCCAGCTCGCGGCTGATCTGCGCCGGACCATCCTTCACTTCAATATCGGCCACATCGTCCAGCGCCACACGCGAGCCGTTAGGGGAGGTCAACATAATGTTGCGGATGGCTTCTTCATTATCACGGAAAGATTCTGGATAGCGCACCGCGGCAGAAAACCGGCGTTGACCTTCAAAAATCTCGGTGGCGATCTTGCCGCCAATCGCTGTTTCAACGATATCGTGAACATCGGCAGTATTAATGCCATGACGGGCAATTGCCTGACGGTCTATCGTAATATTCAGGTATTGTTGCCCGGAGACTTTCTCGACCTTGATTTCTGTGGCGCCTTTCACTGTCCCGGCAATCCTGGCGATTTCGTCAGCTTTCTGCTTCAAGGTATCCAGGTCTTCACCGAAAATCTTGACTGCAACATCGGCCCGTACCCCGGTCAATAACTCATCCACACGATCAGAAATCGGTTGTGCCATGATGATCTGTACCCCTGGAAGATACTTTTCAAGTACTTGACGCATTTTTTCCGCGATGTCATCCTGGTTCCAGCCTGCAGGCCATTCTTCACGGGGTTTCAGGCTGATAATCGGGGTCGATTCGTTTTGTGCCTGCGCGTCGGCCGGACTTTCACCGCGACCCAGCCCTGAGATGGCGGATTTGACGCCTGGCACTTGTTCCATAATCAGCTTCATCGCCTTGTTTTCCATTTTCATGGACTCTTCCAGCGAGATATTCGGCACCCGGTTAATGCCCGGCACAATCGAGCCTTCTTTCATTTCTGGGATAAACGAGGTGCCCAGGAAAGGGAATAAGCAAATCGTGCCAACAAACAACAGCGCCGAGAAAGTAATGGTTTTTTTCTCGTTATTGAGTACCCAGTTTAAGGCTGATAAATAAGGTTTTTTGATCGTCTGTATTAGCTTGGTGTCTTCGCCGCTTCCTCCTTTTAACACATAAGAGCAGAGCGCAGGCGTCATCGTCAGTGACAAGACCAGGGAGACAAACAGGGCAATGGCAATCGTGTAGGCCAGTGGCGCAAACATTTTGCCCTCCATGCCTTCCAATGTCATTAATGGCAGGAACACCAGAATAATGATACCTACGCCAAATAAGACCGGTGTTGCTACCTCACTGGCAGCCTCGAGGACGACACGGATTTTGCTCTCCTCCTTGCGATGCCCCAAATGGTGAAAGGCATTCTCCACCACCACCACCGAGCCATCGACCATCAAGCCAATTGCAATCGCCAGACCACCTAGGGACATCAGGTTGGCAGAAATGCCATAGTGGTTCATCACCATAAAGGTAATCAGCGGCGTCAGCACCAAGGTGCCCACGACAATCAGGCTGGAGCGTACGTCGCCCAGGAACAAGAACAGAATCACAATCACCAGGATAATGCCTTCAATCAGCACTTTGGTGACAGTGTGTAGCGCTGCATCAACCAACTCACTTCGGTCGTAGTAGGGCACAATCTGCAGGCCATGTGGCAGCATGCCTTTACTGTTGATTTCTTCGACCCGCGCCTTGATCCGGCTGACGACCTCTTTGGCATTACCGCCACGCATCATGATGACAATGCCGCCCACAGATTCGGTGTCGCCATTTTTCAAAACGACGCCGACACGCACCTCATGGCCGATGGTCACTTCAGCGACATCACGGATATAGACGGGGATGCCGTTTTCTTCCTTAAGTACCATGTTGCGGATATCGTCCAGGTTTTGTACCAGGCCCACACCGCGGATCAGGTATTGCTCGGCATAGTGTGGCAGGATACCACCGCCACTGTTGGCATTGTTCCGAGCCAGCGCTTCGTAGACATCTTTAAGCTTGATCGAAAAATGCGTCATCCGGTCTGGATTCACCAATACCTGGTACTGTTTGACATAGCCGCCTTGCGAGTTGATTTCGGCCACACCAGGAATCCCCCGCAGCAATGGGCGCACGACCCAATCCTGGATGGCACGTCTTTCTGTCAGGTCTTCCCGCGTCAGCGCTTGCTTGCCATCGCTAGGTTTGTCTAGGGTAAATTGATAGACTTCACCCAAGCCGGTAGAGACGGGGCCCAGGATGGGCGTGACACCTACAGGCATCCGTTCCATGACTTCCATCAGGCGCTCCATCACCAGTTGCCGTGCGAAATACACATCGGTGTTGTCGGTAAACACCAAAGTGATCAGCGATAGGGCGTTTTTGTTGACTGACCGCATTTCTGTCAGACCGGGCAGGCCGGTCATGGCAATTTCCAATGGGACGGTAATAAAACGTTCAACTTCTTCGGGCGATTTGCCCGTAGCTTGGGTGGCGATCATGACCTGGACATTGGTCACATCTGGGAAAGCATCCACCGACAATTTTTTAACCGCAAACAAGCCTGCCACAATCAATGCGACGGCCAGTACCAATACAATCAGGCGCTGCTTGAGCGCACTGCGGATTAATGACTCAATCATGCCTTACTCCATTTCTTTGCGCTTACGCTCGTTATTGACGTGGAAAGCGCCATCCAGCACGATTTGATCGCCCGGTTGCAGGCCCTGCAAGACTTCCCGGTTGCCCTGATAGGTTCTACCCAGGGTGACCGGCAGCAGTTTATATTGGGTCGGTTTTAGGGTTTGCACAAACACATGGTCAGCATTGTTTTCACGCACGACGGCAGTGGCCGGTACCGCGACCACTTTTTCCGGCTTGGCTTCAAGCAGGATGGTGATCAGCATGTCGGGCTTCAACAGCATCTTGGCGTTGTTAATGTTGGCACGCGCCATCACCGTGCGGGTGGCCGGGTTGACGATATCGCCCACAAAAGCCAGCGTGCCGGTAAGTTCGGCATCATCCAGTGCCGGGACTTCAATATTAATGGTTTGGCCTTCACTGATATGTGCAATTTGCTGTTCGGGGATCTCTGCCACCGCCCAGACATGGGATAAGTCTGCAATCACAAATAACTCTTCCGCTGGGGCAACCACTTGCCCCAGCCTGGCATTACGCGCAATCACTGTACCGGTGATTTTTGAGTTGACCTGGCTGGTAGACATGCCGCTATTGGCCAGCCCCAGCTGTGCAATGGCATTCGGTGCCATCCCCAGCACCAGCAATTGGTCGCGTGCCGCATTCACTTCGGCATTGGCGGCATTGAGTTCACCCTCGCGGCGTTGCAATTCTGCCGGGCTAATCACATCTGCTTCAAGCAATTGTTGGGCACGGTCCACGGCTTTTCTATGCAATTGCATTTGCTGGCTGGCTTTAATGTAGCTCAATTGATACTGCGCCAGTTCTGTACTTTTGATGGTCGCCAGCCGTTGACCTGCCTTGACTTCGTCCCCCAAATTGACATCCAGCGTACTGATACGGCCGGTAATGGAGGCCCCTGCACGGGACTCATATTGCTCATCGACCTGGATGCGGCCAGGGATGCGTAAGGTATCGACAAATTGGATTTCGGTTACCGGGCCGGTTTTGATATTGGCTTGTAACTCTTTGGTCAGGCTAACCAGGCTAGGATCGACCACTTCTTTTTTTTCTGCAACCGGCGCAGGTTTTTCTGAGCACGCTGAACACATCACAGCCAATGCAGCTGCCAGCAAGGTTGAAAATAATACACGAGACATGACCATCCCCTTAAGGTTGTACCAAATCGGAACCGATGAAACGTTCGATTTGCAAGACACTGAAAAAATAATCGAATTTGGCAATCAGGTAGTCCCGTTTGACTTCACGATTGACGCGTTGCGCATCCAGGTATTCCAGGATGCCGCGTTCTCCGAACTTATAAGCGGCTTCAGCGCGACTCAACGTCGCCTGTGATTGTTGCAACAGCCCGTTTTCAAACACTTTTAGCTGGTTGCTGGCAATCACCGTGCGTTGGTAAGCACTGTCGATTTCCTTACGCAGCAGCAATTGTTGCTGCTTGATATTGGCATTCGCTTCTTCAATCCCGGCGGCGGCTTGTGCAATCTGGCCTTCGCGGCGGTTCCACACCGGTAAGGGGACAACTACGCCTAGTCTAAAGGTATTGAGGTCAGGGTCTTGTGTGAAATCTGACTTCAAAGTTACTCCAGGGAAGCGCAATGACTGCTCCAGTTTGAGTTTGGCTTCCGCACTATCCCTGGCGCTCAGTAGCTGCTGTAGGTAAGGATTGTTCTCAGCCGAACGTCTTAACTCAGTGATATCGGGCAGGCTAGAGATGGTCGGTAACTGACGCTTGATCTCAAACGAATCCGGCATATTGCCTATCATGCCATGCAATATCGCCTTGGCTTCATCAATTCTGGTTTGTGCACTGGCATAGTCACGCTCAGTCGCCAGCACTTCAGTATCCGCCTTAATCAGCTCGTATCGTGCGGCTTCGCCGATCTCGACTTTGCGTTTCACCCGGCTTTGTACTTGTTGCAGCAAGGTCAGGTTTGCCCCCAACATTTCCATAATTTGCTGCCTAAGCAGGACATTCAAATAAGCCGCCTTAATCTGGTTACGCAGATCAAAGCTGGTGGTATGGATGCCTTTTTCGGCGTAATTGAACTGCTGTTCTGCATACTCGCGCCGCGACGCACGCGTACTCAAAAAGTCCAATGGTTGGGTGATTGTAATGCCGTAATTTTGACGCGAGCGCTGATCTATATGACGGGCTCTGGATGGACCTGTCATGATCTCTAGATCCGGATTATAGTAAGAGCGCGACACGGTAATTCCGGCAGCCGCCGCCGCCGTTTGCGCTTTGCTCACAGCAATTGAAGGGTTTTCTGCAACGGCTTTGTCCAGCAGCATTTGCAGGTCAAAAGTTTGGCCCTCGGCCAGTGCGAGGACAGGCAGGCTACACAGCCATCCTAGCCAACATAAGGTTCGCCAACGAATACAAGACAACATAATGATCCTCATAGCAGGGGGCTGTTGACAGCACCCTGGGAATACATATGACGCCTGCGTCAAATCGTAATGATTTGCGCAGGCACGACGTCTTTAAACAGATTGCGGAGGCCGGTCTAGCAAGGCGGGTAAAAGCAGATGATAGGAAGAGGACAGGTGTTCAGGCGGATTGAACTGAGTTTTATGCAAGGGATAGCTAAAGCCAGGGAGCAAGATTTTATCAATGTCGATTTCGGCAATTTCCAGCATGTCTATCGAATTGCTGACCTCGCCAAAGTCTGCCGATAAGGCGTCATCGGCCGCATTAGACAAGGTCGTGACCGTAATACTTGCAGCATCAAGCAAGCCGGTTTCGAGCAGGGTTGTGGTCGCCGCCGGTTCGGCAGCGGTTGTTTGCAAGGCAAACAATAAACACAATAGATGAAGTAAATAAAAAATCTTTTGCATGTACAAAATCGGATCTGTCAGGCAATACATTGATAGCAATAACTATACCAGCATTTTTGTTATCGCTAACATATTGATTTTAGGCTTGCCTGTAGCAGTGCCTGGTTACAACGCAGATATTACGTATGCTTTACAAAAAAAGACTGCACCAAAGTTGTGCAGTAGTCCCGTGTCGCTAGGGCCGCCCATTGATTGGTGTATAGGCTTTGCCGAACATTAAATACAAAAGCCTACCAAGACCTTGGAATTGAGGGTCTTGGTAGGCTGAAAGTTCAACCTTAAATCAGGCTGAGACCGTTTCTTCTTTGAAAATCAACTGGATTTGGTCATGGTCATCAATGTCGATATGGACATGACCACCGTCACTTAAGCGACCAAAGAGCAATTCGTCAGCAAGTGCTTTGCGGATGGTGTCTTGGATCAGGCGTGCCATTGGACGTGCGCCCATTAATGGATCAAAGCCTTTTCTACCCAGATAGGCTTTGAGCTCCTCGCTGAAAGTGACATCGACTTTTTTCTCATGCAACTGATCTTCAAGCTGCATCAGGAACTTGTCTACCACGCGCAGAATCACTTCCTGGTTCAATGCGCTGAAGGACACCGTCGCATCCAGGCGGTTACGGAACTCAGGACTGAACAAGCGTTTGAGATCCGCGGCTTCGTCAGTACTATCCTTGCTGTTGGTAAAGCCGATGCTGGCTTTGGACATGCTTTCTGCCCCGGCATTGGTGGTCATGATGATGGTCACATTGCGGAAATCTGCTTTGCGGCCATTATTGTCGGTCAGTGTGCCGTGGTCCATGACTTGCAGCAGGATATTGAAAATATCCGGATGCGCTTTTTCAATTTCGTCCAGCAACAAGACGCAATATGGCTGTTTTGTCACAGCCTCGGTGAGTAAGCCGCCCTGATCAAAACCAACATAACCCGGAGGCGCACCAATCAGTCGTGAAACGGCATGACGCTCCATGTATTCGGACATGTCAAAGCGTAGCAATTCAATCCCAAGAATGTAGGCCAATTGTTTTGCCACCTCGGTTTTGCCGACACCAGTCGGGCCCGCAAACAGGAAGCTACCGATCGGTTTGTTGCCATTGCCCAAGCCGCTGCGCGCCATTTTAACCGCAGAAGACAGGACTTCAATCGCCTTGTCTTGACCAAACACGACGGCTTTAAGGTCACGTTCCAGTGTTTTAAGCGCATTGCGGTCGTCGCTGGAAATGTTTTTGGGTGGAATGCGTGCAATTTTGGCAATGATCTCTTCAATCTCTTTGTTGCCAATAACTTTTTTCTGCTTGCTCTTAGGCAGGATGCGCTGCGCAGCCCCGGCTTCATCAATCACATCAATCGCCTTATCTGGCAGATGACGATCATTAATATATTTGGCTGACAACTCAGCGGCGACCGTCAGTGCGCTGGCACTGTATTTCACGCTGTGATGCTCTTCAAATTTGGTTTTCAGGCCTTTCAGAATCTCAATGGTCTCAGCCACACTCGGCTCTTGCACGTCGATCTTTTGGAAGCGGCGTGACAATGCGTGGTCTTTTTCAAAGATACCGCGATACTCCTGGTAAGTAGTGGCGCCTATGCACTTGAGTGAGCCATTGGAGAGCGCTGGTTTCAGCAGATTGCTGGCATCCAGCGTACCGCCACTGGCTGAGCCCGCACCAATCAAGGTATGAATTTCGTCAATAAACAAAATGGCATCCGGCTTTTCGGCCAGTTGTTTCATAACCGCTTTCAAGCGTTGTTCAAAGTCACCACGGTATTTGGTGCCGGCGAGCAGCGCACCCATGTCGAGCGAGTACACTGTGGCATTTTCCAGGACTTCCGGAATTTCCTTATTGACGATGCGGGAAGCCAAGCCTTCTGCAATGGCGGTTTTACCTACGCCAGCCTCACCCACTAACAGTGGGTTGTTTTTGCGGCGGCGGCACAGCGTCTGGATGACGCGTTCAAGCTCCAGGCCACGGCCAATCAGCGGATCAATTTTGCCCGCAACGACTTGTGCATTGAGGTTCAGCGTGAAGTTTTCCAAGGCGCCGGTGCTGACGCTTTCACCTTCGGTTTCCTGCTCAGTGCTACTGGATTTGGGCTCGTTTTCCTGGATTTTTGCCACGCCATGCGAAATGAAGTTCACCACGTCTAAACGGGTGACGCCTTGTTGGTGCAGGAAAAATACTGCATGAGAATCTTTCTCGCCGTAGATGGCGACCAGCACATTGGCACCGGTCACTTCTTTCTTGCCTGACGATTGGACATGTAGCATGGCGCGCTGAATCACGCGCTGGAAGCCCAGGGTAGGCTGTGTATCTACCTCATCGCTACCGGCAACGGTGGGCGTATGCTCTTCGATATATTGGGTAAGTTCGCTACGCAGGGTATCAAATTTGGCACCGCAAGCGCGCAAGACTTCAGCGGCTGTCGGGTTATCTAACATAGCCAATAACAGATGCTCAACCGTAATCAATTCGTGACGCTTTTGTCTCGCGTCCATAAAAGCCATGTGCAGGCTAACTTCAAGTTCTTGAGCAATCATGATGACTTTCCTTAATACACTACACTACAAAAAACGCCGGATTCACAATAGCAACCCTGCAAACTGTCAAAAACGATTTGTTTTCTTGTTATCGTGCTTTTTTCAAAAAAATTCAATGCCCCAATCGTACTATTTGCTCAAGTTTAAATGAGTCAAACTAAATGAAACCATGTATTCACATGCTACCACCGGTGCCTAGACTTCTAAGCTTAAGAATGTCAGCGGATTTGCCCGATATTCTTGCGATGCTTATTGCTGTCTTACGCCGCTTCAATCACGCATTGCAGCGGATGTTGCGCTTCTCTTGCCGATTCCAGCACCTGATGCATTTTGGTTTCTGCAATATCCTGCGGGTATACCCCACACACCCCTACGCCCTCGGTATGTACTTTGAGCATAATTTGTGTGGCTTGTTCGCGCGTTTTGCTAAAAAAACGTTCAATCACCGCCACCACAAATTCCATTGGGGTGTAGTCATCATTCAGTAACAACACCTTAAATAGTTCGGGAGGTTTAGGCTTGGCGATTTGCGGGGCTACCGCCAAATCACTATCACGCTTGGGTCGTACCATAGTTTCGTATACCTGTGTTAGGACTTATTTTGCGCCTTGTATTAAAAAATTCAAGTGCTGAATACGGAAGTTATCCGTGTTTTAAAGATAAATTTTGACGCGCTTGACGATACGGTCCTGCGCTTCCAGAATTTCGAGCCGATGATCGCCAATCTTGAAACTGGTATTTGGCTCGGGGATATCCTCAAAGTGCTCCAGAATCAGTCCATTCAAAGTACGTGGACCATCGGTGGGTAATGAGAGTTTCAATTTGCGGTTAAGGTCGCGCAACAGGCTGCTGCCGTCGACCAGCCAACTGCCATCTTCATGTTGGTGAAAGTGGCGCTCTTGTTCCGGGGATTGCGTGGTGAATTCACCAACGACCTCTTCCAGGATATCTTCCAGCGTGAGCAAGCCTTTAAATTCACCATACTCGTCCACGACCAGCGCGATGCGTTCATGGTGCTTCTGGAACTGCTGCAATTGCGTATACAGCGGTGTGCCAGAAGGAATGTAGTAGGGCAGGCTCATCGCGGCTTGTAGCAGTGCTTTAGTCGGCGTCTGGCCGGTATGGAAGTCGCGCAGGAGCGGCAGGACTTTGCGCACATGTAAGATGCCGACAATGTCTTCATGATCCCCCTGGCGCACGGGTAACCTGGAATGGTGGCTACGCACCAGTTGTTCCATGATTTGCTCCACCGGATCGTCCAGGTCGATGAACTCCACCATGGTATGCGCCGTCATGGCATCGTCGACAATAATATCTTCCAGGTCGAGCAAGTTAAGCAAAATGGTGCGGCTTTGCGACGGGATATATTGGCCCGCATCACTGACAATACTGCGTAATTCTTCCGAGGTCACGGCTTGGGTGTGTTCGTCAAAATTGACCCGGATGTGCAGTAGCTTGAGAAACGCTTTGACGAACAGGTTGACAAACCAGACGACGGGCGTAAATAGCCATAACAGGGGATAAAGCAGGTAACTGCTGGCGAATCCCAATTTTTCGGCATGTGCAGCAGCAATCACTTTGGGTGAAATTTCACTGAAG
This sequence comes from Methylophilus sp. 3sh_L, assembly GCF_046766015.1. NCBI lineage: Bacteria > Pseudomonadati > Pseudomonadota > Betaproteobacteria > Nitrosomonadales > Methylophilaceae > Methylophilus > Methylophilus sp. 3sh_L. Next base: position 362,059 of record NZ_JBKOUF010000001.1, read on the forward strand.
ACCAGAATGGCAAAGGTGATCGCCAGTGAGCCAAACATGAGCACATAGTCGCCTTCGCCGAACAAGCGCTCGGAAATAATGACTTCCAGCGTTGATGAACCCACAATACAAAAGGTGTTGCCTAACAGGATGGCGCCCAGGGTTTTATCGGTTTGTGCAATCAGGCGGCTGGCCAGTTTGGCGCCCCGGTGACCCTCTTTGGCCAGATGCCGCATACGGTAACGGTTGAGCGACATCAAACTGGTTTCGGCAATGGAGAAAAATGCCGTTAAAGACAGCAACAGCAGTAGCAGGCTAATCTGCCAGCTTAAGGGGATATTGTCCAAGGAGGGTGACGTTAAAAACAAGAAGCCACTAGTGTACTCACCAGTGGCTAAAAATCAAGGGAAACCGGGACTAGGCCGCGGCTTAGGGGGCAAGGACGGCTTCGTCTTCTTTATGCTTTTTCTCGCTGTCGCCAATCAGGTTGGCGCGGCTCACGCCCAGCCACATGGCAATCGGGCAAGCGACCAGTACTGAAGAGTAAATGCCGAATAGAATGCCGATGGTTAAGGCCAGCGAGAAGTTGTGCAAGGTTTCGCCACCAAAAAACAGCATGGAGCAGACCATGGTTTGCGTCATCATGTGGGTGATGATGGTGCGTGACATGGTGCGGGTAATCGCATTGTCGATCACTTGCACTGCGCTGGCTTTACGCATTTTTTTGAAGTTTTCCCGCACGCGGTCAAAGACCACCACAGATTCGTTCACTGAGTAACCCAGGACGGCCAGGATCGCCGCCAGCACCGTGAGGTTAAATTCCCACTGGAAGAAGGCAAAGAAGCCCAAAATGATAATGACGTCGTGCATGTTGGCGATAATCGCTGCCACGGCAAAGCGCCATTCAAAGCGTAAGGCCAGGTAGCCCATGATGCCAGCACACACCAGCAGCAAGGCCAGTGCGCCATTTTCATACAGCTCTTCACCGACTTGAGAACCGACCGATTCCACCCGGCGGATTTCAGCACCAGCATCCGCGCCTTTGAGGGAGGTTGAGATTTTTTCCGAGAGCTGGGCAATGGATAATTCTTTTTTCACCGGCAGCCGGATCAGCACATCCTGGCTGGAGCCAAAGTTCTGTACAGTGACATCTTTCAAACCAACGGCATCCATGACCTGGCGGATTTGCTCGATATTGGCCGCCGCCGGGTAGTGTACCTCCATCACGGTACCCCCGGTGAAATCCACGCCATAATTGAGGCCGCGGTGCAGCAGAAAGAAAATCGCCAGTATGAAGGTGATCAGTGAGATAGAGGTGGTGAGACGCCCGTAACTCATGAACGGGATGTCTTTTTTAATTCTGAATAATTCCATAATGTGTTCTCTTAAATGCGTTTCTAGTCCAGGCAGGTCGGGGATTAGCCGATCCGCAGGCGTTCAATCTTGCGGCGGTAGCCATACAAGAGATTCACCAGTGCGCGAGAAACCAGCACGGCACTAAACATAGAGGTCAGAATACCCAGCACGTGGACCACGGCAAAGCCTTTGATCGGACCGGTGCCGAACATAAACAGTGCCAGGCCTGCAATCAGGGTGGTGACGTTGGAGTCCAAAATGGTGTCAAACGCGCGGTCATAACCAGCGTGGATGCTGGCTTGTGGCGTGTTGCCGTTGCGTAACTCTTCACGGATACGTTCGTTAATCAGGACGTTGGCGTCAATCGCCATGCCCAGTGCCAGCGCAATCGCAGCCAGGCCAGGCAAGGTGAGTGTGGCTTGCAGCATGGAAAGAATCGCCACCAGCAACAACAGGTTGACGCCCAAGGCCATCACTGACACGCCACCAAACACCATGTAATACACAATCATCATCACGGCAATCGCGGCAAACCCCCACAGTGTAGAGTGCACCCCGCGTTTGATATTCTCTTCACCCATGCTTGGGCCAACGGTCCGCTCTTCGATGATTTCCATCGGCGCTGCTAGTGCACCCGCACGCAGCAGCAATGAAATATCTGTTGCTTCCTGAGCATTGGCCATGCCGGAAATCTGTACACGGCCACCGCCAATTTCTTCGTTGATGACAGGCGCCGTAATGACTTCAGTGCTGCCTTTTTCAATCAGCAAAATCGCCATGCGTTTGCCAACATTTTCACGCGTAACGTTCTTAAAAATGCCAGCGCCGCGGCCATCCAGCGTGACATTCACGACTGAAGCGCCATTTTGGCCATTCACGCCAGGGCCGGCATCGGTAATGCGGTCACCGGTCAGCACGACATTCTTTTTAACCAGTACAGGGCGGCCATCACGGTCACTAAACAGCTCATCGCCAAACGGCACCTGTCCATTTTGCGCCTTTTGCAAGGTCGCCATGTCAGACTTCTCTTCGTCTACCATGCGGATTTCCAGCGTGGCAGTTCTACCCAGGATTTCCTTGGCCTTGGCGGTGTCTTGCACGCCTGGCAACTGCACCACAATGCGATCCATGCCTTGCTGTTGCACAATCGGCTCAGCCACGCCCAGCTCATTAATCCGGTTATGCAGGGTTTGCAGGTTTTGCTTGAGCGCGAATTCTTGAATGCGTTTTTGCGCCATCACGCTCATGCTGGCAGTCAGGTTAAAGTCCTTGTCGCTGCCCGTGATTTTATAAGTCAGGTCTGAATAGTCCTTGGCCAGCAGGTTGCGAGCCTTGGTGGCTTCTGCTTCGGATTCAAATTTCACTACCACCACTTGGCCCTGGCGCTCAATGCCGAAATAATTGACTTTTTCTTTACGCAAGGCCATGCGGAAATCGCCCATGGTGCTTTCCGCCGCTTTATCCAGTGCGGCTTTCATGTCTACTTGAAGTAGAAAGTGCACACCGCCACGCAAGTCCAGACCCAGATACATCGGCTTGGCGCCTATGCTTTGCAGCCAGTTTGGCGTTTGTGGCACCAGATTGAGCGCGACGGTATAGTCTTTGCCCAGGTTGGCGACCAATTTGTCTTTTGCCAGCAGTTGCGTATCGGTATTGGCAAAACGTACCTTCACGCCGCTCGCATCCATAAACACGCCATCAAACGGAATATCCGCGAGCTTGAGCGTATCCTCCACTTTGCGCAGCAAGCCCTCATCCAGCTTGAGCGAAGTTTTGGCCGGACTGATTTGTACCGCAGGCGACTCCCCAAAAAAGTTGGGGATCGTGTATAGCAGGCCAATCACAATCACGGTGCCGATCAGCACAAATTTCCATAACGGATAACGGTTCATAACAAACTCTTGTTCAGAATGAAAGGCAAGCGCGTTGCGCTTGCACTAAATGGATAACAATTAAATGGACTTTAAGGTGCCCGCTGGCAGCAGAGTCTGCACGGTGTGTTTTTGCACATGCACCACGGTATTGGCGGCGATTTCGATACTGACAAAGTTTTCGCTGACTTTTGTCACTTTGCCGACGATCCCGCCATTCGTTGCCACTTCATCGCCCGCTTTCAGTGTTTCGAGCATGGATTTATGCTGTTTGGCCTGCTTCACCTGTGGACGGATCAGCATGAAGTAGAACAACACAAAAATCACCACCATAGGCAAAAAGCTCATGAAGTCGGTGGCTGGCGCGGCTGCGGCATAGGCATTGCTGATAAACATAATACTTGTTCCTGAATGAATCTAAGAAGTAACTCGCGATTCTAGCACAGGGAAGAGAAGAATAAATGGCGGGGTGTTATTCGAGGATGAATGGGCTTGATTTCCTAAAGCGTGTTTTATGGGTATCTCTTGGCGATGTCGGTAGGAATCTGCAAGGTTAATACTAATCTTATTAAAATCGAAGAACGAGTGATGGGTTTTCTGTAAGTCTTTGTTGGTATTTCTCAGGCGCTTTAGCTTTATTTTTCGCCCTTCGGCGAGTTCCTTTTCTTTGCTTGCCCAAAGATAAAGTAACCAAAAGAAAGTGCACCCCAGCTTCCGCTTTTATCCTGCGCTACTCGGCTTGCCGGGCGGCCATCGAAACTCGCCCTAGCGGCTTGCAAAGAACGCAAGCCACCGCGGAACTCGGACAGCCGATGGCCGAAGGCTCCCGCCAAGCCTGCGTTGCTCGGCGCGGCAGATGGGGACCCCGAAAACCATGCGAGCGCAACGAGCGTAGGATTGAACAAAAGAATTATTTTTTTTGAGCAGTTCAAACATCAACCGTGTGAGTTTGGCTAGATGAATCCCATTCCATCACGCAGAGTAGCGGAAACAAAGTAAGGAAAAAGGGAGCGACTGTCTGAGATCCGCAACAAGCCACGACGTGTGTGGCTTGTCAGGGCGAGTTTCGTGACCGCTTACTTGTTGATAACTAAGACTGCAAAGCAGTCTATTACGGCGTAGGCTAACTCGCATAGCGACGTTAAGCGCAGCGGCCGTAGCCAACAACGCAAGGGAGCCGCAAGGCCGTGATGGCTGGGTGTCGTCCTCTTTGGCTACGGCCGCCACGATGTGGCTTAGCCTGAAGGTTAGCCTACGCCGCAACACTTCGTTAGTTGTGGTCACTTTCTGTGGGGCAAGCACCAGAAAGTGACTCGCCGAGAGGCGAAATACAGTGTTGTAATGAGAATGACCTTTTGTTCTAAATCATGCCTTGTTGCGACTCGCCCATGCGTCAGATTGCGACGTTAACGTTTTTCCGCCCGCTTCCGAGCAAATTCCGCCTTAAACGCCTCAAAACGGTTTTCTTCAATCGCTGCCCGCATGCCTTGCATTAACACTTGGTAATAATGCAGGTTATGAATGGTGTTCAAACGTGCCCCTAGAATCTCGCCGATGCGGTGCAAATGATGTAAATAAGCACGGCTGAAGTGTTGGCAGGTATAGCACTCGCATTCCTCATCTAGTGGCCGTGTATCTGTTTTATAACTCGCATTTTTGATTTTGACATCGCCATATTGCGTAAATAGCCAGCCATTGCGCGCGTTTCGGGTTGGCATCACGCAGTCAAACATGTCGATACCGTAGCTGACGGCATCGACCAGGTCTTCTGGCGTGCCGACGCCCATGAGGTAGCGTGGTTTGTCTTTTGGCATTTGTGGGGCGGTATGCGCCAGGATGCGTAGCATATCTTCTTTGGGTTCGCCCACGGACAAGCCGCCAATCGCGTAGCCGTCAAAGCCGATCGCCTCCAGGCCCTGGCGCGAAATATCGCGCAGGTCTTCGTACATGCCGCCCTGAATAATCCCAAATAAAGCGTTGCCGTTAGTTGGTGTGATGTCTGAACGCAACTGGTTCACTTCGGCAGGGCCACCCACCATGGTCAGCGTGTGGGTGATGGTCTGCGTTTGGTAGACATTAAAGGCGTCGCGGCTGCGTTGCGCCCAGCGCAGGCTGAGCTCCATCGACTTGCGTGCCTGGTCGTGACTGGCAGGGTAGGGCGTGCATTCGTCAAAAATCATGACGATGTCGCTGTTCAGCACGCGCTGGATGCGCATGGACTCTTCCGGCGTCAGAAAGCAGCGGTCGCCGTTAATCGGAGATTGGAACTTGACGCCTTCTTCGGTAATTTTGCGCAATTCGCCCAGGCTCCATACCTGAAAACCGCCTGAGTCCGTGAGGATGGGTTTGTCCCACCCCATGAATTTGTGCAGGCCGTCATGTGCCGCAATCACTTCCAGGCCAGGCCGTAACCACAAATGAAAGGTGTTGCCGAGCACAATGTGCGCTTGTATCTCGTTGAGTTCTTGCGGCGACATCGCTTTGACCGTGCCATAAGTGCCCACCGGCATAAAGGCCGGGGTTTGGACTTCGCCATGGGGAAGGCTAACGGTGCCGCGGCGGGCAAGGCCATCGGTGTTGTGTAAGGAAAACTGCATGAACGTGCGATAACTGGCTTAAATAAACCATTATTTTAGCACAAGCGCCATGCTTGCCCCTTGCTGAGAAAGTGCGCTTGCGTAGAGCGCGTACGCTTGCATTTTTTGTGATTGCCCGCAACAATGCAGGTATTCTGCAATTCTGAAAAGCCCTCTATGGTTGAATCACAAAACCGCCCTTCTAGACGCGAGCAACATACCACCCTGCGCCAGCGTGGGATTTACCTGCTCCCTAATTTATTTACCTCCGCGTCATTATTTGGCGGTTTTTACGCCATTGTGCAGGCGATGAACCAGCATTTTGAGCAATCTGCCATTGCAATTTTTATTGCCATGGTGATGGATGGCCTGGATGGCCGTGTGGCACGGATGACCAATACGCAAAGTGCATTTGGTGCCGAGTATGACAGCCTGGCAGACATGGTGTCGTTCGGGGTTGCGCCTGCGTTGATCATGTATGTGTGGGCCTTGCAGCCCATGAACAAGCTGGGCTGGATTGCGGCGTTTATTTATGCGGCCTGTGCGGCCTTGCGCCTGGCCCGGTTCAATACCAAGCTGGATGATCCATTTCAGGACAAGCGCTACTTTCAGGGCTTGCCTAGCCCGGCCGCAGCAGCCTTGATTGCCGGATTTGTCTGGGTATCTTATGAATACAATATCGATGGCCGCGAGATTTTCTTTGGCGCATTGCAGGTGAAATGGATCGCCTGGTTTATCACTATTTTTGCCGCAGGCTCTATGGTCTCTGACCTCAAGTTTTATAGCGGCAAGGATATCAACCTCAGACATTCGGTGCCGTTCGTAGCCATTTTGGCGGTAGTGATGGCCTTTGTGCTGATTTCATACAGCCCGCCAGAAGTATTGTTCAGCGTGGTGTTTGTCTATGCCTTGTCTGGCTATTACTTGTGGGCGCGTGAGCGGTTGCAGGCCAAACAGGCAGGCTAGTGAAATGCCTATCTAGAAAACGCGCTTGTATGAGCGCGTTTTTTGTTTGGCGCAGGCTGCTGGTGCAGTTGTAGTCATTTAAAGGACAAGCGGGTAAAATCCGGCTGTCAGATTAGGAATACTCATGGAACAAATTATTATTTTTGATACCACGTTGCGTGACGGTGAGCAAAGCCCGGGCGCAGCGATGACCAAAGAAGAGAAAATCCGTATCGCGCGCCAGTTGGAAAAACTGGGTGTGGATGTGATTGAAGCCGGGTTTGCTGCGGCCAGCCCAGGTGACTTTGACGCGATTTCCGAGATCGCAAAAGTGATTAAAACGTCTACCGTTTGCTCGCTGGCACGTGCCAGTGAAAACGATGTGCGCCGTGCAGGCGAGGCGATCAAACATGCTGCCCGCGGCCGTATCCATACTTTTATTGCTACCAGCAAAATCCACATGGAAAACAAGCTGCGCATGACAGAAGACCAGGTGGTTGAGCGTGCGGTGCAAGCAGTGAAATGGGCGCGTGAGTATACCGAGGATGTGGAGTTCTCTGCTGAAGATGCGGTGCGTTCAGAGATTGATTTTCTGGTACGCGTGTTTGAGGCGGTGATTGAGGCAGGTGCAAAAACCATTAACGTGCCGGATACGGTGGGTTACAGCATCCCGGCGGTATGGGGCGAGCGCTTTGCCACGTTGATTAAACGCGTCAAAGGGGCTGACCAGGTGATCTGGTCCACACATTGCCATAACGACTTGGGCATGGCGGTGGCAAACTCGCTGTCTGCGGTCATGAATGGCGCGCGGCAGGTCGAGTGCACCATCAATGGCCTGGGCGAACGGGCTGGGAATGCCAGCCTCGAAGAAATCGTCATGGCGATTAAAACCCGTAGCGATATTTTTAACCTGAGCACCCGCATTGATACCACGCAAATTGTGCCGTCCTCCAAGCTGGTGTCTACCATCACCGGTTACCCAGTGCAGCCGAACAAAGCGATTGTGGGCGCCAATGCTTTTGCGCATGAATCCGGCATCCATCAGGATGGCGTGCTCAAGCATCGTGAGACCTATGAAATCATGCGTGCCGAAGACGTGGGTTGGGGCGCAAATAAATTAACCTTAGGCAAATTGTCTGGCCGTAATGCGTTTAGAACCCGCTTGAAAGAGTTGGGCATTGAGCTCGAAAGTGAAGATGCCCTCAACGCAGCGTTTGCGCGTTTTAAAGAGCTGGCAGATAAAAAGTCGGAAATCTTTGACGAAGATCTGCATGCGCTGGTCAGTGATGAAGTGGTGCAGGAAAGCCGTGAAATGTTCAAACTGAGCTATTTGCAAGTGGCTTCGCAAACCGGCGAGATCCCGCATGCGATTTTGACCCTGAGCGTGGATGGTGCAGAGCAGCGCACCGAAGCCAACGGTGGTGGCCCTGTAGATGCAACCTTCAAGGCGATTGAGAGCGTGGTGCAAAGTGAGTCTGAATTACTGCTGTATTCAGTAAACAACATCACCAGTGGGACCGATGCGCAAGGTGAGGTCACCGTGCGCTTGTCCAAAGGCGGCCGCATTGTGAACGGGCAGGGCGCGGATACTGACATTGTTGTCGCCTCTGCAAAAGCCTACCTGAATGGTCTCAACAAGCTTTATGCCAAAGCAGAAAAATTGAACCCGCAAGTGTAAGCAGGCTCTGAATGAACGCTTGTTGCCTGCGGGTGGCAAGCGTTTTCTTTTTTAACCATGACAAACAGGAAAGGCAAGCCGCAATGACGCAAAAAAATCATTGGTTGCTGGTGATCATTGCGCTGTCTTGCACCTACCTTATCTGGGGCTCCACTTATCTCGCGATTAAGTATGCGATTGAGAGTTTTCCACCCTTTGTGATGGTGGGGCTGCGTTTTACCATTGCGGGAAGCCTGTTGTATGTCACTTTGCGCTTGCTTGGGCATGCGGCCCCCACACGGTTGCAGTGGCGTGGTGCGGCTTTGGTCGGCCTGCTGTTGCCCGTGCTCGGCAATGGGACGGTGTCACAGGTGCAACTGCATGTCTCCTCCAGCGTTGCGGCCTTGGCGATTGCAACAGCACCCATCTGGATGGCGGTTTTTTCCAGCCTGTGGGGACACAAAATCAGCCGCCGCGAATGGTTGGGGATTGCGGTTGGCCTGGTAGGTATTTTATTGCTGAATACCCGCGGCAGCCTGCAGGGCGATTGGGTCAGTGCCTGCTTGCTCATGTTTGCTGCCGCATGCTGGTCACTGGGGTCGGTCTGGGGCAAGCATTTGACTATGCCTTCCGGACTCATGGGGCCAGCCAGCCAGATGTTGTGTGGCGGCATCATTGCCTTTTTATTCAGCATCGCCTTTGGCGAGCATCTGCCTGCAGAGGTGTTGCCCCGGTCGTGGGTGGCCCTGGGCTTCATGATCGTGCCTGGGTCTATTGTTGCCTTTTCTGCCTACCATTGGTTATTGCACCATGTGCGACCCCTGGTCGCCAGTAGCAACACCTTTGTCAATCCGGTGGTCGCTTTTGTGGTCGGCGTCAGCTTTGCCGGCGAGCAGGTTCACCCCATGGAATATATTGCGCTGGCCGTGATCCTGGTCGGCGTGTTTTTAGTGCTGACGGCGACCACCGAAGCCGTGCCCGATGAACAAATTGTTTAATGTTGATTAAAGAAATGAAGCGTGATGAAACAAAACCTGGCCTTATTTGATTTGGATAACACCCTGCTGGCAGGGGATAGTGACTATAACTGGAGCGTGTTTCTGATTAGCGAAGGCCTGCTGGATGGCGCACAACACAAGGCACGCAATGAGCAGTTTTACGAAGACTATAAAAACGGTTGCCTGGATATTTATGCTTTTCTCAAGTTCCAGTTGCAACCCTTGTCGCAACATACCAAAGCGTTTTTGGATGAGCTGCACAAAAAATATATGACCAACGTCATCCGCCCCATGATGACGCAAAAAGCGCAGGACTTGGTGAATCAGCACAAGGCGAATGGGGATTTGTGCATGGTAATTACCGCAACCAACAGTTTTGTCACCAAGCCGATTGCCACCGCATACGGCATCGAGCATCTCATTGGCACCGATCCTGAAATGGTGGATGGGCAATATACCGGCGGTGTCAGCGGCACGCCCAGTTTTCAGCAAGGCAAGGTGACCCGTCTGAACGAATGGCTGGCGGCACGTGGTCAGAGCTTGGCTGATTTTGAAAAAAGTTATTTTTACAGTGACTCACACAATGATTTGCCACTCATGAAACTGGTGACCCATCCGGTGGCGGTGGATGCAGACCCCACGCTGACCGCGTATGCGCAAGGCCAGGGCTGGCCGATTATCAGCCTGCGTAATTAAGTTAAGGCTTGGATTGGGGGCAGGTGCTTGCTTAGCGCCCCAGCACTACATGCAGTACAAAGCGGCTGCCTATATAGGCCAGCAGCAGTAACACAAAGCCCACCAGCGTCCATCGCGTGGCGACTTTGCCCCGCCAGCCATATTTAAAACGCCCAAACAACAACCAGGCGTAGATCATCCATGAAGCAATCGAGAAGACGGTTTTGTGGTTGAACTGCAAAGGTTTGCCGAAAATCTCTTCACTAAACAGCATGCCGCTGATCAAGGTAACCGTCAGCAAAACAAAGCCGACATGCAGCACTTTAAACAGCAACGCATCCAAGACCAGTAATGGCGGAAAGCCAGGCAGCGACAGCCAGCTGTTTTTTTGATGCAAGGCGCGCTCCGCCATGCGCATCAGGCACGCATGCAGTGCAGCAAAGGTAAACAGGCTGTATGCCAACATGGCAATCAGGATATGCAGATTAAACAACGTGAAGCCACGCGTATCTACATAATAGTCTGTCACGGCAAAGCCTGGCATCAGCACGCAAAGCGCGGCCGGGGGCAATACAAACGCCTGCAAACTATGCAATGAGTGCTTTAAGTCGGCGACCCAGTAGATTAATACGGTGAGCCATAAAATCGCCGACAGTGCGTAATACACCCCTAAATTGACTGAGCCAATGGCAAACATGTCGCGGTACAACAGGCCGCCATGCATGACCAGCCCCAACGCTACCATGGCGCTGTGCAGTTGAAACGGGAAGGCGTTTTCATCCACCGGTTTGCCCTGTTTGGCGATGCGCCAGTAATCGAGCGCCACCGCCATATAGACAAACGCGACAATCAGGTAAGGGAGCAGGTGTTGAGTCATGCTTGGCATTATGGCAAAACTCATTACGTTCGCCTAGGGTTGCTGCGGCTAAACCGCCCTAATATGCGCTTTATTACGAGGGTTGCCCTGCCATGATGTAAAATCCCTTTATTCAAGTTTGATGATTTGTGAAAGAAAGGCCTTCCATGCTGGAAAACCTGACCGGCCGTTTGCAAGGGGTCATTAAAAACCTGCGCGGCCAAGCCCGTTTGACTGAAGACAATATTGCCGATGCCATGCGCGAAGTCCGCATGGCCCTGCTTGAGGCCGATGTGGCCCTACCGGTGGTAAAAGACTTTATTGCCCGCGTCAAAGAGCGCGCCAACGGCCGCGACGTGTTGCAAAGCCTCACGCCTGGCCAGGCCGTAATTGAGGTGGTGAATGAAGAGCTCACCGAGCTCATGGGTAAAGCCAACGTTGGCCTTAACCTGGCCGCCGTGCCCCCCGTGGTGATTTTGATGGCTGGTTTGCAGGGTGCGGGTAAAACCACCACCTCAGGCAAGTTAGCCAAACTGCTTAAAGAACAAAAGAAAAAAGTACTGCTGGCCAGTGCAGACGTTTACCGCCCGGCGGCGATTACCCAGCTGCAAACCCTGGCCAAACAACTTGAGATCGACTGCTTTGATTCCAACCCGCAGCAAAAGCCGCTGGATATCGCGGCACAGGTGATGGATCAAGCTAAAAAGAATTACTACGATGTGGTGATTTTCGATACCGCTGGCCGTTTAGCCATTGACGAAGCCATGATGGCTGAAATCAAGGACCTGCACGCCTACCTCAAGCCGACCGAAACCTTGTTTGTGGTGGACGCCATGCAAGGCCAGGATGCGGTCAATACTGCCAAAGCGTTTGGCGAAACCTTGCCGCTTACCGGCGTCATCGTCACCAAGCTGGACGGCGATGCGCGCGGCGGTGCTGCGCTCTCGGTGCGCCACGTTACCGGCAAGCCGATCAAGTTTATCGGCGTCAGCGAAAAAGTAGATGGCCTGGAGCCTTTTCACCCTGACCGTATGGCCGGCCGTATCTTGGGCATGGGTGACGTCTTAAGCCTGATTGAAGAAGCGCATAAAAAGGTCGATATGGCCGAGGCGCAAAAAGTCGCCGACAAAATCAAGTCTGGTGCCAAGTTTGACCTCGAAGACTTTAAAGCGCAAATGCTACAAATGCGCAAAATGGGCGGCATGGCATCACTCATGGACAAAATGCCTAGCCAGATCTCGGGTATGGCGCAAAAGATCAACACCGACGACGTAGATAAATCCATGCGCCGCATTGAAGGCATCATTAATAGCATGACGCCAGAAGAGCGCCGCAAACCCGAGCTGATTAAAGCCACGCGCAAAAAACGCATTGCCGCCGGTAGCGGCGTGCAAGTACAAGACGTCAACCGCCTGCTCAATCAATTTGAAGAAACCCAAAAGATGATGAAGATGTTTAGCAAAGGCGGCATGGCCAAGCTGATGCGGGGCATGGGCGGCATGATGGGTGGAAAATTCCCCGGAATGTAAAGCAAAAAAGCGGGATGAATAAAAAAATAAACTTTTTATACAAAAAAAGCCAAAACAGCATTGACCAAATCTAATTCATCCCCCATAATCGCGTTCTTTCAAATTTGACGCAAAACAAAGCGGCAAACAAGAAACAGATGGGGTGTTAGCTCAGCTGGTAGAGCAGCGGACTTTTAATCCGTTTGTCGTGGGTTCGATCCCCGCACACCCTACCAAAATACAAAAGACGGCTTGCAGAAATGTGAGCCGTTTTTCTTTTCTCACGGTCGTGAGCGGGACAAAAGTTTTAATGGATATTTAATTAAACTCCACTGAGGTAGATACACGCGACCAAAAGAAGGGGACTTGATCATTATCCCAAGTTCTTCTACGTTAATGGCTTTCATATCTTCAATCGTCGTTATAATAAATTCCACCGTTCCTGAGGCGCGACCATTTTCGAAGAGCACGGAATCTCCAACCAGTATTTCCGATCCGTCTTCATATATGAACATTCTACTTTTCGATAAAAGACACAATTTTTAATATAGGAGCAAGATTTCAGCTTTTTCGATCATGGGGTTTCATTATTGTTAGCAGCTTTTTTAGAGTTTGCCGCGGAAGCAATACTTTCAATTGCGGTTATCTGTTTAGTAAGTAGGGAGTTCTGGTTACTAATTGCAGTTAACATTTGGTCTTGGATCGAGCCTTTTCCACTGTATTTACGTGCAAGAAACATCCAAACACCAATAAAGATAACCATTGGTACCCATGAAATTAGGTACTCAAACACTGCGTTTCGCTCCTCTGGTGCAGGATGTGGGGCTTGAGGGGGGTGTGCTTCTGCGCTAATGACGCGCGCTTGCACTTCACTGTAAGCGTTTTTGCTAGCTGCCGCTGACGATTGAAGCCGAAAAGCTACTTGTTGTCCCGCGGGTATTACCAAGCCATACACGTGCTCAGTAAGCACATCAATCACTTTGCCATTGCGATCTGTCAGTTTTGCTTCAACGACAAGGTTCTCGATTCGGTCACCAGTAGGATTTTTGAGGGTTCCAAGAACGGTTAAGATTAGTGGGCCATCATTTTGTGATGTACTCCATGATGCTTCTGTCACTTGAATAGATGAGCCTGCCTCTGGAAAATCATGGTCTGCACATGCTGTCGCGTTCAATGCGAGTAAGGCTAACGATATAACAATGAATTTTTTCATAATAAGCATAGGTTTATTAAAGTTTATTTTGAATTATTGAAATGAGATATCGCTTAATCAAACTGATAGTTAATAAATTGTATATCTGCTAAATTTTGTTGATAAGCAGAATAAGAAATGATTTATAGGCTTTATCCAGTAGTGATGCGCTTGGCTTATAGCACGGCTCGGTTATAGATATCCAAGGATTTTTAATGTTAAGAGTGAAATTATGAATGATGTTATTAATTACGAAGAGACTGGATTTCTAAAGAAAACAATATCGGCTGTTAAGTCTGCTGAGCAGATAAATGTCGTTATAAAACAGAAGAGACATATCAAACTATTGCAGTCTCAACTTAACATCGTCACAACCGATAGTTTGGTTGAGTTAGTACCCTCTGCTAATTTAATTTTCTTTATGTTGCCATTCGTCACTTTGCATTTTTACGCCCTGGCTAGCGGATATAAAGCTGCTTATGAAAACAATTTCAATAATTTGAATTTCATCTATATGAAATAGGAGGGTGTTTTGGAGATCTTAAAACTTAGCGGTTGTTTGCGAGCATTGACGGTTAATTATTAATAAAAATCAGTTTGTTAACGCAACTTTTAATCCGTTTGTCGTGGGTTCGATCCCCGCACACCCTACCAAAATACAAAAGACGGCTCGCAGAAATGTGAGCCGTTTTTTCTTTACTCAGCGCTCTGCTGAGAACTTAACTTGACGCGTGAGTTTTTTAGTCAGTTTTTTGATTTTTGTTGTTTCAGTAATCAACTCCTCAGTTTTACCAAGATACCAATCACCTATTTTCTTTAGCGCTTCAACACCTTGTTCCAATGCACGTATGTCCGCAATCCCATCAACATGATTCAATCCAGCTTTAGACCTTAAAGAGCCTTTACTTCTCATCCAGACAATTTTCCTTTTTCCACTTACGTACCAAAAAGAATGTACAACTGAATTCCTGAATTCTTCAGCGGCAACCAAAGAATTTTTGACCGCTTTGATATTCATTTCAGGCCAATCTTTCCATCGCCGAGTCGGATAAATTTCACAAAAGAAATCAACCTTTTGTTTAAAACTCATAGCAGCAGAAATCCGATACACATCTTTATCTTCTTTTAGCATTAAAAGTTTACCAATGAAATAAGCAAGGTCGTTTTCAATAAACTGAAAGCTGATAACGGTATCTCCAATAGCAATTTTTAATTTATCTGTTTTAATTAATTCATCGTTGTACATTGGGTCACCATAGCATTCATCATAACTTTTCTAGTTTCAGTATTTGAACACAGCTTTTTAGTTTTCAGAATTTCACTATTTTCATATAGGTGCAGTTTTCAGAGTTCCGGCAACTTTGCTACAAATTCAGCCACTCGCTCCCCAATCTTGCCTATAGTCGTAAACCTTGAGCCATAGCCAAGCAATCTGGAGCTGGCTGGTACGACGGTAATCCCCGTAATCGTTGGCCGTTATGTTGGCTTGGCGAAGAGTTTTGGATTTTTCCAGGGGGAATGCTTTGGATTAATATGAGATTCGATTGTTAGGTGGGCAATTCAGTATGATGCTTAAGGTTAACGCCTTAGGTCTTTTTTGTCAGAGCGCGAGGTAGATGAGTCATCAATTCTTATATTTACTTGTTTGACTTATAAATAGCCGTATATCTTGAGCTATGAAATGCACTTAAACGGAAATTAATAATGTATATTCGATTAACAGTAATTAGTTTGATAGTTTTAGGTGCAGCTGCATTTGTTGTAAAAATTAACTTAGGGCCAACTTTTGAGGATCAGCTGAAATTCACTGAAGTTGCACTGAGAGAGTGCAAGAAAGAATTTAAATCAGAAGTTATAACCATTACCGTTAGAGAGTGCGCTGAATATAAAGTATCAATCAAGATGAGGGATTGAATCGCCCCGGCTAGCCTAGATATTTTCGAGCCTCGAAAATAATTAGGGTCGGAGTGGGGTAGCCCAAGAGTAAAATTAAATCTTTGTTCTTATTTAAAATTGAATCTTTTAGCCCACATCAGCTAGAGTGTTTCATCATCAGCTCGGCTTCACGATTGCTTGAACCTGCCTTTATCACTAGAATGTGTTTCCCGAGTATCTTGAGGTGACAACATGGCGATTAATAAGCAAGTAGTTTCAGTTTTATTCTTTGGTGCGCTTTATTTGGGTGCCTCAACCAGCGTGATTGCTGAAGATAAATGGGCGGATGGCCATGTAGACGAACATGAACACCATCATGGGAAAGATGGTCATGCGGACGAGCACGAGCATCATCACGGCAAGGATGGTCATAAAGACGAGCATGAGCATCATCACGGTAACGACGGTCACGCCGACGAACACGAACATCATCATGGAAATGATGGTCATGCTGATGAGCATGAGCATCACCATGGGGCGGGCAGCAAAGATGAGTCACATGAGCATCATCATAAGACCGGTAAGTAAATGACATTTATTGTTACATGCGTGGTTGTGGGTGGCTCTTGAGCTTCAAATTGCCATATAAGACGGTTTGCAGAAATGTGAGCCGTTTTTCTTTTCTGGCCGAACCTAGTTAAGCTGCCCATTGGTAAAGCGGATTCAGTTCGAGCAGAGTGAGCTCTGTGGTCTAGCTGCTACAGCTACATGTACATTGCGGTCAGTCTCGTGCCGCTGTAAGCTTTTGTTCTAGTTGCTTATCCAACAAGCTTGACCACCTATTGATCAATAGAGAGTGCTTGATTTTTAGTTTTAAACGTAGCATTATTTGCTACTTTTGTAGCAAAAAAGAAAACGATATATGTTGTCTGATCTATTGTTTGGTGAATACAGAAAGCGTATTTTAGGATTGCTTTTATTACATCCTGAACAAAGCTATCACGTGCGTGAATTAGCCAGGCTCACCCATACGAGTGCGGGAACCTTGCATAAAGAACTCAGTAAGCTATCGGATGCTGGGATTCTACAAAGTAAAAAGGTAGGTAATCAGCAGCACTATAGCGCAAATGTACAATGCCCAATTTTTGAGGAGCTTGCCAGTATTTTTCGTAAAACGTCTGGTTTGGCCGATGTGATAGCGAATGCCTTGTCCAATGCCAAAAACCAGATTCAGCTTGCTATGGTGTTTGGCTCTGTGGCCCGGGGTGAAGAGCAGGCAAATAGTGATATTGATGTGATGGTGATTGGCGAGATTGGTTTTGGCGATGTGGTTGGTTTGCTGCACAAGAGCCAAGCAACGTTAAAGCGTGAAATTAACCCTATCGTGTACTCGGTGGATAGCTTTAACAGTCGTGTCGAGAAAAATGACTCTTTTATAAAAGAAATTTTAAATAGGCCGAAGTTGTTTATTATCGGCTCTGAACATGAGCTTAGACAATTTACTGAAAATCAAACAGCTTCAATTGCATCATCCAACTAACGATGCTTTGCTTCGTTTGCTGGATGCAATTAGGCGCAACATTGCAGACTCACAGGTCGAAGCTGTGAGTGGTGAGACCCGGTTTGATGCGGCTTATAAAGCGATTATGCAAAGTGCCATGATGGGATTGTGGTTGAATGGTTATCGCACCTCTACAAGCCAACCTGGACATCATCAAACAGCGATTCAATCCTTATCAATGACGCTAGCTGTTGATAAATCGGTAGTGATTATTCTGGATGTCTTGCGTAAGCAAAGAAACGTCAGTGATTACGAAGGCGACCCCATAAGCGATGAAGCTGTGAAGGAATGCATTAAGCAGGCTGAGTGTTTGCTCAATCACTTAGAGGAATGGATTAGAAAAAATCGTAAAGAGCTTGGTATCTAAATACCGTAGCTTAAAACTACTCAATGAGTAAAACTAGGCTGGCTCGATCTCAGCACTGGCTACCAAAATACAAAAGACGGCTCAGAAATGTGAGCTGTTTTTCTTTCCCAATGCCGATCGGCGACGCAGATTTCAGTTTTTCAACATTATGCGTTTTTTACTGTTTTCCCCTTCCACGAGCCGTTCCCGAAACTTACTCACCTTACTACCTCAAACACTACCGCTCATGGTCGCACATGAGAATTAAGATTGAATTCATCTGCACTCAATAAACTGCTTTTATACAGTAATGATCACTTGATCAAAATATTCCTATCAATAAGCGATAAGAGGATTTTATGCTGATGATACCCCTAAATTTAAAAGCCAGTTTGTTATTGTTCACGTCCATGCTCGTAGCCAGTTCCCCAACTTGGGCCGGTGCCGAAGAGGATGGTGGCTATTGGTTTAATGTACATATGCAGGGGGACTTGCCGATACAGAATTTTGGATGGAGCATGGACACCAATCCACGCTATCGCAATGAAGGGAAGCATATTGATGCTCTTTATTTGCGGCCAGCTGTTTTGTATAAGCTTAGTTCGCATGCCAGTTTATGGTTAGGGCACGATACAATTATTGGACATCCTGCGGGTAAATCCGCTTATCGTGAGACTCGCTGGTATGAACAATTTCTGTATCAGTTTGATCCGACGTCCACTGTCGCTTGCAGCAGCCGTACTCGTTTAGAAGAACGAAGGCGCGGGGGATTCCAGAATACTGGGCACCGGTTACGCCAAATGCTCAAAGTCAGTATCCCTGTTAAGCAGCATCCAAAATTATCTGTAGTTGTTTATGATGAGTTGTTCATTAACCTGAACGATACTGATTGGGGCGTTCGACACGGAATGGATCAAAACCGCATATTCATTGGTGGTAAGTGGAAATTCAACAGACACACTTATTTCGAAGCTGGTTATTTGAATCAATTCGTGAATAAGGCTGCAGTGAATATTGAAAACCATGTAATTTCGGCCACGCTGGGCTTTAGGTTTTAGTGTGACGGCGCATGATTTGAGTGACTCTCCTGATTGCTGCTTGTCTTGAAGGCAGAGATGATATTCATCCAAGCGAAAGAAATTTATCGTGGATAATCAACTAGATTGTTGGGGGCGCTATTCCCAAGACTTAAGGTTAACCCCTTGGGTCTTTTTTGTTTTGGGGTGTTACTATTCAATTAAGTCAAACCCAGGGATCAGCTGTGAATCAAAGAGGTACTTTAACTTTCTTTTGTGGAAAGATGGGCGCAGGAAAAACTACAAAATCAAAGGCGCTTGCGCTTGAGAAAAACGCTGTATTGATTTCAGAGGATGAGTGGTTGTCTACGCACTATCCAAATGAAATAAATTCTTTTGACGAATATTTGGCATATTCTGCTCGAATAAAGACCTTTGTTAAACTGCATGTTCAGTCAATTCTTAAAACTGGCACTAATGTAGTGATGGATTTTCCAGCGAATACTATTAACCAAAGAGCTTGGTTTAATGGGCTGTGTAATGAAATTGAATGCAACCATGAGCTGATTTATCTTGATTTAAGCAATGCGCAATGTCTTTTACAGATAGCCAAACGTAGAGATGAACAGCCAGAACGTGCGCAGTTTGATAATGAGGCTGTGTTCTACCATGTGACTAACTTTTTTGAACCACCCTCAGAAAACGAAGGGTTGAACGTCATACGGATTAAACATTGAGTCAATAGATTAAGTAATACTTGGAGTTTGGCCTGACTCATCAGGCGAATGGCTATCAGTTTTCAAACACGCAAGATCCAGACAATCATTCAATCGGTATTTCCAGTCATACATTTAGATAGATTGGACTTTACTTTACAGTTCAATCGACGAACCAGACACCCCGTCGCCTTCTGATGCATATATGGTTCAGCGGGCAGCATAGGGTTGGTCAGGTCGTCGAGCCATCATTTTGTATGACTACTTCAATGGTAGATAGATATCTGTAACCAAATCGGCTTCAGCAATATCTGGCAGTAAGTTTAAATAGTGAAAATATAGTGGGAAGTCGCGTAACTCTTCACCACTATTGGGTAGCCACTCTTGATATAGCGGATAGATCGACTCTCCTAAACGGTTATGTGATCCCAAATGCCTTACTACTGCGCAACGTCCATAAGGAATTATTTTCATGATGATTCCATGAGCATTTTCTGGGATATCATTTTTAACTTCACCAGCGATATCAAAACGAAATTTTGATGGTTCAGTTGTATCTGGATTGTCATAAGCAATGCCAAAAGTTCTGCTTGTGTTTGTAGGAGACAATCCTGTGGCTTTCCTCCAGGCTATAAACTGACCTACTGTATTGTTCAGATTATCGACGGGGCCCAGATGTTCTTTGACAGCAATAAACGTACTTTCAAAATTGATAATATCGACTTGCACTTTATTATTCCTTTCAGGTAACCGAAAATCGAATACTTTGTGCCAGGCTTCCCAATCAGGATTTTTTCTGAAAGCAGAGGGAGACTTGCCAACTGCATTCTTAAAAGCACGGGTAAACGATTCTGGAGTTTCAAAACCGGCATTCAATGCGATATCGATAATCTTTACTGATTCGTCGAAAGCTATTCTGTAGGAAGCTTGCTTAAGACGAAGCAATAAAACATATCGAGCCACAGTAATGCCTATGTAATCGGCAAATTGCCTATGGAAATGGAATTTCGAGAAATTAGCGATTGAACAAAGCTGATCGACTGTCAATTCTTCGTCGAGATTGTGCTCAATATAACTTAGAACATTTTGGAGCCGAGCCGCATACAGCTTTGATTTCTGCTTATTCATCATATTTTCCTTCACCACCAGCAGAAGTATGATGATTCATAAGGGGTTAAGCCTGACTGAAATTGCTAACTTTGACTGAAGGACGCAGGTTTAGGTAAATAGTACAACAGATGCATGTCGGATTTTGGGATGCGGCTGTTGGTTAATGACATCAGCCTACAAAATAAAACAAAGGCTTGCAGAGATGCAAGCCTTTTTCTTTTGGTTCGGAATCAATAATCTTAATGTATTCCAAGCGGCATAAAGCAAAGAGGTCAGTTGAATTGAATCAAGAATTGAACTCAAGCAAACATCGTCTTAAAGGCAATCACGATCATCCCTGCCAATGAGGCTACAAAAATAACAGCCCCGATAGTTTTTCTGCGGTTGAGTTCGGTCCAGAGGAGTATCCCTGTCACGGAGAGCAGGATCATGCTGCCGCCGATACTGTCAGCCAGCAGAACCCAGCCGATACCTGCGCCATTGGCCCTATGGAAGTTATCGATCGTTCCTACCCAGGTTTCATCCGTGCGTTTCACGCTCGCCATATTTGAACCGACCCAGTAATCAATCACAACTTTGTACTGTGGGGCAACAAACCGAATATCCCAGTGTTCAGGTTGCATGACCTCTTGGCCGTTCCAGGAGACAAGCTCTGCTTTTTCTTTTTTGATGCGCGGTTCTCTATCCATGGATAAGGTTTCTCGTAACCAGCCGCTCATGGCTTCCGGACTTTTCTTTGCGGACTCGGGAACCATTAATCTGACTTCGTTGGATACCGGTTTCGCTAGTTCGATTTTGAGTACGGTTCTGTGGTTGTGAATGATGCCAGTGACACCAAACAGCAATCCCAGAACTGCCCCCCACAGCCCAATCCAGCCATGTAGATCCCTGAGTAGTTTGAGGAACGCACTACGTCGGGATCTGGAGGTCTGTGGTTTGGGGGAGAGTGATTTTGCTTTGTGGGTAATGGTCGATGTCATTTGAGTCTATGGTTAGCTAACTATTTTGGGATAGGCGAGTGCTTGCGGGTTGATGTCATGCTTGCTTTAAGAGGCGCATCATCAGGTTCTCAAGTATCTGTGACTGCCGTTGCCTCGTCAGTATCAGGCCAGTCACGCCATCACGCTTCACTCTTTACTTAAAATTATACGTTGCCGATTTGGGATAAGGCATTAATGCATCTTGAAAATGTTACAATTTAATAATGAGAATCGTTAACATTATCATAAAGGTTATCAAATGAAAATTAAATCCGCTGTGATAGCGGTTGCGCTGTCTTCTCCATTCGTCAACGTTTTTGCGGAGGAGCTGGATAGTCAAACGGATACCTTGCCAGAAGTGGTGACTCGTTCTAAAAGACTCAAAGAGTCTACGACGGGCCCCATTCATAAATACAAAGCCTCACAGGCGCGTACAGCGACAAAGTCAGATGCTCCAATTAATGAAACCGCACAATCCATATCAGTGGTTTCAAGCGAACAAATACGGGATCAAAGCGTTCAAACTTTGGCCGATACGCTCAAGTTTGTTGCTGGGGTGGATGCCGGGCAACGTGGGCGGCGGGGCCTTGATGATTTTTCTATCCGAGGCTTTGTCCAGAGCGATTATGTGTTGCGTGACGGGATGAGGATGTTTTATGACACCGCTTGGGTGCAAGCTGAGCCATTCGGATTTGAGCGTGTCGAGATCATGAAAGGTCCCGCTTCTGTGCTGTATGGTCAAACGGGGCCGGGAGGCTTTGTAAACGTTGTGAGCAAGCGGCCAACCTATCAACCTTTGGCAAAAGTAGGACTGACACTGGGAAATTATGACCAACAGCAATGGACCGCGGATGTTTCGGATGCATTGAATCAGGATGGTACACTGCGTTACCGTCTGGTTGCCCTCACTTCAGAAAGTAATGATCAGGTTGATTTTGTAGACCGTAGTCGCACTTATATTGCGCCGTCCTTAACATGGGATATTGGTGATCGGACCAGTATTACGTTGCTGACAAGCTATCAGAAGAGTCATTATGTGCCAGTGCGTGGGTTGCCGGCAGGAGGTACGGTGCTATTTGACCGAAATGGCGACATTCCTTTCAGACGCTTTACAGGCGTGCCTGGTGTTGATAAATACGAAACCGAAATGACGCTACTGGGTTACGAGTTTTCCCATAGCTTCAACGATACGTTTACCTTCAGGCAACATGTTAGATACAACACGTTCAATGTGGACGGGACTTTTACCGAATACAATAGTAATCTTACAAGTCCGCCACCGGTCAATAACTTAAGCTACACGCGTCGCGCAAATGTGCGCAATTTATCAGCGCAAACATGGACTATTGATAACCAGTTAGCTGCACACTTTCAAACGTTGGGGGTGAAACATGACATGCTAATAGGCGCAGATATTTTGCATTACAACATGGCGCGGACGTTCGCGAACCGCACGGTGACGCCGCTTAATCTGTATCAACCCAACTATGCTGCCGCTGTGATTGGTGCGCCGGTAGTGGTCGCAAACAGCACCGGCAATGACATGGCTAAGCAGTTTGGGATTTACCTGCAAGACCTGATCAAATTTGGCGAGGGGTGGAATGTCCAGCTTGGCCTGCGCCACGATGAGACCGATCTGGTGCAGACACGCATCAATAATACCCGCACCAAATCTGACCCTTCAAAAACGACAGGCAAGGCAGGCTTGCTGTATGCATTTGAGAGTGGGTGGTCACCTTACATCAGCTACAGTGAATCATTTTTACCTTTAACCGGTAACACGGCGGATGGTACGCCATTCAAACCTGAAACAGGCGAACAACGCGAAGCGGGCATTAAGTATGAGTCCCCAGATCACCAGTTCGGGACCACATTCGCGGTGTATGACTTAAAAAGACAAAATGTCACCACGACAGACCCTAACAACACGGGTTTTAATATACAAACGGGAGAGCAGCGGCATAAGGGGTTTGAGTTTGAAACCACCGGCCAATTAACAGATCGCCTGAATGCCGTGGCGACTTATACTTACATTGATGCAGAGATCACCAAGAGTACCACCAACACTTTGGGTAAAAGACCTATTCTGGTGGCCAAAAATATGGCCAATGTTTGGCTGCGTTACGACTTATCTGGTTGGGCACAAGGCTTAGCAGTAGGTGGTGGGGCAAGATATATTGGCGATCAAGCTGGGGACGCGCAAAACACTTTTAATGTGCCCTCTTATACCCTGTTTGATGCGGCAATTTATTACAACACACCTTCATGGCGTTTTGCACTGAATGCCAGAAACCTTGCTAATAAACAGTATATCGCTGGATGTGCCAGCATTAACCAGTGTTATCCAGGCGATCCGCGTACAGTGATGCTGACAGCCAACTATTCGTTCAAATAGTGGTCGTTCAAATAGTGGTGGGATGAAGGGCGGCTTGCAGAGACGTGGGCAGCCTTTCATCCCTTAGTACCGAAGGGCGAGCCCGCTTGCCAGTGTACTTACATTGTTTTATTAAAAGCGGGGATTTAATGTTTTTTCTTTAAAGAAAATCCTCTTGTTTGGATAAAAAATCCTCAATAAAATATCGGTTAGTTAAGTAAGCGTTATTGGCATTTTTAGCATCATGTCTTCCAGTAGTTTTTACAACAGTTCAACAGACGTAAACCGCCGCTTGTGGCGTAAAAAGTCACAACTCATTGATAGTACTGGCCGCACCTACACTGCTTTTACACATGATATTTCCATGCATGGCATGAGCCTGTTTGCTGATAAATATTACAAGCCGGGGCAAGTGTGTGATGTTGAGATCCCGATGCCTGCGGAGGCGGGGATACGCAATTACAGGTTTAATTGCCGGGTGGTTTTTTCATCGCTTTGTGGCATGCGTGGCTTTAGGACTAATCTGGAGTTTCTAGATGTGCCGTCAGAACATAAAAATTTGATCCAGTCAGTGATGTCCAGATAAGAAATGCTGCCGCATTGTAGTCAGTCGAATTAAAAAAGACCCAGGGTGTATGCCTTGGGTCTTTTTGTTTTTAGCTTACTGTTTTTTGCGTAGTGTGCACTTTTTCCAGGTGTAGGTGCTGCAGGTCATGACATAGAGGATGGCGGAGAAGATATTCAGTACGGGCACCATGCTCCTGAAGGTGAGAAAGAAGGCTTTGCCCAGCGCGTGTTTGGGGGTGTTGAATTCGCAGTTTCTGAATTCGATCAGGGAGCCAATGGCAGAGATCATGAGTGGGACCAAATAGAACGCCGAAAATACTTTAAAGTCCATTCTGTGCCCCTCACTTTTGCTAAAGTTATTTTTAATGATTATAAATAAATCTGTTTCACCCAGGGGTAGGCATGATTCCCGCTTTTGACCTGGGTCAGATTTGCCAGGATGTGGCTGGTTATTTTGGAAAGCTTGTATTAGCATCGTTGCTGGGAATGCTACTGCACGCGCGCCTGATCGCACTAAAATCCGTATCGGTGAATTTGTCCGATTTTTATCTGTGTATTTGGGGATTTGATTTTAATCACTTCCCTTAAATTAGTGGGCGGGGGCTTAGGCTTATACATCCATGACTGCACAAAAAAATATATTCGCAGCAAAGGGCAGGTTGATCAGAGTGGTTTGGCTGATTGGCTTGTTGAATCTATTGGTTTGCCTGTATTCGGCGGCAGGCAGCGGCTTTTATGCTCAACCTCTGGTGGGCCTGCTTGGTTTGGGCTTGGTCATTTGGAGCCTGGGCGGCTGGTGGGCCTGGCGGCAACAGGTACGGTTTAAGCGTGATATGGATGCGCAGTATTTGGCCGCCAGTGAACAACACGCCAGACTCAATCAACTCTACCTGGCACTCAGCCAGTGTAATCAGTTAATTATTCATAGCCAGGACAAGCAGTCTTTATACGATCAGATTTGCCGGGTGATCGTCAATCTGGGCCATGCAAACCTGGTCTGGATCGGCGAGCTGGACCATGAATCCAAACAGATACGGGTCGCGAGTGCTTATGGTTCGGGGCTTGAGTATCTTGATCAGGTGACGATTACTGCCGATCCTTCCCAAGCCAGTGGCCGGGGCCCTTGTGGTCTAGCCATTGTGTCTGACCATCCTTATTGGGTGCAGCATTTTCAAACCCATCCCGTGAGCGCCCCCTGGCATGAAAAGGCCAAACAGTTTAATTGGCACGCGGCCGCTTTTTTACCCTTGCATACCGAAGGACGGGTGGTGGGGTGTTTATCTTTATACGCGCAACAACCGCAAGCGTTTCACGACAATATCCAGCATTTGCTCAAAGACATGGCGGCCAATATTGATTTTGCGTTAGACCGTTTTGCGGTAGAGGCGCAACGTGCGGCCTTCAGGCGTGACTTGCAGATCAGTGAACAACGCGCACAGCTCGTGCTTGAAAATGCGCTTGATGCGATTGTGAATATTGATCAGGCGGGGCGGGTGATTGAGTGGAACCAGGCGGCCAACCAAATGTTTGGCTACGCCAGAGCAGAGGTGATCGGTCGGGACTTGGGCGATGTGATTGTCCCGGCAGCATACCGGGAAGCACATCATCAGGGCATGCAGCGCTTACAGCAAACCGGGCAATCCAAGCTGTTGGGCAAGCTGATTGAAATTACCGCGATACGGCGGGATGGGCAAGAGTTTCCCATTGAGTTGACAATTGTTGAAATCGAGCGCCATCAAGATCGGTATTACAGTGCATTTATCCGTGACATCACCACGCGTAAAGAGGCGGAGGAACGCATCCGCTTTTTGGCGAACTATGATGCATTAACCGGCTTACCTAACCGCAATTTGCTGACAGAGCGCGTGAATGCAGAAATTGAAAAGGCTTGGGACCAGGATGGCCAGTTTGCCTTGATGTTCCTGGATCTTGATCATTTTAAGGACGTGAATGATAGCCTGGGGCACCGCTATGGCGATAATTTACTGGTTGCGCTGACCAAGCGTTTTCAGGCCATGGTGCGTCCGCAAGACACCATTTGCCGCTTGGGTGGGGATGAGTTTGTATTTTTGCTGGCCGAAGCTGATCAGGCGCGGGCCAAGGAAATGGTAGAGCGGTTGCTAAGGGTGGTTGAGCAACCGGTGATCATTGATCAATATGAGTTAACGATTACGGCCTCGATTGGCGTTGCGATTTACCCGGATGACGGGCTGGATATGGAAAGTCTGCAACGGAATGCCGATGTGGCCATGTACCGCGCCAAGCAGGAAAGCCGCAACAGCTTCCGCTTTTTTAGCAATCATATGCAACTGCAAACTGCACGAAATTTGCAGTTGGTGAATGGCTTGCGGCATGCCATCGCGTTGGGGCAATTGTCAGTATATTACCAGCCGCAAATTGAACTCGAAGGTGGCAAGCTGATTGGCGTTGAAGCCCTGTTACGCTGGCAGCATCCACAGCTGGGGTTTATCTCACCGGCAGAATTTATCCCTTTAGCTGAGTCCAACGGGTTGATTATTGCCATTGGCAGTTGGGTGCTGGAGCAGGCCGCGCAGCAAATCCAGCGCTGGCACCAGGCAGGCCTGCAGCAGATCGCCGTTTCGGTCAATCTCTCCAGTATCCAGTTCCGTGATCCTAAATTGCCTGCGCTGGTGAGAAACACATTGGAGCGCTACGAAGTTTCGCCGGATTGCCTGGAGCTGGAACTGACTGAAGGCGTGGCCCTGGAAAACCCTGCCGGTGCGGTGACCATGATGGACGCCCTCAATGCCTTGGGCGTGCGCTTGTCGATTGATGATTTTGGCACTGGCTACTCTTCTTTAAGTTATCTTAAAAAATTCAAAGTCTACAAGCTCAAAGTCGACCAGACTTTTGTGCGCGACATCACCACCGATGATGAGGATAAGGCTATCGTCATTGCCATTATCCAGCTTGCCCGCAGCCTAGGCCTGAAAACCATTGCCGAGGGCGTAGAGACGCCGGAACAAAAAGCCTTTTTGCAAGCGCAGGGCTGTGATGAAATGCAAGGTTACCTGTTAAGCAAACCCATGAATGTGGAAGAAGCCACGGCATTTCTGCTGGCTTACCCGCACCGCTCCTGATTCATTTCCCTCAGTTGTCCCAGCCGCCAATCCCCAGCAGTCGTTGAGTCTTAGTGGTTGACTTTATAAATGATAATCATTATCATTTAATCTCAGTGAGCTAAAGGAGACTTGTGATGAAACGTCAAACTGTTGTGGGTAAAACCATGTTGGCAGGCAAGACCGCATGCAAAGTACTTTATAACCAATCATCTGACATGGTGGAGCTTGAAGTAGGCGGCACCACGCTCAAGTTTGAGGCGGATAACTTTATTGTGATTAATGAAATGCTGCGCAAGGCGGCTGCGCGTATTGTGATGCAGACCGATATTGCGATGACTATTTAAGGAGAACACCCTATGCAAAGCATGAATATGCCGGTGATGCGTTATGACCCCAGTTTGCCAGATGCCGAGTCCGTCATGGCTTCGTTGCTCTATGTGGCGACCTTGTACATCAAAAAACCGACTTATGACCTGGCCAAGCAGGCGTTGCGGCTGGCAGAGACGCTGGCTGCTCCTGAGTATGCTGATTCTGACTTGATTTGCCATGTCTCGCGGCGCATGTGTGTGCACTGGACCCTGCTGGTCAATGAGCATGAGCAGGCTGGCGTGTCATTGGCCACCCGTTAAGCGGGCTGTGTTGGCGTTGTTGGATGCGCCTTAATCAACAAATACGAGAAAGAAAACATGATGTGTAAAAAAATACTCTTGTCTGGCCAAAGCGGGTTTCGTGTGCATTATTGCGAAACACACCGCACGATTGAGCTGGAAATTGGCGCCATGAGTTTGCGCCTGGATGAAGATGCGCTGGAGGTAATGAGTGATGCGCTTTCAGAGTCGCTGAGCAAACTGCAGGCTTTACATGCAACACAAGGTTCCTTTCGTGCCTTTATGCGCCAACTCAATATGCCTGACTAGTCGTCATCTCATAAAAGGTTGCACCGGCGCTATCATCCATGGCCGCCGATAAAAAACCAAGCAATAAAAAAGCTGTGATGTCTGCATCACAGCTTTTTGCTTTTGGCAATTGCACTAAAGTGAGTGGTAAGCCAGGAGGTAATTAGCCTGGAATTTTGGCTGAAACGTTTTTAGTTAAATTGCTCAAGGTTTTGTTCAGACCATCAAAATCGGCATTCGACAGGCCGGTGTCACAAGCGACACGCTTTTGCACGTCCGACAGTTTGCTACGCAAGGCCTGGCCTTCTTCGGTGAGGCTGACAATCACCACGCGTTCATCATCTTTCTGGCGTGTACGTTTGGTCAGCTTTTTGGCTTCGAGACGTTTAACCACCGGTGTAATCGTCGCCGGTTCAAGCAATAGTTTTTCGGCAATTTCTTTAATTGACAGTTGTTTGTATTGCCACAGCGCGACCAGTACCAGATATTGTGGGTAGGTCAGGTTTAATTTATCCAGGTCAGGCTTGTAAGAGCGCAATAAGGCATGAGTGGCGGAATACAGCGAAAAACATAATTGATTTTCTAAGTATAAATTTGGCATGGTTAAAATTATATTGTCATTAATATGTATAAAAACAATTACAGCACCATTTATCGAGGGTGTCCATAGTTGTTTTGTAGGAGTATGTAACTAACGTTACAGAAAACTCATTACATCTTATCTAATGAGGCTTACATCAGCCTTGCAATGGGACATTTCGCAAACTGCAATAAAGCCGGCATTCTAAGCTAAAATAAACACGATGAATTTCTTGAGATGGTCTTAGCGATCCTTTGCCTTGTTGATGTTGCCTTCTGTCACCTTTCTTGACCTCGAGACGACCGGGGCGACGCCCCTTAAAGACCGTATTACCGAAATTGCGCTGGTACGCTTTGATCACGGGATTGAAACGGCGCGCTGGCAAACGCTAGTCGATCCCCAGCAGCCGATTCCCCCATTTATTCAATCACTGACCGGCATCGATGATGCCATGGTGGCAGATGCACCCACGTTTGCCGAGGTAGCCGATACCTTGCTGGCTTTTTTGGAAGGTACTGTGCTAGCTGCACATAATGTGCGTTTTGATCATGGCTTCTTAAAGACTGAATTCAAGCGGATTGGCATCACTTTGCGCCAAAAAGTCTTGTGTACGGTCAAGCTGTCACGGCTGCTCTATCCGCAACATTATAGCCATGGCATTGATGCCATCGTCGCTAGGCACCAGATCACAGGCCTGGCGCGGCACCGTGCCATGGGCGATGTGGAAGCCATCCTGGTCATGCTCAATGATGCCCGTCGCGATCTCGGTGAAGAGGTGGTGAAAGCAGCCGCGCTGAAGCTGATGTCTGCGCCGACTTTGCCGCCGCATATTGATGCCAGCCTGGTAGGTGAGTTGCCGGAAGCGCCTGGCGTTTACCTGTTCTATGGTGAGAACGAACTGCCTTTGTATATAGGTAAAAGCGTTAATTTGCGCGCGCGGGTGTTGTCACATTTTAGTGGTGACCACGTATCGACTAAAGAAATGCGCATGACGCAGGAAATGAAGCGCTTTGAATGGATCCCCACCGCAGGCGAGTTTAGTGCTTTGCTGCTGGAGTCCCGGCTGGTTAAGGAGCGCCAACCAATTTATAACCGTCAACTGCGGCGCGAGCGTTCGCTGTGTAGCTGGCAAATTGATCCGGCTGCCCAACCGCTGGTCAAGCTGGTGCACGAAGATGAGATTGACCCTAGCCAGATGAGCCATTTGTTTGGCACTTTTAGAAGCAAGCGCCAAGCGGTGGAAACCTTACGCAAAATTGCTGACCTCAGCCATTTGTGTGTCAAAGCGTTAGGGCTGGAAATAGGACGGAGTGGGCCTTGTTTTGCTTTTCAGCTCAGGCGCTGCAAAGGGGTATGTTGTGGTCAGGAGCCACCTGAGATCCATGCGTTGCGCGTACAACAGGCGTTGATGGCGCATAAGCTTAAAGTCTGGCCCTACCGCGGCAAAATAGGCATTGAAGAATACAACCTTGAGCACGATCTACGCCAGATTCACGTATTCGAGCATTGGGTCTACCTGGGCGTGGCGGAAGACGATGACAGTTTGCATGAATTACGTAGGCAAAAAACAGCGCTCAAGTTTGACTTGGATAGTTACAAACTGCTGCTGAAAATGTTGGCGCAAAAAAAGACCCGTGTACTTGATTTGGCAGATTAAATAATTCAACTGTCATCCAATGTACACGGGCAAGGGGCACGGTGTGCTTAAGGCTGGTAGAAGGTACTGTCCGTCGTGACTTTCTCGCCGCTGGATAAGGCGGTTACCTCTATCTGGATGCGTTGGCTGCCACGTTGGTTGCTGGCGGGGGCCAGCAGGCTTAGCGGGACCAATATTTCCTCGGTCGATTGAGCGGTCAGTATTTGTTCACTTTCAATCTGCAAGCCTGCCAAGCCCAGAGCACGGATTTTGTAATTTTCAGGTTGCTCGGTGGCATTGCTGAGATGCAGCTGGTAAGCATTTTCGATGCCTTGGCTGGTTTCACGGTACATGATATTGCGGTCACGCATGATGTCGACCTTGAAGTCCGGCTTATGCAGCAAACCATAGCCCAGCCAGGCAATGGCCAGCGCAAACAGCCCACTGTAGATCAGCACACGCGGACGCAGCAGATGTTTGCTCAGTGCGTGTTGATCGGTCGTGCCAGCGGCTGAGAAACGGATCAGGTCGCGCGGATATTGCATTTTGTCCATCACCTCATTGCAGGCATCAATACACAAGCCGCAACTGATGCATTCATACTGCAGGCCCTGACGGATATCAATGCCGACCGGGCACACTTGTACGCAGATGCTGCAATCAATGCATGCCCCTAAGCCTTGAGTCTTGGGATCTTGGCCTTTGCCGCGGTGGCCACGCGGTTCGCCGCGCGAGCTATCATAGGCGACAATCAAGGTGTGGTTATCAAACATCGCACTCTGAAAGCGTGCGTAGGGACACATGTGTTTGCAAACCTGTTCGCGCATAAAGCCTGCATTGCCATAAGTTGCAAGGCTGTAAAAGCCTAGCCAGAAACAGGACCAGCCCCCTAATTGCCATTGCGTGAAGTCAGTGACGAGCGCACGGATAGGCGTAAAGTAGCCAACAAAGGTCAAGCCGGTCACCAGTGAGAAGCTCAACCAGGCGGCGTGCTTGCTGAATTTGATGCCGGTTTTGCGTAGGCCCCACGGCTGGCTATCCAGTTTTTGCCTGGCCAGGCGGTCGCCTTCAATGGTGCGTTCCATCCATAAGAAAATCTCGGTATACACCGATTGCGGGCAAGAAAAGCCGCACCAGAGCCTCCCTGCCACGGCGGTAAACAAAAATAAGCCGACGGCGCAAATAATCAGCAACATGGCCAGGTAAAACAGGTCCTGCGGAAAGATCACCAGGCCAAACAGGTAAAACCGGTGCGTATCAATATCCAGCAGAAATGCCTGGCGGCCGCCGTATTGCAGCCAAGGCAAACCATAAAATACGAGTTGTGTGGCCCAAATCATAAACCAGCGCCAGTTTTTAAAGTAACCGTTGACGCTACGCGGGTAGATTTTGCGGGTTTTTTGATAGAGCGAGATGGTTTGTTCTGCGGTAGCTGGCGCAGCCACAATCGGGATCACGGTTTTACTGCGGGAGGAATTCATACAGGCACTCAATCTCAAGGAAACGCCTGCAGTGTAAAAGAATGGCTAGGGTTAAAACAGATTCAGTTTTTAAATAAAAAACCATATCAGATTGACATTTAACCCTCGCTGCTTTGTTTCATCCACCGCCCCAAGGTCGCGATGGCTTGTTGGTGTTCTGCCGTTAAAGCGTGGCCATAATTCAACCGCACATACCCTGCATATTGCTGTTGAGAAGAAAATAAATGCCCAGGGGCAAGGCTAATGTTGTGATGGATGGCTTGCTGAAATAAGGCCAGGCTATCCTGGCCGTGGGGTAATTGCAGCCATAAGAAGTAGCCTCCTTGCGGTAGGGTGTAGCGAACCTCCTCTGGTAATGATTGATGAATGGCCTGGGTGAACTGTAATTGTTGCAGCATGAGCTGGTGGCGAAGTTGGCGCAAATGTTTGTCATAACCGCCTTTGGCCAGGTAGCTGGCCAGGGCCAGTTGTGCTGGAATTGAGGTGGCCAGGGTGGTGGAAAGCTTGAGGCGGGTGATTTTTTCGCTAAAACGCCCGGCAGAGACCCAACCCACGCGATAACCCGGCGCCAATGATTTTGAAAACGAACAGCAATGCATGACCCAGCCCTCATTGTCCCAGTGCTTGGCGGGCAGCGGCCGCTGTTTGCCAAAATATAACTCGCGATAGACGTCATCCTCTATGAGTGGTAACTGGTAGCGGGACATTAAAGCCACTAATGCCTGTTTTTTTGCTTCCGGCATCAGGCTGCCAGTGGGGTTCTGAAAATTGGTCATCAGCCAGCAAGCCTTGGGATGGTGCTGAATAATGGCTTGCTCCAGCGCGGCCAGGTCTATGCCTAGTTCAGGGTCGCTGGGGACCTCAATCGCTTTCAGTCCCATGCGCTCTATGGCTTGCAGTGCGGCATAAAAGCTGGGTGATTCAATAATCACGCACTCCCCTGGCTGCGTGACGGCAGCCAGGCATAAATTGAGTGCCTCCATCGCGCCATTGGTCACCACGATCTCATCCTGCTCTGTCGGTGTGCCATCCAGCTGGTAGCGTAGGGCGATCTGCCGCCGCAGTTCGGCGTCGCCCTGGCCAATATCACTGACCGTCACTTGTGGTTGCATGCGGCGCACTGTGCTGGCCATATGGTCGGCCAATTTGGCCAGCGGGAACAGGCCTGGGTTGGGAAAGGCAGAGCCAAACGGGATTTGCTGCGGGTCTTTGATGCGCTCCAGCAAGGTGAATACCAGATCGCTGACTTGCAGCGTGGTTGGTTGACCGGCATTGTGAGCGGGTTGCGGCACCAGACGTTCGCCTCGCAATGGTCCCACCACATAGTAACCAGAGCGCGGACGCGTCACAATCAGGCCGCGTGCCTCCAGCAGGTAGTAAGCCTGGAATACGGTGGAAGCATTGACTTGCTTGCTGGCCTGGATTTGCCGGATAGAAGGCAATTTATCACCCCGCTTCAGCAATCCTTGTTGAATCGCGCTGGCGATTTCTTCGGCAATCATTTCATATTTTTTCAAGCCATATCCTGACGAGCGGGTTCATCTGATATGGTCAATTTAAAGCAAACTGCTGCTGTCATGCAATATGGGGTGGCATTAAGCTTGGCGTTTTTACTAGTCGGAATGATGAATGACTTTTTTGGGGAGACGCAATACAGGCGTCGAGTGGATGACGCAGCAAAACAAGAAGCTTTACGCGGTCATGTTGCAAGATGGCCAATCGCTTGTGCTTGCGGTAGAAGATATGTTTACAGTGCAATTGAGGCAAAGGAGCCGCGTGTTGCTTAATGTGCGATTTCAGCCTTTAAGCTCGCTCAATAACCTTGAAATGCAACCGTTGTACCGGGTGGCTGACGTGCAGAGGGAGGGTGCGCTAGATCCTCTGCTCGAAGAAGAGTTGCTTGCATGTGTGTTTACGGTCTACCAGTATTATACGCAGGGCAGTATCCACGCCTGGCGACCTGGCTTAAAATAACGCGTTGCCGCAATCCGGCGGCCTGGGATTGGCCGTTCCTGCGCATGATTGAAATTAAGCTGAAATATATTTGCATTATCGAATAAATTGCGTATAATTGCGGGTTCTTTAAAAGGCGATGTTTAAGGCATTATTATGTACGCAGTGATTAAAACAGGTGGCAAACAGTACAAAGTAGCCGCTGGTGACAAAGTAAAAGTTGAGAAATTGACTGGCGACGTTGGCTCCACAGTAGTGATTGACAAAGTGTTGTTGATTGCGGACGGCGAGACAACTACGATTGGCGCACCGTTGGTAGCTGGTGCAAAAGTGAATGCCACAGTGGTTTCACATGGCCGTGGTGACAAAGTGATGATCTTCAAAATGCGTCGTCGTAAGCACTACCGCAAGACTCAAGGTCATCGTCAGAGCTACACAGAAATTCAAATCGACACTATTTCAGCAAAATAAGCACGTTCTGCTTGAGTAGAGCAGATTGCTAGAATAAGGAATCAAACATGGCACACAAAAAAGCAGGCGGTAGTTCACGTAACGGTCGCGACTCACAAGCCAAACGCCTGGGCGTTAAAGCTTTCGGTGAAACAGTAGTTAACGCTGGCAGCATCATTGTTCGCCAACGCGGGACTAAAATGCACGCTGGCGAAAACGTCGGTATGGGCAAAGACCACACCCTGTATGCATTGGTAGAAGGCAAAGTGAAATTTGCTGTTAAAGGCGCATTGAAGCGTCATACCGTGAGCATCGAAGCGGTCTAATCGCACTTTTATGAAAAAAGCCCTGTCGCTTGACGGGGCTTTTTACTTTATAGTTATCAGATTGTAGCCTTGTATGGTTGTGCGCTGGATTTGTCCGTGCGCCATAGGAATTTTAAGATGCAGTGCAAGGCGCACGGTAGGCAAAAACTTGAATCTACAATACGGGTTTTTGCGCGCCAGGTTACGCAGTAATGCGCTTAAAAGGCAAATTGAATCATGAAGTTTATTGACGAAGCGACCATCAAAGTCTACGCCGGTGACGGTGGTAACGGTGTGGCGACGTTCCGCCGTGAAAAATACGAGCCTATGGGCGGCCCTAATGGTGGCGATGGCGGCCGTGGCGGCTCTATCTTTGTGGTGGCTGACCGTAACATCAATACGCTGGTGGATTACCGTTATACGCGTACCTTTAAAGCACAACGCGGCGAGAACGGCAGTGGATCTGACTGCTACGGTAAAGGCGGTGACGACATGATTCTGCGCGTCCCTGTCGGCACAACCATTAGTGACAAGGCGACTGGCCAGATGATGGTCGACCTCAATACAGATGGCCAGAAAGTGCTGATCGCCAAAGGCGGCACCGGCGGCCTCGGCAATATTCATTTTAAAACCAGTACCAACCGCTCACCGCGCCAATGTACCAAGGGTGAGCCTGGCGAGGCTTTTGAGTTATACCTAGAGCTGAAAGTGCTGGCCGATGTGGGCCTGCTGGGCATGCCCAATGCCGGTAAATCTACTTTTATCCGCTCAGTGTCTGCGGCGAAACCTAAAGTGGCGGATTATCCATTTACGACTTTGCACCCTAATCTGGGGGTGGTGCGTGTGGATAGCAACCGCAGCTTTGTGATTGCCGATGTGCCTGGCCTGATTGAAGGTGCGGCAGAAGGTGCCGGCCTAGGTCACCAGTTCTTGCGCCATTTGCAGCGTACCTCCTTGTTATTGCATCTGGTAGACCTTGCTCCGTTTGATGAAAGCGTGGATCCGGTGCAAGAAGCCAAGGCCATCGTTAACGAGCTGAAAAAATACGACCAGGAACTCTATGAGAAGCCACGCTGGCTGGTGCTCAATAAAATAGATATGCTGGAAGACAGCGCAGAAAAAGTCGCTGACTTTATCAAAGCCTATGGCTGGAGTGGTCCGGTATTTCCTATCTCCGCCATCAGCGGTGTTGGTTGCCAGGCCTTGACCTATGCCATCATGGACCATATTGACCAGTCACGCGCGCAACGTGACGTAGAAGAAGCGCAGACTCAGCCCATTACAGAATAAGTTTTATGAGCGTTTCACTCATACAAGACAGCAAAACCTTGATCGTCAAGGTCGGTTCCAGCCTGGTGACCAACAATGGTCAGGGCTTGGATAAAACTGCGATTGCCGCTTGGGCGCAGCAAATCAGTGCCTTGGTGAAGCAGGGCAAACAAGTCGTGCTGGTCTCCAGTGGCGCGGTTGCAGAAGGCATGCAGCGCCTTGGCTGGAAAAAACGTCCGGTAGAAGTGAATGAGTTGCAAGCCGCCGCGGCTGTCGGCCAAATGGGGCTGGTGCAGATGTACGAACAATGTTTTGCACAACATGGGTTGCATACGGCACAGTTATTGTTAACCCACGAAGATCTGGCCGATCGCAAACGTTACCTGAATGCACGCACCACCTTGCGCACACTGCTAGACCTCAATGTCATCCCGATTATCAATGAAAATGATACGGTGGTGACCGAAGAAATCCGTTTTGGCGATAACGACACTTTGGGTGCGCTGGTGGCCAACCTGATTGAAGCCGATGCATTGATTATTTTGACTGATCAAAAAGGACTTTATTCCGCGGATCCGCGCAAAGACCCAAATGCCGTGTTTATCAATTTTGAAACCGCAGGCAATCCTGAACTCGAAAGCATGGCTGGCGGCGCAGGCTCCGCTGTAGGGACTGGTGGCATGTTAACCAAAATATTGGCCGCCAAGCGCGCTGCTAACAGTGGTGCGCACACCGTGATTGCCTCCGGGCGCGAGCCTGAGGTCTTGGTGCGGCTGAGTCAAGGCGAGGCAATTGGGACGCACTTGAAAGCCGTACGAATGAAAACGCTGGCCAAAAAACAATGGCTGGCTGATCATTTGCGCGTAGGGGGTAAATTGGTGCTGGATGACGGCGCGGTGAACGTCTTGACCAAAGACGGCAAAAGCCTGTTGCCGATAGGTGTGGTGGATGTGCTGGGCCAGTTTGAGCGCGGGGATGTGGTGGCTTGTGTCGATGCCGCCGGTAAAGAATGGGCGAGGGGCATCGTCAATTACAATGCTAATGAAGTGCGGCGCATTAAACGCAAACCCAGTAGCGAAATAGAAAGCGTGCTGGGCTATGTGGAAGAAAAAGAATTGATACACCGAGATAATTTGGTGTTGTTATAAGCAAATGTAGATGGCTTCAGAAGCCATCTACGCATGACAAGTGAACACATTGATTAAAAGGTAACGGGATGAGTAAACCTTTGGTAGCGATTATTATGGGGTCCGACAGTGACTGGCCGGTGATGAAGAATGCCGCGCAAATGTTGGCCGACTTCGGTGTGGCTTATGAGGCGCGAGTGGTCTCTGCCCATCGGACGCCTGACCTGATGTTCCAGTTTGCGGAGTCTGCTGCTGGCAACGGTTTTCAGGTGATTATTGCTGGTGCTGGCGGGGCTGCACACTTGCCTGGCATGGTGGCAGCAAAAACCACCTTACCGGTATTGGGTGTGCCCGTCCCTTCCAAACATCTGCAAGGCCAGGATTCATTGTTGTCTATCGTGCAGATGCCTAAAGGGATTCCAGTGGCTACTTTTGCGATTGGTGATGCAGGTGCGGCCAATGCCGGTTTGTTTGCGGTGGCCATGCTTGCCAATCAAGACCAATCCTTGGCTCAGAAATTAACAGCCTTCCGCACCAAACAAGCTGAAAAAGTGCACGCAATGGAGTTGAGCGAAAAACCATGACATCATCCGTGATTCAACCTCCTGCCATGTTGGGCATGTTAGGCGGCGGCCAGCTCGGTCGCTTTTTTGTGATTGCAGCGCACGAGATGGGTTATAAAGTCACCGTGCTGGATCCTGACCAGAACAGTCCGGCAGGCATGATTGCCGATGTGCATTTATGTGCTGCCTATGACGATGCGGCCGCCTTGAAAACCATGGCGGAAACCTGCCAGGCAATTTCTACCGAGTTTGAGAATGTGCCAGCCGAAACGCTGGCGACTTTGGCCAAGTCTACAGTCGTCCATCCAAGCGCGGGTGCGGTAGCGATTGCCCAGCATCGGGTGAAGGAAAAAACCTTCTTTCAAGAAGCAGGCTTGCCGGTGGGACCGTTTGTGCCGGTCATGGCCGAGACTGATTTGCCTGCCGATGGCGAGATGTATCCAGCAGTATTGAAAGTCGCGCGCTTTGGTTACGATGGTAAAGGTCAGGCGCGTGTTGCCAACCGTGAACAAGCGGTGGCCGCGTTTCAAGGCTTTAAGCAAGAAGTCTGCGTGCTGGAGAAAATGCTGCCTTTGGATCTGGAAGTCTCTGTTGTGCTGGCCCGCGATGTGCACGGCAATATTGCCGCCTTCCCAACCGCAGAAAATAGCCATTTGAACGGGATTCTGGATGTCAGCATCGCCCCTGCGCGCTGTTCTGAAGTGATCAAAGCCAATGCACAAGAGCTCGCCAAAAAGCTGGCGACCAAGCTCAATTATGTAGGCGTGTTGGGCGTTGAGTTTTTTGTGGTGGGCAACCAGTTGCTGGTGAACGAGATTGCGCCGCGCCCTCATAACTCGGGCCATTACACCATCGATGCTTGTGTGACCAACCAGTTTGAACAACAGGTTCGCGTCATTACTGGTCAGGCATTGGGTAGCGCAAAGCTGCATAGCAATGCCGTGATGGTAAATATTCTTGGCGATAGCTGGTTATATAGCGGTAAGCAGTTAGAGCCGGCCTGGGATAAAGCCTTTGCCCACGGCAACCTCAAAATGCATTTATATGGTAAGCATGAGCCGCGCAAAGGCCGTAAAATGGGTCATTTTACGGTGATTGGCGATGATGCGCAGGCCGTGTTGAATGCCGCCAAAGTGGCGCGTAGTGAGTTACATATTGGCGAATAACTGAGTGCCAGCGCCATTAAAAAAGCCCGGTTATCCGGGCTTTTTTCGCTCTGAAGCAGGGAGATTAGGAGAGGTTTGCCTGCACCTGCTTTCTAAATTCAAGCGGTGCAGCAATCTGGTCAAATGTTTCTTTGGTGCCACCTGTGCCTGTGACGGTAATCGTCCCAAAGCCTAATACTCTGCCGAGGATGCTTTGATTGACGCCTATGCCCTCCACTTTATGCAGCAGTACTTCCAGCGAGTGGCGTCTGATAAAGCCGATTTTGATCAGGACGCGTTTGTTGGTAATGGCAAACTCGGACGTTTTGTAGCGAATGTAGCTGCTGATGCCGCTGATCAAGGCCAGTAACAAGCCGAGTAGGCTCAGCGCCCATAGCAGTTGATGAGCCTCTGCCAGGCGCAGGTTGAAAGCGCACGCCAGTACGCTGAGCAATAAGTAGACAAAAGTATTCAGGAAAATAATCCAGTGTACTTGTGCATGGTAAATCACTACCTCATTAGCAAGCAAGTTTTTGTCAATAAAGCTCAAGGGGCTCTCCTGGGCAAGATGGTGATTTCAGCTGTGATCATAACAGCAAGAGCGGTTTTAATGATGCGTTAGATCAAGGCGGCAAAAAGATTTAGACAATAAAAAAGCCGGACATCTGTCCGGCTTTTTTAGTACGCACCCCTACTGAAATTATTCAGCGGCTTTTTTCGCGCGAGGCTTGGCAGCTTTTTTAGCTGGTGCAGCTTCGGCTTTAGTGGCAGCTGCTTTTTTCACAGAAGCCAAAGTCGCTGGTGCGTCACCGGACAATGCTTTGATTGCAGCAGTCAAACGGCTCTTATGACGAGCAGCTTTGTTTTTGTGAATGATTTTTTTGTCAGCGATACGGTCAATCACGCTAACATTTTCTTGGTAAGAAGCCACAGCAGCAGCTTTGTCACCAGATTGAATCGCTTTGATTACTTTTTTGATCGCAGTACGCAAAGTTGAACGCAACGCAGCGTTGTGTGCATTAACTTTGACGGATTGGCGCGCGCGTTTGCGGGCTTGTGCGGTATTTGCCATATTCGTTTTATCCTGTAACTTTCAAAAGGGGTGTGATACGAAACCGTGCATCATACTGTTTTTGCTTTGTTTTTGCAAGATAAAAACGCATTTTCCTCGACTGCGGATGGCTGCATGGTAAAATCTGCCAAAATTTTAACCAGTTAACCGTTCGTTGCGGGCGGGCGACGGTCAAAAAAATAAACCAAGGCCTCTATTCTCCACCATTTATGAACTTGCTCAAAGCATTGGCCACCGTGGGTGGCATGACCTTTATTTCTCGCCTGCTCGGGTTTGTGCGAGACACGCTGATTGCCCGTATCTTTGGGGCGGGGATGGCCACCGATGCTTTTTTTGTCGCCTTTAAAATTCCCAACCTGTTGCGCCGCATTTCAGGCGAAGGGGCTTTTAGCCAAGCATTTGTTCCTATCCTCTCCGAATATCGAAAACAACGCACCCCCGAAGCGACCAGGGCGTTGATCAATCATGTTGCCAGTTTGCTGGGCTTGTTCCTGGTGGGCATTACCATTGTCGGCATGCTGGCAGCACCGTTAATTGTGCGGCTCACCTCACCTGGTTTTGTCAGTGATCCGGCCAAATTTGCGCTGACGACAGAGCTGTTGCGTATCACCTTTCCTTATATCCTGTTTATTTCGCTAGTCTCCATGGCTGGGGGCGTACTCAATGCCTACAGCAAGTTTCAGGTGCCCGCATTCACGCCTGTCTGGCTCAATTTGAGTTTTATCACTGCCGCAGTTTTTATTGCGCCTCACTTTCACAACTCGGTGTATGTGCTGGCTTGGGCTGTGTTTGTTGGCGGCATTATCCAGTTGCTGTATCAACTGCCTTACCTGCAACAGATCGGTATGTTGCCGCGCTACGAACTGAATTTGCAAGATGAAGGCGTGCGCCGCATTCTCAAACTTATGGGGCCCGCGATTTTTGGCGTCTCCGTCGCGCAAATTTCGATTGTGTTGAATAACATTTTTGCTTCATTCATGCCCACCGGCAGTGTGTCCTGGCTATATTACGCTGATCGCCTGATGGAATTCCCGACCGGCGTGCTGGGCGCGGCATTGGGCACGATTTTGTTGCCTAGCTTATCCAAGGCGCATGTGGATAAATCCAGTGCCGAGTTTTCCCAGTTGCTGGACTGGGGCTTGCGCCTCACATTTATGCTGGCGATTCCGGCGGCTGTGGCGATGGCTGTGCTGTCCAAACCATTGGTGGCGAGTCTGTTTTATTACGGCAAATTCACCCCGGTCGATGTGGCGCAAACCGAACGCGCCCTGATTGCCTACAGCCTTAGCTTGCTGGGCCTGATTATGGTCAAGGTGCTAGCCCCTGGCTTTTATGCCCGCCAAAACGTCAAAACGCCTGTCAAAATCGCAATTTTTACCCTGGTGATGACCCAAGTTATGAATGTCGGCTTTTTACTGTTCACTCAGTTGCAGCATGCCGGACTGGCCCTGGCCGTCGGGTTGGGGGCTTGCCTCAACGCAACCTTGCTGTGGGTAACCTTGCAGAAAACCGGTGCTTTCCAGCCACAACCTGGCTGGACGGCGTTTTTAGCCAAGCTCCTGGTTGCCGTGACCGTGATGGCAATCGTGCTACATCAGGTTGCGATTGCGTTTGGTGAATGGCTGGCTATGTCTCCTCTGACACGAATCTACCATCTTGTTGCGATCGTTTTGTTAGGAATGTTCGTGTATTTTGCTATGCTAGGATTGCTAGGGTTTAAGCCTAAGGATTTTTCACGCAGAGTACAACGCTAGCGTCAGATTCAACAAAATAATAAAGGGAGAATGTATGAAAAGAAGCCTCATCGTTTTTTTATTCGCATTAATAACAACGCCGCTTCAAGCGGCGGATACCAGTATTAAAAAAGCCCATCTGGATGTTGCAAGCTTACCCAAAAAAATCTTGCTAATTGAGCCTGAAATTTACGTCAAAGAGTTGTCCGTGGGTGGCGTTGCTGAAAAAGTAGATGATTGGTCTACGCAAGCAAAAACCAATGTGCGCACTGCATTGGCTCGTCAAATTAATGACAGACGTTTATTTGACAAATTAGAACTGCCTGAAAATATGACTTCTGAAGAGCTGGCCAGCCTGGACGAGCATGTTGCCTTATATGATGTGGTTGGCTCTAATGCTTTTTATTTTGGGCGGGCAGAGTTTGATGCATGGAAGCACAAAAAGAATGATTTTGATTACACGCTAGGCCCTGGATTAAAGGCGCTTTCAGATAAAACCGGTGCAGATGCCGCCTTGTTCATTATTGGCGAGGATTTTATCTCAACAGGAGGGCGTAAAGCTGCCCGTGTTTTTGCTGCATTATTTGGCGTGGTGATTCCTGCGAGTCCAACCTTTTTGTCTGCTGCCCTGGTCGATTTGAAAACCGGAGACATCCTTTGGATGAATTATGGGTTTGCCTTGGATAGTAAAGACCTGCGAAAGCAAGAGGATGTGAATAAAATGATGAATGATATGTTCATCAACTATCCTGGTCGTGTTGGTTCGTAGGGAATGCACATCATGTGGGCGCATTGCAAAAAAATCAGCACACTGATGATTGGTTTATTCATTTTTAATCAATCTTGCGTTGCAGAAATACGCCAGCCTTATGCGGACGCGAATGCGTTGCAAGCACTTGAGCCTGATGAACAGCGATTATGGTCAGCCAGTAACGATTTTGAAAAGGCGATTCGCAAAGGCGGGCAAATCTATGCCTCGCCTGAGCTAGAGGCTTATTTGCAAAGTGTTATGGACAAGCTTTATCCGGAATTTGCTGGCAAAATTAAAGTACATGTTGTTAACTCGCCAGTATTAAATGCCTTTGCTATTCCTAACGGCAATATCTATATGCATACCGGATTGCTTTCCCGGTTCGATAACGAGGCTCAGCTCGCTACTGTTCTTGCCCATGAAGGCGCACATTTCGTTTACAGGCATGGATACTTTAATCAGCAATCTGTTAAAGGTTCCTCTGCTTTTGCAACAATCACCGCAGTGATCGGTGTGCCGATAGTCGGGCTGATTGGTAACATCATCGCCACCTCTTCAATATATGGCTACTCTCGAGAGCTAGAAACCGAGGCTGACAATATGGGTTTTAATCGGCTGATTAAAGCCGGTTATGATCCCAGCGAGGCGCATAAGGTTTTTGAGCATCTTGCCAAGGAGGTGAAGCTGTCTGATGTTCAGGAGAGTTTCTTCTATTCCACCCATCCCAAGCTTAAAGACCGGGTTGATAATTTTACTAAATTAGCAGCCTTACACCCGAATAGCGGGGTGATGAACACCGAACAATACTCGGCTAATGTGGACAAGCTACGGATGGAGTCTTTGGAGCAGGAGCTCAGTTTTGGCCGCTATAAGCATGTGATTGCGTTGTTATCTGATGAAACGGTGCTTCAGCGCTATCCATCGACTGTTCATTACTACCTAGGCGAGGCCTATCGTAAGCGTAATGAAAAAGAGGACGCCGAAATTGCAATGCGCGAGTTTGACAAGACGATTGCGCTTAATGCGTCTTTTGCACCCGCTTATCGAGCAAGAGGCCTGCTTTTGATGAGCCAAAATAAAACTGAACAAGCCATTTCCATGTTCAGGCGATATTTGGAGTTGGCGCCTGAGGCTAGCGATCAAAGCTATGTAAATGGATATCTTGAAACACTTGCTAAACAATAACTTAAAATTTCATAAAGGCAAAAAATGCGTTTTTTTAAAATAACCTTAATCGTTGGATTGATGATCTTAGTGGCTTCATGTGGCGGCCCATTTACGCGGTTAACAAAATCAGAATATGTCGATGCGAATAAAAGTTTTAGAGTGAATCTCCCGATTGGTTGGGTGCAGGTAACCGGGCCGCAAAGTGGTGATGCATTGTGGATATCGAAAGATGGCTACAGCTTGCAGTCGATCAGAATTGATGCAGTGAAACCAGAAAAAGCGTTTCCTACCATTAAAAAAGCAGCATCGGCGACGCTACCAATCTCTGATCTGGCAGAGTTAGAACTGGCCGAAATAAAAGCGAAGAGTAAAAATGCAGCGAGTATTAAAGTGCTTGAAAATACATTGGAAACTATTTCTGAGCAAAAGGCATTCCGGTTACATATTCAATATCTAAACGAGAAAGGTCTTCGATTCGAGCAATTAACGTATGGACTGGTGAGTGCTAAAAATTATTATCGGATCACTTATCAAGCGCCAACACTGCATTATTACGAGCGTGATAAACAAGCATTTAACCAAACGGTGACAAGTTTCAAGGTTATTAATTAAGTCGGTTACGTGAAAATCTACAGACACTTCCCCCAAGCATCTCAGCCGCAGGCAATTGCCATTGGTAATTTTGATGGCATGCATTTAGGCCATCAGGCGTTGCTCAGGCAGCTGATTGCTTACACGCAAACCTACAAAATCACGCCAGCGGTTATGACGTTTGAACCGCACCCGCGGGAATTTTTCACGCCACAAAATGCCCCTGCGCGTTTGGCTTCCATGCGTGAGAAGCTGGAATATTTTGCCGAGTGTGGGGTGCAGCATGTCTATGTGCAGCGCTTTAACCAAGCCTTTGCCGGGCAGAGTCCAGCTTCGTTCATGCAAGTGCTGCGCGACCAACTCAATGCCAATGTGGTGATGGTTGGGGAGGATTTCTGTTTTGGTGCCAAGCGGGCAGGCAGTGTGCAAACCTTGATTGAGCATGGATTCAATGTGATCCCGCTACCGGAGGTGCAATTGCAGGGCGAACGTGTGTCGAGCACCTTAGTCCGCGACGCATTGGCGGCAGGGGACTTGCTCAAGGCGCAGGCCTTGCTGGGCCGCCCTTACAGTATCAGCGGCAAGGTGGTGCATGGCGCCAAACTGGGCCGCCAGCTTGGCTTCCCTACCGCGAATGTGCATATGCGCCACGAACGGCCTGCACTGACGGGGGTTTATGCGGTAAAATTGAACAATTTACCGGCTGTGGCCAATTTGGGCAATCGCCCGACGCTGGAAGGCATCCCGAAACTTAAGCTCGAAGTGCATGTGTTTGATTTTAATGGTGATCTTTATGATCAGCATGTGCATGTGCAGTTTTTCCATAAACTGCGTGACGAACAGAAGTTCGCCGGACTAGATGCGTTAAAAGCGCAGATTGCGCTGGATGCCTTGCAGGCAAAGCAATATTTTACCGCCGATGAACGCGGATAAACGCCGATAGCCTTCTATATTTTGATAGAGGGTTTTATCGGCGTGCATCTGCGTTCATCGGCGGTTCACATATGGATTTTTAAATGACCGA
This sequence comes from Methylophilus sp. 3sh_L, assembly GCF_046766015.1. NCBI lineage: Bacteria > Pseudomonadati > Pseudomonadota > Betaproteobacteria > Nitrosomonadales > Methylophilaceae > Methylophilus > Methylophilus sp. 3sh_L. The sequence goes on from NZ_JBKOUF010000001.1 coordinate 407,043, forward strand.
CCAAAGCAAAGATTCAAAATATAAACTGAATTTACCGGAAACCAGTTTCCCCATGCGCGGAGACCTCTCCAAGCGTGAACCCGCCTGGTTGAAGAGCTGGCAAGAGCGCAAGGTGTACGAGCGTATCCGCGCCAAGCGCAAGGGTGCGCCAGCTTTTATCCTGCATGATGGCCCTCCCTACGCTAACGGTGATATTCATATTGGTCACGCCGTCAACAAAATCCTGAAAGACATCATCATCAAGGCCAAAACCATGAGTGGTTTTGACGCGCCTTATGTGCCAGGCTGGGATTGCCACGGCCTGCCGATTGAGCTCGTTGTCGAGAAAAACCACGGCAAGAATATAGACCCGGCCAAGTTCCGTGAACTTTGCCGCGCCTACGCCGCCGAGCAGGTCGAAAAACAGAAGAAAGACTTTATCCGCCTGGGTGTGCTGGGCGATTGGGATCACCCATACCTGACCATGGCGTTTGATACCGAGGCCGATATCATGCGCGCCTTGGGCGAAATCTACCAGAATGGCTATTTGTATCAAGGCTCCAAACCCGTGCACTGGTGTGTGGATTGCGGCTCTGCGCTGGCTGAAGCTGAGGTGGAGTATGAAGACGTCAATTCACCTGCGATTGATGTTGGGTTTAAGGTCGTGGACAACACGGCGCTTGGCAACGCATTTAATACCACGGTGAGCGGCGATGCGTATGCTGTGATCTGGACAACGACGCCTTGGACCTTGCCTGCCAACCAGGCGGTGAGTGTGAATGCCGAGTTGGAATATGATTTGATCCAGACCAGCAAGGGTTTGCTGATACTGGTGCGTGACCTGGCCGAAAAAACCTTGGCCAGATATGCGGAAGAAAATACTTCTGTGCTGGCCAGTTGCAAAGGCGAAGCCTTGCGTGGACTCTTGTTGCAACATCCGTTCGATCACCGTCAGGTGCCAGTGATCACCGGTGACCATGTGACGACCGATGCGGGTACCGGTTTGGTCCACACGGCGGCAGCGCACGGTAACGATGACTGGCTGGTCATGCGCGCCAATTTCCCTAACGAGAAACCGCGCGTTTTGATTGGTGGCGATGGCAAATTCTTTAGCAGCGAACTGGTTGAGCTGGCCGAGATTCGTGGATTAAGCCGCCAAGATGCGAATAAAGTCATTCTCGCTAAATTGCAGGAAAACGGCGTGCTGTTTGCCTCTGCCCGTTTGAACCACAGCTTCCCACATTGCTGGCGTCATAAAACGCCATTGATGCAATTGGCAACACATCAGTGGTTTATCGGCATGAATTCGGTAGGCAAAGATGGCAAAGCCTTGCGTGAACATGCGAACACAGCCGTAGATGCGACACAATTCTTCCCGAGCTGGGGCCGTGCCCGTTTAGAGGCGATGATCAAAAACCGCCCGGACTGGTGTGTCTCCCGCCAGCGTAACTGGGGCGTGCCTATGCCGTTCTTTGTGCACAAAGAAACCGGAGAGCCGCATCCACAGACCATGCAACTGCTGGAAACGGTATGTAAACAGGTCGAACAGCAGGGCATCGAAGCCTGGTTTAGCCTGGATGGCGATACTTTCCTCGCGCAACATGCGCCTGAAAATGCAGCCCAGTATAAAAAAGTCACTGATACGCTGGACGTCTGGTTTGACTCTGGCGCCACGCATTACGCGGTGGTACGGTCAGCGCATCATGCTAGCTTGTCTGTGGCAGCCAACCAGCGTGAGGCTGAACATCAGCCAGTGGCTGACTTGTATCTCGAAGGCTCTGACCAGCACCGTGGCTGGTTCCAGTCCAGCTTGCTGACTGGGTGCGCTATTGATGGCAACGCACCTTACAAAGCTCTGCTCACGCATGGCTTTGTGGTGGATGGTGCGGGTCACAAAATGAGTAAGTCCAAGGGCAATGTGGTTGCGCCACAAAAAGTGATGGATACTTATGGTGCTGATATCCTGCGCTTGTGGGTAGCCTCGACCGATTACTCTGGCGAGCTGACCATCAGTGATGAAATCCTTAAGCGCGTGGCCGATGGCTACCGCCGTATCCGCAATACACTGCGTTTCCTGCTATCTAATCTGGCTGATTTTGATGCCAGCAAAGACCTGCTGCCCGTCGATCAGTGGCTGGAAATTGACCGTTACGCGCTGCATCTGACACAACAGCTGCAGACAGGCATCCTGGCGGACTACGATAAATACGAATTCCACTTGGCGGTACAGAAATTCGTCAGCTTCTGCTCTGAAGACCTGGGTGGTTTTTACTTGGATATCCTTAAAGACCGTTTGTATACCAGTGGTGAAACTTCACATGCACGCCGTGCAGCACAAAGTGCGTTGCATCACATCACACATGCCATGATGCGTTTGATGGCGCCGATTTTGAGCTTTACGGCGGATGAAATTTGGCAGACCTTAGGCCTGGATAATGTCGCCACTGTGTTTGAAGAAGATTGGTATGAGTTGCCTGCGCATGGACTGAGTGACACGCAATTACAACACTGGCAAAGCATTATTGCCCTGCGTGCGCAAGCCGCTAAAGAGATTGAAGTCTTGCGCGGCGAAGGCAAAGTGGGGTCTTCATTACAGGCCGAGTTGGAGTTCCATGTTGCGCCAGAAGCCTTTGAGGCTTTAAGCAGGCTGCACGATGACTTGCGCTTTGTCATGATTACCTCTAGCGCGACCACCTACAAAGTGGCTGATCCCGCCGCGCAGAAAATCCTGGTGAAGCCGAGCGCACACCAGAAGTGCGACCGTTGCTGGCATTACCGTGCTGATGTCGGCAGTGATGCTGCTCATCCGACCATTTGCGGTCGTTGTGTGAGCAATCTGTTTGGCAAAGGTGAAGTGCGCAAATATGCCTAATGTGCGTTCGGCTTTGCCCTGGTTGGTGTTGAGTGCGATTGTGGTTGCGCTCGACCTGTATACCAAACACGTGATCCAGCAATTATTTGTGTATGGCGAGCATCTGCCGGTGACAGGCTTTTTTGACCTGGTGCGCTATCACAATACCGGTGCGGCATTTAGCTTTTTGGCCAATGCCGGCGGCTGGCAGCATGGCTTTTTTACCGCGGTCTCTACGCTGGCCTCCGCCGTGATGGTGTATTTACTGGTCAAGCATCCACAGAAAAAGTTATTCTGTTTGGGGCTGGCGCTGGTGTTGGGCGGTGCCTTGGGGAATCTTTATGATCGCCTCACGCTTGGCTATGTGGTGGACTTTCTGCTGTTTTATTATCAGCAATGGGCTTGGCCTGCGTTTAATGTGGCAGACAGTGCCATCTGTGTCGGCGTGGGTGTGTTGATGCTGGATAGCTTTAAACAGCCTCATTGACACGCGCCAAGCTGTGCTTCCAGCATCCTGTGAACCTGAGGTGAGGAGGTGACTGACATGGATGGTTTGGAATATACGTTTACTGATGTGGTCAGGCTTTGGCAAGGCAGCAAAAGTAGCTGGCATTACGTTAGCCTGCCGCAAACAATGTCTGATGAAATTCACACCCTCAGCCAATACCATCAAAGCAAACGGCGCGGTTGGGGAGCGGTAAAGGTGGTTGCGACTGTTCTTGCCTGCCAAAGCCAATCCATACTCAATCAATCAAGGTCAGATTCATCAATGCCAGGCGAATCCATTATCTGGCAGACCTCTATTTTTCCGGCGTTTGACCACAAGCGCTATGCTTTATTTTTAAAAGCCGAGATTCGCAAACGTGCGGAGTTGTATGCGGGCGATGAAGTGACGATTCAGCTCCAACTGCAGTTTTGACGCGCTAAGGATGCACGTGGAGCCGGTCTTAAAGATGTCCTGGTTTGTTCGTGTGCAATCGTCAAGTTTAAGCACTGAGCGGTTGTGTTTTGGCCGCGGCCAGTAGTGGATAAATATCTGCAATGCCCATTGGTCGGCCGAGCAAAAAGCCCTGGATGCAGTCGCAGCCGATTTTACGCAAAAACTCCAGTTGCGCTTCGGTTTCAATCCCTTCTACCACGACCGACAAGCCCAGAATGCCAGCGGTTTTGATAATGGTGCTGACAATTTCGCTGTCTGCGCTGCTTTCCGGCACATCAATCATAAAGGCACGGTCAATTTTGAGCTCATCCAGCGGCAGGTGTTTGAGTTTAAACAATGACGAGTTGCCCACACCAAAATCATCAAGCGAGATGCGTACACCCAAGGCTTTGAATTGTTTTAAGGTCTCCAGCGCTTGCTCTTCATGTTCAAAGACGGCGCTTTCTGTGATTTCTAGGGTGAGCAGGGCGGCAGGCAGGTTGTAGCGTTGCAGTTGCCCGGCAATGCGCAAGGGCAGGCTATGGTCACGGAACTGGCGCGGGGAGATGTTAATCGATAGCCCGATCTCATGACCGCTGTCTTTAAGCAGTTTGGCCCAGTGCTTGAACGCCTCGGCAATAATCCATTCCCCCATAGGCAAAATCAGGCCAGATTGCTCTGCATAAGGGATAAATTCGGCCGGTGACACGATGTCGCCCTTGCTGGTTTTCCAACGGATCAGGGCTTCAATATTGGCAATACGTGGCTGTTGTTTGCCCAGGCTGAAAATCGGTTGAAACTGTAAAAAGAATTCTTGTTTTTTGATGGCTTTGCGCAATTGCACATCCAGCTTGAAACGGTTTTGCGCCAGCCGGGTATGCTCTTTGCAATAAAACAGATACGGATGTTGGGTGCCGTGTTTGGCATGCGCGAGTGCGGTGTTGGCATTACGTGCCAGATGTTCGGCATCCTCGGCATCTCGGGGAAACAGGCTGATGCCGATATAGGCATCCAGGATCAATTCGTGACCTTCAATCAGCACCGGCTTATGCACAATTTTGCATAAGTTATTCGCCAGATGGACCAATTCAGCATCGGTTTTGCGCGTGGTAATCAGGGCAAATTTATCGCCATGCACGCGGCCTAATTCGCCAGATTCGTGCGTGATATATTGCAGGCGCTGGGCGATTTCCAGTAAATACAAGTCGCCGGTATGGTGGCCGAAACTGTCGTTGATGCTTTGAAAATGCTTTAAATCAATCATGAGCAGGGCGACGGTGTCGCTGGCATCGGCCGCTGTGATGATGGCGTGTTCTAGCAGGGTGTGTATGGCCAGCCGGTTGGGGAGCCGCGTGAGCGGGTCGTTGCGTGAGAGCTGCTGGAACTGACGCTCTTTTTCGGCCAGCAGGTTTTCGGCGAGTAGCAGTTTTTCACTCTCACGCAGCAAGATACTTTGCCGTAGGGCCGAGAACACCAGGATCATCATGACCGAACCAATGGCAATGTAATAGGCATAAGGGTGCGGGCCGCTTTGCCACCAGATGAGCGCCAGTGTACACATGCTAAAAACAAAGGTAATGGCAGGAATCCAGCCGCGAACGCGTCTGCATTGCCGGTGATACGACACTCGCTTGGCAATCCTGACTTGCCAGCCATAAAGCCCGGTGCCAATTAATAGATCTGCCACTGAAAAACCATAATTGGTCCAGAGGTTAGTTTGCGGCACATGGTTGAGTGCGTTCAGGTTCCATTGCATCCAGCACGCGCCCAGCAAGGTCAGGCCAGCGCTGAGCATGAGCCAAGGCATCATCCATGCGGGCCGCAGGTAGGGGATCAGCAGCAAGGAGACCAGTGCAGCACTGAGCAAGCTGGCAGGATAAGCACTGAGTACGGCCAACTGTAGCGGGCTGACTTCGGCAGATTGCGGCAAATATAGAATTAAAATGTAGCTGAGGACGGCGATACTGAACGAAATGGTATCAATCGAAAAGGCCCAGGTTTTGGCGGCAGAAAGCTGGCTACGTAAGGCGGTGATAAACCCAATGATCAGGAAGATCCCCATCAGCGGGTAAAAAATATCGGACTGGGCAGGGAAGGCGGTTTGTTTGGTCAGTACTTCAAATATCCACAGCACGCCACCCGTGAAGTAGGCCAGTGCGCCAAAGACAAACCAGCGTTTACAGGGGCGCTGTGAGGCATTTGTCCGGTAGTATCCCAATAAGGCCAGCATCAGGCACGAAGCATTGGTCACAAACCAGTGCACGTTATCCAGCCATAACATTTGTGCGGGTGTTGCCTGCAAAGAGCCGAGCAGGCAAGCAACGGAAACCGATAAAGCAACCACTACAACTTTACGCGAAAGTATCATGAAGCCCCCTTTTTAAGTAATTCTAACAAGGGCTTAGAAAAAAACTAGTGTTTCTTTCTAAATATCATCGCGATATGGATTAATGTGTAGCAGATGGCACCTGCCAACAGTCCGGTAAGTGCGTTCCACAGCAGCATCCACTGTGGGAATTGCTCAATCAAAGCATGCAATGGGTGGATGCCATGGACGAGGATACCGCCGCCGACCAGAAACATGGCCGCGGTGCCGACGATGCTGAGTAAACGCATCAGGGATGGGACGGTTTGCACTAAGCCCCAGCCGGTTTTGCGTGCGGCAGAGGCCATAAAATGATTGCCGCTTCGTTGCATCAGCCATAAGCCGATATCATCCATTTTGACGATCAAAGCGACGAGGCCATACACCCCCAACGTCATGACCACAGCAATCAGGGAGAGTACCAGAATGCGTTGCGTGATGGCGGCATCGGCGACAACGCCCAAGGCAATCACAATAATTTCGGCGGACAGAATAAAGTCTGTACGCACTGCCCCTTTGATTTTTTCCTGCTCTAGGGCGACCAGGTCAGTCTCCGGTTGCTGCATGGCGGCGTGGATTACTTGTTCACTGCTGTCTGAGTGCTTGTCGTGGCGCAGTTTGTGCCAGACTTTCTCAAAGCCTTCAAAGCATAAAAACGCCCCACCCAACATCAGCAAGGGGGTGATCAGCCAAGGTAAAAATGCACTGATCAACAGCGCGGCAGGCACCAGCACCAGTTTATTCAGCAATGATCCGCGCGCCACTGCCCATACCACTGGCAGCTCTCTCTTGGCAGCAATTCCGGTGACTTGCTGCGCATTGAGCGCAAGGTCGTCACCCAGCACGCCCGCGGTTTTTTTGGCTGCAAGTTGGCTCATCACGGAGACATCATCCAGCATGGTGGTGATGTCATCAAGCAGTGCCAGCAGGCTAGGAGTGGCCATGGTTTGTCCTGTATCAATCAGAAGTGGTTGTTTATTTTAAAGGATTGCCGTTAAAATGGCGGCATGGTAACGCGCAAATTTCAACGTTGGATGGCACGCATGGCCTTGATGGCAATCATGCTGGCTGCGCTCGTGCCGACGTTAAGCCTCGCGTTTCCCATGCAATCAGGCAAAAGTTTTATTCAGGAAGTGTGTTCCTCACAAGGCAGCAAGCTGGTGATTCAGGTAATCACCACGCAAGGAAAGTTACGCGCCACCTTGATTGACTACCAGCCTGCACAAAAGCCAGTTTCGCTGGGGCATCATCTCAATCATTGTCCGTTCTGCCATATGGCGATGGATGATGTGATGTTGCCAGGCTATAACCCGGCATACATTCTGTTTCAACAAGCCCAGGCTGAGATTGCTTTAAGCGATTATCAAGCCCCGGTTGTTGCCAGTGTTTTCCCCACCGCGCACCCCACGCGCGCACCCCCACTGACTCCAAACTCAATCTAGCACCGTCTGTTTTCTGGACGGTTTATGGGTATGCCTGCCATGCAGGTACAAATGGAGTCATGACATGATCGTCATCAACCTTCAGGCAATGATATTTGCCAAACAGGTGGAGTGGAAACGCCACATCACCCTCAAAGAAATCGCTGAGTCTACCGGCATCAGCCGCATGACTTTGCACCGCATGGTCAAAAATCCTTCTTACAACGCATGCACCGAGCATCTGGGCAAACTTTGCACCTATTTCGCTTGTGACATCAGCGCGCTCATCCGCTGGCAACCCGAAACGGATGCCAGGCAAGTGTTTGCCGCCTGATGCGTGATGTTTTCCCTGCTGGTGACTAACCAGTAGGGCGCATGCCGTTTACAAAAAATATTTCTGAGGAAAAGTCTATGAAAAAAACCTTCTTGGCCCTGGCCTTGCTGGGACTCACACAACCTGCGTGGGCGCATTTAAGTTATACCGGACGTGACTTTGGCACATTCTCTGGCCTGGTCAATGCCAGCAATAGCATCACCACCACCGTCAACACCAACTATGGATGGGCGGGCGCCGCTGACGGCAACCTGGGCGATAGCCATATCGGCCGCGCTTTCCGCTTCACTCTGCAAAACAATGCCTGGGTGGATTTCACCGTGAATGCGGCCTCTGCCGATTTATTGCCTGCCTTCTCGATTTACTCTGGATTAGCCGCCATCAGAACGGGCGGTGTTTTCCCTGGCACGCAAACCAGCGCCGATTACGATAGTGCCAACGCTTCTATCGTCTGGCGCTACAGCTGGGCGCAAGCCAACCTGGGCTCCAACAAGTCGTATACCGACACCGATGGTAGCTGGAACGCACTGGGTAACTGGAAAATGGGCGGTGATGGCGATGCGATTGGTATCGACAGTGAGTTGAGCAGTTTTATCTACAAAGGCTCTGCCACAACCGCGACTGATGTGGTCACCGGCAAGTTTCTGCTGGGCGCAGGCGATTACACCATCATGATCGGTGGTAACAACGCCGCAAACCAGCTGGCGACCACTTTTGGCTATACCGCCTCACTCAATGTCACTGCCGTCCCCGAGCCGGAAAACATGGCCTTGGTGCTGGCAGGTCTGGCATTGATCGGCTGGCAAGTGCGCCGTAGTAGCAAATAACCCACCACATGAATCGTTGGTGAGCGTGCTGAACGCCCTCACCAACATGATAGGAGAAGATAATGAACGCATTGAAAAAAACATTGGCAATCACTGCCCTGACCTTGGCAACCAGCCCAGCATTTGCTGCGGTATCTACTTACAACGTGACCACCACCTGGTTTGAGCCAGACACCCAGCCAAAAAATTCTATTTTTGAAGGGTCGTTTAGTTACGATTCAGCAACAAAAACGATTACCGGTCTGGCGGGTAAATTGAGCGAGTCTATGACTGGTACAGATGCCTCCAATATGACCTGGTTAAATCTGGATTACCAGTTGGTTTCTTGGTACGACGCTGCATTAGGCGGTACTTTTGCTGCCACCTTTAAAAACAGTAACACGAATACCTTCTCAACCCTGGCTGGTGGGGATGGCTGGAGCCCGCAGGCGGGTGTGGATATCGGCGGAGTTTATTACGGCTATCCGCGTCCGGCAAACAATCCAGGAAACGCTTACGCCCTGATCTTTGTGCCTGACAGCCCGTTGACTGCACTGACACAGGCTCAAATCAACAAACTGGCTTATGCCGACTGTGCGCCTGGCGGCATGATGGGCGCTGTTTGCATGACTGGGACCTCAGCGGCTGGATATGGCTCGGTGGGGACCATGAGTGGTTATCCCGTCAGTCAGGTGATCAGCATGGTAACTGTCCCGGTGCCTGAGGCAAGCAGCTATGCAATGTTGAGTTTGGGCCTGGTCATGACCGGCATGATGGCGCGCCGCCGCCGTGAGCAAGTATAACTAGGGCGAGTGTTAGGACATGGCAAATGCATGCGCATTTGCCATGCTTGACTGAAGAAACCATGAAATTATTTAGATTGTTCACGGCTTTGCTCATCTCGCCCATGCTTGGTTACGCTGGCCAGAGTGCCGAGAAAAGCGAAAAAAGCTTGCAATTACCAGCCGTACAAGTTGATCAGGAAGAGTCGCTAGGCGGGATTCATTTCAAGGGCGATAACATCCCTTTGCAAGCGATCCGGCAAAAGAGTGTTAACACGACTGACACCGCTCAATTGCTGGAAGAGATTCCTGGCGCCAGTAGTTTTAGTGCTGGCGGCATTTCAAGTCTACCAACCATACATGGGTTTGCAGATGACCGTAACCGTACGCAAGTGGATGGCATGGATTTGATGAGTGCATGCCCTAATCACATGAATCCGGCGTTGTCGTTTATCAATCCGGCGCAAGTGGGCAGCATTCAGGTCTATACAGGCGTTGCCCCAGTCAGCGTGGGTGGCGATAGTATCGGCAGCACCATACAAGTGGATTCAGCACGCCCGCACTTTGCGAATGACGATCAAGCTTATACCAGCTTTGGGCAATTGGGGACGTTTTACCGGAGCAATGGAGCGGCAAGAGGGGCCAATGTGGCCGTGGGTGCGGCAACCCGTCAGTTTAGCCTGGCCTATACAGAAACTTATGCTGATGCGAATAATTACCAGGCAGCAGGCAATTTCAAAAAACCAATTCTGAAAACGACTCCGACTGAAGATCGGGTGGGCGAAAAAGAGGTGGCGAGCTCTGCTTTCCGCCGATCGCATAATCAAGCGTTGGGCATGGCGTGGAACGTGGATGACAAACACCTGTTTGAATTGAAGTGGGGTCGGCAAAGCATAGATTGGGAGGGGTTTCCCAATCAGCGTATGGACATGGTCTCCAGCGAGTTCGATCCGAATAATGGTTCCAGCCTGTTAACGCACAAGCCTGCAAACGTGAATAAAAACGTCAACATCCACTATCTGGGGACATACGATTGGGGCGAGCTTGAGATGCGCTATTTTCATCAAGACACCAGACACGCCATGGATATGTTACGCAGCCGCGCGTTTGGCATGTATATGCCGATGCTAAGCGACGCACGCACTGATGGCGGCAGCATCAAGACTACTTTGCTACTGAATGCGCGTGACACGCTGCGACTTGGGATGGATTTCCAGAATTACCGCCTAGATGATTGGTGGACGCCTATTGATGGTTTCAATATGGGGCCCAACACTTTCCAGAACATACGTAATGGCAAAAGAGACCGTCTGGGTGTCTATGGCGAATGGGAGGCGATATGGGATCCAGCATGGGTGTCCTTGTTCGGGCTACGCACAGACAGTGTCCGCTCATCTGTTGATCCGGTGCAAGGGTACAACACCACCTATAGCGTGGATGCTGCCAAACTGAATAATGGCAATCGCAACACTCAGGTGCAGCAATATGATTTAACAGCGCTGTTGAAATATCGCCCTGACGCCAACCAGGCTTATGAAGTTGGTTTCGCCCGCAAGAATCGCTCTCCCAATTTATACGAACGCTATGCATGGTCAACCAATAGCATGGCTGCCTTGATGAATAACTTTGCTGGGGATGGCAATGGTTATGTGGGTAATCCCGATTTAAAACCTGAGCTCGCCTATACCTTGAGCATTGCCGCAGATTGGCATGATGCCAATCATGAAAAGTGGTCGTTGAAAACGACGGCTTATGCCACTTATGTTGACAATTATATTGATGCTAAACGCCTGCAACGCAACACTTCTGCCGGAAGTGGCTGTAATGGTACTAACGTCACCACCACCAATTGCTATGTCTTGTTGCAGTATGAGAACGTAGATGCGCTGTTATACGGGGCGGATTTGTCCGGCAGCTATCAGTTTGGACGATGGGCCAGTGTGGGCAACTTTTCAGCGACAGGCGTAATTAGTTACGTGCGCGGCAATAATGAGACCACTGGCGGGCACCTTTATCACATGATGCCGCTTAATCTGAAAGCTGGCGTTCAGCATCAATTGGGTAAGTGGACCAATCGTTTTGAACTGCAAAGCGTGGCAGAGAAAGTACGTGTCTCAGAAGTCAGAAACGAAGTAAATACGCCTGGATATACGATCTTTCATTTGCGTAGCAGCTATGAGTGGCAGCATGCGCGCCTCGATTTTTCTGTCGAAAACCTGTTCAACAAATTTTATTTATTGCCCCTGGGCGGGGCATATGTGGCTGAGGGCAACTCCATGACGACGGGGGGCGCGGCCTATTACGGGATGAATGTGCCCGGCATGGGGCGGTCAGTTAATGTGGCCTTTAATGTGTTTTATTAACCAACTACTTAAAAAATCAGGGAAGAAGTCATGATGCAGTTGCGTTTGCCAAACAGCGTTTGCTGGGGTGCCAGCCTGGTGTTGGGGGTGGCATCCATGCCAGTGTATGCCGATCATAATCTGGTCGAGCTGGATGATGTCGAGGTGTCCGGGACGGTGGATAGCCGGATTGTGGATTATCCTGCCACGGTAGAAAGCTTTAACAAAAAACAGATTCAGGACAGCGTGAATGCCACCACGGCTGCGCAGTCGATGAAGTTTTTGCCCAGTTTGCAAATCCGGGAGCGCTATATTGGCGATAGAAATGGCATTATTGCCGGGCGGACCGTGGGGACACTTTCAAGTGCGCAAACCATGCTGTACGCAGATGGTGTGTTGCTGTCCAATTTGCTTGGAAACTCGTTTGCCTTCCCGCCGCGCTGGGGCATGATTAGTCCGGATGAAATTGAGCAGATTAGCATGATGTATGGCCCTTTTTCTGCCATGTTTGCCGGTAACTCTTTTGGCGGCGTGGTCAGTGTAAAAACCAGGATGCCTACCAAGCTGGAGGCGCATACCAATGTGCAGTATTTCCGCCAGAATTTTGATTTATACCATTCAACACTGAATCTTGAAGGCCAGCACCTTTCTGCCTCGCTGGGCGACAAATGGAATGATCTGAGCTTATCGCTGAGTGCTGATTATTTGAAGAATGAAGGTCAGCCCATGGACTTTGTCGTCCGCGATTTGAGTGCTGGTGGCAGTGCTGCCGGAGGCGTAGCCGTCACCGGGGCTTCGATAGATAAAAATGATAAAAATTTGCCGCGTAATGTATTTGGTGCCGTAAGTATGGAGCGGCCGGAGCAAACGAACCTGAGATTCAAGGCCGCATACGATGTGACGGATACTGTCAAAGCGACCTATACGCTGGGGCTTTGGCATTTAAACAGTCACACGGATGTGCAGTCTTACCTCAAGGATGCCAGCGGCAACACGGTTTACAACAACCGCGTCCGGCTCAATGGCCTGCGCTACGATTTGAACGGGTTTAATCCGTCAAAAGCTGATGCAACTCATGTTATGCAGGCCATAGACCTGAAATCGGATAGCAAAGGGTTTTTTGACTGGCAACTGACGTTTTCTGATTATGACTATCAGCAGGACAATAACAGCCAGTCAAATCTTACGACCTCGACCACGACACTTGCTGCCGGTAACCCTTATATTACCCGTACCGGCCGCGTCACAGATATGTCAGGCACGGGTTGGACGACGTTTGATGCACGTGCCACCTTCAGGCCGGCAGAGGCTGGCTGGGGACGTCATATTGTCGATGTGGGCTATCATATTGATGAGTATGATCTTAGCAGCACTACCTTTGATACGGCAGACTGGCAAGTGGCTAATAAAGGTAACCTGAATAGTAGCTCGCGTGGCAGTACGCGTACGCAAGCGTTGTTTATTCAGGATAAATGGCAATTTCACCCGCAATGGTCGCTCACTGTAGGCGGCCGCGCTGAGCGCTGGCAAGCCATGGATGGCCGCAATCAGGCGGTGACTAGCGGAGTGTTATCTACTGCGAGTTATGCGACGGCTGAGGCAAACCGGTTTTCACCCAAGGTCTCATTGAGTTTCGAACCCGTACCTGAGTGGGGATTCCGTGCGTCATTTGGACAGGCATTCCGTTTTCCGACGGTGAGTGAGCTGTACCAGCAAGTCACCCAAAGCAGTCAAATTGTTCAGAACAACCCCAATCTCAAACCGGAGGAGGTGTTGTCAGCTGAAATCACTGCCGAACGAAGATTTGCCAGTGGGCTGATTCGCGCCAGCGTATTTAATGAAGAAAAATATGATGCCTTGATCTCGCAGACCATCGCCAATGGCCGTGCGATTCCATATGGTACTGGCGTGTGTACGGCGGGTGCAGGGGGCTGTTCCTTTATCCAGAATTTAGATCATATCAGGACCCGTGGGATAGAATTATCCACGGAATGGCAGGATGTCTGGATCCATGGCCTGGATATTCTGGGCAGTGCCACGTTTACTGACGCAGAAATTGTGCGTAATCGTGTAGACCCCAGTATTCAAGGCAACAAGGCACCGCGGATTCCACGCGAAATGTTCAAATTGGTGACGACTTATCATCAAGGCAACCAGATCACTTACAGTGTGAGTGCCAGGTATAGCGGCCGCCAATACAACCTGCTGGATAACAGTGATGTGAATGATGATACCTACATCGCAGCCAGTAAATTCTTCTTTGTCGATGTTAAGGCTAACTACCACATGAGTAAGCGCTGGACGGCCAGTGTCGGCATCGATAACTTAAACAATGATCAGGCCTACGTCCGGCATCCCTACCCGCAACGGACGGGGTATGTGCAAGTGAAGTTTGATTATTGACCCACACAAGGCATCGTGCGGGTCATCCCAAACGATATTCAGGCGCTGGCGTAAACCTTGTCCAGAAAATAACTGGTCCGCTGTTTAAGCCGCATTCTCTTTTGTAAAATCTCGGGCAGCTGCTCTGGCTTGAGGCATTGGATAATATTAATATCCAGTGCCTCCCTGAGGTCGATAGTCTCGCCTTCTGTCTCCGGGTCATCTTCCAGAATCTGCACGAACGGACGCAACGGTTGTTGCGGGTTGGTTGACAATACCGTCGCCAGTTGCTGGTCAGACATGCGTACCACGCTGCCTGGCGGATAAATGCCTAGACACTTGATAAAACGCCGCAAAATGGTCTGGTCGAACTGATGACGTTGCTGTGCAAACATCATGCTCAAGGCCTCATAGGGAGTTTTGGCCAGGGCCGGGTTTGCCGGGTTGCACAGGTTGTCATACACGTTGGCGATGATCAAGATATGTGACAACGGGTCAATCTGTTCTGCCCGCAGACCTTTGGGGTAACCGCTGCCATCGGCAAATTCATGGTGCTGGGCAATCAGCGTCATGATTTTTTTCGGTACGGCCACCTCTTTGAGCATGTTCAAGCCTAAGGCGACGTGCGTTTTATAAATCCCGGTTTCCTGCAAGGTCAGCGGTTCTTTTTTCAACAGGATCTTGTCGCTGATCTGCCGTTTGCCGATGTCGTGCAGAATGGCTGCCATCCCTAACACAACCGCATCTTCATCACTAATATTCAGATTTTTTGCCAGAATCATGCTGGCGACCAAAGTATTCAGCTCATGCTGATAATGCTGATCGCCGACGCGGTGACCGCTCATGGCATGAATCGCAATATCGCCTTCGGTCAAGGTACTGCTGACCAGATCCTGTACCAGGGTCTGCGCCAGCCCATAAGCCTGGTCGGGATGCTCGGTAGAGAGCTTCTGAATATTTTTGACCTCGGCACTGGTGCGCATGAACTTTTGTTCACTCTCATTGATGACCTGCTTGAGCACTTGCTGTTTCTTTTGTGCAGCATTGAGCGGTGCGGTTTCCTTGGTGGTTTCCTCTTCCGGGAATAAGGCTTTCTTGACCAGAAACTCCACCACATTGGCATTTTTCTTCAGCGGTGCGCTGCTGCTCCGTCGCGGGTCATAGCGCAATTGCTTGAGCCCTAGCGATTTAATCGTGTCAATTTGCGCACTTTCAGTGATCTTGAAATTGCTGACCGAGAATGGATGATCCATCCAACCGAGATCAAGGTGGATATACAACCCCACTTGCAGTTGGTCTGGGCTAATGTAGTAAGTGTCGGAGGCTTGATTATGCATGGCGTTTTATTTTTCTTTGATTGTTTAATGTTAACAGTTTTACAAAATCGTCCGCATTGACCGGATAGGCGTACAGATAGCCTTGCGCTGTCTGGCACCCCAGTCGCTGTAAGAATTTCTCCTGCGCTTCGGTTTCTACCCCTTCCGCCACCACAGTAAATCCCAACTGGGTGGCCATGGCGTAAATCGCGCTGGTAATGGCGGCATCATCTTTGTCATCTGGCAGGTCTTTGACAAAGCTGCGGTCTATCTTGATCTGGTCTAGCGGCAACCGTTTCAAGTGTGACAGCGAAGAATAGCCGGTACCAAAATCATCAATCGCAATGCTGATTCCCAACAGCTTGAGTTGATTAAAGGTATCGATCACGTGTTGCGTGTGCTGCATTAAGGTGCTTTCGGTGATTTCGAGTTCAATGATGGAAGGATCACATTCACTTTCCATCAGGATGCCATAGACCGTATCGGCAAACTTGCTTTTCATGATTTGCACGCCAGAGACGTTGATCGCAATTTTCTTGAACTCCGGGTGCTGCTGATGCCAGGCGTGCGCTTGCCGTACTGCCTGGGCGAGCGCCCATTCGCCTATGCTCAGAATCAAGCCGGTTTCTTCTGCCAGCGGGATAAATTTGGCTGGCGAGATAATGCCTTGCGTCGGATGCATCCATCGGATCAGGGCCTCAGCCCCAATAATCATGCCGGTGTTGAGGTCAATCTGCGCCTGGTAGAACATATTGAGCTGGTTTTTATTGAGTGCCTGCCGCAACTCGGTTTCCAGTTGAAAGTGCTCTACGGCATCGCGGCTGAGCGCAACATCGTAAAAGGCCACATGATTTTTACCATTATTTTTGACCTGGTACATGGCCAGGTCGGCAGCCTTGATCAGGCTCTCGACGTCCTGGCCATCCTGAGGGTACATCGAGATACCAATGCTGCCACTGATAAAAATCTGGTGATGATCAATATTGAATTCACGCCGTAATGCTTCCAGAATGTCGTGCGCTTTTTGCGCGGCATCGGCTTTGCTGCGCAGGTTCTCGAGCATGATGATGAATTCGTCCCCGCCGAGGCGGCCAACAATGTCAGACTCCCGCACCGCGTTACGCAAACGGTCAGTTACGCTCAACAAGAGTTGGTCACCTGCATAATGGCCGAGGCTGTCATTGATGTTTTTAAAGCGGTCCAGGTCGATAAACAGGATCGCTGCCTGTTGTTCATTGCGGCCAGAGCGCTGAATCGCATGTGCAAACAGGTGATTGATCAGGCGGCGGTTAGGCAGGCCGGTCAGCGGGTCATGATTGACCAGCGAGTTCAATTGCCGCTGCGAACGCTTCATTTCAGAGATGTCCGCAAACACCCCTACATAGTTGGTGATGGCATTGGCATGGTTACGCACGGCCGTAATGGTCATCCACTCGGTATAGCTTTCACCATTTTTGCGCACATTCTCAATTTCACCAGACCATTTGCCATGGCGTTTGAGCGCGCCAAACAAGCCGCGTGGACGCTGCTTGAAGATTTGCGGCTTGCTGCCCAGGACCTCTTCTTCCGTGTAGCCGGTGATCAAGGTATAGCCCTGGTTGATCCCTACCAGCTCGCCGGCCGGGTTCACAATCATGATGCCTTCGGTGGTGCTGTCAAACGCGATTTTTGCCAACTTGAGATGCTTGCCGGTCTGTTCACGGTTGATGGCGACGCTTAAGGTGCGGCCGATGGCCATCAGGGAGCCCAGCTCTTGTGAGCTGGTGGGTTCTGCGTCAAAGCAGCGCTCAATTACCATGGAGCCCCACCAGTGGTCGTCCAGCATGAGCGGCACGATCACCAGGTTCACCGTGTCATGAGACTTGAGCAGTGCACGTTCCGCTTCTGGCAAGTTGAGTGCCTCGCACATCACCGGTTGCCCTTTAGCGAGCAGGGCATACCAGCGCTGCAGCTCTGGCGATAAGAAAGAGACTTTTTCCCAGTGCTCGTAGGTGGCGTGAAAACCGTTCATCGCCCAGTGGAACAGGGCTTTGGAACGGATGTCGGTCTTATTGCGGCTATGAGTGGTTTCATGTTGCAGCAAGGTTGCCCGGCTAAAACGGAAGGACAGGCAGCATTGTTGCAGCACGTTTTCTGCCACACTTTGCCAGCGGTCAGTCGAGTGCAACATCCAGTCGCATGAGATCAAGGTATCCAGCACCGCGCTACGGTTGTTGAGCTGGGTTTCAATAAATTTTTGTTCACTGACATCGCGTGCCACCGTGATCAGGTGACTGGGCTCGTCATTACGGTCGTAATACGCGACTTTATGTACTTCCAGGGTTTTGTGCCCGCCTTGTGGCAAATGCACCAGCTCTTCATTGTGATAAGGCTGGCGGGTTTGCCAGACCTGCTGGTCTGATTTTTCGTGATGTTCAAAGCTATTGCGGAATACCGGATGCAGGGTGTCTGCAATTTGACGGTTATTCAGGAACTCAAAGTCAAAACTGTCGATCTGGAACGTGTTGAGCATTTGCTGGTTGGCCACCATCCAGCGGTTGTCACTGTCCTTGATGCTAATGAGGTCTGGGCTCATATCTATCAATGAATGCACAATCGATTGCATATGCAGTAATTGATCAGTTAAGGTCCGCTCTTCCTCTTCGAGCAGGAGGCCGACTGCCCCACGGCTGTGTTGCGGGTAAAACAGTCTGCAGGTGAAGTTGCGCTTGCGCCCCTTCAGGGTGAGGCTGATTTTAAGCTCGGTGTTGCCTTGTTGTATGGCTTCGGTGAGCTGCTGGCGCACCTCTTTGGGCAAGGTTTCTTCCTCTGGCGCAAGTAGCGTCAAGGCTTGTGCATTTGCCGCCAGGCATTTTGCCCGGCGATTGATGGCCAGCATAGCCAACTCTGGCATGGCGACCGCAAATGGCTGCAACCATGCTGTGCTATGATGATCAAAAGCGGTGGGTAACATAATTAAATCTGCTTGATTCCGGGCGGTTATCTAGTTCGGATAAGTGGGTTAACGGCGCAATTGGCGCTAAACTTTAGCGAGTTTCACTTGTGTTAATGAACGTCAATCTTATTGGTAAAAGTCGCCTGCACAGGCTGAGTTTAAACGTGTTTTTGAGCCTGTTTCTGCTGATGACAGCATGGCTGGATTGTGCACACGCACATGAGGGGCATGACGGACATGCTGAAGCCCCCGGCCTGGCCATTAGTGTGGCCGCTGATGCCACAGGCCGGATCTGGCTGGCTCAAAGCAGGCAAGGGCAGGTGTGGGTGACATCGCTGGATGCCAGTGGCAAGCCGCTGGGCCGCGAGACCGCGGTGAATCAGGTCGCGATGAAAGTGGCTGCGGATGGCGAAGCCCGGCCTAAAATCGCGGTTGCGCCCAATGGCCATTTATATGTCACCTGGACCGAATCCCTGAAAAAACCTTATGCGGGCTATGTCTGGTTTGCGCGCTCCGTCGATGGCGGTAAAAGCTTTGAGGCGCCATATATCGTGCATCAGCACCGCGATGAAATTACCCACCGGTTTGACAGCCTGCAGGTTGCGGCCAATGGCACCATTACCGTGGCCTGGGTCGACAAGCGCGATTTGCTGGCCGCCAAGGCGGCGGGCAAGCCTTATGACGGTGCCGCGATTTATTATGCGGTTTCAACGGATCACGGCAAAACGTTTGCGCCGGAACAAAAACTGGCGGATAGCAGTTGCGAATGTTGCCGGATTGCCATGACTAGCAAACCAGATGGAACGGTGGCCGTGCTCTGGCGGCATGTGTTTGAAGGGAGTGAGCGCGACCACGCCATGGCCGAGATTGGCTCATCCGCCAAACCGGTACTGGTGCGTGCCAGTTATGGCCACTGGAAAATTGATGGCTGCCCGCATCATGGGGCGGCGATTGCCGTGGGTGAGGGCTTTGGCTACCATCTGGCTTATTTTGACGGTGCAGGCGACAAACCAGGCTTGCGCTTGGCGCGGATGGATGATCATGCCTGGGTGACTTCCCCGCCCAGGCGGATTGGTGACCTCAAACGTAACGCCAGCCATCCCGCACTGCTCAGCCAGGGCGATCAGGTCTGGCTAGCCTGGCAAGAGCGCGATGCCAATGGGATGGATATTCTGGCCATGGCCTCTCAGGATGGCGGGCGCACCTGGGGAACGCCCAGTCTCATGTTGCATAGTGCTGGCAAGCTGGATTACCCGCAATGGCTGACATTACAAGGCCAAGTCTCCCTCGCCGTGAACACCGCTGATCAAGGGTTGAAAGTGTTGCCGTTTAACCGCTGACGGCAGCAAAAACGGTTCAATTTGATCTGGCTCTATTGAAAACGTAAAAACCCGCCGCATTATATGGGTATCCAGCCGCAAGTCAGCGGCGATACTTTAAATCAAGAAAGGGTTTGCCATGCGTTTTGATAAACTCACTACCAAATTTCAACAGGCACTGGCCGATGCGCAGAGCATGGCCGTGGGTGCCGATCATCCCACCATCGAGGCGCCACACTTGTTGCTGGCCATGCTCAATCAGGACGACAGTGGCGTTTCTGCCTTGTTATCACGCGCTGGCGTGCAAGTGAACCCGCTCAAAACCAGTTTGCAGCAGGCTATAGACAACCTGCCCAAAGTCAGTGAAAACAGCGGTGATGTCAGCGTGTCGCGCGACCTCAATAATCTGCTCAATGTCACAGACAAGCTCGCGCAAAAGAGTGGCGACAGCTACATTGCCAGTGAGATGTTCTTGCTGGCCTTGGCCGAAGACAAAGGTCAAACCGGGCAATTACTCAAGCAGCATGGCTTGAGTCAAAAAGCACTCGAGCAGGCGATTAAGGCGGTGCGTGGCAATGAATCCGTCAACAGCCAGGAGGCAGAAGGCCAACGCGAAGCACTCAAGAAATATACGCTGGACCTGACCGAGCGTGCGCGTGCGGGCAAGCTGGACCCGGTCATTGGCCGTGATGATGAAATCCGTCGTGCGATTCAGGTGTTGCAACGCCGCACTAAAAACAACCCGGTGCTGATTGGCGAACCTGGCGTGGGTAAAACCGCCATTGTCGAAGGCCTGGCGCAACGTATCGTCAATGGCGAGGTGCCTGATTCGCTCAAAAACAAAAAAGTTTTAAGCCTGGATATGGCCGCCCTGTTGGCAGGGGCCAAATACCGCGGCGAATTTGAAGAGCGCTTGAAAGCAGTGCTCAAGGAGCTGGCCCAGGACGAAGGCCAGACCATCGTATTTATCGACGAAATCCATACCATGGTGGGCGCTGGTAAGTCTGAAGGCGCCATGGATGCCGGCAATATGCTCAAACCCGCCCTGGCACGTGGCGAATTGCACTGTGTGGGCGCGACCACGCTGGATGAATACCGTAAATATATTGAGAAAGATGCTGCGCTTGAGCGCCGTTTCCAGAAGGTGCTGGTAGACGAGCCCAGTGTCGAGGCGACCATTGCCATCTTGCGTGGTTTGCAGGAGAAATACGAGCTGCACCATGGCGTCGAGATTACCGACCCGGCGATTGTGGCGGCGGCTGAGCTTTCCAACCGCTATATTACGGACCGCTTCTTGCCGGATAAAGCCATCGACTTGATCGACGAGGCGGCCTCGCGCATCAAGATGGAAATCGACTCCAAACCAGAGGTCATGGATAAACTTGATCGCCGCCTGATTCAGCTCAAGATTGAGCGTGAAGCGGTGCGCCGCGAAAAAGATGAAGCCAGCCAGAAACGGTTTAGCCTGATTGAAGATGAAATCAGCAAGCTGGAAAAAGAGTATGCCGACCTGGAAGAAATCTGGAAAGCTGAAAAAGCCGCCGTACAAGGCTCGGCAGGCGTGAAAGAGGCGATTGAAAAGGTCAAACTGGAGATGGAAGCGGCCAAGCGCAAAGGCGATTGGCAACAGGTCTCAGAGTTACAGTATGGCAAATTGCCACAGCTGGAAGCCCAATTGAAGCAGGCCTCGACCGCAGAAGCCCATGGTGCGGTCAAACACAAAATGCTGCGCACCGAAGTAGGCGCCGATGAAATCGCTGAGGTGGTCAGCCGCGCGACGGGAATCCCGGTCAGCAAGATGATGACCGGCGAGCGCGAAAAGTTGCTGAATATGGAAGGCCGGCTGCATGAGCGTGTCGTCGGGCAAGACGAAGCGGTACGCCTGGTTTCGGATGCGATTCGCCGCTCACGCAGTGGCTTGAGTGACCCTAACCGGCCTTATGGCAGTTTCCTGTTCCTGGGGCCGACTGGCGTGGGTAAAACCGAGTTGTGCAAGGCACTGGCTAACTTTTTGTTTGATAGCGAAGAGCATCTGGTCCGTATCGACATGAGCGAGTTTATGGAGAAACACTCTGTCTCCCGCCTGATTGGTGCGCCCCCAGGCTATGTGGGCTATGAGGAAGGCGGTACGCTCACCGAGGCGGTCCGCCGCAAGCCTTATTCTGTCGTGTTGCTGGATGAGGTGGAAAAAGCACACCCGGACGTCTTTAACGTGTTGCTGCAAGTGCTGGATGATGGCCGTTTGACCGATGGTCAGGGCCGCACGGTAGACTTTAAGAATACCGTCATCATCATGACTTCTAACCTGGGTAGCCAGATGATACAGAGCATGAGTGACCAGGATTACCAGGTAGTGAAACTGGCGGTCATGGGCGAGGTGAAAACGCACTTCAGGCCAGAGTTTATTAACCGGATTGACGAAGTAGTGGTGTTCCACTCATTGGGCGAGGCGCATGTGAAATCCATTGCCAATATCCAGTTGCAACTGCTGGCTAAACGGCTGGCTGCCATGGACATGCAGCTGGACATCACTGATGCGGCACTGGCTGAAATTGCCAATGCCGGTTTTGACCCGGTGTATGGGGCCCGGCCACTCAAACGCGCGATACAAAGTGAAATTGAGAATCCGCTGGCACGTGAAATCCTGGCTGGGCAATTTGCGGCCAAAGACACGATACAAGTGGATTTTCAGGGTGGAAGAATGCAGTTCCGTAAAGCCTGATGCGCTGAGGTGGCTGCAAGCCGTCTGAACCTGTCCTGCGGGCAAAGGGTCATATTCGTATGACCCTTTTTTATGGGGCCCGTGTAAAATGGAGCAACTATGCGTGACTCACAAGTTTGGCGTTCGTCCCTGATGATTTTATTGCTCGGTTTGATGGCCGGCTGCGCGACGCAGCCGCCCCAGCCGGTGCAAATTGACCGTATCTCTCCCGAGCAATTGGCTGCGCTGGTGCCGCCACCGCAGTCTACCCTGACGCTGGATGAGATTGTTGTGATGACCAAGCAAGGCAAGACCGATGCCGAGATTATTGATGCGATCAAGCAGTCCCAGTCCCGCTACGCATTGACGCCTTCACAGGTCGTGTCCTGGCACCAAAAAGGCATTTCCAAAGGCGTGCTGGACTACATGCAGCAGGCCAATGCCCTCGCCGAACAAAATGCAATTGCCGATGAAATTAACAAGCGCGAAAAAGCACGCGCTGAGGCGGAGGCTAAATTAAAACGTGAACGGGATTACGCCAGATTGCGTAGCATGGATCCGTGGTTTTATGGCCCTGGCTTTTATGGCGGCCCCGGTTTTTATGGTCCATGGGGGCCAAGGCCCTATTGGGGCGGCGGCTGGCGTTACTGGTAAGGGATGATGAATGCGACAATTGCACGAAACACTTTCTATTAATGCCCAAGGCCGGCGGTTGTATGACATCACGCCGCAGGTATTGCAGTGGGTGCAGCACTCCGGCATCCAGTCCGGCTTGCTTACCCTCTATATCCAGCATACTTCAGCCAGCTTGCTGATTAATGAAAATTACGACCGCGATGTGCTAGTCGATCTGGAAGCCTTTTTTAACCGGCTGGTGCCCGACGGCGATGATCTGTTCATCCATACGGTTGAAGGGCCGGACGACATGCCCGCCCACGTACGCACGGCGCTGACGCAAACCAGCTTGTCTATCCCGGTGCTGCAAGGTCGCGTTGCGCTTGGCCAATGGCAAGGGATTTTTTTGTTTGAGCATAGACACCTGCCTGCGCGCAGGCGTGTCCTTATGCATGTGATGGGCGAATAAGATTTTTAATTGTTTTGAAGTATTGGTATAGACGTGCGTTATTCTGAATTAATGGTATCCCTGACTTGTAGTTTTTTTGTGGTGGCTTGTAGCGAAGAGGCCCCCGACCAGACTTCTACCTCGCTGCCGCTGCCTGCTGGGGATGTGTCACCAATCGCAGATGCGATGCCTGCCAGCGTTGCCCAGCCGCGATTACAGCAAACGCCATTACTGCATACCGCCGTACAGCAAGCGCAGGACTCATCGCTGACGATGTCGCAAGCGGAATTGGACAAATTGTACCTAGAGGCCAGACAGCAGATCCGTGAAGCGGCGGTCCCGGTCGAGCATTACTAGGATCAGTTAACGCACGCTGCTCCATTGCAGCGGATCAAACGGCACACTGTTGCGGCGCAGCTCGTAATACACCCCATTTTCAGCGTTGCCGCCGCTATTGCCCACTGCGGCAATCGTATCTCCCGCTTTAACGCTTTGGCCTGAGGATTTGTACAAGGCTTCGTTATTACCATACAAGCTCATGTAGCCGTTGCCATGGTCAATCACAATCAGGTTGCCAAAGCCGCGCATCCAGTCTGCAAATACCACTTGCCCGCCCGCCACGGATTTGACCTCGCTACCCTCTCTGGCACGGATGAAAATGCCTTTCCAGCTGACGCCGGTCTCGGCGCGTGCTGAGCCAAACCGGTTGATCACGTCACCACGTACTGGCAAGCGTAAGCGGCCTCGTAGCTGGGCAAAGTTTTCCTTGTTGGCGTTGTATTCAGGCAGGGTTTCATTTTTGGCAATCACGGTGCTGTTTTGTGTGTCGCTGCCGGCGTCATCGACCGTCGCTTGCGGCGTATGCTCAAACGTGCGCCCCCCCGATTTCTTTTTGCGGGCCAGTTCGGCGGCTTTTTTCGCCGCGGCTTCTTTTTCACGCTTGGCTTTCGCCAACGCTTCCTGCTCGCGCTTCTTGGCCTCCGCCAGCAACCGCTGGAACAGTTGCGACAAGGCTTCTTCGTCTTTTTTCAGCCGCGCCAGTTGTTGTTCCTGGGTTTCGATTTGCTTGGACAGCTCTTTTAATGCCTCACTGCGCCGCGATTTCTCGTTTTCGAGCTTCTGTGTGGTATCGCTGTACTGGCTGGCCAGACGCTCGGTCTCTTGCAGCTGCTCGCTTGTTTGCGCACGGACGTGATCTATGGCTTCCTGGTTGCTTTGTAAGGACTGAATCTGCTGCTGATGCGCCGCAGTCAGGTAGCCCAGATACTTGAGATTGCGCGCCGTATTGTTAGGGTCTTGCTGTTGTAACAGCATTTGCAGCGGGCTATGGTTGCCGTGACGGTATTGCTGGTTGAGTTGCGCATTCAGGGATTGTTTTTGCTGGTTGACCTGGCGTTGCAGCCCGGACAATTGCTTTTGCAGGTCTTGCAGTTTGCTGCGGTTTTCCAGTTGCGCATCTTGAATTTCGCGCAATTTTTTGCGCGAGGCACTGATGGCGGTCTCCGAAGCCTTGAGTGCGTCATTTGCATCTTGCTTGGCGGCGTGCGAGGCTTTAAGCGCATTGGCGAGTTGCTGGATTTTCTCCTTAACCTGCTCCAGGTCGCCTTTTGCTGTTTCTGCTTTATCAGTGGATGCCGCTTCTACTGGCGTGACTAAGCTGGCAAGCAGCAGCCAGACGGCAACCAGCATGGCGCTGGTTGCCGGTGTTGCACGCCGGCGAATGATGGATTCAGTCATGCCCCGCCGACCCGTCAGGCCGCTGCATGCAGCTGTATGAGCGGCTGGCCGGTCATTTCAACGGGTCGTTGCAGCCCCATCAGGGAGAGCAGGGTGGGGGCGATATCTGACAAGGCGCCACCGCTGCGGATGCTGGCTTCGCGGCCAATATAAATGAACGGTACCAGGTTGGTGGTGTGCTGGGTATGGGCCTGTGCGCTGGCGTGGTCGAACATGCTTTCGGCATTGCCGTGGTCGGCGGTAATAATCACTTCGGCCCCGGCTTTTTGCGCAGCAGCCACTACGCGCCCGATACAGCTGTCCAGCGTTTCCACGGCTTTAATCGCCGCTTGCAGGTTGCCGGTATGGCCCACCATGTCACCGTTGGCATAGTTGCAGATCACCGCCTGGTATTGTTGGGATTCAATGGCCGCGACCAGTTTGTCTGTCACTTCTGGCGCACTCATTTCCGGTTGCAGATCATAGGTGGCGACTTTAGGGGAGGGGACCAAAATGCGATCTTCGCCAGCGAAAACGGTTTCTTCACCGCCATTAAAGAAAAATGTCACATGAGGATATTTTTCAGTTTCGGCAATCCGCAGTTGCTTGAGCCCGAGCTTGGCGACATATTCGCCAAAGGTATTCGGGACGGTGTAGGGGGCGAAAATCGGTTCCGCCAGCGTCTGGTTTTTGTCGTACTGGGTCAAGGTAAAATAATGGCTAAAGTGCGGCACGCGGCTGCGCTCAAAGCCAGTAAACTGCTGGTTGAGCAAGGCATCAGTCAGCTGGCGGGCGCGATCACTCCTGAAGTTCATAAACACCAGGCAATCACCGTCTTCCATCCGCACTGGTGGCTCGCCCGCCGCGCGTATGGCGGTGCACTTCACAAACTCATCGCTTTCATCGCGCGCATACGCCTGCTGCAAAGCTGTCAGGCTATCTGCCGCCACATATTCAGACGTGCCATTGACCAATAACTCATAAGCGACAGATACGCGCTCCCAGCGCTTGTCGCGGTCCATGCCATAAAAACGGCCACCGACAGAAGCCACTTTGCCAACGCCAAGCGTCTTGATATGGTCTTCTAGCGCTTGCAGGTAAGGCTGCGCGCTTTTAGGCGGCGTGTCACGGCCATCGAGGAAAGCGTGCACATACACTTTGTTCAGGCCTTGCTGCTTGGCCATCTCCAGGAGGGCATGGATATGCGGCTGGTAACTATGCACGCCCCCATCAGACAGCAGCCCCAATATATGCAAGGCTTTGTTGTTGGCCTTGAGTGCCTGCATGGCATTGACCAGCGCCGGTAACTTGAAAAACTCGCCACTGCTGATGCTGTTATTAATACGCTCAAAGTCTTGAAAGATAATACGGCCCGCCCCAATATTGAGATGACCCACTTCAGAATTACCCATTTGGCCATCCGGCAGGCCGACATAATGTTCGGAGGCATTGATCAGGCCATGCGGGTAAGTGGCTTTAAGTGTGTCGAGGTTGGGGGTGTTTGCCTGTAAAACGGCGTTGTGTTCGCGGGTCTCGCTGTGACCAAAACCATCGAGGATCAGCAATATGACAGGTTTGATAGACATGGCTAACAATCTTTAAAAGTGGTGACGAAACGTCGGATTGATGAATTCGTCTATTATAATCGCAACCGCTGGCCACGCCTACCCGACAGGCCAGTGTCCTGACGAGCATGTGCTGATCGTCCTAACCCAAATAAGTGAGTATGGCTGTGGAATTTTTTAAACATAATGTATTGTTAATCGGGCTGGCAATTGGTTCTGGCCTTGCGCTGGTCTTGCCCATGTTCAGCCGTTCTGCAGCGGGGGCCACTGTGCTCTCGGTCACTGAAGCCGTGGTGCTGATGAATAGAAAATCTGCTTTGGTACTGGATGTGCGCGAAGCAGATGAGTTTGCGCAGGGCCATTTGCAAGGTGCGCGCCATGTGCCGCTGGCGCAGCTGGCTGACCGCCTGAGTGAAATCCAAAAGTTCAAGGAGAAACCGGTGCTGCTGGTTTGCCAGCGCGGCCGCCGCGCCAACGCAGCCGCCAAATTGCTCAAGGCGCAGGGATTTACCCAGTTAAATGTGCTCAAAGGCGGGATGGCCGCCTGGGTGGAGGCCAAGATGCCAGCCACCAAATCCCCTGCTTGAAAGGAATGATGATGGCAAAAGTAGTGATGTACACCTCCGCAGTCTGCCCTTATTGCATCAATGCCGAACGGTTATTGAAAAACAAGGGCGTGACCGAGATTGAAAAAATCCGCGTCGATTTGCAACCGGAATTGCGTGAGGAAATGATGGAGAAAACCGGGCGCCGTACCGTGCCGCAGATTTTTATTGGTGAGCATCATGTGGGGGGCTTTGATGACTTGCATGCCCTGGATGTACAGGGTGGGCTGGACCCGTTGCTGGCGGCGTGAGTTGACCTGTCTGCTGTCATAAAAAACCCATAGTCAGGCCAGGGATGTCCGGTTAGAATAGCGCCTTTGTGTATTGATAATTTTAAGGACGATTCATGGCTCAGGAACCACAAAACCAAGCGGACCAAAACGCAGCACCGATTTTCAGCATCGAAAAATTGTACGTGCATGATGCCTCTATTGAAGTGCCAAACGCCCCAGCGATTTTTACTGAGCGCACCACTCCACAAATCAACGTAGAGCTGGGCAATGCTGCACAACAGGTTGAAGACGGTATTTTTAACGTCTCTATCAAAGTGACCGTGACTGCGAAAATCGAAGATAAAACCGCGTTCCTGGTAGAAGTGAACCAGTCCGGTATTTTTGCCATCCGCAACGTGCCGCAAGAAAACATGGAGCCTATCCTGGCAGTGGCTTGCCCTAACATCCTGTTCCCATACGCACGCGAAGCCATCTCAGATATGGTCACCCGCGCAGGCTTCATGCCAGTGCTGTTGAACCCGATCAACTTCGAAGCCTTGTACCTGCAACAGCAGCAGCAAGCCGCGCAAGCTGCTGGCGCGCCTAACTAAATTTTTCACTTACTTTTGCTTCAATTAGGCAGTCACCGCAAACGGCGGTGACTGATCAGGATCCATCCAAATGAGTAAAGTTGCCGTTCTTGGCGCGGGTGCCTGGGGTACTGCACTCGCCATGCATATTGCCTTGCAACACGAGGTGGTGTTGTGGGCGCGTAATAGCGGGCACGTGTCCGGCATGCGCAAAGCGCGCGCTAACCCGCTTTACCTGGGCGACTTTGTTTTCCCTGAAAAACTCACAGTAGAAGATGATTTGGCGGCTGCGATTGATGGCACCGATTTGATTTTATCTGTGGTGCCTACGGCAGGTTTCCGGCCAATTTTGCAGCAACTTAAAGGCTTGGGCATTCAACAGCCCTTGATCTGGGCGAACAAAGGCCTGGAACCGCAAACCGCCAAATTGCCTTTTGAAGTCGCACAGGAAGAGTTGGGCGCTGAATACCCTTGGGGCGTGTTAAGCGGCCCCAGCTTTGCTGCCGAACTGGTGCGTGGCTTGCCGACGGCCATTACACTCGCCGCTAATCACCGCGAACTGGCGCAGCAATCCGCACAGCTGATTCATGGTGGCTGCCTGCGTGTCTACGATAGCATAGACGTGGTTGGTGCCTCGGTGGGCGGGGCGGTGAAAAACGTGATGGCGATTGCCGCCGGCATCTCAGATGGCATGGGCTTTGGTAACAATGCGCGCGCGGCCATGATCACGCGGGGCTTAGCCGAAATCACCCGGTTTGGCATGGCTTTAGGCGCCAAGGCCGAGACCTTTATGGGTCTGGCAGGGGCGGGGGACTTGATCCTGACCTGTACCGGCCAATACTCGCGCAACCGCGAAGTCGGCTTGCAACTGGCTTCGGGTAAATCGCTAGAAAGCATCCTGGCGGGCTTGGGCCATGTGGCCGAAGGCGTGAATACCGCACGGGAAGTCATGCGCCGTGCCGAAACCATAGACGTCGAAATGCCGATTACTTTTGAAGTCAATCAACTCCTCACTAACCAGAAAACGGCGCAAGAAGCCGTTAGTGCCTTGTTAGGCCGTGGTCAGCGCCAAGAGTCCGTCTAAGCTTTTTTGCTTTTTGTTTTTTCTACGGCTTGATTGATCAGGCAAGCACGGTGGCCTGGGCGGCATAGACCCGCACACTCTCCTGTTCATTCGCATCATTACGCGCAACCAGCGCAATGGCTTCGCTGTCTTGGCTCAAGTTGACCGGCTGATGCGGTACCCCTGCAGGGATGAAAATAAAATCACCTGCCTTGTTGAGGCAGGACTTGCTCAAATTTTCCCCATAAAACGTTTGTACTTCGCCCTTAAGCAGGTAAATCGCCGTTTCAAATCCCTGATGGTAATGTGGCTGCGCTTTGGCGGCAGGCGGAATCACCACGATATTCATCGAAATCCCGCTGGCCCCCGCCGTCATTTGAGAGATACCCACGTAATTGGGAAGGTGCTGAATGGTGTCTATGCTGTGCTCAGGGCGCACAGTGACAATTTCACCCGTTAAATTTAATTGAGGATCTTGCATCGCTGGCGCCCTGTCATGTGAAAGATGCATAAAGTCTAACAATAGCCCTGGCGTGAAAGCAAGCGGAAGAACCGCTCCATGAAAAAAGGCGCCCAACGGGCGCCCTAATCAGCATTTATCTGTGTGCGTTGGCGGGCTTATTCAATCGCTAATAACTCAACCTGGAAAACCAGGGTTGCATCTGGACCAATCACCGGGCCGCTTCCATTGGCGCCATACGCCAAGTTTGACGGAATCGTCAGTTCAAACTTGCTACCCACGTTCATCAACTGCAAGCCTTCCACCCAGCCAGCAATCACGCCAGTCACCGGGAACACAATCGGCTCACCACGCTGGTAAGAGCTATCAAACACGGTGCCGTCAATCAGGGTGCCGTGGTAATGCACTTTTACACGGTCAGCGGTGGTCGGCTTGGCGCCATCACCCGCTGTCAGCTGCTTGTACTGCAAGCCACTCGCGGTCGTCGTCACGCCTTCTTTTTTCGCGTTCTCAGCCAAATAAGCCTCGCCCGCAGCTTTGTTTTTAGCATGTGCAGCCATCTGTCTTGCCTGGCTCTCTTTTTGCACTTGCTCCACCGTGCTTCTTTTCTCATCGTCAGATAAACGTGAAGGATTGCCTGCCATCACATCGCTCACTGCCAGCGCAACCGCAGCGGCATCTAGTTCCAAGCCATCATTGTGCAATTGATGGGCCATGTTTTCACCCACAATATAGCTAAGGCGTTGAGTGAGTGAGTCAAGTTGTGTTGTCATGGTGTCTACTTTCGTGAAGTGATGAGGTTGCGGAGAGGTTCCGCGTAGTCTCTCATTATCGCTGAGAATGGCAGATAAAACAAAACCCGCCGAAGCGGGTTTTGTTTAGCTGAGTGCTTATTAGGGCAATTCGGCGAGATAAAGCGGGGAGTGTAAGGCGCTGATCCGAAGACAGTACAATAAGTACGGCAAGGATAAAGCAACGCAGCAATCGCCGCTTTAGCGACGCTGAATTTACATCATGCCGCACCATAGGTTTTGTATGGGCGGCTAAATGATGTAATCAAACAAAGGCTACATCATGCCGCCCATGCCACCCATCCCGCCCATATCCGGCGCAGCTGGTGCATCTTCTTTAGGCAGTTCAGCGACCATGCAGTCAGTCGTCAGCATCAGGCCAGCGACAGAAGCTGCGTTAGTCAATGCAGAACGGGTCACTTTGGTTGGGTCCAGCACGCCCATTTCAACCATGTCGCCATAGGTTTCGTTGGCAGCGTTGTAACCGTAGTTGCCTTTACCAGCAGCTACGTTACTTACAACTACAGATGGCTCAGCACCAGCGTTAGAAACGATCTGGCGAAGTGGCTCTTCAACCGCTCGCAGAACGATCTTGATACCAGCATCCTGGTCAGCGTTTTCGCCTTTGACTTTAGCAATCGCGTCACGAGCACGGATCAATGCAACACCGCCACCAGCCACGATACCTTCTTCAACCGCAGCGCGAGTCGCGTGCAACGCATCTTCTACGCGGGCTTTTTTCTCTTTCATTTCAACTTCAGTGGCAGCACCTACCTTGATCACAGCAACACCGCCAGCCAGTTTGGCTACGCGCTCTTGCAGTTTTTCACGGTCGTAGTCGCTAGAAGCTTCTTCGATTTGGGTTTTGATCTGGCCGATACGTGCTTTGATCGCTTCTTCGTTACCAGCGCCATCAATGATGATGGTGTTTTCTTTACCCACTTCGATACGTTTCGCTTGACCCAGGTCGTGCAGTTGCACGCCTTCCAGTTTCAGGCCAACTTCTTCAGAAATCACAGTACCACCGGTCAAGATCGCGATGTCTTCCAACATGGCTTTACGACGGTCACCAAAACCAGGTGCTTTCACAGCGGTGGTTTTCAGGATGCCGCGGATGTTGTTCACAACCAAAGTTGCTAATGCTTCGCCATCTACATCTTCTGCGATGATCAACAATGGACGGCCGGCTTTAGCCACTTGCTCCAGGGTTGGCAGCAGGTCACGGATGTTGGAGATTTTCTTGTCGTGCAACAACACGAATGGGTTATCCAGCAACGCAATTTGGCGCTCTGGGTTGTTGATGAAGTATGGAGACAGGTAACCGCGGTCAAATTGCATACCCTCAACCACGTCCAGCTCGTTGCTCAAGCCAGAACCGTCTTCAACAGTAATCACCCCTTCTTTACCCACTTTGTCCATCGCATCCGCAATGATCTGGCCAACAGAAGTGTCAGAGTTAGCAGAGATAGAACCTACTTGAGCGATTTCTTTGCTAGTCGTACAGGGTTTGGATTGCACTTTCAATTCAGCAATCGCAGCTTCAACCGCTTTGTCGATCCCGCGCTTCAGGTCCATTGGGTTCATGCCAGCAGCCACAGATTTCATGCCTTCACGGATGATGGCTTGCGCCAATACAGTCGCAGTGGTCGTACCGTCACCAGCGATATCGTTGGTTTTAGAAGCCACTTCTTTTACCATCTGTGCGCCCATGTTTTCGAATTTGTCTTTCAATTCGATTTCTTTGGCGACAGACACACCATCTTTAGTGATGGTTGGTGCGCCAAAAGAACGCTCCAATACCACGTTACGGCCTTTAGGGCCCAAAGTTACACGAACAGCGTTAGCCAATACGTTAACGCCATTTACCATTTTTTGGCGAACGTCATCACCAAATCTTACGTCTTTAGCTGCCATTTAAATTCTCCTAAATACTTCAATCAGTTTTACTAGAAATTGTTTAAAACCATGACGTGCTGAAACGGGATGAGTGCAAAACAGCAATCGCCCGTTGCAAGTCGTCAAATTACTCAACAATCGCCATAATGTCTTCTTCGCGCATCACCAACAGCTCTTCACCGTTGACTTTCACTGTTTGGCCGGAGTATTTGCCGAACAATACTTTGTCGCCGACTTTCACGTCCAAAGCGATAGCCTTGCCGTTTTCATCTTTTTTGCCATTGCCAACTGCCTGAACCACACCTTGGTCTGGTTTCTCAGTCGCACTGTCAGGGATCACAATGCCAGAAGCAGTAGTGCGCTCTTCAGCAGCGCGTTTAACAATTACACGGTCGTGCAACGGACGAATGTTCATTAGATTCTCCTTGGAGTTTTCCTAAAGTGTTATAGGGATAACGTTAAAACTAAAACAATAAAAGCGGTACGCATTTTAGCACTCGCGCACCTTGATTGCTAATTGGGGTGGGATTTTTTGATTTCAAGGGGGAACACATAAAAATTTTGTGGGTTTTGTTGTCTTCAGCTCTCGCTTGCAATTTAACTCTAGAGTTTTGCAACTTAACTCTAGAGAGTCATCTGAATAAAATCATATAGTTAGTGAGTTTTTTGATATTCAAAGTACGATTGAAAGAGTTTTTAGAGAGTTTGGACTCTAGATTAATAAATCGAATGTTCTTAAGTTAACAGGTTAATTTATTAAAGGTTAGAAATAATCAACCTGTACATCTGAAGCCTTTTTTCATCATCCATCACACCGATTTCAGCTTCACTTTTTGCAAGTATACTCAGCGCCTTTTTTTCAATCTCGTCTTTCCGGCTTTCGTCGAAACTTTTTTTCTCATTCGGGCTTAAAGTCCCAAACAGTATGTAGTGAATATTGATACCCAGTCCTGAAAGTGCGTCCAGATATTTCAGGGTGGGCAAATTAATACCTTTTTCGTACTGAAATTGTGTGGCCTTACCAATCCCAAGCTTGTCGGCAATACTATCCTGAGTAAAGCCATGCTTTTTACGTTCTTCCTTAAGGCGCATGCCTATTCCATCTTGAAGTGTCAGCATAAGAGTCAATATGGTTCCTGTACAGATGTTCAATAATTATTATACATTTGTATAATAATTTTCATATATATAAATAATTAATTATATTTATGATGTTTATATGTTTTTTATTATGGTGATATTATGACTTTTATTGGGTGTATTATTGAGTTGGGATTTAAAAAAACTAGAAATCTATGCTGTAGTCCACCTTCATATCCATCAAGGTTAGGTGCAGCCGAAACAAAAGACGAAGGCGTTTAAGACAAAACGCTATAAAAGAAAGGATAGTTTAATGACATAAAAAAACCGGAATCATCATTTAAGAATCATCCGGCTTCTTACCGCTAACGCGGGGTACCACTTCGTCAAAGTTAGTATCTCTCAGTGTGCGAATGAAGTCAAGGTTTTCTATTGCCTAAAAATTTGTATCAATAAACTGGGAGTTTTGATGAAAAGTCATCCTAAGGACGACGCTCGACCTGCAAGGTCGTTGCACAAGTCTGCACCTTACCGCACTGTTGGCGGTATCCAAGTTAACGGCTTTGCCGTTGAGTACGAGTCATACAACGAGCGTAATGCGATTCTCTTGCTCGCAATTTGCCATGACGTTATAAGTATCAGAAGTCAGCCAATCACCCTTCGCTATAACGATGAAAAAGATCATAGTCGACATCACATTCCAGACTTTGAAATCGTGACAAGCGGCGGAGATGTTTACTATCTAGAAGTTAAAGCGATTGAGAACCTTCTTCAGCCTGACAACCTTCAGAAGTACAGCCTCATTGCGAGGGCTTACATCAAGCAACAACTTGCCCTTAAATTTCTGACGAATATACAGATTGAGCAACAACCATTATTTGATGCTGCCAAGTTGCTATTTAGGTATCACAACTTTCCGGTTAGCACGCAGCTTATCCAGCAAGCGAGCTTAGTTCTGGCAAATGGTGCGATGGGTATTCGGGATTACATTCAAGTCACCAATGCTCAGTTGCGCGACGTGTATGCACTCATCGCACAAAAACATATTGCTTTCGATTTAAACAGACCTTTGGGCATGAACTCTTCCATAAGCTTACCCAATCAGCCATATGAAGGGGTTACCTTTGAAAAGATTATTTCCTCAACCCGGTATGGTGATTTTCTGGAAAGGTTGGCTGTGGGTCATGTCCAGGCAAATCAATCACTCATGGCAACTGCGAAGGCTTGGCGACAACTTGATAACCGTCCTCAGCTTTGGGGAGTGGTCGGAGGGTTTAGCGAGTTACCGCCTCTACGTGATGCCCGTCAGGGAGAGTTTTATCGCAGCCCTGGCCGCAGAAGATCTTCTGCGCCTGGTCAACGTAATCAGAACACTGATTGTGAGTGAGGGGCCAAAATGCGACAGTTCCAAATTGCAAAAGGCCTGGTTATCAGAAGCCATGGTCAACTTTACGAGTTCACAGATAGAGCGATAAGTGAACTCTACTTTCAGTCACCTGAAAATGGTCAACGAATTGTTATCAAGGAGGCTGACTTCTTGTCCTCTGTCGAGGATGGCACCGTGCATATTTTAGATAGCCGGTCATCCCAGAAAATACTTCTCACGGAGGACTTGCAACAAACTGCAGCACCACTGATTGTCGATGTGGAAAATAAGTATCTAAAGGATTTACAGCGGCGTTTATATTACATCCATAGCATACAAAAGGCTGAAATAAGTAGAGGGTGCCGCGAAAAAATCAAAAACGAAATTCCTAAACTCGCCGCAGAGCTAAAGGATGAGTCTCCACCATCGGCATCTGCTGTTCAGGCATGGCTACTCATATATGAAAGAGCAATTGATCCTAATATAAAGTTGATCACAAAAAATGCTTACAGAAAGCGCGTCAACCAGATCGATCTTGAAAGTGAGCTGTTTTTGCAAGATCAGATACAGCTGCATTACGCTCAAATGACTCGCCCAAGCGTTGCAGATGCGTTCAAACATTATTTGCGGAGCTTGGAGCTTGAAAACAAGGGCCGTTTGGCGGATGGCGCAGCCATCTTGCAGCAAGTGTCTTACAAAACCTATTACAACCGCACCAAGCAACTTCCCCAGAAAGAACTTCTTATTGCAAGACACGGCTACGAAGTAGCACGCAAGCAGTTAAAAGTCAGTCAGGGACATCTGCCTGCCGATTATCCATTAGATGTGGTCGAAATTGATCATACCTTGATGAACCTTTATGTGGTCGATGATATTTCTTATCTCCCATTAGGCCGACCCTGGATTACAGCAATCAAAGATCGCCATACAAATGTATTGCTCGGATTCTATATTTCTTTCCATGCTGGCGGCTTGCAAGCAATTTTTGGTGCGATTAAACACTCGCTTCGCTCACATCAATATGCTTTTGAAGAGTGGCCAGAACTTGAAAATAGTTGGACTGCATTTGGTCTAGGAACTATATACTGTAGTGATCGAGGTGCCGACTTTATGTCACAGCAATATTGGCGCGCATTGTTGGATTTGGGTGCCAGTTATGAACTCTGCGAACGTAGAACGCCATGGCTAAAGGGTTCGATCGAAAGGTTCTTTTTGACCTTAGAGCGGACCTTTTTTGAAACGTTACCGGGTAAAACCTTTAACAGTCTGGCTAAACGCCAGGATTATGATCCCAAGCAGCATGCGGTGATCCGTTTCTCAACGCTAGTCTTTTTAATGCATAAGTGGGCGGTTGATTATCATAATGTCACGCCTCACTCGCGCAAAATGGCTACCCCTTTGGAGCTTTGGAATGAAGGGATTGGGTTTGCGCCACCCCCTTTACCAGCCTCAACACAATCCCTGGATATTATTTTGGGCGAGCGCCATCAAGGGATGGTTCGAAATGAGGGCATTCAATACTTGGGGCTCCACTACGCTGATCCTGGACTTCAGGAGCTAGTAGATGAACTGGGTCGTGGCTTTACTGCTGATTTCGTCGTTAACCCCGATAATCTGGGCTATATCCAACTCAAACATCCTCGTACTGGCCAATATCAGCGCGTCAATTGCACGCGACCTGATTACTCTCATGGCTTGACACTATTCCAGCATAAGTATCTGAGGCATGAAGCCAAGATTTATTCAAAAAGTAATCACTCCATTGAGCAACTGCTTGATGTTCGCGCTGTGATGGAGGACAAAATCAAAGAGGATATTGCGCTTAAGGATTCTGCGCATAAGAAGCAACTAGGTCGAATTGCAGCAATTAACTCGAATGCCGTTTTGGAGAAACAAACACGATCCACAACTGCGGTGTTCGCGAATGTACAGCGAAGCAAAGCGTTGGTTGTTGACGGAGATGCTACTGAAATTCCAACACCATTTACAAACATCCCACATTATCAATGGGAGTAAAGTTTATGGCCGGATTATTTGATAAACAACCATCCCTGAGATTTAACCAACGTATCACCAAATTCGACCGCCAACATGCACTGAATGGCACTCCCGCCCAGAAGTATGCATTTATGGAGAATGTTGCCATTAATGTAGATAGTTTTCAGAATGCACGTGATTTTATTGATGCGCTTTTGATGCGAACCACAAGGGCTAAACGTCCAGGAGGTCTTTGGATTGTCGGTGAAGGAGGTGTAGGGAAAAGCTTTATATTAGCGGACCTGATAAACCGCTACCCCCAAATGGATACTGATGTTGCAAGAATTACTCCTGTACTGGGTATCAGTTTCGAAGAGCGACCTTCAGTTTCATCAATTTTAATTGAATTATTGATTCAGCTTGGCCAGGACCCGCAGCTTATTCATTACCGGCGTAATGCAGACTTACAACGCATGTTAATTGATGCTTTACCAAGTTGCGGCACGATGGCTATTTTTTTTGATGAAGCCCAACATCTCTGGTTAACTGCAAGGTCAAGGAAAAGTCTTGATCGCAAGGGCGGTGCGTTGGGTGACTTCATCAAGCAGCTATACGATAAAACGCATGTTGCTTTTATCTTCTGCGGCACTCCCGGATTGACTGAGATATTCAAAGAAGACTCTCAGGCTAACACTCGATGGTCCGGTACCTTGCAGCTTAAGTCTTTTAATTACGATAGCGTCTTCATAGGCTTATTGAAGGTACTTGATCAAGCCGCTCCATTAAGGGAAGAATGTGGACTTGCTAAAAACTATGCCGAAAAACTCTATCAATCGACACGAGGTAATTTTCGATTACTAAAACGGCTGCTTGCAGAGGCGGTGTATATCGCGGCAATGCAGGATGCCGACAAGTTAAGTGCAGAGCATCTGGCAGAGGCGCATTTTGGGATTTTTTGTGATCAGGAGAATCCTTTTAAATGAGTGCTCCTGTGCGTTTGATTCATCGTGTTGAGCCTTTGTTAGGGGAGAGTGCCACTGGCTTCTTGATGCGAGTTTCGCATTTAAATGGGTTGCAGTCTCCCTTGGAGTTGCTTAAGTATGTGACTGGTAGCGAGTCAGCGACAGTGCAGTATCAGCATATCTCTGAGCTGGCTTATTTCTGCAGGAATACAGTTGATGAAATGCTACAGCTTTCAGGTTATGAAAAATGGGTCAATTCAGAACCGCATTGGTCACTGCAATCAGAATGGCTAACAAAGTCAGTCTTTGTGCAAAATCGGCTCACGAAAGTTTGCCCTGTTTGTCTCGCAGAATCCCCTTATTTACGTGCGCTATGGGCGTTGAGTTTCTACAATCATTGCGCCTGGCATGACTGTCAATTGATTGAGCGATGTCCTGGTTGCAAACGACTGTTGAAATGGGATCGACGTCGGCCGGAATATTGTAGTTGCCGCCAATATTTAGGCAGTGTAGGCGTTGGGAGTTTGCAAGGTAATGGCTTGTTACTATCAAAAGCGATTGCCTTTAGGCTGACTGGTGATGATTTTCTCGTAAGATCTACCATGAACCAAAAGCTCTTTGAGCAGTTGGTAGGGTTGAGTATCGATGGGATCTGTAAATCGATCTGGTTCCTAGGGCATTGCCTTCCGGAGTTGGGGCAGCATAGCACAGGCCACGGGAGAAAAAAGCCATCCTCAGGGGTGTTTGAATTGATGGTGGATAATGCCTTTTTTAACTTGTGCAATTGGCCGGGTGCCATTGGCCAACAATTAGAGCGGCTGATCTCTCAGCAATTACAGCCAGAGTTTTCTGCGGTGGCCTTTCACTATCTTCTTAGACCCCTGGATCACTATCTAAAAACTAGCCTGGATAATGCAGAGCTTGCGTTTATTGGTCACGTTTATGAGCAACATTTACAGAAAATCTGGCGCAGGTTTGGCAAAAAGAACACTGGTTCTCGCTATGAAAAACAATTGATTCTGGATTTTTGAATATGCACATTAGACCAGATAGGCGTGTTTTACTTGCGCAGCAACGATTACAGAGAATTCATCCTGAAGTAGATTTTTCTGCGATACAACATCGATTACTTGGGATGCCACCAGTCATGGAGGGCGAGGTGTTTAGCTCGTGGATAGCGAGAGGGTTACACACAGGCATCATCAAGAGAAAGCAGATTCGTGAATTGCTTGATTTTTCTTCTGCTTTTTATCTCGCAGATACTCAAGCAAATCGATTTAATCTGCCTGATCTGACAATGAGGTTTAATCTGGGAGCGAGTCACCTATTGCCAAGCATGTTTATTTTTAACGAAGCTGTGTTGAGCCTTTTTCAATTATTGAGCATAACAACCAATGTCATTGAGAAGTCTCCCATTTATCGTTTTTGTCCGCAATGTTTGAGTGAGGATGAAATACCTTATATGCGTAAGTTCTGGCGATATGCATTCTCATATGTCTGTCAAAAACATGGCTGCTTGCTTATGGAGAGGTGTCCAAGCTGTCAATTGACAATTGATCCAGAAGCTTATGATTCGCGCTCGGCTAGGAATACTAAGCTTTCGATATTTCTTCAATGTGCTCATTGCTACTCAATGTTGTATCCATCCAAATCTGTTCAGATCAGTGATCGCTTATTGGATATTTTATTTTCTGCTCAGAACATCTTGATAGATAGAATGGGCAAGCATCAGCCAATTAGCGATTATCTGATGCAAGTGAGCTATCCAACTAAGAAAGAAACTCATCAGCTTTATATCGGCATCCGTGGTCAAAAACTATTTGATGATTCTTCAGGAAAGATTCAATCATTATTTAAGCGCCAAGGTCTTTTTAATACGACGCATTGGTACCCGTCAAAAACAATCGTTGTTGTAAATGCAACTTCAAAGTTAAAAGCGGCTGAACGCTGGATATTATCTAGTATGCGCTAGATGTAATCGTTCAAGTTGAATTATTGAGGAGATAACTGTGGGTATTGAAAGCTATACATTTAACGTGATTTGGTCTGAGGAGGATGCCGAGTACGTGGGCCTTTGCTCAGCATTTCCATCTTTAAGCTATTTGGCCAAGACTCAAGAGGATGCGCTAGCCGGTATTCAATCGGTCGTGGCAGAAGTGGTTCTAGATTTGATGGCGGATCACACATGATGCAACGCTCTAGCAGCATTCGTTATGAACTCGAGGCTGGAAAATGGCCAACGAATTATATCTGTGTGGCCGTCGTTCGTTCAGAAGGAAACCTTGGCAGAGGACATGTCCAGTTTTTTCTGGATTTGAAATTCGACTTTCCAGAACTGTCAGCTGTTGAAGGTGTGACCTGAATGCAAGGCTACCATTGAAAAAGCACGTGAGTTCACCTGATTGGTTAACACCATCAGAATGCTCATTATTGTGAGCGCTCAAGCTTATTGGAATGCTCTATTCTTAAATAAATCCTGTTGGCTTGTATAGCTTTGAATTGTTTTGATGCCTTCTTCAAATAGAATATTTGCATTTGGTAGACGCATAATTTCTGTATGTGCCCACTCTAAATCTTCCCTTGTAAGAACTAAAATTCCTGAGCTTTTAGCTGCCTCAACATCTACCTTCACTTGTTCCAAAGTCATTGCTGTGATAATGGCCGGTAAAGTTCGGATATGCTTCATATTGGAATTATCAAGCACCTGTCTTAATCCGGCTACACGTGCCGCTAACTTGGACAATTTACTCTCGGCTCTTAACAAGCCTAAAGTGCATTCAACTACAACAAAATCTCCATTTGGTGTAGCTAAAACGGTATCGAAAGAATCACGGGTTTTATTATTCAATCCAAAATTAGCTGGAGCGAAACCCAGAGCCCATAGTACCCAGCTGATTGCCGCTTCAAAGTCATCAGCTGCGCGTCCTTTAGGAGGAAGTTCAGGAAATAGATAGCTACGCAGTAAAGAACTATTAGGATCTACAATCGATAGAATTGCAGAGCGGGGATTTTGCAAGCAATGAGAGTCTACAAACCACTTAACCTCATGAGCAAGACCATCATAGGAAGCAATACATTGAACAACGGCCCCTAGAGGCACCTTGATTTCGACTGAACCTTCGTTTGCTAACTCTTTTTTTGTCCAAGATAACTCATTACCTTGTTTGGCATCTCTAAGTACTACTCTACCTTTATCGACTACTCGATAACCGATTTGTACTTTTTCAACATCCAATTCTTGAGACAGCCATATTCCGATTTTTGCAACCTCACCCTGTACTTCAGACGTTCCAAGCACTTCAATCGCTGTTAGTGCCACTACTTCTAGTAAGGAGATATCTAAGTCGTTTCCAGACAATAAACCATATTCAGATTTAAGTTCGTTCAAGTTATCAAAAGGAACTGTAGCTGCTTTTAATTTCCAATCTGTATCGGGTTGCTGCACGTAAGAGTTTATGTGAGCTCCTCTGATGCTCAGAACAGCTAATCTGTTTCCCGCTTTAATTCCATCATGATGAAGCAAGATTGGAGAGGACGCAGATATACCAGTATCCTCAGAAACAGGCATTATTAAAACTCCATGATCAGGTATAGTCAGGCCCTCTGGAGAAGTTAGTGACTCAATAATTGATTCGATAGTTTGTCCGCTTTCCCCGATATTCCATTCACCACATTCTAAATTACCGGCTTTGAACTTCTTGGGAGGGGCTTTTCTATCATTGACTGCTAAGTAAATTCTCGCTGTTATGATTATTAATTTATCCCCGTCTTTCGCAGCAAGATATGTCAACCTGGCAGTGCTGTATCCTTTTCGCCAACTATTTAATGACTCAAAAAATTTTGATACTTGCTCGCTTGAATAAGAATCCATTTTCCCAACCTTATGATATTTGATGTGCTTAAACCTGCTACGTAAGTATTGATGAATCTATGACCAACTAAAAGCACTCAAATTTGAGAAAGAACTCATGTGGGAATTTCAAATAGCTATGAGAAGAAGCCTTTTAACCACTTTTTGAAACTATCGAAAAAACCAGAGGATAACGGAACTTCAGCAGTCGGTTGAGTATTGGTCGATGGATTTAGACGATCCCGATTGATTCTATCAATCTCAATTTTTTTATCAGCTGCATCTCTTCGTCTAACCCCTCTAATTTCCTCTTCACTAAATTCTCTGGACCAGCGGATCGCATTATTGGTAATCCAATAATGTGATTTGCATGGAAAATTCCAATTACCAATAGATGGATATAAGCTGACCAGGCCACCTTTTACCCTTAAACTCCAACTTGCAGGTGATAAGGGCGTAACAACCTTATTGCCGCATCCGCAAGCGCAAAGATGAGCTGCTATAGAGTATTTTTCACTGATATAAAGTTTTCCCTCTTGTAGTTCTTTGGGGATAAAATCCACAAATTCTGGAGTGATGGTTTCGATTTTCATGAGAAAAATCAACCCTTCTTAGTTCTGGCCAGTGACATAAAATTGACAGTAAATAGCGCATTTGAAAAATTGAAATCATCTCTGTAGAAGTTAGAGAATTGCTTCCACTTCATCACTGCTAATTGCGCATTCAAAGCGTTCATATCTGCAATCTGAATATTGAGTTTGTAAACTTCATCTTCAGCAACGACTTCGTTGAGTGGAGCATTTTGTTCAAAAAAATCTTCAGCACCTGGCTCATATAAAGTTACCCGGCACACGCCTGCCAATTGCTCTACTCTTTTATCGATATAAAGATTCATACCCACATCAATAAAGGGTATTCCTTGAGCCTTCAGATGTTCATAAATAAGCTTTCGAGTAGTTCCATTATCGACGCTTAGGAAAACGAAACTGAAATTTGTTAACTCTTGGAGGTTACTGGCATCAAGAAAATATGGATGTTCGAATATCCCGGTATGCATAGCTTGATACTTTGTTTTGAAGTATTGCGTTTTAATCTGTCTTACCGAAATCTCCTCGAATGTGGCCGCCCCTGGAGCTCTAAAAGCATTGTGTTGTTCGAACACATCCCCATCAAAAAGATGGATTTCTTTCACTGGCGTTTTAGCCAACTGATCTAGAATGTAAGAACCAGTTCCGCCAACGCCTACGATTGCAATTCTTTGATGTTCTAATCGCGCAGTAATTGCCTTAATTTCGGCTCTAACCGACGCCGTATCTGAGTAAGCAAAGGGTCCTGATGAGTCGGTGATTAACTCAGCCTCGTTTCCCATATCTTTAGCATCTACAGTGCTATCTATAGCCTTTGCTTGGGCTTGAATCAAATTTAAATAGTGCGTGAGCTTACAGTAGTAATTTGGATAACTATCTACTCCGAGCGGTTTATTGGAAAACCGATGTTTTATGGTACAACCGGGGTAGATCTCTCGCACACCATCTTCATTTCTGAAGGCTTCAATTGGATTACCGTTTGATAAGCAAGGGTATTCCTCAGTCCACCATACTTGATGGTTTTCTGGTGGCTGTATATTGCCAGCACTTGAGATGTAAGGGCAAATCAGCGTTCCTCTAGAAACAGTCCGTGCGGAAGTAACGAAAGGAACATTGAGTATCTTAATATGATCTTGTTCTAAGACTACCTTGTATCCATCTGCAATTAATAGGTTTAACCCAAGATCAGGACCTATAGGTTGTGATAACTTCAAATTGCATTCCATTCTGAACTGCTACTGACTGACCGAGCGCCAATGAACCTGTTGCACCATTTTCTAATGCATAAGTTACGGAAAATAAAGTGTCTGGTTGACTGCCTGGAAAGGCAATCTGCACGATCTGCGCATATGTAACATTTGTATCAGTCCAAAACTCTTGTGAGCCATTGACTACTATAGATATTTTACTCATTCTTACTGCTCCATTTTTTTGAAATTAATTAATAATATCTGATATTCTCCTTGAAGAAAATGAATGATATTTAAATATAAAAAGTGCAATTAAACTTTTAGGGAGAGTTGATAAATGGCATCACCTAAAATGTATCAAACCATTGTTCTAAGTGGCGGCGGTGCTAAGGGGCCATATGGGCTTGGCGTGTTGTTAGCGTTAGAAAAGTATCACACAAAATTCCAAAAAAATGTCGAGAAAATATACTGTGGATCATCAGTAGGCGCGTTGAATGCAACAATTGCAGCCCAAGGTGACTTAGCTGTGCTTGATAGCTTATATAGTACTATCAGAACTAAAGATATTTTAGGAACTGATTCACCAGATGTCAGTATTCCTAAACTTGTTTGGGCACACTTAAAGAATGATCCTTTTCATTATTTCAAGAATGATGCTCTGAGAAAAACAATTGAAAAATATGTTGAATTTGAAAAACTTTCAAATGCTCATTTGTTAATAACAGCTACCAACTACATCACTGGCGAATTGGAAACTTTTTATATTTCTAGCTTGATGGATGATTTTGTTGAACAAGATAAAAATCTTGCTCCAGAGAGAAGACGATTAGCACATTATCATCGAATTAGTAATCAAGAGGAGCTGGTGAATGTTCTCTTGGCAACAACTGCTATACCGTTTTATTTCCCTCCTGTAACAATAGGCGACTC
Source organism: Methylophilus sp. 3sh_L (assembly GCF_046766015.1). NCBI lineage: Bacteria > Pseudomonadati > Pseudomonadota > Betaproteobacteria > Nitrosomonadales > Methylophilaceae > Methylophilus > Methylophilus sp. 3sh_L. The sequence continues at coordinate 451,398 of NZ_JBKOUF010000001.1, forward strand.
GAAATATGTAGATGGAGGGATTGGGAACAATACCCCATTCAAACAAGCTGCGTATTTCCAAAGATTTCTGGGGTTGGATGATTCAGTTATATTTGAACCGGTAATTGCCGTCATAAACGACCCATCGCGTTTCAAAATCGAAAATAGTCAACATTGCGATATGTCTGGCGTCATCAGACGAACTTTAGATATATTCAATAACGAGTTGATGAGCGAGTCACATTCATCTTGGGAGAGAATCAATTTTGATCTCGGAATCGAAGAAGACCGTGATCGTTTAATTGACAGTCAAATATCTAGCTTTGAGAGTATTAATAAAGAAACCCGTGGTGAGCTTGCAGAAAAAATCAGCAATGCAACAAGTACACTTAAGAAAAAACTACCTCAAAAAAGATTTCCATTATTGGTAATTAGGCCTAACGAAATCATTCATGAAAATATTCTAGATTTCAACCCTGATAAATCCAAAAAAATAAAACGCAATGGCGTTGCTTCTTGTTTGTTACTATTTTATCTACAAAACTGGATAACTAGAGAGAATCAAAAAGACTGGGATAATGAAATTAGTTAGCAATGTAAAATCCAATTGAAGCTTTGACTGAGAGGAGATATGACAATGATTAAATTCTTAGCGTGCCTGTCGCTGTTGGCTTTCGGGACAGCTCAAGCAACTGTAATTGATACTACAACTGGTGGCTATGTGTCGGTATCACCTTTCGGTGAGCCAACGACCGCCACTTTTGGACAAACGATTACTACTGATTCATCAGGTGGCTATCTAGACAACTTTTCGTTTTACATGACTGGCTTGAGTGAAAATTTCAAGGCATATGTATATGCATGGGATGGATTCAAGGCTGTTGGAAATGCCCTATACGATAGTGCAACCACCAACATTGGAAATCCTGGCAGTACGTTTCAAGAAGTAACCTTCAACCCAAATGTTTTATTGGCAGGCTCAACACAATACGTACTTTTCTTCTCAACCGCCGGATTTCATGACGGCGTTACTAATGTGAATAGTTGGGGTTATGTGGACAATGAGAACGCTTATATTGGAGGCAGTTTTGTCTATGACAGAAATGGAAATGATTTTCTTCAACTGACTACCAATAGATGGGACAGTCATGGAACTGACGGTTGGGGTGATTTGGCATTCAAATTGCAGATTTCTGCAGTTCCAGAACCATCGGCTATATCCGCTTTTTTCTTAGGCATGGGTGTTGTGTTAACCGCATTCAGAAGAAAACACAAGCGATGATGAAACAGAAACCCGGCCTAAAGCGTTTCTGTTTCTAGGTTAATGGGAGTTTTTTGACCTGGTTAATTGTGATCATAATTTTTCGAAGAATATTAAAAGCCGCAAACATTTTTCTGATCGCTGGTTTGCTAACTATCTGATCATTACGTTGACTGTCCATCAAGGCATTGAGAATGACAGTGCTGATTAAGAATACTTAATATCTATTAAATATAAACATGACACATTCTTCTAGGGAGGGCATTATGATTTGTCTAGCAGAGCGGGTGAAGTCCAATAAGTGCTCTATGTTTTAGAGCTTGTAAATGACAAAATCAGTTTCGCTGACCTTTTTCCAACAAAAAAACTGTTCTGAAAAATAAAAGTACCCATCAATCATCAATGGAATGTCCACGTGAAAAACACAGAAAGTAATGAAGAGCACCTTGAAGCGCATTTAGAAAGCCTCAAGTCATTAGGCTATCGCTTCACACGTCCTTTAGTAATCAGATCCAGTTATCTCATTGCACCAACCAGTGAAAAGATGTTGCGTGCTGTTATTTTGGATACCGAGACGACTGGAACCGACTATGTTCAAGACAAGGTGATTGAACTGGGTATGGTAGCTTTTGACTATTGCCCGCAGACCGGCATGATTGGGGATGTGCACGGTACTTACAATGAGTTAGAAGATCCAGGATTTCCCATTCCTCCAGAATCCACAAAGGTACATCATATTACTGACGACATGGTCGCTGGTAAATCTATCAACGATGAGGAGGTGGAAGCTTTCATTGCCCCGGCTTCAATCATCATCGCTCACAACTCCAGATTTGATCGGCGTTTTGTTGAGTCTCGCTGGCCAATCTTCAAATCAAAGCCATGGGCTTGCACATTTGCCCAGATTGACTGGGATTCAGAAGGACTAGGTAGCAGTAAACTAGAGTTTCTTGCCTATCGCTCAGGATTTCATTACGAAGGCCACAGAGCCTCAATTGACTGTCATGCCTTGTTAGAGGTGCTGCACTGCGCCCCAACGGAGTCAGGTATTTCACCCATGAAACAAATGTTGGATAACGCCAGGCAAAAGGAATATAAAGTTTCTGCACTGAATGCGCCTTTTGACTCTAAAGATTTACTCAAACTTAGAGGGTATCGCTGGAACCCAGATCGCAAGGTTTGGCATACATTCATTCAGGAGCCTTCGTTCGAAGCTGAGGTCGAGTGGTTGAAGGCAGCGGTCTACAATAACAGGAGCTCTAAAATAGAGAGAGAAAAAGTCGATGCATTTAATCGGTTTTCTGAGCGCGCCGGCGTCGTAGAGATCATAGATATCTAGGTCTTACTTTTTACTCTGTAATCACACATTTTGCTCCACGAGCCTATACGGTATCTGATCTCAAACACGGGAGAGTTTTCTGCAGACGTATAAGTTAATTCCCTTTTGTTTAATAGAGCCCAGTCGATACCGCCCTCTAGGTTGTCTACGTATCTTGGCTTTTCCCAATCACTCCATTCACTACAATTCTCATATGGAAATTTAAAAGTGAATATTTGAGATGGTGAAAAATAGGTCTGATTTTCAGTGAGGAATTTTAGTATTAAAACCCTACGTTTTCCGTCCAGAGATCCTTTCCCGTTGTATATGTTGTAAGCCCCATCTTTTTTTACCCAATTCATCTTCAGTGTTTCACTTGTAGTGTAACTATCTCCAACAAACTCTGTTTGGGGTTTACCAGGGAGTATCTCAGACTCATTCCATCTGAGTTGCCACTGAATATGTAAATCAGGATCTCTAGCGTGAGCGATGGAAAATGTAGTTGAGCATAGGGAGCTAAGAAGGAACGTCTGAATCAATGTTATGAGCTTAAGCAGATAAAAGCGATTCATTATTTGAAACCTTATTGTTATTTGTTTTGTAAGGGCTGGTGAGCGAGCGTAGCCAACGAATGACCGCGGCTAATTCAGCTTCATCAGTTAAGAATTTCAAACTATTAATTGTGGATTTCGTTTCATCAATTCCATTTTTTGCTCTCACAGATATGTACCCATCAAATCTGTTAGCCGATACTTCACAAGAATAATGGGTATTCATAAAGTTGACCCGCCAGCTTCCTTGATTAGAGGGGTAATCTTCAAAAGACAGTATTTTATATCCTGCTTTTTCCAATGTTTCATAGAGAATTCTTTGGTTCAAATTGCACCCCCCCTTGTATTTATTTTGGTTGAATTTCCTCCGGATATGATCTTAGCTCTTTTTTGATAATATTTGTTAAGTTTTGGTTGGGCCTTGCATATGTAAGTCTCCCTAGAAGAAGTGGCTCACTATATTTCAGCAATCAGTTGTAGTTGCTCCAGATACTCTTTATTGCTTTTGGATAGCCAGTTAATGACGCGCGCATTGTTGAGAATTGTCTTGATATGAGTTTTGATAATGGTCAGTTGAAGATTGTCTGGGCCGTAGCTTTCTTCTAGCAGCTTTGTGTCTGCCTGGACTAAGGCCAGTTCTTTTTCCAATTGTTGCAGGCTTTGAAGAGCGCTACTGTTTTTTGCAACTTTCGGGTTCTTGCTTTCTACAAGCTGGTCGGATGGCGTTGCATGAAGCATTGCCGTTGCGAACTTTAATGAGTAGTTATTCAGATTAATCATAATGTTCGCTACATCTATCTGTCGAAAAGCTTTCATACACTTGAGTACTGGAAATACTCTTTTGGGTACGGGTTTATCGGCCAGAAGGGTTGCAACCTCGTCACAAATCCCATCCAGCAATCTAAACCGTTGTCGAATAGCGTCAACTGAAATGCCAAGTGCCGCAGCCAATGTTTTCGCATCAACGCCATTTTCTTGAGCCTGGACGATCATCCGATGCTCCTGAATAGAGGATAGTCGATTAACACTCTTATTATATGTATAGCCCTCATCATCTTTGGAAATCAGGCAGGTCGCTTCCTGAAGATTCAGGTCTTTCATTGCTTCAGCGCGCAGATGCCCATCTAACAGCAGAAATTTATCTTGATGTTCCGGGTGCTGAATAACAACCAATGGCTCTACCAAGCCAATCGCCTTGATTGATATCTTGATTTGCTGATATTTGGTGCCGTTCTTGATGGTTGGCGGTAATTGTAGAGAGTAAATCAGCCTGTCGACAGGAATCTTCACCGTGTGATTTTCAAAGCCCAGATGCACCTGCTTTTTGGATACTTGGATCACAGATAACCTCCATTCCGAGCAAAATCAATTAACGGTTTGGGTACATTGTTCAGATTCTCTGATATCAACAAATCACAAAATTCTTTATCACTGTAGAGTTCTTTGAATATTTGTTGAGCCAGCAAAATTGTATTTTTTGCATGCTCAGATTTCTTTTGAATGAGCCTGTGTCTTTCAGTGTCTTCTTGGTAGAGTTGGGCTAGCTCTTCCGTGCTAAGTTTTTTAGTTGGCTTATTAAGTCCAAAGCCTCCAATTGGCTTTCTTTTGCCACTTCGAATACGTTGTTCCAGAATCCGTCTGGCTGCACTGATTTTCTTGCCTTTAAGCTCACCTCTTTCATAAGACTCTAGCAGCAGTAACTGGGCATCTGAATCACTTACTCTAGAAATCTCGACGGCTAAATTTAAAGGGATATGACCAGCTTCGGCAGCAGCTAATAACCTACGCTCCCCTTTTTCAAGCAGGTGAGTAACGTTGTTGACCCATGAGGCTGTATAGCCAATCTTCTTGGCAATTTCAGTATCAGTGTACCCACGATTTTTAAGGCTAGTTATCTGATCCATCATTTCACTTGCTCTTGGCGTACGTCGTGCGATGTTTTCAACGATGCTCATGACGTAGCCAGTCTCGCTGTCTACATCAATGATGATGGCTGGGACCATGGTTTGTCCTAACATCTGAAAAGACTCTAATCTTCCCTGACCACATACCAATGCATAACGGCCATCAGCAGGATCCCCCAGCCGCCTCACCGTGATTGGTCGTTTAAGGCCAACCGTATCGATGTTTTCCGTGATCGATTTATGTATTCTGGCATTCCGGACTCTTGGGTTCGCAATTTTTATAGAGTCAATTGGAATCATTTGTATAGCGGTTTTAGTCATTAAGCGACCTCCTGAAGCGCTTCACGACTGGTTAACTGATAAAACAATTCCAGTGTATCGACGCGGTAAACATCCAATATAAAAGTATTGAATTCATTGAAGGGCAGAGTTTCTGGAGAGAAATCCGTAAGGGGCAAAATGTAATAATCAAATATGGTTGTATTGCATGGAGCCATGCGCACCACAATTGTCATGTCAGGTTTAAGGCTGCTATCTAGCCTGATGATCCATCGATTCCTGCCATTCTGGCCAAGCTTGCATCTCGCTATGACGAGCGAGATCGTGAGTTCACCATTGACCGTAAACAGGCCGCTATCAGGATTTGAGGTAACCCAGCCGCCACGCTTTTCGATGTTAGATGTTATTTCTGAAATAAGATCAGGGTACCGTTTACGTAATGTTCGATTGATTTCAAGGTAAGCGTAATCGCGCCGAGGATGAAATCCGATCAGGCTGTACGCTCGTAACAGAGTGCCAAATCGATTCCGGTATGTCATGCTGGATGGAGCATCATCCTCTTCATCAATGATGATGGCGGAAAGCGCGCCATGACGCGCCAAGATTCCTTTCAGGATATCAAGCATATGGTTGTCATCCAGGTGTTTGGATCTTTTCTCAATGACAGCCTGAACTTGCCTGAAGGTTTCTATCGGAACGATTGCTTCAAAAGCACCATCTTTGCGCACCCATTTGGATGGGTCATTTTTCTCAAGTCTCATTTTCAGTTTGAATGAAATGCGATTGAAAACGTTATTGCCTATGTACTTTTCATTGGTCAGTATCTGGTGGACTACTGCTCGGGTCCATGGTCGACCCGTTTCTGAAATAATTTTCTGATTATTGAGGAGGTTGGCGATATCACGCTCAGGCATGCCATCCTTCAGAAATAAGCGATAGATGAAATTGACGGTTTCAATTTCTTCAGGTGGCCCGGGGACAAGGAGTATGCGATCTGTTTGGATGCTTTTATGCTCACCCCGTTTAAGCATCCCTTTAACGTTGTGATTTTCATCAATCAGTTGCCGACGTAGACCATATCCCGGGGAGCCACCTTGGCGGTAGCCCTTTTTAATTAGTGTGGTTTGGCCGGCGAATACCTTGACTGACAGTTCCCGCGAGTATTCCGCTGCCATACTGCGTTTGATGTTTTTGATGATGGTAGACTGAAGAGAGCCATCGTTACTAAACTGCTCAGCACAATAGATGACTTGAATGCCATTTCGTTTGCATGTCTGCTCATACATGGCAGCTTCATCAGGGTCTGGAAAACGTCCCCATCGGCTGACGTCATAAACAAGAATGGCTCGGTATTCAATATCGGACTTTTGAACATCTTCCAGAAGCTGTTGCAGCTCCTGTCTTCCGTCAATTCGTAGACCGCTTTTGCCTGCATCAGCATAAGTGCGCACAATACGCATGCCATGACGTTTGGCATATTCTGCAATGGCTAATTGTTGATTTTCAGTGGAGTAGCGCTGATGCTCAGTCGACATGCGTACATACTGCGCAACTGGTATGTCAGCATCGGCACTTTTTTCTATACTGCTTATGTTGTTTTGGTAAGACACCATTACTCCACACACCAGCAAAAGAGCCTCTTATGCTTCCATCGTTTAATGATATTTAGATGACGGTTTGATGAAGATTGGTTATGACTCAATAAAAGATGAAAAGTGGTAAGTTTGTCCTACAAAACCTAAATATGCTAAAGTGATTTTGCGATGTATAGATTTCTAATTACTTCTAAGGAGAGATAGCATGGCTGGGTGGTACGAATTGAATAAGCATAAAAATGAACAGTTTGGTTTTGTGTTAAAGGCGGGTAATGGGGAGGTGATTCTTACCAGCGAGCAGTACACCACAAAAACATCTGCTCAAAGTGGAATTGCATCAGTACAGGTTAATAGTCCAATTGATGCGAGATATGAAAAGAAAACGGCTTCAAATAATAGCCCCTACTTTAATTTGAAAGCTTTGAATGGCCAAGTGATTGGCACTAGTCAAATGTACTCTAGCACCACAGCCCGTGATAATGGAATCGAGTCTGTTAAAACCAACGGACCTACAACAACAATCAAGGACAATACCTAGCAATACTATAAAAAAAGCCTGTAATACAGGCTTTTTTAATTTATAGCGCTTGTTTTAGATATCTCATGAAGGATAGAGGATACGCTAATGACAAAAGCTGAATTACAAAGCATCTACCGCGACTACATTGCTTGCCTCAATAAGCAAGACTGGCCGATGCTGGCGTGCTTCGTTGACAATGATGTAAGGCATAACGGTAACCAGATAGGGCTTGCGGGCTATCGTAGTATGCTGGAAGCAAACTTCGCCGACATCCCTGATTTGCACTTCAACATTGAGTTATTGGTTGCCGAACCACCTCATATAGCAAGCAGGTTGCACTTCAACTGCACGCCACGTGGGAAGTTTCTTAACCTCAACATTAACGGAGCAAACGTATCGTTTACCGAAAACGTCTTCTATAAATTTCATGACCAGAAGATCGTACAGGTGTGGTCGGTCATCGACAAGACTGCAATCGAAGCTCAGCTCATGGCCGATTCCGATCGAAGTGACGCCTAACCCATTATTCCAGCAGACTACCTTTGGCTGCCGCTGAGTTTAAACGTTATCCATCGCGCTCAAACAACCGCTGAAGCATTCTTTCCGGATTGGCTAAAAAATCATGCGTAATTTGGTAGTGCTCTGTTTTTTTGTATTCGACACGAGAGAGTCCAGCTTGCGAGCAAGAGTATATCCAAGCGTCTGGATACGCCATGAGAATCGGTGAGTGCGTGGCAATAAGAAACTGCGAATCATCATCAATCAAATCATGGATTCTACAGAGCACTGCTAATTGTCGTTGAGGTGATAACGCCGCTTCAGGCTCGTCAAGAATGTACAGTCCTTTACCTCCGAAACGATTCATCATCAGTGCCAAAAATGACTCACCATGCGATTGTTCGTGAAGGGAGCGCCCTCCGTAAGAGTCAATGACTGGAGGTCCAAAAGATGGCGCATCATCCAGTCTTTCAATCTCACTAGTGATTAATCACCAGCCGTTTTAAAGCCGACACCTCATCTGGACCACCTTCAATTTATAGCTCAAGTTCCAATCGTAGGAATTTACCAAAATCGCTTTTTTTTGATATCTCTGTAATATTTGCTTAGATATACTTCGCCGAAAATAAGCTTGTAAATTGAGTGAGTCACTCAATTTATAGAGATAAAAATATTTAAAAGCGATTGGGTGTGGGGTTGATAGAGCAATGGTTTTTAGTAGGGTTGTATATCCACTATTTAGCTGGATTAAGCCAATCAATTTTGGCTTAGCTCTAGTTAATTTATTTTCTCTCTGTATAGCAGCGTGGGTAGGCTCTGATTTATTTTGGAGTTTGCAAAATCATCCTAAGCCCCTTATACCGAACCCAATCATCACTGATCCAGTAAAAGCTAGTGAGGCCATTACTAGTCGGTTTCCATTTGGAAAAAGAACTACAGAAAAGTTTATAGGCACTCCTTCTGTCGATTCGAGTTTTACGCTCCAAGCAGCAATAACTAAAAGCGCCAAGCAACCAGGTTGGGCTGTGCTTTCTGATAGTGCAGGAGCTCAATTCTTTTTGGTGGAAGGACAGGTGGCTGTAAATGGTATAGCACTGGAGAAAGTATTTCCGGACAGAGTTGAGGTGTCCAGGAATGGAGGCTCTTTAACAATTCCCTTGGCAGAGCGAAAAGTACTCTCGACCCAGTCAAATCAAATGGTTCAATCTAAGACTGTATACGGTCCACCTAACTCTCAGCCGTTAGTAAATACCCAACCACTACAAAGCCCAAGTCAGTTGTTTCCAACGGGCTTGCCCACACAACCGTGAAGTACACGGGCGATTGCATATCATGAATACCACTGTTCACTCCACGTCATTCAAAATCAGGCATTTATTGTCCACCTTGGTTTTGTTAATCACTCTTGATTCGTCAATTTCATGCGGAGCTTTAGATAGTAAAACCAACCTAGACGATTCTGTCTCCCTCAGTTTTGTTAATGCTGATATCAATGTGGTCATTCAGGCAATATCTCAAATATCAGGTCGCAACTTCATTGTAGATCCAAGAGTGAAAGGCACACTCAACATCGTTACTACCAAACCAGTAACGCACAACATGTCTTATTCAATTCTTTTATCGGCTTTACGCTTACAAGGTTATGCAGCAATTGAAGGTGAAGGCATCACAAAAATCGTCCCGGAAGTTGATGCAAAGTTACATGCCGTTCCAGTGGGGAAAAGTAGATCTGGAGACAGATTACTTACACAAATCTTCAACTTGAAAAATGAGTCCGCCACGCAACTGCTTCCAATCATCAGACCCTTAGTTTCTCCCAATAATACTGTCGCAGCGTATCAAGGCAATAATTCAATTGTCGTCACGGACTATGCAGACAACATTGAGCGTATTTCTCAAATCATTGAATCAATTGATCTGCCGCAAGGAAATATGCGCATCATCCCTCTAAAGCATGCTTCAGCTTTGGACTTAGCACAAACGGTGACACGCTTACTAAGCGATGCTTCTTTTGGTGGGGTTGGAGCAGGTGTTACTTCAGGAGTCATTGGAGACTCTAGTCAAAGAGTGTCAGTGATTGGAGATCCAAGAACGAATAGCTTATTAGTTCGTTCAGATAACGCTTCAAAAATAAATGCAGTACGGCAGTTGGTGACGAATCTAGATTTACCAGGTGCCTCAGGCAACATTCACGTAGTGTATTTGAAAAATGCTGAAGCCATTAAATTAGCACAGACATTAAGATCTTTGATGTCGAATGACAATGTCATGGGTGCAGAAACCTCTTCCAACCAAATTAGCATGTCACAACCAGTCGGTGCAGGCAATGCGTTAGGAACTGGTGGTGTGATAGGCAGTGCTACTAATACTACAAGTACCACGACTTCATTTAGTGGCAACAACTCAAACAACAACAGCTTTAGTGGTCAGAGCTTCATTCAAGCGGACTCCAACACTAACTCTCTAATTATCACTGCTCCAGAGGTGGTCTATAACAATATACGCAAAGTAATTGATCAGCTCGATAAAAGACGAGCTCAGGTTTATGTTGAAGCTCTCATCACAGAGGTGAGCACAGAGAAAGCAGCTGAGATCGGCATTCAGTGGTTAGCTGCAAAAAGTGGATCTACAAGCCTAATTGGAGGTACAAATTTCAACACAGGTGGAAATAACTTACTTACTTTGGCTTCAGGCTTGACTTCGAGTACGTCCTCTGCCCTTCCAGGCACAGGTCTGAATTTGATTCTAGGGGGCGGAACTGTAAGTATCGCCGGTAGAGAAATTGCAAACCTGAACTTGTTAGCTCGCTTTTTGGAGTCCGATTCCAAAGCTAATATCCTATCAACTCCAAACCTCATTACTTTAGATAACGAGGAAGCAAAGATTGTGGTTGGTAGCAACTTACCTTTCGTCACAGGCTCATACGCTACCACTGGTGGCAACACCACCACATCACCTTTTACCACCGTTGAGCGGAAAGATGTTGGTCTAACTCTAAGAGTTAAACCTCAAATCTCTGAAGGCGGTACGGTTCGTTTGCAGATTTACCAAGAGGCATCTGCTGTCATTGATTCAACTGTAACTGCCGTTAACGGACCATCCACTACTAAGCGCTCAATTGAATCAACTGTACTTGTCGATGATGGATCAGTAATCGCACTGGGTGGTCTGGTAGAAGACACCTTCAACGGAGGAATGCAAAAGGTGCCACTCTTAGGTGATTTGCCGGGAGTTGGTAGCTTGTTCCGTTACAGCACTCGCAAGCGAGGGAAAACTAATCTCATCGTATTTTTGAGGCCAGTAATTCTCAGAGATGCTGCCAGTCTGAATAGCATTTCCGCTGATCGCTATGAGTACGTGATTGGACAGCAAAGAGCTATCGAAAAGGCTGATGATTTGATGCGTGGAGAACCCAGCACTCCTCAACTCCCACCTAAAAGCACGCCCGCACCCACTGTTCCTTATTATCCGGATTCTCAACCGGTCCCGGAAGCTAATGGTCCGATATCTCATACCCAGGTGAAATGAAAAACGCGACACTACCTTACGGGTTTGCCAAGTCCCAAGGGATATTGATCTCAACCTCGGAAACAGAACAACCTAAAATAATTATCCGTGAAGGTGCAGACTTGACGGCATTAGCTGAAGTGCGTCGAAACATTGGCACTCCAATGCAAATCAAAACTGTGCCGAAAGCTACTTTCGAATTACACCTCTCTGAAACCTATTCCAATAACGACACCAATGCAGCAGAAGTCGTGGCAGACGTTGGGCAAGAGATAGATCTTAGCCAATTAATTACTGAATTGCCGGCTGTTGAAGATCTTTTAGACACACAAGATGATGCTCCCATCATTCGTATGATCAATGCACTTCTGACACAAGCAGTGCGACAAGGCGCAAGTGATGTGCATATTGAGCCGTACGAGCGAAATTCAGTTGTTCGTTTTAGATGTGATGGCGTATTAGTCGATGTTGCTCAACCTCATCGAGCATTGCATGCCGTCATGGCATCCAGAATAAAAATCATGGCTAGTCTTGATATTTCTGAAAAGCGATTACCCCAAGACGGTCGTATTGCACTGAAATTGGCTGGTCGCCAGGTAGATGTCAGGGTTTCCACATTGCCTACCACTCATGGCGAGCGTATCGTCTTACGCTTACTGGATAAGGGCAACGGTCAGCGTACCTTGGACAGTTTGGGTATGGCTGAAAGTACGGTGAATGGTTTTACTAAACTTCTTGAAGAGCCGCACGGCATAGTGCTAGTCACAGGCCCAACTGGCTCTGGCAAGAGCACTACACTATATGCTGCATTACAGGGCATGGATGCATTGTCTTTAAATATCGTTACGGCTGAAGACCCAGTTGAATATGACCTTCCAGGAATAGGTCAGATTCAGGTAAATACCAAAATCAGCTTGAGTTTTGCACGGGTATTGAGGGCAATACTTAGACAAGACCCTGATGTCATCATGATTGGCGAGATACGGGATTTAGAAACTGCACAAATTGCAGTTCAAGCCAGCTTAACCGGCCACTTGGTATTGGCATCTTTACATACGAATGATGCAGCATCTGCAATTACTCGCCTTGTAGACATGGGAATAGAACCTTTCCTGCTTTCATCGACATTGCGAGGTGTTCTAGCCCAACGGTTAGTCAGAAAGCTTTGTTCCAAATGCAAAGTCCCTTATGAAGTCACCGCTGCTGATACTGATCTATTAGTTCATCCCATTCCTCAAAAACTTTGGAAGGCCGCCGGCTGTCCAGAGTGCTCACAATCAGGGTACGGAGGTCGCACAGGTGTTTATGAATTGATAGTCGCTGACGAACCATTTCAACGTTTAATTCACAACAAAGCAGATGAATCGGCTCTTAGAGAGTATGCGATAGGCAATGGTAGTTCCAGTCTTCGTACAGACGGGAATCGTTTACTTGCCGAGGGGGTTACCTCGATTGAAGAACTATTGAGGGTGACGAGAGAATGAGTGCTTTTTACTATAGAGCAATTGATTCAAAAAATAATGAGTCTACGGGGGTCCTAGAAGCTGAAAATAGCAAAGCAGCCAGAGCCCTTTTACGCGATAGAGGCTTATTCCCAATTGAGGTATTTTCGATCAATTACGCAAACTCTGGAAAAGTAAGCAAGTCTCGTAAAATAAAGGAAACCGAACTTGCGCTACTCACTCGTCAATTGGCCACATTACTCACTTCTGGTTTAACAATTGAGCAATCTCTAGCCGCGCTAATAGAGCAAGCTGAAAATGAAACCAGCCGACAATTATTAGCGGGCGTCCGTTCTGAAATATTGAGTGGTTATAGTTTCAGAGCTGCTTTGGATCGTTACCCATCTGCTTTCTCGACTCTGTATAGAGCTTCAGTAGCTGCTGGCGAAAAGTCAGGAAAACTCGCCAGCATCATGAGCGAACTGGCTGACTATCTAGAACGCAGCCATTCACTTCGTAGTAGTACTTTGCAGGCCTTGCTATACCCCATGATCGTAGCCTGTGTGGCTTTAATGGTCATCATAGGTTTAATGACTTACGTTGTGCCACAAGTAGTCACGGTGTTCCAACAAGGCAAACAAGCATTGCCCCCATTAACGACAGCTCTAATTTTTGTCAGTGATTTTTTACGCAGCTGGGGATGGTTGCTGCTGTTAATTATCATTACAGCAGTGTTTGCATTACGCACTGCGCTTCAGGATCAGAATCTCAAAAGACGTTGGGATGATTGGTTGCTGACCTTGCCAGTGATTGGGCGCCATCTGCGTACACTAGATGTCACCAGGTTTGCTAGTACCATCTCAATTCTGTCTAGTAGTGGAGTGCCCTTGTTATCAGCTCTAGATGCTGGCGCTCAAGTAATTAGTCGAATACCTCTGGCTGAAGCTGTAACTGCCGCATCTTTGAAAGTCCGTGAAGGGCAACCATTATCTAAAGCTTTGGGAGGGAGTCGTCAATTCCCGCCATTGCTAATTCATATGATAGCTAATGGCGAAGCTACAGGGCGGACTGATGAGCTCCTCGCTAAAGTTGCTCAACTGCAACAAGCTGAACTTGAATCAAAAACCTCCACATTAACAACTTTGCTCGAACCGGTTTTACTTCTGGTCATGGGCGGGTTTGTGATGCTAATCGTCATAGCAGTGATGCAGCCCATTATTGAGATTAACACCCTCATGAAGTAAAGGAATCTCCATGCCAAATATTAAAAGTACTAATCGCGGTTTCACTTTGATCGAAGTGATGGTTGTTATCGTCATCTTGGGGGTATTAGCAGCACTTGTTGTTCCCAAAGTGATGGGTCGTCCGGATGAAGCAAGAGCTGTAGCTGCAAGACAGGATATCTCAGCCATTATGCAAGCCTTGAAACTATACAAACTCGATAATCGCCGTTATCCAACTAACGATCAGAACTTGAGTGCTTTAGTCATCAAACCTTCAACACCTCCAGTACCAATCAACTGGAAATCGTATCTGGATAAATTGCCAATGGATCCATGGGGCAATCCTTACCAATACGTAGTACCTGGCCGCAGAGGTGAGGTAGAAGTAATGAGCTTTGGTGCCGATGGCACTGTTGGTGGTGAGGGTCTGGAAGCAGATATCGGATCTTGGGAGCTGTGATCTCAATTCAAAACAAATGAGTCCAGATCATGTGTAAATGTTTGATCGTCAGTAAAGGGTTTAGCCTCATTGAGGTAATGGTCGTACTGATCATTATTGGCGTGGTTGCAAGCGGTGCAGTGATATCTTTCGAAAGCATCCAAAAGCGTGACGCTGAACGTACGCTTCGTAGACTGAAGTTAGTGTTAGAAGCATGCGCAGATCGAGCTATCGTAAATGGCCGACCCATTGCATTGGAGCTACTTCCAAACGGCTATCGCTTCTCTGCACTTGATGCAGATGACACATGGCGTCCGCTGGAAGATCCTCCAGTGTTTACCGAGAAGCAACTTTCAACTGGCTTATATTGGGCAGGTTTAAGCATTGAGGGAAGATTGGACCAATCTCTAAATCGGCTTCAGTTTGGCACTCAGCCCACTGAGTATGTACTTCGAGTTACTACTTCAACTGGTGAAGTCAGATTTATTGGTAAAGCCACAGGGAATGTGGAAGTGAGCATCTTGGGTAGTCCATCATGAAGCATCGTTCCCAATTTGGATTCACATTGTTAGAGACCCTGGTAGCGTTAGCGATTTTGGCTATTGCTCTGACTTCGATATTCCGTGCATTAGGAATGGCAACATTAAGTTCTATAGAGATACGTAATCGACTGGTTGGAAATTGGGTGGCAGAGAACAATTTGGCAGAGTTACGAGCTTTAAAGGCATGGCCATCGCCAGGTACATCTGAGGGTACTTCTGAGCAAGCAGGTTACAACTATCGATGGAGAGCAGAGGTTATTTCTACTCCCAACCCATTAATAAGAAGAGTAGACATCGATGTGTATGCTCAAGACTCTAGCACTCATAGCGTCGCTCATTTGAGTGGTTATGTTTCTAAGGAGCAGATGTGAGTTATCGCACCTCTTTAGGACTGACGTTGATTGAGCTAGTTATCGCTATCGCAATTCTCCAGATTTTAGGATTGTTGTCCTATCGTGCCTTAGCAGAGGTCATTCATTCAAATGAGCGCTTGGATAGTGAGTTCACACGGTGGCGCAGTATCAGCCATAGTATTCAGCACATTGATACAGAGTTGCAACAAGTCATCGGTACAAGTAGAAAAATTGATGCCAAAGACAAACCAACTCCCCAAGCAACAATGACATTGGTGCGTAATGACTTCGGAAATCAAGAATTGCATTTTCAACGGTTGGACAACAACCAAGGATCGATTCGAGTTTCTTATAGGATTAGGCAAGGCAACCTTGAGTGGTTGAGATGGAATTCACTTGAAAGCGGCAATATGCCTAAAGTGGATGTTTTGTTAGAGAACGTAGCTAGGATTAACTGGCAGTTCATCAATAATGGAGAACGCCTCGCTAATTGGCCACCAAGTTCATCTACATCGCAAATTCCAGATGGCGTACTTATAAAACTGGAGCTACCCGATCAAGGGACTATAACCCGAATGGTTGCCTTGCGATGATCAGTTTGACCAAAGCGAGTTCAAGTCAGCAAGGTGCTGCAGTAATCATGGCTCTATTTACTGTGGCACTGGTAGCTGGCATCGCCACAACATTGGTGAGTAATTTGGGCGTTGCAATGAATTATGTAGAGGGTCGTCATGATCAGGCTCAAGCGAAGCAACTTGCGAGGGGCGCATTAGACTGGGCTAGAAATGTACTTGCCGATGACTTTCAAAATAATGCCGAAATTGATCATTTTGGTGAGGCATGGGCTGTGAGAGTTCCTCCCACGCCAGTGGAAGAAGGCCAAATGAGTGGAGAATTACAAGATATGTCTGGGCGATTCAATTTAAATAGCCTGGTAGCTGCTGAGGGCCCAAACGCAAAGAATGCAGAGATTTTTGTAAAGTTATTAGGTTTAAACGGTGTCCCGCAGAACGAAGCTCAAAAGCTATCGTCAGCAGTGCAGCAATGGCTAATGAAGAACAAACCTACATCTACTCGTTTGGTAGATGTAAAAGAACTACTTTCAATCAAAGGGTTTACTCCTGAAGTAGTAACTAGACTAAGTGCATCAGTTGCTGCGCTTCCTACTGAAGAAAATATCATCAACGCGAACACAGCACCAGCTCTCGTTCTTGCAGCCGCAGTCCAAAATCTGAGTATAGACCTCGCTAGGCAGGTTGTAGCAGAAAGAAACCGCACTTGGTTCAAGGATGCATCCGATCTTAAAACAAGGCTGGCAAATCATCAGCTCGAAATTGGAAGCTCAACATTCGGTGTCATGAGTCGATTTTTCTTAGCCACAGTAAGAGCCAAGTATGGCGTGTCCATGATCAGGATGGAAGTCTTGCTTGATCGAAGCCCTCAACTATACGGCAGTGCTTGGCCCGCAATTATTTGGCAAAAAACGTTATGACAAGACTGATACTTTCTATTGATGAACATTGGCCTTCTAAACCGGAGTGTTCTTGGGTTTTACTCGAAGGTGATAATAAAGTTATTTCCGAGGGCAATTCATCTGCACACCATTGGCCAACTGCAACCACTCACGATGTAGTTTTGGTTGGTTCACAATGTCTGTGGTTAGAGGTTGCTCTCCCCAAAGCATCGAAACGAGATACTCCACGGTTAATAAAATACGCGTTGGAAGATAAATTAATCCAAGACCCAGAAACTCAGCATCTCACAGTTACACACCGTAGAACAGCAGATGATGAAGACATTAATATTGTTGGAGTTTTAGTAGTTGGTCGCGAGCGCATGCGGCAGGTGCTTAATTTATTAAGCGCAGTGGGACGTAACCCCGACCGAATCTTATCTGAATTACAAACTGCTCCACTGAGCAGTGAGGGCTGGCAAGTTAGCTTAAGTAAGAATCATGGTGTCTTAAGAATGGACTCACATAAAAGTATTTCCGTGGATGTGGCCGTGATGGAGGAATTTTTGGAAGCACAACTTGCAACAATAATGGGAAATGAACGAAGGCCAAATGAGGTATTGTTCTCAGTAACACCTGGTGTACAAGATCCAGACTTTCAGTCTATTGCTAAACAAGTGGGTGTTAAGGTAACGAAAACAAAGCCCTATATTTGGTGGAAGTTTTTACGTGATAAAACCAGCAATTTATTGCATGGCGAGTTTGAGCTGAAAAATTCAAACTCTATTTTCACAGGGTTTAAGGCGCCGTTATTAATTACCTTGGTGTTTCTATCAATTTGGGGCTTTGCTATTTTGTTCGAGGTCGCTTGGCTTAGCTATCAACAGAAAACGTTAAACAGTCGGATTGAGCAAATTTATCAAAACCAATTTCCCAATTCTGTGATGGTGGCCCCGGCTTCTCAGATTAATCAGCATCTGAATGTTGAACGATCAAAGCTTGGTTATTTGAGAGATGACGATGCTCTTGCTTTATTGGCTAAATTAATTGAAGCCATGGGGGCCAATGCAGCTAACGGTATCTTAGAAGTTAACTATAACGAAGGGTTGTTAGATGTGACTCTGACTGAACCAGCCTCTACAAAAGCGGAGCAAATAGTTAGCTTACTTTCAAGCCGTGGGCATGCTGCTCAATTGGAACGAAGTGAAAACCTCGCACGAATCACACTTCATCTGGAGACTCAATGATGAAGCAGCCTAACTCCATACTTCGATTGTCTCAATGGTGGCAAAACGCCTCTTCTAGAGAACGAAGCTTAGTTTTAACTGCAATATTAGTATTGAGTCTTTACTTAGGTTCTGAACTCTTTACTTGGGCTACTACTTCCAGAGAGAGATTGCTCAAGAATGTGCCTAAAACTGAAATGAAGTTGAAACAGATTCAAGAAGCAGTTAACGAGATGTCCAAATTGAAATCTGAACCTGTTTTAGTGCCTCCTAGAAATGATACCTTGCTGAATATCGTCAAAATATCAATACAGTCACATGGACTTAATGTCACCGTTGCTCAATCTGGAAATGAGCTTCTAATGAAAGGGAGTGTCAATTTCAACGCGCTCATAGAATGGCTTGCTATTGTACAAAAAGATTATGCACTTAGGATCCAAAGAATGAAAATCACCCGCGAAAATGAAGGCACGATGGTTAATTTGTCTCTCATTCAATTTGAAGAAGTGTAGCTCAAATGCCTTGGGGTAAATTTCTAATTTTTGGAGTTTTATTGGTGGGGTGCGTTGTTGCTAAAGCCCCTGCATCTAAGGTTGATGAGTTATTAATAAACTATACAGATAGTAGGTTGAGACTGTTACAGCCAGAGGGTACTCTATGGCACGGAAAGGGACTGCTGGCGAGTCAAACTTTGGATGGCCGGAGCTTGGTTACTTGGTTACCTCTGACATGGGATATTGATCCAGCTTCTATTAGTCATTTGAGTTTCATTTGGAATTTCAAAAATGCTGGAATTCCGTTTGGCAAGGTGGAAGTATCTTCGAATGAATTTAGCCTTCAGGAAGTACAACTCAACGCGCCATTGGAGGCAGTGACTGCAATATCATCTGAACCACTTGCGCGAATTGGTTGGCATGGCGACATCAGCTTAAATCTTGCCAATTTGAATTGCACAAAACTACTCAAATGTGACGGTAAGGGGACTGTCTTATGGAAGAATGCGCATGCAGATCCATTTCCGGGGCGTGCCTTCGGTGACTACCAGGTTGTAGTTGTTGCTAATAAAGGCAATATTGAATACTCACTTAAAACCCTTGACGGAGAAATCAAAGCGGTTGGGGATGGAACAGTATCTCATAGTGGTACTTATTCCTTTAAGGGAACTGTTATCGGTGATCCTGAGTTTCTAAAACGACTGCCAAATATTACGGATGGGAAAGCAAGAGCAACCGAAGAGCCGGGTAAATTTCAAATCAACATATCTAATAGTTGAATTGCCTCAATACGACTCTCTATCCGGTGCTTATAAACTTAAGATTTCTGGATCAATTTTTAGACTCTCGAAAATAAACTAATGGTGTTACGCCAGTCACCTGTTTAAACGTTTTTGTGAAATGACTCTGGCTGCTGAATCCAAGTGTAAGTGCCAAATTAGCAATGTTTAATCCATTTTGGGTAGATTTCAGTAACGCTTTCGCTTTTTCTATCCTTCTAGTAATCATATATTGATGAGGTGAACAGTTTGTCGTGGCACGAAATGCTAAACAAAAATGACTGACTGATAGCCCTACCAAATTAGACAACTCTTCAAGTTTGATATTGTTACTTAATTCATCTTCAATGTAACTTAGAACCAAATTCGATTTATTTTTGCTAAGTTCTAACTTAGTGGAATTCAGTTTACGATCCGCTGCTTGTAACAACTTTGCAGTCAAAAATGCAGCACTCCCATCTATTAGTAAGGAATCATGGGGGTCAGCATTATGCATACTTAGCATAAGTTCTTGTATGACAGCCTTGCTGCTCATATCACACAAATATGAAAAACTTGGGCTTTTATACAGAGCAGATTTAGTTCTAGGGCTAAATTGGTCTATAAATTCGTCTTTTACAGTAATTTCTAGAAATTGGCATTTAGCCAAGAACTCCCCAGAAATCCTTGAACCCGCATTGATGAAGGCAACGTGGCCGCTAGTAAATTTAGCGTCTGGTCGACTTAACCCATCCAGTTTTCGATTAATGTGATCTCCGTGTCCTTTAACAATAATAAAAATTGAGGCTAGAGAGTTTTCAATGTCGTAAGAGTCCCATTGTTCCGACTCGACAGTATCTGTAAAACATGCCCCACCAAACCAACTTTTTGTTAACGAAGAGTTTCGTATTTCTTCAAGCTTCCGGTTCATATATCCCCCACCAGATAATGCAATAATGTTTTTTATTATTCAAAAATTATAATATTGAATATTTTAAAAAGTAATATTTTACATATAAAAATCAGCATCTTACCACTTTTAACATTGTGATTTGTAAGCTTGCAACAGGCCTAAATTTTATTTTTAAATATAAGATTTTTTTATAAAAATCAGCAGTTTTTGATATACATACTTAATAGCAGGAAAGGAATTCATGGGCGGCAATATTCAAACACGTTGATATGTTCAAAGTACCCTGGCGAAACTTTTAGAAATTTATTTCCATACAAAGCAAATAAAAAAGCCGCTTTAAAGCGGCTTCGATACTCGAAATACTCTTAAATACTATCCCAAAGTGCGCAATTATGACTATCAGCGAAGTTTGTGATTGTTTGAGGTCTTGGCAATTGTAAACTTTGCACCGACTCTCCTACTAAGTCATATGCTGGCCAAGTTGGAACAGTTCCAGCATTTGGGGTACCGCTCTTAGCGAAGTTGGTCCAATAGCTCACCATATCGTTAGACAATATTTCTTGACTCGCATTAAGAGCTTTAGCTACGCCACTGCCTCCTTTGTATAGCGGAAACAAGTATTGCATTTCTAAAGTATGTGCGGCGAGATGAGGAAGAAATGTTGATTCTGGAGCATAAGACGGTGCTGTTCTATCCGCAAATTCATAAGCATAGACTGGAACATGCTGAACCATTTTTCTCATTATCCGGTGAGTTGAGCATGCAAATGAGCTATCAGTTATAGTTGCTACCAGTGCTTGAGAAGGTGAGGGGTAATTAGCTTCGGGATATTGTGCCAACACTGCTGCAGCATTAGCTCCATAAGCAGTATTTATTCTTGCAGCATATGTACCTGGAGCAACTTCAAGAGATGGGTCCAAAGCCGCAAAAAAGTTCCATTCATCTTTATTTAGACCCACTAGCAGAGGTACATTGGAAATATTTCCATTATCAATTGCTGTAATAAATGATTCAGGAATGATTGTGCCATCGACAATTACTCCTACAGAGTAGAGATTATCACCGCCAATTTGTAAAAGTTGTTGAGCAGTCAAAGATCGTAAGCAATCAGCGGTCTGAACAGTACATCCAGTATTGTTAATCGCGTTTTGTCCGATAGCCTCTGCAGCAGCCAATGTTGGTAGTGGTTGTTCAACAACCCCGTTGGGTGAGCTTTCTGAAATGGCCTTTTGAAATAATCCATTTGATGCTGGCGCAACATAATGGGCCATAACATTGAATCCACCTGCTGATTCACCGAAAATTGTCACGTTATTTGGATCACCTCCAAAATTTGCAATGTTTTGCTTTACCCATCTCAATAGTTGTTGTTGATCCATAATTCCGTAGTTAGAATTTGCGTGACCTTCTGCAGTTATTGCTGGGTGCGCGAAAAACCCAAAAATATTTACACGATAATTAAAGGTGACTACAACCGTATTACCATCACGGACTAACTTACTCCCGTCATAATGGCTACCACTGCCATTGAAATTACCCCCACCGTGTATCCAGACCATTACCGGCAAAGGAGTTTTAACCTCTTTAGGAGTGAAAATGTTTGCATATAAGCAATCTTCACTGGTGCTTGGGTTTCCAAATACGCCCAATGTATTGCTTTGCGCACAGTCGGAACGATAGCTTTTTGTATCTAAAATTTGGCTTCTTTTAGCAGCGGCAGTAGGGGGCATCCATCTTAGGGCGCCTACCGGAGGGGAAGCGTAGGGAATGCCTCGGAATTGACGAACACCACTCTCTACAAAACCGTTAATTGTTCCCTCGGTAGTTTGTGCTGTCACTGAGTCATCATGATGACTCCCTCCGCCACAAGCTCCAAGCATCAATGTCAGCCCAGTCATTATGACCAAACCTGCACTTTTAATTATTCCTTGTATTTGCCCACCTGTCTTTATTGGATATTTTCCCAATCCTAATAATTTCATTATATTTTTCCTCACATAAATTTTGTTGTTACTCGGACCTCTTATCCAAGTAGCAAAAATTTTATAAGGGCAAAAGTAGTGCATATATCAAATTCAAAGTTTTTTGATATTTTCAACTTTTGAATTGTCGTCTGCAATTTAACCCAAGATCAAAGTCGGTCATCGACAAGACTGCAATCGAAGCTCAGCTCATGGCCGATTCCGATCGAAGTGACGCCTAACCCATTATTCCAGCAGACTACCTTTGGCTGCCGCTGAGTTTAAACGTTATCCATCGCGCTCAAACAACCGCTGAAGCATTCTTTCCGGATTGGCTAAAAAATCATGCGTAATTTGGTAGTGCTCTGTTTTTTTGTATTCGACACGAGAGAGTCCAGCTTGCGAGCAAGAGTATATCCAAGCGTCTGGATACGCCATGAGAATCGGTGAGTGCGTGGCAATAAGAAACTGCGAATCATCATCAATCAAATCATGGATTCTACAGAGCACTGCTAATTGTCGTTGAGGTGATAACGCCGCTTCAGGCTCGTCAAGAATGTACAGTCCTTTACCTCCGAAACGATTCATCATCAGTGCCAAAAATGACTCACCATGCGACTGTTCGTGAAGGGAGCGCCCTCCATAAGAGTCAATGACTGGAGGTCCAAAAGATGGCGCATCATCCAATCTTTCAATTTCGGTGGATACATTGAAAAAGCTTTCAGCTCTTAGAAAAAATCCATCTTTGGGCTGCCGGATACCTTTTGCAATCCGAATGTATTCATTTAATTCTGAATGTGATGCTCTTGTTCCAAAACGGAAATTCCTTGTGCCGCCTTCAGGGTTAAAGCCTAGAGAAACCGCAATAGCTTCAAGTAATGTTGATTTTCCTGAGCCATTTTCACCGACGAGAAATGTGATCTTAGGATGCAACTCTAGAATATCTAACGAGCGGACAGATGGCAGGGAAAACGGATAGCGTTCAAATGAATCAATATTCTCTCGCTTTAAACTTACATGCCTCACATATTGAGATGAAATCATTGGTCTCATGCTTTCCTGTAACTTGGGCAGATAATTGGAAAGGTGTCGAAATTAGCGATTACTCTTGAAAACGATCGTTCAGGATTTATATCCTACCCAGCCTCTAAATGTAAATCCGGCATAGAATAATTCAATATTATTAAAACCGGCTTTCTTCAAAAGGGCTGAGTCTTCTGCAGGTTCTAAAATGGGTAATTGAGATCTCAGCGTAGCCATCTGGTTATTCATAAGTTCTGCCGGAATTCCAGAACTGATTGCGAAGGCTCTGCATCTCTTTTCATTTCGTTGATCATTAGAAAAACTATGGTGAACAACGACAAGTGGGGCATGAGGCTTTAAACGCTGATGTATTGCTTGTAATGTTTTCAGGCGTTTTGCCGAATCCATAAAATGGAGTGTCAAAAGGCATGATGCTGAATCATAGGGCCCATCAGGAGCAACTTCAATTTCTCCAAGGCAAAAATTTACCTTATTGGCGTTTTCTTTTAGTCTCTCTGATGCAAGTCCGATCATTTCGATTGATGTATCTACACCATCAAAAATCCAGTCTGGGTACATCTCTATAAACTTTTCGAGCTCGAGGCCGCCACCTGCACCTAAAACTAATACTTTGGCATTAGGAGGCGCATTTTCTGCAAGCAATATTCCAGACATTCTGTACATGTCAATCAGTCCTGGAACAATTTTCTGCGTGCGCTCTGCGTAATCCAGGTTTAGGTGGACCTTATGAAATTCAGGTGCCTTTCTAGCTTGCATGCTTTTTCCGCCAATAATTATCTATGTACTCGGTTGCCAGGATATACATAAAGAGCATCGCTAATATTAAAACGCCAGCCCACATGGATGATCTCCATCCATCAATAAAGGAAACCTTGGCAATCTGGATCAATGACTGGTCAGCGCTTTCAATGGCGTGAGCAATACCCATGTGGATGGTTTCCCATAGATCACTGGATTCGCTATTTTGATGTTGATTGACCGAAGTATGATATTGCGTTGCAAACACACCTGCCAGAATTGTGACTCCTAATGCTGTTCCCAACTCTCTTGTAAGATCGTTGATGGCAGAAGCAACGCCTTGCTTTTCAGGAGGTATAGACCAGGTAATTATCTCTGTAGAAGGGGCCATGGCTAAACCGGTTCCGATTCCCCATGCCAGCATTCCAGGAAGTAAGGCCATATATCCACTCTCAAAAGATACACTCATAGCCATATATGCGAGCCCTAATCCGCTTAGAAGCACACCAAGCGCAATGGTGATTACCAACCCAATTTTCTTAGTTATCTTGGATCCCATTCCAGATGCGGCCATCATCACAAATGCCATCGGCATTAACGCAGATGTGGCCTTCAAGCCTGACCAATGTAGTACTGATTGAAAGTACGGAAAAATGACAATGAATACACCGGCTTGCACTCCAAACAGGACAAATAATGTTGCAGCACCCATTAACAGAGATTTATCACTCAAAAATCTCAATTCAAGTAAAGGTTTGATTGAACGCGACTCCTGATTGATAAAGCAGATAGTGCCAATAACCCCCACCAACATGCTTCCCACAGACATGGGCGAGCACCAACCAGATTTAGCGATGCTATCTAGTGCGATGATCATACTCAAGACGGAAATAATTGCCCAAAATGCGCCATAAAAATCGAATGGATCTTTTACAGCCAGTGTTGAGTTGGGTATCTTTTTAATAGTGATTGCTAACGAAACTATAGCCAAGATGACTGGCAATACGAATAGCCATCTCCAGCTAACTACATCTACTAGAAATGCTGATAGAAACATTCCAATGATTCCACCACCTCCAGCCACGGCCGTCCAGATTCCAATTGCTTTGGAGCGTTCATCTTTGGGAAAGTTAGAAGTTATTACTGCAAGCGTAACGGGCATTACTAAAGCTGCCGCAACACCACTTAATGTTCTGGCAAAAAGCATGATGTATAAATTAGGCGCTGCAAACGAAATGACATTAGCCAAGCTAAATAAGATTAATCCATATATCAAGCCGTCTCTAGATCCAACACGATCGCCAACTGCACCCATAGGAAGTAAAAGCGCAGCCAAACTCACAGCATAAATATTTACAATCCAAAACACTTCATTTTGAGTCGAATTTAGTGCTACAGCCATTTGCTGTTGAGATACATTCAATCCGGAAACGGCAGCGATGACAGCCATTAACGCAACACAGGCTCCGGCTAGTATCCACTTCCGCTGTTGGGGAGAGCTGAGTAATGAGGCATCCTCATTACTCTTATCCATACCTAATAAGTCATTCATTGTTATCTGCCTTGGTATTTTTTTGAGCTTGAATTTTCCGTTTCTCAATCCGCTCAATTACATCGTGAGTTAATGAAGCTAAAGTGATTGCATCCAAACCTGCTATTAATATCTCTTGTGCCTGGCGATAGGTGACTTCCAAAGCCGAGTTGACTGATGCTTCAACAATGCATTCTGGATGTTCGGATCGAGGGCCAATTGCCAACAGGGATGGAGGGCCCAATGCTTCATAAACATCTTTAAGAGTGGTTGTTGAAAGATCGCAAGTCAGTAGCCATCCACCGCCATGACCTTTCTCTGATTGGACGTATCCTTTTCTGCGAAGTCCGGCCATGACTCTTCTAGCTACCACTGGGTTTGTGTTCATGGCTTTTGCCATATCCTCAGATCGAAGTGGAACCTCCGGTTTCTGAGCCATGTGAAGAAGTACATGTAATACGTTTGATAATCTAGAGTCTTTTTTCATGTAACAAATTGTGTTACATGAAAGGTTTTATGTCAAGACTCTCCACAGATGTCTTGTAATTCTGTTTTTGTAATCTGCGTACTACTCTCGATGCCATGAAAATGGAGGCTCAACATTGGGCTGGGTAATAACTGCAAATTTAAAGGCGATTCTTGCCGATTGAATTAACGTTTGAGATTTATGTCATTTATCAGTAAGAAAATTCTCAAAAGAATTTGGTACGGAAGTTTTTGTAGTACTGATCTCAAAGGAAAAAAGATGAGAGAAAAAACAGACTTTCCAGTTAGCAATACGCGCCAACTGTTAGAGCCCGGCCCCATTGTCTTGATAAGCTCAGCGCATAATCGAGAACAAAATATCATGACCATGGGATGGCATATGATGATGGAATACACTTTGATAGGTTGTTACATATGGGACCAGAATTATTCACGCCATTTAATCGAAAAAAGTGGTGAATGCGTTATCAATATCCCAACTGTGGAGTTGATTGAGAAGGTCATTGATATTGGAAACATGCATCATGTACCGAAAGAAAAGGACAAATTTGAGTTGTTCGGCCTAACACCCCGGCCTGCAAAAAAGGTGAACGTACCTCTGATTGATGAGTGTTACGCCAATATTGAGTGTAGTCTAATTGATAAAAGCTTAATCAAAAAATACAGTCTATTCATATTCGAGGTTTTACACGTACATATTGATGAGCAAGAGTCTTTGCCTGAAACCTTTCACTACTTAGGAGACGGGCAATTCCGCATAATGGGGGATGCGCTAAAAAGTTATAAAGATCGCTTCCAACCAGATCGATTACAGTGAACTTAATTAAGACTCAGTAGCTACTAAATATCTGCATCAGTAATTTTTTACTGGCTTGGTCTATTTGAGTTCAGTCCACAATTTAGAAACAAGATTAGACAAGCCCTAGGGTTGAGTCTCAAGTTGATTTGCAAAAAACCTGTTAAATCTCAACTTTTGTTGCAAATGGTTTGAAATATGGCTTTGCAAGACTTGTTGTAAGCCTTTGATTCATATTGATGTTGGATCTTGATCTAAATTGCAGACGACATCAGCAATTTAAATTGAGATTTCTAAAACTTAACTCTAGAGTTCTTTATTTTGGCGCATCGATCAAAGTATTGAGAATAGTCTCTAATTAGGCATTGAACCTAAGTTTGATCTTCTGATTGTGTTAAAATGAGAACTATTATCATTTCCATTAATTATCATGTTAGCGAAAGAATTGATAGGACATCAGGCTGTTGAAAGTCTTTATAACGATCATCATCACTGGTTAAAAAGTTGGCTGCGTCGACAGCTGTATTGCAATGAAAGGGCCGCCGATTTAGCACACGATACGTTTGTCCGTGTGATCTCTGCACGAAACGCCAGCCAGATCGTGGAACCTCGGGTGTACCTGGCAACGATTGCACGGCGGCTAATGGTGGATTACTTTCGCCGGGCTACCTTGGAGCGTGCTTATTTGGATGCCTTAAGTACCATGCCAGAACCTATACATATTTCGGCGGAAGAGCGCGCGGTTATGGTTGAAACCTTATGTGAAATTGATGCCATGCTGGATGCATTGGGTGAAAAAACACGCCAGATATTTTTAATGTCACAGCTAGATGGCATGACGTATCCTGAAATATCCGTCCAAATGAACCTCTCTGTCAGTGCTATCAAAAAATACATGGCGCGAGCCATTGAGCATTGTCTGTTATTTTCCCTTGCATGAGTGCATTGTTACCAGACCCTAAAACCGCTAGGCGTGTGATCCATGAGGCAGCAGGCTGGTATAGCCAGCTCTGCTCAGGCGAGGCCACAGCCGAAGATCGAACTGCATGGCAACGATGGCTCGCGCAGGGCTGGGAACAGCAATGGGCCTGGGCGCAAGTTGAGTCCTTGCAACAACAACTACAACTTGCACCAGCAGAAGTGACGCATGAGGTATTGCATGCGAGCAGCGAATCCATGCAGGCTCGCCGCCGCGAATGGCTAAAAGGGTTGGGTATATTTGCATTTATGACGCCATTCGCCTGGTATGGCTGGCGCAATCAGTCATGGCATTACATGCTGGCCGATTACAGTACAACGACCGGTGAGCGTCGCGAATGGATCCTCTCTGACGGTACGCGACTGGTATTAAATACCAACAGCGCAGTCAGCATTTCTTTTGATGCACACATGCGCGTAGTGAAGCTCATCAAAGGGGAAATTTTCATTCAAACTGGACACCCAGACCTTGGGAAGCGTCCTTTTATTGTGCAGACTGCCCAAGGCAGTCTGCGTGCACTGGGCACCCAGTTTATTGTCAGGCAACAACAGCTGACCGCGATCTGGTTGGGCGTGATAGAACATGCCGTTATCGTCACACCAAACACCGGTCGACCGGCGTTTCAGGTCAATGTCGGCCAGCAGGTCACGCTGGATGACGGCGGCGATGGTGATGTCAAGCCATTAACTGGAAATGAGAAGGGTTGGTTACGTGGCATGCTGGTCGTTACTGATTGGCGCTTGGCAGATGTCGTTGCAGAGCTCAGTCGTTACCGGGTCGGTGTGTTGAGATGTGATCCCAGGCTTTCTGATCAGCGCATTTCAGGTGTTTTCCCGCTCGATCAACCTGAGATCGCACTGGAAGCTATCCAGACGGCATTGCCTCAAGTAAGTATTGTGTATTTCACGCGCTACTGGGTCAACTTATCTATTGCAACTTAAAGTTCTTTCAAAAAAACATAAAAAACTCTGTTTTGCGTTGTCCCTTTTTAAGTTTCGTTCGACCAATGCTATGAAAACATGCATCGCAAAGGAAGACGAAATGAATATAAAGCAACCAGCCCGAACACGAGCCTATATGAAGCAGCGAACGCTGGCCCAGCTTCTCACCGTGACATTGGGGCTAGCCGTATTACCGCTTTCTGCCGGGCTCTCACTGGTGATGGCCGCAGAAAACGAAGCGACGCGTATTTACAATATTCCTGCTGGTGCACTGGATAGTGCGCTCGCTAATTTTGCCAGTGAAGCCGGGGTTGTACTCTCATTTGAGGCTGAACAGGCAAAGCTACTCATGACTCAAGGCCTGAAGGGGAGTTACACGCTTAAGAAAGCATTTGAGGCACTACTGCAAGGATCAGGGTTACAAGTGATAGAAGTACACCCTGGCCGTTTTACCCTCAAAAAAATCGATCTTACAGCTGGAGCAACAGGTGTCGCGGATACTTTGCCAGAAGTCAAAGTCATTGCCCAGGCTGATAACCAAACTGACCTGATGTCTGCATATGCTGGAGGACAGGTGGCCCGTGGGAGTCGTCTCGGCTTGCTTGGCAACAAGGATGTCATGGACACGCCTTTCAATACCACGAGTTACACCGCTGAGCTTATGGAAAACCAACAGGCGATCACCGCTGCTGATGTCGTTCTCAACGATCCTTCAGTGCGAACAGTGTCTTACAGCCTAACTAACGCAGCCGCAGGGGGGGATATTTTCCTGATTCGCGGATTTCAGGTTCAGGATTCTGTGTTATTTGATGGGATCAGCGGCATTGCATCCAATCGATCCGCGCCCGTCGAGATGGCGGAGCGTATAGAGGTGTTGAAGGGATCTAGCGCCCTCTTGAATGGCATGGCGCCCGGTGCGGGAGGATCTGTCGGCGGCAGTATCAACATGGTGCCAAAGCGGGCGGGTGACAAGCCATTGACGCGGTTGACCACCTCATATATGTCTAATAGCAACTTCGGAGGTCATGTCGATATTGGGCGCCGTTTCGGCGAGGATAACGCCTGGGGTGTCCGCTTCAATGGCTTATATCGTGACGGCAAAAATGCTACCGCCGGGCAATCGATTGAAATGGGCATTGCTAGCCTCGGTATCGATTACCGAGGCGATCATCTGCGTACATCGCTGGATGTAGGCCATCAGATCATGAACAACGAGGCCCCTCAGGGCGCGGCAGGCTTCGGCATAGCAGATAACATCAGCATTCCCTCTCCTCCAAACGCAAAGAAACGGATTGCTCAGAATTGGGAATATGCCAACTCCAAGAGCAATTACCTTCTGATAAAAGCCGAGTATGACCTCACCTCCAACTGGACACTTTATGGCGCAGCAGGTGGCAGCAATACTGCCTCAAGTTATCTTTCCACCGACATCAATGTGGTCGATACACAAGGCAATGCACAGGCTACGGTGTACTACTGGCCCAACTGGACAAATTATCGCACTGCTCAGGGCGGGATACGTGGCAGTTTTAGCACAGGTGCTGTGAGCCATCAACTCAATCTCAATGCCAACTATCTGATGAAAGATAGCGGTTATACGGCGCAGTACTATGGCTTCAGCAGCTTTGATACCAATATCTATAACCTGCCTAGTATTAGCCGCCCATCCACTGCTAGCATGGACTCGCACCCCGATAAGACCAATCGCTTGCAACTGCCATCATTGGCGGTGGCCGACACTTTGGGCCTGCTTGATGACCGCCTGACCGTTACCTTAGGCGGACGTTATCAACGCGTGGAAGTGATTGACTACAGCAGCACTGGGGAAAGCACCACCTCCTATGACAGTGATGCTGTGACACCTGTGCTGGCCGCGGTGATAAAACCAGGGGCAAACTGGTCGATATACAGCAACTACATTGAAGGCTTGACACAGGGCGATACCGCGCCCATCGGCACTACCAATGCAGGTAAGGTATTTCCCCCGGTCAAGACCAAACAACACGAGATCGGAGTGAAATACGACTTTGGTTACTTTACTACTACACTTAGCGCATTCCAGATCGCAAAGCCAAACGGACTGAATGTTTCTAATGGGGATGGCATCTCGACCTATCAAATCGTGGGCGAGCAACGCAATCGTGGTGTTGAGCTGAATATTTTCGGCGAGATTCAAGGCGTTCGCCTGCTTGGCGGAGCCACTTACATTCAACCCCAACTCACACATGCCAGCAGTGATGCCTATAACGGAAATACCGCGCCTAATGTCTCGCGCTGGCAGTTGAACCTAGGCAGCGAATACGATCTATCATTTGTGCCTGGAATGACACTGACCGCACGCATGATGTCGACTAGCGCCCAGTATCTGGACGAAGCCAATACCCGCACCATTCCGGGGTGGACACGTTGGGATGTTGGTGCGCGCTACAAGACCATGGCTGCTGAACGGCCATTGGTACTGAGGCTGGGCATACAAAACCTGTTTGGTCGTGATTACTGGAGCAGCGGCTCTGGCAGTTGGCTGTATCTTGGTCAGCCGCGTACGGTAATGCTATCTGCCACTATCGACTTTTAAATCGTCATCATGCTTAGTGAAACGTCATTTGGATCACTGATGCTGATACGCTTAATTGTTTATTGACTCCAGTGTTTGATGCTGTGACTCCAGATAAGCCCGCCAGCCGCCAAAACTCGATATCTATGTTGCGGTTGCGCTGACATTGGCTTCGCACAAAAAACCAGCCACTTGTCCGCCATCTTACAGGGTGTGGGTGGCGCGCACAAAGGTGGCTTGCAATGCCAGCAGTTGCGGGTTGAGTGGCTGGCCTTGCATATGGGCGCCGCAGACGGCGACTTCTATCATGCTCATGAGGTTTCCTTGTTTTTGTGGGCTTATCGTCCCAGGCGTTGGGCGAGGTCAGCCAGTGCTTGGTCGTGAAAGGCGGGGGCGCAGAGGGTGATGCCAAATGGTAAGCCGTTTTGCTGGAATCCGGCCGGGATGGCGATGGCAGATAAATCAAGCAGGTTCATAAAGTTGGTGTAGTAACCCAGGTTGCTGTTGGTTTGGATTGGGTCTTGTTCTACTTCTTGGATGGTGTAAATCGTGCCTGCCGTCGGCGTCACTATCAGGTCTACTTCGGCCCAGTGTGGCTTTACCTGTGCCTGGTTGGCTTTGAGCTGGTATAGCGTACGGTAGGCATCCGCTGCGCTGAATTTACTGGCGCCTTGAATAATCTTGCGTGTGACCGG
Source organism: Methylophilus sp. 3sh_L (assembly GCF_046766015.1). Lineage (NCBI taxonomy): Bacteria > Pseudomonadati > Pseudomonadota > Betaproteobacteria > Nitrosomonadales > Methylophilaceae > Methylophilus > Methylophilus sp. 3sh_L. Next base: position 483,378 of record NZ_JBKOUF010000001.1, read on the forward strand.
GTGCATGGCTTCTGCGTGTGATTCGATAAAGGGCTGGATGGCCGCGTAACGCTCGGCGACGATGGCGCCTTCATAAAGCAAGCGCGCGGTGTTTAAAAACACCGAAAAATCGACTTCAACTTTTTGCGCACCGATGGCTTGCAGGGCTTGAATGGCTTGGGCAAACAAGGCCGGGGTCTCGGTATTGCCAAAAAAGTTGAGTTGGTCAGCCTGTGGCACCCCAAAGCGGAACTGGGCTGGAAATTGGCGGGGGGCGTATGTGGGTGCCGGGCGTGAGTAGGCATCTTGGCTATCTTCACCTTGTGCGATTTGCAGCACGGTTTGCGCATCCTCAGTGGTGCGGGCAAAGATGGAGACACAATCGAGTGAGCGGCAAGCTGGCACCACGCCGTGCGTGCTGAGCAAGCCACAGGTGGGTTTGATGCCCACCAGGTTGTTAAATGCGGCCGGGACGCGGCCAGAGCCAGCGGTGTCTGTGCCCAGGCTAAAACTGGCCATACCTAGCGCCACTGCGACGGCAGAGCCAGAACTGGAACCACCGGAAATATAGGCGGGATGAATGCTGTTTTTGCAGGCGCCATAAGGCGAGCGCACGCCGACCAGGCCGGTGGCAAATTGATCCAGGTTGGTTTTGCCGATCGGGATGGCGCCTGCGGCAATTAGTTTTTTAACCACTGTGGCATGTTGGTCGGCTGTGTAGGCAAAGTCCGGGCAAGCAGCGGTGGTCGGATATCCGGCCAGGTCTATATTGTCTTTGATGGCAAACGGGATGCCGTACAAAGGCAGGCTGGCCGGATCCATGGCTTCCAGTTGGCGGGCGTAGGTCAGCATCTCTTCCAGGCTGAGTCGGTAAATCCAGACGTGATGGGTGTCTTGAGCGTGGATTTTTTCTGCCAGTTGCCGCACCAGCTGGCTGGGTTTTAAACGGCCAGCCAGATAAACAGCGCGTAAATGCGAGAGGTTCAAATTCATGGGGCGCGGCTCCAGTGAGTAGGTGAGGTTTAGTGCCTACTGGCGCTATTTAGTGTTGGCTGGCGAGCCCGCTGGGCATGGGGTTCAAGCGTGCATACTTGCTGCTGAGCCCGAGCATGACCGCCACCACGAGATAGCTGGCCGCAATCGGCAGGGATTGACCGATACCAATCGCTTCGCCATGCATGAGACCGAAGAAGCTAAATACGGCCGCAGCCAGCGCAAACCCGGCGGCTGTGGCCAGTTTGCGCTCTATGACCAGGGCAGCAATGGCGCCCAGCATTAACCCGCCTAAAATGGCGCCTCCGCCCAACACCTCCAGGCCGTGGTACAACACGCCGACCTGGCCTAGCTTATCCAGCCCCAGTGTGGCGGCGTTGGTGCCAGCCACCGCGAGGACGTTGTCAATTTGCAATTTGCCCCAGGCGGCGACGTGTGGCAAAAAGGCCAGGATAATGGCTGGTGCGTGGCTTTTCGGCGTTTCTTGAAACGCTTGGGCACCAATCAGCATGCCGATATAGAGCAGGATGGGGGAGATGGCGACCACCGGAATCAATGAGGCCATGAGGGCGATGATACCCAGCCAGGAGAGTAGCAAAACGATGATGCCGGTCGCGGCTGAGTAGCCGATGCGTCCGCCCATGGCTTTCCAGCCGGGGTGGCCGATATATACCGCATTGATAAAGGGATTGCCCATCAGGCAGCCAATCAGGCTGATCACGCCATCGGCCGTCAACACCCTTGTCGTCGGGAAGCTGTCGCCCCCGGCCGCCGCGCTCTCAACGTTGTCCATCGCTTCCACCAGGTCATAAATGCCAAACGGGATGGCGGTCACCAGAATCACCCCTAAAAACTCAAAGCCGGAAAACACATGGTTGATGGCGGGCAAGGGGATGGAAAAGCCAAAATTGGCAAGGGCGGCGCTGACGTTATTCAGACTCATGTGGGCATAATCGAGTCCGAACAGGTTGGAGCCCCAGGCGATCAGCGTACCGGCGGCAATGGCGACCAGCCCGGCCGGGATGCCCTTGAAATAGCGCACGCCGCCAAACCAGCTGGCGAGGATAATGGCAAAGCAGACCACGCCGACCATGGGCGTCATAAACATCTCTAGCGCCGGGCGCAAGCTGATAAATGCGACCGAGACGCCCGCCAGCGTGCCCAATAAGGCGGCGCGCGGGGTGATTTTGCGGATCACCGGGGCAATAAACCCACCCAGCATCAGCACGAAGCTCTGGATAAATACCCAGGCTAACCCAGCCTCCCAGCCTTTGACCGGGTCGCCGCTACTGAGCGAGATCGGCAGCATAATGACAAATACCACCACAAACATGTGCGGCACGCTGACACCAGAGGGCAGTGCGCAGACATCGTTGCGACCGGTCTGCCTGGCGAGTTGATAGGCCAGCCAGGCGTAATACATCGTGCTCAAAAACAGCATGAGCCCGGTAGCAGGCAAAATGCGGCCAAATACCATCTCGTCCGGCATTTTGAGCACGAACCTGAGCAGGCCGGTGAGCACCAGCAGGTTGACCAGAATATTGGTGCCAAAACCAAAGAGCGCGTTCCAGTCGCCGGGGGACCAGAGTTTGATGCCTGAAGCCGTTTTCATGATGGGGATTCTCCTCAAATGGCGGATGCCTGATTATTTTTGCAATGCGTTGACCAGTTGCTGGCTATCGGTGACCCAGCCAAAAATCGCGCCTTGGGCGGCAAACATGCGCAGGCTGACGGCGTGAAATTCGGGGTTGTATGAGGCGCAACAGTCGCCTGGAATCAGGCATCTGAAGCCGCGGTCATTGGCTTCGCGCACACTGGTATGCACGCAGACTTCGGTTGTCACCCCGCAGACGATCAGCGCCTCGATGTTGTGCTTGCGCAATAGCAGCTCCAGGTCAGTTGCATAGAAGGCGCCTTTGCCTGGTTTGTCGATCACGGGTTCGCCTGCGATGGGTGCGAGCGCCGGGATGATCTCGTGCCCCGGTTCACCGCGGATCAGGATACGGCCCATGGGCCCTGGATCACCAATGCGTAGTTTGGGCGAGCCGCGTTCCACTTTGGCTGGAAAGGCATCCGTCATATCTGACCGGTGGCCTTCACGGGTATGAATTACCAGCATGCCTTGTGCCCTAGCCGCCGCCAGCACTACCTGGCATGGAGCAATGGCAGCTTTAAGCAAGCTGACATCATTGCCCAGACTTTGCCCAAACCCGCCTTCTTCAATAAAGTCGCGTTGCATGTCGATGAGCATGAGTGCGGTGCGTGCAGGGTCAAACACAAAGGATTCTGGCGTGGCTGAAACGGTGACGGTTGCTTGTTTGGGGATCATTTGAAATTACTTTATAAAATGCATCAATGTATACAACAAAGCAAATCATATGCCTGAGTTGTGTCTAGCCAAGGTTTAAAAAACTGCTTTTAAAACAAGGTGATTCTTTTTTGAGGATGCTTGGATGGGGCTGGAATGGATGCCTGTGCTGGCCAAAAGAGTGCGGCTCGCACCAATGGCGCGCATTAGCCTGGCATCAAGGAGACATGCGCTGCCGCAATTTTCCAGCCTTGTTCCGTGCGTATCCAGCTCTGGCTTTGACGCCCTGTGCCTTCCGCACGCCTGAACTCGGTACTGGTATTGGCATAGTCGTGACCATAGGTGGTGATCACCGTGTTAAACAAGGTGCGGGGCGGTGGGGGTGTGCGTTGTTTTCTGAACGCCACAATCTGCTCCCAGCCATACAGGTTTTCGGCCGCGCCGTAGCGGACGGCAAGCGGGCTTTGCCAGAAAAACTGGATGAGTGCGTCCACATCGTTACTCACCAGGGCGCGCTCATAGTCAGCAAAGACGGCTTCGACTTCTGCCAGGACAGGCGGATGATTAATTAGCATAGATAACCTCTATCTCAGTTTCTAACCACGGGCGACTGGCAGACCGACAACGACTGCAAATGCTGTGCGACTTGCAGTAACGTTGCTTCGCGGCCAGGGGCAGCTATCAGTTGTACCGCGATGGGTAACTGACCGGGCAAATGGACAGGCACCGCGACCACAGGCAAGCCAATAAAAGAAATGGGCTGGGTAAACATGCCCATATTCGGCCGCAGCGGCATGTGGTTGCCGTTGATCACCATGTCTTCCTGCCCCAGCGGTTGCGCGCAGCAAGGGGTGGCTGGCGCGATCAGCACGTCCGTGTGGGTAAACAGTTGCATGGCTTGCTCAAAAAACCAGCGGCGCAAGCGCTGGGCCTGCAGATACCAGGTGGCTGGAATTGTGGTCCCCGCGGCCAGCCTGGGGCGGATCAGCGGGTCAAAGTCGGCTGCCTGCATTCGCAAACGGGTCAGGTGGCGGTTACCGCCTTCACTGGCAGTAATCAGGTAAGCGGCAGAGCGGGCGCGGGCGACTTCGGGCAATTCAAGCACTTGATTCACCTGCAAGGCGTTGCAAACGGTGGTCACGGCTTGCTGCGCTTGCGCATCGCCTTGCTCAAAATAGCCGCCCAAGCGCGCAATGCGCAGCGGGCCTTTCGCCAACGGGGCGATCTCAACCTCTGACGGTTTGCCTTGCAATACCGTAAAACACAGGGACAGGTCTTGCGCCGAGCGGGCAAAAATACCGGCATGATCAAAACTGTGCACAAATGGAAACATGCCTTGTAAGGAGAGAGCGCCATAGGTGGGTTTTAAGCCAAACAAGCCGCACATGGAAGACGGGACGCGCACCGAGCCATTGGTATCCGAGCCCAGCGTCAGCGGCACCAGGCCAGCAGCGACGGCAGCCGCTGAGCCACCGGATGAGCCGCCTGCGCTACGTGTGGGGTCATGCGGGTTGCGGCTGGGGCCAAAATGATGATTTTCTGTAGTGAAGCCGTAGGCATATTCATCCATATTGAGGGCGCCGAGCAAGATGGCCCCCGCTTGTTGCATGGTGTTGACCAGCTGCGCATCGGCGGTGGCTGGTGGATGGCTTTGGTTGATTTTGGCACCGGCCAGGGTAGGCAGCCCGGCAATATCAAACAGGTTTTTCACGGCATATGGCACGCCAGCCAAAGGCGGCAGGGTCTCGCCACGGGCGCGTGCTGCATCCACAGCTGCCGCTTCTTGCAGCGCGCGGCCAGCGGTCACGGTGGTAAAGCTGTTATAGCGGCCATCATGGCGTGCAATATCGGCCAGCGCTGCCTCGGTCACGCGCACCGCACTTACTTCTCCCAGGCGGATTGCCTGGGCAATCGCAACGGCCGTTTGACTGCCATTCATCTGACTTTCATCCATGGCGATTATCCCTCTGTCAGTGGGCGGAACTCTGGCGCGGGTTCGATGTGCTCATCCAGCGGCCACTGCATGACCCGTTCAGCATGGCTTAATAGCAAGCGGTAATGCTGAGTCGTTTGTTGCAGGTCATGTTCGTTCAGCGTGATGCCCTGCAGTTGCAATTGGCTGGCAACAAAGGCGGGCGTGATTTCGGACTCAGGCAGGATAGCGTGCGACAAAACAAACTCCTCAATACAGTTTTTGATATGCAATATTGTATACAACAAACATTAAGCAATTGCTATACCAGTGCCGTGATTGGCTTATTTTTCTTGGGGTTATTCGCTGGGGTTGGATAGAAACTTTTGCCGCGCCAACGCAGTCAGCGTCAGGGTTTTGGCGAATTCCCGGCTGCGCTGGATATGCCGCTTCATCGCTTGTTTTGCCTTGCTGGTGTCGCGCTCTTTAATGTGCTGCAAAATCTCAAAATGCTCTTTATAGGTGCGCTGGCTGCGGTTATCCGAGTTCAAGTCCAGGCGGCGGATCACCCGGATGCGGTGATTGATGTTTTTCAACAGCGAGGCTAATACCGGTTTATCGCTGGCGAGCGCCAGGCCCACATGAAAAGATTCATCTTTTTCGCCGAGGTCTATGCCATGCTGCAATTCATTATCGTGAATATCCGGGTGCCATAACGCCATCATCTGCTCCAGCTGCTTGTCAGTCATGGCATTCACTGCAGATTCCACAATCAGCAGCTCAAGGGCAATGCGCGCCTCGTAATACTCCATGAGCTCATTCACATCCAGCTCACGGATAAAGCAGCCTTGTTTGGGGCGTATGCTCAAAAAACCTTCAATCTCCAGCCGTTGCAAGGCCTGGCGGATCGGGGTGCGGCTCACGCCAAACATTTCCGCCAGTACCTGCTCGGTGACGCGCGTGCCAGGATACAGCTCAAACGAAATGATTTTCTGTTTGAGTTGGGTATACAGGCCATCTACGGTGGAGCTTTTACCTGGCTTTTGTTGTTTGGTCATAACCTACATTGATCTTGCGTGTGAGGTTTAAAGATACTTGGATAAAGCGCTTTCGGCAACCGTTGCAATCGGTATTTTTCCGGGTAATTGCGGGGCCAATGCTACCCCGGTAGGCATAGTCCGATTGGGCTATGAGTAAATGTTTACATCCGTTTTATAATCTTTCAAATAAAACATGGGTTGGGTTAATACACAAAGGCACGTGCTTCTAAATAAGCCTTTTTCTCAAAAAAGTCGGACAGATTGCCTGGCAATTATCTTCGATGAATACATTTCCAATATAAGTGGCTTGCCGTTAGGCGAGGACTTTCTGGTCAATATACGTTGATCTCTCACTATTTTTGCATTATTTAACCGTGTACCAACGGCGTTCGACCATATACTGCATGGGCCTTTGTTTCATGCGTTGTGGCCGTGAAGCGGTGGTGCTGAATTTTTTAAGAATTTAATGTATTGCCAATGATTAACCTGAGTTATTACGATAATTTTGACGATGAGCTGCTACGTGCCAGATATGTCTCATTGTTGCCTTATATCCCGGTAGTGATTGTGGCTGCGGTCGTTGCTATGCTGACGCAGATTTCTGTGTTTCGTGATAGCGAGCCTTGGGTCTGGACCTTTGTGGTCCCAGGCATGCTGACCCTGGTTTCTGCTGCCGTCTTCGTCTACTGGTTTTTTCACCGTAATGAGCGGCCACAAAGTGATGTGGTGAAAAAACGCTTGCGATTTTTCTCTGCCTTGCTGATTGTGGCAGGTGTGACCACAGTCATTTGCGACTTGCATTTGTTACAGGGCTCGTCGGGCTGTAGCCGTTATTTTCTGATTGTGCAAATGACGCTATATGGCATTTGTTTTCCATTTCTGCTGGTGAGTCTGGGGCGTCCAGCCTATGTCTATAATCTGATACTGATTGTGACGACGCTGGCTTATATGCTGTATGTTAATGTGGAGTACGGCCAAGCGTTTGCCTTTATGATCCTGGTGTTTGAAGTTGGTATGTTGATCGCCATGTATCGCCGTAACAAAAGTTTTGACACTCTCTTCTACAGCTCAATGCATGCGCAAAAGCTGGCTGCAGAAAATGCCCGTCTGGCTAATATTGATATGCTGACAGAGCTGCCAAACCGGCGGCAGTTCTTTGCCACCATCAAGTCACAGACACTTGATGCACTGAAGGCGGAACATAAAAGCTTTGCCATCGGCATTATTGACCTGGACAAATTTAAACTGGTCAATGATACGCACGGCCACCGCGTCGGGGATGCGGTGTTGGTTGAAATTGCCCGCCGTCTGGCCAATTATGAGCATTGCCATCATCCTATTCATTTTTACCGTCTGGGCGGCGATGAGTTTGCGTTCCATAAATTTTTTGAGGGGGATGAGGCCGCGCTCAAAAAGTTAGGCCAATCCCTGATCAGTCTGATTGAACAACCGGTGATGGTAGAAGGCTTGCTGTTTAGTTTAAGTGCGTCTATCGGCATTGCTGTGTTTCCCGAGGTGGATGACACTACTGAAAAACTCTATGAATATGCTGACTATGCCTTATATCAGGCAAAAAATAGTGGCAGAGGGCACCCAGAGTTGTTTTCTAAACGCCATCTTGAGGGCTTGCAGAGTCGCGTGCAAATTGAGCGTGCCTTGCAAGTGGCCCAGATCGCTAAGGAATTTTTTCTGGTCTATCAACCGATTGTCGAGGTCGCTACAGGGCGCACCATCGCGTTTGAGAGCTTGGCCAGGTGGCGCAGCCCAACCTTGGGCATGGTCAGCCCGTGCGTGTTTATCCCGGTCGCCGAAAGTGTAGGCATCGTCTCGCAGATTACGCTGGCATTATTCGCGCAGGCGCTGCAAGCAATGCGAAGCTGGCCGTCGACGGTAGGTATTTCTTTCAACCTGTCTGCTTTTGATGTCACCAATGATCAAGTGGTGCAGGATGTAATCTTGATGCTTAAAGCGAGCGGGTTGGATGCGTCGCGTATCACCTTTGAGTTAACCGAAACCGCGCTGCTCCAAGACTTTGTCTCCAGCCGCAAGAATATTGAATTATTGCGCGCCATTGGTGTTTCACTGGCGCTGGATGATTTTGGCACCGGCTACTCCAGCCTGAGTCATGTGCAGGGCTTGCCACTCAATAAAATCAAGGTGGATAGAAGCTTTGTGCACGACATGGAGACCAACCCAAAAAGTAAAATGATCGTGCGCTCCATTTTGGCGCTATCCCATGGGATAGGGGTGGATTGTGTGGTGGAGGGCGCCGAGTCCGAGCAACAAATTGCGCTGTTAACGGCCATGGGTTGCCAGACCATCCAGGGCTTTTATTATGCCAGCCCGATGGCAGAGCCAGAGATTGCCGACTATTTGCAGCAGGGCTAGTGTTGTTGTTAACGCTGGTTGTTCCAGTGCATCAGCCAGACGCGGCTGGCAGTTTCATCCATGGGCCTGGCAAAAAAATACCCTTGGCCATAACGGCAACCTAACTCACGCAAGCCGATGGCCGCCAGGCTGTTTTCTACACCTTCGGCGATGGTTTCCAGTCCCAGGCTCTCAGCCAGCTTGAGCGTGGAGGCAATCACCTTGCGTGACTTGGAAGAGTTCTCCATGGTCATCACAAACGACTTGTCTATTTTGAGCTCGGTAAACGGCAAGTTCGCCAATTGCGCCATTGAAGAATAGCCCGTGCCAAAATCATCAATGCTGAGCTTGAAGCCTAGCTCGCGCAAGTGACCCAAAATCTGTTCTGCCTGCCTGGTATCCAGCATGGTGGCGGTCTCGGTCAGCTCCAGAATCATGCGTGACGGATCAAAGGCAAAGCGTTGGCAGGCTTGCTCCAGCATCACAATCAACCGGTCATTATGCAAGCTCTTGGCCGAGATGTTGACGGACAAGGTCAGCGTGTTGTTGATGGATTGGATAAACTGGATGCCTGCCACAATCACACATTCGGTCAGGGCTTCAATTTGCCCGGTCTGCTCCGCGACATGAATAAATGCCTCAGGCAACTGGATGCCATATTGTGGATGTTGCCAGCGTAGCAAGGCCTCAAAACCCATCACCTCTCCGGTAAATAATTCAATTTGCGGCTGGTAAAACACCTTGAGTTGCTGTTGCGCAATTGCTTGCTCCAGGCTTGCTTGGTCAATGGTTAAGGTGGAGGCAGCATGTTCGCTGTGCGGTGCATGTAGATCAACGGAAGGGTGGTTCGCCAGCAGTTTTTGCAACAGGTGCGGCAAAAATGGCTGGTGCAGAATCCCGCAAATATTCAGTTCATGTTCCAGGGCCGTGATTTGGGCGAGGGGGAGCATGGCAGAACCAATGCCGCTGGTCAGGATAATGCTGCTACGACAGTCTAACCTGGCCAGCATCTTCAGGATTTCTATACCATCAATGCTGGGCATGACCAGATCTATGGCCACATGCGAGGGTTTCCAGGCGATGAACGTATCCATAAATTGCCGGCCATCGGTGCAATGCTTGACCTCAAAATCCAGCTGGATGGCTTCTTCCATGATCATGGACGCAAGCTGGTCGTCATCATCTAGAATCAAGAGCGTATTTGTACTCATGCACCACCTCCTTTTTTATGGCATTGGATGCCGGGTGAGTGTTGTTACTGAGTTGCAGGCATTTCGCAAAAGCGAATTTAGCTAGGGCGTTTACCTTGGCTAGGCGCCGGTGTGGCGGCGCTGGTTGTCGCTAAAAGGTTTTATGGTAATGTAATTTGCTCAAGAAATGAACATTTTTTTGGCTGTATTTATCCAGCAGGACTATCGGGATGGTTGTAGTAAACCAGTTCGACGGGTGGAATGCAATAAAACCCCATGAGAGATTGAGGCTAAGGGCGCGTGCGGCAGGCGTCCAAGCGGATGATCACCATGGCACCAATTGGTGTTTTACGCCTGGTGTTTTAAGCGCTTTTTTGAATCTCGAACGGTTCGCTGTAAATCTGCAAATGCCCGCGTCCTGCGCGTTTGGCCTGGTAAAGCGCCTGGTCGGCATGTTCATACATGGTTTGCGCCGGGAGTTGGGCGTCACAGGTGCTGCAGGCGCCAATAGAGGCATTCACCGTCAGCGCCAGGGCATCAATATGCATGGGTTTTGCAAGCGTCTTGTGAATTTCTTCTGCCACTTGTCTGAGCACCACATGTCCGCAGTCAGACAATAAATGAAAAGCGAATTCATCGCCCCCTAGCCGGTAAAACTGCACGCCTGCGCTGTTAATCGCAGACAGCCGTTTGCCAACTTCACTTAACACCAGATCGCCCACATGGTGTCCGTGCACATCGTTGACAGGTTTAAAGTGGTCCAGATCCAGGATGCCGACTACAAAACAGGTATTGCCTATACTTAAGCTGGATTGCGTTTGTTGCAAAGCGGCTTCTATAAAAAACTGGCGACGGTTGGGCAGCTCTGTCAGTACATCCAGCTGGGCCAGCCGCTGGTTTTCCTTGAGCAGCGATTCTGTTTCAAAGGTCGCGTTCACCCATTGGTCAAAGGTCTTGTTGCTGGCGCGCATGGTTAACAGCATGCCAACTTCAAATACCAGAATCAGCGCCGCGACCAGGATGGGATGCTCAATATCGCCAAGAAACACGCAGGTAATCGCTGCGCCTATCAATAACACATTGTAGGCGTAAGCCGCCGCACCCAGCTTGCTAAGAATGAACGCAAAGCACAAGCCATACAGCGTGTTATGCACGATTAAAAAATAATGCGCAAAGCTGCCCGTGATGGGAAACAGGTACAAACTGCGCCAGAAAGTGAACAAGCCTGCCAGGATCAGCAGGCTGGAGGCGGTATCCAGGCGGCGGCGGATATTTTCAATCGGCGGTTGGTCATGCCTGTGCTTAAACCAGAACCACAACAAAATGGCGCCTATTGCCATTCTTATGATTGGCGGGATCAAGGCAAATTTCCAGTCAATTTCGCCTTGCAACGCTACCATCTGGATGGTGAGCGCACTGATTGCGGTAAAAATAACCACTGGCACGTCCTTGACCAGGCTATGGTAACGGGCGCGCAATAAATTAGGAACTGGTTTCTGGAGCAGTGGCATTGCAATCAATGGTGTTTGGGTTGGTCGCTTAATATTAGGCAATCGGGCGAGATTTTAATTGATAAAACACTGCGGTTTTAGCTAATTAATTATAGCTTTTATAAAGAGTTGTATCTGTGTTGCAGCGCTGGTTGCAATGCCTTAAATATGGTTTATAACAGCCATTTTTGATCAAATTTGGTTGTTATAAACCAGTAAATAGTCAGGAAAATTTCCCTATTCTTTTTTTTTACAATTGAGAATCAATCTCTTATGAGAGGCCGCCATAAGTGGCATGTGTTTTGCACTTTATTACTATAAATATAAAGCAGGGTGACAGGATATGAGCGAGACACTGGCATGGTGCGGCATCGATTTAAAATGGGCTTACACAGATGTATTGCGGCGCATTGGTCGGCGAACGGCCTGTGTACAGCGCGCGAAAGATATTTTGCATGATGCGCTGGTGTTTTTTGCCGTCTCCAGTCATCCGGCACGAGAAGAGTCGCCACAGGCCTATTTAAACGGCATCGTCAATCATCTGCTGGTCGATGAGTTCAGGTACCGTACCCGGTTTGTCGATGAGGAGCAGATTGACGAAGCTGCGCTGATTCTCGACTGCACGCCAGAGCAGCTGTATGAAACCCGGCAAAAACTGCATCATTTGCAGCGTATTGTGGATTTATTGCCAGAAAAATGCCGCCAGGTATTCTGGCTCTACCACGTCGATGAAATGAAGCAACGTGAAATCGCCTTGCATCTGGATATCAGTACCAGCATGGTAGAAAAACACCTGATCCGCGCCATGCTGGACATTCGTGCCTTTCAGCAAAGCCTGAATCATTAACCGCATGCTTACTGACGTTCACCGTGCGCATGTCAAAGCCTAACCAGTCCAAGCCACTCAATGCCAAATCGCTCACCTTGAGCGAGATGGCGGCACGCTGGTATTTGCGCTTACGCGAACACGAGCAAAACGCACGTGGTAGCGAGCAGCAAGCATTTGAGGCGTGGCTGGCCGATGATCCGCGCCATGCGGCGGAATACGACAGCATTGCCCGTGCCATGCGGCAACTGGATTCAGCCGAGAGCCTCTCTAGCTTGGCCGATGCCGCCGAGCAGCGAATGTTTTTAGCCAATGAGGCCAAACGCAAAACCCGGCAGCGCCGGCTCGGCCAACTGCTGATGATAGGCATGATCAGTATCATGGGCTATTTCTCGCATCAGCAATACCAGGTATGGCAGGCCCAGCCCGTCATGCAATTGGCCGCGCAAAACCCAGTCGGGCAGATCGTCACCAAAACGCTGGATGATGGCAGCAAAGTCACCCTCAGTGCCAAGAGCGACATGCAAGTCACCTACTATCGCCACGAGCGCCATGTGCTGCTTAAAGAAGGTGAAGCCATTTTTGAAGTGACCAAAGACCCAGCGCGCCCCTTTATTGTTGAAACCGATACCGCCAAAGTCACTGTGTTAGGCACGCGCTTTGCTGTTAACCGTTTGCAACAACTGGTGCGTATCAGTGTGGATCATGGCCGGGTCAAGGTCGAACCAAATCTTGAAACCAAAGCTGAACAAGCCACCTCAACCGCTGAAGGCCAGCCCGCCATCGCCAGAGAAATCACCAACGGCCAGGTGCTCGAGGTCTACCCCAATCACGCCATGGCACTGGTCAATCGTCCCGCCTCAGACGCCTTTGCCTTCATGAAAGGCCGCCTGGTGTTTGACCGCGCCGATATCGACGAAATCGCCTACACCGTTTCGCGCTACCGCGTTAAGCCCGTGCAAGCGCAAGGCAAGCAGGTGCGCAATATTTCTGCAGATATCAATATTCAGGATATCGACCATTTCCTGCGCGGCCTGCCCAATATTGCCCCGGTCAAGCTGCAAGAAACGCCGCAATATACTTTGCTCAATAGCAAGCGCTAATCACTTTATGCGAGGTGCTGAGTAAGGGCGTAATCAATCACGTTACTTCAGCCTTTTCTCGTAGCAAATGAGTCTTTGCAAATACGCATAAGATTGAGACTTCTTGCCAATTCCTGATCTCCAATCGCGCCATATTTTTCTTCTCATCGGCTTTTAGTAAAGCGATTTACTAGCCCTCAAAAAGACATAATCAAACCCATTTTGTAAAGTTAGGTTAACAACGTCAGGGTTTTGCCGCGCTCACAGATGAGTCAATAGGACAGGAGAAGAATCTGTGAACAAAAATACAAAAAATCCTAGAAGAGGAATACAAACCGCCCTCACTGCATTGAGCGTGATGGCATCGCAGCCACTATGGGCGGAAGCACTGAATACCCAATTGCCAAAGCAGCAAGAGGAGATTTTTAGCGTGCCAGTGAATGTGGATATTCCAAAACAGCCTTTGGCGAACTCTTTGCACGACCTAGGCAAAGCCACTGGGATGAATATTTCATTCCCTAACGATCTGGTCTCGGGTAAAACGGCCCCAGAGGTGCGGGGTCGTATGACCAGCTCAGAAGCCTTGAGGCAGCTATTGAGTGGCAGCGGGTTAATGCCTAAGGTTGAGGGCAACAATATCTTTATTCAAAAAGCCCCTAAAGAGGCCAAGCCGCAAGACATTCAACTCGAAAAAATCGAGACCATCGCCAAGCGTCGTTACGATGTGGGGCCTTTACGCGGGCTTGCTGTGACTAAAGAAGAAATCCCCGGCAACGTACAAAGTATCAGCGCCAAAGAGATCAAAGAGTCTAAAGCGGTCAGCTTGACTGACCTCATGAACAGCAAGTTGCAGTCGGTGAACGTTAACGACTACCAAAGTAATCCGTTCCAGATGGACGTCACTTATCGTGGCTTTACTGCCAGCCCGCAATTAGGTACCTCACAAGGCTTGAGCGTGTTTCTGGATGGCATCCGTGTGAATGAACCGTTCGGTGACGTGGTGAACTGGGACATGATCCCCATGAACGCGCTCAACAGCCTGGACGTCTTCCCAGGCTCGAATCCCTTATTCGGCCTGGGCACACTCGGTGGCGCCATCAGCATGAAAACCAAAAGCGGCTTCGACAGCAACGAAGGCACAGTGGAATACCTCGGTGGTTCTTTCAAGCGTAACCAGTTTCAAGGCTCAGTCAGTGGCAATAACGGCGTAGTGGCTGGCTTTGCCGCGGCCAATATCTTTAGAGAAGACGGCTGGCGGGTGAACTCCCCCAGTGAGGTCAACCAGATATTTGCTAAAGGCGAGTGGCGCAATGACAAACTGCAACTGGGCTTAAGCATGCTGTATGCAGGCAACAAACTCATCGGTAACGGTTTGCTACCCACTGAAATGGCCAAACAAGATGGCAGCCAGATCTTTACCAGCCCAGATGAAACCAAAAACCGCCTGCTGCAATTTCAGCTCAACGGCATCTGGGATGTCAGTGACACCTTCAACATCACCGGACAAGTTTACAAACGTAAGAGCCGCAGAAATGCCAGTAACGGCGATGTAAACCAAAACTTTGGTGGTAGTGCGACTAGGCGACCTAACCCAGGTGAACAACTTGCGAATGGAGTGCCTGACTTTGATGGGGATGGGTTGCCAGATATTGAATCTAGTAGTTTATCGATTGAGAATGTGGCTGCACAGACTGTGCCGGATGGAAATGGTGGCACTATTCTGGCAATGTTGGATATTAATGGCGAACCAGAGTATTTTGGCATTGATTCCAGTGGAAATGTTTTATTAAATTCCGCATTCTCTGCATACGATTCATCGTCCCCCTCCGGATATGATTTAAGTCGATTAGCCATAGGTAGTAATGCAAATTCGACTGCTGTGACAGGGCAATCTGTAGATGCAAGCGGGAATCCAATCTGGACGCTTAATCCGCAGAATCCTACTACTGCACCAGCATTTACTCCTGAATTTTATCAATATGCTTTGAATGCCTGGAAGCTGCGCCAAATTTCGGTGCCAGATCCAAGAACCGATGGGCAGCGCTTTGATCCTCAAGATTTAACTTATGTATATAAGGATGTTAATGGTTTTATTGTTGGGGGTGATTCTTACTCTGTGCCAGCAGTAGACCCCGTTACAGGTGCAAATCTAATTCGGGTATTTTCAGGGAGTAATCCCGGGATCAACAAGCCGCTGGGGTTGATTGTGACTGATTCGAATGGGACACCAATTGATCGCAATGGCGCTAATTGTAATTCCGGGCAGATCGGGCAAGGCAAATGCTCTGGTTATGTCGAAGGCACGCCGACCGCACTGATTACCCAAACCGAGATTGATCAGACAACCGATGGTGCATCGATGCAGCTTAACTGGAATTTTGATAAGCATAAATTCATGTTAGGGACTTCGATCGACGCCGCAGATGCCACCTACCAGAGTGGTCAATACTTGGGTTTGTTTGATGCAAACCGCCGGTCTTACTTAGACCCAAGCCAGCTTGGCTACGAGTTTTATGCGGCTGATCATCGCATAGACCTGAATAACTTTGCAGGCAACAGTACCACCAAGAGTATTTACTTCAGCGAAACCTGGACGCCGACCAAAGAGTTGGCGTTTACCGCCGCCGGTAGATTCAACCATACAAAGATCAAGAATCAACTGGCAATTAATAACATCTTGGGTTTGTCAGGGCCCACTGCATTTAAAAACTTCTATCAAGATACGGTACTCTGCCCTGATAGCAATGGAAACGGTACCTTAGAGCTGGAGGAGTGTCCTGCGGTGAGTGTGCTGCCGTTTAGTCCGGAGCTTGCAGGCGGGCTAGGCTATCTTGGCCAACCAGAAACAGAGAAGTTTACTTATCGCTCGTTTAATCCAAGTTTAGGGGCCACCTGGCAGCCTACGGAGACACTTAACCTTTATGGCAACTGGAATAAGGGTGCTCGTACTCCCAGTGTGATTGAGCTTGGCTGTGCGTTTGACGATACACCAGTCTACAACACAAATCCTAATACAGGCGAACTCGTCTACGTCGGACCTCGTTCTCTGGCTGAAAGACGTTTTTGTAGCTTACCAAGCACCTTATCTGGTGACCCATACTTAAAACAAGTACGTTCTGAGACGATTGAGTTTGGTGGACGCGGCTATCTGACTCCAACCATACAGTGGAATGCCACTGCCTATCAAACTGAACTGACAGATGATATTTACTTCGTTTCTTTTACTGCTGACCGTAGTTTCTTCCAAAACATAGGGGACACTCGCCGCCGTGGGATTGAGCTTGGGTTGCAAGGCAAGGTCGATAAGCTAGGCTTTAGAGTCAACTACTCACTGACTGATGCGACCTTTCAAGACCGCTTTACAGTCGCAAGCCCTAATAACAGCAGTGCAGGCAATGTGTCTGGGCGTGGCAATGGCTACGAGCAGATTACTGTCTCCCCCGGCAATCGTATTCCAGGTGTGCCTCTACATAACCTGAATGCCACTGTGAGTTATGACATCACACCCGATTGGACTGTGAGCCTGACCGGGATACTGCATTCAGAAAGTTTTGTGCGTGGTAACGAGAACAATAAACACCGACCTAATACGCCGAACATACGTTATTTGAGCTGTACTGATCCGACGGTGATTGATGGGATTCAGTATGGTAACGATAGCTGTGCAACGCAAATCGAAAGTCCTAACTTTCGCTATCCAGGCAAAGTACCAGGCTATGCAGTGTTTAACTTCAAAACTGCCTATAAATTAAACAAGAACTGGACGGCAGGCTTGATGATTAACAACCTGTTTGACCGAGAGTATTACAGCGCTGGTCGTTTAGGTGTCAATCCGTTTTCACCTTCTATCAACGGTGCAATCGGCCCTGGTGGATTCAATTACAACAGCAATGACTGGTTAGCAACAACCTTCCTTGCGCCTGGGGCACCGAGATCTGCTTTCATCACACTCACTTATGACTTTGATGTAGGCAAGTAGAGATGTTCATAAGTTTGGCTAATGATTTTTATGGAATGGGCATTTGTGAACTGCAATGCCTAATGTCATCAGTATTCAACCGCATTCAGATTAGAACTCACAAGGCGCTAACAGAGTGTGATGAATTGGTGAAGCAGTATGCAGGCAGCCACAAATGCCTGCTCATTTTAACCTTAATTACTAGGAGCATGTAATGAGAAATCACTTACTGAAGTTAGCTGTTATTAGCGTATTCAGTTTATCAACCACAGCTTTTGCTACAGGCTTGGAGAGCCTGCCAGCAGCAGGTTTTACGGTAACTGCGGGAACTAACCAGGCAGCAGGCACAACCGGTTGGCGTGAGTGCAATACGACTGGTTTGTATGGGAGCTTAGATTACGACGCACCGACAGCAACGACTGATAATACTTGCGCGGTGTTTCCATCTGGAGGCAACGATCCAGGTACTCCAGTATCAGGGTTTACCAATGTTACGCTGTCTACAGCTAAGCGAAGTGTCACTATTACAGCCAACGGCGAAACGCTTGCAACTATGCGTCAACGTGTTTATAGAAACTCTGCGGCGACAGAGTGCGTATTTGAAAAGCGTTTTGTCATGGCCACTACAGGATCGTTTGACTACAACCCGGATTTAACAGGCAGCCAGCGCTTAGAAGTGAACGACTTTGTCTTGGGTGGTTTTAGTGGCACAACTGATGTGAGTGCTGGCTACTACCATTCAGCCAATACTGACTCCCCAGTATTTAGAATGGGGCGTTCATTCACTTCAGTTCAAATTCAAGGCAATGATTTTGACGCTGCGACTGCGTTGAACACGGGTTATGTTCGCCGTCCAGTGAATAGTCCTGCACCAGCCTCTGGCACAGAAATTAATGGTGTTGGTCAAACATTGGTTAGTCCAGGCACACCAACAGCAGCTCAACAAACCGCTGAGATTCGTACCAACTGGGTGGACTTTACTGTAGATGTTACCGGCGGCGTGGATGAAGATGGTACGACTGCTAAAGATAGCCCATTCTTATATGTGCGTGCTGGTTGCGGTTCAGGTACTGAAGCAACCGCATTCCCAACCACTAATAACACTGTACGTATTCGCCAGACTGGCCAAGAGTCTCAACCATGGGTCACTGTGGTCACCAATGGTGTGACACGTAGTGGTGCAAATGCAAACTTCTAATTTTTAATTAGTTTGTTAATCGTGTAACAACTGTCGGCGGTGCATTTTGCCGCTGGCAGTTACCCAGCTTTGGGAGCGTAACGTGTTAAAAATAAAGCATTTTAAATTAATGTCATTATTGGGCTTCTTTATCTCAATAGCCTGTCAAGCAGGGTTTGTTGAGTTGTTGCCAAACAAAACCTCATCTTATGTCGCTTGCAACAACTCAGGCTTATTTGGCCTGCAAGAGAGCGCTATTCCAGAGATTGCTCAAAAACAAAATGATGCATGTGCTGTGAGCAGTGAGTTGCTGCTGGCCAGCCCGATGAATGCGCCTTTAGAGGGGTTCAATATGGTCGGCATGATTTCGCGCGGTGTGGCGCCACCGGCGCCTGAGGGCAATGATAATGAAGAATTTGCCACGTTGACCGACACCATTTGGTGGAATAAAGACACAAAAGAGTGCATTTTTGGGACGCATGTGCTCATGAAGGAAGCAAAGCTTAGTCATGGCGAACAATGGGAGGTGAATGACATTGTGCGTGGCGGCTTTTCTGGTAGACCGGTATCGGTGGCCTATTTTATGAATCCAAAACCGAATGCAAGTTATGGCATGCCGGAGGCGCTGTATCGTGCGGGCCGCACCTTTACCTCGGTGAGCCAGCCTGGATTGCCTGATCTAAAAACCGCCCCTTATCACGAGGGATGGGTGGACTTTACGACAGACGTGAATTTTGATGATCCAGATGGCACTACGCGCAAAATGACTGCGATGTTTTATATCAAAAGTAAGTGTGATCAAAAAGAACCAGAAGAAAAAGAGGGCGCGATCCGGTTGCGCACTACTGGGCAGAATGGGCAAAAAAAGCTTGAAGTTGTGTTGCCGGGATTAGTGCCTGCGGGTGCAACGTTGGATTAATTGGGTGACGCTAACCCTAAAAAAATAAAAGAGTAATTAGCCATTTGGTTGGAGGGAAACATGTTAACTAAACAAGAAAAGTCGGCTGGCTTTACCTTGCTGGAGCTGCTGGTGGTGATGGTGATTATCGGCTTGCTGGCTGGCTACGTCGGCCCAAAGTATTTTGCGCAGATTGGCAAGTCTGAAACCAAAACCGCCAAAGCGCAGATTGAGGCCTTGTCGCGCGCGCTGGACACCTATCGGCTGGACACTGGCCATTACCCCAGCACTGAGCAAGGGCTGGCGGCGCTGAATCAGGCACCCAGTGGCGAGACCAAGTGGCAGGGGCCTTATCTGGCCAAAGGCGTACCCGCTGATCCTTGGGGGCGGCCGTATTTGTACCGCGCACCCGGTGAGCATGGTGATTACGATGTGTGGACCTTGGGCAGCGATGGCGCGGCGGGTGGCCAGGACGCCGATAGCGATGTGGGTAACTGGTAAAACTATCATCCTATAGAGCAGGCATATCGGCATGAAGTTTGAGCTCAAGGTATTGCAGGGCAGTGAGGTGAGCTGGTTGTCGCTGGAGGCGGCAGACCCGCAGGCGGCACGGCAGCAGGCGCAGGCGCGAGGTTATGGCGTCTTGCAGGTGCGTCAGCCGCGGCCGGTCGGGGGTCTCCCGTCATGGCCGGCCAAGAAAAACAGCTTTCAGCTCAGTTTGTTCAGCCAGGAATTGCTGGCCCTGCTGGAGTCTGGCCTGAGTTTGATAGAGGCGATTGAGGGACTGGCCGAGAAAGAGCAGCAGGAGACCTCGAGAGCGGTGCTGACTGCCTTGCGTACGGCATTGTATGAGGGCTTGCCGCTGTCGCAGGCGCTGGCCTTGCAACCCACTGTATTCAGCCCTTTGTATGTGGCCTTGATCCGTGCCAGCGAGCGCACCGGCGATATGGCGCAGGCGCTCAAACGCCATGTCGCTTACCAGGCCCAGGTCGATGCCATCCGCAAAAAAATCATCTCAGCCTCGATTTATCCGGTGTTGCTCATAGTGGTGGGCGGGCTGGTGGTGTTGTTTCTGCTCGGCTATGTGGTGCCGCGCTTTAGCACGATTTATGAGAGTGGTGGCGACAAGCTGCCCTGGGCCAGCCAGATGTTGCTGCGCTGGGGGCAGTTGCTGCAAGGGCATGGCGAGCTGGTGTTATTGAGCACCATCAGCGGTATCGCCATGCTGTGGCTGCTGTTTTCGCGTCCGGCTTGCCAGGCCTGGATCATGAAAAAAATCTGGCAGATTCCGAGTTTGGGCGAGGCCTTGCGCATTTACCAGCTGGCGCGCTTTTACCGCACGCTGGGGATGTTGTTACAGGGAGGAATTCCCTTGTTGACCGCGCTGGGCATGGTGCAATCTTTGTTGCCGCAGGAGATGCAACGCGCCTTGCAGCAGGTGATCGCTGACGTTCGTGAGGGCAAGCCGCTTTCTGGTGCCATGGAGGTGCATGGTTTGACCACTTCCATCGCCAACCGCATGTTGCGCGTGGGTGAACGCAGCGGCCAGCTGGACGAGATGCTGGGCCGCATTGGGGTGTTTTATGACGAGGATACCGCGCGCCGCGTCGAGTGGTTGAGCAAGCTGCTGGAACCGGCACTGATGGTAATCATCGGCCTCATTGTCGGGCTGGTGGTGGTGTTGATGTATATGCCGATTTTTGAGTTGGCCGGCGCGATTGAATAATGAGCACCGCAAATGAAAAGTCTCGATTGAATCATGAGCCCCCAAAAAAAGAGGTGCGTTTTAGTAGGTGTGGTAGAGGATAGTCGTGCCAGAGAATGGAAGTTTTAGACGGGATGCAAGCTTAAAATGAATATGCAGGATTTATCCATGCTGGAGCAGCCCCTGGGCGAGGCCCCCGTGTTGTCCGGCGACTTGCTGCAGCAGGCACGACTGTTAGCCGCGCAAAGCGGCCGTCCACTGGTCGAGGTGCTGGAGTCACTGAGTGGCTTGGCCGCCGATGCCTTTGTCGAAGCGTTGGGGCGCTGGCTGCATTATCCGGTCAAGACCGCGCTGGCCATGCATGCCATGCAACCGATGTTTGACACGCTCAGCCTCAATGACGCCAATACCTGGCATGTGATCCTGATGCAAGCGGAGGATCAGTCTTTGCACATGCTGATGGCTGACCCGTTTGACGAGGCCTTGCAGGTACGCTTGCAGCATCTGGTGCGGCAACCGGTGCAGTGGTCACTGGCGCATCGCAATGATATTGCGGCCTGTTTGCAGTTTCACGAGGCGCAAATGCGGGCGCTGGACCAAGTGCATGCGGGTGATGCTACCAGCCATGAAGAAGAAGCGCCGGTGGAGGAGCTCTCGCTCAAATCTATCAGCGAAGACAGCAGCCCGGTGGTGCGTTTTGTGCGCTCTACGCTGTATGACGCACTCAAGGCCGGGGCCAGTGATATTCACCTCGAATCGACATTGCAAGGCTTGCGCGTCAAATACCGGATTGACGGCGTGCTCACCGAAGTCGGTGGTTTGAATGGCGTGATGCAGGCCGAGCAGGCCATTTCGCGCATCAAGGTCATGTCCGAGCTCGATATTGCCGAGCGCCGTATTCCGCAAGATGGACGCTGCAAGGTGCATGCCTTGGGCCGCGACATCGACCTGCGCGTCTCTATCATGCCCAGTGTGCTGGGCGAGGATGCGGTGTTGCGCGTGCTAGACCGCAAAGCCCTCAGTGAGGCGCAGGGCATCAGCCTGGAAGTCCTTGGCTTTGCCCCGGCTTTGCTGGCGCAAATCCGCGCCCAGGCCGAGGCGCCTTACGGCATGTTGCTGGTAACTGGCCCCACCGGTAGCGGTAAAACCACCACGCTGTACGGCATGATCTCCGAGATCAATCAAGGCCAGGACAAGATCATCACTATTGAAGACCCGGTGGAATACCAGCTGCCCGGTGTCTTGCAAATTCCGGTCAATGAGAAAAAAGGCCTGACCTTTGCCCGTGGCTTGCGCTCCATTTTGCGGCATGACCCGGACAAAATCATGGTGGGCGAAATCCGCGATGGCGAAACCGCCCAAATTGCCGTGCAATCGGCGCTGACCGGGCATTTGGTGCTGACCACGGTGCATGCCAACAACGTGTTTGATGTGATTGGCCGCTTTACCAATATGGGCGTCGATGCCTACAGCTTTGTCTCTGCGGTCAATGTGATTCTGGCGCAGCGCCTGATCCGCGTCATTTGCCCGTATTGCAAGGTGGATGACCATCCCGATGCGGCCTTGCTCACTAAATCCGGGCTTACCCAGGCCACCGCCAGCCAGTATCAGTTTAAAAAAGGACAGGGCTGTGGCCAGTGCCACGGCAGCGGCTACAAGGGCCGCAAGGGTATCGCCGAATTATTGTTGTTTGATGACCGCATGCGCGAGCTCATCGTATCCAAAGCCCCCATCAGCCAGATCAAAGCACTGGCAGCCACCACCGGCACCCGTTCCATGCGTGAAGCCGGGCTGGCGCTGGTGGCCGCAGGCGAAACCACCTTGCAGGAGATTAACCGTGTTACATCATTGGCCTGAGCCCGGCGTCGATTGCCATGCCGCCGCCAGCCGCCGCTGGTGGCAAGCGTATAGCGCGCCGGAGTTGCGCATAGTGATCACGCATGATCGCATTGAAGCCTTTGAGTGCTCGCGGCGCGGGCGCTTGGGCGGCGCTGCGCAATGCCTGCAACACACGGTGCATATGGTGGATGATCACAGTGATGCCCATGCTGCATCCCCATCTGCGCCATTGTGGGAGACCTTGCGCCAGGCATTAACGACGTATGCTGGGCAACGCTGGCATGTGGTAGTGGTGTTATCCAACCAGTATCTGCGCTGGCTGGCCTTGCCCTGGCAAGATCAGATCCGTAGCCAGGCGGACCAGCAAGCGTATTTTACCCACGGCTTGCAGCTGGCATTTGGCCCCGAGGCGCAGCCTTGGCAATTACGCAGCCAATGCCCGGGTTACGGCAAACCATATTTGATCAATGCCATGGCCGAAGAGTGTGTCAGGCAGTTACACAGTGTGTTTGATGCAGCCAAATTACCCATTGGTCAGTTGCTGCCCGCCTGGCAACTCTCGGCTAACCAAAGCCTGGCGTGGATGCGGAAACAGGGCTTTGAAGCGGCTGGCTGGGTCGTGTGTCGCGAATCAACCAACCTGACGCTGGCTTGCCTGCAACACGGTGCCTGGCAGCAGATTCGCACATTGCCGGTAGATCACACCCCAGACCGCGATTGGCGGCATACCTTGCAGCAGGTGCTATTGCGCGAGCAGGCCCTGCATCCTGAGCGGGCGCAGTTGCCGGTCTACCTGGCCCAGACCGCACTCGCAGGTCTGCGCGCAGAAGATTTCTCGCCGTTTAAAGTCATTGTTTTACCCACGACTGAGCCCGTGGGCCAGCCTAAGTGGAGCCTGGCCTGATGCGTGCCGCCATGCCAATTTTGGACTTTAATCATGCCGCCGGTCGCCTGCCAGGCCCGGTCGCTTGTGCGCTCGGCCTGATCTTGCTGTTGCTATTGCTGGTGCTGGTACCGCTTTATCAGCACCTTAACCAGCAAAATCAGGCCTTGCAGCAGCAGTGGCTGGTCAGGCAGGCTGCCAGCCGCCCAGCCCCGGTGGTACAGCTTGCGCCTATCAGCCCTGCCTTGCAGGCCGAGTTGACGCAGGCGCAGGCGCAGATTGCCACGCCGTGGTTACCTTTGCTGCATGACCTCGAACGCGCGCAACAGGCCGAGCTTTACTGGATGCAGCTGGCACCCGATGCCAAGCGCAAACTGGTCCGCATGACGGTGCTCGCACACAAGCGGCAGCAGGGCTGGGCCCTGGTGGAGCGGTTGCGTCAGCAAGCCTCGCTGGCGGCCGTCAAACTCAATAGCAGCGAAAGCACCGAAGTCAATGGCGAGCGCATGACCAGCTTGCAACTGGAGGCTGCATGGCAGTTTTAAATTCCAGGCGCAATCGGAGCGAGGTTCTGAGCCACGTGTGGGCACGCCTGCAGTTTGCCTGGCAGCGCAGCTCATGGCGCCAACCCTGGTTACTCGGCCTGCTGGTGTTGACGCTGATCGTGATGATCATGCTGGCGCAGGCCTGGTGGGCGCAGCAAAATTGGCAACAGCGATTGCATGCTCAGCATGGCGCGCAGGTTGCGAAGGCGCAAATGGATACTCAGCCCACCCTCCCAGCAAGTCAACCCTTACCGCAGCCCATGCAAGTGTTGGCGCAATGGCCCAGTGAAGAAGACGCCGACCGTGTCAGTGCCGAGATTCTGGCCCTGGCCGATGCCATGGGCATGGTGTTTGATCGCGCAGAGTTTCAATCCGGCGCGACTGCGCAAAGTGATTTATATGTGCAGCGCATCAAGCTTCCTTTGAGTGGCGACTATGTACAGCTACGGCATTTTCTGGCGCTGGTTTTGCAGCGCTACCCCAGCCTGGCGCTGGCGCAATGCAAGCTGCAACGCAGCGATGTACAGCAAGCCGGGTTAGAGGCCTATATTGAATTTAACTTGTATACGCGCAAACGGAGGCCTGCATGAACCGGCAAATCGGCTTATTGACCGCGTTGGCCATGACCTTGTTGGCCTGCTGGTGGGTCAGCCAGTCTGAGACCGAAACCCCAGCTACGACGGCCATGCCTGCCGGGGCGGCCAAACAGCGCAAACCCTTAGCGCAGGCGATGCCTGCATTACATGCCGCGTTGACCGATGCGCAACCCGCCAAGGCTTTGCCGCCTGCGTTGAATGCAAACACGCCGGGGCGTGATCAAGCAAAGATGGAAGCGCCGACTATTGATGAAGCAAACATGGACGAACCGGTAGTCAACCTGTTTGCTGTCCTCCCACCGCCAGCGGCACCAGAGGTGGCAGCCGTCGACGCGGGCCCGGTGAATCCGTATACCTATGCGGGCCGCTTGTTGGAAGAAGGGCGCTGGCGGGTGTTTTTAAGTGATGGACAACAACAATATGTGGTGCGTGAAGGTGACCGCTTTGCCGAGGGGTGGCGGGTCACCCGGCTGGATCAGCACACACTGGTGCTGCAACATGCCGGAGCGCGCTTTGAAATGATGCTGGAAAACGGGGGAATGCTTTGAGCAAACAGAAGAAACAAACAGGCTGGCGTTGGATGTGGTTGTTAGGCAGCCCATTGCTATTGCTCAGCTGTAGTCACTGGCAAGCGGCTGACAAAACCGGCGATGCGACGCTGGAGCAAGCCAGACTCTATGCTGCGCGCGGCCAGGATGACGAAGCGATCCAGCTGCTACAGCCGTTGGTAGACGCCAATCCGCGTCAACCGCAATACAAAAACTGGCTCAGTTTGCTGCAAGAAAAAAAGCTGCAAAAGCAGTTGCAAGAAGCGGATGGATTACTGCAGGCCAAACAGTATGACGCGGCCATGGCGGGCTACCAGCAAGTGTTGCAAGTGGCGCCGAATAATCGTGCCGCCAGTGACGGCTTGCAAAAGGTCACGCAGGCCCGCCAGCATGACCAGCAATTAGCGCAGGTAAAAAACGCCATTGTCGCCGAGGATTGGGCCGGCGCCGAGTTTGGCTTGCGCAGCGTACTGGCCGAGCAACCGGCGCAACCTGAAGCGCGCCAGTTATTTGAACAGCTCGAACAAAAGAAAAACGAGCGTAGCAGTGTGGTACGGCCGTTGCAGTCATCGCTCAAAAAGAAGGTGACGCTGGAGCTTAAAAACACCCCGATCAAGCAGGCATTTGAATATCTGGGTAAGGCCGGTGATTTGAATTTCTCATTTGATCAGGAGCTGAGCGAGGGCATCCGCGTCAATGTGCTGCTGCGCGATACGCCGATTGAACAGGCGCTGGAGGTGATCCTGACCAGCCACCAGCTGGGCAAAAAAGTCCTCAACAGCAATACCTTGCTCATTTACCCGCAATCGCGCGCGGCACAATATGAGGAGCTGTTTGTGCGCAGTTTTTACCTGACGCATATGGATGCCAAGCGTGCGCTCAATATGATGAAAACCGTGCTGCGGGCCAGCGATGTGTATATGGATGAAAAACTCAATACGCTGGTGATCCGTGACACCCTGGACCGCATCAAGGTGGCCGAAAAACTGATTGCCTCGCAGGACCTCAACGAGCCGGAAGTGATGTTGGAGGTGGAAGTGATGGAGATCAACCGCCGTAACCTGGAAAACCTGGGCATCCAGTATCCCAGCCAGATTGGGGTGGGGGTGCAGGGCAATGCTGCAGGCAGCACGAGTGGCACGCAACCACAGGCAGGTAAGTTAACCTTGACAGAGTTGCGCAACTTTAACGGTAGCCTGGGTGTGTTTTCGATTAACGATCCGGCTGTGGTGTTGAATTTGTTGCATCAGGACACCGACACCAATTTGTTGGCCAGCCCGAAAATCCGCGTCAAAAACCGTGACCGCGCCAAGATTCATGTCGGTGACAAAATCCCGGTATTGACCAGTGTCGCCAGTGCGCAGGGCTTTGTCAGCCAGAATGTGAATTATATTGAGGTCGGCATCAAACTCGATGTGGAGCCCGTGATCCAGATGCAGGATCAGGTCAGCATCAAGGTCGGCATGGAGGTCAGCAATATTACTGACCAGGTCACCACCAGCTCTGGTGTGCTGGCTTATACCATTGGTAGCCGCAACGCCAATACCACCCTGCAATTGCGCAATAACGAAACCCAGATTTTGGCCGGCCTGTTCCGCGATGATGAGCAGCGCACCCAGCGTAAAGTGCCTGGCCTGGCCAATTTGCCCTTGATCGGCAGGCTGTTCAGCAACAACAATCAGGACAAGCGTAAAAACGAAATTGTGCTGCTCATCACGCCGCGCATCATGCACAACCTGAGCCCGGCCAATGCGGTGTACAGCCTGATTCCATCCGGGGTGGCGGCGACGGCGAATCCGGTCGGGGCGGGTGGTGCACGTACGGTGCAGTCTGCGGATGTGGTGCCGCAGTCGCCCATTGCTAGCCCATCCTCAGCACAGAATGACCGTTCCAGAGTCGATGCAAATTTTGCTGATCAATTGATTAACTCTGCACCGCCTAATCCTTCAGCCAATACGAATACGATGATTATTCAGGGGCAGTGATGGTGCGTGTGTCCGCAAGAGCCTGTGCTGGTTTCACATTGATTGAACTGTTAGTGGCGTTGGTGCTGCTTGCGTTGTTGGTCACCGCCGCCAGTCCAGTATTACAGCTCAATGGCAAGCGTGAAAAAGAGCGTGAACTCAAGCGCGCTTTATGGCAAATCCGTGATGCGTTAGATGCTTATAAAGAGGCCGCAGATCAGGGACTCATCAAGAAAACGGCAGAGGATAGCGGATATCCGCCTAACCTGACGATTTTGGTGACCGGTGTTGAAAATGCCAAAGATGCAAAAAAAAAGAAATTGTTTTTTTTACGCCGGATTCCGCGCGATCCGTTTGCCACTGACTCCCAGCTGAGCAATGCCGATACCTGGCGCATCCGTGCCTATGATGGTGCCATCGACGACATGGCCAAGGATGTCTACGACGTTTCATCACGCTCGTCTGCTATCGGCATCAATCAGCAACCTTACAGTGAGTGGTAGGCAATGAAACGTGGATTTACCTTGATCGAGATGTTGGTGGTGTTGGCGATTTTGGCCATGTTGCTGACCATTGTGTCGCCACGCTTTATGCACATGTTGCAGCGCGCCAAAGAGACCACTTTGCGGCATGACCTGGTCACCATGCGTGACGCCATCGACAAGTTTTATAACGACAAAAACCGTTACCCGGAAACGCTGGACGAGCTGGTCGAGCGCCAATACCTCAAGGCTGTGCCACCCGACCCGATCACCGAGCGTGCCGATACCTGGGTGATTACCCTACCGCCCAATATCGACGAGCAGGGTAGTGTGTTTGATGTGCATAGCGGCTCGGCATTGCTGGCTGAGGATGGAACCCCGTATGCAGTGTGGTAGCCGAGCGCAGGGCTTTATCCTGATCGGCATGTTTATGCTGATCATGCTGAGCGGGCTGATCTTGTCAGAAGCGGCCACACGTTGGCAGACGCAGGTACTGCGCGAGCGTGAGCAAGAGCTGATCAAGGTCGGCCTGGCTTACCGCGACGCCATTGGCCGTTATTACAACCAGACGCCGGGTGTAGTTAAAACCTTTCCTCCTACACTTGAGGCGTTGTATAACGATGAGCGTTTCCCAACGCCTCGACGTCATTTGCGCAAACTCTACCTAGACCCGATCACACAAGCAGAAGGATGGGGCGTGTTAACTGCCCCAAGTGGCGGGATTATGGGGGTGTATAGCCTATCTTATAAAGAGGCCTATAAAACGAAGGGTTATCGCGGAGCATTACAGTATCTCAATGACAAACGTACTTATGGTGAATGGTATTTTGTCTATGTACCACAACCCATCAGTGGCCGTAATGCCTTGTAATCGCAATAGCTTCGGTTAAAGCGTGTTTTTCCCATACCCCTCCCCATCAAGGCTGCATTCAATCACTTTTTAGTTTATTGGTAAAGTTATGTTAACGACGTCAGGCTTTTTACGTCGCCAGCGATTAAACAAGTAAGAGGGTGTAAATGTGAAAAATTCCCGTTGTGTGTATGGATTTTTCCCGATTGGTTTTTGCGGCAGTAATTTTTGGTTGCGCTTGGCCTTAGTCCGGTAATTTGCATTTGAGCAGTTTTTATTGATACGTTTATTTTGGAGCGAGCTGTGGATTTAGTGCCTGATATTGTTGATCTCGTGTTGTATTTGCTGGGCGGGCTGTCGGTGGTGGTGTGGGCCATTATCATTGTTAAAAGCTGGGCATGGTTCAGGTCTCGCCATGAGTCGAGCAGTTTTTTATCTGAGTGGCAGCAGGTGAAGACTATTTATGAGTTGCCGCGGATTATCTCGCATAGTAACAGCAGCTTTGCGCGCCTGTGTGATGCGGGGATGCGGGCGATGAATGAGGTGATGGCGAATTCGGTGTTGCGCCGCAACGAGCGCCAGGAGGTGATTTTGCTCTCGCTCAAGCAACAGGCTTATCTGGAGCAAAAGCGCATGGATGGCGGCGTGGCGGTATTGGCTAGCATTGGTTCTACCGCCCCGTTTATCGGCTTGTTTGGCACAGTGTGGGGCATTATGAATGCGCTCAAGACCATCACCGCGACTGGCTCCGCCGGGCTGGATGTGGTGGCCGGGCCGATTGGTGAGGCGTTGATCGCGACGGCGATTGGCATTGCCACAGCAGTGCCTGCAGTGTTGGCCTATAACTATTTTATGCGCAAGCAAAAAGTGCTTAGGGCAGAGATGGAGCAAGTGGCGAGCCGTTTTCAGTCGTTGCTGACCCAGTCCGGCGTAGAGGGTTAATGCCATGGCGATGTTTAGTGAGGCTGAGAGCGAAGATTTGGTCAGTGAAATCAACGTGACGCCGCTGGTCGATGTGATGCTGGTGTTGCTGACGGTGTTTATTGTGACCGCGCCATTGCTGATGAACGCGGTGAAGGTCAAACTGCCGCAGGCCAGCGCCGAGGTGGCGGTGACCGTGCCTAAAACCGCCCACATTAGCGTGACCGATGCTGGCGAGGTGTTTTTAGACCAGCAAAACATGCCGCTAGACACCTTGACTAAAGAACTGGGCGTACTCAAGCAGAAGCATGACCCGGCGGTGGAGATTTATGCCGATGAGCATGCGCAGTATGGGGTGGTGGCCAAAGTGCTGGCGGCAATCCAGCGCGCGGGCATCAGCAAGTTCAGTTTTGTGATGTCTCCTGAGTCACGGAAGTAAACTGCCATGAGCACCCTGATTTATCCTCAAACACATGACGGCGCACTGCTTTGGCGGGCCGTTGTGCTGTCGCTAGGATTGCATCTGGTGGTGGTGTTGCTGTATCCCTCATTGAGCAAGATGGAGTTACCTGCCATCCCAGAGCGCATGGAAATCGAATTTTTTTCGACCAAAGCGCCTGCCCCAGCCGTGCAACAGGAGTCACCACCCGTGGAGACGCCCAAGCCTGCTGAGCCTCTTAAAGTCGAACCCAAGCCGATGGTAAAGCCTGTGACGCCGGTAGAGGCGCCCAAGCCAATACTGGCAGCGCCTAAGAATAATGACTCGGACTACCGCGTGCAGGAGCAGCCTGTACAGCCGCCCGCCAAGGTTGAGCCCAGCCCGGCGCCACCTGCGCCCAGCAATACGGCAGAGAGTGCGCCACATGCGGCAGCCAGCAGCAATGAAAACACGGCTAAAGACGCCAAGCCCAGCGCTGCTGTCACCACAGCAGCAACCACGGCAGAGTCAGACGAACTCAGTGCAAGTGATAGCGATGCCTGGGGTGATTACGGCGAACAGCTGCGCTCGCTGGTGAATAAAAGCAAACAATATCCGGCCATTGCTATCCGCCGTCATTTGGAAGGCGAGGCCACGGTGGTCGCGCAGTTTGTGCGCGGTGAGTTGGTCAATGTGACGGTCGCTGATAGCAGTAAACATGTGCCGTTGGATGAAGAAGCCATGCGCATGGTGAAAAAAGCCATTGCGCAACTCGGCGTCAAAGACAGCCTAAAAAAGAAGAGCTTCAAAATCACTATACCGGTTTCATTCAAGCTGGAATAACACGCGGTTTCATGAAGTCAGGCATACTGAGAAAGTTTATCCCTCACTTTCGCTAGCAGGTATGTCTGCTCTCCAACCCCTGTACCTGCCACTTTCCTCCGGTGGGTACAGGGTCTTTTTTTAAGAGAATATTGGGAGGAATCAATGGTGATCAATCGTGGTAGGGCTGGTGACCGTTTAATGTAATAAACATAAGCTTTGGGAGAAGCATAGTGATATCAAACACAATTAAGGATTCGCCGAATAAATGTCTGCGCGAGCGAATTGCTGCGTTGCGCGGTACTCGCAATCGACAGGATGATTTATACGCCTGATAGTGTGGCTGCAGTTCCCGCCCCACCTGCCATGGTTGTTTGCTTGTGGTTTGTTATTGATCGGTGGGGTGCGTTTAAACAAACGTAGCGCGTAAGCCGGTGTTTGGTTGTTTATAGCCAAAGTGGTGGCTGAAATCACTCAGTTTTGTGCGATTCGGCCCGAATCGGCCATTTTTACCGCTCAAATAGCATGGCACAAATTTTGCGAAATCCTTGCATGGAAAAAACAATGCATTGGTGCGGCATTAATCTGCAGTGGGCGTATACCGACTTGCTCGGTTATATCCGCTTTAAGGTGGCTTGCCCGCATGTGGCTAAAGATATTCTGCACGATGCATTTATCCGCTATACCGTCTCCACTAGCCTCAACAAAGACCAAGAGCCGCATGCTTACATGCGTAGCATCGCCAAAAACCTCATCGTGGATAGCTATCACCACCAGCAGCGCTTTATTTCGCTTGAAGCCGAGGTGGGGCTCAACCGCGAGTGGCTGGATGCGCCAGCCATGTCGGTGGAGCATCTCAACGACATCAAACAGCGGCTGGAGATGATTCAGCAGATTCTTGAGCAGTTGCCACCGCGCTGCCGCCAGGTGTTTTGGATGTATCGCGTTGAGGGGTATACCCAACCTGAAATTGCTGCCAATCTTGGCATCAGCAAAAACATGGTCGAGCGCCATGTGATGCGTGCGATTCTGGACCTCACCAGTGCGCGTGAGCTCATGTTGGTTGAAATGTGATGCACAAGCACGACGAGGCGATCAGACAGGCTGCCGTGCGCTGGTATATGCGCATGCGAGAGGCCGCCCCAGATGCGCCTGAGCGCACGACATTTGAAGTGTGGTTGATGACGGACCGCAGGCATCAGGCCGCTTACCAGATGGTGGAATCCACCATGGAAGACTTTAGCTCGACCGAGCGGCTCAAGGCGCTGTCTAGTGCCATGTCGCAAAAGCAATACTTTGAACAAAGCGCGCGCCGCAAAAAACTCAGCAAGCTGGGTTCAGGCCTGGCAGTCATGCTGCTATGCGTAGGCTTGGGCTTTTTCGGTCGCAGCCAATATGTGCAGTGGCAAGCACTGCCTTTGTCGACGCAAGTGCACACCACCAGTGTGGCACAGCTCTCAAAACAAACCCTGGCGGACGGCTCGGTGATCACTGCGAATGCCAACACGACCATGGAAATTGTCTACTATCGCCATCAGCGCCTGATCAAACTCAGTCGTGGTGAAGCCATCTTCGAGGTGACCAAAGACGCTCAACGTCCATTCGTGGTCGAAACCCCGCAAGCTAAAGTCACCGTATTAGGCACACGCTTTGCCGTCAACCAGCTCAGCAAAAAAGTGCGTATTAGTGTCGACCATGGCCGCGTGCAAGTCGGGCGCAGTGATGGCAGCGCCCCCACCTTGATTCTGCATAACGGTGAAGTGGCCGAGATCGAGCCAAACAGCACGCCGCACAAAGTCAATCGCCAGGCGGCAGACAGCTTCAGCTTTATCAGTGGCCGCATCGTGTTTGACCGTGCGGATATGTTTGAAGTGGCCGATACGCTATCACGCTACCGCAACCCGCCCGTGCATGCGGCGTTTGCAGCAGAGACGCCCAAAGTGAATGCCGTGCTCAAAATTAGTGAGCTGGAGCGTTTTATCAGCACCTTGCCGCAGTCGGTGCCTGTCACCGTCAAACCCAAACAGGATGCCCTGGTCATCGCCCCTAAATAATCTTTACAAGTATTTTTAATCCCGCATATCAGGCATTTTGCCTGCTCGTCAGTTACCCCTCTATCAACCCCTGTAACTGACGGATGCACTATGCAAAATCATAAAATCACAGCCGCCATTATCGCCGCGCTCATCGCGGCCGCGTTGCCCTTTGCCAGCCACGCAGAACTCAACACCCAACTGCCCGCCGAGCAAGATGACAGTTTTGCCTTGCCGCTCAACCTCGACTTGCCCGCACAACCGCTCGCGGCCTCGCTACGGCAGTTCGCCATACAGTCCAACCTCTCGCTCACGGTAGACAGCGCCCTCATCGTCGACAAAAAAGCCCCGGCCGTTAAAGGCCGCATGACCCGCAAAGAAGCCATCAAACGCCTGCTGGATGGCAGCGGTTTGCAAGGGCGAGTAATGGATCAGCATTTATTGATTGAAAAAAAATCAATAACCACTAGTGCAGACACTCTAAAGCTAGATGCGATTCCTGTCAGAGCGCAACGTATGTATGAAGTAGGGCCAATGAAAGGGTTGGCGCTGACAAAAGAGGAGATGGCTGGAAATATACAATCCCTCACAGCAAAAGAGATTAAAGAGGCGCATGCGGTGAGTATTGCAGATTTGTTGAATACCAAACTGCAATCCGTCAATGTCAATGATTATCAGGGCAATCCGTTTCAGATGGATGTGACCTATCGGGGCTTTACAGCTTCACCGCAACTAGGTACCGCTCAAGGACTATCAGTTTTTCTGGATGGTATTCGGGTTAATGAACCTTTTGGTGATGTGGTCAACTGGGACATGATTCCTCTGAATGCGCTGGGTAGTTTGGATATCTTTCCAGGTTCAAATCCTTTATTTGGCTTAGGGACTTTAGGCGGTGCATTGAGCATGAAGACCAAAAGTGGGTTTGACTCAAAAGAGGGATCGATTGAATATCTAGGCGGTTCTTTTAAACGCAACCAATTTCAAGGTTCGGTGGGTGGCAATAATGGCGTGGTCGCTGGGTTTGTTGCCGCTAATTTGTTCAAAGAGGATGGCTGGCGCGATAATTCACCAAGTAAAGTGAATCAGGTATTCAGTAAACTGGAGTGGCGTGGCGAGTCGTTGCAACTGGGCTTGAATATGTTGCTGGCGAGTAATAAGCTGACTGGGAATGGGTTACTACCTACAGAAATGGTTGAGAAGGATAGGTCTAGTATTTTCACCAGTCCTGACCAAACCAGTAATCGCTTGCAGCAATTTCAGCTTAATGCGCTTTGGGATGTTTCAGATACGTTTAACATCACAGCTCAAGTTTATCACCGCAAAAGTCGGCGTTTTTCGAGTACCGGTGATGTTAACCAAGACTTTGGCGGTAGTGCGACGCGCAGACCCAACCCCGGTGAAAAGCCTGGTTATTTTGCACAAGACTTGAATAATGATGGCCTGCCAGATTTGGACCTTTCCAGGACAAGCATTAACAATATTGCAACCGTTGATGTGGTGGACCCATTTGGTAATACGGTACAGATGGCAGCAGATGCAGATGGGGATGCACAATATATTTATGGGCCTATCACGCAAACTGGCACAGATCAGGATGGTAATCCAATTTTTGACAGCCCTGTCAGCATCAATCCAGCTTATGATGCCAGCCGTCCAGCGATTGGTACTCAAGCCAATACCGCTTATGTATTTACCAATCCGAATATCACACAGTCTACCGTCACGGTAACCAATCCTGATGGATCAACTAGTACAGTGCCTAATTGGACTTTTAATGAGCAGCTGTCAGCACAGCCTATCTACAGTCAAGAGTTCTACGAGGCAGCTCTTGAGATCGCTAAAGCTGTACCAGGATCATTGAACCAACAAGAGTTGGAAGCCAAACTGAGTGAGAGAGGGCTGAGTTTTAGCTTTTCTGACCAAGGCGCCATTTTTGTAGATGCAGGTGGCTTTACCGGCAGTGGCTCATTTTTGGTGCTAGATAAGAATTTGGACGCCAATGGTAACTTTATCCTGACAAGTTTCTCAGGGGTCAGCAAAGGTTTAGGCTCTCCATTAGGGTTGTTAGTGAGAGACCCCGTCTCCGGCATTCCATACATGCGAAACGGAGCCGACTGCGAAGCAGTCGTCCTGCAATGGTTCCCTGATTGCAAGAAGGGGTACGTGGAAGGGACTCCCGTGGCTTTGGTGACGGAAACGGAAATTAACCAGCTCACAGATGGTGGCTCTCTTCAGTTTAACTGGAACACTGAAAAGCATAAATTCATGATAGGCATGTCTATGGATTCGGCCGGAGCAGATTACAACAGTGGTCAATTATTGGGTGTCTTTGATAACAACAGAAAAGTCATTCTTGACCCCAATAAAGTGGGTTATGAATTTGCAGCCTCCACGCAAAAGTTAGGTTTAAATGACTTTAGTGGGACCAGCATTACCAAAAGTATTTATTTCAGCGAGACCTGGACACCGACGAAAGAATGGGCATTTAGTGCTTCGGGACGTTATAACCAGACGAAAGTAAAAAACGAATTGGCCATCAGCAATATTTTGGGATTGGCTGGTGCAACGCAATTCAAGAACTTTTATGATCCCCTGGTGGTTTGTCATGATCTCAATGGTAATGGGACCATTGAATATGAGACGGACGAGTGTGCAACTGGATACCGTCCCTTTTCGTTTGAGCTGGCGCAGAATGCTGGTGCCATTGGCCCAGGGGAAACTGAAAAATTCAGCTATTACTCATTTAATCCTTCTTTGGGTGCAACTTGGCAAGCGAATGAAAATTTAAATCTCTATGCCAACTGGAGCAAGGGCGCCAGAACGCCGACTGTGATTGAGTTGGGCTGCGCTTATGATGACACACCGGTTCGCGTCGGGGTGGATTCTCAAGGAAAACCTACATTCGGCCCACGTTCACTGATAGAAAACCGTTTCTGTAGTTTGCCTACCACATTGTCTGGTGATCCGTATTTGAAACAGGTGCGGTCTGAGACCTTTGAACTGGGCGCACGTGGATATATAACGCCGGATATCCAATGGAATGCCAGCATTTACCAGACCGAATTGACCGATGATATCTATTTTGTAGCATACAGGCCTGAGCGTAGTTTTTTCCAGAATATTGGAGACACCCGCCGTCGCGGCATCGAAATGGGCTTGCAAGGCAAATGGGGAAACACTGGTTTTAAACTCAATTACTCACTTACCGATGCAACGTTTCAGGACCACTTTCAAATGGCCAGTCCAAACAATAGCAGTGCGGGCAACGTGATACAGTCCTTTAGAGCGACTGGTAACTTTGTCAGCAATGGCTACCAGAATATTGCCGTTAAGCCTGGCAATCGTATTCCGGGCATTCCATTACACAACTTGAATGCGACTGTGACCTACGACATTACACCCAAATGGACAGTTGGGCTTACTGCTGTCATGCACTCGGAGAGCTATCTCAGAGGCAACGAAAACAACAAGCATCGTGCAGGGGCGCCGAGCGTGGAGTATGGATGTCAGGCAAATCTGGGAGGCATTCCTACGGTTGTTGACGGAATTGCGTATGGCAACAGCAGTTGTGGTACACCCAGGGCTGTACGCCCTAATTATCGTTATCCTGGCATGATCCCTGGCTATGCGGTATTTAACTTCAGTTCCACTTATAAGTTTAGCGATCAACTTTCAGCTACATTATTGATTAATAATCTTTTTGACAGAGATTACTACACGGCTGGTAGATTAGGGATCAATCCTTTTTCTCCCTCAATCAATGGCGCAATCGGGCCTGGTGGGTTCAATTACAATAGTAATGACTGGCTGGCTTCAACCTTTCTGGCGCCAGGGGCACCAAGGGCTGCATGGCTTAATATGCGATACGACTTTTAATTGATAAATCGCTCTTCAATTACTATGTATATTGGATACTTGGGGGCAGAGTAAAAAGTGAAGAAATTTCACTTTTACCCTGACCCCATCGACATGACTTTTAAGTGTCAGGTCAATCGCTTTAAGATCATTGGATTTGCAACTGTGTAAATTGTGTCTTGTAATCATCCACCCATTGCTGCGCATGATGGCGTTGTTTAGCGGTTGTACTGGCATGTAGGCTCGCGATGGTTTCACAGGTTTGCTGCGTTAATTTATCGATATAAGCCTGGTAAGCCGAATTCGGACTGTTTTGCATACGTTCAAAGCCTGCGCGGACCAGTTGCGATTTTTCTTCGTTTGACGAGGCGGGATTGCGTAATGCCTTGAGGATAGACAGTGTATCTTCGTCGCGCCGCAAAATCTCGGCGTAGATGATGGCGGGATCAATGTCACTCCTGGCAATGGCCTGTTTTATAAGGGTGATTTGTTTTTCGTTCAAATCGCCATAGACTTTTTCAGCAAAATCCTTGGATTTCTCTAACCTCACTTCTCGCTGTTCTTCTATCGTTTCCTGCCACCATTCCTCTTTCCATTCCTGGTTGCGTTTTTCCAGCTTTTTCTCGAACTGCTGCAGTTGTTTATCACTTAGCGTGTCGGCGACGTCGACGATGATGGGGACGATTTTTGTTTGAAGCGTTTGCACATTTGATTTGATGGATTCAATGCGCTGGCAGGCCGTTTGTGCGCTCACCTCATGGCTGAGGTCATCGTGTATCTCATCCAGCAACGACACATAGCGCGGTAGTTCATTTTTACGATGCCAGGCATGCAAATCCCGCAGGGCGGGTTTGAGTTTGGCTTTTTGCGCTGCAGTAAAATCAAAATAATCATCCAGCCGCCATGCGATGAGTGCAGGTGCATTGTTGTAAGCGGTCTTGACCACGCTACAGCTCATGATTGAAAAAGCGAGGGTGAGGGTTAAAATTTTTTTGATGATTTGCATGTTCCTACGACCAGGCCTGCCGGACTAAGTTTGCGATACTGTCTATTGGCAAGCTGTGTTTTCAGCGCGAAAGCAATGGCGCCTATAGCCTGCCTCTCACGGACCAGGTCTGGCATAAGAGATGAGACTCGTCAGGCAGCGGCACACGGCCTGACGGCAGGGTTAATGTTGATAACCAGGCGGGGGAGGTGGGGGCGGGGGATAATAGCTTGGAACACTCGCTGATGAGGCGCGCTGGCTGCCTTGCGAATAGGTCCTTGCCATGCTGGCAGGCACTGGAATTTTATGCCCGGCGGCATACATGCATTGGTAATAGGCATTGTCGTATTTATCTTGTGCATTCATGCCACTGACATTGGCTGCATTGGCGCCAATGGCGCCGCCAGATAATGCACCTACGCCAGCGCCTATGGTGGCACCTTGACCGCCACCTGCTGCGGCACCAATCGCTGCACCGACGACGGTGCCGACCGCAGTGGTGCTGGCGAGGCTGGCGTTATATTGCTGGTTGACGGTTTTGCCGCCAATTTGCGTCAACGCAAAATCCCGACAGGAGAGATCATCGGCCCTGAAGGCATTAAAGTCTTTGCCGGTGCCTGGGAGGGCCATGCTGCTCGGGCCAGTGGGGTTAGTCGCGCAGGCAGTCAGGCCCAGCATGAGTAGTAAAACTGTCAGAGTACGAGTGACATGCATGACAGTCTCCTACTTGCTTGGTGGATTAGCTGGCGGCGTGGGGGTGACTTGTTTCCAGCCGGCAGGGCACTCTTTGACATAAGGGTAATAGCCGTTGGAGGCTTCGCAGTAATACCAGTAGGCATTATTGTTACTGGCGCTGGTGGCTGGGGCTGCATTCGAGTTGTTGTTACTGTCTTGCTCGATATAAACCTGTGACTGCGGCTGCGTAATCACCACAGGCGGTGGGCTGTACACATACGGGTAAGGGTAGGCGTAGGGTGAGTAGGCATAAGGAAAAAACGGGTAAGGGGCGCCAAAGTAGAGACCGACGCCACCATGCCAGCCACGGCCGGGCGGATGTGCATATGCAAGCTGGCTAGCGAGGGCGCAGGCGATGCCCAGGCTAAGGTAAATCATTTTTTTGAGTGTGGATGTTAGTGCTCGCATAAGCCCTCCAGAAAACGCTATGTATATAGCCATTCTGACAGTAGGGCCTGCAAAACTCTCCCCATGACCGGGGTTGGGTTTGTAACGGAGTGTATCTTTAAAACAACTGAGCGTGAAAATGAGCGAATGCGGCTATGGGTGGTGTGGATGGTAAACCACGCAGGTATTTTTGCCGGACTCTTTCGCTTCATACATTGCCTGATCTGCATGACGGATCAGCGTATCGACCGTGCAACCATGATCCGGGAAGATGGCGATACCGATACTGATGGAGACCGAGGCGGCATAGCCATTGAGCGGGATCGGTTCTTTCACCACTTGCAGGATTTTGTTGGCGTGTAGCACCATGTCTTCGCTATTGCTGATATTGATGGCCAGAATGGCGAACTCATCCCCGGCGAAGCGGGCGAAGGTATCCGCTTGTCGCGACATTTTCTGGATACGGCTGGCAATCTCAATCAGTAGCTGGTCGCCTGCCAGGTGGCCATGCTGGTCATTCACTGCTTTAAAGCCGTCCAGGTCCATAAAAAATAGCGCAAATTTTTTCTGTTCACGCTGGCTGCTGTAAATGGCCTGTTGCAGCCGATCCAAAAACAACCGCCGGTTAGGCAGGCCGGTGAGGTTATCGGTATGCGCTTGCTGCCAGATGGATTGTTCGAGCAGTTTGGATTGCGAGATATCGGTGTGCGTGCCTATCATGCGTTTGGGCGTATCTTCGGCGGTGCGCTCCACCACCATGCCGCGTGAGAGTACCCATTTGTACTCGCCATTTTTACAGCGGATGCGGTACTCGATTTTGTATTCAGGGAATTGCCCCTGGAGATAGCCTTGCAAATAGGTCGTGAAACGTGGCTGATCTTCTTCGTGGATCAGCGCCCGCAGGGTCTCTAATTGCGGCAACAGCGGTTCGTTTTGGTAGCCCAGCATTTTGCGCCAGTTGGGGCCAAAAAAGTAATGCCCAGTGATGAGGTCATAATCCCACACCCCATCGCCGACAGCATCCATGGCCTGTTTCCACAGCTCCTGGCTTTTGGCCTGCTGTTCATAAAATACTTGTAACTGCTTGCTCAGTTCCGTCCGCTGCACGATCTCCCTGCGTAGCTCCATCAGTTTCATGGCCTGGTTGGCCAGGATGGTTAACAACGTGAGTTCGGTCTCGCTAAAGCGACGGGGTACATGGTCCATCACGCAAAAGGTGCCGATGGCATAGCCTTCCTCATTGATGAGCGGGATGCCAGCATAAGCACGAATAAACGGCGCATGGACAACCAGCGGATTATCCCTGAACAACGCATCCTGCTGTGTGTCTTCAATCACCAGGCGGGATTTTTGTGCCACCGTCAACTGGCAAAAAACATCCTGGCGCGGCGCCTCGCAAACATCCAGCCCTTTGGCAGATTTAAACCATAAGCGATCTTCTGCCATCACTGTTACGCTGGCAATCGGCGTTGAAAATAAGGTCGAAGCCAGGGCAACCAGCTGATCAAAGTCAGCATCAGGCGGGGTGTCAAGAATGCGGTAACTTTCAACGGCCGCCAGACGTGCCAGCTCTGTATTATGGGTTAGCAAGTGTACGGACTCCATCAATGCAGATATTCAGTTGATCCCAAGCTTGGTAAATTGGTTCTTAACGCAATCATACGCCAATTAATCTTAATGGATTTGTTGAAATGCTTAACATTTTTTATTTTGTTTGCTAAATATTGCTTCGATAGCTTATTGTTGGCGAGGAGGCTGGTTTTTGATGCAAAGCGGTCAGGGGATGTCATTAAATGCCGCATGGCTAAAACTCTGCATGCTTAGAGGTAGGCAGTTGCGAATCAACACGGTATGCTAATACCTATCCCGTCATAGGTTAAATCCGCATGCAACCGCAATCCATACAGCAAATCAATCTTTCTTATGACCAGCATCAAGACCGCCTGCTGATGCGGGCCGCGGTCAATGATGAGCAGGAAATCCAGGTTTGGATTACTTACCGTGTCGCCCGGCAGATTTTTAAAGTATTTAATCAGGAGGCGCACCTGCCTGTGTCTGGTCCGGCCCCGTTATCCGAGCAAAGCCTGCCCGAAGCCACCAAGCAGTTTGCACAAGAGGCGGCAGCGGTAGAGGCGCTGGATGAGCTTGATTTTGAGACTGCCTACCAGGCCCCCAAAAATACGGTGACAGATCAAACCTTGCTGGTGGTCGAGACCCGTTTTGTCTCGGTCAACGACCAACTCAATCACGTGCAGCTGGTGTGCGCCAATGGCATGAATGTGAATATGAACGTCAACCACGAGCTGG
The DNA here is from genome assembly GCF_046766015.1 of Methylophilus sp. 3sh_L. Lineage (NCBI taxonomy): Bacteria > Pseudomonadati > Pseudomonadota > Betaproteobacteria > Nitrosomonadales > Methylophilaceae > Methylophilus > Methylophilus sp. 3sh_L. The sequence continues at coordinate 524,473 of NZ_JBKOUF010000001.1, forward strand.
TGCTGGCCATCACCCGCATGTTGTTACTGGCTGGCAAGGAGGCTGGCTGGACCTTGGCCTCCACGCCAGCCAAGGAACCTCAGCCCGTTTCGAGTATCGTAATGGACATCCCCGTAGAAAAACAGGTATTACATTAATGGACCAGATTACCTTAGGAGACAGCGGTATCCGTGTCTCCCGGATCACCTTGGGCACCATGACCTATGGTGACCAGAACACGCAGCAGGATGCCGACAGCCAGCTGGACTTTGCGCTGGCGCAAGGCATTAACTTTATCGATACGGCCGAAATGTACCCGGTGCCGCCGCGGGCAGAAACCGTGACGCGTACCGAAACCATGCTGGGACACTGGATTAAAAAGCAGCCGCGTGACCGCTTTGTGCTTGCGAGCAAAGTGGCGGGACCACGCCGTGGCATGCACTGGATCCGCGGCGGCCCGAGCGGCATGGACCGCGCCAATATCCGCCAGGCCGTGCATGACAGTTTGCAGCGATTGCAAACCGATTACCTGGATGTGCTTTACCTGCACTGGCCCGAGCGCAATGTGCCCATGTTCGGGCAATACCAGTTTGATCCGCGTGCCGAACAGGATGCACAAGGTCAGCCGTTCAATTGGGTGCCTATCCAGACCCAGCTGGAAGTGCTCGATGAGTTGGTTAAGGAGGGCAAGGTCCGTGCAATCGGGTTGAGTAACGAACAACCTTGGGGGCTGATGGAGTTTTTACGGATAGCACGCGAGCAAGGCTTGCCACGCATTGCCGTGCTGCAAAACTGCTATAACCTCATGAACCGCGGCATGGAGTTTGGCATGACGGAAGTACTTTACCGTGAGGGGGTAGCCTTGGCGGCTTATTCGCCGCTGGCGTTTGGCCACCTCACCGGCAAGTATATTGACGACCCGGCTGCTTCCGGCCGTGTGACCTTGTTTGAGGGCTACGCCCAGCGCTATAAAAAGCCTGCTGTGCCAGCGGCCGCCAAAGCCTATGCTGAGTTGGCGCGCAGCCATGGCTTGACGCCTGTCCAGTTAGCCTTGAGTTTTGTGTATCACCGCTGGTTTGTGGGCACCACCATTATTGGCGCCACCAGCATGGCACAATTACAAGAAAATGTGGCGGCTTACCAGGTGCAATTGAGCGAACAGGTGTTAGAGGCCATTGAGCAACAGCATCTCATCATGATGAATCCAGCCCCTTAAGTTCGGGCGCAACCAAAAGGGAATCTCTATGCTATTTTTTCGCAGATTGCGCAGCCAGCGGCTGCGTGAGCCGGTGTTGGCTGTCTTGTTGCTGACTGGCCTATTGTTGGGGCAGGCAGGGCCAGCACAGGCAGCCTTGGTAAACGAGATGCAGACGGCCTTACGCACCTGCCAAACCGAGTTTGCAGACGATGCAGGCCGGCGGTTGGTATGTTTTGATAAAGTGGCTGAACAATATGCCCCCAGCCATGTGGTCGCTCCTATTTTGGCCCCCAGCCAGGAGGCGCTGGTCAAAAGCGTGAGTGCAGACACGGGCTATCTGTCCCGCAAATGGCATTTGAATAGCCAGGATGAATTGCATTTTACTGACCTGGAAACCCACCAGCTGAATTACATTGTCACCAGTTATTCGAGTAACCCCAATGACATCCCGACCTCGCCGTCACGCCCTAACACGCTAAACCGTGAGCTCGGGCATAACGACCTGCACTTCCAGATCAGCCTGAAAACCCAGCTGATGAATATGTCAGACTGGTTACCCAAAAACCAGTGGGTACAAAGCGCACGTTTGTGGGGGGCTTACACGCAGCAATCGTTCTGGCAGGTGTATAACGAAGCGCAGTCACGGCCCATGCGCGACCACAATTATTCCCCCGAGCTGATTTTGTCGCTGGGGCTGAACAAGCCTGCAGAAGGCGGCTTGTGGACAGCCATGCCGAATATGCTCAACCTGGGTCTGGTGCATGAATCCAACGGCCGTTCACAACCGTTATCGCGCAGCTGGAACCGGCTCTACCTGCAAGGGGGCTGGCAATTGAATGAACACTATAGCCTGCTGGTCCGGCCATGGTGGCGTATCCCTGAAAACAAGTCAGATGACGATAACCCGGACATCAGCAAATACATGGGCTATGGCGATATGACCTTGCATTGGGATAACGAGCCGCACACCCTCGCCGCCAGTGTCACCTTGCGTAACAACCTGCGCAGTGACAACAAGGGCTATATCCGCACCGATCTGCAATACAAGCCGTTTAAAAACGAGAGCGTGAAATTTTATGCCATGCTGGCCAGTGGCTATGGGGTTTCGCTGCTTGACTATAACCAGGCCCAAAACATGTTTGGGATTGGTTTCGCGATTGGCGAATAGCGGCGCTATGTTGACTTGATACAGGGATATAAAAAGCATGTTACTCATCAGCAAAACCTTTCAACGCTTTCTGGATTCAGAGCAAGCGAGCAGCGTATTGCTGATGCTGACGACCGTGTTGGCATTGCTGATCGCCAACAGCCTGTTTGCCAGCCACTATCATGATGTCTGGCATAGCCACTGGCTGGGTTTAAGCCTGGAGGAGTGGGTGAATGATGGCCTGATGGCGGTCTTCTTCCTGCTGATTGGCCTCGAGCTCAAGCGTGAGTTATATGTCGGTGAACTCTCCAGTCTGAATCACGCTTTACTGCCAACCATTGCCGCACTGGGTGGCATGCTGGTGCCTGCGCTGATTTTCTGGCTCATAAACCAGGGCACCCCTTATCAAGCAGGGGTAGGGATTCCGATGGCCACCGACATTGCCTTTGCCCTGGGCGTATTGTCTATCCTTGGCAACCGGGTGCCTGCCTCGTTAAAAGTTTTCCTGGTGGCTTTTGCCGTGATTGATGACCTGGGCGCCGCGATCATGATCGCGGTGTTTTATACCGCTTCTATCTCACTGCCACATTTACTGGCTGCGTTCATCGTGCTGGCTTTGCTGTTTGCACTCAATCGCCTGCGCGTCATATCAGTGGTGCCTTATGTGTTAGGCGGCGCCTTCATGTGGTGGTTAACGCTCAAGTCCGGTGTGCATGCCACGCTGGCGGGGATTGCGCTCGCATTTGCCATCCCGTTCAAACACCACGCTGGGGATGAGGACTCGCCGTCACACCAGTTGGAACATGCCTTACATCGTCCAGTGGCCTTCTTGATTTTGCCGCTGTTTGCGTTTGCCAATACCGGCGTTCACCTTGAAGCGGGTAGTTTGCAGGCCGTCTTCTCGCACAGCAATAGCCAAGGTATCCTCGCTGGCCTCATTCTCGGTAAACCGCTGGGAATTACCCTGGCGGTAGCACTTTCGGTATGGCTGGGGCTATGCAAGTTGCATGCCCCCTTGCGCTGGACGCATATTTTTGGCGCGGCCATGCTGGGCGGGATAGGCTTTACCATGTCCATTTTTATTACCAACCTGGCGTTTGACAGCATGCCGGAGGCCATTAACTTGTCAAAAATGGCCATTCTGGCGGGCTCTGTGGTGTCGGGCCTATGTGGCTGGCTGTGGCTGAATGCTACGCTGGACCGTTCTGCAATTGCTGCCTCCCGCTAGCGACGCGTATACCATGATCACAATTTTTAGACGGTGATAGAGGGTTCTACGCTATCGCCTTCGGCCAATAGGGTCAGCGTCGCCAAATCCCAATCCGGGTGTTCTGCGGCCAGGCGCGTGCGGCCTATCCGGTATGCTTCTTCAATGCTAAGCGCCAGTACATTTGCTTGCCAGAGCCGTTCACTGGCATCGGGCGCGCCTTTCCAAACGCTGATATAAAAAATCGCCATCTTATGCTCCTTGATCAACAGGATGACCCAGGCGCATGTGCGCCTGAGACCTTTATAGTTTAGGGGCAATGCTCACGGAACGCTGTCGTCGCCGCACATCTACTGGCGTCAGAATTTCTAGACGCAGCGTTTCTATCGTTCCGCGTTTCTATTGCTCCAAGTGTCCCCCGCTGGGGACCTTACGCGGATTCTCAGGATTCCTACAGCAGATTCAGTCTTGCCGTGATAACCGCCAAGGCCGTCGCCTGCGACACTTTTTATGCCGAGGATAACCCACTTGATGACAATGTAAGTCATCAAGCGGGATCAGTCCGCACGGAGGATAAGCAATCACAGATGAGAGGAGAACCTATGATAGAAGCAAGCGGAATTAAGCCGGATATGCCGGTGACCACAGCCCAGGCCGAGCACTTCGCGGTGGTAGATCACTTGGTCAGTGATGACTTGATCAAACTGAAAAAAGATGCGTCCGGCGTGCATCATTTTATCCCGGTCAGCTGGGTCATTTCGACGGAAGGCGGCATTGTGAAAATCAACCGTACCTTAGCGCAAGTGACCGAGGACTGGGGATCAGAATAAATGACTAAGCTACGCTGGTGAGTGAGCAGCCTGTGGTCGCCGGAACAGTTGGACGGGGCGCATTTATGTGTGCCCCGTTCACTTGATCAGCCTTTGGCCGAGCGGGCGTCCAGGCTGGTTTCTTCTGCCTGATGGTAAGTCTGCATGACGGATTGCATAAACTGCTGACTTTTTTGCAGCGCCTGCGTATGGCGTGCCCATAAATGTTCCAGGTGAGCAAGTTCGTCTGGCGTAGGTAAACACCCATTGCCGCGTAAAAACGAATGCATTTTGTCATCAATCACCGCTTGCCTGAGTTTGGCTTGTTTGAGGCTGTCTGCCCATTCCTGTCTGCTTATTCTAAGATGAGCTGCTCCCATTTTTCACTATTAAGGTTCATTGACCTCTCCTGATCCTTATGTATCGAAAATACGTTATCGAAAATAGCAGCGTGTTTATCAGATTGCTGCGTTCACACCTGGTCTTATTACTTTATTGGTCTCGATGCTTTTTTCCTTAGACGCCTCTACAGCGCCACCCAAAAAGCAAAGCGAAAACCTGTGCAAACAGGTTTCGCTTTGAGGAGGAAGAGCAGAAACTGGGCGTGTTTTGCGTTAATGCGCGCTGGCTTCTGCCTCTGCCGCATCACGCAGTTGCTTGACCTCATTGTGGTTGCGTTTGGCACCTTCCAGCTGGCGCACCACCACAAAGCGGATATGGGTGGGCAGATCCATGTCAGCCGCTTTCTGGTAAGCCGCCAGTGCAACATCTTCACCGCGCTCTGTTTCATTCAGCACGGCGAGGGTATCGTTACTGGTCAGGGCAGTTTTCAGGTCTATCCAGCGTCTGTGTAACGCACCCCCCAGGCTGCTAGAAGAGGCCGGTTCGCCACCCAGCGAGCGCACTAAGTCTTGCAATTCGGGTACGCTGCTTGCCACTTCTTGCGAACGGCGCATAAAGTAGGCTTTGAGCTGAGGGTCGTCTACATTTTCTGCGGATGAGCGAAAGCCTTCTTCACCATCTTTAGAGACCTCAATCAAGTCATTGAGGGTAGAAATAATGTCGTCATTGTCTGCCATGTGATTGTCTCCAAAAGCTGATATACATCGTTGTGTAGGAGACTGTAGTATGACGTAGCCCTCCCAGAGGCCCCATCGGATGAATGCGTAAGCAGATGTAGGAATGGCTAATATCCCTTGACGCCTACCCACGACGCAGGCCCCATGGCTAGCCGCCGCTTGCTTGCAATGAGGGAATGTCTTGGGCTTGTGGGAGGTGTACGGTGAGGGTGGGCAGACCGAAGGCGATGCCTTCTGTTTGAAACGCCCGGATCAGGTCGAGGTTTACCTGCTGCTGGATGTCCATATACAGATTAAAATCAGCCGTGTTGATAAAGTACACTGTTTCAAAATTCAACGCGTTACTGCCAAATTCCTTGAAATGGGCGCGGTCAAAACGCGTCTTGTCAAACGCTTCAATGGCAGTGCGCACCATTTGTGGGATCCGTGCGTTTTTTTCGACTGGCGTGGCGTAGTTGACGGCAAAGGTAAACACCACACGGCGCTCTTCCATGCGTTTGTAATTGTGGATGGTGTTTTTGAGCAGCTCGGTGTTGCTGCAAATCACCTGTTCGCCACTGATGCTGCGGATGCGGGTTGTTTTCAAGCCAACGCGTTCGATGCTGCCGGCAATATCGCCAAAAATAATAAAGTCGCCCACTTCAAAAGGCTTATCCAGGCCAATGGCGAGCGAGGCAAACAGGTCACTCAATATATTTTGTACCGCCAGCGCCACGGCCACCCCGCCCACCCCCAAGCTGGCCACAAACGCTGTGATATTGACGCCCACATTATCCAGCACGGTCAGTAACAGCACAGACCAGATAAACACCCGCAGAATCCAGGACAAAATGGTGGTCATGACCGGGTTAGCGGCCGGGGCTGGTCCATCAATTGCGCTCAGGTGTTCCCGCGCCCAGATGCCGACGCCCTTATTGAGCCAGACCGCAATTTGAATCCCCAGTGTGATCCATAACAAGTGGTCAAGCCTTGCAGCCCATTTGACAGGGAGATCCAGCACGTGCAGGCCAAACAGCAAGGCCAACAGCAGCAGCGTCCATTGCTGTGTGCTTTGTAGCACTTCAATCGCTACATCATCCAGCCGGGTCGCCGTACGCTCGGCCAGGCAGGCGAATTTTTGCATCACCAGCCGCCAGCCCTGGTAAAACACGAGGTAAAGCAGGGCAGAGACCAATAAGGCGGTCAGCCAGTCATTGACCGGCTGGCCCAGCCAGGTCGATTGGGCCCACCAGCCCGGTAATTGCGCTTGCCATTGATTCCAAAGAGACACTTGCTTTTATACTCCTGATGAAAAAAACGGTAGCCCTTGATGTTAGCTATGCGTGTCGGCTTTTGACTGTCAGCACAGACTGATCTCTCTGTCAGAACCCGCTGAAAGCAGGGGCACCACGCTGGAGGGCCCATCAGTGATTTCTGACAACCATATCAGTGGATTGCGGGTATAGCGCTGCCAGGCCGGCTTGCATAATGACGCATCGTGCTATGCAGGAGATGATGATGAACCCTATCCGCTTATTCGATTATGTATCCCCCCGTAGTGAACAGGCCAAGCTGCTCTCGGCCCCCAAACCGGGCGTTGCCCAGTTATTGCTGTTTTATGTGCTACCGCTGTCTTTGATTCCTTGCATCACCATGTACTTGCGGCTGTATCACCAGTTTCCCAAGCTCTTCTTTGACCAATTGCCAGGTAACCGCTTACTGATGGTGAGCGCCGAGTTGCTATTTCTGCAATTGCTGGTGGTTGTGGTCATGGCCTGGATCACGCAAAACCTGGCCGAAATGGTGGATGTGAAACCGGGCTTTCGTGATGCCTTGCTATTAATGACGCTGGCAACCACGCCGTTATGGCTTACTTCCCTGTTTTACCTGGTACCCAGTCTGAGTTTTAATGTGCTGGTGCATGGGGTGGCCGTGCTGATTGCGATCGCGCTGGTCTACCGTGGCGTGCGCTATGTGTTCGGCATCCGCGAGCGTGGCGCCTTGTTCTCGCTCACTTTAGCCATTGTCTGTACTGCCGGGCTGGGCTTCGGCGTCATCCTGATTGGCTCGCTGATTTCCTGGGAGGCCATTGAGCAACTGCAATTTGCCGTCAAAAAACTTTAATCCTGCGACCTGTCAGGGTTCCCGCTTGACCTCGCGGCTCAGCGTGGTAGGGGCGGGGACCAGGCCGTGCTCCAGGGCATAACGGATCAAGGCTGCGTTATTGGGCACTTCCATTTTTCTTAAGATTTTTGAGCGGAACACACTGACTGAACCTGGGGCAATCGCCAGCTCGTGGGCCACCGCGTTGACTGGTTGCCCTTTGATCAGCTTGAATAACACCTGTAACTCACGTAACGACAGTTGCTCATGGCGCATGGACTGCACATTGTTCAAGAGCTCGCGGTGGCGTGGCATCAGGTAGGGCTTGCCACGCGTAATGGTGCGGATGGCCGGGATCACCTGCGAAGTGTCTGTGGTATAAGGGAGGTAGCCATGACAGCCCAGACGGACAAAATGAATCATGCGGTCCGGCCGCTCACTGCCATTCAGCACCAGCACCGGCAGACCGGGCGCAGCATGTTTGAGATCGCACAAGGTTTCCAGGCCGTTTTGATTCGGGGCCGAAATGTCGAGGATAATCGCATCCAGCGGTTGCTGGCGGATCACACTGATGGCCTCCCGTACTGAAGGCGCTTCATGCACCAACTGCAAGTGGGGATCACTTTGTAATAGGATGCGTAATGCGTTGTGGCTCAGGGTATGGCCGTAGACCAATAATAGTTTTTTCATGGCGGTATCTTCTCGTGTCAATATGATTAAAACCGGTACACACTGCCACCGGCACTCAAAACTCCTTTCAATTATTTTTTAATATTTTTAAGAGCGTGCATTCCGCAGAACCTAAGCCAGTGAGACTGCTGCCACTGAGGCCTGTTGGTGGACGCTGCGCTGTGTTTCCCTCATGCCAGCGAGGCTGGCGTCGACCCGGTTTAGGTGGACGGTCTGGCAGGGTTTGACGCCGACTGGCACTGGCCCCCAGCGTTCCCTGGTCGCTGGCTGCCAATGTTCCATCCAAGTAATGCTTGATCAAGGCCGGGTGTACATAGCTGCGGCGGCAGACTGCCGCAGTGTTGCCCAGCCTGGCGGCGGTTTTCCGGATCGCTTCCGCCACATTTCTTTTTGCCTGGTGCGCATGTTCCACTGGGGCGAAGCTTTGCAATAGTTGCAAGGCATACAAGCTGCCAAACCAGGTACGAAAATCTTTTGCCGTGACTTGTTGCTGCGAGGCCTGGCTTAAATAAGCATTCACCTCTGCTGAACCAATGGCATGCCGTTGCCCCTGCCGGTCTACATACTGGAACAAGCGCTGACCCGGCAAGGCCCGCAAGCGGCTTAGCCAGCGCGCCAGCCTTGCATCATGCAGGCGGATACGGTGGACAATGCCACGCTTGCCCCTAAAGCCAAATTGCAGGTCATGCTGGTGAATCTGCACATGCCGGTGCCGCAGGGTACTCAGCCCAAAGGAGGCATTGCTTCTTGCATAAGCATCGTTGCCTATGCGGATCAAGGTGTGTTCAAGCAAATAAACCATCATGGCCAACACTTTTTGCTTGCACAGCCCAGGCGCCTTCAGGTCTTGTCGCACCTTTTTAATGGAGCTAAGTTGGCGCACGGATCCGTGGCAAGGACAGTCCAACCGCCAGCAGGTGGGCATATTTGTGTTGTTCTTGCTGCGCCCGCCATTGGGCGTGATACAAGTATTGCTTGCGGCCTTTGGTATCCCTGCCCGTGGCTTGCAAATAACCATTTGCATCCGGGCAAATCCATACCGCTAGCCAGGCGGGTGGGATCTTAAGGGCCGCTATCCTGGCCAGGTGTTGCCGGTTTTTCAGTGGCTTGCCCTGGCAATCCAGGTAAGTAAACCCTTGCTTGCCAGTGGCCACCCGGCGAAAGCCAGGCATTTCATCATGCATCTCTAACACTGTGGCTTCCTGCCCTTCTGGTGCGGGAAGCCGGTGGCGGATATCCGCCACCGCGTCAGTCTTCGGTGACCGCTTGCGCATCGGCGCTAGCAGCCACTTCAGCCGGGGCGCCGGGGTCTGTCTGCTGCGCAGTTTGGTGGCTGCCTTTGACATTCCAGATCACATTGCCGACATCATCCGCTACCAGTAGCTGGCCTTTTTTATCCACAATGACCCCCACCGGGCGGCCTTGGGCTTGGCCATCTTCGTTTAAAAACTCTGTGAGGACATCAATGGGTTGCCCGGCGGGCTTACCAGCTTCAAACGGCACGAAAATCACTTTGTAACCGTTATAAGGCTGGCGGTTCCATGAGCCATGCTGGCCAACAAACATGCCGTTTTGAAACTGTTCTGGCAGTTGGTTGCCTTTGGCGGGCGCCAGGCCCAACGAGGCGGTATGGGTGCCGAGCGCGTAATCCGGTTTGAGGGCTTTTGCCACCAGGTCAGGGCGGGCTGGCTGTGCCCGGTCATCCACATGCTGCCCATAATAGCTATAGGGCCAGCCATAAAAGCCATTCTGTTTCACCGAGGTCATATAGTCCGGCACCAGGTCACTGCCCAGTTCGTCGCGCTCATTCACTACCACCCATAGGTCGCCACTATGGGGCTCCCTGGCCAGGCCGTTGGGGTTACGCAGGCCAGACGCATAAATTTGATGCTGGCCAGAGTTTGCATCCACCTCCCAAATCGCTGCCCGTTCTTTTTCTTCCTCCATGCCGTTTTCACCCACATTGCTGTTGGAGCCGACCGTGACATACAGTTTGCTGCCATCGTTGTTGGGCAGAATATTTTTAGTCCAGTGATGATTACGTTCAGCAGGCAGGTCGGTGACTTTGGTCGGTGCGGCGGTGATTTCGGTTTGACCTTGCTGGTAGGGGAACTTGACCAGCGCGTCCGCATTGGCCACATAAAAAGTATCGCCTATCAAGGCCATGCCAAACGGCGAATGCAGGTCTTTGAGAAACACATGCCGTTCGTCAGCCACGCCATCGCCGTCATTGTCGCGCAGCAGCGTAATCCGGTTCATGCTTTTGGCGCTGGCGCCGCCATCTTTCATAAACTTGCTGGCCACCCAGCTTTTGAGGCTGAATTCTTCATTTTTGGGAGGATGGTTGGTTTCCGCCACCAGGATATCGCCATTGGGTAACTCATATAGCCAGCGCGGATGATGCAGGTCGCTGGCAAACGCCACCACATGTGTGCCAGGTGCCGAGGCGGGCTTTTTGCCTTCTGGCCACCCCACGGCCTCGGCGACATGTATGGTCGGAAACCAGTTGGCATGGTAAGAGGAGAGGTCTGGATCCGGCCCATAGCTGGCGGATTCCGGTAATTGTGCGGGAGGTGAACACGCACACAAGCCGAGCAGGCAACAGGTGATCAATGGCAATTGCAAAAGTGTTGTACTGCTTGGGTGCGTGTGCATGGTGTGCTCCTCTTCAATGCGCTGTTTGTGGTCTCTGGCCGGACGTTGTTTGCGCGTTTGCTAACGCCGGGTCGCCACAATCTGGTGGATGCCGGTCAACCCCTGTTCAAACTGGATCAGGCTGGCAGTCATATACAGCCGCCAGGCGCGGTAATTGCGCTCGCCGATGGTGGGCGTGACGTCCTGGTGTTGCGACTCCAGCCCGCGCAGCCAATGGCGCAGGGTCTGTACAAAATGCTGGCGCAGCCCCTCCACGTTAAATACCTCAAACCGTGCGGCATCCATACATTGCAGCAGTTGTGGAAAGCTGGCTAGTTTGCCTTGCGGGTATAGCTGCTCATTGACCAGGCGGTGGGTCGCATCTTCGGGTTGCCAGGCCGCCCGCTCGTTAGTCATGCCATGGCTTAAAAACAGCCCACCGGGGGTGAGGGCGGCATGCACTTTGTTTAAAAAGGCTGGCAAATGCGGTTCGCCCACATGTTCGGCCACGCCTATGCACACGGCTTTGTCATACTCGCCTTGCGCGGTCACGTCGCGGTAATCCCCCTGGGTCAGGGTGACCAGATGGCTGAGTTGCTGGTTTTGCACCAGTTTGCTGGCATAGGCAAACTGGGCGGGATTCTGGATATAAGCATGGACAAAGACGCCATAATGTTTGGCCGCCCAGCAAGCGAGTCCGCCCCAGCCCCCACTCAAGTCCAGCAAATGATCGCCATGTTGCAAACGCAACTTGAGGCAAATCAGGTCGAGCTGGTTTTGTTGCGCCTGGCTCAGGTCGCGCGTCTGGCCACAAAAATAGGCACACGAATGCAGCATGCGTTCATCCAGCCAGTGGCGGTAAAAATCAGAGGGCGCATTGTAATCGAGGCTTAGAGTGGCCGCCTCAGGGCGCAAGGCTTGTGTGGTGAGACCGGGCTGACTGCTCTCTGCCTCCTCTGATGGCATTAACGGCGCCACTGCGCGCAATGCACGCGCTAATGAGGTGGCCATGGGGATGGGTAATGCTTGAAAGTACTCCAGGCATTGCAGGGCTGCGCGCAAGTCGCCCAACACCTGGACGTCACCGCGGAGGTATGCCGCCAGCCAAGGCAGGGGCGTGGTCAGCAAGTTGCGGTCTCGCACCAGTGTGGCCGAGAGGCTGATGGTAAAGGCCGGTGCTTGTTCTCCTACGTATAACATCTGGCCGTTCCACAAACGCAGCGCAAATGCATCCGCATAGCTTTCAAATAACTGGCTCAGCAATAACCGGGCATGGGTCAGGGCCGGGTGATCTTCCGATTGCTTCGCCTGACTCCATTGCCAAAACTGTTCCAGTGTCAGGACATCCAGTGGGCGTGCATCCAAAGGCAGCACATTAATAGGGCGGTTATACATGGAGACTCCTCATTGTGGTCCGCGTTTCCGTCAAAAAAATAAAGCCATGCGTTTGTCATCCGGGTTGCATCAACTTGCGGCGCTTCAGTCTTGCGGGACTGCCCTGAATGGCAGCAGGGTGTTCCCGTATGCCTGGCCTGTTAGCCATGGCGGGATGCACATTCCTGACTCCGCAAGATACTGAATTCGCAACATAAAAGCGCAGATGAAAAAGCATGTGCTGTGGCTTGCGTTGAGGCCTGAAGTGTAAGAAAAGCGCCCAAGTCGCAAATATAGGCACATGACTGATTGTCCTGTCAGACAGGTCTGACAGGACTGTATAGCCCGTTTGAGCGCGTTACTACTTGGGTTAATTGCGCACCGTCTGCGTGGGCGTGACAGCCTTTTGAGGGGCGCGCGTCCCCGCTTGTAGCCCGTGCTGCCGGGTCGGGATGTCCTACATTCAAATCAGTACTGGGCTTACGCCTCCCCGCGCCAACGCTGAATACAATGAGTTCCATGGTGTATGACTGCTCATATTGTTGAGCCCCCTTGTTTTTGAGGAGTAGAGATGATGAAAACCCGTATACAATGCATCGCCCTATTGATGAGCGGCATGATCGGCGTGGCTTGGGCCGCACCGCCAGCAAATCCGGTTCCGCCTGTCGATAACACTGTGCCGCCTTGTGACAATACCGCCAATCGTGGCAAGCCTGGCTGTCACCTGGATTCAGATAGCGTCAGCCCTCCGCCGCCGACCCGCGACGAACGCGGCATCGTCGTGCCGCCTGAAGTCCCTGCGGAAGGGTTGCCTAACCAGGATCAACGGCGTCAACAGCAGCGCCCAGACCCGCCGTCTCATGCGCCAGCCGTCCCCAGCACGCGGGCACCCGCCAATGAGTTAAGAAATTAACGGATAGGCCTGGGCGGTGCGCTTGAGCGGCAACGCCCAGGCAACCTGCACGCTGGCGCAACCCGCATGCCGCAGATGCAGCCGTATGAAACATTGAATTGAAGATAGGAGAATCGTATGCAAGTCGTAGAAGACACCTTGAATCCGCCCCAGCATCAACATGTACAACCTGGCTTGGAAGAAGACATGGAGCCACAGCCCAGCTTTATTGAAGCGGGTTACCAAGGCAGTGAAAAACTCAAAGGCAAGGTCGCCTTGATCACGGGCGGGGATAGCGGCATTGGCCGCGCCGTGGCCGTACATTTTGCTGCCGAAGCCGCAGATGTGGCGATTGTGTATTTGGATGAGCATGAAGATGCGGAAAAAACCCGTGCACTGGTAGAAGGCTATGGCCGCCGCTGCCTGTTACTGCCGGGCGATGTGTCGGACGAGCGCTTTTGCCAGCATGCCGTGCAGGAGACTTTGCAGGCATTGGGCAAGCTCGACATCCTGATTAACAATGCCGCCCAGCAGTTTCCGCAAACCAGCATTGTCGAGATCAGCCAGCGCCAGCTGGAACACACGTTCCGTACCAATATCTTCTCTATGTTTTACATGGTCAAAGCAGCGTTGCCGCATTTGCCTAAAAACAGCCATATTATTAACACGGCTTCTGTCACCGCTTACCGGGGGAGTCCCGAGTTGCTGGATTATTCTGCCACCAAAGGGGCGGTGGTCTCGTTCACGCGCTCGCTGTCGCGGCAATTGGTACATCGGGAGATTTATGTGAATGCCGTTGCGCCCGGCCCTGTGTGGACGCCGCTGATCCCCGCCAGTTTTGAGGAGGATAAAGTCAGCGAGTTTGGCAGCCAAGTGCCGTTAAAACGGCCTGCCCAGCCGAGTGAAATTGCCCCCGCCTATGTTTTTCTGGCCAGCCAGGCGTCTTCATATATGACCGGGCAAGTAATACACCCCAACGGCGGTGAAATCATTAATGGTTAATTGTCCTGCATCGCTTCGCAGATGAATGCTGCATGGGCGGTGCACCACTGTCCGCACGCGAGGCCTTTTATATTGAGCTTATATTTTGGAGAATTGTCATGACTTCTGATTCCGATCACGCAGCCACTTCGATTGGTCAGCCAGCCCCTGAGCCCGTCACGCAACATTCAGGGAACAACATCACTCCACGGCCTACGCCTGATGATGAAGCGCTTCCCGTCAAACAAGATCCTGAAATGGATCCACAGCAGCCCGAACACGAGAAGCTGGATCAATGGAAGCTGGAGCAGCATACGCGTGGCGAATCCACTGCGCCGCTGCCGGATACGGGGTCGCCTGAACCCTGCCCGGCAAACAAGCCGCCAGAACAAATGGCTGCAGATAAAAATCCGCAAGTGCCGGCTAATCAACAGCACCAGGCGCCAGGCAGCGCACCCATTAACGGCGTGAAACAGCAACAAGGGCTGGATGTCCTGGTTGGCAAACAATGACTGTTTAACCGTTTTGTTAGGCCTTTCCTTCCGCTGACGATAGAGGTGCGTCGTGGCGTCCAGCGTCCTTTCTGCTAGCCTGTGTGCTAGGTGATCTTCGCTGATTACACTCTTTAAATGGGCCATTTAAGTGTGCCAGGCTTGCCGGTATGCCTTGGTCAGCCCGGCCTGAAAATTCCCCATTTTTTGTCCGACAACTCCTACAGTAAATTGCGCCTTTGTGACATGGGCAGCGCTGGCGGTTTTCACCATAATCATTCCTACATTCTTTGTTGAAATCCCCCTTACCATTTCAGGAGAACACAATGACTTTAAAACTGGGCTTAAGCCATGTTGAAAAAAATAGTCAGGCAGCCGCGGTGCAGCCCATGGCATTCGGTGCCAAACTTGCGGCCGGTGTATTCATGTTGGCCAGTCTGGCCGGTTGCGACAAGACCCCCAGTGGCGCGGCTGAATCTTCTGGCACCACAAAAGCGGCGTCCAGCACAGAGGCGATTAAATTTGTCACCACCCAGGATGGCTCACCGCTAGAAATCAAGCCTGAGTTGTTTGATACGCCAGCCGCCAAAGAATTTTTAGCCACGGGTAAAAACCCTTATGTGGGCAAAGACGATGCGATTGCAGAAGGTAAAAAAATCTTCCAGCTGTATTCCTGTACCCAATGTCACGGACCGGAAGCAGGCGGCCAAGTGGGTCCCGCGCTGACCGGCCCTAATTATAACTATGCCAAAGACGCCACCAATAAAGGCATGTTTGAAACCGTGTGGCATGGTACCAATGGCGGCATGGGCGCCAAAGGCAAAGGCTTGATGGACCCTTCCGATCCGAATAACGGCATCACGCCGGATGAGTTGCTGAAAGTGATTGCCTGGATCCGTAGCCACGGCCAGTTGACCGGGAACGAAGATGCCGCTTCGTGATAATCCTACAAATCCGTCGTAGGCAGGCTGACATACAGCCTGCCTAGGCATCCTTAGCATAGGGACATGCCTGCCTGCTTAGGCAGGTTTTCCATCAATATCTTTTTGAGAAGGATGCCCCTATGTCCAATACCCTGAAAAATACCCTTTCTGTTGTGACCGCCGCCCTGTTAATGGGTAGCACGACCCCCAGCTTCGCGGCACCCGATAACATGTCCCCTGACGCTGTGCCACCTGCGCATAAACAAAAAAATCAGGTGCCGGATACCAACCAAAACGGTAACTATCTGGAGACGCAGCAAGATAACAACAATCTCCCGCAAAACCCTAAGGGCACCGGTGACCAGCAGCAAAATGGCCGTCAGCAGCAAAATGCCCAGCCTTCCAAGCCTGCCAACATGGAAAAGAGCAAACGTTTTCATCAAGACCCTCAACAAGGCGGGACAGGCGTAAAGCAACCATAACGCGTGCCCAAGGCCCTGAAGCCATGTTGTTATGGTTATTGCTTCAGGCCCATGCCGCCCGATCATCTTCTTAAGCCTGCAGTCGGCTGTGGAAGGAAAAGGGGCGAGTGCCACGTGTGTATGTTTCATTGATGAAAGGAGAACTGTGATGACTGAAGAAGAAATGCAAGCGTGTATGACCTTGTGCAAACAATGCGCCGATGCCTGTGAAAATTGTGCGGTGGCTTGTGAAAAAGAGGCAAATCCCATGCTGACCACTTGCATAGAACTTGATATGGACTGCGCAGACTTTTGCCGGTTGACGGCGTCATTTATTGCGCGGCGTAGCGAGTTTATGGAACTGGTTTGCCAGGACTGTGCAGAAATCTGCACCACTTGTGCCGAAGAGTGCGAGCAACATTTGTTTGACCACTGCCTGATGTGTGCACAAATGTGCCGCCGCTGTGCAGAAGCCTGTCTTAAAGTAGGCGCTTCGGCGCTCGCTTAAGACTATCCGACCATTTCACAAGATGGACTGACCATTTCACAAGCTGGGCTGATCAGGTAAACAAATGCCCCTGGCCAAGTGGCACAGGGGCAACGGAGAGAAGATCGTAGCGGGGCGGCTTACTGTGCGACCACAATATCGTCTTTCACAGCAGTCACACCTTTGACATTTTTAGCCAATTGCACTGCTTTATCTGCTTCAGCCTTGGATTTGGCCACGCCAGACAATTGCACCAGGCCATTGCTGTCGGTTTCCACCTTGATGTCGGTCGCACTCACGGCTTTATCTTTGGCCAAGGCCGCTTTCACTTTAGCCGTGATGACGGTGTCTTCAACCTTGGTGCCAATGGAGTCACCGTCCGCAGCAAAGCTTGCCATTGGCAACAATAAAGCGCTGATCAGCAAAATGGATTTCAATGTCGTTTTCATGTGCAGTCCTTTCAAGATTATGGAGCCCTCATTATTCAAAAAACGCTGAGGGCAGGCCATACACTGGATTCTGATCCTATCGTAGGAGTTGGCTGACGAAGATTTTCTGACAAATACGGACTCACTCGCTTAGCCTCGCTTCACAGGGGGTCACGATGGCTTGGGATCAGGATGGCTTTGGATCACGGCAGACTGGCGTACTACAGATTAATGCACTACACGATTAATGCCCTACACAGATTGGCTAGAGATTGGTTGAGCGCCAGCGCCTCAATCGCGGGTTAACTACGTTAAGATAGCGGCTTCGCTTTTTGCCCACCTTCAAACACGCTACATCATGACCACCGGTTTACCGCTGCTGTATTATCAAGTCCATCATGCGCCTAGTGGCACCACGGGCACACCGCTATTGTTAATGCATGGCCTGTTTGGCTCTGCCGACAATTGGGGCAGTATTGCCAGGCAGCTTGCACAACACGGCCCCGTCATCAGTGTCGATTTACGCAATCACGGCCGCTCACCGCATCATGCCTCACAGACCTATGCTGAGATGGCTGCCGATGTGCTGGCGGTATGTGATCACTTGGACTTGGCGCAAGTGCATGTGCTAGGTCACTCGCTGGGCGGTAAAGTCGCCATGCAGTTTGCCATGCAATCCCCGCAACGCGTCAATAAGCTGATTGTGGTGGATATGGCGATGCGCGCTTATGCGGACGTGCACACGGCGCTCATAGACGCCATGCTGGCGGTGGACCTGAGCCTATGCGCATCCCGTAGTGAGGTGGATAAAGCGCTCGCACCCGCCATCCCCAACCTGATGGTGCGTCAGTTTTTGCTCACCAATCTGCATAAGGTGGATGATCGCTTGCAGTGGCGGCTCAATCTCGCGGCCCTCAAAGCCAATTATGGGCAACTGCAGTCAGCACTTTTGCCGCCAGAGAATACTGGCCTGACGATGCCTAGTCTGTTTATTCGCGGGGAGCGGAGTGATTATGTCAATGCGCAAGACATGCACACAATTAGCCAGCACTTCACTCAAGCCAGCTTTGTCAGCCTGCCCACCGATCATTGGGTGCATGCAGAACAGCCGCAATTATTTATGCAAGCAGTAGCAGCGTTTCTGGCGGAATAATGCTTTAGTCTCTACTGGTGAAAATCATGAGCCTGATTCAGGTAAAACTGCGCTCAACAATTTTCAAGCAGGCGCACATACTAGTCACATGTTTGAGTGTTAACTTTTCTAGGAGATCTACCATGTGGACTAAACCAGCAGCGACTGAAATGCGTTTTGGCTTTGAAGTAACCATGTACGTCATGAACAAATAATTTTAGCTGAGGCTAAAATGACAAAAGCCCGACGAAATGTCGGGCTTTTTGTTTGGCACAGGCATTAGAAATGCATGGTCAGCGTAACTTCTGCACGGCGCGGCGCGCCTGGGCCATTGAGGTTATTGCTGGTACCGTGGCCAGCCGCATAGTAACGCTTATCGGTGAGGTTTTTCAGATTGAACGCCAGATCGTACCGCGAGCTATGATAAATGGCTGCTGCATCTGCCGTCATATAACTGCCGAGTGCGACCAGGTTGTCGTTAGACGCATAGCGATTGCCCACATAATTCAGGCCACCGCCCACACTCCAGCCTTCGTTAAGTTGATGCATCACCCACAAGTTGGCGCTGTTTTTCGGTGTGAGGGCTGCCCGTTTGCCTTGTAAGGCCACGCCGTTTTGTACCGCGACTGAGTCTGTGATGCGCGCATCCAAATAGGCGTAGCCAGCAAACACTTGCCAACGTGGCGCAATTTCACCCGTCATGGTCAACTCCAGGCCTTCCGTTAATTGTGTCCCAACACCGATCAACGCATTGTTAACCGGATTGGTGCCCTTGATGTTTTCGCGTTCCAGATGAAACAGGGCAGCGGTGGTAGACAATTTGCCATTAAAAAAATCTGTTTTGCTGCCGACCTCGATATTGTTGGTTTCTTCTGGGGCCAACTGGCTTTGCTGTTGTGAGAAACTCAAGGTTTCGCCAGAGGGCTGGTAAGAGCGGCTCAATGAAATATAGTAAGACTGCCAGTCCGTGGGCTGGTAGACCAGCCCGGCGCGGGGGCTCCAGGTATGATCGGTGCGCTCGGGGTTCACCGAAGACAAGCGGTCTTCAACCTTTTGCGCGAAGCGGTCATGCCGGCTGCCGACCAAGGCTTTCCAGTGTTCAGAAAGTGTGATCATGTCCTGCACGTAGATGCCAGTCACTTGCAAGATAGTCTGATTGCTCAGGTTAGGATTGCTGCCGCGCACGCCAAACTGTGACAGGCTGGGTAATACCGGATCAAACAGGGAGACTGTGACGGTTGGATTGCTCCAGCCCCAGCGCTTCATGGTTTTGCGTTGCTCACCCACTTCCAGGCCATAAAGTAATTGATGTTGCATGCCTGCCCATTCCGCTTTTTGCAGCACTTCAAACTGGTTAAACCAGCCATCGTCCTGGCGCCATAGCTGGTTATGCGTCAAGGATGCCGTCCGCAAGTTTTCATTCACTGCCGAAACCAGCGTGTTGTTGCGATCCATTTCATAGTGGTAGGCACCCACCATATTGCGCACCGACCATTGGTCGTTAATCTGGTGTTTCAACACCGCGCGGCCGGACAGCACGTCCGAGTCGGTGTAATCGTCATCACGTGCATTGCGTGAGCCATAATAGGTATCCGGATCAATGTTGAGCGGCTTGCCCCGATAAGCCGGAATGCCAAAATCAGTCACTCGGCGGTCATGCAGTTTTTCTACCTGCAACAACAGGCTGGTATCTTCTCCCAGTTGCAATTGCAAAGAAGGGGCAAGGTTTTGCCGCTCCAGAAACCCCTGGTTTCTAAAGCTGCCGGAATCCTCGACAGCACCATTGATTCTGAACGCGGCTGAATCTCCCAGTTTGTCACCGACATCAAACTCGCCGCGGCGCTGTTTGTAAGAACCACCGTTAAGCTTAATGGTGCGGATTGTTTCGCCTGGTTTTTTGGTAATCCGGTTAATCAAGCCGCCAGAAGAACCACGTCCATACAGCACGGCTGCAGGTCCCTTAAGCACTTCCACACGCTCAATGTTAGAGAGGTCACGGTAATACAGCGCGTCATCGCGCATGCCGTCTATATACATATCGCCCATCGCATCAAATCCACGGATCACAAACTGGTCGCGCTGGCCGTCCCCCAGGTTCAGAGAAACGCCAGGTACGTTTCTCAATACATCCTGTAACGAGTGCGCTGCCTGGTCCTGAATAATTTGCGCGGGGACCACATCGACGGTTTGCGGAATATCCCGCAGCGGGGCAGCAATCTTGGTCGCTGTCGTATTCACCAGCGGCTGGTAGTCTGTACGGCTGCTTTTCTTTTCCTTGACCGTAACTTCAGGCAGGGTGTCCGTCCCGCTATCATTTTTTGCAGAGGCTTCTGCGAGGGCATAGGTAGAGTGGGCCGCACCGGCCAACAGCAATGCCAGTGTAATCGGCCGTAACGTCGATGAGTGGTAATACATGAAAACTCCCATAGGATAAAAGGCTCTGCCAGGCAGAGAGGCGTACGGTTGAGTCCAGGCTCAACTTCTGTTAATAGTAATGATAACGATTTTCATTAATTATTTGAAGGATGCAGCAGAGAATTTGCTTCTGTTAACATCAGGCTGGTGAAAATCATGAGCTGCATACGCGTAAAAGCGCGCTCAACAAAAGGCTGGCAGGCAGGCATACTGGTGACACGTTTGATCGTTAACTTTCTAGGAGATCTACCATGTGGACTAAACCAGCAGCGACCGAAATGCGTTTTGGCTTTGAAGTAACCATGTACGTGATGAACAAATAATTTTAGCTGAGGCTAAAATGACAAAAGCCCGACTAGAGGTCGGGCTTTTTGTTTGCTGGGGCAGGGTTAAACAGTGACGACTGGAAAATCGATTTCAGTTTGCACAATATGATTGGTGTAATTGGTCAGGGTGTTTAAAGCCACGTGTGCAATCACCTCCAGCAGCAAGCCATCATCCACGCCAGCTGAATAGGCTGCCGCGATATCTGCCTCCGACAAGATGCCGCGTTGATTGACGATCTTAACCGCCAGTTTCAGTAAACCGTCAGTCACAGGGTCGGCGGCCTCGCCCCGGCGGGCGGCTTGAATCGCTTCTGCATTCAGGCCGGTGCCGCGGGCCACCAAACTATGCGCTGACAGGCAATATTGGCAGCTGTTTGCCTGGCCGATAGCGAGTGCCAGCGATTCACGCTGTTTTGCCGTTAAGCGGCCATGGCTGAGCGCTTCGCCAAAAGCCAGTTGGGCCGTTAACACCGCAGGTGCTTGGGCAACAGTGGCATACAAATTAGGCACTTTACCCAATTTGGCTTGCACAGCGTCTAATGTGGCATTTACTTCTGCGCTTGCGGTTTGACGGTTAATGGGTTGAATACGGGCCATGATCAGTCTCCTTAAGTTTAGTAAATTGGAACGCTTGGTGCGTTGGAGATATCATGCAATACTCATGATTATTAAAGGTCTCATTATGTTGATCAGGAGTCTCGTTTGGACCCGTTATTGCCACTATTGAATCAAATCTCGCTCTCCGCCCAGGTATTTTTCACCGGTGATCTTTGCCAGGTCGTGAACTTTGATGGCACTGGAGCGGTAGGGCACATTCATTTGTTGCGGGCGGGAAAGCTAGACCTGATGTTTCGGGATAAACCTCTCGCGCGTATAGACCAACCAAGCGTGGTGTTCTTCCCCAAGCCTAGCAGTCACGTGCTCAACCCTGTAGAGGGTGAACCGTGTGAATTGGTGTGTGCCATGATTAATTTGGGCGCCAACGTACGCAGCCCGCTAGCCACAGCCCTGCCTGAATATGTGATTGTGCCTTTAAATGACATGCTACAAATTGCACCGACCTTGCAACTGCTGTTTCATGAAGCCTTTGCGCAAGACTTGGGGCGGCAACCCGCACTGGATAGGCTGGCAGAATATTTCCTAATCCAGATTCTGCGGCATGTGATTCAGCATGGGCAGTTGCAGCAAAGCATTTTTGCCGCATTGGCCGATACCCGGTTGGCGTTAGCCGTCAAAGCCATGCATGAGAGTCCATCCCATCCGTGGACATTAGAAACCCTGGCGGATGCGTCCGGCATGTCGCGTGCCAGGTTCGCTGCCAACTTTAAAACCATGGTGGGCACGACACCACTGGATTACCTCACCGACTGGCGGCTTTCAATAGCACAAAATCTGATCCGGCAAGGCAAGCCCCTCAAAAGTGTTGCTACACAAGTGGGCTACCAAAGTGCCGCTGCCTTTAGCCGTGTGTTTGCAAAACGGCTGGGGGTAACGCCTGCTGAGTGGTCACAGATGAGCTAGTTAAAAATATTTCAGCCTTCATACAATATTTCCATCTGTCAAACGTTTTTAGCTCACTCGACAGTGATCTGCGTCATGCAGGGATGTATTTTATTTCTCTAAACTGCATCCAATCAGAGCTGTTCGTCGTATTTAAAATTGGGTGCAATTTAAATATCAAAAGAAAATTTGGAATGAATTGTGAGAGATGACATCGAGGACTTGATAGCTCGAATAATAGATAGGAATGAGGATGCTTTTAACGAGTTGTATGAAGCTACTTTTAGCAAAATCTATAGTTTGGCTTTGAAAATTACCAAAGATCCAAGTACTTCTGAAGAGGTGGTTGAAGATACTTATTATCAGGTATGGCAGGAAATATATCGCTACGATTTTAACAAATGCCCGCTGTACAACTGGATGTTAATCATTTGCCGTTCTCGTGCCATTGATGCAGTAAGAAAGCGTAATGCGATGCCTGAAATGGTCGTTAATTTCGACTGGGCAATAGAGTCAACAGATTTGTCCGCGGACGATAGGCTACAAGGCAAACAAACGTCGCTGGCCGTCGTAAAAGCTTTGTCAGAAATTAAACCCTTGCAAAGGCAGCTGTTACATCATGTTTTTTATTACGGATTATCGCATCAAGAAATATCTCAGTTGATGAACATGCCGCTCGGATCCGTGAAATCAACCATTAACCGGGCACAAAGATCATTAAGAGAGAAACTCAAAGGTGAACAGTTTTGAATAAAGAAATGACAACCAATAAACCTGAATCATTGGATTTTGATTTATTTCTTGAGCTGTTTGAGGCGACGCCAGATGTGGCGCCTAAGCACGAGACGAAAAACCAGATCAAAACAAAACTGATGCAACGGGTTTCACAAAGCCGTGACGCACAATTTTTTGTATTTTCAGAGCAGGGTCACTGGAAATCTATCAAGCATGGCATCCAAATAAAAATATTGAAAAGCGATGCCGAGGCCAAGTCGTTTCTGCTCAAGCTCGAACAAAATACGCGTATTCCCTATCACGATCATCAAAAAAATGAAGAAACGTTTGTGGTTGATGGCGAGGTATGGCTGGACGGGATTCATTGTAAAAACGGTGATTATCACTTTGCGGGCGCCGGGACCTATCACAAAGAAATCCGCACTGAAAATGGTTGCACGCTTCTGATCAAGACTTATTGATGCGCCTGCCACCTAAACTTATGAGGCTAGTTTATTTAATTCTGACCATGGCAGCTTGTATGTTTTCTGCTTCAACCTGCTTGGCAGCGAAAGAGTTTAAGGCGCCGATATGGCAAATCGGTGGGCATCTGCAAACCATCGTTCCCTCCCTGTTCCCGCAGGTTGCAAAGCAGTCGTATGTCAGGGAGCGCTGGGAGTTGCCAGATGGAGACTTTGTGGATGTTGATTGGACCGAACCCCTGGCGCAGTTGGATCACACGCAGAATAAACCAGTATTGGTGTTATTTCATGGCTTGGAAGGGAGCTCCCAAAGTCATTATGCGCGGGTGATCATGGCTGCTGCCAAGCAACGTGGCTGGCTTGGTTTAGTCGTTCATTTCCGTGGCTGTTCAGGCGAGCCCAATCGGCTGCCCCGCGTGTACTATGCCGGGGATGCTGAAGAGATCAATACCTTTATTTCAATCATTCATCAAAAACTCCCTGAACACGCTATTTATGCGGCAGGCGTGTCATTGGGTGGCAATGCACTCCTAAAGTGGTTGGGTCAATACCCGAATGAGGCGCGCCAGTTAGTCAAAGCGGCGGCAGCCATTTCAGCGCCCATCGATTTGAAACAAACAGCTCACAGCCTTGATACAGGCATTAATTACCTGCTTTACAGCAAACACTTTGTGGCGTCGATGAAGCCAAAAGCGTTGCAAATGGCCGAGCGCTTTCCTGACCATCTGGATGCCAAACGTATACAGGCGGTCAGTACCGTTCAAGACATGGATAACGCGGTGACCTCGGTGTTGTTTGGGACAAAGAGTGCAGACGAATACTATGACGTAAACGCCTCCAAGCCCTGGTTGCCTGCTATACAAACGGAGACGCTGATTTTAAATGCCAAAAATGATCCGTTTGTGCCCTTTGAAAGCTTACCCACAGAAGCAGAAGTATCAAGCACGGTTCATCTGGATTATCAAGCTGAGGGTGGGCATGCAGGCTTTTACGGACGGGGTGATAAAGAATCGCCATGGCTTGCAGAGCGCATTTTCAATTTTTTTGATGCCGCAGACCATACGCAATTAGACGCTGTGGTCGATCCACTCATATATTTTCATCCTGCCTCGCTTTATCAGTAATCTCTCAAAATCAATTATCTGGCTCACCGATTCGCGAGGTCATCTGTTTGATCTCATTTTCTAACGATTAATCAATACTCGGCTAAATAATGCAGGGCTGAGTGCATCCATTTTCAGACGCATTACGTATATCAGGTACGAGAAAAGTTTTTCACTTTCGAAGTAAGCATAAGGTGAATGAGCGCATTTAAGCGCACGATTACTGCTAATTTGTTAATGCGATAATTTGTTACGTGAGAATCTTTCTTGAGCGTGGTTGCTCTAAGCCGTTCAGGAATTGATATGAAAACGGTTTTTTGTAGTGATTGTTGGGAGCGTAAGTGCTGTGTTTCCTGGCTTGGTTGGCTTTTGATAAAGCTAGTCCCCGTTTAGGTCACACGGTTTTGTAAGTCATTTTAATAACTGAAAATATATTTTTGAGAGGTTAGCATGAAGAAAAGTGTAATTTACAAGGCAATATTGGGCACGAGTTTGCTAGTGGCGGCTTCACAAGTAAATGCGGATACATTGTACGGCGTGAACAGCAGCAGTATTGCTGTGATTGATACCTTGAATGTAGGCGCAGTTTCCTACATCAATATTTCAGGGTTGGCAGCGAATGAAAGATTGCTGGGCGTTGACCTAAGACCAACTGATGGCTTGGTTTATGGGCTCACCAGCCAGAACAGGTTGTATACCCTCAATACAACCACTGGGGCAGCAACCTTCAAGAGCAACCTCACCGGTGCTTCCCTGGCTGGGCAATCTATCGGTATCGACTTTAACCCGGTTGCAGATTTTGCTGGGAATGCTTCACTACGTGTCGTCACGGGCACTGGCAACAACTATGCAGTTAATGCCAATACAGGCGTAGTAGGCAATACTGCGGGTGCAAACATTGGCAGAACGATTTTGAAGAAACTATAGATCGGACTGAGAAAGGCGACTTCCTCTTTGTTGATCCGCCATATACTGTTCGTCATAATATTAATGGTTTCGTTAAATATAATGAGGTTCTATTTTCATGGGAAGATCAAGAAAGACTCGCAGAATCTATAGAGAGGGCAGGAAAGCGAGGTGTTCAAGTTTTAGTAACTAATGCGAATCATCCTTCTGTAAAAAAATTGTATTCAAAACGATTCAAAAAGTTGGTCGTATCAAGATATAGCTCTATATCAGCCAGCAAGAATGGACGTAATACATTTGAAGAGTTAATAATTACCTCTTAGCTTAAAAGAAATTTCTCAACCTCACTTCGAAGCTTGATTTAGGAAGTTTAATTTCGGGCCAGTAATAAAAATAAAGCCGTTGATTTTGAGTCAATAGTTCTTTAATTTTCTGGGAAAGAGGAGTTCAATCTCAACCTCGGATTATTAGTTTTGTGCTCTAACAAGATGATTTTGTCCATTTGACAATCTAAGAGTATGAAACTAAGTCCTCCAGGGGTGCTTAGGCACATCACAAACACCCGCGACATTCACGCCCGCCTGCGCAACCAAATGATCATTCTCAACCGTATCCCCGCTGACGCCAATTGCTCCAATGAGCATCCCTTCTTCATCCACAATGGGTAAGCCGCCTGGGAAAGTAATCAAGCCATCATTGGAATGCTCAATGCCATATAAAGGTGAGCCAGGGACTGAAAGCTTACCGATTTCACCCGAAGGCATGGCGAAGTAACAAGCGGTTTTTGCTTTTTTGATGGCGATATCAATACTGCCGACCCAAGCATCATCCATTCGGGTGAAGCTTTTCAGGTTGCCACCAGAGTCCAGTACGGCGATACACATCTTGACGCCGATTTGTTTGGATTTCTCAACGGCTTTTTCAATGATTTCTTGTGCGACTTCAAAGCTTACGTGCATGTGTTTTCCTTATTGTCTAATTGATTGGTATCAATGTGACTATGCCCACAGGTTTAAATTCATTTAACTTTGCATGTGCTTGAAATAGGGTGCTTTACAGCAGGTCGCGATAAATAAAAACGGCTCCCATTTCTGGAAGCCGCTTTGGAATTTGGTGGTGAAAGAGACCACTCAGCACTATGTGTAATGCAATGATTTAAATCATTATTTATAGTTAAATAAATCTAACTTACCCCAACCGCCGTGACAGTCAACTGAATTCTGTCATTGAAGACATATCACTATGCGTTAATCACTTCCTGTTGACGATTTATGCATTGTTGTATGCGCGTCTTAAGCACTTGGTTTGCGCCAAAGTGATCAGCAATGCTGATGATTTGTTGATGAACGGTTTCTTGAATAGTGCTGATGAGATGACTCGCCTCATGAATACCGAGCCCAAAGTGGGGGGCAGCATCTAGAGCTAACTGTAAACTGGATGTGTGATTGCCTGGCGTGATGGCGAGTTGCTGATAGCCCAGGTTTGTGAGTTGCATGACCACATCAAACGCCGGTGCCAGTTTGTAGTGACCCTGGCTCACGTGCAGCATGCCATGGTTTTTCACGTGATCGTCTGTATTGTCTACCATCAGATTGAAAATCATTCTTCTGTATAGCTGATCCAGGTCGTGCTTAGGGTTGATTGAAAGCTTGCGTATGGTCTGTGCAAATTCAATATAACTGCCGCCATCACTTTCATAAGGTACATTTAAGAGTGCCGATGCAGATAGGTAATGTATGCGGCGCTCGTGATGAATGTCGCCCGTACGGTCAAAGCGTTTAAGCAGGAGTGCATGTCCATGAGGGATTTTTTCGAGGTGGGCAGGGGAGACTTCAATTCCACACAGCTCAGCGAGTTTTAATAAGCATATCTCCAGCAACTCCACATCATGGTCATCGCCTTGCGCAGGAAACTTTGCAATCCATTGTTGATTGTCATGCACAAAAGTCGCTTTTGGCCTCGCACCGCCGAGCGTTCCGCCGCGCTGAAGTAATCGGCGCATTTCTGGTGTGACCTCCATTGAAAGCTCAAGCATTCTGACCGCAGCAGACATCTCTTCCAAGGTCATTAAGGCGGTGTCAGGATCGAATGACGCCAGAGGGAGTGCTTCACTAAAGCACATGGCACCTACGCGATGGGTGTTTGTGAATAGCAAAGCATCAATATCATCCAATGTGCGGCCATATTGTGCCTCCAGCACTCTACGACCCCAGCTATCTGGCAGTGCATCGCGGAGCGTCAGGGGTAAGGCTCCCCCCTCTCTGATCCGCCGTTCAGGGAGTGACATGATCGCACTACTCAAAGGCATGAATTCATTATTTAAGGCAATTGCATTCGGCGAGGCGAGGTATTGTTTACCATACGCATACTCTCCTGATTCAATCACGCCTCTACGCGCTATTTTTAGCAGGCCTACCGGGGTGGGAGCCTGGTCAGGTGCATTTGCCAGGCCTACATATATCCTGCGATCAGAAGTTGCGCTCATCATCTGAGATGACTCCTGCAGTTGGTTTGGTTTTAGATTTTCTGACGCGAATCGTGGAGTTTGCGCTCAATGGCACTGGTGCCAGCGCATTTAAAGAGTCAATCTGACCAAATAACCACAAAGCATTGGCGATGATCCCAATGCTCGCTGTAGGCTTGCCTGCCTCAATCCCCCGGTAAGTGTTTTGGGAGCAAAAGAGACGGTCTGCCATGTCTTTGATCGTCCACCCCTGGGCGATGCGATTGGCACGTATTCGGAGGCCAAGATTTTCCAAAGACTTAAGCGTCTCTGGATTTGCACTGATAATTGAATTCGAATTTTTTGGCATCAATAAAATGATATTAAAAATACTTAATGTTCATTTTATTGAATATTAATTCAAAATCAAGCTGATTCTAAAGAGGCTATGAGATTGCCATGAGTGAGTGATATTTTGTTGGATTTATATCACTTTGGGACTGAGTTCTCGATACCAGCAATAAAACTACATGTAATTGGGTAGTTATTCATCAATTAGCTGAGGGCGTAGCACCGCCTAATCAACGCTCCAAGCTAGTACCAAGAGAAAGAATTTTTTTATTGTCGAAACGATATTTAAACCGCCACCACTTACTTCAGAAGATACTCTTGTTAGTTTGGGGGTATCAAAAAGTGAGGTCATACTGCTGAAGGCAATAAAAAAGCCCCGAAGCTAATATCTACGGGGCTTTTGAGGCTTCATGACACGTCATGAAGTAGTATTTTGGTGGTGAAAGAGGGACTTGAACCCTCGACCCCAGGATTATGAATCCTGTGCTCTAACCAGCTGAGCTACATCACCAGATTTGAAAGACCGCGATTATAGCAGTTGTATCAGGGCACGACAACAACCCTTTGTGACCTTTTTTACTACGCATTTTCTTGAATTGAGGCTGTTAGGGTTTTCAGGGGATTCATTTTGGGAGTATGCTAAACCGTATAAATCAATTAAAACTCGGGGATGCGATGAGCGAGGCTGTCAGCAATCACAGCGGGGTCTTGCATTTAGGCAAGGTATTTGCCGATGCTTTGCGGATGCGGGATGCGTATACACGCTTGCACAGCGACCGTGTAATGGCGCTTTCTCATGGGATCGGGCTGGATATTGGTTTAACTCGCCAGGAGCTGGATGCTTTAGAGTTAGGTGCTTGTTTGCATGACATAGGCAAGATTGTGGTGCCGGATGCCGTATTAATGAAACCTAGCAAGCTCAATGATGAGGAGTTTGCCATCATGCAAACACATCCGTCGGTGGGGGCGAATTTGATTGAGGTCTATGAGCATGAGGATGCTAAGCGGATTGCGGACATCGTGCGTCATCATCATGAGTGGTTTGATGGCAGCGGCTATCCAGGCCATTTGGTTGGCGAAGCGATCCCGTTATTGTCACGCATTGTGACAGTGGTGGATAACTATGATGCGATGGCGGTGCGGCGGGTGTACCAGGGCGCGCGGCCACACGATGAAATTTTACGCATTATGGAAAGTGAGTCTGGCAGCAAGCTGGATCCTGAATTGCTCAAGCGGTTTATCAAGGTGATACATGACCCGCGTTATGCGGTGTTTAAGGCCTCTTAAGCTGCCTATAAAAAAGGCTGGAGATCGCTCCAGCCTTTTGTTTTTAGCCTAATGCTTTAGACATTGAATCTGAAGTGCATGACGTCGCCATCTTGCACGATGTATTCCTTGCCTTCGAGGCGCATTTTACCGGCCTCTTGTGCGCCTTTTTCGCCTTTGTATTGCACGTAATCGTTGTAAGCAATCACTTCGGCTCGGATAAAGCCACGTTCAAAATCGGTGTGGATGACGCCAGCGGCTTGTGGGGCAGTGGCGCCTTTTTTCACGGTCCAGGCGCGCACTTCTTGAACGCCAGCGGTAAAGTAGGTTTGCAGGCCAAGCAGGTCATAAGCGGCACGGATGACGCGGTTGAGGCCAGGTTCTTCTTGTCCAAGCTCTTGTAAGAATTCGAGTTTATCGGCGTCGTCCAGCTCAGCAATTTCGCCTTCAATTTTTGCGCAGATGGTGACAACGGGGGCTTTTTCGGTTTTGGCCAAGGCAAGCACTTTGTCTAGATGCGGGTTGTTTTCGAAGCCGTCTTCAGTCACGTTGGTGATATACATCACGGGTTTGACGGTAATCAGGCACAGCGGTTTGAGCAAATTGAGTTCTTCGGCATCCAGATTGAGGGTGCGCACGGCTTTAGCTTCGTTGAGGCAAGGCAGCACTTTATCCAGCACTTTGATCAGCGCAATGGCGTCTTTGTCACCGCTTTTGGCTTTTTTGCCTTCGCGCTGCATGGTTTTTTCGACCGTTTCCATGTCGGCCAGCGCCAGTTCGGTGTTAATGACTTCAATGTCGGCGAGCGGGTCTACCTTGCCTGCGACGTGAATGACGTTGCCGTCTTCAAAGCAGCGCACCACGTGTGCAATCGCGTCGGTTTCACGGATGTTGGCCAGGAACTTGTTGCCCAGGCCTTCACCTTTGGAAGCGCCAGCCACCAGGCCGGCAATGTCGACGAACTCCACAATGGCCGGTTGGGTTTTTTGCGGTTTGACAATGTCGATCAGCGGTTGCATGCGCTGGTCGGGAACTTCAACGATGCCGACGTTAGGCTCAATCGTACAGAAGGGATAGTTCTCTGCGGCGATGCCCGCTTTGGTGATGGCGTTAAACAGGGTGGATTTGCCTACATTGGGCAGGCCGACAATACCGCATTTCATAATGGATGAACCTTAGCGTGAAGATTGCTGCCGCATGAGACGGCAGCAAAGAGTCAATAAAACCAATATTTTACCGTTAGTCACAAGATAGAGCCAGAAACAATCTTGATTTGACTTAAATCCTGAACAGGATTAAGTTTTAACCTCAACAATTAATCGCATGACCGGGGGATACTGAATGGTGTCATGCGACTTCCTGATAAAGGATGATAGATGTTTCGCATGAAGATTGCCTCATGGCAACAACTGTTGACGTCGCGCTGGCTGGCTGCCGTGATTTTGGTCTGCGGCTTGCAGCTGACTTTTGTTCTGTGGCTGAATGCGCGTGAGCATGCAGAAGCCTTGCAGGCGTTCAAGTTCCGTCAGGCCATGCTGTCGGCGACCGAGGCCATTCAGCATCGCATGGACGCTTACCGCCAGGTGTTGACCGGGGTTGAGCATCTTTATCTTTCCTCGCAGTTTGTTTCCTCCAAAGAGTTCCGCCAGTTTGTCGATGACTACACGCAAAGTGCCCAGTTCGGCAGTTTGAATGCGATTGGCTTTATCAAGTATATCCACCTCAATTATCCTGAGACGTTTAAAGAACTCGAAATGCCAGTGAAAAGCCTGCTGGCCAAGCTGGAGTTTGTGCAGGGCGATGATGAGCTGGCCCCGGTGCTTTATATTGAACCGCGCAATGACCAGAACCAGGAAGTCTTGCTGAAAAATGCTTTTCTGGATGCCAGGCTGCGGGCAGATTTATTGCAGGCGAGTGAAACGCAAGAGGTGGTGATGTCTGGGCAGGCCTCTGTCAGCCAGCCAAGCGGGCGCCAGTACTTTTTGCATGCGCCGGTGTATCACGGGCGGCCGGATGAAATTGCGGCAACCGAACGCCGCCGCATGTTGAACGGTTGGGTATTTTTGCGTTTTGATATCCATGCGTTTCTGGCAGAAGCATTGCAAGTAGTTGAGCAGCGGCAGGTGCATTTTGATGTGTTTGATTTGAACGGCAAAGACGGGCAGATACCGCTTTATCATAGCCCTAGCCACAATGACGAACATCCGCATGAACGCGCAGCCCGTTTTAGTGCAGCACAGACGCTCAATATGCACGGCCACTTGTGGAGTATGCGTGCACGCTCCACGCAGGCGTTTGAGGCCATGACGGATATGGATGAAGCCAATGAAGTGGCGGTGATTGGTGTATTTACCAGCCTGCTGCTTGCCGGTCTGGCCTATCTCTCAATGGTGCTTAGCCGTGAACGCTTGACGGTAGAAAAATATAGCCAGGCGTTGACCAGCAGTGAGCAACGCTGGAAGTTTGCCATGGAGAGCACCGGCGATGGGGTGTGGGACTGGAGCGTGCTTGAGTCACGCGTGGTGTTCTCTGACCATTGGAAAAAAATGCTCGGGTTTGCCCCGCATGAGCTGGAGCACAAACCTACCACCTGGATGCAGCGAATACACCCGGAAGATATCGAGTCGGTACGGGCTTTGCAAAAGCAGGTGCTGGACGGGGAGCGGGAGCAGTATGCGATTGAATATCGCATGTTATGCAAGGATGGCAGCTGGAAGTGGGTCTTTGACCGGGGCATGGTTTTGATGCGGAACGAGGCCGGGAAGCCTACGCGTATTCTGGGCACGCTGGCGGATATCTCCAAGATCAAGCATTCTGAAGAAGTGGTTTGGCAATTTGCCAATGTCGACACGCTGACTGGTTTACCGAATCGGCGCCTGTTTTTCGAACGCCTGGAGCAGGCCGTTTCTGCCATTAGAAGCAACAGTCAGAAGCTGGCGATTATCTTTCTCGATCTGGACCGCTTCAAGGAGGTGAATGACAGCCAGGGCCATGATCAGGGGGACAAGTTATTGATGCAGGCGGCCAAACGCTTGTCGGCCTGTGTAGGCAATAAGGATTTAGTCGCCAGGTTAGGCGGCGATGAGTTCGTCCTCATGCTGGCAGATGCTACGGCAGGCTATGTCGAATCGCTGGCGCAGCGTGTGCTGCAAACGTTGTCACAACCTTTCCAGCTAGATGATGCGCTGGCTTATGTGTCTGCCAGTTTGGGGATTGCCATTTTTCCTGATGATGCCAGCAATAAAGAAGACCTGATGAAGCGGGTGGATCAGGCCATGTATGCTTCCAAGCAAAAAGGCGGCAACTGTTTTACCTACTTTACACCACGCATGCAGCAGCATGCCGAAAACCGCATGCGCTTGTCGCATGATTTACGCCAGGCCATCGCCAACCAGGAGTTTTTTCTTGAGTATCAGCCGGTGGTGAGTCTGCAAACCAACCAGGTAATCAAGGCTGAGGCATTATTGCGCTGGCAACATCCGGTCAAAGGCTTGATTCCGCCGATGGAGTTTATTGGCATTGCCGAAGATAACCTGTTGATTGCCCCGATAGGGGAGTGGGTGTTTAAAACGGCCATTGCCCAGTGCAAGGCTTGGCGCAATGCATTACATCCGCAATTTCAGATGGCGATTAACAAGTCACCGGTGCAATTCGCGCCAGACCACCGCAAACAGGAGGACTGGTTGTCTGAGATGGGCAAAGTGCCTGAGCAGCGTGGCATGGTGGTGGTTGAAATTACCGAGCGCTTGCTGCTGGATGCGAATGCGCATGTGAGTGAACGCTTGGCACAATACCGCCATGCCGGGGTACAGGTCGCCCTGGATGATTTTGGTACCGGCTATTCTGCCTTATCCTACCTGAAAAAATTCTCGATTGATTACGTTAAGATAGACCGTTCGTTTGTGCGCGAACTGGGGGTCTCCAGTGAGGATGGGGCCTTGTGCCAGGCGATTATCGTCATGGCACACAGCCTGGGGATGCAAGTGATTGCCGAAGGCATAGAAAACCTGCGGCAATTGCGCATCCTGCAGGAAATGGGCTGCGATTTTGGGCAGGGCTATTATTTCTCGCCACCGTTACGTACCGAGGATTTTGTGGCCTGGTATCAGGCTTGGCAGCGTCATCCGCTTAGCACGACGCGCTAGAACATGGCTGGCGCTAAGCGGTTCTCAAGCCTGCTATTTGCTGTGTAATTGCAGCATGGCTTTTTCAAACTGGCCTAGTACAAGCCAATCCATGATGCCAGTGCTTTTAATGATGCTGTCATCAATCGCCTGCTGCTCCTCTTTACCTGCTGCTTTTAAGACGAAATTGACGACTTCGGCCTTGTTGCCCGGATGGCCGATGCCGATACGCAAACGCCAGTAATCCGGGGTGCCAAGTGCAGCATGAATATCACGCAAGCCATTGTGGCCGCCATGCCCGCCGCCGAACTTGAGCTTGGCCTGGCCAGGCGGCAAGTCCAGTTCGTCATGCACCACCAGAATTTCGGCTGGGGCGATCTTGTAGTAATTGGCGATGGCCGCGACGGCTTTGCCACTGGCGTTCATAAAGGTGGTGGGTTTGAGTAGCCATCTGTCGCTATGAGGCTGCCATTTGCCAGCGATCCCAAATAGCTTGGCTTCTGCTGCCAACTGGCTGCCGGATTGTTGTGCCAGCAGGTCTACAAACCAAAAGCCGGCATTGTGGCGGGTCATGGTGTATTTGTCGCCAGGATTACCCAGGCCTGCAATCAGTTTTATTCCACTCATCTTGATACGCTAAGTAAATATACTTTAAGTAAATTGGGGTGCGATAGGCACCAAAAAAAACGCGCACATGACTGTGCGCGTTTATTGTAGCGGATAACCGCCGTAGCCACTTAAGCTGCAGGCGTTTCTTCTGCCGCTTCGTCGCTACCACCGCGTGGTTTGGCAATAGAAACCACTGCTGCGTCATCACCGTGAGCCAGTTGTACAAACTCAATGCCTTTTGGCAGTTTGATTTCGGACAAGTGGATAGAGTGACCAGCTTCCAGTTTGCCCAGATCCACTTCGATGAACTCTGGCAGGTCTTTTGCCAGGCAGCTAACGTCAGCTTCAGTCTGGATGTGGGAGATGTTACCACCACCGGTTTTCACGCCTGGGGCCACATCTTCGTTGATGAAGTGGAATGGCACTTTCACGTGGATTTTCTCAGTCGCAGAAACGCGCTGGAAATCGATGTGCTGAATGGTGTTGCGTACTGGGTGCAGTTGGTAATCACGCAACAAAACGCTTTCAGCTTTGCCATCCAGCACCAGGCTCAGGATGGAAGCATGGAACGCTTCGTGACGGAATTGCATGAACAATTCTTTGTGGTCCAACTCGATAGACACAGCAGCTTGTTCACCACCATAAACAACACCAGGCACGTTGCCAGCGCGACGAAGGCGGCGGCTCGCACCCGTACCTTTAACGTCACGTTTGACGGCTTTAATTTCGATACTCATAGGAGACTCCTAAAAACGCCCGAAGGCGGTACTGCACTAAAAACTGCAAGCCGCGACCAGCTTGCAGCACAAAAAATTAATCCATGCGTTACAAATTGATGTATGGCGTTTTAATCCATAAACAGCGAAGACACTGACTCTTCCTGGCTGATACGCTTAATGGTTTCGGCCAGTAACGGTGCCGCGCTCAACTGGCGGACTTTGCTGCAGGCCTGTGCCTCTGCATTGAGGGCAATGGTATTCGTGACCACCAATTCATCCAGCGCCGAGCCGGAAATACGCTGACCGGCACCGCCGGACAGGACAGGGTGGGTCGCGTAAGCCACAACCTTGCTGGCACCCCGGTCTTTCAACGCAGCGGCTGCTTCACACAAGGTATTCGCGGTATCTACCATGTCATCCATGATGACGCAGGTGCGGCCTTCAACTTCACCAATAATGTTCATCACCTTGGCTACATTGGCTTTGGGGCGGCGTTTATCAATAATCGCCAGGTCGGCATTCAACTGCTTGGCCGCAGCACGGGCACGCACTACACCGCCAACATCTGGTGAAACCACCACTAGGTTTTCATGATTCTGTTTGACTAAGTCATCCAGCAAAATCGGGGTGGCGTAAATGTTATCGACCGGGATATCAAAGAAACCCTGAATCTGGTCAGAGTGCAAATCCATGGTCAGCAAACGGTTCACGCCAACGCTGGTCAGCATGTTGGCGACCACTTTAGCGGTAATGGCGACGCGGGCAGAGCGTGGGCGTCTGTCCTGGCGTGAGTAACCTAAATAAGGGATGGCAGCGGTAATACGGCCTGCGGATGAACGGCGTAAGGCATCCACCATGACCATGACTTCCATCAGGCTGTCATTGGTTGGGTAGCTGGTTGATTGCAGCACAAATACATCGCGGCCACGCACATTTTCCAGCAGTTCCAGCATGATTTCACCGTCAGAAAAACGGCCGACATCGGCACGCCCCAATTCAATGCCCAAATGCTGGGCCACTTCTTGTGCCAGTACCGGATTGGCATTGCCGGTAAATACCATCATGTTGGCGTTACTCAACGTTGTACCCTTTTTGCGATGACGATGTCTTGAAACCTGCACCCGTGCGCTTGGCTGGGCGCTATAAAAAATTTAAGCGTGTAAATCGTAAAATCTACACGCTTATGTTTGGCTGAGGAGGAAGGATTCGAACCTTCGCATGCCGGAATCAAAATCCGGTGCCTTAACCAGCTTGGCGACTCCCCAAAAAACTTGTCTTTACTACTCTCTTTAACACACGCATTGTGTGGCTTAGTCACCCTCGGCAACTGAAGCAAAAAGCGGATGGTATTCTAACCCTTTTGCCCAAAAACCAGAAGTGTTTTCTGGCCGATTTGCAATTAACTGCGCCGCTTTTTCTGCACTATCCACGGCTACAAACACTGAAGCACCGGATCCACTCATACGGGCATCGCCGTATTGTTTTAACCAGGCCAACGTTGCGCCGACTTGAGGATAAAGCTTGCAAACAACCGCTTCCATATCGTTTCTGACTTGCTGCCAGAACGCGCTGGAATTAGCGCCGTTTGAAAAGTCCGCTATTCTCAATGGTTTCGAGTCTCTTGTCAATGCTTGATGTGCAAAAATTTGTGCAGTAGGGACGGCGACATGCGGCGTGAGTACCACGTAATACTGGTCGAGCAGCGGAGGCGGCAGTGAAACCGCAGATAATTGTTCGCCAATGCCCTCGGCCCAGGCGGGCTGGCCAAAGATAAACACAGGCACATCTGCGCCCAGGCTGACGCCCAGTTGCATTAATTGTTGACGGGTATAGCCCAATTGCCATTGCTGGTTGAGCGCCATGAGGACGGTTGCGGCATCCGAGCTGCCACCGCCCAAGCCGCCGCCCATGGGGGTGCGTTTTTCAATGCTAATATCAGCCCCCAATGTGCAGCCGCTGACTTGCTGTAAATGGCGGGCCGCGCGTATGCAGAGGTCTTGTTCAGCCGGGACCCCGGCGATCGGGTTCAGGTGGATGAGTTGCCCGTCCTGGCGGGTACGGATATGCAGGGTGTCCCCGTGATCTAGCAGTAAAAACAGGCTTTGCAGCGTATGGTAGCCATTGGGGCGACGCCCGGTAATGTGCAGAAACAGGTTAATTTTGCAGGGGGCAGGGTAGCTCAGTGTATGCATGGCCGCTATTGTAAAGCATGCCTGAGGACGTGGGCGGCTTATTCAAGCACCATGCGGCCCTGGCTGTCTTGCAACGGACGCTGGTTGGGCGCGCCGATGGCTTGTTGCAGGCTGGCCAGCTGGTACTTGGAAACCCTGAGCGGTTCTTTCATGATGACCCACTGTACGCCTTCGGTGCAGGGAGGTGCAGTCAATGAACCGCTATAGCGATAGTACGCTGGCTTGGCGGGCATCAGGTCTGCCGGGGTGACCCGGATGCTGAGCGGTTTGCTTTGCTCTTTTTCTCTGGGCAGGCTGCCTAACAATTTTTCAATGCCTGCGTGCGAGCTGCCTTCTTCTATCATGATGGCAATAATCACGCGGTGTCCGGCTTTATCTTCATGCACCATTTGCATCTCGGCAGCATACGACTTCTGTTTAATCTGATGTTCGCCAGGCACATGCACGCTGATATATTTGAGCTGGTAAGGCTTCTGGTCCAGCACCATCATGTTGCCGGTGCCCGCGTCCAAAACCAGGCTGTGGTCCTTAAGCGCAATATTCTTGATCGGGAATTTTTGCAGGCGCTTGATCGGTTTAAGGGCTGCGGTAATCGTATTATCTACATGGATAGGCGATTGCTGGCTCCCTGCATTGCACACGGCAAATTGCGGATTTAAGCTGCCCCACTTGTCTGGGCCGTGTTCGCCGCTATAGGCCCATGACTTGTCATCTGTGGCCGCTGTTTTACCTTTGTCTTTTTGTTTGGTGTGATCTGCCGCAGGCTCGGCTTTTTCAGTCTTGCCGGCTTTGGCGGCGTCCTCTTTGGACTTGGCTGCTGCGTCTTTACCTTTGGCTTCATTACCTTCTTTAGGCGTGGCCTCTTTGGCAGGTTTGTTGTCCGCTTTTTTCTCTGTGGGTTTGGCGGGTTCTGCTGCGGGCGCAGGGGCTGGCTCCGCGACGCTATCGGGTGCGGCAGGCTTGTCTTTGCTATTGGCGACGGCTGGCATGACCGGATTGGCGGCACGTTTGGCGATCGCTTCTGCGCGCTGCTTCTCTTTCGCTTGCCACTTGCAGACATACTGCTGGGTGATCTCTACCTCAGAGTCCGGCAACGGCTCTACAAAGTCGGCTTGTTTGGCGGTGATGCCAGCAGAATAGACCAGCTCTTCACCTTCGTACTGGAATACCTGGATCGTGGCCGCCTTGCGCTTATCGCAATCAAAATACCAGAGTGCTTTTGCGTGGGTATACACGCGGTCAACCGATTCTATGTTTTTTTGTGGGATGCGGTAATCGACCTTGATCCAGGCTTTGATATAGGGTTTTTCTTCAAGCAGTGACTGCTTGTCTATCATGAGCTGGCTATCGTCCGTTTTTTTGATCGACAACCATTGTGCAGCTGCGCTGACGCCAGGCAAGGCCAGGCTCAGCCACAGGCAGGCCAGCAGCCAAATTCTAAACGAGAGAGGGGTGAAAAGATTGCAACGCATATAGCCATTATCGACGGCATGGCCTGAATCTTTAACGCGCAAGCTGTTAAAGCTGGCAGGGGATGCCTCCCCCTAATTGATGCGATGCGCTGCGGTTGCCGCAGGTGTAGGGCGCCGGGCTACCAGTGTTGAATCACCAGCTTTAGGCGGACATCCTGTTGCTGCAGGCGAGTGATATGTGGCAATGGTAACGAGACCCCTTGCAGTGATCCCTGGCGGTAATCATCATAGTCGATTTGCCACTGGTCCTGCATGAGGCGGGCAGGTTCGCCCTGTTCCAGATAGCTAGCCTGAAAGGGGCTGGTGGTATGGGGCGACCCTAAAATCCACTGGCTTAAACCGGTCAATGGCAAACGCCAGCCTAACAGCTGCTCGGTCAGGCTGGAAACATCATTTGCCTGATGTATTTTGCCACTTTGATCCGTCAGGGTCACCTGCTTGGCATCGCGCTCTATGAGTGCCACTTGCTGCCCGAGGGGGCTAAAAATACGCATGCTATCTTGTGCCGGGCTGTGTTGCCATTCCAGCCTTGCTGTGTAACCTTTGCCTGCATATTGCACGGCAAGCTTGGCCTCAAGCGCGAAGGATTGCACCGCTTGCAAGGTCGAAAAACGGTGGAGCGCCGCTGGCGGTACGCTGCTTTGCGTGGGCTGGATGGCTTGGCTTGCACAACCGGCCAGGATCAGGGCAAATAAGCCAGTGCCACAGCTTTGAGCTAGCCGTGTGAACGCATGGGTGGGCAGCATAGGGCCTACAAGGCAGATTTCAGTTTTTGTGCCACGGCGACCAGGATTTCGTTGCCTGGATTGGCTGATAATGCCTGATCCAGAATACGTTGCGCTTCTTCACGCTGGCCTTGTTTCCACAATACTTCGGCCAGGTGGGCAGCGATTTCAGGGTCTTGCTGAATGGCATAGGCGCGACGCAGTTCCTCATTGGCGCGGGATAAGTCGCCCAGCCGGAAATATACCCAGCCCAGGCTATCCATGATGTAGTGATCTTCGGGGGAGAGCTTGGTGGCGGTCTCAATCAGGCTCTTTGCCTCAATCAGCTTGATATTGCGGTCTGCATAGGAGTACCCCAGTGCATTGTAGGCCGCAGCAAAGTCAGGCTTCATTTTGATCACCCGGGTCAGCGTCTCTTCCATGATGTCGTATTTGCCCTTGCGCTCGGCGCTGAGGGCGTAGTCGTACTGCAACTCGGGGTTGTCAGGGAAAGTTTTGGCCGCTTTTTCGAGCAGGGTATACGCGTCATCGCCGCGTTTGGCCTGGCTCAACATCAGCGCCTCATTTTGAATCACCAGGGCCTGTTGTTCTGGTGTGAGCCCATCCACATTGTCCAGCATGGTAATCGCGGCATCGACCCCGTCGCGGCGGGCGATAATCCCGGCTGCCGCCATCCGCGCTGCCAAAAATTGTTCGCCATCGGTGATCTTGTCAAACCATTGCAAGGCCCTTGACTCGTCTTTTTGCTCAAGCGCAGAGCGGCCCAGGTTAAAGTAGACCTTGTTGGGCTCCTTGAAGCCTACTTCTAGCGCATGCTCCAGGTAACGGTCTGCAAAAGTGTATTCTTTGGCATCCAGTGCCAGTAAACCCACAATCACGTTCATATCGGGATTGTTCTGGTGACGTTCCAGCAGCTTGGTGAATTCGGCCTTGGCTTCGGTCGTATTTTTTTGCATGAGCAAGGCGCGCGCCAATGCCAGGCGGATTTGATCCGCTTCCGGATATGTTTTCAAAAAGTCGCGGTAATAAGCCAAGCCTTTCTGTACGTCTTTTTCCATCAATACTTGCCCATAAATCTGGGCAGGTGGTTCCCAGCCTGGACGCAACTTGGACGCCTCTTTCAGTTCGGCTTTCATCAGGCTCTCGTCATGCGCAAAATAAGCTGCTTGCGAAATGGCAAAGTGTGCTTCGGCGAGCTTGGGATAAGGCTTGGCCAGTTGCTGTATGGTTTTGAGGACGCTGGTTTTATCGGTGATACGCACCATCAGGCTGTTGAGTTCCATAAAGGCATTGGCGCGGATATTTTCATTCGCCAGGACTTTCTGGATCTGTGGAATGGCTTTTTCCAGGTTGCCATTGGCAATCAGCAATTGGCTGGCGGTCTGGGCGGCCGGAATTGAATCGGGGGCCAGTTCAGACCACAACTCGGCAGAAGGCAAGGCCAGTTGCGGGGTGCGTGCAATGGTGGCCGCTTGTGTTGCCCGCTCAGCCAGTAGCGGATCGCGGGTTTGTTTTGCCAAATCAAGAAACAGTTGCCCGGCCAGTACAAATTCGCCGCGTTGAGCTGCGACTTCACCTAGCAGGTATTTGTAGACAAACTCTGCAGTCGGCGTCGTGATGGTGGCCGTGCCGCTGGCAGACCAGGCTGGGCTACCCATCAACGCCAGCCCCAGTCCCAGCCATACAGCCAGTCTTGGACGGCGTAATGACGGAGTTTTCAAATTGAAGCGGCGGGTGTGAGGCATACTGGATTCCTGTTTAAAAAGAGGTTGCATGAATGAGTTCATCACTGTGACTGGGGTGGATGGTGTCCATCTAGATTTTTAGTTTAGTCCGTGACAGTTGCTGCAAGTTCATCCATAATGTGCGATTTGTAACTAAATTGTAATCGGCGTTTAAGTACAGGCGAAAGCGTCGTCTACAGCACTATAACTTTTTGGTGAAATAGTTGTCTAGGGATTTGCGTTTTGGCGGCCAGCGGGCAGGCCTGAATGCAAGATTCCCAGTCGCAAGGTGTGTGAAGAAATCATGGCAAATTTGACAGTTGAAGCAATTGAATTGACCCGTTTATATGGGGGGCGAGCAGCCGTCAGCGATGTGACGTTTAGTTTGCAGCAAGGGCAGGTGTTGGGCTTTTTGGGTCCGAATGGTGCTGGCAAGTCCACCACCATGAAAATGTTAACGGGAAACCTCGCGCCCAGTGCCGGCAGTGTCAAAGTCTGCGGCATCGATATGATAGAGCAGCCCAAAGAGGCGAAAGCTTTGATCGGCTACCTGCCGGAAATGCGGCCACTCTATAAAGAGTTTACGGTGGATGAATACCTGACGATCGCTGCCAGATTGCATAATGTGTCAGGCAAACATATCAAGAAAGCGGTAGAGCACGCCAAAGAGCGCTGTGGCCTCAGCCATATGAGCAAGCGGCTGATCGAAAACCTTTCTAACGGCTATCAGCAACGCGTCGGCATTGCGCAGGCGATCATACACAATCCCATGGTGGTGATTCTGGATGAGCCGACTGTTGGCCTGGATCCGATCCAGATTCGCGATATCCGTGCCTTGATCAAGGAAATTGGCCAGGCGCACAGCGTCATTGTCTCTACCCACATTTTGCCCGAGGTTGAGATGGTGTGTGACCATGTGCAGATCATCGACAAGGGTAAGCTGGTGTTTAATGGCGGTATTGATGTACTCAAGCAGCAGCGCGTCGGCAACAAGTTGCTGGTGGGGTTGCGCAATCCGCCACCCGTGGCTAGCCTTGCCGCCATTGCCGGTGTGTCTGAAGTCGAGCCCGTAGAAGGCATGTGGCGCATCCGTTTTCATGAAGGTAGTCAGCCACACGAGGCGATTGTGCAGGCAGCAGTCCAGCAAGGCTGGGGCTTGTTCCACATTGCGCCCGATCAAACCAGCCTTGAGGATGTGTTTGTGCAATTGACTTATCATGAGGCAGACGTTGCAAAAGCAGCTTAAGTCGATTTAGAGAGCATTAACCTATGTTGAATATTGCAAGAAAAGAACTCAAAAGTATGTTCGCCTCGCCGATGGGGTGGATTATTTTGGCCCTGCTGACGTTTTCGTTTGGGACTTACTACCTCAATGGCGTCAATAACTACTTTGAAGTGATGTCCGGCTCCATCCGTCCGGCCGAGCGGATTGGGGTCACCCAATTTGTGGGTCAGACCGTGTACGGCCTGGCTTCATTCATCATGTTGTTTGCCGTGCCTTTGCTCTCCATGCGCCTGATTTCAGAAGAGCGCCGCAGCCAGACCTTGCCATTTTTGTTCAGTGCACCGTTATCCATCAGCGAGATTGTCATTGGCAAGTTTTTAGGCCTGGTGGTGTTCCTGAGTGTGCTGGTGGTTTACATCGGCGTTATGCTCACCACCCTGAATATCTGGGCAGACATTGATTTTGGCTATATTTTCGCCAATTCGCTGGGGCTGTTGCTGCTGGTGTCCAGCTTTGCGGCCTTGGGTTTGTATTTCTCCAGCTTGACGGCGCAGCCGATCATTGCCGGTATTTTGAGCTTTATTGCCTTGTTCGTGCTGATGATTCTGGATCGTTTTTTTGCGGGTGACCCGACCAGCACCATGCTCAAATTTTCACTCATGCGTCATTTCCAGTCATTTGCCGGCGGTTTGATTGATACGGCTGACCTGGCTTATTTTGCCCTGTTTATCCTCACCTTTATTACCCTGACGATCCGTCGTCTGGATGCAGATCGTTTGCGCGGTTAAGCCCGCATTGTTGTCGAGTTTGAAAGTACTATGAAAATTAACCGTAAGTTTAGATGGCAGTTACTGGCACAAAACTGGATGTTTGTGCTGGTGTTTCTGGCGCTGGTGGTCATGCTGGGCTATTTGTCCAGCCAATACCGTTGGGCCAAGGATATTACCCAGGCAAACCGTAATATCCTGACCCAGGGCAGTGTGAATGTCCTCAAGCAGATGGATGGCGACATCAATATCACTGTGTTTGCCACCAATGATGATGCCAATAACGGCGACACCTTCCGTAAAGGCATGCTGGATTTTGTTGCCCGTTACCAGCGTGAAAAGAAAAATGTATTTATCAAGTTTATCAACCCGTCTGAAGAGCCCAAACTGGCCCAAGAGGCCGGCGTAAAAGTAGATGGCGAAACCATTGTTGAATATAACAAGCGCAGCGAGCACATTACCCCCCCGTTTGCCGAGCAGGAAATGACCAATTTGCTGGTGCGCCTGTCGCGTACCAACAACCAGCCGGT
Organism: Methylophilus sp. 3sh_L; assembly: GCF_046766015.1. Taxonomy (NCBI): domain Bacteria; kingdom Pseudomonadati; phylum Pseudomonadota; class Betaproteobacteria; order Nitrosomonadales; family Methylophilaceae; genus Methylophilus; species Methylophilus sp. 3sh_L. The sequence goes on from NZ_JBKOUF010000001.1 coordinate 568,060, forward strand.
GATGTATCTGGATGGTCATGGTGAGCGCTTGTTGCAAGGCGTCAAGAACCATGACTTGGGGGAGTTTGGCAAACAGCTGGAGAGCAAAGGCTTTAAATTTGCTAACCCTGATCTGACCATTGCCCAGGCTGTGCCTGCCAACGGCGCCATGCTGGTGATTGCTGCGCCACAGGTAGATATTTCTGCGGTAGAAGCGAAAAAGATCAAAGCCTATATCGAGGCGGGCGGCAATGTGTTGTGGCTATTGGATGACGATAATCTGCATGGCTTGCAGGAAGTGGCGGATTATCTTGGCATTAAGGTGTCCGCAGGCATTGTGGTTGACCGTGCCGCCGAGCAATATGGAGCAGACCCGAAAATGGCGTTTGCCAGCCAGTATGGCGATCACCCGATTACCCGTAACTTTATGCTGCGCACGGTGTTCCCTGAGGCACATCAAGTCGATGGCCAGGCGTCGGATGACCTGGGCTGGAAAGTCGGGCGTCTGATTGATGTGGCCCCCAATGGCTGGCTCGAGTCCGACAAGATTCCGGCCGGGGCACAAAACCTCAAGGTCAGTTTTGACCAGGGCAAGGATAAGGCGGGTCCGATCAATATTGGGGTCGCACTGGAGCGCCAATACGGTAAAAAAGGCCAGCGTGTCGTGGTCATTGGCAATGCCAACTTCCTCGCCAACACTTTTATCACCAATGGCGGCAACCTCGATTTAGGCATCAATATCATCAACTGGCTGGCGGGAGATGACCGCTTGATTACTATTCAGCCTATGCCGCTCAAGGATATCAATGTCACGATTCCTGCCACTGACCAGGGCCGCCTGGTGGCCTGGAGTGTGTTCCATGCCTTCCAGTACTTTATCCCGGTCGGGTTGTTTGTGGCTGGCTTGTTCTTGTGGTGGAGACGCCGCAAGGCATAATGTCGGTTGCGGTAAGCGGTGGGGAGTCGTTGAGTCATGAAAAAAAGATGGTTATTGAATCTGTTGTTATTGGCGGTGGTGGTGGGCATTGCGGTGTTCCTGCATTTGCAACCACAAGCGCAAGCGCCGTCGTCCAAGTTTGAGGTGTCCAGCCTCAAAATGGCAGATTTTGATGCGGTAAAAGCCGAGTTTGCTGCCAAAGCGCCGACCATTTTTGAAAAACAAAATGGCTACTGGATGATGCGTAAACCCTACGCAGCCCGGGCTGACCAGCCTTCGGTACAACGGATTATTTCCATTATTGCCGCTACCACAGCCACCAAGCTGCCGCTGCAAGACGCGGCTAAATATGGCCTTGATCAACCGGTGTTGAAACTGACGCTCTCAGGTCCTAAAGGGGATCAGGTGTTTACTTTTGGCACGTATAACCCCGTTACGGAAGAGCAATATGTGGGCTATGCCGGTCAGGTTTATCTGCTGGCTGGCCAGTATAGTGAGGCAGCCTCGACCCAACCAATTGAGATGGTGGATAAGATGCCATTAGCGCCCACTGAGCGCAAGCAATTGGCTGGCTTTGACCTAGCCCACCTGGAACAGTGGGAAGCCAATGCCTTGAAGGTTCAGCTCTCTACCGATGGCAAGTGGACCGTCAATGATCCTAAAGCCAAACCAACACAAAATGAACTGAATGAGTGGATGGATTTCAGCTGGGTGCAGGCGCAAGCGGTGTCTGTCGAGTTTTATACGCCAGACCGCAGGCAAACCTACCCCTCCTTTGAGGTGTTGTTGCGGGATGGTAAGAAAATCCACTTTGATAAACTGCAGGAATCCCCGGAATACCAGTTGGCACGTCCGGACGAGGGCATTATTTATCACTTTAGTAACGACACGGGCTTTACGATGGTGAACCCACCCGTCAACCTGCAGAAGTAATATGCCTGAATTACCCGAGGTCGAGGTCACGCGCCGTGGCTTGTTGCCGGTAGAGGGTGCGCTGATTGAGCAGGTCACGATCCGTCATCATGGGCTGCGCTGGCCGATTCCTGCCGAATTGCCGCAGCACCTGCAAGGACAACGCCTGCTCAAGCTGACCCGGCGTGCAAAATATATTCTTGCCGAGATTGGCACCGATGCGCCCGCAGGCGTGCTGTTATTACACTTGGGGATGTCTGGCCGGTTGTGCCTGCTGGAACGCGACTTTCCTGCAGAAAAGCACGACCACTTTGATATCCGCTTTGCCGATGGCCGGGTGATCCGTTTACGCGATCCCCGCCGCTTTGGCGCCGTGTTATGGCTGGGGCAGGCGCCATTGCAGCATGCGTTACTGAGCAGCTTGGGCCCGGAACCGCTTGAAGATGCATTTAATGCCGAATATCTTTACCAGCAGTTACGTACGCGCAACGCCCCGATCAAGACCACCATTATGGATGGTCATGTGGTGGTCGGTGTCGGTAATATCTATGCAAGTGAGTCGCTTTTCCGTGCCCGCATCCACCCTGAAACACCAGCCAAAGCACTGACGCTGGCACAGTGCGCGTTACTGGTACAAGAAATCAAGGCGACCTTGCAGTCTGCGCTAGCCGCGGGTGGAAGCAGCTTGCGTGATTTTTTTGGCGCAGACGGCAATCCCGGGTATTTTCAGCAGACGTATACCGTGTATGGCCGTACTGGCGAGCCTTGCCGCGTGTGCGCGCGTCCTATTCAGAATATCCGCCTTGGGCAACGCTCGACTTTCTACTGCGCCCATTGTCAGCCACGACCAGCCGATCTGGCCGTGCTCAAGCAGCGTTAGGCTTCATCGACATCGGGGCGTATGCAATTGCGCCCGGCCCGTTTTGCTGCATATAAGTGGTGGTCGGCGCGCTCTACCACCTGGCCCATGGATTCATCGTTGTGCATCTCGGCCACGCCGGCACTGACCGTGATATGAACCACCTTGTTGTTAAAATGAAACTGCAGTCCGGCCACCGCAGAGCGGATCAGTTCAGTAATATCGCGGGCATGCTGCAGATTGCAACCTGATAGCAACAATAAAAACTCTTCGCCACCCCAGCGGCACACCACATCCTCTTCACGCACATGTGATTTAATCAGTTGCGCGACACGGGCCAGAACGCGGTCCCCCGCTTCGTGACCATAAGAGTCATTTACCTGCTTGAAGAGATCAATGTCAATCAAGACCAGCGATAAAGCCTCATCCCGGCGTTTGCGGCGGGCCTCGGCCTGCTGGAAGTAAAACTCAAACACCTGGCGACTGGTGACGCCGGTCAATTTGTCCTGGGTGGCCATGGCCTCCAGTTTGTCATGGTAGCCACGTACAGCCACGTGGGCGAGGAACAGCACGATGGCACTAATCACCAGGGCCACCGCCAGGTTAATCATAAACGCGGTTTCAATGCGCTCAGAACTTGGATCATTCACTTGCTCCACAATCAGGTACCAGTCAAACTCGGGCACCAGACGGCTATTGAGGTAAAGCGTGCTACCGTTATTGGTTTTAAAAGAAAACGACGCGCTCGGAGAGGTCAGTACCTTTAAAAACGCTTTGTCCAGGCCGGACTTGTTCTGCAGGTGCAGCTCAGAGTGGTAATGGCTGCTTTGTAGCATCACCTCGCCCTGGCGGTTGACGAAGTAAATTTCACGGCCATAGCGTTTCTGGTAGTTTTCAATCAATTCCACCACCGTTTGCAAGGACAAGCCTACGCCGATCACGCCAATAAATTTGCCGGATTTATCTTCAATGCGGTAATTGACGAAGATGCTGAGCCGTTTGTGGTCGGCGGTATCACGGTCTATATTAATCACATAAGGGTGTGGGGCATCCTTGGCGGTGAAATACCAGCTGTCGTCTGGATTCTTTTTGGAAACCTGCTTGATGACGCCAGTAGGGTGGTAGTAGTTCAGTGAACTCTCTGAGACAAAGAAGGCGGTGATGGTGTTATATTTTTTTTGGATTTGAGCCAGGTAACTGGTCATTCTGCTGGCATCTTGTTCACCGCCATTGACCCAGTCAAACACAAAGACGTCGTTCGCCATGAGCGATGAAATCAGCAAGGGTTGTAGCAGGTCCCGCTGGATTTCAGAGTAAATGTTATCGCTGGTCAGCGGCAGCATTTCCTGCTGCAAGCGCTCAGTCAATGAGTCTTTGGCCACGAAGTAGCCGATCAGGCTAGTCGCCACAAACCCCGCCAGTACGATTGCACTGAGAATAACGGTATAGAAACGCTTGTTTACGACCATAAAATAACCTGAAGATGCCAGAACAGCACTATAAAGTGCTGAGTTAACGGTGGATTATCACAAATTCCCAACCGTGTTGTTTGCGTGAATAATCCGCTTTTTAATGCCGTATTCACGCAATTGGCATGAATGTTTCCCGGCGGCGATAGCTTGGCTAATGCGGGTGCGACCTGGCAGCATGTTCATGCAGGTAACCCGCTGCCGGGGCAGGGGTGCCGCCCATTTTTTGTGGTAACAATGAGCCTATGACCATGGCTACGGCACTGACCAGCAGCCCAATCAATTGCGCCGGGATCAGGCTGTTTTCCACCATCACTTCGAGCAGGACCCAGCTGGCAATGCCCAATACAATGGCTGCGAGTGCACCCTGGCTGGTCGCCCGTTTCCAGAAGGCGCCAAATAACAAGGGCACAAAAGCACCGGCCAGCGTGACCTTGTAAGCACTTTCCACCATGCCAAAAATAGACAGTTCGGAGTTGAGGGCGTAAAACAGCACCATGGCTGCGAACCCAACCAGGCATAGCCGCATGACACGCAAAAAGTGATGATCACTCATATGGGGCATGAAGCCTTTGACCACGTTTTCTGCAAAACTGACCGACGGGGCCAGCAAGGTGGCAGAAGAGCAGCTCATGATGGCAGAGAGCACTGCGCCAAAGAAGATCGCCTGTGCCAGCAATGGCGTATGCGTTAACACCAGCGTGGGTAAGACACGCTGTGAATCAGTGTCGACCAGGGTACCAAACGTGGCCGGATCAATCAGGGTTGCCGCATAGGCAATAAACATGGGCACAAAAGTAAAGCAGAAGTAAATACTGGCGCCAAATAATGAACCCCACAAAGCGATTTTTCCGGATTTGGCAGAGGTGATACGTTGAAACACATCTTGTTGCGGAATAGAACCCAACATCATGGTCAGCCAGCCTCCCATAAAGGTCAGCCAGATACTCCAGTCCGTGCTTTGCGGGAAAAAATGTAATTTGCCGGCATCGCGGGCATGGGCAATCACCGGGGCGATGCCACCTGTTTGGCCGGAGACCAGATAGGCGATAAATAGCAAGCCGCCTATGACCACAATCATCTGCACAAAATCGAGGATGGCGACAGACAGCATGCCGCCCAGGGTGGTATACGTGAGCACGATGGCTGTGCCCAGAATCATGCCGGCTGGTTCTGAAATCGAGCCATTGCTGATCAGGTTGAAAATCAGCCCCAGCGCTTTGATTTGCGCTGCCACCCAACCCATGTAAGAGATCACGATGGCCAGTGTGGTCAGTACCTCGACGCTGCGGTTGTAGCGCATGCGGTAAAAGTCGCCTAAGGTAAGGATGTTGAGTTTATACAGGCGGCTGGAGAAGAAAATCCCGGCCAGAATCAGGCACATGCTGGAGCCGAACGGGTCTGCGGCCACCCCCGTTAAGCCTTCGCGCACAAACGTGGCGGATACGCCAAATACGGCTTCGGCGCCAAACCAGGTCGCGAACACGGTGGCGGTGACCACCGGTAACGGCAAGTGCCGGCCTGCAACCGCGTAATCCTTGGTGCTGTGCACATTCCTGGCAGCGAACAGGCCTATCCCGATAGAAACCAGTAAATACGCCACCACAAACCAGATCAGCACAGTCCGTTTCCCCTGATGAATGACAAAACGCAGATTTTAAAACAAAACCCGGCCCGCACAGGGGTTCTCACTCTGGATGCAGTAAAAAAGGCCTGAAAATCAGGCCTTTTTTACAAATCTGCACGTTTGTTTGCCACTATTCCACCCGTTTCCAGGTTTGCGAACGGCCAATGAGTGAAATTCCAATAAAGCCACGTACGTCAAGCTCGTTCCCGTTAGGGCTGAGTGTCATTTTACATTGGTAGGTTTTACCATTTTCCGGGTCCAGAATCTCCCCGTTTTCATACACATTGGCTTTGCCACTGGCTTTCAAGTGTTTGGCGATGGTCATGCCGATGATTTTTTGCCCTTTACGCTCGTCGGTGCATTTGTCACAGACCGCGTCACCGGTGTCGGTCGGTAACAGACCTTTTTCAACGGTGGCATGGTATTCACCGCCAGCCTCGGCAATGCGCACCAATGAGCGGGGTTTGCCGGTTTTATCGTCCGTGGTTTGCCATAGACCGCTTAAATCCGCGGCCTGCAAGACCATTGGTAACATCATCAATACTGCAACCAGTGACTTTGTGGGGGATACCATCATGCACTCCTTTAGTGATTGAACAGTAAAAACAGGCTGGCAAATTGTAACAATACCAGCACGAGAATAGCCATGGTTGCCCATTTTTGCCAGCTGGCCTGCTTGTGCTGGCGGTCTAGCAAAGCATCCATCCGGTGCTGTTGTTTTGCCATGTCAGTTTGATTGCGCAGATATTGTTCCAGCAGGCGTGGCATTTCAGCGGCATGCGCAAGCACATAGGGAAGCTCGCGTTTGGCTGATTTAAGCAGGCTGCGCCAGCCGATCTGTTCACTCATCCAGCGCTTGAGAAATGGTTTGGCACTTTGCCACAAGTCGATGTTCGGATCGAGCTCACGGCCCAGACCTTCAATATTGAGCAAGGTTTTTTGCAACATGATCAGTTGTGGCTGGATATTCACCCCAAAGCGGCGGGACATCTGGAACAGGCTGAGCAAGGTACGGCCAAACGAAATTTCCTTAAGCGGCTTTTCAAAAATGGGTTCACAGATGGCGCGTACGGCTGTTTCCAGCGCCTCAACATTGGTATCTGCCGGTACCCAGCCTGACTCGATATGCGCCACGGCCACATCGCGGTAATCACGATTGAAAAAAGCAAGGAAGTTCCGGGCCAGGTAATATTGATCGGTAGGCGTCAGGCTACCCATAATGCCAAAATCCAGCGCAATAAACTTGCCTTTGTCTGGCCCCTCGGTGACTACCTGGATATTGCCCGGATGCATGTCCGCATGAAAAAAACCATCACGGAATACCTGCGTAAAAAACACTTCTACGCCTTCATGGGCGAGCTGGGTCAAGTTGATACCATGGGCTTTGAGGGTTGCGGTTTCGCGGACTGGCGTGCCAAACATACGCTGCATGGTCATGACTTGCTTGCGTGAATAGTCCCAGTACACGGTCGGCACCAGCAAACGGCGGTCGCTGAAGTTGCGGCCCAATTGTGCACATTGCGCGGCCTCCAGCGTCAGGTCGAGTTCGTGCTCGGTGTGACGGGCAAATTCCTCTACCATTTCTTCCGGCTTCAGGCGCCGCCCTTCACTGGAAAGTTTTTTGACCCACCAGGCCAAGGTACGCAGTAAAGCGATGTCTCTATGGATAATGGTGGCAATGTTGGGACGCAGCACTTTCACGGCGACCTGTTCGCCGCTATGCAGTTTGGCAAAATGCACCTGTGCTACTGAGGCACTGGCCACCGGAACCGCGTTAAATTCGGCATAAACTGTCGTCAGCGGTGCATCAAAGGCCTGCGCAATAATCCGCTCTACCTCTGGGTAAGGAAATGGGGGTACCTGGTCTTGCAGTTTGGTCAGTTCATCAGCGACATCTGGCGGCAACAGGTCGCGCCGGGTAGACAGCATCTGGCCAAATTTGACAAAAATCGGGCCGAGTTTTTCAAGGGCCAGGCGTAGGCGCACGGCACGCTTTTCTGGCGCATGCCGCCAGAAAAGCAACCCGTTGAGTAGTCGTGAACCCAGGCCGGGTTGATCGTCAAGGACAAAGAAAATATCCAGCCGATACCAGATCAGCATGCCGATAATATGAAAAAAACGTATCCAATGCATCAGAGCTGACTTTCTGCGGGGGCTTTTGCGGCCAGTAGTTTTTCTACGCGTTGCTGCAGGCGGTCAGTATCTTCCCTGAGCTGGTCCACCGCCTGGTTAAATTGTGCGATGCGGCTCTTTTTGGCCAGTAGTGGTTGTTCCTCTTGCCAGTATTCCACCAGCATTTCACCCAAGTTTTTGGCCTGGCCCTGCAGGCGCTGCATGGTTTGCTGGCCAAACTGCACCACCTCAAAAGCAGCTACATCGCCAACGACTTTACTCAGGTCTTCTTCGACATCCCAGCGGACGGCGGCCAGAATCTTGCCGATTTCCATCCCCATGGCACTGTCACCCTCAATCTTGATCAGGCTGTGCGCCTGCGGGTCTTGCCGCAACAGGCGCATAACCAGGCTAGGGGGCAGATGGATGGTGGCCTCTGCCGTAGCAGTTTCACCAGCGACCGCCAGCTCACCATTGCTCAACACGGTCAGCATCACTTTGGCGACTTTAAAGTCCAGGCAAATTTGGGTGTGGGCGTAAGGCTGTAACTTGGGCGCAGTCCAGCGGTTTTGCTGCATGAGATGCTGCAGCACAAATTGGATCAGAGGTTTGAACATGGATTTAGAGCTTTATCCCTTTATGCAGCGCGACTACGCCAGCTGTCAGATTGTAGTAGTCGACCTTGTCAAAGCCCGCTTCATGCATCATTTGTTTCAGGGTTTCCTGGTCGGGGTGCATACGGATGCTTTCGGCCAGGTAACGGTAGCTGGGCTCATCATTGGCGATCCATTTGCCAAACTTGGGCAGCAATTTGAATGAATAGGTGTCGTAAAGTTTCTCCAGCGGTTGCCAGACCTTGGAAAATTCCAGCACCAGCAAGCGTCCACCACGTTTGAGCACCCGTTGCATTTCTTTGAGCGCAACGTCTTTGTGGGTCATGTTGCGTAGACCAAAGGCGACAATGACGCAGTCGAAGCTTTCATCCGCAAACGGCAACCCCTCGGCATTGCATTGGGTGGCCGGGATCGTCAGGCCGGCATCAATCATGCGGTCACGTCCCACGCCCAGCATGGAGGCATTGATATCGGTCAAAATGACCGTGCCGGGGTTGCTGGCTGCTTGTGTCCCCACTTTTTTGGCAAACAGCCGAGACAGGTCGCCACTGCCACCTGCAATATCCAGCACCTTGTCACCCGGCCCCACGCCACTGATGTCGACGGAAAAACGCTTCCACAAGCGATGCATGCCTGCCGACATGACGTCATTCATGATGTCGTATTTTTGCGCTACCGAATGAAAGACTTCGCCGACCTTTTTTTGCTTGTCGCGTTCATCGACGGTTTCAAAGCCAAAGTGGGTGGTTTTTTGCTGATCAGTGTTGGGTTGCATGCTTGGGTTCCTTGCGCGTATGGCCTGCCATCGTCAGTTTGGCGATGTAGTCTTGCCACAGGCTTTCATAATGTTGTGCCAGATAATACAGATAATCCCATGAATACAGCCCGGTATCATGACCATCATCAAAAATCAGTTTGATTGCATAGCGGCCGACCGGTTCAATCCCGCTGATGTTCACATCCTGCTTGTCCAGTTGCAACACTTCCTGGCCTGCACCATGCCCGCGGACCTCGGCAGAAGGGGAGTACACACGTAAAAACTCACAAGACAACATGCATTCCGTCTGGTTATCGAAATGAATTTCCAGCAAGTGGGAGCCCTGATGTAACTGGATCAGGGTAGGGATCGGGCAATCAGGATGTAGACCGCTCATATTGAAGAAAACCGTGTTTGGAGCCGTTAACTTGAATATTGCGCATGATAGCAGATGCACGCGGCTACCGCATGGCAAGCAAATGTTTCATCTTAGGGTTGATAATTCATTTTATTTATGAATTAATAGCTGTACTTGCATGATTTATTTGATCTTTTAATAATTCATGTTAGATTATAGAAAAATAACAAAAAGTAGGTCACCTTAATAAAATTGCAGCAGGTCCTATGGAAAATAACCGACTGGCACAACAATTTGATTTGTATACACGCTGGCGTCAATCGATTGCGGATGTATTGGGAGAATATCGGCGCTGGATTGCTGACAAGCAACTCAGTGACGTGCAACTAGAAGAGCGCATCCAACAGCAACTCAACCGTTTACGCGAAGACAAGCTGAATGTGGCGTTTGTCGCCGAGTTTTCGCGCGGCAAGTCTGAACTCATCAATGCCATTTTCTTTTCCGGTTATGGTCACCGCTTGTTACCTTCCGGCGCAGGACGTACCACCATGTGTCCCACCGAGTTGCGTTATGACACCGGTAAACCTGTGAGCCTGTCACTGCTACCGATTGAAACCAACAGTCACCAGATTTCCATTACTGAATATCGCCGCATGCCCCAAGCCTGGTCTGTGGTGGAGTTTGATGCACACTCGCGCGAAAGCATGGTCGAGGCTTTTAAAGAGGTGAGCCGTACCCGCCGCGTCACGGTGGAAGAGGCGCAGTCTTTGGGCTTGTACCATCCTGACAATGCAGACGACGCCATGCTGATCGGCACGGATGGCTTGATGGAAATCCCTTGCTGGCGCTATGCCATGATCAACTTTCCACATCCCCTGCTCAAGCAGGGATTGGTGATTCTCGATACCCCTGGCCTCAATGCCATTGGTGCCGAGCCTGAGTTGACCATGAGCATGTTGCCTAACGCGCATGCCGTGCTATTTATTCTGGGCGCAGATACCGGCGTCACTAAGTCCGAAATGGAAGTCTGGCGCCGTTATATCAGTGGGGCACGCTGGAAGCAAAAGGGCCGCATGGCGGTGCTCAACAAAATTGACGGGTTGTGGGACCCGCTCAAGACGGACGATGAAGTAGAAACCGAACTCTACCGCCAGTTACAACAGACGGCAGAGTTGCTCGGCTTGTCTCGCGACCAGATTTTACCCACCTCTGCCCAGAAGGGCTTATTGGCCAAGGTGAAGGGTGATGTCGCCTTGCTGCAAAAAAGCCGCTTGCTGCAACTGGAGAAAAATCTCTCAGATGAGTTGATTCCGGCCAAACAGGAAATTGTGCGCGAGAGCTTGCAGGGCGAAATCGACGACATGATGCAACAAACGCGGGTGACGCTTGAAACCCGCTTGCAAAGCGTGCTCGACCAATCAGATGAATTGCGCTGCCTGCAAGGTAAAAATGAAGATGTGATTGCGCAGATGATGCGTAAGGTTAAGCAAGATAAAGTCAATTTCGAAGTTGGCTTGCAGCGTTACCAGGCCTTGCGCAGCGTGTTTGCGGTGCAATCCAATCAGCTATTCCATCATTTAGGCATGCCTGCGCTCAAGAACAAAGTCCGCGAAACGCGTGACACCATGATGAAGGCGGCCTTTACCAAAACCATGCGCCAAGCCATGGATGATTTTTTTGGCGATCTGAAACGCCGGATGATGGACGCCGACGTGCATGTGCTGGAGATCAAGAAAATGATGGAAGCCATGTATGAAAAATTCTCCAAAGAGCATGGCTTGTTACAAAAATCGCCGCCACCGTTTTCCACCTCGCGTTACCTCAAGGCGTTGAATAAACTGGAAGGTATTTACCGGGATCAGTTCAATACTACCTTTAACATGATTGCGCACGAGAAGCTGACGTTGACCAGCAAGTTTTTTGAGACGCTGGCCAGCCATGTCATTCTTGAATATGAAGCCGCTAACCGCGATACGGAAAGTTGGCTCAAAGCAGTGATGGCACCGATGGAGAGCCAGATGCGCGAGCATCACGTGCAGCTCAAGCGCCGGGTGGAAAGTATTAAACGCATTTACCAGGCCACAGATACCCTGGAAGAACGCATTGCTGATCTCGAACAATTGGAGCTGTCTATCCGTCAGCAATTGGCGGATCTAGAGCATCTGCATGCCAAAGCGATGGCAGCATTGATTCATGAAGAGGTGGTCGTGCAGGCGGCCTGAGTGGCGGTGCGTTAAGGCGGCGCGCTTAATACGGCTAGAAGGTGAATATAAAAAAACGGGTGCCTGGCACCCGTTTTTTTTATTTGCTTTCCAGCATATAGGTTTTGATTTTTTGCATCGCCTTTTGCTCAATCTGGCGGATACGCTCGGCAGAAACACTGAATTCTGCGGCCAGGTCATGCAAGGTGGCGGCATTGCCTTCGGTCAGCCAACGCGCCTGCAACACGCGACGGCTACGTTCATCCAGTTGCTGCAAGGCCATACTCAAACCTTCTGTCTGCATGTGTTCGGTTTGCAGATTCTCCAGCAAGGTAGAAGGCTCAGGGCCTTCATCTTCGAGGAAGGCAATCGGGCTATACACTTCTTCGCCATCTTCATCCACTTGCGCATCCAGCGAGATTTCCTGGCCATTGAGGCGGTATTCCATCTCTGTGACTTCTTCTGGCTTCACATTGAGTTCAGTGGCAATGCGTTGAACATCATCCTGGCTCAAGGTTTCGAAGCCTTGCTTCATGCTGCGCAAGTTAAAAAACAGCTTGCGTTGCGCTTTGGTTGTCGCTGTTTTGACCAGGCGCCAGTTACGAACAATGTATTCATGAATCTCTGCCTTGATCCAATGCATGGCAAAAGAGACCAAGCGCACGCCACGATCCGGGTCAAAGCGTTTGACGGCTTTCATCAAGCCGATATTACCTTCCTGGATCAGGTCTGATTGTGGCAGTCCGTAACCGCTGTACCCACGGGCAATGCTGGCGACTAGGCGTAAGTGCGAAACAATCAGCGCACGCGCAGCCTCAAGATCGCCGCTCTGTTTCAGGCGGGTCGCATAACCGTATTCTTCTTCAGCTGTCAGTACCGGAAACTGCTTGATGGTTTGCAGGTATTTATCCAGGCTGTCAGCCGATGAAACGACAGGTAATGTAAAAGCGTTGATAGCAAACTCCTTAGTATCAAAAGAGGTTTAAAACAATTTTAGCACTCAATGAGAGAGAGTGCTAGCCTCTGGTAAAGTTCCTGGCTACTGTCGCATTTTATAAAGTCCATCATTGTTGAAACCGCGGATAAGCTCTTGTTTTTACCATCAATTTTTCATCACTATCTGCTGCTTGGCTGGGGCGTTGGCAGGCGGGGAATCATGGGTGGATATTCATATGGCGGACAGTCAATGCGGGCTTGAATATGCGGGCAGAACTGCGAGGGGCGTCGGTCGTGCAACTTCACTGGTCCTTGTAAAACAACGAGGCCAAAACAACGGGGCGCACCCGCTGTATCAAGCTTGGCCGCACGGCCAGCATTTAAATCAGTCGACTACTATCCGTTGTGATCATTGGGCTTTTCTCATGACGTATGAGAGCCTCATTCTTCAGAGATTGCCATTTGCTGGAATCAATGAAGGATGAGGCATGGTAAAGGGTTTTGCTGACGTAGTGCTTACAGGTTAGTCTGATTGCAGACTAATCCCGGCCATGACCATGGCCGTGGCCTGGGCCACCACCAGGTCTGCCCCCTGGTCCGGGTGGGCCACCCTCCCGGCGATCCCAACCGGGGCCTGGCCCAGGTGGACCAGGATGGTCCCGGTAATGCGGGACATAGACATTCTGGTACCAGTTGTCTTGGACAAAATACACTTGATGGCCACATGCGCCATACCCGCCGCAATAGCGTGCCCAATGTTTCATGTGACCGGGCGGCACATGCAAATACATCGGCGGTTGTACGACGGCGACTGGGGGTGGCTGGATAATCACCGGCTGCGGATAGACCACTTGTGGGGCCGGATAAGCATCCCCAATGACAATCTGCCCATAGAAGCCGGGTTGCCCCACGCTCACAGCAACCCCTGCCTCCGCAGGGATGGCCATTGCTCCGGTCCAGAGGACGACACCCGCGATACATTTTCTGATCATTGTTGCCTTCTTTCTTAGTAGTAACACAACATGAAGTTTTAATGACATGGGCGGATTGTAGAAAGGATATGTCTCGTCGAGCAGTCTCATGATTCTGATAGCGTTGTCAGATTGTGCTGACAAGCGGCCAGACGATTTTCCTGTTCAGGGACTTTCTCAACGGGTGCTGGTGACAATGCCGTGCGTCGAGGTCGCAGCATACTTCCCCTATGGTCACTAGTAAGCTCGAAATATGGCTAAGTGACGGCAGTGAGCCTGCTTTAATAAATTCTGACAAGGCTATCAGTGCTCACCCGATAATCGCCTCACCGCTCGCGTCTTAAGATGGCCTCACACATTGCAAATATCACTCTAATCTTCCAGATTAAACGGTGCAATGTGACGGTAATCTGGATACGAAAAGGAGATAGTCATGGCTTCAAATCAAAGTAATACCCGTGGTGGCTCTAGTGAACAACATGCAAAAGCTGGTAGCCAAAGCCATAAAAACCAGAGCAGTAACCAAGGGTCTTCTACCCGCGGAGGGACCAGCGAGCAACACGCGAAAGCTGGTAGCCAAAGTCATAAAAACGACTAGTTTATGACCAAGCCCGGCGAACTTATCCTTCGCCGGGTTATTTTTTTGAGCTGCCTGGCGGATGCTCCCGCAGGCACAATTTATTCCTCTAGGGGAAGATTAATCAGGCAACCCAATCCATGAATAGACGCCTCCCTGTCGGCGCAGAGCCCCATCCAGAAGGGGGCATGCATGTCCGGGTCTGGGCACCGCAAGTCCAGCAACTTTCCCTGATCCTCAATAGTGATACCGACCATCCTTTCCGTATGCAATCTGAAGCCGATGGCTATTGGGCCGTGTGGTTATTACAGGCGCAGGCCGGTGACCGTTACCAGTTTCAGCTGAATGAGCATCATCAGTTGTACCCAGACCCTGCCTCATTTTATCAACCCGAAGGGCCGCACGCAGCCTCGTGCATGGTCAACCATGCCGCTTTTAGTTGGGAGGATTTAGCGTGGACTGGTGTCAACTCGCCACGCCAAGTGCTTTATGAGATGCATATCGGCACCTTCACTGAGGCAGGCACCTTTGCCGCCGCCGCAGCGCGGCTGGAAGCACTGACTGCGCTGGGGATTACTACTATTACTTTAATGCCGGTTGCAGAGTTTGATGGTGACTTTGGCTGGGGCTACGACGTAGTCGGGTTTTACGCTCCTTATCATGTTTATGGGACGCCAGAGGACTTCAAGAGATTTGTGAACGAAGCTCACCGGCATGGATTGGCCGTGATCCTCGATGTGATTTATAACCATGTCGGTAACAGCGGTGCTTATTTATCTGTCTTTAGCGATCATTATTATTCGCGCCACTACCGGAGTGACTGGGGCGCTGCCATAAACTTTGACAGTCCCGGCTCCGCCCAGGTGCGGACTTATTTCATTGCCAATGCGGTTTATTGGATAAACATTTTTCATCTGGATGGCCTGCGCTTTGATGCAACGCATTTTGTTTACGACGCTTCCGAGCAACATGTGATTGCCGAGATGGTGACGCAAGCCCGGCAAGCCGCGCCAGACAAAACCCTGTATTTTATTGGCGAGAATGAACCGCAACATGCCTCAGCCACTGATCCGGTTTTACTGCACGGGCTGGGGTTGGATGCCGTCTGGAATGATGATTTTCACCACAGTGCCAATGTTGCCTTGCATGGCAAACGCGAGGCTTATTTTCATGATTACCGCGGCCATGCCCAGGAGCTGGTATCGTCGGTTAAATGGGGATATCTGTATCAGGGCCAGTATTATGCCTGGCAAGCCAAGCTGCGTGGCACACCTGTACTGGGTAAGGCCGCCAGTTGTTTTGTGCATTACTTGCAAAATCATGACCAGATAGCCAATTCCGGCTTTGGCCGTCGCATTCATCAACATGCCAAACCGGCTGATTTGCGGGCAATGACGGCCTTGCTACTGTTGGCTCCGCAGACGCCGATGTTATTTCAGGGCCAGGAGTTTGCCGCCTCGGCGCCTTTTCTATTTTTTGCGGATCATGCGCCTGACTTGGCTGCTAGTGTGGAAATTGGCCGCATCGAATTTTTGTCGCAGTTTCCGAATTTGCAATCGCCCTTGAGTCTAGCCTATCTGGAGAAAGCGGAAAGTGAAAAAACGTTTGCGCGCTGCAAGCTGGACCATGAAGAGCGGGAGCGGCATGCCGACATTTATTTGCTGCATCATGATTTGCTGAAATTACGCCGCGATGATCCGGTATTTGCGGATCCGCTCAATGTCGATGGTGCGGTACTTTCCGAGTCCGCTTTCCTGCTCCGTTTTTTTGCCAATCCCCCGCATCAGGATCGTTTGTTGCTGGTTAACCTGGCGGCAGATTTATGGTGTGAGTCGGTGGCTGAGCCACTGCTGGCGCCGCCTGCGGCGGGTAGCTGGCAGCTCGCCTGGTCTAGCGAACATCCCAAATATGGCGGCGAAGGCATCCGCGAGATTGATTTAGGCAGTTCATTTGCGTTGCCGCACAGCTCGGCCCAGGTGTTTGCCGCGGTTGTGCCATCTGCTCAGGAGTAATCATGTCCTCGTTATTACAGATTAACCGCATCTTGCCCATCACCAGTGATGCTGAAAGCTTGCTCAATCAAGAGTGGCTGGTCACCAATGGCTTGGGGGGCTACGCTTCCGGCACGATTTCAGGCGCCGTCACCCGCCGTTACCATGGTTTTTTGACGGCTTCGCTCCCGGCACCGCTAGGCCGTATCGTCATGCTGAATCATTTGTCCGAGCAAGTGATCCGCCCAGACGGTGTACGGGTGGACCTCACCGCCGAGGAGTTAAGTGGCCGCCGCTTGCAATTGCCGGGTTCGCAATCGCTCAAGGCCTTTCGGCTTGAGATGGGGCTACCGGTCTGGCGCTACGAAATTGATGGCATGGTGCTGGAAAAACGCGTCATGATGCCTTATGGGCAAAACACGACCCATATCTGTTATGAGTTGCTGGAAGGCGATGTCTTGCAACTGGAGCTCCGGCCATCCATTCACTTCCGCCCGCAAGAAGCCACGGTTGAGCGCGAGTTTGTCAAAAACTACACGCTGATGGTCAATGACGACCAGTTTGAGATTCACGCGGACTCAGACTACCCGCCCTTAAGGCTGTGTTTGTGTGGAGAACATGCGATTTTTGTCATGGACAGGCGCAAACGTTCTGATATTCATTTCCGGGTGGAGGAAGCGCGTGGCTATCCGCACACCGGCCATCACTGGAGCCCAGGCGCCTTTGCACTGACCTTGTTACGTGAGCAGCCGGCGACCTTGATCGCCTCCACCGAGTCGTGGGAGGTGATACGCTCCAAGCCGCCAAGAGAGGCCTGCGCGCTTGAAATGAGCCGCCGCCAGGCATTGATCCAGGCGGCGGCACCGGCCTTGCAAAGTGGCTTGGGTGCTGAACTGGTGTTAGCTGCAGATCAATTCATCATTACCCCGGCTGGCCGGCCGGATGAAGCGGTGAACGCCAAGGCAGGCGGCAGTGAGGCACGCACGATTATCGCCGGCTATCACTGGTTTACCGACTGGGGCCGCGACACCATGATCAGTCTGGAAGGGCTGACGCTGGTGACCGGACGCCAGCAAGAGGCCGGTTATATTTTGCGCACCTTTGCCAATCACGTAAAAGAGGGCCTGATCCCCAACATGTTTCCAGAGCATGATAAAACGGGCGTATATCACACTGCCGATGCCAGTTTGTGGTTTTTTCATGCGTTGCATCGCTACCTGCAGGCAACGCATGACCGTGAAACCTTGCGCGTGGTCTTGCCCAAGCTGATCGAGATTGTCGAACACCATGTCCGCGGCACGCTGTTTAATATTGGTGTAGATCCGGCCGACGGCTTGCTAAGGCAGGGCGCCGAAGGCTACCAACTCACATGGATGGATGCCAAGGTCAATGGCTGGGTGGTGACCCCGCGCCGCGGCAAAGCCGTGGAACTGAATGCGCTCTGGTATAACGCCTTGCGGCTACTGGCAGGCTGGGTGGCACAAGAGGATGGCGAATATGCCATGCCATGGCTGCACGAACTGGCCGAACAGGCCTACCATTCATTTAATGCTCGCTTTTGGTATGCAGAAGGAGGTTATTTATATGACGTGGTTGATGGCGAGACCGGCGATGATAACGCTTGCCGGCCTAACCAGTTGTTTGCCATCGCGCTGGATCATGAAGTCCTGCAAAAAAGGCACTGGCCAGCGGTGTTCGCCACCATCCGGCAAGAACTGCTCACCCCTGTGGGATTACGCACCCTTTCCAAGCGGCACCCCGACTATAAACTGGCTTATGTGGGCGACCTGATGGCGAGGGATGCCGCTTATCACCAAGGCACAGTATGGGCCTGGTTAATGGGCTTATATATTGATGCTTGGTTAAAAATCCATCCTGAAGCCAACGCAGAAGCACGAGCCTGGCTGATCCATTTTGACCAGCATTTGAACCAGGCCGGGGTGGGCACCATCAGCGAAGTGTTTGATGCCGAGACCCCTTATACGCCCGGCGGCTGTATTGCCCAAGCCTGGAGTGTAGGTGAGGTATTACGCTGCCTGGCCAAAACCGCACCAACCAATGTCACTGTCCAGTAGCGGGGCAACTGCTGAGTTTCAATGCAATAAGATTGCTTATTTCACATTCCTGACCGCCATCCAGCCTAAGTCATGCATACAAGAAACGAACGCCCGTTTAAAGGTTTGCGTCTTGTAGTTGGGTAGATAGGGCTCGCCCAACTTTTTCTCGCAGCTCGCCTGATCCCTGGATAACTGGTTGGGAAAGGCCCCCATTTTCCACCAAGAGTTAATCGAATACTCCACATCTGGCCCATCATTCACCGTGCTATGGGTGGCTGGCGCGGGCTCTGGCGTCTCTGCAGACTGGACAGAAGAGCCAGTTGTAGTTGGCGTCGCCGCAGGCATGGCTTGTGGTTTTTTTGCAACAGGCGCAGGTTCGGCTTTGGTTGCTGTTTCTTTAGATAAATCAATAAAAGGACTCGGCTTGCTTTGCATGCCAGCGCGGTTATCTGTCGCCTCAATGGTCGCAAATAAAGGATCAAAAGCATCCATCTGTGGTTTTTTCCAGCCATGCTCTGCCAAACACGCTGAGAACTGGTCACCTGTGCCGCGACAGGCTTGATGCGCCCGCTCAATGTCCTGCTGGCTCGCTCCCTGCTTATAAGTAAGTTGTCCACACCCCGCTAATATAGTGGTGATGAATAGGTAAGTTAAAAGACGCATTGCGAGTCCTGTTCGTGATTTGTTATGCGCAGTCTAGCGGGCTTTTCACACCCTCGCCACTACGCAAATTGACGTATTTGTCCTACATGCCCCTCTCGTTAAGCTGAGCGCAAGTTTTGATCAACTGTGATTGTTTGAATTTAACGAGAAAGGGAACTTAGATGATGAACTTGAAAAAATGTGCCTTGCATACTGCAGTAGCAATGGCTTGCGGCTTGGGTGCACAACTGGCAAATGCAGGTGCCACAATCAACTTTGGCGAAGACAAATATGTTGGCCTGGGTTTTGGCTTTATCAGTAGCTATAACTCAAAAGAAGATGCTGTGAATCAAGGCAGTGATCGTTCGAATGACTTTGCACTGGACAGCGCTCGTATTTATATCTCCGGTTCCTTTAACAAGTATATCAAAGGCATGCTGAACACTGAAAAATCAGGTGGCGGTTCAGCTGGCTCTAATGTTGAAGTGATTGATGCCAACGTGCAATTCCAGGTGACGCCTGAAGTATCCATCTGGGCCGGTCGTTTCCTGTCACCAAGTGACCGTGCCAACATGGCAGGTCCTTACTACTCTATGGGTGGTGGTTACTGGGCAAACATCGCTTCACGTTATGGCTGGAACGGTGGTGTGATTGGTCGTGATGACGGTGTGGCCATGGTTACCAGCTTTCTTGAGGATCATCTTGGCGTTTCATTCGGTGCCTTTGAAGGTAACCAGATTTTCCGTTTTAGCGGGGTTGGCGCGCAGTCACAATCTTCAACGCACAAAGATAACCTGATGTATGCCGGTCGCGTGCAATATGACTTCTGGGACGCTGAACCAGGTTATTACGGTACCGGTAACTACTTTGGTGCTAAAGACATTCTTGCCATCGGCGTCGCTGGGCGTTACAAAAAAGATGGTGTCGTCAGCCCTACCAATGTGGTGGGTGATTACAAAGCCTACAGTGTCGACTTCTTGTTAGAGAAAAAAGATGTTGGTCCTGGCACTTTCTCTGCTGAAGCCGCTTACTACTACTACGGCACTGATGGTGTGTTTAAAGGTGAGCAAGGTCATGCATACTCCGCTGGCTTGGGCTACCTGTTCCAGGAGCAAGTAGGCTGGGGCAAATTCATGCCTATCATCCGTTACCAAAAATTTAACGCTGATGGTGTGACAAGCTACAACTCGACAACCACAGCTTTTACCAATACTACAAGCGGCGGCACAAGCAAACGCTTTGAAGTGGGTACCAATTACGTGATTGCACCTTACAACGCGACTTTGACTGCCGTCTATGGCAAAGAAGATACCGCGACGGCTTCTAACAAAGATTTCGTCCGAGTCGCCCTGCAGATGCAGTTCTAATCAACACCTTATAACCCTTTCCCACAAAGGAGATGAGCGTAATGAAAACAATAGTGAAGTTGGATTTGGATAAAAAACCATGGGAGCAGGACGGCCAGATTCATAACCGCTGGCACCCCGACCTGCCAATGATTGCCATGGTGAAGCCAGGGGATGAGTTCCGTGTCGAGTGTATGGACTGGACAGGTGGTCAGATTGGTAACAACGATAGCGCCAATGACGTGCGTGACGTAGACCTGACCCAGGTGCACTACCTGAGTGGCCCGATTGGCGTGGAAGGTGCCGAGCCGGGTGACTTGATGGTCGTGGACATTCTGGATGTGGGTACATTTGATGACTCACAATGGGGTTTCAATGGCTTGTTTGCCAAGGAAAATGGGGGCGGCTTCCTGACCGACCATTTCCCTGAAGCGAGCAAAACCATTTGGGACTTCCATGGCGTGTACACCACCTCGCGTCATGTGCCTAAGGTGCGTTATGCCGGCATTATGCACCCAGGCCTGATTGGCTGCCTGCCATCCAAGGAGTTGCTCGATACCTGGAACAAGCGTGAAGGTGACTTGATTGCGACGGATCCTGACCGCGTACCTCCACTGGCTTGCCCACCGACTTCACAATCTGCCGTCATGGGCCGCCTGAGCGGCGATGCTGCCAAAAAAGCAGCCGCCGAAGGGGCACGTACCGTGCCACCACGCGATCACGGTGGTAACTGCGATATTAAAAACCTGACCAAAGGCTCACGTGTGTACTTCCCGGTCTACGTGAAAGATGGCGGTCTCTCCATGGGTGACCTGCACTTCTCTCAAGGCGACGGTGAAATCACTTTCTGTGGCGCGATTGAAATGGCCGGTTACCTGGATATCAAAGTGGGCCTGATCAAGGATGGCGTGAAGAAATACGGGATTAAAAACCCAGTCTTCCAACCCAGCCCAATCACTCCGACCTACCGTGATTACATGATTTTTGAAGGGATTTCGGTAGACGAAGCAGGCAAGCAACATTACCTGGATGTGCATATTGCTTACCGCCAGGCTTGCTTGAACGCCATTGAGTACCTGAAAAAATTCGGTTACAGCGGTGAACAGGCGGTTTCCATCCTGGGGACGGCACCAGTAGAAGGCCATATCAGTGGCATCGTCGATATCCCTAACGCTTGCGCCACCTTGTGGATCCCGACCGAGATCTTTGAGTTTGATATCCGTCCTAACGCGGAAGGGCCGAAGATCATGGTGCCGCCGGGTGTAGATGTTTCATTTACCTCATAAGGAGTTGCGCAGATGCCTTTGTATGAATATGAGTGTGACAGTTGTGGCGTGTTTACCGCGCTCCGCAAAATGAGTGAGTCCAGCTTGCCTGCCGAATGTGACTGCTGTGGTGCCGTGAGCCCACGCATCCTGTCGGTGCCCAAGCTGGCCATCATGGACAAAATGCAACGGTCCGCGCATGAACGTAACGAGAAATCTGCGAACGAGCCGCGTACAGCCAGACGTTCCAGCTGTGGCTGTACCGGATCACACACTTGTAAAACCAAGCCGCCGGTGAACCAGGATACAGGGAAACCAGGCTTGCAAATGCAGACCAAGAAAACGGCCAGGCCGTGGATGGTCGGGCATTAATCAGCGACATCAATCCCTTAATTATTGATTTTATTGATTTATCCATAAAGGAGAAGAAGTAATGAGTACCTCAAACAGACGCGGTTTTATGAAAGGCGCATTGGTCGGTGCCATGATGGCCGCAGGCCTTATCAGCGGTCATGCTTTTGCAGCGGATTACCCGACAGCAAAAGTGAATACGACTGGCTTGGCAGTGACTGACTCCACAGTAAAAGTAGGTATTCTGCACTCCGCCACTGGCACTATGGCGATTAGTGAAACTGGTTCTATCCAGGCTGAAAAGCTGGCGATTGAACAAATCAACGCCATGGGCGGCATCTTGGGCCGCAAGATTGAAGTGATTCAGGAAGACGGTGCGTCTGACTGGCCAACTTTTGCCGAAAAAGCAAAAAAACTGCTTGAGAAAGACAAAGTGGCTGCTGTGATGGGCTGCTGGACTTCAGCTTCCCGTAAAGCGGCATTGCCAGTGTTTGAAAAAGACAACGGCTTGCTGTTCTACCCAACGTTCTACGAAGGTTTGGAACAATCCAAAAACGTGTTCTACACCGGCCAAGAAGCCACACAGCAAATTCTGGCAGGCTTGGACTGGATCGCTAAAGAGAAAAAAGCCAAGACTTTCTACCTGATTGGTTCTGACTACATCTGGCCACGTACTTCCATGAAGATTGCCCGTAAACACATCGAGCAACATTTGCATGGCACCGTTGTTGGTGAAGAATACATCGCTTTGGGCGACACCCAGTTCGGTTCTGTGATCAACAAAATCAAACTGAAAAAACCTGACGTGATCTACGCAGCGGTGGTGGGCGGTAGTAACGTAGCCTGGTTCAAACAATTGAACGCTGCTGGTTTGAACTCCAGCAAACAAACCATGTTGACCATCTCCGTGACCGAAGACGAAGTGTTGGGTATCGGCGGTGAAAACCTGGCCGGTTTCTACTCAGCCATGAAGTACTTCCAGTCTCAAGACAACGAGTCCAACAAGAAATTTGTTGAAGCATTCAAAAAACGCTGGGGTAAAGATGCTGTGATCGGTGACGTAACGCAAGCCGCTTACCTGGGCCCATGGTTGTACAAAGCGGCAGTTGAACGTGCTGGTAGCTTCGACGTAGACAAGGTACAAGCTGCATTGCCAGGTTACACCTTTAAAGATGCGCCAGAAGGTCCAGTCACTGTGGAAGCTAACCACCACTTGACCACCAAACTGCGTATCGGCCAATGGGGTAAAGACGGTCAGGCGAAAGTGGTTTACACCTCTGACTACATCAAACCTGATCCATTTCCAAAAGGCTATCAATAAGCTAGTCCTGTCGTAAATGCTTGAGCGGTAGCCGGTTTCGCCGGCTACCGTTTGGCGCAAGTAGTCAATCAATTCTAGTAGTAAAACAACTTAAGAGAAGTTGCATTTTAAGGAGACCGATATGTTTGGTTATTCGATGGCAGATATAGGCAATATTGTGGTGATGCAGGGCTTTTCCGGCCTGAGCATGTTTACAGTGTTGCTTCTCATGGCTCTGGGTCTCGCGATTATTTTCGGGCAAATGGGTGTAATTAACATGGCGCATGGTGAATTTATGACGATAGGCGCCTATACCACCGTGATGATTTCCAAGTTCGCGGCCACCTATGGCTTCACTAATTATTACTTTGTGTTCGCCATCCTGATTGCCTTCGGACTGGCTTTTGCCGTCGGTTATTTTGTTGAATTCGTCATGATCAGGCATTTGTACAAGCGGCCGCTGGATACCCTGCTGGCGACTTGGGGCTTGAGCCTGGTCATGCAACAAATCTTCCGCTCTACCTTTGGCGCCAAAGAAGTGAGTGCCGAATTGCCAGAGTGGATGCTGGGTTCGTTCAAACCTACCCCTGACATTGATATCCCGATCAACGGCGTGTTTGTGATGGGGTTGGCTGCACTGGTGACTTTTGGTGTCTACATGTTCATGTTCAAATCCCGCTGGGGCCTGCGTGTGCGTGCCACCGTGCAAAACCGCACCATGGCGGGCGCAGTGGGTATCAACACTGCCAAAGTGGACCGTGTGACCTTTGCGCTGGGTTGCGGCATTGCCGGCATTGCCGGGGCGGCGTTTACTACCATTGCTTCTACTGGCCCAACCACCGGTACGCTCTACATCGTAGACAGCTTCATGGTGGTCGTGTTCGGAGGGGCTGCCAGCATTGTCGGGACGATTGCTTCTGCCTTCGGTATCGCCCAGGCGCAATCTGTACTGCAATTCTTCATGACCAGCTCCATGGGCAAAGTGTCCACACTGCTTGCCATCGTCACCATCCTGATGATGAAACCAGAGGGCTTGTTCGCCTCCAAACTGCGTAAATAACAGATAGGGCAACGCGTGAGCATACTTGTCACGCGTTGCCATAAGTAAATAGACGTATTAATACTTTATATCTGTCGCACTAGAATCAACGCATCAACAGAGGAGATTTTGATGACATTATGGGAAAAAATGAAAGCCAGTCCTGTACTGGGTGGTAAGGAGGGCATCGTCGGCCTGGCGGTATTGGCGGCGATCATCTTCGTTGTGTTGCCACTGAGCGTGGATATTTTCCGCCTCAACCTGATTGGTAAATACCTGACCTACGCATTTGTTGCGGTTGGCCTGGTGATGCTGTGGGGGCATGGCGGCATCCTGAGTTTGGGCCAAGGCATTTTCTTCGGTCTGGGTGGTTATGCCATGGCCATGTTCCTCAAGCTGGAGGCCTCCGATCCTGAAAGTACCAAAATCCAGTCCACACCAGGCATCCCTGACTTTATGGATTGGAACCAGCTCACTGCCTTACCCTGGTTCTGGGAGCCGTTCAAGAGCTTGCCGTTTACCCTGATCGCAGTGCTCACCATTCCAGCCATCTTTGCTTATATCATCGGCTACGCCATGTTCAAGCGCCGTGTTGGTGGGGTGTATTTCTCCATCATCACCCAAGCGATTGCCTTGATCCTGAGTATCCTGATTGTGGGTCAGCAAGGCTACACCGGTGGTGTCAACGGCATGACGGACTTGCGGACCATGCTGGGTTGGGATATCCGTACTGACTCTGCTAAATACATCCTCTACTTTGTGAATGGCCTGTTGCTGTTTGGCGCGATTTTCCTGTCCCGTTACATCATGAGCAGCAAGTTCGGCATGCTATTGCTGGCCATGCGTGACAAAGAAGAACGCGTACGTTTCTCTGGCTACGATGTGTCTAACTTCAAGATCTTTATCTTCTGCCTGGCGGCCATGATGTCTGCTGTTGGCGGTGCCATGTTTACCTTGCAGGTCGGGTTTATGTCGCCTTCTTTCGTCGGTATCGTGCCTTCGATTGAAATGGTGATTTTCTGTGCCGTGGGTGGTCGCGCCTCGCTGATTGGCGCCGTCTATGGCACCTTGCTGGTCAACTACGGTAAAACCGTGTTTTCTGAAACCTACCCTGAGTTGTGGTTGTTCCTGATGGGCGGCTTGTTTATCTCTGTGGTGATGTTCTTCCCGGATGGCCTGGCAGGCATTTGGGACAAATTGGCCACCAAGTATGGCTGGTTTAAAGACAAGGTTGCCGCAAAAAAGCCTGAGGTAAGTACTTCTGAGGTAGAAGCACAAGCAGTACTTACCGAATCCTCAACCACCAGCGCTGCGGTTTCTACCGACGCGGCAGCGAAAACAACAGCACGCAAGAAAGCGGCGGCCAAAGAGATGGATCTGCCGTCCGCAATCGAAAGCAACAAAATGAGAGGAGCAGAAGCATGAGTAATACCGACTTCGTCTTGGCAGTAGAAGACCTGACCGTCTCCTTCGATGGCTTTAAAGCAGTAGATAGCCTCACCATGTATATCGACAAAAACGAATTGCGTGTACTGGTGGGCCCTAATGGCGCGGGCAAGACCACGGTGCTTGACCTGATTTGCGGTAAAACCAAATCCACGGCCGGTTCTATCAAGTTTAAAAATACCGAGTTGACCAAGTTGTCTGAGCACGAGATTGTACGCTCAGGGGTGGGCCGCAAGTTTCAGAACCCATCCATTTATGAAAACCTGACCGTCTACCAAAACCTGGAAGTGTCTTATCCCAAAGGCCGCGGCGTGTTTGGCAGCCTGACCTTCAAGCGCACGCAAGAGGTCGAAGACCGCGTGCGCAAGGTGGCGGCAGACATCATGTTGACTGAGTTCCTGGATATGGAATCTGCCTTGCTGAGCCACGGCCAGAAACAATGGCTGGAGATCGGCATGTTGCTCATGCAAGAGCCTGAGCTGTTAATGCTGGACGAACCGGTCGCCGGCATGAGTGCCAAGGAGCGCGACCAGACCGCCGATTTGCTCAACCGCATCTGCCAGAACCGCTCGGTGATTGTGATCGAGCACGATATGGAGTTTGTGAAGAAAATCGCGCACAAGGTCACCGTGCTGCACCAGGGCAAGATCCTCGCCGAAGGGCCGATGGAAAAAGTCCAGGCCGACGAAAAAGTGATTGAAGTCTATTTAGGCCACTAACGTAAAGCGCCATTACTTGAGGAGTATCGCATGTTTGAAATTGAAAATTTGCAGGTAAGTTATGGCCAGAGCCAGGTGATCCATGGCTTGAACTTTAAAGCCAACAAAAACGAAACACTGGCCATTATGGGCCGCAATGGCATGGGTAAAACCACCTTGTTCAAATCGCTGATGGGCATTTTGCCAAGCAAGGCCAGCAAAGCGACAGTAGACGGGGTGGATTTGCAAGGCGCCGCTACCCATGAGCGCGTGATGAAAGGTTTGGCCTATGTGCCACAAGGCCGCTGGATTTTTCCTAACATGACCGTGCAGGAAAACATCGAAACCGGTCTTGAAAAGTCGGCTTCACGCGAGATCCCGGATGATATTTTTGCCCTGTTTCCGGTGCTGCATGAAATGCGCAAGCGTAAAGGCGGCAACCTGTCTGGTGGTCAGCAACAGCAACTGGCGATTGCCCGTGCGCTGGTGACTAACCCCAAAGTGTTGTTGCTCGATGAGCCGACTGAAGGCATTCAGCCTTCTATCATCAAAGACATTGCCAAGGTGCTCAATGAAATCCGCAAAATGCGCGAAATCACCATCATTGTCTCCGAGCAGGTGTTGAGCTTCACCATGGAAGTCGCCGACCGCATTATCGTCATTGATAAAGGCCGCTTTATCCATGAGGATACCCGTGACAATGTCGATGCCGCCAAGGTGAAAAGTTATCTGTCTGTGTAAGTGCTTTTTAGCCACAGAGGTCACAGAGCACACAGAGAAAAGCTAAATTCCACGCATGCTGGGGTTTGAAGTCTCTGTGCACTCTGTGACCTCTGTGGCAATTAAAAAATAATGTTCTTGATGTGTCTGTGGCATGATGCGGTATGGATGATTTGAACCTGGCGATTGCCTCTCCCGCACAACAGCGTCTCGCCAAACATTGGCAAGCAAAGCTTGAACTCGGATTTTGCAGACGTGAAGCGCGTTCCTATCTCGCCCACCGCTTACATAAAGGCCCATTGGTTGTTCAAAAAAGCCTGCATCCTGAAGGCGAAGCCATTTGCCATGCCGTCATTGTGCATCCACCTGGCGGGGTGGCAGGGGGCGATGCGCTGCATTTGCAAGTCCAGGTGGGTGAGGGCGCAAACGCCTTGTTGACCACTCCCGGTGCCGGTAAGTGGTACAAGGCCAATGGCACATATGCGACACAAGCACTGCATTTTGAGTTGGCGGCAGGCAGTGGCCTCGAATGGCTGCCACAAGAAAATATCCTGTTTGACGCGGCTGAGGTCGGCTTTAGCGCCGAGATTGACCTGGCTGCCGATGCTACCCTGGCGGCCTGGGATATTGTGTGCCTGGGGCGCCAGGCGCAACAGGAAGTTTGGCAGACTGGCACCTACAAACTCAATCAGCGCATCCGTCGCAATGGCCGTTTGATCTGGAATGAGCGGGCGCACATGCACGCCAATGACCTGCTTAAACAGAGCCGGGTCGGGCTGGGTGGCGCGGTGGTATTCGGAACGTTTCTGGTCTGCGCCGGCGCCGTCCCCGCTGAGGTACTGCAAGCGTGCCGGGACATCGTCTTGCCAGAGGCTAACACTGGCGTGACTGCCTTGCCGGAAGTGCTCTGTATCCGTTATGTGGGCCAGGCCTCGCAGCAAGCCCGCCACTATTTTGAACAGTGCTGGCAGTTGTTGCGGCCATGGTATTATCAAAAAGACGCAGTCAGGCCACGGATTTGGAACACCTAATGAGCTTATTTCCGGCGGCGAATGAGAAAAATAGACAAGAGATTAAGCAATGGAACTGACCCCAAGAGAGAAAGATAAACTGCTGATTTTTACCGCAGCGCTGCTGGCAGAGCGGCGCAAGGCGCGTGGCTTGAAACTGAATTATCCTGAAGCCGTGGCGTTTATTTCCGCAGCGATTATGGAAGGTGCGCGTGACGGTAAAACCGTGGCGGAGCTCATGAGCTACGGCACCACGCTATTGAACCGCGATGAGGTGATGGAAGGCGTGCCGGAAATGATCCCGGATATACAAATCGAAGCGACCTTCCCGGATGGGACCAAGTTAGTGACCGTCCACCACCCCATTCCCTGAGTAATTTGATGATGAAAATGGCGAATTGCGGCGTTGCGCGGTACTCGAAATCCTCATGTACTACATGTACATTCCGGTTTCTGTGTTCCGGGCGCCTTGCACTTCATCCATTTTGATCATTAAATTATCTCAGGGACGAAAGTGTGGGGGAATGCGGATTTGCGCCTTGCCCTCCACGCCTACATCAATATGCTTGAGAGTGTCGGTTTGAACCGATTTAATAAACACAATCATACTCACTGGAGATATCAATGATTCCCGGCGAAATGCAGGTCGCAGCAGGCGACATCGAACTCAATACAGGTCGTGAGACGGTCACTTTGGATGTCGCAAACAAAGGCGACCGGCCGATTCAGGTTGGGTCGCATTACCATTTTTATGAAACCAACGATGCCTTGTCGTTTGATCGTGCGCTGGCCTATGGCTATCGCCTGAATATTGCGGCGGGGACTGCGGTGCGGTTTGAGCCGGGGCAGACGCGTACCGTGCAACTGGTCAAGCTGGCGGGTGCGCGTAAAGTGTATGGTTTTGCCGGACGTGTGATGGGGGCCCTGAAGTAGGGGAGATGCAATGACGATTAAGATGGATAAACGCGCATATGCCGAAATGTTCGGCCCGACGGTTGGCGATAAGGTGCGCCTGGCGGATACCGAGCTGTGGGTAGAGGTGGAAAAAGACTTCACTATCTACGGTGAAGAAGTGAAATTTGGTGGCGGCAAGGTCATCCGCGATGGCATGGGCCAAGGCCAAGGCTTGGCCGCTGAGGTGGCGGATACCGTCATCACTAACGCCCTGATCATCGACCACTGGGGCATTGTCAAAGCCGATATCGGCATCAAAGGCGGCTATATTTCTGCCATCGGCAAAGCTGGTAATCCGGATATCCAGCCCGGCGTCACGATTGCGATTGGTGCTGGCACCGAAGTGATTGCCGGTGAAGGCATGATTATCACCGCGGGCGGTATTGATACCCATATCCACTTTATTTGCCCGCAACAGATTGAAGAAGCCTTGATGTCAGGCGTCACCACCATGATTGGCGGCGGCACTGGCCCGGCCACTGGCACGTTTGCCACCACCTGTACGCCTGGGCCCTGGCATATCCACCGCATGTTGCAATCTGCTGATGCCTTCCCGATGAACCTGGGCTTTTTGGGCAAAGGTAACGCCAGCTTGCCTGAGCCGTTGCGCGAGCAAGTCCGCGCCGGGGTCATCGGCCTCAAGCTGCATGAAGACTGGGGCACCACGCCTGCGGCGATTGATAACTGCCTGAGTGTGGCGGATGAAATGGATATCCAGGTTGCCATCCACTCAGATACGCTGAACGAATCCGGCTTTGTCGAGACGACGATAGGCGCGTTCAAAGGCCGTACTATCCACACCTTCCATACCGAAGGGGCCGGGGGCGGTCATGCGCCGGATATTATCAAAGCGGCCAGCCATCCCAACGTGTTGCCGTCATCGACCAACCCAACGCGGCCATTTACCGTCAATACCATAGACGAACACCTGGATATGTTGATGGTGTGCCACCATCTGGACCCGGCCATTGCCGAAGATATCGCCTTTGCCGAAAGCCGTATCCGCCGCGAAACCATTGCCGCTGAAGATATTTTTCATGATCTGGGTGCGTTTTCCATGATGTCATCCGATTCCCAAGCTATGGGCCGTGTCGGCGAGGTGATTATCCGTACCTGGCAAACCGCGCACAAAATGAAAATCCAGCGTGGGCCATTGGCTGAAGATGCGGCGGGTAACGATAACTTCCGCGTCAAACGCTATATCGCCAAATACACCATTAATCCGGCCCTGACACATGGTATTTCACATGTGGTCGGCTCGGTTGAAGTCGGCAAGCTGGCAGACCTGGTGGTGTGGAAACCGGCCTTCTTTGGTGTGAAGCCATTTACGATTATTAAAGGCGGCATGATCGCGGCCGCGGCGATGGGTGACCCGAATGCGTCTATTCCGACGCCGCAGCCCGTGCATTACCGCCCTATGTTTGGTGCCTATGGCGGCGGTCTCAAAACTGCCCTGACCTTTGTCTCGCAAGCCGCGCTTGAGAACCCCGAAATTATGGCGCTCGGGTTGCAAAAACCATTGGTGGCGGTCAAGGGCACGCGCGACGTTAAAAAGGCAGACATGGTGCATAACACCTGGATGCCCAAGATAGACGTGGACCCGGAAACCTATGAAGTGCTGGCCGACGGCATGCCGCTGGTGTGTGAACCGGCAGAGGTGCTGCCGATGGCGCAGAGGTATTTTCTGTTTTAATTTTTTCACCACAGAAGCACAGAGAAACCACTACCGTTACATGAAAGAATATCCGTCATTCCCGCGTAGGCGGGAATCCAGGCAGCCTGCAACGAGGTAAACACATGGATACCCGCTTGCGCGGGTATGACGTGCGTGGTGTGCATAGGGTTTATGACACTTTTTTGTAGCTTGCGGCTAATCAGAACGATTTAAACATGATTCATTTAACCGAACGCATCGCCCTCAGTGGCCATATTGACGACACGCTGGAGCTGCCTTTTGATCAGCGCCAGAAAAGCCGTTTGCGCGTGACCTTGGCTTCGGGCCGTGAAGCGGCTCTATTTTTAAGTCGCGGCATTATTCTGCGTGGCGGCGACCTGATCCAGTCTGAAGATGGCAGTGTGGTGGTGCAGATCGTGGCGGCGCAGGAGCCGGTGTATAACGTGATTGCACCCACGCCGCGCGACCTCATGCGCGCGGCTTATCACTTGGGCAACAGGCACGTGCCGCTACAAATTGGTGATGGCTGGTTAAGGCTGGAGCAAGATTATGTGTTGCGCGACATGTTGCTTGGTTTAGGCATGCAAGTGAGCGAAGTCCAGGCGCCGTTTGAGCCTGAAGCAGGCGCCTATGGTGGCGGTCACCGGCATGGCCATGATGAGGACAGTTTGCAAGCTTTACGTCCACGCGTGAAACATGGGCAGGGCAACGAATGAGCACCTCCCCCTTAAACGCGAGCCTGGCCTTAAGCCGCTTGCTGCAATTGGCCAGCCCCTTGCTGCCCGTCGGCGCCTATTGTTACTCGCAAGGGCTGGAGTGGGCGATTGAGTCTGGCCAGGTCAAAGATGTGCCGACCGCGCAAGCCTGGATAGGCGATAGCTTGCAGGTCTATCAGGCGCGCTTCGAGTTGCCCGTGCTCTACCGTTTGTACCAAGCCTGGCAAGCCGATGACTTAGCGCAAGTGCAAAGCTGGGACGACTTTTACCAGGCCGGCCGCGATACCGCCGAAGGCTACGCCGAAACCCGGCAAATGGGCTATTCACTGCGGCGTTTGCTGACTGAGCTTAAAGACATCCCGCCCGCATTGGTGGCCAAGCTGAATACCTTACAGAGTCCGGCTTTCCCCACCATGTATGCCGCTATCGCCCAACACTGGCAGATTGCGCCTGAGCACATGCTGCATGGCTACGCCTGGGGCTGGCTGGAGAATCAGGCCAGTGCCGCCATGAAAACCGTGCCGCTGGGCCAAGTGGCCGGGCAAACCATTTTACTAGCGCTGGGTGAGCAACTACCGCAGGTGGTTGCCAGCGCCATGGCCCTGGCCGACGATGAAATGAGTAACTTTAACCCGCTACTGAGTATTGCGGGTTGCTTGCACGAAACCCAGTACAGCCGATTGTTCAGGTCATAAGCTGTTTTTAAAAGAGCCTTTAACCCATGATGAAAATACACACCCAATTTAATAGCCCCATGCCAGAAGTCACCGAGTTTAAAGAGCCGCTGCGCGTGGGCATCGGCGGCCCGGTCGGCTCCGGCAAAACCGCACTTACGTTAGCTTTATGCCAGCGTCTGCGCGAGGTGTATAACATTGCCGTCGTCACCAACGATATTTACACCAAAGAAGATGCCGAATTTTTAACCCGCAACGAAGCACTGGTGCCCGAGCGCATCATCGGCGTCGAAACCGGCGGCTGCCCGCATACCGCCATCCGTGAAGATGCCTCCATGAACCTCGAAGCGGTGATGCAACTCAGTAAGCGTTTTCAGACGCTGGATATCGTGTTTGTTGAAAGTGGTGGCGACAACCTGGCCGCCACTTTTAGCCCGGAATTGTCCGACCTCACCATTTACGTGATTGATGTCGCCGCCGGTGAAAAAATCCCGCGCAAAGGCGGCCCTGGCATTACCAAGTCTGACCTGTTGGTGATCAACAAGATAGATCTGGCGCCCATGGTGGGCGCCTCGCTGGAAGTGATGGACCGTGACGCCAAAAAAATGCGTGGTGAGAAACCGTTTGTGTTCAGTAATTTGAAGACGGGGCAGGGATTAGAAGACATTGTCAGATTCATCGAAAAACAAGGCCTCATGCTTTGAAAATTGGCACTACGCGTCCGTGGCGGTGTTGTATCAGCTTGCCGTACTCCTGTGTACTGTCTGCGCCGATACGCCTTGCCACAAACGCGCATTGCCAATTTTAGGGTTGAAATCGAAGTGAAAATGGTGGGTGCAAGACAGACTCATCGAAATGTAATTCGTTTGGAGAAGATTCAATGAAAAAAAGTATTCTTTTATTTTTAGGTGCGCTGACAGCTTCAACCAGCGCGGTAGCCCATCCCGGCCACGGCCTGGAGTCTGGCTTTGCCGCTGGCTTTATGCATCCATTCAGTGGCTGGGATCATCTGCTGGTGATGTTCGCGCTGGGGGTCTGGGCCGCACGCCGTCCGGCCGCGCAAGGTTGGCAGTTGCCAGTACTGTTTGTGACGGTGATGGCAGCCTCTGCGTCATTCGCCATGGCTTGGCTGCCGGTTGCATTGGTTGAAACCCTGGTGGCGGCCAGTGTGCTGGTCATGGGCTTGTTGCTGGTCAGTAATTTAAAAATGAACCGTGCTGTGCAATTTGGCGTTGTCAGCCTCGCTGCCGCGGCGCATGGCTATTTGCATGGCATGGAAATCGGCAATCAATGGTCTGGCTTGGCGGGCATGGTGCTGGCAACCGCTGTACTGCATGGCTTAGGCTGGGTATTTGGCCGCCAGACCAATCCGCAACTGCAAAAAGCCACGCAATTACTCGGCGGCTTGATGCTGGGCTTAGGCGCGGTGTGGATGTTGGCCTAAGCAATATAGCGCGATTGCAATATAAAAGCGCCGAGGACATTCAGCACGTTCTGCAATGCCGCAAGATAATAAAAGCCAGTGTTCAGTGCTGGCTTTTATTTTTGTTTCAAGACACTCCGTTCGCCTTGCAGGCAAAGTAATTGAAGTAACATAGCGCATCCATAAAATACATGCATTGTGATGAAACCCACCCCAGCGCCCGACGACACCCTCGCTCAACTCAAGGCAGGCAAACTTCAAGGGGCCAAACAGCTCAAATTAAGTGCGCAGTTAACGCAGTTCCCCGCTGAGATTTTCCAGTTGGCCGATAGTCTCGAAATTCTGGACTTGTCCGGGAATGCGCTGACTGAGTTGCCTGCTGATTTACATCGCCTGAAAAAACTGCGCATTCTGTTTTGCTCAAACAACCAGTTTACACACCTGCCAGAAGTGCTGGGGCAATGCGAAAACCTAAGCATGATTGGTTTTAAAGCCAACCAGATCAAACACATCGCTGAAAGCGCCATCCCCACCCAAACTTTACGCTGGTTTATCGTCACCGATAATGCACTGACTAAAGTGCCCCATGCCTTGGGAGAGTGCAGCAAACTGCAAAAACTCATGCTGGCTGGTAACCAGCTCAGCAGCTTGCCCGCCAGCCTGGCAAATTGCCACGCCTTAGAGTTATTGCGGATTTCCGCCAACCAGTTTGAGACCTTGCCCGAATTTTTATTCGACCTACCCAAACTCACCTGGCTCGCCTATGCCGGCAACCCCTTTTGCAACGCCATCGAGCAAACGTTAATCAGCCAACATCACATACCGCGCATCGATTGGCCAACCCTCACGCTGCAACAGGTGTTAGGCGAGGGCGCCTCTGGTGTCACTTACCAGGCGGTAATGCAAGACAAAAACACACATGAATCTGTGGCAGTAAAACTCTTCAAAAGTGGCCTCACCAGCGACGGCCTGCCACGCTGTGAAATGCACGCCAATATGCTGGCAGGTGAGCAACCCAATTTAGTCGGCGTTAAAGGCGTAATACATAATCACCCGCAAGGCATTGAGGGCTTGGTCATGCCCCTGTTGGACGCCGATTTAAAAGTGCTGGCCAAGCCCCCCAGCTATGAAAGCTGCACGCGCGATCTATACACGGATGATTTAACACTCACGCCGCAACAAGCCGAATTTATTTTAAAAGGCATCACGCAAGCTGCAGAGCATCTGCATGCCCATGGCCTCATGCACGGCGATTTATATGCACATAATATTTTGTGGGGGCCTGAAAAAGTGGTGTTAAGTGATTTGGGCGGCGCCTCTTTTTTGCCGCTGGATAATCCGGCACTTACGCAAAAAATACTTAAACTGGAGGTCAGGGCACTAGCGGTGTTGGCTGAAGAGTTGGTTGCGGTTGTGAGTAATAGCGGTGGAGGCGTAATCTAGAGACAATCCATTTTGCGCATATCCGCAAAATGCTATGCTACAGAGGTAGAAGACTGAGTTCGTTCAGGGGTATTGGTAGGTGCTGACAATCTGGTCAATATGATTGTCTAGCAAACGGTTTTGCCGTTTGCCTTTTTCAAAATGTTCAGCCGCATTGATAAACAACACATCATCCGGCTTTTTGCAGCGCTTAAGCACCAAAATACACACAGGGATGCCCGTGGAGTAGAACAGGTTAGCAGGCAAGCCTATCACCGTATCCACATGCCCATCTTTCAACAGTTTTGTGCGGATGCGTTCTTCAGCGCCACCACGGAACAACACGCCATGCGGCAGAATAATCGCCATCACGCCGCTATCACTTAAAAAGTGAAAGCCATGGAGCAAAAAGGCAAAATCCGCGGCTGATTTTGGCGCAAGGCCATAGTTGGCAAACCTAAAATCTTTGCCCATTTCTTCGGTGGGGTCCCAACGCAAACTAAATGGCGGGTTCGCCACAATCGCGTCAAACTCAACTTTGTTGGCTGGGTTGCGCTCATTGAGCTTGGGCCATTCGTTAGCTAGCGTGTCACCGTGAAAAATCTCAAACTCGGTATCTTTCACGCCATGCAGCAGCATGTTCATCCGCGCCAAGTTATAGGTGGTGATGTTTTTTTCTTGGCCGTAAAACTTGCCTATGCCATGCTCACCCAACTGGTGGCGCACATTCAGCAACAGCGAGCCAGAGCCACAGGCAAAATCCAGCACGCGTTCTATCTTGTTCTTTTTGCCTAATGTGGGGTCTTGGCTATTTTAATTTCAGTGGAAATAAATGATTCATGTGTTACTTCGTCAATAAATACAATATCTTCCAGAAGCAACTCACCCCAGCCCACATTTTGACTTCTTACAAAAGGGCGACCTGATTTTTTGTAGTTTTTGTCACCACCTGTCGGAGTGATGCCACTCCCGACCTTTGTTGTTAACGACCCTAACTCAACCTCTACCCACTCCCCATCATTCTCAAACTCAGGAAAGCGGAGTTTGGGGACGGTTTCTCCTTCATCGGGGAATAGTTGTTGCATCAAGCCTTTTTTGTGTTGTTTTAGGGCTTCGACTTTTTGGTTTTGTGCGGTGATTAAATCATCGAGTGAAGATAAAGGTTTACGCTCCCACGCCCCATCATCTGCAAAAACAGGAAACCGAAACTTAGGCACTAACTTTTTAACTTGCTCACTCATACGCCACCAACCCCGAAATCTCTCTACCCTGCGCTTGTTTTTTGAGCAGTGGCACCATGTCTTCCATCAGGGCGAGTTCTTTTTGTGTGCGGGCTTTCCAACCTAAATCTTGCTCGGCAAATAGCTCACTGAGTTTGTCACCGTCAAAAATCATGTTATTCATCTCTCGCCCCCAATTCTTGAGCCAGTAGCTCATGTAGCTTAGCTTGAATCAGCTTTTTATCGGGCAATTGCAATTGGTATTGTGCGACCAAGGCGGGTGAAAGGTTGCGCGAAAGGGCGTATTCCACCACTTCGTCATCTTTATCGCGGCACAGCAATACGCCTATGCTGGGGTTCTCGTGTGGTTTTTTAACGTCTCTATCCAGCGCTTCAAGATAAAAATTGAGTTGCCCCATGTGCTCTGGGCTAAATTGGCCGATTTTGAGCTCAAAGGCTACTAGGGCGGCCAAGCCACGGTGGTAAAACAGGAGGTCAATGTAAAAATCTTGGTTGCCGACTTGCAAGCGATATTCTTCGCCCATAAAAATAAAGTCGTTGCCTAGCTCTAAGATAAACGCTTTGATGTGTTGGGTGAGGGCTTTTTGTAAATCGCTCTCGCTGTGGGTTTCTGGCAGGCCTAAAAACTCCAGCACGTAGCTGTCTTTAAAGGTGGTTTGGATAGTGGGGTGTCCATTTTTGATTGTTATCAACATGACGAATCTCAAGCAGACTTTAATGTAGCGACAGTTATGTGCCAGTAAGTCACGCTGTACGTCAATTAACGTAGTGATTGCATGAACGAACTCTCCTAGTATATGCTCGGGAAAAAGCTGGCCTTGTTCCCCACTTGGCTATTGATACTAAGGATTGTTGATTGTCTAACACCTCCGCTGCCGGATTCACACCCGAAACAGAGTCATCCCCACGCGCTGAGCCGATTCAGCGGATCGTGAAAATTCGTCGCGACTATAACAATTGGGTGGCGAATGAGACGATTGAGGATTATGCCTTGCGCTATACGCCGCGGGCGTTTCGCAAGTGGTCTATTTTGCGGGTCTCTAATACGGCTTTAGGGGCGATTTCGTTTTTGGTGCTGGAGGCGATAGGCGGCACCATTACCATCAATTATGGCTTTCAGAACGCCTTGTGGGCGATTATGGCGGTGGGCCTGATTATCTTTTTAACCGGGTTGCCGATTAGTTATTACGCGGCCAAGTATGGCCTGGATATGGACCTGCTGACGCGCGGGGCGGGCTTTGGCTATATCGGTTCGACCATCTCTTCGTTTATTTATGCCTCGTTCACTTTTATCCTGTTTTCGCTGGAAGCGGCGATTATGGGGTATGCGCTCGAATTGTATTTTCATTTGCCGCTGTATCTCGGGTATCTGGTCAGTGCGCTGATTGTGATTCCGCTGGTGACGCATGGGGTCACCTTAATTAGCCGTATTCAGATGATCACGCAACCGATCTGGATTGCGCTAATGTTTTTGCCTTTTTTTGCCATCATTAAAATGGACCCGGGCGTGATTGAACGGCTGAGTCATTTTGCCGGCATTGCGCCTGAAGGCGGGCATTTTAACTGGGTGATGTTTGGTGCTGCGACCGCTGTGGGCGTGGCGCTGATCCCGCAGATAGGCGAGCAGGTAGACTTTTTGCGCTTTATGCCGGTGCGCAATAAAGAAAACTATTGGCGCTGGAACCTGGGCGTGTTAATGGCAGGGCCGGGCTGGGTGGTGCTGGGCATGCTCAAAATGCTGGCGGGGGCCTTGCTGGCTTACCTGGTGTTTAACCGCGATATGCCTTTAAGCTCTGCTGTGAATCCAACGCATATGTACTGGATAGGCTTTGAGCATGTGTTTAGCAACCACCATGTGGCGCTGGCGGTGACGGCGCTGTTTGTCTGCGTGTCGCAGCTTAAGGTGAATATGACCAATGCCTATGCTGGCTCGCTGGCGTGGTCTAACTTTTTTGCCCGGCTGACACATAGCCACCCTGGCCGCATTGTGTGGGTGGCGTTTAACGTGATGATTGCCATTGTGCTGATGGAGCTCAATGTGTTTCAGGCGCTGGAAGAGATTTTGGGCCTGTATGCCAATGTGGCGATTGCCTGGATTGCGGCGGTGGTGGCGGATCTGGTGATCAATAAACCGCTGGGGCTGAGCCCCAAAGGCATTGAGTTTAGGCGCGCTTATTTGTATGACATTAACCCGGTGGGCGTGGGTGCCATGTTTATTGCCTCAGCGGTGTCGATTGCGGCGTATACCGGGGCGATGGGTGTGGTGGCGCAGTCATTTTCTACGTTTATTTCGTTGATGACTGCGTTGGTGATGTCACCGCTGATTGCCTGGTGGACCCAGGGAAAATATTACCTGGCCAGACCGCGGCCCAAGTATTTGCAACCAACCAAGACCCAGCGTTGCGTGATTTGCGAGCGTGAGTATGAAATGAATGACATGGCACATTGCCCGGCTTATGGCGGCGCGATTTGCTCGTTATGCTGTTGCCTGGACGCACGTTGCCATGACGCGTGCAAGCCGCAAGCGCGGCTCAGTGCGCAGTGGGAGGCGTTAAACAAACGCTTTTTGCCACAACGCTTGTGGCCGCACCTCAACGGTGGCGTGGCGCATTTTCTGTTGTTGATGGTGATTGCGGTGGTGCTGTTTGGCGCCACCATCGGCTTGATCTACCTGCATGATGCCTTGACCATCGGCCGCGAATATCCTGAGCTGATGCGCCATTTCAGGCTGGGATATTTAAAGATTTTTGTCACCTTGCTGTTTTTGGGCGGTATTGTTGCCTGGTGGCTGGTGCTGACCTCGGCCAGCCGCCGGGTGGCGCAGGAAGAGTCTAACCGGCAAACCGGCTTGTTGCTCGAAGAGATCGAGTCGCACAAAAAAACCGATGCCCAGTTACAAAAGGCGCGCCGCCTGGCAGAAGAGGCCAACCAGGCCAAGAGCCGCTACATTACCGGCATTAGCCATGAGTTGCGCACGCCGTTGAACAGTATTTTGGGCTATGCGCAGTTGCTCACCAACGATGCCAGTATCCCCGAGCACCGTAAGCAGGCGATTAGAACCATTAGCCGCGGCGGCGAGCACTTGTTGTCGCTGATTGAGAGTACGCTGGATATTGCGCGGATTGAAAGCGGCAAAATGACGTTTGATGTTAAACCGCTGCATTTCCCTGAGTTTATTGACCAGATTGTCAGCATGTTTGAGATTCAGGCGCAAAACAAAGGCCTGGCGTTTATTTTTGAAAAGCAAGGCAATTTGCCTGAGTATGTGCGGGCTGACCACAAGCGCCTGATGCAGATTCTGGTCAATATTGTGGGCAATGCGGTTAAGTTCACCAGTAAGGGCAGCGTGACCTTTAAGGTGAGTTATGCGCGTGAGATTGCGCAAATTGATATTGCCGACACCGGGCCCGGTATTGCCCCCAATGAAGTGGAAAAAATCTTTGAGCCGTTTGAGCGCGGCAGTGCGGCCGATGTGGTTGGTATAGGCGGCACCGGCCTGGGCCTGACCATTAGCAAGTTGTTGACGCAGTTAATGGGCGGTGAAATGCAGTTTGAGAGTGTGCTCGGCCACGGCACACGCTTTGAAATCCGGCTGTTCTTGCCGCAGATCCGTGAAACTGCGCACTTGTCTAAAAAAGCCGTGCGCCAGCGCCTGGGTTATGAAGGGCCGGTGAGGACCATCTTGGTGGTGGATAACGAAGAGGTAGACCGCGAGTTGCTGCGCAATACCTTGCAGCCGCTAGGCTTTATTGTGCATGAGGCCGCCAATGGCCAGGCATGTGTGAATCAATACCAGATGCTCAAGGCCGATGCCATTTTAATGGACTTGGCGATGCCGGTGATGGACGGCTGGGAAGCTGCCTATATCATCCGCCAGGTGCACCACTCGCAAGTGCCGATTGCGATTGTCTCTGCCAATGCTTATGACCGTAATCTGGATAACCAGGCCAAGATTCCGGCGCGCGACTTTTTTGTGAAGCCGGTGAATCTCGAAGAGGTGTTGGACTGGATAGGTAATCAGTTAAACCTGACCTGGCGTTATGAAGCTAGCCTGGCTACTGCGTCAGCACATGAGGCACCCGCCATCACGGCGCCCGTGATGCCAGAAGCTGGCAGCGCGCCTACTGAGCCTATCCCGCCCGTGTTGCTGGAGAACCTGGTGCAGTTTGCGCGCATGGGTTATGTCAAAGGCGTGCGCGAGGTGCTGGCCGCACTGAGCCGCGAGCATCCGCAACATCAAACATTTATTTACGCATTGCAACAGGCCATGGAACGCTTTGATTTTGCTAAACTGCTGCGCTTGATTGAGGAGTACGCCAAATGACCAGTCCCAGCCATACCGTGTTAATTGTGGATGATGTGCCAGAAAACTTGGCCTATCTGCACGACGCGCTGGATGAGTCCGGGTATCAGGTGCTGGTGGCGAACTCTGGCGAAATGGCTTTGCAAATCGCCCACTTGATGCAGCCGCAAGTGATTTTGATGGATGCCATGATGCCTGGGCTGGATGGCTTCGCCACCTGTAAACGGATTAAAGCGGCGGCAGAAACCCAGCATATTCCGGTCATTTTCATGACCGGGCTAACAGAAATCGAGCATGTCACCATGGCGTTTGATGCCGGTGGGGTGGATTACGTCACCAAGCCGGTCAGGCCAGCAGAAGTGCTGGCGCGCCTCAAGGCACATGTGCAAAATGCCACACGCATGCACCAGGCCACCTCAGCACTGGATGCGTTTGGCCAGGCGACCATTGCCATCTTGCCAGGTGACAAGCGCCTGGTCTGGCAAACACCGCTGGCCAAACAATACCTTGAACACTACTTTGCCGAATGGGCGGCCAAAGAAGCCTATCATGCCGTGCAAACCTTACCGCCCATGATTTACCAGTGGCTGGAAAACTGTGTACAACAGTTCTCAGAAGGTCAGTCCATGCAAACCCTGAATGTGAACCAGGGCAGTGCCCGCCTCAGCTTAACGGTAGCCAATACCAGCGAAGAGCAATGGGTGGTGGTGTTACGTGAGTATTCTGACGAAGCGCAAATTGAGTCTTTAGGTAAGCTGTTCCAGCTCACCAAGCGCGAGTCCGAGGTGTTGTACTGGACGGTGAAGGGCAAAACCAACAAGGATGTGGGCGAGATTCTAGGTACCAGCCCACGTACCATTAACAAGCATCTTGAGCATGTGTTCCAGAAGCTGGGCGTAGAAACCCGAACCGCTGCTGCCTCACTGGTGGCGTCTAAAATCAAGTTCTAGCGGGCTGGCAGACGCGCTTGCGTGGCCAGCTGCTATCAGCCCAGCATTAGAAAATTAATGCCGGGCATTCAATATTCCACGATTAGAAGTTGTAGATCAGACCGACGGTGCCGACGTTGGTGTCAAAGCCTTTACTGCCACCGCCATTGACATCGACTTCCGCCCGGTAGTGATCCCAGCCTACGCGCATGGACAGGGTTTTATCATAGTGATATTCCGCCCCCAGGCCATAGGTGGCACCGGTGTGTGTCGCATCGTTATAGGCGCTCAAGCCAGAAGACACTTTGCTTTTTGTGGCAGCGACACCGAGTTTTCCGTAAAAGTCAAAGGACTCATTGAGCGGTATGCTACCCACCGCGGTCAGGCTGAGTGCATCGGCCTTGGCGCTGCCACTGACGTTGTCGGTCACTTTGCCGATGCCGGTATATTGGCCTTCTACGGCAATATACTGATTGAATCGATAGCCGCCGACGACGCCAGCAATCGCCTGGTTGTCCTTGTCCACGCCATTGGGCGTGCTAAGGTTGTTGTTGGCGACACCGACATTAAAGCCGGCATAAAAGCCTTCGGCATGCCCCAGCAACGGGGCTGCCAGCAATAGGCTGCTGACCAAAAGATTGAAAACAGATTGACGCATCAGTGCTTCTCCAAGTGATGTTGTTTCAAATACGGTTATTTCAGTTTGCTTTGTGCCAGGCGCAGACCTTCTTCAATTTCCTGCTTGCGGCCAGCATCGGCATCTTCACGGCCAGGGCGGGCAGGGGCTTGCAGGGCTTTCTGGTAGTAGGTGACAGCCTGGCTGTAATCGCCCTGGGCGCGCAAAAAGTCCGCATAGAAGTAATTACTGTCTATGCCAGTCGGATTCAGTTGCAAGGCTTTTTCGAGGTACTCGCGGCCTTTTTTCTTGTCACCAAAGCCAATCGGCCAGCCTGGGACGCGGAAATAGAGTGAGCCCAGTGTGGTATAAGCAGAGCCATGCAGGGCTTGTGGATTGGTTTTGATGCTGGCCAGCAACAGGTCGCGGGCTTGTTCAGCGGCTTTTAATGCACTCAGGGGTTGCAGCGGCCCCATGCTTTTTGCATAACCACTTAACACAATGGCTTCCCAGATCATGGCCTCATTGGCCTCTGGATGCTGGGTTGTGAGATGGTGGGCCTGCTCGGACAACGACTTGAAAGCGGCTTCTTGTTGATCTTTGCTTGTTTGGTAGGTCGCTTTTGCCCAGGCATGTTGCAGGGTGGCCAGGTCGTTGTCTAACATTTCATCAGCAAAAGCAGCACTGGTCAGCAATGCCAGGCAGGTATAAATCATCCAGCGTTTCACAATCACTCCTCGTATCTATCGTTTGAATTAGCTTAGGGTTACTGCCCATCATTTTGCAAAAACGATGCCAAGCCAGCCCTATCCGCGCGCCGGATCGAATGCGTATAGAAATCAAGCAGTTGCTGTTTGGGCCCTAAAAGCTTGAAAGCTGGGTGTAAGCTTGGGCGCGCGAACTCTGCTTTTTTTGCAGGATGGTGACGCGTGACACTGCAAAAAATGCATGCTAAGGTCTGCTTTACTAGTCTATTAAGCCATCACATATGACCCTGTTTCCACAGCCGCGCGCGTTTGAAGCCTTATCCCAGCATTATGGGGAGCGCTACAAGTGGATG
Source organism: Methylophilus sp. 3sh_L (assembly GCF_046766015.1). NCBI lineage: Bacteria > Pseudomonadati > Pseudomonadota > Betaproteobacteria > Nitrosomonadales > Methylophilaceae > Methylophilus > Methylophilus sp. 3sh_L. The sequence goes on from NZ_JBKOUF010000001.1 coordinate 611,247, forward strand.
GTGCTATTGATCATTGGGCTGGGCACGATAGCGGGGGTGTTATGCACTTCGAGCTTTAATGTGGCGGTGCCCGCCTTAACGCGGACATTTCATTTGGGCCAGGATCATGTGCAATGGGCGATGACGGCCTTTTTGGCAGCCATGACCATAGGCATGCTGCCTGCCGCCTGGTGGCTGCAACGGTTTGGGTTGCGGCGTGTGTTTATGTTTACCTTATGGCTGCTGGTGGTGGCCAGTGTGGCGGGCTTTTATGCACACAGTTTTGTGCAGGTGGTCATCGCGCGGTTATTGCAGGGCCTGGCGGCGGGGGTGTTGCAACCGCTGGGGGTGATGGCGCTGATGCGCCTATTTCCGCCCGATATTCAAGGCCGCGCTTCAGGGATACTGATTGTCGGCATTGCGTTTACGCCCGCCATTGCACCTTCTATCAGCGGCTGGTTGCTGGACCAGTTTGGCTGGGAGGCGATTTTTCTGCTCGGCGTACCGTTTGCGCTGATGGCGCTGGTGTTTGCCTGGTGGTACTTGCCTGCCCCTCGTCAGCAAACGGTTAATGCTTTCGACTGGGCTGGGTTGGGCTGGCTGTCAGCGGCCACCATTGGCTTGATTGAGTTTGTCTCCAGTTTGCATCACAGTGGGTTGCTGGCACCGTGGACCTTGGGGCAAGCCTTGCTCGCTGTGGGGTCGCTGTGGTGTTATGTGCGGCATGCGCAGCAGCTACCGCACGCCATCATACAACTGCACCTGTTTCAGCGGCCCACTTTTAGCCGCGGTACGGTAGTGGCCTTTGCCTACGGGTTTGGTCTGTATGCCTCGACTTACCTGATCCCGGTATTCTTGCAAACGGCCATGGCGTTTTCGGCCACCGAGGCGGGCATGTTGCTGTTACCTTCTGGCATTGCATTGGTGTTGACGATCCCGATCGCTGGCCGGATGGCAGATCAACTGTCGCCACGCCGGATAACGCTGGCTGGCCTGGCAATATTCGGTGCGTCTTTTATCGTGTTTGCGGTGGCGGCTGACGAGGTGTTGTACTGGCAAATTGTCGCGGCGACCATTGTGGGCCGTATCGGCCTCGGGTTGATTTTGCCCGCATTAAACCTGGCCACCTTGCATGAAATGGAGCCGCAGCATTTAGGCCAGTCTTCGGTGGTGGTCAGTTATGCCCGCCAGTTAGGAGGCGTGGTAGGGGTGGCCATCATGGCCGTGTTTATGGAGTGGCGGGAGCGTATTTATGGGATGCATGCGCCTGGTATTTTCGAGGCCTATGCCCAAGGCTTTTTGCTGTTATCTGCAGTCATTGTGCTGGCTATCATGGTGGCGCTGGGCATGCAGGACCGCAAGCGCTAACGATGATGGGCGGCTGTCATGCGGGGATCCATTCATGACAGCCAGGTCTATCGTTTTCTAAAGCCTTATTTTTCCACAAAGGCTTTTTCAATCACGTAGTCACCCAGTTCGCCAATGCGTGGCGAAACTTTGAAACCGCGTTTGTCCAGCATGGCCGCTGTATCGACCAGCATGGCCGGGCTACCGCAGATCATGGCGCGATCTGTTTCCGGATTCAATGGCGGCAGGCCGATATCAGTAAACAGTTTGCCATTTTCCACCAGGTCAGTCAGGCGCCCCATGTTTTTAAATGGCTCACGGGTGACGGTAGGGTAGTAGATCAGCTTATTGCGTACTTCTTCGCCAAAAAATTCGTTATTCGGTAATTCTTTGGTGATGAAGTCTTCGTAGGCCAGCTCGTTCACGTAACGCACACCGTGAATCAGGATGACTTTTTCAAAGCGGTCATACACTTCGATGTCCTGGATCAGGCTCATGAACGGTGCCAGGCCGGTGCCGGTAGAGAAGAAATACAGGTTTTTACCTGGCTTGAGGTCTGAGGTAATCAGCGTGCCGGTTGGCTTGCGGCTCACCAGCAGCGGGTCACCCACTTTCAGGTGTTGCAGGCGTGAGGTCAGCGGGCCGTTCGGCACCTTGATGCTGAAAAACTCCAGATGTTCTTCGTAGTTCGGGCTGGCGATACTGTAAGCACGGGTCAATGGCAGGCCATCAACTTCGAGGCCGATCATGACAAACTGGCCGTTTTCAAAGCGCAGGCCTGGGTCACGCGTAGTTTTAAAACTGAACAGCGTGTCGTTCCAGTGATGTACGCTCAACACCGTTTCGGTGGAATATTTTTTACTCATGAGATGAACAGGTTTCTGAATTCAAAAGGTTAATTGGTAAACACTTAATTATAACGCAGCCGTCAATTGCGGCACGGCTTCAAATAAATCTGCCACCAGGCCGTAGTCGGCAATCTTGAAGATTTGCGCTTCTGGATCCTGATTGATGGCGACCACGACTTTACTGTCTTTCATGCCATAGGCATGCTGGATGGCGCCGGAAATACCAACGGCGATATACAGCTCAGGCGCAACCACTACACCGGTTTGGCCCACTTGCAGGTCGTTGGGGGCATAGCCCGAATCAACTGCGGCGCGGCTGGCACCAATGGCGGCATGCAGTTTGTCTGCCAGCGGGGCCAGCACGTCTTTAAATGCATCCGCACTGCCCAGCGCACGGCCACCAGATACCACCACTTTAGCGGCGGCCAATGGGGGGCGCTCGGATTTGTTAAAGGCTTCTGCCACCCAGCGGCTGCCTTCTGGTGCAGCTGGCGCAGTCACTGATTGAATGGCTGCATTGGCGCCCGTTGCAGCGGCAGAAAACTTGCTGGCGCGCACGGTAAGCACTTGTTTGGCATCACTGCTTTGCACCGTTGCCAGCACGTTACCGGCGTAAATGCCACGCACATAGGTGTTGCTATTGACGATCTCAAGTACGTCAGACAGCATGTTGACGTCCAGCAAGGCGGCCACGCGCGGCAACACATTTTTGCTAAAAGCGCTGTGTGCAGCCAGCACCACGCTGTAATTGGCTGCCAGTGGCACAATCAGCGCAGCCAGGTGTTCTGCTGTCGGGTGTTGCAAGCCGGCCTCTGTTGCGACCAGCACATTGCTGACCCCTTGCAGCGCGGCCGCTTGTGCAGCCAGGCTGTCAGCCTGGGCGGCTGCAATCAACACATCCACCGGTTGCTGCCAGTGTTGCGCCGCAGTCACGGCGCGTGCCACTTGTTCGTTTAAATGTTGGCCGTCATGTTCGGCAATAATCAATGTTCTCATGGCAGCAGTCCCTCGTGCGTACGCAGTTTGCTCAATAATTCAGTCACGTCTTTTACCATCACACCGGCAGGGCGCTCTGGCGGGGCAGCCACTTTCAATTGCTGCACGCTATGCGTGAGTGACAGGTTGAGCGAATCGAGCGGAAGCGTCTCAATCGGTTTTTTTCTTGCCATCATGAGGTTAGGCAATTTGACGTAGCGCGGCTCGTTCAGGCGCAGGTCGGCAGTAATGACCGCTGGCAGGCTCACGGACAAGGTTTGTGTGCCGCCATCAATCTCGCGCACCACGCTGGCCTGATTGTCGGCGATGGTGATTTGCGAGGCATAAGTGGCTTGTGGCAGGTTGAGTAACGCCGCCAACATTTGGCCAGTCTGGCCGGCATCATCATCAATCGCCTGTTTGCCGAGCAGGATCAGGGAAGGTTGTTCACGCTCGACCACCGCTTTGAGCACCTTGGCGACGGCCAGCGGGGCCAGGCTGTTCGCTGTTTCAACCAGCGTCACACGATCCACGCCCATGGCCAGGGCATGGCGCAAGATATCCTGGTGCGTCGCGGCACCAATGGTGACGGCGACGATTTCTGTGACGATGCCTTTTTCTTTGAGTCGGATGGCTTCTTCAATGGCGTTTTCATCAAATGGATTGATACCCATTTTCACGCCCTCAATGTCCACATCCGAACCATCCGCCTTGACGCGGACTTGAATGTTATAATCAACGACCCGTTTGATCGCTACCAATGCTTTCATAAAACGTTTGCCTTTGTTGGGGGTATTTACTCGTAACCGGGCATTTTAAGCCAGCTTGTAATATTTATTAAATTGATTATTATAATATTATATATCTATTCTGTAGATTGATTTTGACGCGGCGCAAATCCCTGCCAAACAACCCCTTCCATGAAATATACGCTCAGGCAACTGGAAATTTTTGTCGCCATCAGCCGCACCGGTAGTGTGTCGCGTGCCTGCGACCAGTTGGCCTTGTCGCAATCTGCAGCCAGTACCGCCCTGATTGAACTGGAAAAGCAATTTGATATCCAGTTGTTTGACCGGGTAGGCAAGTCTTTGCGTATTAATGAAGCAGGTCAGCAATTATTGCCCAAGGCAGTAGAGTTGCTGGACCGGGCGCGTGAAATTGAGCGCATGCTGCAAGGGCAACAGGGCTATGGCAACCTCAAGATCGGCGCGACTCTGACCGTGGGTAATTATCTGGTCACCTTGCTGGTGGCCAAATTCTTGCAGCAGTATCCGCAAAGCCACATTCAGTTGCAGGTACAGAATACGCGGACCATCGTCGAGCAGATTGCCAACCACACCCTGGATTTGGGTATGATAGAAGGCGAGTGCAATCATCCCGATATTGCAGTCGCCCCATGGATTGCGGATGAGCTGGTGATTTTTGCTGCCCCGACCCATCCGCTGGCGCAATGGGCCCAAACCGGCAAACCCATCCACAAATCGGATTTATTGCTGCAGCCCTGGATCGTCCGCGAAAAAGGCTCAGGCACGCGCGAGACCTTTGACCGCGCTTTTAAACAGGATTATTCAAAACTCAATATTACGCTGGAGCTGGAACATACCGAGGCGATCAAACGCGCGGTAGAGTCTGGCCTCGGCATAGGCTGTATTTCGCGGTTGGCCCTCAAGGATGCATTCAGGCGTGGCAGCCTGGTGCCGATTGAGAACCACGGCTTGCAATTTCACCGCAATTTTTATTTTTTATGGCACAGGCAAAAATACCAGACCGGTGGCATTCGACAGTTTCTGGCGTTCTGCCAGGCGTTTACCCAAGGGGCAACGCGTAGCGACCTGATCGATATCCCGGCCATTGCCTGACGAAGGAGCAAAGATGGAAAGAGATGTCATGGAGTATGATGTGTTGGTCGTGGGCGCAGGCCCGGCGGGCTTGTCCGCAGCCATCCGGCTCAAACAACTGGCGCAGTCACAAGGCCAGGAGCTGGGCGTGTGTGTCCTGGAAAAAGGCGCCGAAGTCGGCAGCCATATTTTCTCTGGTGCCGTGCTGGACCCGAAAGCCCTGCAGGAGTTGTTCCCTGACTGGCAGGCCTTGGGCGCGCCGCTCAATACCGCCGTCGATAAAGATACCTTTGTGGTGCTGGGTGAAGAAAATGCCTGGGCCATGCCGGAATGGTCATTGCCGCCCTTGATGCGCAACCACGGCAATTACATCATCAGCCTGGGCGAAGTCTGTCGCTGGCTGGCTGGCAAGGCTGAAGAACTGGGCGTAGAAATTTATACCGGCTTCTCTGCGCAAGTGCCAAGCTATGATGAGCAAGGCCGCATGATAGGCATCATCACCGGCGATATGGGCCTGGACAAACAAGGCAACCCGACCGCCAACTACACCCCTGGCATTGAAATCCGCGCTAAATACACACTGGTGGCTGAAGGAACGCGTGGCTCCCTGACCAAGCAGCTCGAGGCCCGTTATGGCTTGCGGGCAACGTCCAGCCCAGCCAAATACGGCATCGGCTTTAAAGAGGTTTGGCGCGTGAAGCCCGAGCTGCACCAGAAAGGCCTGATTGAACATACCTTGGGCTGGCCATTGGATGCCAGCACCGGTGGCGGGGGCTTTATTTATCACCATGGCGAAAACCTGGTGTCCGTCGGCTATGTGGTGCACCTGGATTACCGTAATCCCTATTTATCGCCCTTTGATGTATTCCAGACGTACAAGACACATGCCAAGCTCAAAGCCTTGCTGCAAGACGGTAAGCGCTTAAGCTATGGCGCACGTGCCATTTCAGAAGGCGGTATCCAATCATTGCCTGAGATGGCTTTTCCAGGGGGGGCCTTACTGGGTTGCAGTGCAGGCCTGGTCAATGTGCCTAAAATCAAGGGTACCCATTACGCCATGAAGTCCGGCATGCTGGCGGCTGAAGCCGTGTTCGAAGCCATGGCACAAGGCAGCCCTGAAATATTGAGCGCTTATCCGCAAAAACTGCGCGCCTCCTGGGTCTGGCAAGAATTGTCTGCAGTGCGTAACGTTAAACCTTATTTATCACGTTTTGGTACCTGGGGTGGCACCGTGCTGGGTGGCATAGAAATGTGGCTCTCCAGTTGGGGGGCAACCTTGCCGTGGACACTGAAACATAGCCGGGCCGATCATGAAACCCTGGCCGAAGCAGCCACCAGCCGCCCGCCCGTGTATGCCAAACCGGATGGCGTGTTGATTTTTGATAAACTGAGTTCAGTCAGCTTGTGCAATATTTCGCATGACCATCAACAGCCTTGCCATTTGAAACTCGGCGTGGCGGATAGACCTGAGCGGGTCAATTTGCCGAAATATGCCGGGCCGGAGCAGCGCTATTGCCCGGCTGGGGTGTATGAGTTTGTCGAGCAGGCCGGTGAAAAGACCTTGCAGATTAATGCGCAGAATTGCATTCATTGCAAAACTTGCGATATTAAAGACCCAACGCAGAATATTAATTGGGTACCGCCGGAAGGGGGCAGTGGGCCGAATTATGTTTCGCAGTAATTAAGCGAGCTAGCTTACCTGAATGGTTCCTTGGATGGCTTATACGAGATGAAGTGGGGTAGGGGTAACTCATCTAGTAACTGTTCTTTTCGCCTCTCGGCGAGTTACTTTCTGTTGCTTGCCCCACAGAAAGTAACCAAAGAAGAGGGCACCCAGCCATCACGGCCTAACGGCTGCCTTGCGTTGCTCAACAAAGTAAGCGGTCACGAAACTCGCCCTAGCAGCTTGCACACACCGCAAGCTGCTGCGGAGCTCAGACAGTCGCTCCCTTCTTCCTTACTTTGTCTCCGCTACTCAGCGCGATGGAATGGGATTTATCTCACCAAACTCGCATCGTTGAAGTTTGGACCGTTGAAAAGCACCAATTATTTCATTTATTCCATAAATGCTTGCGGTCGCATGGTGTTCGGGGTCCCCATCTGCCGCGCCGAGCAACGCAGGGTTGGCGGGAGTACTCGGCCATCGGCTGTCCGAGTTCCGCAGTGGCTTGCGTCTTGTGCAAGCCGCCAGGGCGAGTTTCGATGGCCGCCCGGCAAGCCGAGTAGCGCAGGGAATAAGCGGAAGCTGGGGTGCACTTTCTTTTGGTTACTTTATCTTTGTGCAAGCAAAGAAAAGTCACTCGCCGAGGGGCGAAATGAATGATTCATCCATCTTGGCTGTACTCAAGAGAGACACTAAATCGTAACTAACCAAACGCTACTGAGTCCAGGAAAAAATTTAATTATTCACGGAAGGGCTGTGTCAGGATCTGGAGCTATTAACTAAGTGAGGGATATTGCTATTTCTTCTGCGTCAGCGCAATAAATGCGGCAATCCACCCAATCGCAGTAGTACACAACAAGATCAGCCCACCCACGTGAACCAGGTGGAAAGCTAACTGGAAATGGCTTTGATAGTTATTGGCCAGCAATTGCACCGGTTGGCGCAGGTTCCAGACAATGGCAAACAACAACACGACGGCAATCAACCCACCGCCTAAGCCATAAGCGCCGCCCATGTATAAAAACGGGCGGCGGATAAAACTGTGCGTGGCGCCAATCAGGCGGCTGACTTCAATCTCGGCTTCATGGGTGAGCACTTGCATGCGCACGGTATTGCTGATGACGGTAATCATGGCAATGCCAAGCAGGCTGGCAAAAATGAAGGCAATACGTTTGCCTAGCAACAGCATAGAATGCAGCCGCTCAATCCACACGCTATCAATGACAATTTCATCGACCTCGGGCCGGGTTTGCAGCATGGTTTGTACCGGTTTGACGGTGGCGGGCTGCGTGTCACTCAGGGTAATAAATACAGCATCGGGCAATGGGTTTTGTGGTAAATCCACCAGCAGGTCTTTTTGGGAAAACTGTTGGGACAATTGCTGAATGGCGTCTTCTTTGGAGACGTACCGGACCTCTTTGACCTGCGGCAGGCTTTGCGTGTCGTTGATCAGGCGCTGAATCAGGTTGCTGGGTGTTGCTGGTTTGAAAAAGACGCTGATTTGCGCATCCTGCTTGATGGCGCCTGACATGTCCTGCAAATTGTCCAGCGCGACAAATAGCAAGCCGGGCAGTGTGACCGTAATGCCAATCACCATGCAGATGATCAGGGTGTTGAGCCAGTGATTTTTTAAACGCTGCAAGACCAGGTCTAAAGCCAGTGTGTGTTGGTTAAGCCAGTTTTTCATGCACTTGTTCTCATAACATGGCCGTTTGCGCAGGCAGGGTGCTAATGGTTTGGTGGTCGATATGCAGCGTCCGGTAGGCGATGCTGCTGACTTGGGCGACATCGTGCATGGCAATCACCACGGTCACGCCCACTTCATTAAAGGCTTTGAGTAGCTGCATGATTTCAAGCGACGCCGCTTGATCGAGGCCGCCAGTCGGTTCATCGGCAATCACAATGGAGGGGCGGCTCACCACGGCGCGCGCAATGGCCAGCCTTTGTTGCTCGCCGCCGGACAAGGTGATGGGCATGGCTTTTTCTTTATTGAGCAGGCCGACTTTGTCCAGTGCGGCCCGCACGCGGCGAGCAGCCTCTTCGCCAGTGATGCCCTGAATGCTGAGTGGCAAGGCCACGTTGTCAAAGCTGTTGCGGTCGTACAGCAGCTTGTGGTCTTGAAACACCAGGCCAAAGCGGCGGCGCAAATAGGGCACGGCATTCGGATGCAGTTTGCCGATATCCTGCTGGCTAATCAGAATTTGGCCGCTAGAGGGCGCTTCAATGCCCGCCATCAATTTGAGCAGCGTGCTTTTGCCCGCTCCAGAGTGGCCGGTGACGAGCACGAAGTCACCTTTGTCTATATTGAAGCTGACTTGGCGGAACAGGTGTGCGCTATTGGGGTAGCGCATGCTGACGTTTTTAAACACAATCATGGCTAGTCATCAATCAAGGCGTCGATAAAGTCATGGGCGTTGAACGGGCGCAGGTCATCTATGCTTTCGCCCACCCCTACAAAACGCACCGGGATTTTGCGTGCCGATTGCTGGCTTAAGTGCGCAATGGCGGCGATGACGCCGCCTTTGGCGGTGCCATCAAGCTTGGTTAAAGCGAGGCCAGTCACCCCCAGCGCATCATTAAAAGCTTTTAACTGGTTGACCGCGTTCTGGCCGGTGTTGGCATCCAGCACCAGCAAAATTTCGTGTGGCGCACCAGGGAGCGCTTTGTCGATGACGCGTTGTACCTTTTTAATTTCATCCATCAAATGCAATTGCGTGGGCAAGCGGCCAGCGGTGTCGGCGATGACCACGTCGATTTTTCTGGCTATGGCCGAATTGACTGCATCGTAAATCACCGCCGCCGGATCGCCGCTTTCGGAGGCGATCACATGCACATCATTACGCTCGCCCCACACTTGCAATTGTTCCCGGGCAGCGGCCCTAAAGGTATCGCCTGCGGCAATCAGCACGCTTTTGCCCTGGGCCTGCAAATACTTGGCCAGTTTGCCAATAGTGGTGGTTTTGCCAGCGCCATTGACGCCGACCATCATCATGACGAATGGTTGGTGGTCATTGACGTTTAGCTGTGCTTGCAAGGGTGTCAGCAATTCAAGCAACGTGTCTTTCAGTGCTTGTTTGAGCGCAATGGTGTCTTGCAAGTCATGCTTTTTAACACGGCTACGCAGTTGTTCGAGCAGGTGCTGGGTGGCACTGACGCCAACATCCGAGGTCAGCAGGATAGTTTCGAGTTCTTCATAAATGTCTTCATCAATTTTGCCGCCACCGAATAAGGCGCTTAATTGCCCGCCGAGGTGTTGGCGGGTTTTAGCCAGCCCATTTTTGAGACGCTGCGTCCAGCTCAGGCTGGACGGTTCAGGTTGCGCAGGCGTCGCTGGCTCGGATTTTTTGGCGAATGGATTAAACATGGCAATTCAAAACTCTGTAATATGACTATTTTAAGCCGAATCGGCGTTTACCGCCACGGCAAGCTTGTGAGAACTTAGTCTGCATGGCATGAGTCACACGCTTGGCTGGCAAGGGCTAGCTTTACTCTCATCATTCATTAAGTCAGTTATGAAAACATCCAACCCTTTTGCAAAGCACCCCTGGTCTGCCCTGTGTCTGGCGATGCTGGTCAGTAGTTTTACACTGCCAGCGCAGGCGGAGATTGCACAGAAAACCCTCAAGAATGGGCTCAAGGTGATTGTACAGGAAGACCATAGAGCGCCCGTGGTCGTCTCGCAAGTCTGGTATCGCGCTGGTTCGCTGGATGAAGTGAATGGCAAGACGGGCGTCGCCCATGTGCTTGAACACATGATGTTCAAAGGCACGAAAAAAGTACCGGCTGGCCAGTTTTCACGGCAGATTGCTGCTGCGGGTGGCAAGGAAAATGCCTTTACCAGCAAGGACTACACCTGTTATTTTCAGCAGCTGGAAAAATCGCGCTTGCCACTGGCGTTTACGCTGGAGGCGGACCGCATGGCTAATTTGCAGATTACCGATGCCGAGTTTGCCAAAGAGATCGAGGTGGTGAAAGAAGAGCGCCGCTGGCGCACTGAAGATAAGCCACAATCACGTGTCAATGAGCAGTTCGAGTCCTCGGTCTACCGCGCTCATCCTTATGGCCGCCCGGTTGTAGGGTTTATGAATGACCTCGAAAACATGACTGCGGACGATGCGCGCGAGTGGTACCGCACTTGGTATGCGCCGAATAATGCCACAGTGGTGGTGGTAGGCGATGTGAAGGCCGACGAAGTGTTTGCGCTGGCAGAAAAAAACTTTGGCAAACTTGCCGCCAAGCCTTTGCCTGTCCGTAAACCGCAAGTGGAGCCGGTGCAAATTGGTGAGCGGCGCGCCATCGTCAAGGCGCCTGCCAAGTTGCCTTATTTTGTGATGGGCTTTCATGCCCCCGCACTCAAAAATGCCACGGCCTATAGCGAGCAGGATTGGGAGCCTTATGCACTTGAGGTCTTGTCCAGTATCCTCAGTGGCAATGATGCCTCACGCCTCAACCAGAAACTGGTGCGTGAGCAAGCCGTGGCGCTTGAAATAGACACTGGCTACGACAGTACCAACCGCGGCCAGGCCTCAACCTTTGAGGTGGCGGCTTCGCCAAGCGAAGGCGTTTCGCAGGAGGCTTTGATTAAAGCGATCTGGGCACAAATTGATGAGGTTAAAAATAACGGCGTCACCCCTGCCGAATTACATCGTGTGAAGGCGGCCGTCATCGCGGCGGATGTGTATAAACGCGACTCCATGTTTTATCAGGCCATGCAGATTGGTCAGCTGGAGACCCTGTTCTATCCCTTGTCACTTCTGCAAACCAATGCTGCCCGCGTGCAAGCGGTAACCTCAGAACAGATACAGGCGGTGGCCAAAAAATATCTGGTCGCCGATCAAATGACGCTGGTCAGCCTTGATCCGCAACCCATGGATCCTAACCAGAAACCCGCCGGCCGGCCGCATCAACATTAATCCGTTCATCGAACGTTGAATTTGGAAATTTCATGAAAGTCGTCACTTTATTTAAACACCGGGTATTCAATACGGTCTTGTTGATCAGCCTGTTGCAGGGCTATGCCAGCCTGGCGTGCGCCGCGCTGAATATTCAGCACTGGACCACCGCTGAGGGTAGCGAAGTCTATTTCGTTGAAAATCATGCCTTGCCGATGATGGATGTCAGCATCAATTTTCGTGCAGGCAGCGCTTATGACCAGCCAGAAAACAGTGGCGCGGCCGCATTGACCCATCATGTAATGGGCATGGCGGCAGGTGGCCTGGCAGAAGAAACCCTGACTAACCGCTTTGCCGATGTGGGGGCCGTGTTGGGGGGCAGTTTTGATGCAGATCGTGCCAGCTTTAAGTTGCGTACCCTGACCAGCGAACAGCAAGCCGCACTGGACGCGTTTACGCTGGTATTACACCAACCGGATTTTCCTGAAGCCGTCGTGAGCCGGGAGCAAACCCGGATTGTGGCTGCATTACAGGAGGCTGAAACGGAGCCGGATAGCATCGCGCAAAAAACGTTTATGCAGGCGGTGTATGGGATGCACCCTTACAGCCTGGATCAAAACGGTGAAATCAGTACCGTGCCTTCGCTTACGGTAGACCAGTTGCGGCAGTTTTATCAAACCCACTACACGGCAAAGTCTGCGGTGATCGCACTGATGGGGGATTTGACCCCGGACCAGGCCCGGCAAATTGCGCAACGCTTGAGCGCCGGCCTGCCAGCAGGCCCTGCGGTGGCTGATATCCCGGCTGTGCCTGAGCTGGCTGCGCCTAAGCTCAAAAAAATGCCACACCCTGCCGTGCAAGCGCATATTCTGATTGGGCAGCCCGGCAACAAGCGCGGGGATGCTGATTTTTTTGCATTGTATGTGGGTAACTATATTTTGGGCGGCGGCGGTTTTGTGTCGCGCCTGACCGAAGAGGTGCGTGAAAAGCGTGGGCTGGCCTACAGCGTGTATAGCTACTTTTTGCCCATGAGCCAGTTAGGGCCCTTCCAGATCGGGTTGCAAACCAAAAAAGAGCAGAGTGAAGAGGCGCTTAAACTGGTGATGGCGACGGTACAGCAGTTTGTCGACCAAGGGGTGACGGACAAGGAGCTGGCGGCGGCCAAGGATCACCTGATTGGTGGCTTCCCCATGCGCATAGACAGCAACAGCAAGATTTTGGAATACCTGAACATGATTGGTTTTTACAAGTTGCCACTCGATTACCTGGATAGCTTTAATGACAAAGTGGCTGGCGTCACGGTACAACAAGTGAATGATGCCTTTAAGCGCCGCATCCATCCGGAGCGCTTTGCGACCGTGATTGTTGGTGCGGAATAACAAAAAGCCGGCTGCGAGCCGGCTTTTTTGACGGTGTTCGGGTCAGGTCACCTTAAACCAGGCGTTTTTTTCTCGCTAGCCAGTAATATAAAAAAGCACCCAGCAGGTTTAAAAAGAAAATCACCAGAAACCACACCAGCTTGTCTTCGCTTTGATTGGCCAGGCAATCAATTAGCATCCATACCCAAAACAGCGAGAGCGCCAGGGCGATGACACCACCCAGCAGGCCAAAGCCGAATAAAAACTCCATCGTGTACTTCCTTAATAAACGTCTTTGATAATGAATGGAATCATAACACGATGCCCCGTGTGCAATCCCTGTTAAGCGCATGCCATCACTAGGCATGGTGCAAAATCTGGGATAATGCTGTTTTATTTCACTGAATCCACTACCGCTCATGAATCAGGTTCGATTGAATGCCGGCATCTGGCGTAGCCGGGTGCTCAAGTTTCCCGATGCCGAAGGCTTACGCCCTACGCCAGACCGCGTTCGGCAAACCTTGTTTAACTGGCTGGGCCAGGACTTGACCGGCAAAACCTGCCTGGATTTGTTTGCTGGCACCGGTGCGCTGGGGTTTGAGGCGCTGTCCCGTAATGCCAAAGCAGTGACCATGCTTGAGCTAGCCAAAGCGCCTTACACTGCCTTGTGCCAGAACCAGCGCCTGCTGGATGCCCGCCAGGCCCGCATCCAGCAAATGGATGCCAGAACTTTCCTGACCAGCAATCAGCAGCTGTTTGACGTGATTTTTTGTGATCCGCCTTACCGCCAGGACTGGCTGGCGCAATTGCTGCCCATGCTGCCCAGGCATTTGGCCCCTGCAGGCTGGTTATATGTGGAAGCCGAATATGCGTTAAAATCCGATGCATGTTGGCAAGTGGTCAAGTCCGGCAAAGCGGGTCAGGTGTATTTTCATCTGCTGCAAGCGGTGACAGCCGAAGCGGCTGCTGGCACGGATTGAGATGCTGAAGTCAGCCGCAGCCAGCATAGGATATCCAGCATACGATATAACGATCATTACGGAATCAAACGATGAGTAAAACCAGAATTGCCGTTTATCCAGGCACCTTTGACCCCATCACCCTGGGGCATGAGGATATTGTGCGCAGGGCGGCCAATTTGTTTGATCTGGTGATTGTGGCTGTCGCTGGCAGTACCAGTAAACAAACCTTGTTCAGCCTGCAAGAGCGGGTTGCGCTGGCAGAGTCTGTGTTTTCAGGCGATAACATCCGCGTGGTGGGCTTTGACGGCTTGCTAATGCAGTTTGTACAGGCGCAAGGCGGGCAGATGGTGATCCGTGGCTTGCGCGCGGCCAGCGATTTTGAGTATGAGTTTCAGCTGGCCGGTATGAACCGCAAGCTTTACCCAAAACTGGAAACTCTGTTTATGACCCCGGCGGAAGAGTTCATGTTTATTTCCTCCAGCCTGGTGCGTGAAGTGGCGCGCCTGGGGGGCGATGTGAACCAGTTTGTCTCACCAGGCGTCGAACGGGCAATCAAGCAAAAACTGGCAATGGCCTGAGCCCTGGCGACCGCTATTGCGATGTAAAGAAAATCATGGCCCTATTTATTACTGATGAATGTATCAACTGCGATGTTTGTGAGCCGGTGTGCCCGAATGAGGCCATCTCGCAAGGCGCAGAAATCTATGAAATCAACCCCGACTTGTGTACCGAGTGCGTCGGTCATTACGATAAGCCGCAGTGTCAGCAAGTTTGCCCGATCAGCTGCATTCCGCTAGACCCGGAGCGGCGCGAAACCAAAGAACAATTGCTGGAAAAATATCAGCGTATTGTGGCTACCAGGGGTTGATACGGTTAAGCCGTTTAAGTGCATCCCCCATTAAAAAGAGATCAAGGAGAAATAAATGCGAGTGTTACATACCATGTTGCGCGTAGGCGATTTGCAACGTTCAATCGATTTTTATACTGGGGTGCTGGGGATGAAATTGATCCGTACCCAGGATTATCCTGATGGCGAATTTACCCTGGCCTTTGTCGGCTATGGTAACGAGTATGACAATACTGTGCTTGAGCTCACCTACAATTACGGCAAAACTGCCTATGACATGGGGACGGCTTATGGTCATATGGCGATTGAGGTTGATGATGCGTACAAAGCCTGTGAGTTGGTCAAAGCCAAAGGTGGCAAAGTCGTGCGTGAGGCTGGGCCAATGAAACACGGCACCATCGTCATTGCCTTTATTGAAGACCCGGACGGCTACAAAATCGAATTTATCCAGAAGGGGACCATCGAGTACCCCACCCATGTCTAACCGTACCCAGTTACTGCAGGCAGTGAGGCTGGCGCAAGCCGGAGACTGGCATGGCGCACATCAGATTGCGCAGGATTACAGTGACCCCACTGCCAACTGGATTCATGCGGTGTTGCATAAAATAGAGGGTGACCGCTGGAATAGCGAATACTGGTATGCGAGGACGGCCGGTCACCAATACACAGAGTTTGACCATGACAGTGCAGCAGAACTCGACGCGATTGCCGACTGGCTGACAGCAGCGTAGCGCTTAATTTCTTCTGTTCTTAGCGCTACCTGGCTTACTTATGCTCGCCATCGCTGTGGCGGCCCGCTGTAAAAATCCCCCACAGGGATTGTACAAACAGGCCAATGACCGTTCCAAACAAAAATAGCAACACGCCAATCAGCAAACACATCAACAGCAAGAAGCCGTCTTGCAGCCAGACGCTCTGTTCGCCCAGCGACTGCCAGACAGACAGGATTTGTGCGATCCATTGATCAAGATTGATGCATTTCATGAATGTATTATGCCTCAGGAAACGGAATGTGATGCATCGCTGCGACGGATTTGTTTAATGCCTGATTTTCCATACGGTGGCTTTCAATTGACTTACACCGCTGGACTCAAAACGACGCTTGCACAGCTTAGTGTACTACCCAAATCGGTGCACCAGTTTGCTAGCTGGCAGTGCATGTTTGCCAGCTAAAGACATTGGTCTGTGTCTGAGCTATTCCAATACGCTGATTTTAAAGTAAAAAATTATTTATTTTAGATGGCCTGCTTGTTGCTAGGGATAACTTAAGCTAGAGGAGAGGCATCATGATAAAAAAACTTGCAGCCGACGCCATGCTAACGGCGGAAATGCGGCTGTCCAACAATATCCAGTTGTTAAGTGATTTACTTGATCAGGCAATCTTAGAGGTGGAGGGGGAAGCGGTGGCGCAGAAAATCGCCGCTATCCGGCAAGCCGCATTGCGTTTTCACCAGCATCATGACCAGCAGGCTTCGTTAGATCTTGAACAGTTGCTCGCTGACCTGAGTCTGGAGCATACGGTGCGGGTGGTGCGCGCACTGGCGTATTTCAAACACCTGGTCAATTTGGCAGAGGATCTTTACGGACAAGAGCTCGGCCATTGCCAGCAAAATACACCCGCGCCGGGCATGTTGTCGCACACCCTGGCGCAAATCAAGGCTTCGGGCATTGCCCCGCAAAAAATTCAGCAACTGCTGCAAGATGCGCTGATCTCACCGGTGCTGACTGCCCACCCCACAGAGGTGCAGCGTAAAAGCGTGCTGGATATTGAGCAATTGATTGCCGAATTGCTGGCACAGCGTGGAACGATGGTGTCTGAGCGTCAGCTGGCCCGTAACAAGCTGTTATTGCAAGGTGCGGTGTCAGCGTTGTGGCAAACCCGTATGATGCGCTTCTCCAAGCTTAGTGTGCTCAATGAGATTGAAAACGCACTGACCTATTACGAAAGCACGTTTTTACATGTGATTCCTGAGATTCTGCAGGATATCGAGCGCGACCTGGCTGATTGGCTGCCCGGCATGGACTTGCCGGGTATTTTGCGCATGGGCAGCTGGATAGGCGGCGACCGCGATGGCAATCCGTTTGTGAATGGCACCACCTTGCGCGACAGTGTGCGCCTGCAGGCCACGACCTTGTTTAAGTTTTATCTGCAAGAGCTGGCCGCGCTCAAACGGGAACTGGCTGTGTCCACGCGCGTGGTTGGTGTGGATGAGGCCGTGCTGGCGCTGGCAAAAGCTTCGCGCGACCAGTCTTCACACCGTCTGGATGAACCCTACCGGCTCGCACTCAATGGGGTACATGACCGCTTGCTGGTCACAGCAAGCCATCTGTTGCCGGATGCGGGCTGGAGTTTGCCGGAAGAGGTTGGCAACGAAGCTTACGAAGACCCACAGGCGTTGTTGTTACCGCTGCAAACCATTGCCGACTCTTTACGCCGTCATCATGGCGAAGCCTTGATTTATCCGCGGCTGGGCAAGCTGATCAAGGCCATCGGCACGTTTGGTTTCCATTTGGCGACGGTGGATATCCGCCAGTCCTCTGACGTGCATGAAGCGGTGATCAGCGAGCTGTTACACAAGGCGGGTTATGATTTTGACTATGCCAGCTTTAATGAGGAAGAAAAAATCGGCCTGTTGCTCGAAGAGCTGAAGCAACCCCGCCTGCTGTTTTCACCTTTCCAGCAATATTCCGAGCTTGTGCATAAAGAAATCGGCGTGCTGGAAGCTGTACGTGAGGTGCGCCAGCGTTTTGGTGAGCATGCCGTGCGCCAATATATTATTTCGCACACTGAAACCTTGTCTGACTTGCTTGAGGTCGCCTTGCTGCAGCGTGAGGCAGGCTTGCTAAGAGGGGTGTGGGGGTCTGCCAATATCCAGGTCGATCTGAATATTGTGCCGCTGTTTGAAACCATTGCCGACTTGCGTGATGCGCCCATGATCATGGGCAAATGGTTGAGCCTGATTGGTATCCGCCATGTGATCCGCTACCAGGGCAACGAGCAGGAAGTCATGCTGGGTTACTCGGACAGTAACAAAGATGGCGGCTTTTTGACCTCGAACTGGGAGCTGTATAAAGCGGAAATTTCGCTGGTGGAACTGTTTAACCAGGCCAACGTCAAGCTGCGCTTGTTCCATGGCCGCGGCGGCACGGTTGGCCGCGGCGGTGGCCCGACCTACCAGGCCATCATGGCACAACCCATAGGCACGGTTGACGGCCAGATCCGCCTGACTGAACAAGGCGAAATCATTTCTACGCGCTATGCAGACCCTGTGGTCGGCCGCCAACACCTGGAAACCCTGATTGCAGCCACGCTGGATGCCACCCTGTTTCCGGCGGATCAGCTAGAGCCCGCCAAGCGCCGGGCCTTTGAAAGTGTGATGGAAACCTTGTCGGCGACGGCCATGACCAGCTACCGTAGCCTGGTGTATGAAACCCCGGGCTTTGCCGATTACTTTTTTAATACAACGCCGATAGAGGAAATTGCCGGCCTCAACCTGGGCAGCCGGCCTGCCGCACGTAAATCGACGCGCAGAATTGAAGATTTAAGGGCGATTCCGTGGGGGTTCTCGTGGGGACAATGCCGCTTGTTGCTACCAGGCTGGTATGGCCTGGGCAGTGCTATCCACCAGTTTTTATCGCACGACCCAGCCTTGAAGCAAACCCGGCTGGAGATGTTGCTGGAGATGCAGGCGCACTGGCCGCTGTTTAATACCTTGATTAACAACGTTGATATGGTGCTGGCGAAAACAGACCTGATCGTGGCGCGCCATTATGCCCACTTGCTGGCTGACAAAGCCTTGCGGGAAGAGATTTTCAGCAGGATTGCGCATGAACACAAACTCACCACCGATGCCGTCAATCTGTTGCTGGGCACCACCCAGCGGCTTGCCAGTCAACCGGTCATCGCCAAATCTATTCGCGACCGCTTGCCCTACCTGGATCCGCTCAATCACTTGCAGGTGGAAATGATCCAGCGTTACCGCAATGGCGAAACCGATGAAAAGCTCAAATGGGCCATCCCGCTGACCATTAATGGGATTGCCACCAGTTTGCGCAATACGGGTTAGGAACCACTTGGCACAAAGAATACAGGACAAGCCTAGCTTGTCCTGTGAAATCGTCGTTTAGCGCAAGATACTAAAACGCCAAGCATTGCTGCATGCTTGGCGTTGCTGTGCCCTAGTACTGCATTACTTTAAGTACTGCAGTACTTTAGTGGCGATGCTTGTCTTCCCAGGCTTGAAGCTGTTTCTCGGCTTCATCCTTGGTAATGCCATAGCGTTCCTGGATTTTACCTGCGACCTGATCGCGTTTGCCTTCGATCACATCCAAGTCATCATTGGTGAGTTTCCCCCATTGTTCTTTGACTTTGCCTTTAAGCTGCTTCCAGTTGCCTTCGAAAATGTCTTTATTCATCTCAAGTCTCCTATGATTACATTATTGATTTAGATTGCTGTCAAAGCCGATGTACATGCCATCGACCTGAATGCATATTAAAGGCAAGCTTGCCTGTATTCAGTCGGCCAGGCCCGCATTTTCGGGTCGGATTTGGCTGACAAGCGCATAAAAGCCCGTGCCCTGGAAACGTGTTTTAGCCCCCGGCGGGTATCGCGATGCCATTAAATGCTGTTAAGATGCGGCCATGAAGAATGACTCCTTTTCTAATGCGCTTGCGCGGCGCCTGCCTTATGAATTTTGGATCGGCTGGCGTTATACACGTGCCAAACGCAACAATCACTTTATTTCGTTTATCTCACTCACCAGCATGATAGGCATTGCCTTGGGCGTAATGGCGCTGATTGTGGTGTTGTCGGTTATGAACGGTTTTCAGGATGAGCTCAGAAAACGCATTTTAGGGGTGGCTTCGCATATTGAAGTGCGCAGCTTTGAGGCCGGTTTGCCGGACTGGGAGCATGTGCAGCAACAGATAGAAAGTATCCCGGCTAAGGCAGTGGCCAGCCCGATTACCGGTGTTGCGCCTTACATCATGGCGCAAGGCATGCTGACGCATGATGAGGCGGTACAGGGCTTGCTGATTCGTGGGGTGCTGCCTTCGCAGGAGTGTAAGGTTTCTGACCTGGCGACCCAGATGAAAATTGGCAAGCTGACCGATTTGCAGCCAGGCCAGTTCAATATCGTGTTAGGGGCTGATCTCGCGATGGCGCTTGGCGTAAGGGTTGGCGACAAAGTGGTGTTGATGGCGCCGCAAGGGCAGGTGACGCCGGCCGGACTGGTGCCACGAATCAAGCAATTTACCGTGGCGGGGATTTTTCAGGTTGGCATGTATGAATATGATGCCGGGTTGGCTTTGATCCACTTGGACGATGCGGCCAAGCTTTACCGGCTGGGCGACCAGGTCTCGGGCTTGCGGCTCAAGCTGGATGACTTGTTTATGGCAGACCGCGTCAGCCGTGAGCTGGTGCAGGCGCTGGGGCCGAATTATTACGTCACCGACTGGACCCAGCAACATGCCAATTTCTTCAAGGCGATCCAGCTCGAAAAACGAGTGATGTTTATTATCCTGGCGCTGATCGTGGCGGTGGCGGCATTTAATATTGTGTCTACGCTGGTGATGGCGGTGACTGACAAGCGCGCAGATATTGCCATTTTGCGTACTATGGGCGCGACCCCGCAAAGCATACGTAAAATGTTTGTGGTGCAGGGCGCGATGATAGGCATTATCGGCACTTTGTCTGGGGCTGTGCTGGGCGTGTTGCTGGCCCTCAATATCGAGACCGTGGTGCCCTGGATCGAGCATACGTTTAATGTGCAGTTTTTGTCCAAAGACGTGTATTACATCAGTGACTTGCCTTCCAAGTTGATGTGGTCGGATGTGTCTGCCATCGTTGGCTTATCCATCTTGCTCAGTCTGGTGGCGACCTTGTATCCGAGTGCCCGTGCGGCGAGCATGAATCCGGCGGAGGCCTTGCGTTATGAGTAATTGGGTATTGCAGTGCCAGGGCTTGGCTAAGCGTTACGAGAGTCTGGATACCTCTGTGTTAACTGGGGTCGATTTACAACTGGCGGCAGGCGATCATGTGGCCATTGTGGGCGCTTCTGGCAGTGGTAAAAGCACCTTGTTGCATTTGCTGGGCGGGCTGGATGCGCCGACGCAAGGTGAGGTGCAGTGGTTGGGCAAGCGACTTACCACGCTCACTGAAGCTGAAAAAAGTGCCATGCGTAACCAGTATCTGGGGTTTGTTTACCAGTTTCACCACTTGTTGCCAGAATTCAGTGCGCTGGAAAATGTGGCTATGCCGCTATTGATTCGCCGCATGCCTCGGGCACAGGCGCTGGAGCAGGCAGCCCATTACCTGACGCAAGTCGGCTTGGCACATCGTCTGGAGCATACACCGGGTGAGTTATCGGGCGGTGAGCGTCAGCGTGCAGCCCTGGCCCGGGCATTGGTCACGCAACCCCGCTGCGTGCTGGCCGATGAGCCGACCGGCAACCTGGACCGGCAAACCGCACAACAAGTGTTTGAGCTGCTGCTGCAGATTCAGGCGCAACAAGGTACCGCCCTGGTAGTAGTCACCCATGACCTGTCGCTGGCGGCGCGCATGCATCAGCAATATCGCTTGCAGGATGGGCGCTTGCAGTCCCTGTCGCAAGAGGCACAAGGGCAGACTGACGAGTAGCCATCATGTTGCCGGGCGCCACACTGGGATTACTGTTCGGTGTCTGGCTGTTTCAGCAACAAGCGCAGGTATGGTCGCTTTCAGTATGGCTGGGCTGGTTATTGGCCCTGGGGCTGGCCGCGCTGCTGGCGCACATCCGCCAGATTGGCGCTGATAGGCTTCCGTCAGTACTTTCGCTTTCTTTTCGTCCACTTTTTTTTCGTCGGCTAGCCCTGATTGTGCTGGTGGCTGCCATCGGCTTTGGCTGGGCGCAGTCGCGCGCTGCCTGGCGCTTGCAAGCGGCATTGCCGCAAGCATGTGAACAACAGCCGCTCAAGATTGAGGGCGTCATCGTGAGTGTGCCTACACGCGATGCACGCGGTCAGCATGTCGATTTTGCCGTCGAGCATCATTTCGATGCGCATTGCCCGGTGCCGCCCAGGCTGCGTTTGCATCTTTACGAACAATCCTACCGCCATGGCCCAGCCCAGCCTGCGAGCACATTGCCGCTATTGCAAGCCGGTGAACGTTGGCAGTTCACCGTTAAGCTCAAACGTCCGCATGCCACGCGCAATCCACATGGCTTTGATTATGCGGCCTGGTGTCTGGCCAACCAGGTGGGTGCAGCTGGCGCGATCGTCTCCAAGGCCCCCATGCGCAGATTGCAGGCCATGGTTTGGCAACCGGCTGCCATTATCGCCCGCTGGCGCGCACAGGTTGGTGCGCGTATCCAGCAGGTGCTTGGCGTCACCCCGGCTAGCGGCGTGTTACGTGCTTTGGTCATCGGCGATGATAGCCAGATTTCGCGTGCGGATTGGCAGTTGTTTGTCGATACTGGCATTAACCATTTGATCAGCATCTCCGGCTTACATATCACGATGTTGGCGGCGCTTGGCTATCTGGTGACGGGTTGGCTGTGGCGGCAGCAACCACGCTGGGCGCTATGGCTACCTTCCACCCTGGCGGCCAGGACGGGTGGGGCATTGGTGGCGGTGATTTATTCGGCGCTGGCTGGTTTTTCCATCCCGACGCAGCGCACCTTGTGGATGTTGCTCACCATGCTGGGGATGCTGAGTGTGCGCCGGCAATTACCTTTTTCCTGGATCCTCAGCGTGGCGTTATGGGTAGTGCTGCTGCTTGATCCATGGGCCGTGTTGACGCCTGGCTTCTGGTTGTCTTTTGGTGCAGTCGCCCTGTTGGCTTTTGGCATGGGTGGGCGTTTACGTCCAGGCCCTGCCTGGCAGGCAGCGGTGCAGACGCAATGGCTGGTCACCCTGGCATTTGTGCCTATTTTGATCCTATTGTTTAACCAGGTGTCTGTGGTGTCGCCGTTGGCCAATGCCCTGGCCATTCCACTGGTCAGTTTGGGCGTGGTGCCATTGGCGATTGCAGGTGCTGTGCTGCCAGTGGATGCCTTGTTAGTGCTGGCTGCACAGCTGTGGCGATGGCTGGCATGGGGCTTAGCTCAGTTAAGCCAATTTTCCTGGGCCGTCTGCTATCTGCCTACGCCATCAATGTCTGCTTGGTTGCTCGCAATGTTAGGCATGCTGGTATTGCTGTTGCCCAAAGGCTGGCCATTACGCTGGTTTGGTTTTGTGCTATGGCTGCCTTTATGCCTGCCACCCCCGTCAACCCTCAAACCGGGTGATATGCGCGTCACCGTGCTGGATATCGGGCAGGGCTTGAGTGTGCTGGTGCAAACAGCTAGCCACTCCATGCTTTATGATGCGGGGCCGATCTATCATGAAGAAAGTGATGCCGGTCAACGTATTGTCTTGCCTTATTTGCGGCATTTGGGCCTGTCCCGCTTGGATTTGGCCGTGGTCTCCCACGACGATAATGATCATGTGGGTGGCATGGCTTCGGTGCTGGCTGGGGTGCCAGCGACACGCTTGTTAAGCTCACTGACTGAAGAGGCGAATTTTTTTGCGCAATTGAAGGCGATTCCGCAGGCGGCAACCATGCCGCATCTTGCTTGTCATGCCGGGCAGCATTGGCAATGGGACCAAGTCAGTTTTAAGGTCCTTTATCCGATTGAGGAGGCCGGGATTCCCCTCAAGGATAACGATAAAAGCTGTGTGATCCAGGTATTGTCTGCACATGGCAGTCTGCTATTGACTGGGGATATTGAACAATACGCAGAGCAGCGCTTGCTGGCGCAGGCCGGAGAGACGCTGTCGTCTACCGTAATGACCATGCCACATCATGGCAGCAAAACTTCTTCTAGCCCGGCTTTTGTGCAGGCAGTCAAACCGGCGATTGCGATTGCCACGGTCGGTTACCTGAACCGGTTTGGACATCCCAAACAGGCGGTTTTATCGCGCTATGAAGCGGTTGGCAGCCAACATTATCGCTCTGACCAGCATGGTGCAGTGGTACTTGATTTTATTCAGGGCGATCGTCCAAAGGTGGTGAGCTGGCGGCAGGTGGAACCCCATTATTGGGACTGATTGCGGCCAGGATAAACCAGCTTGCGCTAAAACGGCTTTGTAACCTGTTGGATACCGCGTAAAACTTGCCCTCAGGACGGGTTAACGCTAAAGTAGCGAAAGTTTAAAAAAACCATTGGAGTCTTCACTGTGTGGGAAATTATTTTAGCGGCCGGTTGGCCGATCTGGCCTCTGATTATCGCTTCTGTGATCTCGTTTGCCATCATTGTCGAGCGATTCTGGGCGTTGAGATCTTCGGTCGTTACCCCAGACCAGTTATTGCCTGAAGTACAAAACTGGTTAAAGCAAGGTGGCGTGACGCGTGAAACCCTAAGCCGTCTGGAAGCACATTCATTACTTGGCCGCGTGTTTGCCAGTGCACTGGCGAATATGGGCCACTCCCGTGAGGTCACCAAAGAAGCGATTGAAGAGACTGGCCGTGCCGTTGCGCACAAGCTGGAGCAATATCTGCCTACCCTTGGGACGATTGCGACTGTCTCGCCTTTGTTGGGGTTACTGGGGACGGTGATCGGGATGGTCGAGTTGTTTGGCTCATTCACAAACAGTGGTCACGATGTGGCACAGTTTGCGCGTGGTATTTCGGTGGCCTTGTACAACACCGCTGCCGGGATTGTGGTGGCCGTGCCTTCGATGATCGCCTACCGTTATTTCAAAAGCAAAGTGGACGGTTTTCTGGTGGATATGGAGCAACAAGCCATCAAGCTGGTAGAAATCATCCACGGTGACCGCGGATAAGCATTTTGCGACCGGATAGAAAAAGGCAGTCTCATGAATTTTAAACGTGGTAGCCACGACGAAGAACTCGAAATCAACTTTATTCCGTTGATTGACGTGTTGCTGGTAATTATTATTTTCCTGATTGTGAGTGCAACTTTTTCACGCACCAGCGAGTTGCAGATCAACTTGCCGACGGCCGATGCCAATGCGCCACAAGAAAAGCCATTGACCATTACGATCGAGGTGGATGCCAATGGCCGTTACCTGGTCAATGGCAAAGAGGCAAATGGTGCCGTGGTGTCTGATTTGTCCGCTGCCTTGCTTGAGGCAGGTAAGGCAGGCCCGGCAGATAAAGAGCCCACCATTATTATTAATGCCGATGCCAAAGCCACACACCAGTCTGTGGTGAACATCATGGAAGCGGCCCGGACGGCGAATTACACCCATATTACCTTTGCCACACAGGTAAACAGCCATTAATGTTTTTTGGCTGTTTGTGAGCTGTCCCGTTGAGCGCCAGGCAAGCCCGTTGTGACCGACGGGCTTGCTTGTTTTTAAGTAATCAGAGAACCCGCATGGCCCGCAAACAAAAAGTCGATTTACCTAAAATCGTCAATCCCAAACTATTATATAAACGCCTGTTTTTATATGCCTGGCGCTATAAGTTTTATTTTCTGGTGTCCATGGTGGCTACCACCGTGTTGTCGCTCAGTAACACCGCTTTTCTGGCCCTGATTAAAAAAGTCACCGATGAAGGCTTTGTCCAGCATTCTGTGCAAGAAGCATTGACCTTACCCCTGATGCTGATTGGCTTGATGGTCATCCGTGCCGTGGCTTCCTTCTTCTCAATTTACTGCTTGCGTGCCGTCACCAGGCTGGTGGTTGAAGTGATGCGCAAACAGGTGTTTGCCAAGTTGATGTTATTGCCGGTCAGTTTTTTTGACATGCACTCCAATGGTTCGCTGGTATCCAAGATGACCTATGATGCCGAGCGCTTATCCATCGTCGTCACGCGTTCGGCACATAACGTGGTACGGGATGTGCTAACGGTGATTGGCCTGATTGCTTACATGTTGTACCTGGACTGGAAGCTGACGCTGGTATTTGCCCTGGTGACACCGCTGATGGGTTTTTATTTATCCAAAACCACACCAAAGTTGCGTGCCAATGCCAAGCGGGTGCAGCAAGCGGTGGGCGACATTACCAAAACGGCAGAAGAGGCGATTGCCGCGCAACGGATCGTCAAGATTTTTGGAGCACAAACCTTTGAAAATACCCGCTTTGGCGAGGTGGTCGGCAAAAACCGCCAGCTGGAGTTGCGTAGCGCGCGTATTTCTGGACTCAACAGCTTTGTGATTGAGGTGTTGTCTGCGCTGGCGTTGGGGTTGGTGGTCTACTATGCGTTGGGGCAGTTTACCGTCGGTGAGTTTGCTGCATTTATTGGGGCATTGATGATGCTGATTGCGCCAATTAAGCACATCACTTCGGCCAATGAGGATTTGCAAGTCGGCCTGGCGGCGGCACAGAGTATTTTTGAGGTGCTGGATTTGGCGTCCGAAGAGGATCATGGCCACCATCAGATTGGACGCGCACAAGGCGACCTGGTGTTTAAAGACGTAACCTTACGCTATCCGCAGGCTAAACATAATGCCCTGGACCACATCCATGCCACGATCCGCGCCGGTGAGAAGGTGGCTCTGGTTGGCCGTTCCGGCAGTGGTAAAACGACGTTGGTCAATTTGTTGCCACGCTTTTATGCGCTGCAAGAGGGCAGTATTTTGCTGGATGGCGTGGATATCCGTGAATATGGTCTGGAGAATTTGCGCGAACAGTTTTCGCTGGTGAGTCAGGATATCGTGCTGTTCAACGATACCATTTATAACAATATTGCCTATGGTGCCTTGCGTGAAGCCACCGAGGACGAAGTGATCGCGGCTGCCAAAGCCGCCAATGCCTGGGAGTTTATTGAGCACATGCCGCACGGGCTGCAAAGCGAAATCGGTGACCGGGGTGTGCGCTTGTCCGGGGGCCAGCGCCAGCGTCTGGCGATTGCGCGCGCGATTTTAAAAGATGCACCGGTGTTACTGCTGGATGAAGCGACCTCTGCGCTGGATAGTGAGTCTGAGCTGCATGTGCAGATGGCGCTGGATCGCTTGATGCAGAACCGGACGACTATCGTAATTGCGCACCGATTAAGCACGGTAGAGAATGCGGACCGGATTCTGGTCATGGACCAAGGCAAGATTATAGAAGAGGGGTCGCATAGCAGTTTGCTGGCACAAAGTGGCTATTACAGCAGGCTTTACCATAAGCAGTTTCAAGACGACTGATGTTGCGGCGCTGGTTCGAAGAGCAGTGGCAGAAGGCTGGTTGGGCACAAGTCTTGTTGTTGCCACTGTCTGGGCTGTTTGCGGTGTTATCAGGTTTGCGGCGATTTGCTTACCGAGCCGGGTTCTTAAGCAGCCATGCCTTGCCCGTGCCTGTGGTGGTGGTGGGCAATATCTCAGTGGGCGGGGTCGGCAAAACGCCGGTGGTGATTTATTTAGCGCAGCAATTGCTTGCCGCAGGCTACCGTCCGGGCATTTTGAGCCGCGGCTATGGGGGACAATTTACTGGAGAAGTCACGCCTGATAGTCTGCCACAGTCACTCGGTGACGAACCGGTGCTGATTGCAGGGCGGACTGGCTGCCCCATCTGGGTCAATCCCAACCGTGTCGCCGGTGGCCAGGCGTTACTCCAGGCACACCCTGAAATCAATGTGATTGTTTGCGATGATGGTTTGCAACATTATACGCTGCAACGCGATATTGAAATTGCCGTTGTCCAGCGGCCACTGGGGATTGGTAACGGTCATTTATTGCCTGCCGGGCCGTTGCGCGAGTCTATGCGCCGCTTGCAGTCTGTCGATATCATCGTGGAGAGTGGGCAGGTGCCAGCAGGACCCTGGCCTGTGCCGCATTATGTGGTTGGTTTGGAGCTTGGACGCTGGACTGCGGTGACCGATTTGAATACTCATCTGGCAAATGCCGAGTTACAGCAACAGCCATTGGTGGCGATTGCCGGTATCGGCCACCCGCAACGGTTTTTCAATACCTTATCGAATCTGGGTATCCGCTGCGAGACGGTTGCATTTGCCGATCACCATGCGTACAGCGAAGAGGACTTCCTCCCGTTTAAACAAAAAACCATACTGATGACAGAAAAAGATGCCGTAAAATGTCAGCATCTTGAATTGACCAACGCCTGGTATTTACCTGTGAGTGCGCAAATCACACCACTTGGTGAGCATCCTCCGCTAATGCAAAGCGTCATCACTCGATTGCAACAATGCAAAGGACATAAGCATGAATCCTAAACTCTTGGAAATTTTAGTATGCCCGGTGACGAAAGGGCCACTGGTATACGATAAACAAAAGCAGGAGCTGGTATCAAAAGCGGCCCGCCTGGCTTATCCGGTCCGTGATGGTATTCCAGTCATGCTGGAAGATGAAGCCCGTCGCCTGGAAGAACATGAATATACCGAATAGCCATGTTTAAAGTTGTTGTTCCTGCCCGGTTTGCCAGTACCCGTTTGCCGGGTAAACCCTTGCTTGATATTGCCGGCAAACCCATGGTGGTGCGCGTAGCCGAGCAGGCGGCCAATAGCAAGGCTAACCAGGTGGTGATTGCCACTGATCATCAAGAAATCCTGCAAGCCGCCAAGAGTCACCATATCGAAGCCTTGATGACACGTGCCGATCATGTTTCTGGCACAGACCGCATTGCCGAGGTGGTGCAAAGCATGCAATGGCCAGATGACACGATCGTGGTCAATGTGCAGGGCGATGAACCGTTGATTGATCCAATGCTGATCAACGAGGTTGCCCAGACCTTGGCCAGGGACGAGCAAGCGGTGATGTCTACCGCTTGCCATGCCATCGATGACGAAGCTGTCTTAGCAAATCCGAATGTGGTCAAAGTCGTATTCAATGCCAAGCAACGTGCGTTGTATTTCAGCCGGGCGGCGATTCCATTTGCTAGAGATATGGAGTATCGCCAACAAGCACTCCCTGCCTATCGCCATATCGGAATCTATGCCTACCGCGTGAGCTTTTTAAAGCAATATGCCAATCTACCAGCCACTGCGCTGGAAAAAACGGAAAGCCTGGAGCAGCTACGGGTGTTATATCACGGTTACCAGATTGCCGTCACTGTGACGCATCACGCACCTGCTAGCGGCGTGGATACGCCAGAAGATTTGGCGGCGGTCCGGCAGCTCTTCGCCGGCAACTGTTAAAAACAAAAAAGCCTCACTCACGTGAGGCTTTTTATTGGGCATTAGCTGATGAATTAGCTGTTTTTCTGACGACGGAAGGCAATTAATCCCATCATGGCCAAGCCAGCAAACATCATGCCGTAGGTTTCTGGTTCTGGGACAGGCACAGTGATTGGGTTAATGGTGTAGCTACCTTCGTAACGGCCACCACCGATCAGGTTAAATTGTAAAGTGTAGCTGCCTGCAGCCAGGTTCGAAACACTGAAAGTCCATCTTGTTAAATCAGAGCCAATCAGGATAGGCGTGATAATTGGTGCCCATGTGAAAGTGGCATCTGCATCGCTAATCAGGGTGACACCTT
Source organism: Methylophilus sp. 3sh_L (assembly GCF_046766015.1). Classification (NCBI taxonomy): domain Bacteria; kingdom Pseudomonadati; phylum Pseudomonadota; class Betaproteobacteria; order Nitrosomonadales; family Methylophilaceae; genus Methylophilus; species Methylophilus sp. 3sh_L. Next base: position 640,356 of record NZ_JBKOUF010000001.1, read on the forward strand.
GGTAAAGGCCTGAATTGACTTCGTTTAACAGTCTGAACTCTGGATCCAGAACGCCTGTTAAGTCAAAGCTGCCAGCAGTGTAAGAAATATTCACTTTAGCTGTTTTTGCAAGACTGCTTCCTGACAAGTCAGTGCCACTAAAATTGGTTGTCGTGGCAGTCGCAAATGCTGAGGTGCTGACTAACAATGATGCTGCAACTAAGATATTTTTCAACATATTCGTATCCCCTAATGAATTAATTAACAATTTCTGGGAGCGATTATGACAAGATCAATCGTGCAAGCATATAGCCCGTTAGGGTCATCGGACTAACGGGCGTTTAAAAACGGAGTCAAGTACGGAATATAAAATAGACTGCTCCCATCATACATAAGCCCGCCCACAGATAATCCCATTTTAAGGGTTGCTGCATATACATAACAGCAAACGGTACGAATATCACCAGGGTGATGACTTCTTGCAGGATTTTGAGCTGTGCAAGGTTGAGTTGGGTAAAGCCAATGCGGTTGGCAGGGACCTGAAAAGCAATATTCAATCAGTGCGATCCCCCAGCTGACCAGAATGGCGATCCAAAGCGGTTTCTGATGCAAGTCTTTCAGATGTCCATACCAGGCAAATAGCATGAACAAGTTGGCCGTGGCGAGGAGCAGGATGGTTTTAATCAGTGTGAAAGACATGCAGCATCAGGCAAGAAAAAGGTGACTTGGAGCAAGTCACCTGGGGATTGGACAAGCGTTTAAATAGCGGCTTCGCCGGTTTCGCCGGTACGGATCCGGATCACCTGTTCTACTGAAGAGACGAAAATTTTGCCGTCCCCGATTTTTCCAGTATGAGCTGCTTTAATAATGGCTTCAATTGCACCATCGACCATGTCGCTGCCCAGAATCACTTCGATTTTGATTTTTGGCAGGAAGTCGACCACATATTCTGCACCACGATATAACTCGGTGTGACCTTTCTGGCGGCCAAATCCTTTGACCTCGGTGACTGTCAGTCCATTGACGCCAATGGCAGATAAGGCCTCACGCACTTCGTCCAGTTTAAAAGGCTTAATAACGGCTTCTACTTTTTTCATATGTGCTCCGTGGATAAATCTCTCAATGGCATTTTACGCAAGCAGTGCTTTTTATACAAATATCCTGTGACAGGAGACAGTTTGCACGCCTGACTGATGTTAAAAAGACAGGGTGCAGGTAATGGGATAACGGCGGTCCTTACCAAAACCACGCTCGGTAATCCGTACCCCGACTGCCGCCTGCCGCCGCTTGTATTCATTGCGGTCTATGAGCCGGGTCACGCGCTGGACATCGCTGGCGGCATAACCCAGTTGTATGATGCGCTCAATGCTGAGGTCTTTCTCGACATAAGCTTCCATGATGGCATCTAATATCTCGTAAGGCGGCAGGCTGTCCTGATCCGTCTGGTTTTCCCTTAATTCTGCACTGGGGGGACGCGTAATAATACGCTCTGGTATGACCTGGCCCAGGCTGTTACGGTAAGCCGCAAGCTTGTAAACCAGGGTTTTAGGCACATCCTTGATCAAGGCAAAGCCGCCAGCCATATCGCCATACAAGGTGCTGTAGCCAACAGCTGTTTCAGATTTGTTGCCGGTGGTGATGACCAGGCTGCCAAACTTATTACTGATCGCCATCAATAACATGCCGCGGATACGTGCTTGCAAGTTTTCTTCGGTGGTATCAAAAGGCTTGCCGGCAAACTCTGCCGACAAGGTGTCGCAAAACCCTTCAAACAGCGTTTTAATGGGTAATACGCTGTATTCTACGTCAACCAGTCCTGCCATTTCAGCCGCATCTTCCACGCTGATACTGGCGGTAAATTCTGACGGCATCATCACTGCTTTGACACGCGCTTGCCCCAGCGCATCTACGGCAACGGCGAGGGTGAGGGCAGAGTCTATGCCACCAGATAGACCCAGTACTACACCGGGAAATTTATTTTTATTCACATAGTCGCGTAGGCCTAGCACCAGTGCCTTGTAGACGGCGGCTTCGGTGCTTAATGGTGCAGTCATTTCTGCTGCGAGCGGTTGCGTGCCTGCCAGCGTGAGATAGGCCAGCTGTGCTTCAAACATGGGTAGCTCTTGCACCAGCTCACCCAGGCGATTCATGCTAAAAGAGGCACCATCAAAGACCAGTTCGTCCTGGCCGCCCACCATATTGGCATAGATCATGGGCAAGCCGGTTTCGCGGATGCGGTCCCGCAAAACCTGATAACGTGTTTGCTGTTTGTGCAAGTGGTAAGGCGAGGCATTAATGGTCAGTAACACCTGTGCATTGGCCTGCAAGGCTTGCAAGGCAGGACCAGATTCCCAGCTATCGGCGCAGATCAAGATGCCATAACGCACCCCGTGCCATTCAAATACGACGGGCAGGTCTCCTGCCTCAAAATAGCGTTCTTCATCAAACACGCTATAGTTAGGGAGATGGTGTTTGTGGTAAGTCGCCTGGATTCTGCCAGTATGGATGACCGAAGCAGCGTTATAGCGTTTGCCCGCCACTTCATCTGGATGCCCAATAATCACCGCCATGTCTTGGGGCAGCCGCTGTACTAACCAAGTGAGTGCCTGCCGGTTGGCCTGATAAAAGTCCTGCCTGAACAGCAAGTCTTCTGGCGGATAACCACATAAGGCCAGTTCGGGGGTCAATAGCAGGCGGGCACCTGCAGCATAAGCCTCCTCGGCCTGGGCAAGAATGTGTTCAGCATTTTGTTGCATGGCACCGACCATGCAGTTCATTTGAGCAATTGCAAGTTTCATCTGTTTGAGGGCGTCCGACTGGTCAATACTTTCCACCGGCCGCTTTGATCAACTCTACCATGGCTGGATTTTGGCCTTTGAGGGCGTAAACGTAGGCGGTCAAACCATATTGATCACGCGTTTTGACATTGGCCTCATGTTCGAGTAACAAACGCGCCATTTCTGGGGCATTATTACTGACTGCCAAGTGAAGTAAAGGTGTTCCTTCACTATCTTTCTGATTGGCATCGGCCTCATGCTCCAGCAGGGTTTTGGCAGCTTCCAGCTGGTTTTTCTTCACGGCCCAGGTCAATGCCGTCCAGCCATGCTCATCTTCTTGATCAACTTTGGCACCATGCTCAACCAGATAAGTTACCACCGGGGCATGGCCTTCCCGGGCGGCAATCATGAGGGCCGTGGTCCCCAGTTTGTCTTTGAGATTGGCATCTGCACCATTGGTCAACACTGTGGTAACGGTAGGCACATCGCCACTTTTTGCCGCATACATCAGCACCGTTTTACCGTCTGAGGACCGGACATTGGCATCAAAGCCGCGTGCGATAATCAGGCCCACCAATTCGCTGTAGCCGGAGGTGGCCGCGAGACCAAGGGCACTCCAGCCTGCCGGGTCGCGCATTTTTACGTCGGCCCCTTTATCCATCAGCACTTTTGCTGCATCCAGATTATTTTTTTTTGCTGCAAACATCAGCGCTGTCCAGCCACCCTGATCTTTGGCATTGATGTCAGCGCCAGCTGCCAGCAACTCGCGGATCACTTCTGCCTGATTTTTGCGTGCCGCATACATGATAGGAGTCATTTTATCCCCATCAGTGACGTTAGGGTTGGCACCACTTTTCAGTAGGGCCTTTACTGTGGCCAGGTCACCTTTAGAGGCGGCAATCAGCAGGTAAGAGACTTCGTCATCGCGAAAAGGCGCGCTATCTTCAGCGGCAGGTTTTTTGTTGGCAGCCTCTACGGATAACATTGGCCAAGTGAGGCCAAGCAGCACTGCGCTGCCAACAACCAAGCTTGTCCAAATTGCGTGAGCGCGAGAGCCAGTTTGCATGCCAATTCCTCTTATGCGTTTGCGCGTTGAATCGCCGCGAGTACAGCTTCACCCAGGCCGGCAGGCGAGGCTGCCACGACACAGCCAGCGGATTCCAGCGCGGCAATCTTGTCTTCTGCGCGGCCGGAGCCACCAGAAATAATCGCCCCGGCGTGGCCCATGCGCTTGCCTTTAGGCGCGGTTAAGCCAGCAATATAAGCCGCTACAGGCTTGGTGACATGATGTTTGATATAGTCAGCTGCAGCTTCTTCATCGCTGCCACCAATTTCGCCCACCATGATAATCGCTTCTGTTTCAGCGTCTTTCTGAAAGAGTTCCAGGCATTCAATAAAGTTCAAGCCTTTGATTGGGTCGCCACCAATGCCGACACAGGTGGTTTGGCCCAGACCCAAGGCGGTGGTCTGGTGAACGGCCTCATAGGTCAGAGTGCCGGAGCGCGACACGACGCCGACCTTGCCGCGTTTGTGGATGCTGCCAGGCATGATGCCGATTTTGCATTCATCCGGGGTAATGACCCCCGGGCAGTTGGGACCGATCAGCTTGGTGCCGTTGGCACGCAGGGCTGCTTTGACATTGAGCATATCCAGGGCAGGAATGCCCTCAGTAATGCAGACGATTAACTCAATGCCTGCATCTGCCGCTTCCAGGATGGAGTCAGCAGCAAAGGGGGGCGGTACATAAATGACACTGGCATTGGCCTCGGTTTCCTTCACGGCTTCGCGCATGGTATTAAATACCGGTAAGTCCAGATGGCGCTGGCCACCTTTGCCTGGCGTCACGCCGCCCACCATTTTTGTGCCATAAGCCAGTGCTTGCTCGGAGTGGAAGGTTCCCTGTTTGCCGGTAAAGCCCTGGCACAATACTTTGGTATTTTTATTGACTAAAATCGCCATGACTACACACCTTTGTTCACTGCATTCACTGCCTGCTGGGCAGCATCGGTCAGGCCTTCTGCAGAAATAATATTCAAGCCACTTTCACGCAGCATTTGCTTGCCCAGTTCGACATTGGTCCCTTCGAGCCTCACCACCACCGGGATGGTCATGCCTACCTCTCTAACAGCGGTGATGATGCCGGTGGCAATAATGTCACAACGCATGATGCCACCAAAAATATTGACCAGGATCGCGTTTACATTGGTGTCAGCCAGAATGATTTTAAAGGCCTTGGTCACGGTTTCTGCCGTAGCGCCGCCGCCCACATCCAAAAAGTTGGCAGGCATGCCGCCATGGTGCTTGATCAAGTCCATGGTTGCCATGGCGAGGCCGGCGCCATTCACCATACAGCCAATGTTGCCATTGAGGGCAATGTAATTCAGGCCGCTGTGATGCGCTTCTGCCTCTTTGGCATCATCTTGTGACCAGTCACGAATCTCTGCAAACGGTTTTTGACGGTATAACGCGTTGTCATCCACCGTCATTTTGCAATCCAGCGCGACCAGTTTGCCGTCCGCCGTCACAATCAGCGGGTTGATTTCGAGCAGGGATAAGTCATTGTCTTTAAATAATTTATACAGGCCTTTGGCCAGCTTGGTAAACGCGCCAATCTGGTCACCACTCAGGCCTAAACCAAACGCCAGGTTGCGCGCCTGGAAATCAACCAGGCCATTGAGCGGGTCACACACTTCCTGCAGGATTTTTTCTGGCTGGGTAGCAGCGATTTCTTCGATATCCATGCCGCCTGCACTGGAGGCAACCATCACCACACGCTCAAGCGAGCGGTCTACCAGCATGGATAGATACAGTTCGCGTGCAATGGGCAGCGTTTGCTCTACCAGCACTTGGTGTACAGGCTGGCCATCAGGCGCATTCTGATAAGTCACCAGATGCTTGCCAAGCAGGCTGCCTGCCACGGTTTGCGCTTCTAATGCAGATTTAACCACTTTGACACCGCCTGCCTTACCGCGGCCTCCGGCATGCACCTGGGCCTTGACCACCCAGGCCTCGCCGCCCAGTTCTTTGGTCGCTGCTGCTGCTGCCTCTTCGGATTGAACGACCAGGCCGGTCGGTGTGGCCAAACCATATTTTTGCAGGAGTTGTTTGGCTTGGTATTCGTGCAGATTCATGAAAATGTAAGCGCTTTTAATAGTTAAGCATCTATTTTCGCGCAAATACCCTATCAAGGCTAGACTGCAAACAAAAAAACCGCACAGTTGTGCGGTTTTTAAACACATTTAACTGCGTTGAAATGCCGTGTGGTCGCTTATAAATCTTGCGCCCAGGCATTGCCATAGACCTTGCCATTGCGCGAAAGCACCAGCATTTGGTACATGCTCACCACCCACATGTAGCTGGAGGCCAGGCTATAGCCGATGCCGCCGATAATGGTCAGCCAGGCAAAGTGGGGTGACAATTTGGTGAGCCACCATGACATCACGTCCACAATCAAAAAGGCAAACGGGAAGGCGATGGCAATGATTTTGGCAGGCTTGGGTACATTCACGGCAAAACTGAAAATCAGGCCAATAAAAAAGAAAATAAAACTGATGCCAAACAGGTGAATATGCGAGACACGGGTCAATCCGCTAATCGTTGCACCTTCGTTCACCTCGGCGCGCGCTTTGACTTCATCATAGTTGTTAAAGTTGGGGATGCCAGGGATATTGCTATGGCACATGACGCAATGCTGGGCAAATACTTGTTTGAAATGTGACTCCCACTGATCTTTCGGTGCGCCTTGCTGTGCCCATTTGATGATGTCCTGACGGACCTCTAAAGGCGCTTTGTCAGACATGGAGCCATTCAGCTTGCTGGCCAGTTTGGTCCCACTACGGTCACCGTAATAGCTGTAGACAATATCATTGACTGATAAACCGAATTTGCCATCGGCCATGCCGTGCGTCAGCATGATTTGCAGGCCAGCCATACACAGGCCCACGCCAATCACGAGCAGGTAGCCGATAAACAGGGCTTTTAGCGGTAAGGGCAGGTTAGGCAGGTTGAGCCATGGCAGCGTTTGAGTCTCTTGTTTCATCATGTTCCCTAGGGTTTTGTTATGCAGCAAGTTTTAATTTTTGCCAAGCATATCATTGCCAGGGGCAATCCAAAAACAGAAATACTCCCAAAAAAGCCTGCTTATCAGTGTGATTGTCAGCCAACTGCTATAATCCACACTTTTAAATCTACGGTAGTGATCATGCGTTTAGTGGTTCAAGGACCTGCCATCACCATGGCTCATCTTTCTCATCTTCATGGTCTGGTTGGCGGGCATGCGCAGTTTATGCAAGTGGCCGAGCATGCCTATTACCTGCCTGTGCCAGACGGTGACTATCTGGAGGTAACGACTTTTTGTGCTGTCCAGCAGATAGACTGCGCGCTGGTGCAAGACACTCATAGGCTTCAAAACATGGGCTTATGCGTCATGGACATGGACTCCACCCTGATCTCCATTGAATGCATAGATGAAATTGCCGACATGATGAACCTCAAGCCCCAAGTGGCCGAGATCACCGAGGCAGCCATGCGTGGCGAGCTTGACTTCTCTGCCAGCTTGCGTAAACGAGTGGCCTTGCTCAAAGGCCTGCCAGCGACAGCCCTGCAGCGCGTGATTGATGAGCGTTTAAGTTTTAACCCCGGCGCGCAAGCCTGGATCAACACCTGCAAGCAGCATGGCATTAAAACCATGGTGGTGTCCGGTGGCTTTACCTTTTTTGCTAACCACGTACAACAGACCTTGGGCCTGGATTACGCTGTTTCCAATACATTAGAAATCATAGACGGTAAACTCACCGGCCAGGTGCTGGGCGAGATTGTTGACGCCCAGCGCAAAGCCGATGAACTGCTTAAATTGCGTGATCAGCTGGGTCTTTCGGCCGCGCAAACCATTGCCATTGGCGATGGCGCCAATGACCTCAAAATGATGGCGGTTGCCGCGGTGGGCGTGGCTTATCACGCTAAGCCAGTGGTGCAACAGCAAGCCATGTATGCACTCAATGTGGTCGGTCTGGATGGGGTGGCGAATTTGCTGACAACATAGATTCGTTTATGGTTGAAATCCGCCGAAAATAAACACAATTTATCGAAGCCGCCGCCCAGGTCGTTCTTGATGCAAGTGCCGCGCACCACAACGCCAGTTTTGTACTAGTGGAAAAAGCAAAAAATCGAGAAAGCTAGATCATATGAGTATTCAGAGGTCTTTAGAGCAACTAGCTAAAATGATTGATGAAGCTGATTTCCTTTTAAATGAACAGCTTGCGAACGATGCTCTGGCCAGGGCTGATGAATTAGAAAGCAAATTGGAGTCAACGCAGTTTGTTGAGTTTTACTATTTCAAAGCTAACGCTTGGTCTTCTTTGCGACGCATTAAACATCAAGATGAGTCAAGGATTTGGGGATGGCAACAAGAAGAAATACTTCATGAGATTTATTATTTAAGATGTGCAATCACTCATAGTGCATTTGAAACAACTGATGATTTCCGAAAGTGCCAAATTTTGGTTAATACAGGCAATATTCTCAATCATATTGGTAGACCCATAGAAGCAATTGAGTATTGGCGTAGAGCTTTAACCATCATTCCAAGTTTTGCAATGGCTAAAGTGAATCTTGCATTAGGTTGGGAAGTTTATGGAAAGCTGTTATATGACCGACGTCATTCCTGTCTTTTGTTAAACCAAGCTTACAAAATGTATAGTTCGCTAAAAACTGGTAGGCTTATTTGGGATTCTGAGGATTTTAAGCAAATTTTTTCAACTGTAATTGAACACGAAAATCAAATTCGATTGCATGTGGATGTTGAAAAAATTGATTCAATACCTTTAGATGGGTATAGCTTGGGTCGATCAAAAGTGGAGAGAATTTATCGTGTTTGGGTATTAGAAAACACCTTGTTTCTAAATCCTTTAAACGATATTGGTGCCCATTCAATCGCTTCAACAGACATTTTGCATTTGCCCAGCCTAGTGACTGATCAGTATATGGTGCCCCACCATTACGGTTTCTTTAATCAGTTAAAACAAGAGTTTGCAAGTGCACGATATCAACTTTGGCAATCAATTAGTGAGTGTGATTTATGTAAAAAGCATGTTTCTGATAAAGATGTTTATCTAGTTGATACCCTTGATTTTTCACGCTATGGCATGGCGATTGAACAAGTGAAGTTGGCTTTTCGCTCTAGCTATTCATTATTAGATAAGGTTGCATATTTTATTAACGACTATTGGGATTTAGGTCTGCCCAAACGGCAAATCACTTTTTCAAAAGTCTGGTACAAAAATGCTAAAAAAATAGATGGGATACATCTGCAACTAGAGAATTTGGAAAATAATTGCTTAAGGGGGTTATATTGGTTGAGTAAAGATTTCGTGGACGAGGGGAATGAGGGCGAGTTATTACTTGGCAAAGTTATGGAGCCTGATGCAACAAAACTTGCCGGATTGAGAAATCACTTAGAGCATAAATATGTAAAGGTTCATGATGAATTCTTTTTCGACAGAGACCTGAGTGGCGGAAATTTCTTTGATGATGAACTGGCTTTACATATCTCGACTGAGGAGCTTATTGCCAAGAGTATAAAACTTTTGAAATTGATAAGAGCCTCTTTGGTTTATTTATCTTTAGCTGTCCATAGAGAAGAGCAAGTCAAAGCATCCAAAAAACCAAACTTCAAAATGCCCGTAATCATGACGCCAATTAAATAAAAAGCGACCGCTGCACCGATCGCTTGTATGGCTTTGATTTGAGAGTTGTGCAGAACCACAGCTTCGCTACCACCATTGCATTGTATTGCTCATGCAGTTTTCTCACAAGTTGTCGAATAAAAAGCGCCCAAGGAAACCAAGGGTGCTTTTGCTGGATACGGTGTAGTAGTGCGAACTCAGTCGCAGCACTAAAGAGAGTATTCATTGAATATGTACCAGTAATTCACATGATTGGATAAAACCCATTTTGGGTATTATAATTCCCAAATTGGGTTTTATTGGGGTGGCTATGAGTATTTCTGATGCTTTGTTTACAAAAACGCAACAGCGAGTAATGGGGTTGTTGTATGGTAAGCCTGACCAAGCTTTTTACACCAATCAGATTGTGCGTTTGGTGAGTATGGGGAGCGGAACTGTGACGCGCGAGCTTGCGCGTTTATCTGATGCTGGGCTTTTGGTGGCGAGGCAAGAGGGGAATCAGTTGTATTATCAAGCCAATCCACAAAACCCGATTTACCATGAGCTGTTGGGGATTGTAAAAAAAACGTTTGGCGTGTCCGATGTGTTGCGCGATGCGCTAGCGCCTTTATTGAGTCAGATGGATTTGGTTTTTGTGTATGGCTCGATAGCAAAAGGCGAGGCGACGGCGACCAGCGATGTGGACCTGCTGGTGCTTGCTGATGCGTTGGCTTATGCGGATGTGATGGCTGCTTTGCAAGTGGCTGAAGGAAGTTTGGCACGCAAGGTGAACCCCTCTATTTATACAGTGGCGCAGGTGCAACAAAAGTTGGCGGAGGGGAATGCGTTTTTAAGCCGTATTGTGGCGCAGGACAAAATTTGGATAAAGGGCTGTGACGATGACCTTGGAAAACTTGTTCAAAATTAAGCAACTAAAACAAGAGCCACCAGACCAAAAAGAGTTTGATGGCTTTGTGCGCTCTGCGAGAGTTAAATTGCAGGATGCAAAATTGGTGGGTTTGTCAGAAGAAAGCCAATTTTCGTTGGTTTATATCGCCGCACACACCTTGGCATTGGCGGCTTTACGCTGGCATGGTTATCGGTCAGAGAATAGATACACGGTGTTTCAATGTTTGCCACATACCGTGGGGCTTGAAAACGCAAAGTGGCGCGTGTTGGATAAGTGTCATCATCAACGTAACTTGGCAGAATACGAAGGCCATTTAGAAATCACACCGCAGCTGATGGCTGAGTTTGTGGCAGTCACTGAGGAGCTGTTGGGGTTAGTTAGTAATATGGAGCCTTTGCCCTAGATAAAAGCCTCATTTTGATACATAAGTCTTTCAGAAGGCTTGTTTAAAAGGGGGTCATAGACTAAAAGCTACGCATAAATATTTGATTTATTTTAATTTTTTGAAAATAACATTTGCTATTGTTCTGCATAAAGCGCATAGTGGGTGCACGCGACGTTCAAGCATTGTTGTTTTCTCTGGTGGTATCTTCTGGTTCTCTCGTTAATCCTGCTTACTTGTTCCTCGCCCTTCAAGGGTTATCCCTTTCATTTTTTACAAAGGATTTAGATATGGCTACAGGTATTGTCAAATGGTTTAACGATGCAAAAGGCTTTGGTTTTATTACGCCGGATCAGGGTGGCGATGATTTGTTCGCTCACTTTTCCGAGATTCAATCAGCAGGTTTTAAAAGCCTGGCGGATAACCAGCGCGTTTCATACAACGAAACGACTGGCCCTAAAGGCAAACAAGCTTCTGCGATTCAGGTGATTGCATAGTCACGCCTGACCAAGTGGCGCAGTAAAAAGCCCGGTTTCGGGCTTTTTTCATTATTGAAAAAGGAATCGCATGGCTAAAGAAGAATTGATTGAAATGCAGGGTGCAGTGACTGAGGTGTTGCCGGATGCGCGCTATCGCGTGACGCTGGACAATGGGCATCAGTTGACTGCCTACACTGGTGGCAAAATGCGCAAGCACAAAATACGTATTTTGGCGGGCGATAAAATCACCATCGAAATGTCGCCTTACGACATGGGCAAGGGACGCATTACGTTCAGGCATCTGCCGCCCAGAAGACCTGCTTGAGTCCACCTGCCGCTCTTTTCGGCGTGTAGTTGATCTTGCTCAGCTAGAAAAAAAGCCCCTTGCGGGGCTTTTATCGTTGATGGCATCACGCTGATCGCGCTTAGTAGTCCATCTCAGGCATCGCAGGCGTTTTTTTGTCCTCTTTGGGCAATTCGGCCACGGTCGCATCGGTGGTCAAAATCAGCCCGGCAATCGAGGCGGCATTTTGCAGCGCGGTGCGAGTCACTTTGGTGGGGTCGACCACACCGGTTTCCACCATATCCACATATTCACCTGTCGCGGCGTTGTAGCCGGTGTTACCCGTTGCCTCAAGCACTTTGGCGATGACGACTGAAGGCTCTTCTCCGGCATTTTTCACAATCGCGCGCAAGGGTTCTTCGATTGCGCGCAACACGATGCGGATGCCAGCATCCTGATCATCATTATCCCCCTTGAGGGCACCGATGCGGCTGCGAGCCCGCAGTAAAGCCACACCGCCGCCTGGGACGATGCCTTCTTCCACCGCTGCTCGGGTGGCGTGCAAGGCATCATCCACGCGGTCTTTTTTCTCTTTCATTTCGACTTCTGTGGCCGCACCGATTTTAATTACCGCGACGCCACCGGCCAGCTTGGCCACGCGTTCCTGCAGTTTTTCCTTGTCATAATCTGAGGTAGCTTCCGCTATTTGAGTCCGGATGGACTGCACACGGGCCTTAATCTTGGCTGCATCGCCTGCGCCATCAATGATGATGGTGTTTTCTTTTTGCACTTCAACGCGCTTGGCGTGGCCCAAGTGTTCAAGGGTCACTTTTTCCAGTTGCATGCCGGTTTCTTCGGACACCACAGTGGCCCCGGTCAGGACGGCAATGTCTTCCAGCATGGCTTTGCGGCGGTCACCAAAGCCAGGTGCTTTCACAGCAACCACTTTGAGGATACCGCGCATGCTATTGACTACCAGGGTCGCCAGGGCTTCGCCTTCCACGTCTTCGGCAATGATCAGCAAGGGTTTGTTAGCCTTGGCGACGTTTTCCAGAGTTGGCAACAAGTCACGGATATTGCTGATTTTTTTGTCGTAAAGCAGAATCATGGGCTCATCAAGTGCCGCCACCTGCTTGTCAGGATTGTTGATGAAATAGGGGCTGATATAACCCCGGTCAAACTGCATGCCCTCGACCACTTCGAGTTCATTTTGCAGTGACTTACCTTCTTCCACCGTAATCACGCCTTCTTTACCGACTTTTTCCATGGCATCGGCGATGATCTGGCCAATGGCATGGTCAGAGTTGGCAGAAATCGCACCGACTTGGGCAATTTCTTTATGGGTGGTGATGGCTTTGGACATGGATTTAAGCTCATCCACCAGGGCTGTCACGGCTTTATCAATCCCACGTTTTAGGTCCGTGGGATTCATGCCGGAGGCGACTGACTTCATCCCTTCTTGCACAATCGCCTGAGCCAGCACGGTAGCGGTAGTCGTACCGTCACCGGCCACGTCAGCTGTTTTGGAAGCGACTTGCTTCACCATTTGTGCGCCCATATTCTCCAGCTTGTCCTGCAACTCGATTTCCTTGGCGACGGAGACACCATCTTTTGTAATCACCGGGGCGCCAAAGCTGCGCTCCAGCACGACATTACGGCCTTTGGGCCCTAAGGTAACCTTGACCGCATCGGCCAGGATATTCACGCCTTTTACAATTTTAGTGCGGGCATGGTCATGAAATTTCACATCTTTTGCTGCCATCGTTTATTCTCCTATCTGTATTACTAGTTCAGTGATTAAGCGACTTTCTTGAGATCATTAGCGCTGGATTCAATCACGCCGAGAATGTCTTCCTCGCGCATGACTAACAGTTCCTCGCCATTCAGTTTGACGGTCTGGCCAGCGTATTTGCCAAACAGGATATGGTTGCCCACTTTCACTTCCAGTGGTCGCAGGCTACCGTCTTGCAGCTGTTTGCCGCTGCCGACAGCAACCACTTCTCCCTGCTCGGGTTTTTCTGCGGCGGTATCAGGGATAACAATGCCGGAAGCGGTCGTCCGTTGTTGTTCGACTCGCTTGACAATGACGCGGTCATACAGGGGACGAATATTCATGTTCAATTCTCCTTAGCGAATAAGTTCAACAAAAATACCGCTGGAGAAATTTGCAGACGCAACTGGCAATCATGCCTCCAGCGGCGAAGTGAATATCAGCAGAGCTGCTGATATCGTGAAAATAGGGGCGGCCAAAAAAATTTCAAGAGGGCTAAAGCGCTCTTTTTTTGACTAAAAACTGATTCACTAACTGGCTGATTTCAAATTTGCGGAAATGCTTTTTAATGGTGACCGCATAAAAATTTTCGAAGATGCCGTCCAGTTGTGTGAATGACTTGAGCACGCCATTTCTCAACTCATCTTTGACCACGACCTCGGGCATTACCGTTAGTGCCTGACTATCGCGGGCAAGCAGCCGCAGCATGGCCATGTCGTTGGCTTCGGCAACAATGTGCGGCTCAATATGTTGTAACGCACACAAGCCATCAAACGCGGCACGAATCGGACTGTCCTGGTTCGGCAAAATCCAGTTGTACTCAGCATATTTGCCGGAAAAACCGCTCTTGATCTCAAAGCTAGCAGGGCCGATCACGCTGATCGGCTGCCGGTCAAGCAGGATGCACTCCCATAGTTGGTCGGCATTGCCGCGCACCTCGATATTGGTTAATGCCAAATCCAGCTGGTGATTCGAAAGCGCATTGAGCAAGTTTGTTTGCCCGCTGGCTGAAATTTCGAGCTTGATCTCCGAGTGGTTTAACAGGGGCTCAACAAAACTCTCAATAAAGTTTCTCGACATGGTGGAGAGTACGCCAATCCGCAAGGTTTGACTCTCAGACTCGATGCCTTTTCTCAGCAGGTTTTCAAGTTCAATGCCTTTGGTGAAGATCGAATCAGCATAAGAAAAGGCCAGGTTGCCAAATTCAGTCAACACCAGCTTACGCCCTTGCCGCAAAAACAGGATGCAATCCAGACTCTCTTCCAGTTGTTTGATCTGGGAAGAAAGCGCCGACTGCGAAATGTGCAGTTTTTCCGCGGCCTTGGTCAGGCTACCTACTTTCACAATGTGCCAAAAATATTGCAGGTGATGATAGTTTAGTCGGGCCATATATATGAAAAATAGAACTAAAAGTTAATATTTATATATTTTACCTAATTAAATGCCTGCGTCAAAATGCGACTTACTTGTTATTTATGTTTTTAAAGATGGATATATAGGTGACATTGTGATGATGAAACGGCTAGAAATTGACGGTCGAATTGTGACGGTTTATCCCAAGCGAATAGAGATTAATGGGGAAGAGGTTGTGACGCAAGGTGAGGTTTTGATTGAGCTGCAGCCTGAGGTATGGGTGACGGACCAGATGGAAACAGCTTTCAATAGTCCGCCTGAGGGTGCGCTGACAGCAGCCTTGCAGCCTGTGGTTGAAGAAAGTCATCCTGGCTAATCTTTAACTTCTATAAAAGTTAATTTTATATTCTGTTTTATAAATGTATTTTTTTGTGCTGAAAGGCGATGTGGATGGATGGGATAGTATATTTTACGCTGGTGCCTGCGCTGGTCATGGGCCTGGCGGCATTGCTGAGTGGCGGGCTGTCTTGGCAGCATGATCGTGGTTGGCGGCTTTTTAAAGGGCTGACCATCACCGCCTTATTGGCAACGGTGGTTTCTGCCGGAATAGTTGCCGTGCATGCCTGGTCCGCGCCGCCTGCTTCTTTTAGCATGTTTGGGCTGTTTGTTTCGCCTTTGCAAGCCATGATGGCTTGCCTGGTGCAATTGCTGGGCTGGGTGATCGGGCAATTTTCCGCCAGATACCTCGAGGGTGAAGCAAAGCAAAAAAACTTTGTAACCGCCTTGAGCCTGGTACTTGCCAGTGTGCATGTGCTACTGATTGCAGATCATTGGTTGCTGTTTGTCGCCGCATGGTCAGCCATAGGGTTCTGTTTAAAACACTTGCTGTGTTTTTATGCGGAGCGGCCATTTGCGTTGTTGGCCTCTCATAAAAAGACGGCCGCAGATGTGCTAGCTGACAGCCTGTTAATGTTGACGGCCTTGATTGCCTATGTAGAAACCGGCAGTGCGCACATCTCAGTATTTGTGGCACACGTTGCAAGCCATGGCTTATCGCAACTGAGTAGCTGGTGCGCTTTGCTGCTGGTTGTGGTGGTAGTTTTAAAAACAGCGCTGTTGCCGGTGCATGGCTGGTTGATCCAGGTGATGGAAGCGCCGACACCGGTGTCCGCCTTGTTGCATGCTGGGGTGGTTAACCTTTCGGGCTACGTTCTGATCCGCTTCGCACCGTTGTTTGAGCAAGCCACGCTGGCCAGACATGTGCTGTTAGCTATCGGTCTGGTTACGTGCCTGTTTGCTTCGCTGGTGATGTTTACCCGTGTCAGTATCAAGGTGCGGCTGGCCTGGTCTACGGTGGCGCAAATGGGCTTTATGGTGGTGGAGTGTGCATTGGGTTTATATACCTTTGCCGCCTTGCACCTGTTGGGACACTCAATTTACAAAGCCTACGCTTTCCTGTCTGCCGCAGAGATCGTGACGCATACCCGGGTGCAGCGCATGGCCGGTAAATCTGTGTTTGCTAAATTGAGCCTGATCCTGGCACCAGGACTGACCACATTGCTGGTATTTGCAGTGCAGTACAGCGCTGGCGCCCAGTTGTGGCCTGCCTGGTGGAGCCTGGTACTAGCCCTGGCCTGGGCACCGTTGTTGTGGCAGGTAGTCGGGCAGTCCTCTTCTTTGCGTCTGCAATCCTTGCTATTCGGCACGCTGCTTACCCTGCTATTAACCCTGGTGAGTGTGCTGTTCCATCATTTGCCATTAGGGATACAAGATCACCCCGACCTGGCGGCTGGCTGGCTGACAGTATTGGCCATGGGGCTGTTATACGCTGCGACCATCATGATCCAATGGATGCCGGCACGCTTGGACGCGCTGCACCGCTGGGTATATGCCGGATTCTATCTGGATGAATTTTATACCCGCTGGGTGTTGCGACTGTGGCCTGTCAGTTGGGGCAAAAGCACACATGCCAATTACTAAACGCGATTTTCAGATTAATGCATAAGGGAGCCGTAAATGTTTTTCATTGAAGACCAAGTTTTCCCAGGGCGTCGTAATCCACAAACACACGCTATCCGTGATGAGGCCATCGCCCAGGCTTGCCAACGTGCCTGCGATAGTATTGCACCGACTTGGCCACTGGATCAGTCCATCGCTGTGAACCCGCACTGGAAACGCATCCATCTGCCCCTGAGAACCGTGGCTGCGCGCATGGCAGTGCTGGGCAATATGCAAGTGTTCCCGGCCAGGAGCGATATGCTCAATGCCTGGCAGCGGGGACGGATTACAGCGCAGGACCTGACCCAGGCCATGACCCAACTGGGGCTAACACAGCTCACAACTGCAGATTGTTTGGCGCAGCTATCCCAACCGCTGGCGATTAACCAGTTACCGTTGTTGATTGATGTACTGGACGATGATGCCCAGCGCTTCCAGCGCCTCACCTGGCGTGATGCGATTACCCATCAGGTGAGCCAGACGTGTGCGGCTTATTTTGACCGTGACCAGTCTGACTGGCAGCCTGCGCGGGCTGGGGGCTTATACCAGTTCTGGCGGGACATGATCGTGCATGACCATGGCATCGGCGTGTTGATGGGCTTGCCGAATATTCACCAGTTTCTGGATTACTTACCAATGAACCGTCAGCAGGCTGAACGCTGGGTGGTGGAGGCGTTAGGCCTGGATGAGTCGGTGCTGGCAGATTATTTTGAGGCCGTATTGCTTACCGTCAATGGCTGGGCATCCTGGTGCGCCTATCTGGATTGGCAAGCTCAATTACAAGGGGAGAGCGATGACAGCCTGCGTGACTTGCTGGCGATCCGGCTGGCATGGGGCGTGATTTTAATGCAATGCAAGGGCTTGAATGCCACCAATAGTGCAATCAAGGTCATTCAGCACAAATGGCAGCATGCGGCAGCGCAAATTCAAGCGGCAGAGCAGGCATTACAAGTGGATGAGCTCTGGCAGCTGGCGCTTGAAACCGGTTATCAGCGCCAGCTGGCACAACAACTCAGTCAAGTGCCAGAGGCTGTCACAGCGGCTCCCACGCCGTTGATTCAGGCTGCGTTTTGTATTGATGTGCGCAGCGAACCTCTCCGGCGGGCAATCGAATCACTGTCACCCAATATCCAAACGTTGGGGGCAGCGGGCTTTTTTGGCTTGCCGATTGCCTATCAACCTTTGGCCTCCGGTTATCAGCGGCCACAGTTGCCAGGTTTGCTGGCACCTAGCTTCACTGTCCATGACCAAGTCATAGCCGGTTCTGAGCCTGTCAGCGCAGCGGCGCCGGCCGATAGCAACGCATTGCAGCTGAAAGTCGGTCAAAAACGGCTCAGGAATTTTATGGTCTCTGGCCAGGTTAAGCGCCTGAGCAAATATCCCGGTGCAGCGTTTTCCTTGGTAGAGAGTGCCGGTCCACTGTTTTTAAAACCGTTGCTGGACATGATCAAGCCGCAGTTGCAGGCACGCAGCTCACTTGATCAGCAGGGTTTGCCGAAAAAATACCGTTCTATCACCCGGCCACAGTTGCAAACGGCGACCGTGGCTGAAAAAGCAGAGCTTGCCGCGCTTGTACTCAATAGCTTGGGTTTGGCCACTGGCTTGGCGCCACTGGTATTACTGGTCGGGCACGCCAGCCAGAGCAAAAACAATGCGCATGCCTCCAGCCTGGATTGTGGGGCTTGCTGCGGGCAGTCCGGCGAAGTCAATACGCGTGCGTTGGCTGCCATGCTGAATGATGCCGAAGTCCGGGCGCAACTGGCGACCATGGGGATGGTGATTCCAGCCGAAACCGCTTTTGTGGCAGCGTTGCACAATACCACCACGCAAGAGATACAAGGCTTTGACCTTGACCTGCTGAGTGCGGCGGGCCAAAGCTGCTGGCAACAGGCAACTGCACTGTTTGCCGCCGCCGGTGAAGTGGTGCGGGCGCAATTAGCGTCTACTGCAATGCCACAAACAAAACCCGTCGATGCGGTTCGTTTGTTTAAAGCGTTTCGTCAACGTGCCAACGATGCTGCGCAGACCCGGCCAGAGTGGGGGTTGGCCAATAATGCGAGTTTTATTCTGGCCCCGCGCGCGCGTACCAGACATCTCAACCTGGCAGGCCGGGCATTTCTGCACGAATATGATGTTGAGGCTGACCAGGATGGTCGCTTGCTGGAGCAGCTGATGACCGCACCGATGCTGGTGACGCACTGGATTAACTGGCAGTATCATGCCTCGGCCTGTGAGCCAGCCAAACTGGGTAGCGGCAACAAACTGTTACATAACGTGGTTGGTGGGCGCATTGGCGTGTTTGAGGGGAACGGCGGTGACCTCAGAATCGGTCTTTCCAAACAGTCATTACATAATGGCCAGCAGTGGATGCATGAACCGCTAAGGTTGACGGTGGTCATCCTGGCTAGCCAGCAGCACATTGAGCGGGTGATTAACCAGCATGCCACGATTCGGCATTTGCTTGACCATGGCTGGTTGCATTTATGGTGTGAAGACCAAGGGCAGCGCTGGCGTTACCAAGCAGGACAATGGCACTTGCTGGATTAATTCCCGCAGTGCTGCCTGCTTAAATGACTTTTCTGCCTATGACCATGCATGCTTGATGAGGGGATCAAACATCCAGCATGCATGTTGTTTTATAAGATAAAAGCCTGGTCTGCGACCTCTGGCAGGCCTTCAAACAAAGGCTTGGCAAAGTAATAGCCCTGAAACAGGTCGATCCCAAAATCGACCAGCACCGCCAACTCTTGTTTGGTCTCAACGCCTTCTGAAATGACTTCAATATTGAGTCCACGGCACACATCCAGAATGCTTTTGACGATCAGCTGTTTGGTTTTATTCTGGTCTATGTCGCGGATCAGGTTCATGTCGAGCTTGATAATGTCTGGCTGCCACTCGGCCAATAAATTTAAGCCGGAATACCCCGCACCAAAATCATCAATGGCCGTCAGGAACTGATGTTTTTTATACTCGGCAAAAATATTTTTTAAATGCGCATGATCGGTGATTTTTTCAGCCTCAGTCACCTCAAACATGATGCGTTTTTTATCGAAGCCGAGCTCATCGCAAACCGCCAAAGTGGGCTTAATGCAATTTTCCGGCTCGTAAACGGCATTGGGCAAAAAGTTGATTGAAAGAATCTGCTCAAAATGCAAGTTATGGGCCAAGCGTATGGCTCTAGAGCGGATCGTTTGGTCAAAGCTGTGAATCTTGGATAAGTCAATCTGGTCTAGGATGTAGGCTGCGGGTTGATTATCTGGACCACGAACCAGGGATTCGTAACCCCAGGTTTTTTGTGCATTAAATTGAACAATCGGTTGAAAAGCCATTGAGAACGCCATGTCTAATTGCTTGGGATTACACTTGCCACATTGCATAAACTTACAGGTTCCCACAAATTAAACATACATTGATCAGTATACATTGATTATATGCCTCTGGGTAGCAGCCAAAGTAGCATTTAAAAGCTGTTCTATTCAAAGCGGAGAGAGGCAATCCTCATTGCTTGCTCTGTCACTGATTACTGAATTAACCGAAATCGCTATTCAGATAAGCTAATTCTTGCTCAGTGAATCCGGCTTGTTTGCGCGCTTCAAGATTAAACGGTGGCCGCAGTTTAGGCGCGTGGTATTGTTGCCGCAATGCTTCAAAAGTCTCTACCATCTCGAGTTGGCGCTGCGCGCACAAATAAGCAAACCAGCGGTTACCAATCGCCACGTGGCCGATTTCATCGCGCAGGATAATATCCAGGATAGCGGCAGCGGCCTGGTCGCCTGCTTGTAACAGTTTTTGTTTGAGCGGAGGCGTGGCATCCAGACCGCGCGCTTCCATGGTGCGTGGTACCAGTGCCATGCGCGCCAACACATCAGATTGCGTTTTTTCCACCATCTCCCACAGGCTGTTATGGCCATCAAAATCGCCGTAGTCAAACCCAAGCTGTTGTAGATGTTGGCGCAGTAAAGAAAAGTGGTAGGCCTCTTCTTTGGCCACTTGTAGCCAGTCAAAGTAATACGCGTCAGGCATCCCGGTGAAGCGCCAGACCGCATCCAAGGCCAGGTTGATGGCATTAAATTCGATATGGGCCAAGGCATGAATTAAAGCGGCACGTCCTTCGGCCGTATTCATGGCCCGCCGTTGTACTTTGCCAGGGGGCACTAGCGCCGGCCGCTCTGGCCGCCCTGGAATCGGCTGCCCATTCAGTTGCGCATGTTCGGCAGATAACGCCAGCTTTGGCTGGATAAGCAGTTGGCCGCTTTGGCTGGCCTCCCACAGGGCAGTCACCTCAAGACATTTTTGTTGGGGGTCCTTTAGCGTCAAGGCTTGCAGGGCGTAGGTTCTCAGGCAGTTCGTCATAGCGTTCGAATTTTACCGTGAATTGGCTGCCAATGTGACCGCTGACCGGATGTGTCAGGCCTGGGGAGACACTGATGCTGGCATTATGGTGCTCAGCAATCTCGGCGACAATCGCCAGCCCAAGGCCGCAACCATTGCCCTGGTTAGGATCCAGACGGTGAAAACGCTCAAAAATCAGCGTGGTTTGATCGGCTGGAATACCGATGCCGCTATCGGCCACTTCCAGCATGGTGTATTTGCCTGATTGCCATAAACGGATTTGCAGCAGCCCTTGGCGTGGTGTGTATTGAATCGCGTTTTCCAGCAGGTTGTTTAATAGCTCAGAAAGCATGACTGCATCGCCGAGCACCAGATCCTGTTGCGTTTCGATTAATACATCCAGCTCTATCTGTTTGTTACTGGCAGGGCCGATCCAGCGTGCACATTCATCTGAAATGATGTTGGTGAGGGAGACTGGTTGAAATTGTAATTGCGACACAGCGGCATCGGTTCTCGCCATCGTCAAAAGACGCTGTATCAGGTGTGATAGGCGGGTGGTGCTGCGTAACATAAAGTTAAGCGGCTCTTGCAGGGCTTCTGGCGGTTGGCTACGCAAGGCCAGTTCGGCCTGGGTTTGCAGGCCGGCAATCGGCGTCCGCAACTGGTGTGAGGCATCGGCAATAAATTGCTGTTGCTGTTGCAAGCCAGCCTTGACCCGCGAAAGCAAGGCGTTCATTGCTTGTAGCAAGGGTTGTAATTCATGCGGGGTAGCTTGCGTATCCAGCGGACTCAAGTCGCGGTAAGAGCGCTGGTGTAACGATTCCCTGAGGTCTTTCAGCGGTTTAAGCGCAAAATAAATCCCCAATTCAATCACAACGGCGGCCAATAACATCATGAGCACTTGTGGTAACAGCATTTCTTCCACCATTTCGGCCACCATGGCGTCGCGTTTGCCTGTGGTTTCGGCCATGCTGATCAGGATATTACGCGCATTGGCCGCTTCGCTTTCTGGTAAGCCAAACGTCACAGCGCGGATAGCTTCGCCTTTGTAATGACTGTTGTAGTAAATCTGCTGATTGCCTGCGGGCAGTTGCTTGGGTAAGGGTAAATGCGCTTCGCCAAACACCAGCTTGCCATTGGGGTCACTGATGTTGATATAAATATGATCGCCTTCGTTATAACTAAGCAAATGGCTGGCGATTTCAGGGATTTCAATTTTGACCTGATTATGACTATCAATCACCACCTCATCTGCCAGCGCGAGCACTGTGCGCAACAAGGCCTGGTCATAGGCTTGGGTCGCATACAGCAGGGCGCGTGAGTAAGAGAGTGCAGCAGAAACACCAAGTACAACCAGCATGGGCAAGAGTAGCCAAAGCCGCAGCTGGCTTTTGAGTGACAGGGGGGGCATCATGCGGTCACCCTTTAAGACTGCGCATGTTGTTCAGCCTCTAGCATATAGCCCAGGCCACGCACTGTGCGGATATTGGCGCCACTGGGCTCAATTTTTTTACGCAGGCGGTGTATATAGACTTCAATGGCGTTATCCCCCAGCGTTTCATCCCAGTTACATAAAGATTCCATAATTTGCTCTTTGGCGATGATTTTGCCCATTCGCATCATTAAGGTTTCCAGCAAATGCAGTTCACGTGCAGATAAGGTGACGGGCTGGTCGTTGATGGTCGCCAGCTTATTGGCTACATCCAGTTTAAGGTTGCCACATTGCAAAGGCAGGTTGTTGCCTAATTTGCTGCGACGGATCAGCGCCCGCACCCTGGCTTCCAATTCTTCGAGATGGAACGGCTTGGTCAGGAAGTCATCGGCCCCCACATCGAGGGCTTGTACGCGGGTGGCGACGTCTTCACGCGCAGTGAGTATCAAGACGGCGATCGGGTTAGCTTGTTGGCGCAGGTGTGATAGTAAGCTCATACCGTCCATGGTGGGTAAGCCCAGATCCAGAATGACCAGGTCATATACATCATCGTTAATCGCCCGTAAGGCTTGTTTGCCGTCAGTGACATGATCGACGGCATATTCTGCTTGCGTCAATGCGCGAACCAACCCGTTTGCAATTACCAAATCATCTTCCACTATTAATAGACGCATTATTGTCACCTGCTTGTTTGAATGCATTCAGTTTACATCAATGGCAGCGTGATGTACGGCTTGTAAGCTTGGTGCAAGGCAAGCGTAAGTTCGGTGTAAGGCCGGAGGCGTATTGTTGCACCTGTAGACAGCGAGGCAAGAAAAAAGCTGATCAATAACAAAGTGGTCAACGGGTTTGAACGTTTATGGAGCGATCATGAAAAAGAGCATGCTTCTGATCATGGGTTTTACAGGATATTTACTTTCGATGCCAGTGCTGGCGGGGACCAATCCTCAGCCGCATGACCAAGTAGAAATGCAAAGACATCTGAAAGTTGCCAAACACGCTGGTGCGCAGCCAGCGGTCAATTCCCAAAAGGAGATTGACAAAAAAACTGCGCAAACCAAGTAACTGTGAAGTTGCCTAAGCGCGCTGAATTCCCTGCAGCGACGTTTAGGCAATCAGCGGTTTCGTGTGTATCCTCTCACTTTAACCACGCTCCCGCGTGGTTTTTTTTGCCTGTTATCAACAAAAATCGCCAGAAAATTTCTGGCGACGTGATTGAAACCTGAGTGAATAAATGGCGTTTAGCGTAAAGGCAGGATATCCAGCACGCCAGCTTTCATATCGGGGACTAGCAGGTGATGGTCATCCTGGCTTAACGCAATGTCGGCAGCCGATTGGTAGCCTTGCTTGATCAGCGTGACTTTATGTTGCGTATCCACACGGAATATCTTGCCGGACTTCCAGTCACTGACATAAATCGTGCCATTGGCTTGCCGCACCAAGCCGTCACCTCCACCAAACCCTCGTGCAATCTCTTGCAGCGATTTGCCTGCCAGATCGTAGCTGTAAAGTATGCCCGAAGTGAAATCGACCAACAGTAAGTGTTCGCCCTTGGCATCGGCTAACAAACCATTCGGTGCCAGGATACGTTCATCAATCTTGCCATCCAGGAGCAAGGTGACCTGGCGTTGCGGGCTTACTTTGTAGATGGCGCCACCTTTGCCTGTGCCTAGGATGTCCCCGCTATCACTGATATACAGATTACCGTTGGCATCCGCCGCGAGGTCGTTCAGGAATTGCGGCGGCTGGGTGAACTCATTGGCAGACAAAAACACCTCAGTGGTAGCGCCTGGCTGGTTCAGTGCAACACGCAGTACACGGGTTTTGTCAGCAATATACAAATCGTTGCCAATAATGACCAGGCCTTTGGGATCATCCAGCCCTTTTACCAGAATGGAGGATTGGCCATGGTCCAGTACACGGATTTGGCCGTCGCCATCCTGGCCAAAACCATTGATTTCTGACACATAAATTTTGCCATCGGCCGCTTGTACGACGGACTCAGGTGTTAGCAGGCCTTTTACCGGCTCCAGGGGTTGCGCATAGGTGACCAGGCTGGTCAGGCTAAGGCTACTGGCTAAAAGCCATTGCATCCATGTAGTTGTGTTCGGGATAAATGATCGCATATTTTCTCTCTAGAACAAGGCTTTAGGTTGTGACAGCGTATCAATGCTATTGCACAAGGCTTGATAAGTTTGTACGGGCGCGGCCACGACAGAGGGCTCATAAGCCGGATTTTGCTGGATTTTCTGGATCACCTGCTCAAATGCCTGCTGGTAGGACTGGCGGGCAAAGTTCTCTACATTGTAGGTCAGCCAGCCACGCGATTGGCCTTCGCCTTTCACCGTCATCAATGGTTTACCCAGTGCGCTATCCGCGGCAGAAGTGTTATACACTCTGGCCGTGATCTCACTGTAAAACACGCCGGTTTGCGGGTTGTAAAACATATTGGGTTCGATCACCACCAATGCCTGGCCTTGTGCTTCAGCCTGGCAGCTGGATGTCGTGTAATGTTGTGCCTGAAAGCTGTTTAAGCCGACCGATTCTGCAATTTCAGCGCGGTTATGCCAATAAACAAAATAAGGGTTCAGCAAACGCACCGGATGCTGGTAAAAAGACTCTGGCACCTGAATCACCAATGCAGGTTGGGCACCTGCATGGCTGACAGGTGTTAAGGCCAGGCACAAGGCACCGGTTAAATAGGTTAAAAGACGTTTCATTTCAATCTCCTCAAACAATTCACCCAGACCAAAACGGGTCTGTGGCATGAATCCTTTATGACAGCGTTTTGTGACGGATACGGTAAATCCAGCCTGTCAGGTCATCACTCACGTATAACCATCCGTCTGCGCCGACGATGACATCGACGGGTCTGCCCCAGGCCCCGCTATCCTGCAGCCAGCCCTCAATGAATGGGACGGCCGCGACAGGCTGTTGGTTCCTGAATTGTACACGTAGCAAGGCGTAGCCGCTGGGTTGTTTGCGGTTCCATGAGCCATGCAATGCCACAATGGCATCTTCACGCAGATCGGCTGGCAAGCGGCTCTGCTGTAGAAAACTGATGCCGATAGGCGTGCTGTGCGCAGGCAATAGCACGGCAGGGGCTTGGGCTTGCTCACACACCTGTGCTGCGCCTGGCATGTTAGGGTCTGCAAAGAGTTTGCCAGGGCGTGCCGGGTCTCCCCAGCAATAGGGCCAGCCGTAGGATTTTCCGGCTTCTATCCGGTTCAAGTGCTCTGGTGGCAGGTCGTCATCGGTTGCCCCATTCAGGCGGCCACTGCGATTATCCGCGCCATTATTGGTGGCAAACAGCGCACCCGTTTGCGGGTGCCAGGCAAGGCCTTGCGTGTTGCGCAAGCCAGTGGCCCATACTGCGCTTTGGGCATGCCAACCCACGGTAACCAGCGCACCGGCTGGCCGGCCCTCTGCGGTAAAGCGTAACAAAGTTGCACGCAAGGGCGACTCTTCGACGCAGACATTACAGCTGGAGCCGACATTGACAAACACAAAGCCATCTGGCGACACCTTAACCGTTTTCAGGCTATGGCCACCACTGGGCAGGTTGCGGATAAACGGTTGCGCAGGCCCCCAATGGTCGTTTTGCCAGGCCAGTTTTACGACGCCGGTTTGCTCCGCAACCAGTAGGTCTTGCCCCTGTAAGGCGAGCCCCTGCGGGGCATTCAGTCCTTGCGCCACGACCACCGCTTGACCGTCCGCTTCAATACGCAGAACGCGGCCGGTGTCTGGCAGACTCACCAGTAATTTTCCTTGTGGGTCTAGTGCCAGCATGCGGGGCATGCCCCAGGCGCTGACATCACTAAACCGTTCAATCTGCAGCCCGTCAGGCACCCGCAGTTGCTTCAATGCCTCTTCTGCCAGCAAGGGTTGCGCCTTGGCATAGTGCAAACCGGTGGCCATGCCCAAGCCTATCAGCAACCAGCAAAGCAGGCGCACGCGCTGGTCACTGGCTGAATGCAGTCTGCGTGAGATCATGTCAAGGTATCCGCCCAGATATTCTGCGCCCAGGCCTGTGCATATTCACCTTCCTGCACACTGGCTTTGGCAGAAACGCCGCCGCCTTCTGCAGAGACCATGCTTTTCTTGAGCGGGTCATAGCGGTAAACATTCGCCACATGCATGGCTTGCTGGTCATCTACAAAGCTGTAGCAGGTATTGGCAAACACCGGCAATGGGTTCGGCGCATCGCCCGTCTGCAACGCAATGATTGCAGCGGCACATACTTTGGCCTGGGAGGTCGCCATATGCGCGGACTTGGGCAAGCCGGCAGAAATACTGTCACCAATGATATGGACGTCTTGTTGCACCGATGAGGCATAGGTGACGAAGTCTACTTCGCACCAGCGCTGATCCACATTCACCAGCCCGGCGACTTGGGCCACTTTCCCTGCCAGTTGCGGTGGGATCACATTCAGCACATCGGCCTTGACCGATTCAAAATCGGTTTTGACTGTTTTGCTCACTGGGTCCAGCTGCAGTATCGTACTATTGTTGTGATACTCAATCAGGTCTTTATAAGCGCCCTGAAAGCTTTGTAAAAACAAGCCTTTTTTCGAGACGATGTCGGCATTCGCATCCAGGATAATCACCTTGCTGCGAGGTTTGTGTTGCTTGAAATAATGCGCGACCTGACAGGCGCGTTCATAAGGGCCGGGCGGGCAGCGGTAAGGGCCGGGCGGAATCGTCATCACGAACACGCCACCATCGGGCATGCTCTCCAATTGTTGCCGTAACTGCAGTGTCTGCAGGCCCGCTTTCCAGGCATGCGGAATGTCTGCGGCAGGGCTGGTCATGCCGGTGATCTTCTCATAATTGAAATCCACTCCTGGCGCCAGAACCAGACGGTCATAATGCAGCTTGCCACGGCTGAGCTGGACTTGTTTGTTGGCTAGGTCAACACGGGTGACCGTGTCTTGTACCCAATCAATGCCATGCTGCTTGCGCGAGAGTGCATAGCTAAAACTCAAATCGTCTAGCGTGCGGCTTCCGCCTAATACCAGATTGCTTTGCGGGCAGGAAATAAACTGCGGATTCGGTTCAATCACAGTGACTTTGAGATTGCCCATGCTCCAGTCGCGTAAATATTTGGCGGCAGTCAGGCCTGCAAAACCGGCACCGACGACAACGACATGTCCCAGCGGCGGTTTGTTGGCACGGGCAAATGCAGGCAATCCATAAAAGGCCAACCCGCCATAAATGATTGAGCGCACAAATTGTCTGCGACTGCGATTATTGGCAGGGGGATTTTTAAATAACGCATCCATTATTGTCTCCCCAAAAAAGACTGGTGAGGTAACGCGGGAGGCGTCTGCCTGGGCTGCTGCGCAAAATAGGCAGCCAGGGCTGCGATTTCCTCGCTGGTCAGCCCTTTGGCATGCTGGTGCATCACCGTCGCGCTGACTGACCCATCTTTAAAGCCCTGCATGCGCTGGATGAAGTAATCCTGGTTAAGCGCTGCAAGCGTTGGTGTGCCGCCCAGGCTGTTGCCCGCAGGCCCATGGCAAGCAGCACAAGAGGCTGCCAGCGTCCGTATTGCCAGCGGATCTTGCGTATATCCATACACGGGTACGCTCATCAAATAGATGCATAACAAACGGCTTAATAATGACTTCATTGCTCCCCCCGAAACACATGATCAGTTTGAAGCCCCATTATTCTGAATGGCTAAGGTCATGTGAGTGACTGCGGTTACACAGAGGATTCGGTTACCGCGAAATTTATGAGCACGTACAAACAAAAAACGGCCATGAATTTCATGACCGTTTTAATCTTAACACCCTCTCGCAAGCTCGCCGATTAGAAGCATTTTTCTTCCTGGCAACCATCATCTTTGGTGCCCAGCTTCGTCAACAAATCGACCATTTTCTGGTTATTTTCTTCTCTAAAGTAACGGATCAGGGACACATCGCCTTTGAGCTTGATGTTCACATCTGCACCAGCGGATGCCAGGTACTTCATCGTTTCTGTATCGCCAATAAACGCAGACATATGAAAAGCGGTATTGTGGCTGGCCGGGTGCACATAATTTAAATCAGCGCCTTTAGAAACCAGGTATTTGACGACATCCAGTCTGCCTTTGGAAGCGGCCATTTGCAGTGGCTCCCAGGCAAAGAATTTTTGTTTGACCAATGAAGGGTCAGCTTCGACAAACTTTTTCACCACTTTGACATTGCCGCCGGTCAGGGCCTCGGTAAATTCCATGTATTCCTCATCGGTCAATGCAAAGGCTTGCAATGCAAATGACAGTGAGAATAAGGCCAGTAAAAACTTAATTGATTTCATAATCTCTCCAAACACCTGATTTCATTTTTTAAAAATAACCACTTGATTTTGATTCTAAAATACCTGGGAAACCCAGGTATTTCAAAACAGTTGGCTTAACCCACAAACTTGCGTGCGTTTCTAAACATGCGCATCCAAGGGCCGTCCTCTTGCCAGCCATCTGGCCGCCAGGAGTGTTGCACTGCTCTGAATACACGCTCAGGATGAGGCATCATGATGCTGAAGCGGCCGTCTTGCGTGGTGAACCCGGTTAAGCCCTGAGGCGAACCATTCGGGTTAAACGGGTAGACTTCGGTTGCTTGTGCAGCATGATCCACATAACGCACTGTTGCCAGTTGCTGTTGTAGCACACTTGTGACCGCGCCCGCATCAGTAAATTCCGTAAACCCTTCACCATGGGCCACTGCAATCGGCATGCGGCTGCCTGCCATGCCATCAAAGAAGATAGAGGGCGAGGCTAAAATCTCTACCAGCGCCACGCGGGCTTCAAACTGTTCTGACTTATTGCGTACAAAATGTGGCCAATGGGCAGCCCCAGGAATAATGCTGTGCAGGTTGCTCATCATCTGGCAACCGTTACAGACGCCCAGTGCAAAGGTATCTGCACGATTGAAGAACGCGCTGAATTCATCACGGGCACGGCTATTGAACAGTACAGACTTGGCCCAGCCTTCGCCCGCACCGAGGACGTCACCATAAGAGAAACCGCCACAAGCCACCAGGCCAGCGAAATCCTTGAGGACCACACGGCCACTGATGATGTCACTCATATGCACGTCGACACTGTTAAAGCCTGCTCGGTCAAAGGCGGCCGC
The DNA here is from genome assembly GCF_046766015.1 of Methylophilus sp. 3sh_L. Taxonomy (NCBI): domain Bacteria; kingdom Pseudomonadati; phylum Pseudomonadota; class Betaproteobacteria; order Nitrosomonadales; family Methylophilaceae; genus Methylophilus; species Methylophilus sp. 3sh_L. The sequence continues at coordinate 669,829 of NZ_JBKOUF010000001.1, forward strand.
CATTTCGGTCTGGCCATTCACGCCTTGCTCACGCAAGATCGCCATCTTGGGGCGGTTGCCGGTGTTGATGTAGGGGGCGGCAATGTTCTCGTTAATGTCAAAGGTCAGTTGGGCATGCAAGCCGGCATCGTCGGCATTGAGGATGCGGTCATATTCTTGTTTGGCACACGCTGGATTATCGCGCAGGCTCTGCATGCGGTAAGTGGTCTCGGACCACATGCGGTGCAGGTCGATGCGCGACGCCTCGTAACGGCCATTTTTCTGCACAATGACAATCTGCTGGCCTGGCGTGACCTGGCCAATGGCGTGTACACAATCTCCCAGCTGTTGTTGCAATTGCTGCATGACCCCAGCTACATCGCTGGCGCGCACCTGCAAGACTGCACCCAGCTCTTCGTTAAACAGCAGGCTGAGATTGTCTCCCGACAGGCTGGAAACATCCACTTGCAGACCACAGTGGCCGGCAAATGCCATTTCTGCCAGCGTGACAAACAGGCCACCGTCTGAACGGTCATGGTAAGCCAGCAGTTTGCCGTCGCTATTCAGTTGCTGAATCGCGGCAAAAAATGCTTTCAGTTGCGCAGGCTGGTCTACATCAGGCACGGTGTTGCCCAGTTGCTGGTAAACCTGGGCGAGGGCGGAGCCACCCATGCGGTTTTTGCCATTACCCAGGTCGATCAGGATCAGTTCGCTGTCACCCAGGTCGGTACGCAACTGGGGCGTCAGGGTTTTACGCACATCTGGCGTATTGGCAAAGGCAGAAATCACCAATGAAATCGGGGCCGTAACCGCTTTGTTTTCCCCCTGGTCCTGCCAGACGGTTTTCATACTCATCGAATCTTTGCCGACGGGAATGCTGATGCCCAGGGCTGGGCACAATTCCATGCCCACGGTTTTCACCGTTTCATACAGGGCAGCATCTTCACCCGGATGTCCCGCCGGGGCCATCCAGTTGGCAGACAGCTTCAAGTTGCCAAGATCACTGATCGCTGCTGCGGCAATATTGGTAATCGCTTCGCCAATCGCCATGCGGCCGGAGGCTGGGGCATCAATCAACGCCAGCGGCGCTTTTTCACCGATGGCAAACGCTTCGCCAATGTTGGTCTCAAAGCCAGCACAGGTGACGGCGACGTTACTCACGGGCACTTGCCATGGACCGACCATCTGGTCCCGAGCAATCAAGCCGGTGACGGTGCGGTCACCGATGGTGATCAGGAAGGTCTTGTCTGCTATGCCAGGCAGGCGCAACACGCGTGATATGGCATCGTGCAATTCCACTTTGCTGGTATCAAAAGCTGTGAGTGCCTTGTTGACGGATTTGACGTCGCGCAGCATTTTGGGCGGTTTACCCAACAAGACGGATAAATCCATATCGACTGGCTTGTTGTCAAAGTGGCGGTCTTCAACGGTTAAATGACGTTCTTCGGTGGTGACTCCCACGACGGCAAACGGGCAACGTTCGCGCTCACAAATCGCTTCAAATAATGGTAACTGGTCTTGCGTGACGGCGAGCACGTAACGCTCTTGCGCTTCGTTACTCCACAATTCACGCGGACTCATGCCTGGCTCTTCGTTATGTACATCGCGCAACTGGAACACGGCGCCAACCTTGGCGTCGTTGACCAGTTCGGGGAAGGCATTTGAAATACCACCAGCACCGACGTCGTGAATGCTCAAAATCGGGTTCTTGTCGCCCATTTGCCAGCAGCGGTCGATGACCTCTTGTGCACGGCGTTGCAACTCGGGGTTGCCACGCTGGACGGAGTCAAAGTCCAGGTTTTCAGTGTTGGCCCCTGTATCCATGCTGGAGGCCGCGCCACCACCAAGGCCAATCAACATGGCCGGTCCGCCCAGTTGGATCAGGGCGGCACCAGCAGGAATACTGTTTTTATGGCTATGGCTGTCAGCAATGTTACCCACACCACCGGCCAGCATGATGGGTTTGTGATAGCCACGCACTTCTGTTTTACCATCGGCGCCAGTGGTTTCCAGTTCAAAGGTACGGAAGTAACCGGCAATATTCGGGCGGCCAAATTCGTTGTTGTAAGCCGCGCCACCCAGTGGGCCATCTATCATGATTTGCAATGGGCTGGCGATACGGCCAGGTTTGCCGTAATCGTTTTCCCAGGGTTGCTTGAACTCGGGCAGATTGAGGTTAGAGACTGAGAAGCCAGTCAGGCCTGCTTTGGGCTTGGAGCCTATGCCGGTCGCGCCTTCATCACGGATTTCTCCCCCAGCACCCGTCGCCGCCCCGGCAAAGGGCGAAATCGCAGTCGGATGGTTATGCGTTTCCACCTTCATCAGGTAATGCATGTCGTCTTCGACAAACTGGTAGCTGTGATCAGCCGCCGGGAAGAACCGCTTGGTTTTCTGGCCTTGCACAATCGAACTGTTGTCAGAGTAGGCGACCACGGTATTGCCCGGGTTGAGCTTGTGCGTGTTGCGGATCATATTGAACAGTGACAACTCTTGTTGCACGCCGTCAATCACCCAGTCGGCATTGAAAATTTTGTGACGGCAATGCTCTGAGTTGGCTTGCGCAAACATCATGAGCTCGACATCCGTCGGGTTGCGGCCCATTTTGCGGTAATTTTCCAACAGGTAATCGACCTCGTCAGGGGATAAGGCCAAGCCCATCTCGCTGTTGGCAGCCTCCAATGCAGCTTTGCCGCCGGCCAGGATATCCACGCTGGATAAAGGTTTAGGATCTGCATGGTGATAGAGCTTTTCTGCATCCGCCCGCGTATCCACCACGGTTTCGGTCATACGGTCCTGAATGGCAGCGCGTAACGCCTGTTTCTCAGCGACGGTCAGTGCCTGGCCATTTTTGGTGGTGACGTAATAAGCAATGCCGCGTTCCAGGCGCAACAGGCTGCCCAGGCCACAGTTGTGTGCAATGTCGGTCGCCCGTGAGGCCCATGGTGAGATGGTGCCTATGCGCGGAATGACCAAGAGCAACTCCCCAGCAGGGGACTCGATATCGGTATGTGGCCCATAAGTCAAAATCTGGCGCAGGGTCTCTTGTTCGCTCGCACTCAAGGCAGATGCACTGAAAGCAAAGTGCACGAATTCAGTATAAATATGGGCGATATTTGGCGCGCTGCTATTGAGGGCGCGATACAGTTTATCGAGACGGAATTGAGAGAGGGCGGCGCTGCCGCGCAGGCTTAGGAATTGCGCTTGACTAGACATGAGGCGGTTGGATTTTTCAATGAAAATTCAAACCGCTATTTTAACAGAAAGCGCGTCTGATATCGAATGCGCTGATAGCGCATCCAGCCACAGCAGCCGCCCAAATAAAACAGCAACCCGTAGGTTGCTATGTATGTATGCCAAGGTGACTAAAGAATTAGTCTCTACCGATTTCGTAGACTTCTTCTTCAGTCTCCCCGATTTTTCCGGTGACGGCATCCACTTCAACTTCAATTTCCTTGCCGTTAGCTTGTTTGATATCAAACTCATACACCGGGTTGCCATTTTCCAGCTCATATTCTATGCTTTCCACATCCCCTGGATATTTTTCCAACGCCGTTTTCTTGGCTTGCTCCATGGTCACTTTGGCTTTGGACTTGAATTCGTCACTGTTGGGGTCGACATCAACCTCTTCCTCAAATACTTTGCCAGTTTTGGCTTCGCATTCCACTTCCCACTCTTTGCCATCGGTGCCGACAATATCAAACTCATAAATGGCACCATGGTCTTTTTCAATTTCGGCTTCCAGTGAGACCACTTTGCCTGGGTGTTTGGCCAAAGCGGCTTTCATGCATTTTTCCATCGGGCCGTTGTGGCTAGTGTTGTTTGCATGCGCGGAAAGACTGAACAGGGCGGCGACCGCGGCAATCAGTAATGGTTTGTTCATGGATAAAGCTCCTGATACTTGTCACGTTAAAAATTTACTTTAACGTAGATTGAATTTTCCCCGATCAGTTTCCGCCGTGGTGTGGTTTTTAGTAGCCAAGCGCGCGAGCCGTTTGGTAAAAGGCAAAGCTGACCAGCCATGCCAGCAACAGCGACCAGCCTAGAGATAACCACATGAATCCAGTGCTTTTGCTCTCGGATTTGAGCGTGGCAATGGTCGATAAGCAAGGCGTGTAAATCAGCGTGAACAGCATAAAGCTCATGCCTTGGACCCAGTCGATATTGCTGGCAATCTGGTGACTGAGAGCATCGCCTTGCAGGCCATAAATCACAGCCAGCGACCCGACCACGATTTCCTTGGCCACAAAGCCAAAAATCAGGGCAATCGCCAGTTGCGTGTCTATACCAATCGGGTCCAGTACCGGCGCAAAAAAACGGCCTATGCTCCCGGCCCAGGTTTCTGGGCTGGCGGGGGTGGCGCTGAGCGGCAAATGCGTGAGCAACCAGACCATGACCACGCCAATGACAATAAACTTGGTGGCACGGGCCAAAAAGTGTTTCACTTCTTGCCAGCCACGCATCCAGATTTGTTGCGGGGTAGGGAAGCGGTAAGGCGGCAGCTCAAGCACAAATGGTTCGCGGCTTTGAAAACTGCGCTTAAACAGGATTGCGGTAATAAAGATGGTGGCGAAGCTGACCAGGTACAGCGAGAACAACACCAGTGCCGCTTGTGAGGGCGGGAACAGAATGGCGATGATAAATAAAAATACCTGTAACCTGGCCGAGCAGAGGGATAGGGGAATGGTCAGCATCGTTAACAAGCGCATCGGGCGGCTACGCATCACGCGTGTGCCCATCAATGCAGGCACGTTGCAACCAAAGCCCATCAGCATCATGACAAAGCCCCGGCCATCCAGCCCCATTTTTGCCATCAATGTATCCATCAGAAAGGCTGCGCGCGATAAATAGCCGCTGTCTTCCACCATGCTCATGACCAGGAAAAATAGGACGATGATGGGCACAAACGCGGCAACGGTACTAAAGCCGGTATACAGGCCATCCAGCAACAGACCGTTGAGCCAGCCCGGCAGGCTGGTCAGCGCGGGCTCCAGCAAAGTACTGCGTAGGGTGTCAAACAGCCAGCCCATGGCTTCTTGCAAAGGCGCGCCTACGCTAAAAATGAACTGGAACAGCAAAAAAACGGCGAGTAGAAATAGCGGCAGTCCGAACCATGGATGCAGCAACACCTTGTCCAAGCGGTCTGTCAGTGAGTCATTCAGTTGTAACGGGAACTGCACGCTCTGATCAATAATCTGGTGCATTTCCTGTTCGATCGCATTGTCTAGCTCCAGCTTGCGGGCGATGCTGTCTGGCGAGACCAGGTTCGGGTGTTGCTGCATGGTGGCCGCTGCCAGTTGTAGCGCTTCCGGGCAGCCTTGCCCGTATTTGGCGCTAATGGTGCGGATAGGGATGCCTAACTGTTTGCTCATGGCGTCAGTGTTGATGGTGATGCCAGCCCGTTTAGCTTCATCCTCCATATTAAGCAAGAGTACGGCAGGCAAGCCCAAGGCGCGGATTTGTAAAGCCAGTGACAGCTGGCGGTCAATTTGCGCGCTATTGAGGATAATCAGTACCAGGTCAATCTGGTGATGGCTCAAGAAATGCCTGACCACCTGTTCGTCATCAGAAAAGCCATGCAGATCATACAGTCCCGGCAAGTCGATCAGTTCAGCAATGTGCCCACCCAGCAGTATTTTTGCGCTCATCAGGTCGACGGTAATGCCAGGCCAATTGCCGACACGCGCAGAGGCACCGCTCAAGCGGTTAAACAGGGTGGATTTGCCGGTATTCGGCATCCCAAGTAAGGCAACACGTTTCATACGGCGGCAGAATCTTTGAGTGGGTCTAATTTGAGAGGGTCTAACAGGTGTAAATGGATGGCGTTGGCATCATGCAAGCGGATGATGACATCAGTGGAGCCGATGCGGACATGCAGGGGGCCATTGAAAGACGCTTGCCTGATCACTTCAATCCGTTTGCCGCTACGGAATCCCAGCGCATTCAGGCGTTGCGCGAGCGCTTGCTCGGCATGAATGCGGTCTATGATGGCAGTTTGCCCTGGTTTTAGCGCGTCAAGATGCATGGCTGGATTCAAATGAGAATAATTCTTGATTGTAGCTTAGAATGGGCATGAAATAAATTATTCTTTTTAGGATATTTACTACTAAGGACGTGCTGCCGGAGGCCTGGCAGGCAACAAAAAAGCCAGCGTAAGCTGGCTTGTTTGCATGGGGATACGGCTAGCGTTATTTCTTCTCCAAACCGCTCACGTCGATTTTGGCTTTATCTTTCAGGCTCAACATGTATTTTTCGAGTTTACGTTGTTGAATGGTGCGCTCAAGGCCTTCTTGCACTTTTTCATACGCAGGCGCTTGCAGGGCACGGGTGTCAACCAGTTTAATGACGTGCCAGCCAAACTGTGATTGCACTGGCTCTGGGGTGGTTTCGCCTTTTTTCAGGGCCACCAGCGCGTCAGCGAAAGGTTTGACCATCCCCGCTGGAGAGAACCAGCCCAAATCGCCACCTTTGTCTTTAGAGCCTGGATCCAGCGATTTCTCCTTGGCAACTTTGGCAAAGTCTGTCCCTTTTTTCAGGTCAGCAATAATGGCTTTGGCTTCGGCTTCAGTTTTTACCAGAATATGGCGCGCGTTATATTCTTTGTCGCCCAACTCTTTTTTGTATTGCTCGTAAGCTTCTTTTTTCTCGGCATCGGTCACTGGGTTTTTCTTGATGAAATCGGCCAGGAAGGCATTGACCAGCAATTTGCGGCGGGCGAGTTCTTCGCTGACAACAAAGTCCGGCAGCTTGTCGATGCCAGCTTTTTGCGCTTCTTGGTAGGCCAGTTCAGAGCCAACCAGTTCGTTCACCACTGCGGCTTTCATGCCATCGTTGGCTTTCTGGCCAGTACGTGCTTCTGCGTCCTTGAGGATAAAGTCAACCCAGGATTTCTTGATTGGTTTGCCATTCACGGTCGCTACCGCGTCGGCATCCGCTGCGTACAGGTGTGGCATTGCGCTCAAGCAAGCAATAGCCAGCAATACTTTCAAAAATTTCATGCAATATCCTTAAATAACGTTTTGATATGAGGTGCGATATTAAAAAACAGGATTGTTTCAAATAAATGACTCATCGGTCGATAAGGCCGTAATACTGAGCGCGTGGATGCGATGAGGCATTAAATCTTGCAAACATTGATATACCATGCGATGGCGCATTATCTGCGATTTTCCTGAAAATAGCGAGCTTTTTACCTTCAAGGTAAAGTGGCCGCCGCCCGTGTTGCCAGCATGTCCGCGGTGCAAATCACTGTCATCCTGAATTTCGATTTGTTCAGGGCTCAGGCTTTGCAGCCGCTGCTCAATTTCGGCCCGCAACATTATGGCAAGGTCTTTCTAAAGGGTTTGACTAACACTTGACCGTACACACCGGCATGCACGAAGGGATCATCGTTGGCCCAGGCGGTCGCTGCCTGCAGGGAGTCAAACTCCGCCACGATCAGGCTGCCGCTAAAACCGGCTTCGCCAGGGTCTAGACTGTCAATGGCTGGTAAGGGGCCTGCGAGGATCAGGCGCCCTTCGTTTTGCAGTTGTTGCAATCGGGCCAGGTGTGGCGGCCGGTGCTCTAGCCGCAATGGCAAACTGTTTGGCGTATCCTGGGCATAAATCATGTAAAGCATGGCGGTGTTCTCAATCTCGTCAATCAACGCGTCCAGACGATTGATTAATTGATTCGTCTGGACGATTCATTAGTCTAGGCTAGGGCGTGTTTTGTTCAACCCAGTGGGCTTTGAGGGCAAACACCTGCGCAATAATAAAGATAAACATCAGGCTGGTGGCACCAAACAGTTTGAAGTTGACCCAGTCGTCTTCACTGTAGTGAAAAGCCACGTAAAGATTCAGGATGCCCATGCCAACCAAAAATGCAATCCAGTAAAAATTGAGTTTGTCCCACATAGCAACAGGCGGCGCCATCATCTTGCCTAGCATGCTTTCAATCAGGTTACGCTTCAACACATAGCGGCTAAATAACAGCGCCAGCGCGCCTATCCAATAGATCGCGGTTGGTTTCCACATAATATAGGTTTTGTCATGTAGCAACAGGGTAATGCCACCAAGCACGGTAATCACTGCGCCATTGATGGCGAGCATTTTGTCTATTTTTCCACGCTTGATCCAGATCACCAGCATGAGCAGCAGCGTACTGGCCATGGCGACGGCAGTGGCCGCGAAAATGCCCGCTTTTTTGTAGGCAATAAAGAACAGGATGACGGGTAATAAATCGGTGATGATTTGCATGCTTGGCGTCAGTAGACTGAATTCTTGCTATGTGTAAGGGCACTATTTTGCTATGATTCCTGTCATAAAGTAAAGTTTATATGTTGACAATCCTGTCCCCGCATCATTTGCAAAACCGCACTTAATCCATCATGTCCGTTCCGATAGACTTGCATTGCCACTCCACGCTTTCTGATGGCTTGCTCTCGCCTGAGGAGTTGGTTGCGCACGCCGCGAGCAAAGGCGTAAAGGTGCTCGCTTTGACTGACCATGACGAAGTCGGTGGCTTGGCGCGTGCACGCGCCGCCGCCGCGGAACATGGCGTGACCCTGGTCAATGGGGTAGAGATTTCGGTCACCTGGAAAAAGCGTACCCTGCATATCGTAGGGTTGCGGATTGATGCCAATCACCCGCAATTAATCCAAACCTTTCAACAAGTGCATGCTGCACGCGATACGCGTGCCCGGCAAATGGCCGATGGCCTGGCCAAAGCGGGTATCGCGGGCGCTTATGAGGGGGTGAAGCAGATTGCGGGCAATAGTGTGATGACGCGTAGCCATTTCGCCCAGTTTATTGTCAAACAAGGGCATGCCAAAAACATTAAGTCCGTATTTAAGAAATATATGGTCAAAGGCAAGCCTGGCTTTGTCAATCATGAGTGGATGAGCTTGGAGCAGGCCGTGACCTTGATTCGTGAGGCGGGTGGGGTGGCAGTGCTCGCGCATCCTGGCCGTTATGATCTGGGCTTTGTGAATATGCATTTGCTGCTACATGAGTTCAGGAGCTATGGTGGACAAGCCATCGAAGTGGTGACGGGTAGCCATCAACCGCCGCAATACGACCAGTTTGCCAAACTGGCGCATCGGTTTGATTTAAAGGCCTCACAAGGTTCTGATTATCATGGCCCCGGGCTCTCTTACATGGAAATGGGCCGTTTGCCAGCGTTGCCAGCCAATTGTGTACCCATCTGGCAGGATTGGCCTGAGGCCAGTCTGCTACAGTAGGCGAGATTTATGGCCCAGTACTTTGTGATTCATGCGCAAAATCCACAGGCGCGGTTAATCCAGCAAGCGGTGCAGCTGCTAAAGCAGGGCGGTATCCTGGCTTGCCCGACTGACTCGAGTTATGCACTGGTCTGCCTAATGGAGTTCAAGGAAGCGCAAACACGGATCCGCCGATTGCGCGGCGTCGATGATGAGCATCCCTTTACCTTGATTTGCCGGGACTTGGCCGAAATTGGCACTTATGCCAAGGTTAACAATAGCCAGTTTCGCCTGCTTAAAGCCCTGACACCAGGGGCCTATACCTTCTTACTGGAGGCGAGTCGAGAAGTCCCGCGCCGACTGCAGCATCCTAAACGCAGTACCATCGGTTTGCGCGTCCCCAAGCACATTGTGACGCAATCCTTACTGGAGGCACTGGACTCGCCGATGCTGAGCATGACTTTGCAGTTGCCAGGGGATGAGGCGCCCCTGTCTGTGGGTTGGGAAATCCGCGAAGCCCTGGAACACCAGATTGATGCCGTCATTGATAGCGATATCGTACATGTCGGGGCCACCACCGTGTTGGATTTGACCGAAGACCCGCCGAGCCTGATCCGTGCCGGCGTTGCGCCCTGGCCTTAATGTTGTCTGAAAGTTGTTTGCATGGAAGAACTCACCGTCGTACAAAAAATTGCTGCTTACGCATTGCCCATCCTGTTTGCGATTACCGTGCATGAAGCGGCTCACGGCTATGCTGCCAAGTATTTTGGCGACCTGACCGCGGAACGCATGGGACGGATTACCCTGAATCCCTTCAAGCATATTGATCCTATCGGGACTATTTTATTGCCCGCTATCAGCATTATGTTTGGTGGCATCCTGTTTGGCTGGGCCAAACCGGTCCCTGTGAATTTTGGCCAGTTACGCAGACCCAAGCAAGATATGCTATGGGTAGCCTTGGCCGGCCCCGCTTCCAATTTTGTCATGGCATTGGCTTGGGGATTAATCCTGGCGAGGGTAGGGTATTTTCCAGACTCCGCTCAGGCTTATCTGTCGCAAATGAGCCTGGCAGGTGTCCAAATCAATCTGGTATTGTTGGTGCTTAACCTGTTCCCGCTGCCACCGCTGGATGGTGGCCGCATTGCTGTCAGCCTGTTGCCCATGCCCGCTGCAATCAAGTTTGCGCAGCTGGAGCGTTACGGTATGCTGATCCTGATTGCACTCCTGTTTACCGGTATTTTGGGGATTGTGCTATCGCCTGTGCTGCGTTTTTTTCAGCATTTGCTCACTGTGTTGGTGTTCTAACAGCGAGCCCAGCTTTTTTGCTTCGTTGTGGCTTGAGTCCGCTGCCTCTGCTTTTCAAGCCTGAGGTTATACATTAATCTTGGCTATATTTTTAAGCCACAGAGGACTCAGAGGGCACAGAGAATAGTCAAATCGACTCGCTTTGAGAGTAAATTCAACGTTTCAGGCGTCATTACACCGCTTACATTAATGCTTGATCGCGTCCAGGGTCAGCTTGGTGGGAACCAAAGCGCGCTCAGCTTTTGCAGCCACTGGCGGTGCGATTGCGATGCGATCCTGGCTTAGGCCCGCGGCCAGCAATTGCTGCTGAATTGCGTTTGCCCGCGCTTGGGCTAGAGCCTGCAAGTCCGCATCCGAGACCGTGATGCTGGTCGTCAAGGTCTCTTGTGCTTCTTCGTAAAATCCGGCCGGTGTTTTTTCCAGCTTTGAAGCAAGCCGTTTCAGCAAGCCTTTGTTGGTCAAGCGATCATGCAGTGCCTTGAGCGCAGATTGCACTTTGGGATTGTTCAAGTCTATCGGCCCTGGGGTTTGGTTTGCCTGTAGGGTGATGCCCATTTCTGCGGCGACTTGCTTGCGTAATGTGGTTTCCTGAATGGCGCGGCTGTCTGCTGCCACATCGTACCCAGGGACAATACCCAATTTGAGTTGCTGGCGCTTGCTGAGGGCGCTGCTCACTGCCTGCAGTTTTTCCTGCTCAGGCGGGGATAAAGCCGCCGTACCGGGATCAAACACAATGGCCTCCAGCTTTTCACTGCTGCCAAACAGCTTGCCCAAGGCGCTAAATGGCGCTGTTACGATTTTGGTCAGGATATTGGTAAAGGCTTTCCAGACAATCCCGCCTATGCTGAACTTGGGGTCATCCAGGCTGCCACTGACTGGCAGGTCGAGGTCAATGACGCCATTGCTGTCTTCAAGAATGGCAATCGCCAGATCCAGGGGCAGGTTGGCGGCATCCTTGCTGTCTACGCGCTCGCCCAAGGTCAGTTTGTGAATAACGAATTTGTTTTCTCCGGCCAGCTTGCGCTGCTTGATCTTGTATTCGAGATCGACAGACAGCTTGCCTGAGGTGATCTTGCGCCCGGCAAATTTGCCGGAATAGGGGGTTAGCCGGTTCATTTCCAGATTGGTGAACGCCAGCTTAAGGTCGGTAAATTCGCCGGTGTGAAATGGCTGCAAGCTGCCACGGATGCGGGCAGCGCCATAGTCATCCACCTTGCCATCCATCTCCACCTGGGCTGTGGAGGCAGGATTGCTCGAGATGCCGTTAATCACCCCGCCCAGATTGTTAATATGCGTGCCAAACGGTTGTGGTAATGACAAGTCGGCAAAGTCCAGTTCGGCATTGTTGATTCGCACACTGTCTATATTGACCGGAAAATCACTCTGTTTACTTGCGTTTGCCACCGTGGGGGCTGCGCTTGTACTGGTCGATGTTGTTGCATTGCTTGCAGGCGGATGGTCAGATGCTGGCGCAGTACGCATGAGCTTGCTTACGTTCAGGCTGCGATCGGCAGCAATCATAAACTTGGTCTGCGGTTGGCTCATACTCAAGGTGTCGATTTGCAATTTGTTCGGTGCCAGCGATAGCGACACGCCGTCTGCCTGTAAGGTTTGCCAGCGCAAGAATGGTTGCTGGCTTTCTTCCTCAACAATCGAGAGCTGGTTGACGGTGAAGCCGCCATCAAAGCGGGTTGAGCCTTGCGTGGATTGTTGTAATCTGCCTTCTAAACCGACTGCGCCATCTTCCAGTTTCAGTAAGGCGACTTGTGCTAGGAGGGGCGCAAAGGGTTTTAAAGATAACTGACTCAGTTGTGTTTGCAGGTCTACTTTAAACGGGGCCGCCGCGATCTTGCCTTGCAGATTCAATTGACCGCCTTGTTTGACCTTGAAGCCAGCCTTGACCGGGAGCCAGCGAGTCAGATTCTGGGTCAAGTCAGTCAGCGAGAGTTGACCATCGGTCACATCCAGGATCATGGGGCTTGAGGTCGATTGATCCTCAATATGCACCTCAGCCTGCTGCAAGGCTAGCTGTTTGAGATTATAGGTCCATGCAGTTTTCTGCGTTGTCGCGGTGGGTGAAGTCGCCGTATTCTTGGGGGCTGCTGCCGGGGGTGTTGCGAGCAGTGTTTGCCAGTTCAAGCGCTGGTCAGCCTGGCGAATCACCGAGGTTTTCAGACCGCTTAACTGGATCGCCGCGACCTCAGCTTTTTGTTGCGCCAGCGCCAGATGTCCTTTGCCTACCGATAGCTTGCCGAGTTGTGCCAGCGTTTGTTTATCCGATTGCAGCGCGAGTTGGCTGGCATCCAGTTGCATGTTACTGAGCGTCAGGTCTTCAGCATGATCCAAGGCTAATTGCAGATTCATGTCGCCTACCGTTGCCTGCAGCGGTTTGGCAAACTGGTGGCTGGTATAGGTCAGGTGCCAGTGCGCGAGAGCTAATTCGTCAATGCTCAAATGGAACGGCTTGCTTTCAGTTGTTTGAGCTGTTTGCTCGGCTGTGGGTTGGGTGGTTGACGTATTTTTTGCGACGGTTGGTTCGAAGCTCTGTTGCCAATCCAGCAAGCCAGAGGCCAGCTGCGTGGCGGATAATTGTCCCTGATTGAGATGGACGAGCCCGATCTTCGCACGACGGTCAGCCAGGTTGAAACTGGCGTGTTCCAGCGCCAGTTCAGGCAGGCTGAGCAAGGTTTGCTGGCCATGCTGTACCTGCGCCTGTTGCAGATGAACATCCAGATTTTCAAACTGAAGCTGTGCTTGTTTATCCAGCGTGAAACTGAGACTGGGCAGTGACAGCTGGCTGCTGTCCATTGAGACGACCGCTTGCGGCTTTTGTAGCTTGAGCTGATTCAGGGTCATGTCGATACCATGACCCTGCAGGCTGAGTTGCGCAGCAGGGAGTAGCGTCAGCTGTTTGGTGGTGACCATGAATGAGGCCCAGGTAAGCTTGTCCGCTGGCGCCATTGTCGCCCCCAAGTTCTCAATGCGCAGCTGGACATCACTGAGCTGCAGCTTTGGTTGTTGCTGATGCATGGAAAATGCATAGTTCAACTGACCAGAAAAAGCCCCGGTCTCAACTTTAACGGGCAGCGCCGCTGTGTTGACCCACTGCACCACCTTGGCAATTTGTAACGCCTCAATCGCCAGTTGCCCTTGCGATGCGAGGGGATTGACGCCGAAATTACCTTTCCACTTCACGGTGCCGCCCTGATAGGGCAGTTTTGCCGCGATCAGGTAGTCGCCGCGGTCTTGGGGCAGGGTAGAAAAGCCTTCCAGTTCAAAATCCAGCGGCTTGAGGGCGGCGCGCAAAGGCTGGTCGTGCTGTGCATCCAGGTATTCAATATTGCCCTGGCTCAGGATAATTTTTTCAATGATGACTCGGGGCAGGCCCTGATCTGGCGGCGAGGGATTTTCATTGAGTTTGGCGATCAGGTCTGCCCAGTTGAGTTTACCTTGTTTGGAGACCATCACATTCACATGTGGGCCTGTCAACTGGATCTGCTTGAGTTTCCATGCCCATTTAAACAGTCCGCTTGCCTCAAGGTCGATCACCAGGCGGTCAAATGCTGCCAGGGGCGCGCCTTGCTGATCAGCCAATGCCAGTTTATCGATGGTGGCGGTGAGGCTAAAGGGGTCAAACGTCACTTTTTCTACGCTGGCTTTGCTGGCCAGTTGGGTTTCGGCAACCCAAGGCAGCAGCCATTTTGCCAGTGGGTTAATGGCAAGCCAGGCAAACAGGTAGTAAAAGACCACCAGGCCTGCGGCGACTTTGACGCCACGTGACTGCGTCAACCCAGGCAGCCGACTCGCACGGGATAAAGTAAAACGAGACAAATAGGATCGCAAGCGGTTAAACATAAGCGCTAATTTAGCAGAATTTTAAGGTTTATACCGTTATTGCGGCGTTTGCCGCAGACGTTTCATGCGCTAAATCATGCTGTGTGAGGTCTGAAGGTGACAGGGTCATCGATTTTCAGGTATGCTTAAGACAACTCGTTACACAGGATGCTGTTTTCAGCAGTACATATGGCTTCGGAGCCGGATAAGTTATCTCATAAACCCTCACTTTTAGAACGATTAAGCCATTTTCTGCTGCGTGAGCCAGAAGATCGGGAGCAGTTGGTCGAATTGCTGCACGGTGCTTATGAAAATCACCTGATGGATGGCGATTCACTGGCCATGATCGAAGGTGTTCTACAAGTCAGTGAAATGCAAGTCCGCGACATCATGATTCCACGCTCACAGATGGACGTGATTGATATCTCCCAGCCGCCTGAAAGTTTCCTGCCATTTGTGATTGAAACCGCACATTCGCGTTTTCCGGTCATTGAAGACAATAAAGATGATGTGATTGGTATTTTGCTGGCCAAAGACCTGCTACGTTATTATGCCAATGAGTCTTTTGAGTTGCGCGATATGTTGCGTCCGGCGGTCTTTATCCCGGAATCCAAGCGCCTGAATGTGTTGCTCAAGGAGTTCCGTAGTAACCGTAATCATATTGCCATTGTGGTGGATGAATACGGCGGCGTGGCCGGCATGGTGACGATTGAAGATGTGCTGGAGCAGATTGTCGGGGATATTGAAGACGAATACGATGACGACGAAGGCGAGGGCAATATCATCCAGCAAGCGCCGGGCAAATACCGTGTCAAAGCCTTGACTGAAATCCCTGAATTTAATGAGGCGATCGGCACCGAATTTAGTGACGAAGAGTTTTCAACCGTGGGTGGGTTAGTGGTTAATCATTTCGGCCATTTGCCCAAACGCGGCGAGCATGTCCGTATCCAAAATCTGAATGTGACTGTGGTGCATGCGGATAGCCGGCGTGTCCATGTGTTGCTGGTAGAGCAATTGCCTGAAGAGGTTTATCCTATCGAGTCTGTTTAATAAGCGGTGCTGTCAGCCGCCTTCCCGGAGCGGATGCTCCAGGTGGAACCTAATGATCGTTTTGGTTGCCTGAGTGTTTGAACATAAGGAGAGTCATGATGAGCACACAAACTTGGTTGAACGGGGTGTTGGCAGTTGGGTTGTTATCTGTGAGCAGTGCATTATGGGCGGGCCCCACGCCGGGTGTGGCTGCACCTGGCGCAGTTCCAGAAGATGAGCAGGCGTTTGTCGATAAAGTAGGCAAAATGAATCGGGCTGAATTGATTGCATGGCTGGGCGAGCCTGCCCGTGCGGAAGACGTGAAGCTCAAGGATAGTGGACGCGTGGTCGCTTCTATCTGGCATTACCACAACATCAACAAGGATGCGAAGGGCGCTTATTATCCCACCACCGAACTTGATATTATCGAAGACCAGGTCAGTGTGGTGGTGTTTTTGAATAATGATGGCTCTGATGCCAGCAGCGGTCAAACCTACGAAGTGCCCAACACGAATCCTTCGGGCATTTAATTTGTGCAGCATCAAATTTGGTGGCATTAAACATAAAGGGCGCTTCAGCGCCCTTTATGTTTTTAATTCCGTTAACGCTGATTCAAGCGATTATTTTTTCAAGCTGTCACGGATTTCGCGCAACAGTACAATATCTTCTGGAGTAGGGGCGGGTGCGGCCGGCGCTGGTTCATCTGCGGTTTTCAGGCGGTTCATGAATTTAACCATCTGGAAAATAATAAACGCCAGAATAATGAAATTGAGCACGATGGTGATAAAGTTACCGTAGGCCAGTACTGCGCCCAGTTTTTTGGCTTCAGCCAATGCCAGATCTGCCGATTGACCGTTCAGTGGCACATATAAATTGCTGAAATCAAAGCCGCCAAAAATCTTGCCGACGATAGGCATGATGACATCATCTACCAGTGAACTGACAATTTTGCCAAAGGCCCCCCCAATAATGACACCGACTGCCAGGTCCATGACATTGCCTTTAAGGGCAAACTGCTTGAATTCTGAAATGACGCTCATGACTTCTCCCACCATTGTTATTGAAGATTAAGATTGTAAGGTGACTATAGGCAATGATCGCTTGCCTTGTCAATGCTCGCGCTAAAAGCCAGTCGGTAGGCGGCTGGTGCGGGTGGGCTGTGATATATTGCCGGAATTGTGTTTTTGTTGGATAAGATGATTCATGCAAGTGTGTCATAGCGTACACGAGTTACGCGCCTTTATAGCCCGTGATCCGCAAGCAAAAGTTGGCTTTGTCCCTACGATGGGCAACTTGCATGCGGGGCATTGCCAATTGGTGACGCAAGCCAAGCAGCTGGCGGAGATTGTCGTAGTGAGTATTTTCGTCAATCCCTTGCAGTTTGGCGCGAATGAGGATTTCGGCAGTTATCCGCGGACTTTGGCGGCTGACTGTGAAAAGTTGGAAGCGGTGGGGGCGGATGTGGTGTTTGCGCCCGCAGTCACTGAAATGTACCCGGATTTTGACGGGCACGATTTACACCAGCAAGTGGTGATCCAGCCACCTGCCCTGGCCAACGATTTATGTGGCGCCAGCCGCCCTGGGCATTTTGCGGGTGTGGCAACGGTGGTCGCCAAGCTGTTTCATATGGTGCAGCCGCAGGTGGCCGTATTCGGCAAAAAAGATTACCAGCAGCTGATGGTGATCCGTGCGCTGGTTCGTCAACTCAACTTTAATGTCGAGATTGTGGCGGGTGAGACGGTGCGGGAATCTTCTGGCCTGGCGATGAGCTCTCGTAATAGCTATTTGACACCCGCAGAAAAAACGCAGGCAGCACAACTTTATCAGCAATTGCAATCGATCAAACAGGCCTTGTCGGCCGGTCAACGGGATTATGCTAACCTATGCGCGCAGGCAAAAAGTGAATTGACCGAGCAAGGCTGGCAAGTCGATTATGTAGAAATCCGCCGGCAAACAGACCTGACCTTGCCTAATGCGGGAGACCATGCGTGGGTGATTCTGGCAGCGGCCAAGCTAGGCAATACGCGGCTGATTGATAACTGCGAAGTGCGCGCGTAGGTGAAACCAAGTTGTCGCCTCACGTAAATTTATTTTGCGCTAAGCCCTTGATAACTTTATAATTACGTCCTTTTCCGCGCAAGCGGGTGTTCGAGTTAAGGAACGCAATGCAAAGAACCATGTTGAAATCAAAGCTGCATCGGGTGCGTGTGACACATAGCGAGTTACACTACGAAGGCAGTTGTGCGATTGATGAGGCCTTGCTGGAAGCCGCCAATATTCATGAGTATGAGCAAATACAGATTTACAACATCAACAATGGTGAGCGTTTTACCACCTATGCGATTCGTGCCGAGCGCCATTCCGGCGTGATTTCTGTCAATGGTGCGGCTGCCCACAAAGCCGATCCTGATGACTTGATCATTATTGCCAGCTACTCGCAATACACTGAGGCTGAGCTGGCAAATTACCATCCACAACTGGTTTATGTTGATGCACAAAACCGCATCGTCCAACAGAAAAACCATATTCCAGCGCAAGCTGCCTGAATTTGAATCCCCCTATGCAAGCAAATACTACATTAATGTCTCTTGAAGACATGAAACTGGCCGTTGTTGACGCGCTGGAAGACATCAAAGCCTTTGACATCACGGTGATGGACGTGCGCGACATGACCGCCATGACCAGCTACATGATTGTCGCCAGCGGTAATTCCACCCGTCAATGTAAAGCCATTGCCGATAATGTGCGCGAAAAGCTCAAAGAAAAAGGCGTGGATGCACGCGGTATTGAAGGCGAAAAAGAAGGCGAGTGGGTGCTGGTCGACTTAAGTGATATTGTGGTCCATGTCATGGTGCCTGCGACACGTGCCTATTACAATATCGAACAACTGTGGAGCGAGTCCCAGTCGCGCCGCGCCGCTTCTGCCGCCTGATCCTTTGCGCTAGGCATTTCTTTTTATTCCGCATGAAACTTAATATCATCTCGGTCGGCCACAAAATGCCCGACTGGGTTGAGTCTGCCTGCGCGGAATACCTTAAGCGCATGCCGCGCGAACTCGAGACGCGGATCATTGAAGTTAAGCCGGATAAGCGTGCTGCGGGCAAAAACAGTGAGGTGGTCCAAGAGGCTGAAGCCAAGCGTATTCTCGAAGTTGTCGGCAAAGATTATCTGGTGGCGCTTGATGAGCGAGGGCAAGCTGTCACTACTTTGCAACTGGCCGATAAACTCAAATCGTGGCAGGAAATGGGGCGCGATGTGGCCCTGGTCATAGGCGGCGCTGACGGCTTGCATCCGCAACTGAAGACCCAGGCGCAATGGTTGTTCAGCCTCTCCAAACTCACGCTACCGCATGGCATGGTCAGAGTGATGCTGAGCGAGCAACTTTATCGTGCACACACGGTTCTAAGCAATCATCCTTACCACCGAGAATAAGAATGTCCAACGCCCTGGTCTGGCTGCGTCGCGATTTGCGCGACCATGATCATGCTGCTCTCTACCATGCGCTCAAGCAACATGCGCAAGTCTATATTGCGTTTGTTTTTGATACTGAAATCCTGAATGTCTTGACCGATAAAGCCGACCGCCGGGTCGAGTTTATCTGGGAAAGCGTACGGGAGCTTAAGCAGGCATTGCAAGCCAAAGGCGCTGATTTAATCGTTTTGCATGGAGCTGCCAGGGAAGAAATTCCCGCCTTGGCTGCACGTCTGAAGGTCTCTGCTGTTTACGCCAACCGCGATTATGAACCCACTGCTATCGCGCGCGACGAGGCAGTAGGGCAGGCACTGTCTGCTTGCGGCCAGTCATTATTTTTGTTTAAAGATCAGGTCCTGTTTGAGCAAGATGAGATCCTGACGCAAGCAGGTAAGCCATATGGCGTCTTTACGCCTTACAAGAATGCACACCTGGCAAAACTCAATGCCTTTTATTTGCAGGCGTATCCCACTGAAAAGTATGATGGCCAACTTGCACAGCTGCCACCGCAAGCGATGCCTTCATTGGCTTCACTAGGCTTTGAGCAAACCAACCTTAAAGCGATGCGTCTACCCACCGGAATGTCAGGTGCGCAGCAGCTTTTCGCGGATTTTTTCCAGCGCATCAGCCAGTATCATGAAGCACGCAATTATCCTGCCATCAAAGGCGTGTCTTACCTGTCTGTGCATTTGCGGTTCGGCACCATTTCTATCCGCCAGTTAGCGAGTGCGGCCTGGCAATTGACGCAGGTTGGCAATGAAGGCGCAGCGATCTGGCTCAATGAGCTCATCTGGCGCGATTTTTATTTCCAGGTTTTATATCATCGTCCAGATTTGCAGCAAGGGGCTGCCTTCAAGGCAGAATATGATGCCTTGGCTTTTCCAAATCATCAGCCCTGGTTTGAGGCCTGGTGTGCTGGCCAGACCGGTTTTCCGATTGTGGATGCCGCCATGCGGCAGCTGAACCAGACTGGCTATATGCATAATCGTTTGCGCATGATTGTCGCCAGTTTTCTGGTCAAGGATTTGCTGATTGACTGGCGGTGGGGCGAGCAATATTTTGCACAAAAATTGCTAGATTTTGACTTCGCTGCCAACAATGGCGGCTGGCAATGGGCGGCTTCTACCGGGTGCGATGCGCAGCCCTATTTCAGGATATTTAATCCGCAGTCGCAATCTGAAAAGTTTGATCCGCAAGGCAAGTTTATCCGCAAATATGTCCCGGAATTGGCCCATCTGCGTGATGATCAAATTCATGCGCCATGGGCAGCGAAATATCACAAGCAAAGCTTATTTAATCAAGGCGTTGCATTGAATTATCCTCGGCCTGTTGTAGATCACGCAATACAGCGGGAACAAGCGCTGCGCCTATACAAAAATAATGTGAAGCCAGAATGACATTTGAGGTAGAATGAATCAGTTTTACTTGAGTTTAAGAACTTGGGATTGAGACGAAGTGTGGATCAAGGCAAACAGCGCTACCTTGCACTATCTCACGGTGTCTTTACTAAATGCTCTTTAGTTTTCCGTAAGAGATTCCGTTAAGAATAGGCATTGCTTACGAGATTAGCTATTCGTTGCGAGATAAAACTACAAGCAGTGTTGGGGAATAAAAATTGAATGCGCTTGAACAGCTTCTGAAATAATGACTAATATGAAAAAATTAAGAGCGATAGTACTGGTTGCAACACTGGCCACTGTGTCAGGGTGTGCAACCACCAATAAAGACCCACTTGAAGGCCTCAACCGTGGGATCTATAAATTTAACGATGTCACTGACCGTTATGCACTCAAACCCGTCGCCAAGGCTTACAAAGCAGTAGCGCCTTCACCGGTTCGTACTGGCATCAGCAACTTTTTCAGTAACCTGGGCACCTTGACAACAGTTGTCAACGATCTGCTGCAGTTGAAATTTGCCCAAGCGTTTAGTGATGCAGGCCGCTTTGTCATCAACACCACCTTTGGGGTGGCAGGTTTGATTGATGTTGCCAGCATGGATAATATTCCTAAGCATCAGGAAGATTTTGGTCAAACGCTGGGGTATTGGGGCATGGGGTCTGGTGCTTATCTGGTGTTGCCAATCTTGGGGCCTAGTACGGTTCGTGATGCAAGTGGTCTGGTCATAGATACTGTCACCTCAGATCCGATTCAATATTTGCATAATATTGGCCAGATTCGTACCTATAACCAAGTGCGTGCTGTTCAGTTACTGGATAAACGTACACAATTGCTAGATGCGACAGATCTGGTCGATAATGCGTCGATTGACCCTTATGCCTTCATGCGCGATGCTTACTTACAGCGCCGAGCCAGCCTGATTCAGGATGGCTTAGTGCCTAAAGAACTGTTGCAGGATGAGTTTGAGCCAGCGGATGAGGATCTCCCTGCTAATAAACCAGCGTCAAGCTCTTCTGGCAATGGTGAGACGGAAGTGATGCAGTCTGCGAATGCAATCGCGCCGACTGAGACACAAGTAGAGCCGTCTTCCGCCAACACCGTTGAAAATACCAAAGTCAATGATGCCGAGACTTCTGTCCCTGTGACCATGGATACCGAAGCAGCAGAGACGACTGCACAAATTGAAGAGGAAGTCTTACCGCCCTTATTGGAACAAAACACTGAGAGCAGTGAGGAAGTGCCTGTTGTAGAAAAAGAGGCTGCTGAAGTGGTTGCTGCGATAGAGGAAACATTGCAGGGGCTGCCTGTTCTGGTCGCGCCTTAATGACGGCCCCTGCTGCCTAAGCTACGGTCTTAGTCGCGCTGCTTCAATATAAAAAAGGCTTTGCACATGCAAAGCCTTTTTTATTGGTTGCGGTTATTTTCCGTTTATTCGGACGAGGCAACCGTCATGTGTTCAATCAAAATTGATCCTGTCAGTTTTGAGCTGTTAGGGATCACATCGTTACCGATGGCGATGATATTTTTCAGCATGTCTTTCATATTGCTGGCAATCGTAATTTCTTCGACCGGATGCACGATCACGCCATTTTCCACCCAGTAGCCTGCCGCGCCCCGTGAGTAGTCTCCGGTTACCATATTGAGGCCATGACCCAGCAGTTCGGTGACAAGTAGACCTGTCCCCATGGTGTGTAGCAATTGTTCCAGTGAGTGACCGCTGGAGCGGACCATAATGTTATGGGCGCCACCCGCGTTACCCGTGGTTTTCAACCCAAGCTTGCGCGCCGAGTAACTGCCAAGCAAATAGCCTTGTAGCACGCCATTCTCGACCAGGGTACGCGTTTGGCAAGCCACGCCCTCACTGTCAAACGCACTGCTGGCTGCGCCTTTGAGTACAAAGGGATTATCTTCAATATGCAATAGGGGGCTTGCAATGGTTTGGCCGAGGCTATCCAGCAAGAAGGAAGATTTCCGGTACAGGTTGCCGCCGGAGATGGCACTCATCAGGGTGCCAATTAGCCCGCTGGCCAGTGGCGCTTCAAACAGTACCGGATATTTCCCGGTTTTGATCGCACGGGCGCCCAGGCGTTTGGCAGTGCGTTCGCCAGCAATTTGACCCACTTGTTCAGGGCTGGACAGGTCATTGGCATCGCGGGCGCTGCTATACCAGTAATCGCGTTGCATCAGGCCGTCGGCCTCGGCAATCACCGAGCAACTTAGACTATGGCGTGAGCTGGCATAGCCACCAACAAAACCATGGCTGTTGGCATAGGCAAAGGCACCGCTTTGCGTATACACGCTGGCCCCTTCGCTATTGCTGATTCTACGATCTACTGCCAGTGCTGCACTTTCGCAACGCTTGGCAAGCTCAAGGGCCTCATCCACCTCTATTTGCCAGGGATGGTGCAAAGACAAATCAGGAAAAGAAGTGGCCATCAAGTCAGCGTCCGCCAAGCCGCAGAATGGATCCTGGGCCGTATACTTGGCGATATTGCAAGCGGCCTCCACGGTGTCGCGCAAGGCTTGCGGGCTCAGGTCCGAAGTGCTGGCATAGCCTTTTTGCTGACCAAAATACACCGTGACTGAACAACCTTTATCGCGGTTATATTCAATATTCTCGGTTTCGCCCTGACGCACTGACACACTCTGTCCCATGCCAAAACTGACCTCGGTTTCAGCGCTACTGGCGCCAGCTGTTTGTGTCAAACGAATAATGTCTTGGGCGATTTGTTGTAGTTGGTCAACTTGCATGCTGTCTTGCTTGTTTTTAGCTTGGCGGTTAAAGCTGTTATCATACCGTGATTTGGCAGAGATTGCTTTTAACATGACATCTGAACCGTTTGATGATTCCCAACCCAGTAAAACCCGCCTCAAGGCTGAGGCGGATGCCGCGCAGGAAATCGGCAGGCAATTGGTGGCGCTGCCCAAAGATAAATTAAAAAAACTGGTCCTCGAAGAGTCCTTGATGGACGCGATTACTGAAGCTAAGCGCATTACCTCCAATGGCGCCATCCGCCGCCAATTGCAATATATCGGCAGACTGATGCGCGAGACGGACCTTGCCCCGATTGTTGAGCAGCTGCAAAAATGGGAAGGCAAGCACCAGGAGGAGAATGCCCGTTTTCACCATATGGAACGCTGGCGCTCACGCTTGCTTGAAGATGCCAAGGCGATAGAATTATTTATTGCTGAATATCCGCAGACGCCTGTGCAGCAAATGCGTACCTTGATCCGCAATGCCAATAAAGAACATGCTGCAGGCAAACCACCTAAGAGTAGCCGTGAGCTCTTTAAAATGATCCGTGAACTGATGGAAGGCGTGGCTACGCCCGAAGTCGAAAACGAAATGGATCAAAATGGAACGGATCATGGACTAGAAGAGGATTGATGAAGTTCGCTTCTCGCCAAGCTGGTTTGGCTTGGTTTCGTTGATATAAATAGTATTAAAAGGGGGTAAGAATGCAAACACCTGTCGATATGGAACTCGATTTGATCGGTCTGGATAGTCCGCTACCGATGTTGAAGACGATAGAAAAGCTCGAAGAGTTGTTGCCGGGCCAAATATTGTCAGTGAAAACCAGTTCATTAGGCAGTGAACAGAATATCCGCAATGTGATCAATCATCATCCGGTCAAGCTGTTGTCTGTGCAAAAAGAAGGCGGCGTCTTTCACTTTCTGATCCAGAAAGAAACCGCTTTGGTGGCCGAGTAGGGAATTCTGTAAGCCGCTAAAAAGCCAGGAGCCTTCAGGCTAAGAGCAGGGACGGGTTTCCCAGCCCCTTTTTCTCAGACCTTGGTGTCAATATTGGTTTTTTTAGGCGGTAACAAAAACTTGCCAGGTTGGCGGTAGAGCGAAGTCAATAACTCCAGCCAGAACGCCTTCCAGTGGCGATAACGTACTTTTCTGGACTTCATGGCGACGTATATTGCTAGCCCAAAGCTCGTGATAAGGTTAATGGTGCCGACCAGCGCAATCCCCAATATCGTTGTGCCCACAATATAGTGGCTGACCTGGAAATCCAGGGCCGGAAACGAGTATCCGGCAAAAGCTGCTACAAAAGTCACATGGCGGATATCCAACGGTAAGCCCAGCATCACCCCCAGCCCAGAAGCGAATCCCAACAGGCAACCAAAGTAAAAGTTGCCTGCCAGCGCGCCCAGATTGTGCCGAATATAATCGGTGATCCGCCACAAGCGTTCTTTACCGAGCAAAGATTGCAACCAGCCCAGGTGTTGTAGACGCTCAGGAATCCTGTTGTACGCAGCCAGGTTATCGTGATAACCGGCAATCAGGCCAGACAAAAACAAGCATACCCCAGCCACGGCGGCATACAGGGCGGTCAGGCTGATGAGCGGGTTATTGTTATCCAGCAGGCTATGTGCTTTCTCACTGCCGATAAAGTGATGGCCAGTGCCTTGCATGAACAGCCAGTCAATCAAAATGGCCACCGGAATCACCACCACCACGTTGCCTAAAATCGCTATCGTCTGGCTACTTGTGGTTTGCGCCACAATATTGATCAGGTTATGGATGTTTTTGCTGTCATGGCCATGGTCATCTATCGTTGATGCAATGGTGGCTGCGGTCATTGCCGGCTGCTTGGTCGCCACCGTAAAGTGCAGCAGGTGAATAATCACGAACCCCAGTCCATAATTCAGGCTGAATAAAATGGCTTCGGTCAGGGGCGGCAGGTGGTAGCTGGCAATCATGATTTTGAACATGGCCATAAAGGCAATGATGATGCCGGCACCCATCGCTGAGCCCATGAGCTTAAAGTATTCCCCACGGTGCTGCGCAATATAATGTTCACCGGTATGGCTGGCGTTTTCAGTGACGCGCAACGCCAATAGCTCCGTATTTTGCCGCCAGTAGTCAGACAGGTTATTTTTTTTGCATTCAGCGTCCACCAGTTGTTTGAGCAATCGTGTAATCGCCTGGCTGACATCATGCTTGAGGATCAGCCCGTGCAGAATATCCACCACCAGCTGCATACGCTGGATTTGCTGCAGAATGCGTTGCATCAGCGCTGTCAGCGAGATGCTGGTCCCGGTTTTAGCATTGGCTTTGCGGATTTCATAAGTCAATTGTTCGCAGCGCTTGAGCACGCTATACAAATGCTGCACATCCTCAGCCTGGACACTGCTCAAGGCCAAAAACTTCTGGATTTCGATGTTTTGCGTGATAAAGGGCGAATTATTCGATTCGAGGTCCTCGTGTTGCAAAATCAACTCGGGGTCTAGACCTGAAGCCGATAAGCGGAAAGACAGCACCTGTAGCGCATCCTTAAGCTCCTGGATGCAGTTTTGCTGCAATTGCCAGTCGCCACGGCTGATATCCAGCGTTAACATAAAGTCGCGCCAGACCTGGTCTGGCATGCCGGTCACCCAGTCGGCGTCATCACTATGATGAAAAATCTGGCCAAACACATCCTTGAGGTATTTGGGATCGGGTACATCCGGCAGAAATTTATGCGACAGCCTACGATAAATCTCGGTAAAAAAGCCCAGGTCTGACTGAATGCCGTGGTCAGAGTAAAGCGAAATCACACTTTTTTCATTCAGCAGGCGTAGCACGCTGTTGCGTAACAGCAGGGCAAATTGCGGTTGTTGTTGCAATAAAAAGCACAAAGCCTGCAAGGCATTGCTTGCGCTTTCAATATCGGTCGAGTCTTTGGGGCGGATATTGTCGAATAAAGCGCGCAGAAATTGAATGTCATCAATATCACCTGCTACTTCGCGGGCGGTCTGGTGATCAAAAATCGGTTGAAACATGCAAAACACTTTCTCTGAAGCAGGTTGAAGCAAGGATAGCACGCCGGGGCGTTAAAGCTGTGCCTCAAGCAGCATGGGTTCACTTTCACGCTCTAGTTCTAATTTGACTGCTTTACCGCGGTATTTACGCACTAGGCTCGAAAGCGTCGCAGCGTCTTCCACTTTTTCCTGGTTGATCTTCAGAAGTTGATCGCCACGTAACAAGCCTGATTTTTCTGCGACAGACCCATGAATCACGGCGATCACGCGGACGCCAGGCGTGGATAGGTGCTCGCCCTCAGCGGCACCAGATTGGCGTTGTACCAGTTTTATCACATGCACGCCGAGTACTGGTGGCGGTAACTTGGCCCAAAACGTGGCGTAGTAGTGATACTTTCCAGGAGTGGCTGCCATGTCCTTTTCAGTCAGCGTCTGTCCTTTTTTGACCGCTTCCTTAATCATCTCCATTTTTGAAGCGGCGGAGACGTTCCCAGCTTTTTTGACATAGACCAGAATATTGTCGGCTTTAATGCTACGGCCAAATTCAAGCGCCAGATCGGGCGCGACTTCTTCAGCTTCAAAGTTGCTGAAGCCCATCAAGTCATAGCCATCTTCCAACATCCTGATGTTGTCATCTTCACGGCGAACCCCACTCAGTAATTGGGTATTTGGCGTATCTTGCAGGGAATGCAAATTGCCCTGGTTTTGGGCCTGATAATGACTGGCATAGGGGTTTTCTTCAGCGGAGGCAAGGCGACTCACCAGCAGGCATGACAGGGTGAACAACAGGGATAAGCCCCAGATCCGGTAAGGGCTACGCGCATCACTCAATAGGGGGATTAATCTGCTTGCATGGGGGTGATTCATCTTGTTCTCCATGATCGAATGTCATATTGTAATGTTATGATGTATTGGTACATTAACACATACCAATGTCACATAGACCACGTTATGCAACAACAATTCACGCGCATTGGATTGGTTTCCATCAGCGATCGCGCCTCGCAAGGGATTTATGAAGATAAAGGCATTCCATCGCTGACCGCATGGTTGCAACAAGCGTTAACTTCGCCGTATCTAGTGGTCAGCCGACTGATTGCAGACGATCAGGCCACCATTGCCGATACTCTTAAGCAGTTGGTCGATCAAGAAAAATGCCACCTGATTTTGACGACCGGAGGCACTGGTCCGGCGTTACGGGATGTCACGCCGGAAGCGACCTTGGCGGTCGCGGACCGTGAAATGCCAGGTTTTGGCGAGCAAATGCGCCAGATCAGCCTGAAATTTGTGCCAACGGCGATTTTGTCACGGCAAGTGGCCGTCATTCGCAAGCAGTGCCTGATTATCAACTTGCCTGGTCAACCTAAATCCATACAGGAAACCCTGGAAGGTCTTAAGGATGGTGAAGGCAAGACGGTGGTGCCGGGCATTTTTGCCGCAGTGCCTTATTGCCTGGACTTGCTGGCAACACCAACTGCTCCCATGCCTTACCTGGAAACAGATGCGCGCGTGGTGCAGGCCTTCCGGCCCAAGTCTGCGCTCAAACCACAGCCTTAATTTTTGTTTTAATTCAGGATAGTCATGCGTTTTTCCCAAATTGCACAATTCATCTTCATTGTTTGCTTGTTACTGCTGAGTTATTTGCTGCTGATAGAAATGGCACCTGCCGAGCAGCAGTTTCCTTACCTGGATAAGTTGCAGCATATCATCGCGTTTGGTGGCGTCACGTTCTGGGGATGCTTGGCCTATCTCTCCCGGCAAAAAGTTGTGGTGATAGGGCTATTTATTTACGGTGGATTGATGGAAGTGCTTCAAGGCTTGTTTACCGTGACACGTCAGCCTAGTGTGTATGACTGGCTGGCAGATGGCGTGGGTATTTTGCTGGCATGGGGCGTTGCCGTGTTGTGTCTGCGCTGGTGGTCTGCTCGCCGTGGCTGAATTCGACCTGATTGCCAAGTATTTCACCCGGCAAGCCGAGGCTGACCTGGGGGTAGGTGATGATGCTGCGCTCATCAGCATGCGTCCGGGCTATCAATTGGCCGTCTCAGCCGATATGTCTGTCTCAGGGACACATTTTTTTGCGGATGCCGAACCCTATGCTATCGGCTGGAAATCAATGGCGGTCAATATCAGTGATATGGCGGCCATGGGGGCCGAACCGAAATGGGCCACCCTGTCTATCGCTCTCCCTGACGTCGATCACGAATGGCTGCGTGGCTTTAGTGATGGCTTGTTTGCGTGTGCCGATGCGTTTGGCGTTTCCCTGGTTGGCGGGGATACTACCCGTGGGCCACTTAATATTGCCATCAACATCATGGGCGAGGTACCTCGTGGTCAGGCCCTGCGCCGTGATGGCGCACAGGTGGGTGATGATGTCTGGGTCAGTGGCTGTCTGGGCCAGGCAGCGTTATGGTTACAATCGCAGTTGGGTCATCTGTATCTGTCTGCGGCAGACATCCACATGCTGGCTCAAGCCATGCACCATCCGCAGCCGCGTGTGAGTCTGGGATTGGCCTTGCGGGGTGTTGCCAGTGCTGCGCTGGATGTTTCGGATGGCTTGCTGGCAGATTTGAACCATATTTTGCAGGCGTCAAAAGTGGGGGCCGAACTGGAGTGGTCTGCAATCCCACAACCCATTGTGCAGTCTACCGTCGACGAGCATGCATGGCAACAAGCGGTTCTGGCAGGTGGGGATGACTATGAATTATGTTTTACCGCCGCACCTGAGCACCGGCAGGGATTGTTGGCGCTGTCACAGCAATTGGACCTGCCTTTAAGCCGCATTGGTAAAATAAGCGCCACTACTGGTCTGCGGATACTGAATGGCCAGTCATCTATCGATCTTTCAAGCAAAGGGTATTCACATTTTGTCTAATCAAAGACAACCAACACTCCCAAGTTGGGGATTATTATGGTCTCATCCCTTGCATTGTCTGAGCTTTGGCTTGGGTACTGGTTTGTCGCCAAAAGCGCCTGGCACAGTAGGAACCTTACTGGGATTCCCTTTATATTGGCTGTTGCTGAGTTACCCTTTGGCCCAGCAATGGCTGGTCCTGAGCATGCTTTTTTTGCTGGGGATCTGGTGCTGTGAGTTTACGGGGCGGGCACTCGGGGTCAGTGATCATGGGGCTATCGTCTGGGACGAGGTGGTGGCCATGGCAGCAGTTTTACTGACTGTGCCTGCCAATGTTTACTGGGGCGTGGCAGCGTTTGTATTGTTCCGTCTGTTTGATATCTGGAAGCCTTTCCCGATAGGGTGGGTAGATAGGCGTGTCAAAGGCGGCTTGGGTGTCATGCTGGATGATGTATTGGCCGCGGTGATGGCCATCGTGCTATTGCAGTTAGTCAAAGGAATTCTGTAATGCCATCAATCCTGGAGCTTAGCGCAAGCCTAGGGCAGGCACTTCAGTCAAGAGGCTGGCAATTGGCGCTGGCAGAGTCGTGTACCGGTGGCATGATTGCGCAAGCCATCACCGCGATCGCTGGCAGTTCTGCCTGGTTTGACCGTGGATTTGTCACTTACAGCAATGCCGCCAAAATGGATATGCTAGCTGTGCCCGAGGCGCTGATTGCCGAACATGGTGCTGTGAATGAGCTGGTCGCAAAGGCGATGGCGGTGGGGGCCTTGACGCACAGTTTGGCGGATATCAGTGGTGCGGTAACTGGCATTGCTGGACCCGGGGGCGGCTCTGCACATAAACCGGTGGGGACGGTTTGCTTTGCTTGGGCTAGCCAACACGCCGGACTTTCTCATGTTTATGTTGAAACCCGGCATTTTGAGGGCGATCGCCAGCAGATACGCGAGCAGGCCGCCAATTATTTATTGGCTGGCCTGCTCAGGATGGCTACTCAGGATTTCAGAAATCCGTTGGATGTGAGAAATTAGTCATGGCGATGATGGTGGTGATGACCACGGCCCCAGCCGCCATAACCGCCACCATTGTAGTTGCGAGGGCCGTAGTTGTAGCCGCCGTAACCACCGTTTCCATATGAAAACTGGATGAAACCCGGGCCGGGAGGCGGCACTGGTGCAGAATAAGCCACGGCTGGCGGGCTGTAATAATAACGGCTTTGCGGGTGTGGATAAATCACCACTGGCGGCGGTGCATAAACGACGGCTGGCGGTGCGTAATATGCTGGTGGATAAGGGTTGCCTACAACGACGCCTACCGACCAGTTGTCTTGTGCCTGCGCGCTGACGGCCGCCGTGCCTGCCAACATCAGCGCAAAAATCAATTTAAATATTTTCATAAATGCTCCTCTCGCGGAAAACAAATACTTGCTCCCTGGTCAATTAACGCGGCTGGCAAGTCGCGGTTGACAATCCTAGACAGAAATCCAAGCGCGCTATTTTCTGCAGCCGGATGCCTGGCGATTGAATTCATGGCTTCGCCATTTCACTGATGGTCGATTTATGAAATAATTAGAGGTTATTGTTTGGATTATATCGCGTTTGTACAAGCAACGCATTTTATCGCTAAAAGAAGGTAATCAGCATGGATGACAACAAAAGCAAAGCGCTCGCCGCCGCACTTTCCCAGATTGAAAAACAGTTCGGCAAAGGCTCCATTATGCGCATGGGCGATGCTGATATCGGCGAAGACCTGCAAGTGGTTTCCACCGGCTCACTCGGCCTGGATATTGCATTAGGGGTGGGTGGCTTGCCACGCGGCCGCATTATCGAAATTTACGGCCCGGAATCTTCAGGTAAAACGACACTCACCTTGTCCGCGATTGCCGAGATGCAAAAGCTGGGCGGGGTTGCAGCATTTATCGATGCTGAACATGCGTTGGACCCGCAATATGCGGCCAAACTGGGCGTGAATGTGCCTGAATTGCTGATTTCACAGCCTGACACCGG
This sequence comes from Methylophilus sp. 3sh_L, assembly GCF_046766015.1. Lineage (NCBI taxonomy): Bacteria > Pseudomonadati > Pseudomonadota > Betaproteobacteria > Nitrosomonadales > Methylophilaceae > Methylophilus > Methylophilus sp. 3sh_L. Next base: position 700,651 of record NZ_JBKOUF010000001.1, read on the forward strand.
TGAACAAGCGTTGGAAATTGCCGATATGCTGGTACGTTCCGGTTCTGTGGATATCGTGGTGGTTGACTCGGTGGCTGCCTTGACGCCACGCGCCGAAATTGAGGGTGAAATGGGTGACAGCCACATGGGCTTGCAGGCGCGCTTGATGTCACAGGCGTTGCGTAAGTTGACAGGCAACATCAAACGCACCAATACGCTGGTGATCTTTATTAACCAGATCCGTATGAAGATCGGTGTGATGTTTGGCAACCCGGAAACAACCACGGGTGGTAATGCACTGAAGTTTTACTCATCTGTCCGTCTGGATATCCGCCGTACCGGCGCGATCAAAAAGGGCGATGAAGTCATTGGTTCTGAAACCAAGGTCAAAGTCATCAAAAATAAAGTGGCACCGCCGTTCAAACAGGCTGAGTTTGACATTATGTATGGCGAGGGTATTTCCCGTTTGGGCGAAGTGATTGAGTTGGGTACCAACCTTAAACTGGTTGAAAAATCTGGTGCGTGGTACAGCTACAACGGTGAAAAAATCGGCCAGGGTAAAGAAAACGCTAAAGAGTTCCTGCGTGAGAATCCAGCCATTGCGGCCGAAATTGAAGCCAAGATTCGCGACAACTCCAATGTGCTGGCTGATAGCATGACTGCGGCCAGAAGTGAAGATGATTAAGCAGCTTGCGACAGCCGGTTGAAAAGTCGCTGCGTCAGCGTGCACTGGAGTATCTAAGCAAACGCGAATATTCTGCGGCTGAGCTGGCGAAAAAGTTAAAAGGCTATGCAGAGGAGGCGGATGATATCGCTGCCTTGATTGCAGATTTCACAGCGCGTGGCTGGTTGAGTGACGCGCGTTATGCCGAACAGATGGTTCATGCACGCCAGGCCAAGTTCGGCACAGCCCGGGTGGCACATGAGTTACGCGAAAAAGGCGTCGATGACGCCTTGATCAGCGAAGCCATTGCTGGATTGCAGGACAATGAAGTAGAACGCGCCAGCGAAGTCTGGCGCAAAAAGTTTAAAGCGGCCCCGACAACACGCGAGGAATGGGCAAAACAGGCCCGTTTTTTACAGAGTCGGGGTTTTACGTTTGAAGTGATTAAACAAATTTTGAATAGACACGCAGAAGATGACAGTTAAGTTCGGGCAAAAACCATCCAGCAAACAAATCCGCCAGGCCTTCCTGGATTTCTTTGCTTCCAAAGGCCACCAAGTCGTGGCTTCCAGTTCGCTGGTGCCGCACGGTGACCCAACCTTGCTGTTCACTAACGCGGGGATGAACCAGTTTAAAGACGTGTTTTTAGGTTTTGACAAACGCGCCTACACACGTGCAGCCACGGCACAAAAATGCGTACGTGCCGGTGGTAAACACAACGATCTTGAGAACGTGGGTTATACCGCCCGTCATCATACTTTCTTCGAGATGCTGGGTAACTTCAGCTTTGGCGATTACTTCAAGCGTGATGCCATCACCTTTGCCTGGGAATTGCTGACCGAAGTATACGCTTTACCCAAAGAGCGCCTGATGGTGACAGTGTATGCTGAGGACGACGAAGCCTACGATATCTGGAACAAAGAAGTCGGTGTGCCAGCAGACAAGATTGTCCGCATTGGTGACAACAAGGGCGCCCGTTACGCCTCAGACAACTTTTGGATGATGGGGGACACCGGTCCTTGCGGCCCTTGTACCGAAATTTTCTATGATCACGGTGCGCATATTCCAGGCGGTCCTCCCGGCTCGCCAGACGAAGATGGCGACCGTTTCATTGAAATCTGGAACAACGTGTTCATGCAGTTTAACCGCGATGAAGCGGGGGTGATGCATCCGTTACCTAAGCCATCCGTCGATACCGGCATGGGGTTGGAGCGGATTTCTGCCGTGCTGCAAGGCGTGCATGCCAACTACGAAATTGATTTGTTCCAAGCGCTGATCAAAGCCGCAGCGCGTGAAACGCATACTGCTGACTTAGATAGTCCTTCTCTCAAAGTGCTGGCGGATCATATCCGCGCCTGTTCTTTCCTGATTGCTGATGGCGTGATTCCTGGTAATGAAGGCCGTGGCTATGTGTTGCGCCGTATTATCCGCCGTGCGATTCGCCATGGTTACAAGCTGGGCTGCCGCGCTGCTTTCTTCCATAAGCTGGTGCCGGACCTGGTGGCCGAAATGGGCGAAGCCTATCCTGAGCTAACCCAAGGTCAATCGCGGGTGGTGGATATCCTCAAACAGGAAGAAGAACGTTTCTTTGAAACCATTGAAAACGGCATGCAGATTCTGGAAGCCGAACTGGCGACCAAGCCCGCCGTGTTTAATGGCGATTTGGCTTTCAAATTGCATGATACATTCGGTTTCCCGCTGGATCTGACTGCAGACATTTGCCGCGAACGCGGCGTGACGGTAGATACCGCCGGTTTTGATGCCGCCATGGCGCGCCAGAAAGAGCAGGCGCGTGCTGCAGGTAAGTTTAAAATGGCGCTAAACCTCGAGTACGAGGGCGCTGCAACAACCTTCCATGGCTACGATAAACTGGAAGTCCCTGCCAAAGTCCTTGCGTTGTATAAAGAAGGCAGTGCTGTAACCTCGCTTAATGAAGGTGACCTCGGCGTGGTCGTGTTGGACCATACGCCGTTCTATGCCGAGTCTGGCGGCCAGATTGGCGATAGCGGTGAGCTCAAGTCTGCCAATGGTATTTTTTCGGTAGAAGATACACAAAAAATCCAGGCGGCTGTCTTTGGACATCATGGCGTATTGAAAACCGGTAGCTTGTCGGTAGGCGACGAGTTGGCGGCCAAAGTTAACTTACAAATGCGTGCCAGCACGATGCGCAACCACTCGGCGACCCATTTGATGCACAAAGCACTACGTGAGGTGCTGGGTGAGCATGTGCAGCAAAAAGGTAGTTTGGTCGATACCGAAAAAACCCGTTTTGACTTTGTGCATAATGCGCCGATGACGGATGCAGAGATCGCCAAGGTAGAAGCCTTGGTGAATGCCGAGATTCTTGCCAATGTGGCAACACAGGCGCGGTTAATGGACATTGAATCCGCGCAAAAAACCGGTGCCATGATGCTGTTTGGTGAAAAATATGGCGATGAGGTGCGCGTGCTGGATATCGGATCCTCACGAGAATTATGTGGTGGTACTCATGTCAGCCGCACCGGCGATATTGGCCTCTTCAAAATTACGTCAGAAAGCGGCGTTGCCGCCGGTGTGCGCCGTGTAGAAGCTACCACAGGCGAAGGTGCCCTTAAGCTGGTGCAAGCACAGCAAACGCTGATTAATCAAGTGGCTGGCGAGCTCAAGGCGCCTGCACACGAGCTGCCGGCTAAAATCGCGCAGGTGATGGATAACGTGAAATCACTTGAAAAAGAATTGGCCCGCCTGAAGTCCAAGTTGGCCTCCTCGCAAGGCGATGATCTTGCGACGCAAGCGTTAGAGATCAAAGGCATCAAAGTGTTAGCCGCCACCCTGGAAGGGGCAGATGCCAATACCTTGCGCGAAACTATGGATAAGCTCAAGGATAAACTCAAATCTGCCATGATTGTGCTGGCGAGCGTCGCTGACGGTAAAGTTAGCCTAGCTGCAGGTGTGACTGCAGACTTGACTGGCAAGGTTAAAGCGGGTGAGCTGGTCAATCATGTCGCTGGTCAAGTTGGCGGCAAAGGTGGTGGTAAGCCAGATATGGCGATGGCAGGTGGCACTGAACCCGCAAATCTGCCGCAAGCGCTGGCGAGTGTCAGAGCCTGGGTAGAAGCTAAACTAAATTAATTCAATTGATTAACAGAGCAAAATAATGGCATTAATCGTACAAAAATATGGTGGCACATCCGTCGCCAATCCTGAGCGTATCCGTAATGTGGCGCGTCGTGTGGCACGTTATAAAGCCATGGGGCATCAAGTGGTTGTGGTAGTGTCTGCCATGTCAGGCGAAACAAACCGGCTCATTTCACTGGCTAAGGAAATTATGCCAGATCCAGATCCACGCGAGCTGGATGTGATGGTCTCTACCGGCGAACAGGTCACCATCGGCATGACTGCCCTCGCGCTAATGGAGCTCGGTATCAAGGCTAAAAGCTATACCGGTACCCAGGTGAAAATCCTCACGGATGATGCATTTAGCAAGGCCCGTATTCTAGATATTGACCAGCACAACCTGAAAAAAGACCTTGATGACGGCTACGTCTGTGTCGTGGCTGGTTTCCAGGGTGTGGATGCCAATGGCAATATTACGACCTTGGGCCGGGGTGGCTCAGATACTACAGGCGTGGCACTGGCTGCAGCGCTCAAGGCAGATGAGTGCCAAATTTACACGGATGTCGATGGTGTCTACACCACGGATCCGCGCGTGGTGCCAGAAGCGCGCCGCCTGGACAAAATCACCTTTGAAGAAATGCTGGAATTGGCCTCTCAAGGCTCCAAAGTCCTGCAAATCCGTTCGGTTGAGTTTGCAGGCAAATACAAGGTTAAGTTACGTGTGCTCTCCAGCTTTGAGGAAGAAGGCGATGGCACACTGATTACATTCGAAGAAAACGAGGAAAACATGGAAGACCCAATTATCTCCGGCATCGCCTTCAACCGCGATGAGGCGAAAATTACCGTAGCGGGCGTGCCAGATAAGCCTGGTATTGCTTACCAAATTCTTGGTCCTGTGGCTGATGCCAATATCGATGTCGATATGATTATCCAGAATGTGGGGGCCGACGGCACAACAGATTTTACGTTTACCGTACATAAAAACGAAATGAACAAAGCGCTGACGATTCTGCGTGACAAGGTTCAAGGTCATATCCAGGCGCGTGAAGTCACTGGCGACGATAAGATCGCTAAAGTGTCTGTCGTAGGGGTAGGGATGCGTTCGCATGTTGGTATCGCCAGCCAGATGTTCCGTACATTGGCTGAAGAGGGCATCAATATTCAAATGATCTCTACCAGTGAAATCAAGATCGCAGTGGTGATCGAAGAGAAGTACATGGAACTGGCTGTGCGCGTGTTACACAAAGCGTTTGGCCTGGAAAACGCATAATCGCAAACGCACGAATAAAGAAATAAAACATTCTTCTTTTTTGCGTTGATTTTTGAAGGGTTTTCACGTAGTATGGCGCCCTTCGATGCAGTAGCAATACTGCAAAGAAAACAGCATCAGCTGTGTTGGTATTATTAAAGCGTGATTGTTTTAATAAGGTGAGCTGGCCGAGTGGTCGAAGGCACTTCCCTGCTAAGGAAGCATATGGGCTTAAACCTGTATCGAGGGTTCGAATCCCTCGCTCACCGCCAAAAGCTTGGGTTTGACCATGCAAGCATTTGGTAAATGAGAGCGTTTTACTACTCCACAAAGCTGAAAATCATGTTATAATGCTGTTTTTGTTGCAAAGCAACAAACCTTGGCGCCCGTAGCTCAGTTGGATAGAGTATTTGGCTACGAACCAAAGGGTCGGGCGTTCGAATCGCTCCGGGCGCGCCAAAAATAAAAGCCTTGTTTCTTTCTGAGAAACAAGGCTTTTTTCTTTGCTTGAACACTCAGTGATACATTCCGTTAGGCATTACATTTTTTAATGCTTCGCAGTGTTTTGATACAACGCCAACACGCGCTGAACATAGCGATGATGGTGTCGGTATGATATGCTTTAACTTTTAATTCAATTGGTGTTTCAGTGTCTCTTCAGGCTTGTTTGGCGCGGATTGCAGGCGATATGCAGCAGGTGGATGCCGTTATTCGCCAGTCTTTGTCATCCCAAGTTCCGCTGATTAATCAAATTTCGGAATATATCATTCACAGCGGTGGCAAACGTTTGCGGCCGACGCTGGTGTTGATGGCTGCTGATCTGGCCGGTAATGTGACGCCCGCTCACCACTCACTGGCCGCTATTGTCGAGTTTATTCATACCGCCACCCTTTTGCATGATGATGTGGTTGATGCCTCCGAGCTGCGTCGAGGCAAATCTACGGCCAATCATGTGTATGGCAATCCTGCCAGTGTGCTGGTGGGTGACTTCCTGTACTCGCGCGCTTTTCAGATGATGGTCAGGCTACAAAATATGCGGGTGATGGAAATCCTGGCCGATGCCACCAATGTGATTTCCGAAGGCGAAGTGCTCCAATTGCTCAATGTGCGCAATATCGGCGTCAGTGAGCAGGATTATTTACAGGTTATCCATTTTAAAACAGCCAAGCTGTTTGAAGCAGCCACCCGCCTGGGGGCTGTGCAATGCCAGGCCAGTATTGAGCAAGAAGAGGGCTTAGCCAAGTATGGCATGCATCTGGGGACAGCCTTTCAGCTGATTGATGATGTGCTGGATTTAACTGGCGACAGTGAAAAAATAGGCAAAACCCTAGGCAATGACCTGGTTGAAGGTAAAGTGACGCTGCCTATGCTGTATGCCATCCAGCAAGCGCCGGCTGCCCAGGCAGATTTGGTCAAGCAAGCCTTGTTAGAGGGGCAGGTCACGCAGTTAGATGCTGTGCTGGAGATTTTGCATGCTGTGAACGCATTTGATTATGTGCGTGCAGTGGCGCAAAAAGAAGCTGAACAGGCTTGCGCAGCGTTAGCGGTCTTTGATTTGACTCCGGCAAAACAGGCTTTGCTGGATTTAGCCCAGTTTTCAGTCAACCGGCAACACTAAATGGCCGCAGCCTGCTGACGCACAGGCCTTGGCATTTAAAATAAGCTGGTTAATTGAGGGCGATGGGCTCGCCACTCATGTGGTAGTAGCTGAGCCGGGCGCAATCGTTGGTCGCATGCGTTAATGCACCGTCAAACAAGGATTTTCCATTGACATCAACAACGGCGTAGCCGTTGTGATACAAGGTAACCTCGGCCTGCATGTCACTCTCTTGTGCTTCGATGGCTTTGTGCAAGCGGTGATGATTCGAAGAGCGCATCGCAAAGCTCACGCAGTTTTCCTCTTCCTCTTCACTGTAGACTTCCCAGTGCGCTTGTCCGGTCAGTTTGGTGAGCCATCCAGGTAAATCGACTTCTACTCGACAAATCACTGGCTCATCCCAGGCAGGGTGCTCAACCTCGTTCAACTCAACTTCGGTTGGCGATGTAAATTTGATTTGATCAGACATAGGCAACTTCCTTCTCTAGATAACAGATGCCACTTCACACAGACACAAACCATAAAAGCTGCTGTGCTATGACCATCTTACACATAAATGGTGACTTGCAAACAGTTTTCAAGGCAGAACAATATGCTTTTAAAGCAGTTTTGCACTTTGCCAGCCTTGCCTACCGGCATTAACGATGAGATGATGCAGCAACCTTCACTTTGTTATCGGCATCATGCAAGAAATCCTTGAACCTGTTTTAAGTCTGTTGCGCACCCAGCCGCATGCCCTGCAAGCCACCTGCCTGGTCTTTGGTTTGCTGGTCGGCAGTTTTCTCAATGTGGTGATTCATCGCCTGCCCAAGATGATGGAGCGCGAATGGCAGGCCAGTTGCCTGGATTTACAGGGGCAAGAAGTGCCGGAGCAGCCTAAATACAATCTAGTGGTACCGCGTTCGGCTTGCCCGCATTGTGGGCATCAGATTACGGCCTTCGAAAATATTCCTGTGATCAGCTATCTATTTTTACGCGGACGGTGCAAAGCATGTCAAGCGCCTATTTCCATGCGCTATCCCTTTGTGGAGTTACTGACAGGCCTGCTGTCGCTGGCGGTGGCAGTGCAATATGGCTATAGCCATTTGACCCTGTTTGCATTGGCATTTGTGTTTGCCTTGGTTGCACTGACCTTTATTGATTTTGATACACAGCTTTTGCCGGATGACATTACCTTACCGTTATTGTGGTTGGGGCTATTGCTGAACCTCAAATATGGGTTTACCGATCTGTCGTCTGCTGTGATTGGTGCCATGGCCGGCTATCTCGTGTTGTGGGCGGTTTATTGGCTATTTAAACTGGTGACGGGCAAAGAGGGCATGGGCTATGGCGACTTCAAACTTCTGGCGGCAATCGGCGCCTGGTTTGGCTGGCAATTGCTCCCCGCAGTCATTTTATTGAGCTCGGTGGTTGGTAGTGTGATTGGCATCGGCTTAATTTTGCTCAAAGGCAAAACCCGCCAGACGGCGATCCCTTTTGGTCCTTTTTTAGCCCTGGGTGGTATTGCCGCCTTGTTTTATGGGCAAAGCCTGGCCGCTTACTATTTAGTGCCTTAATGGGAGCAATCCATGGCGAAAGTAGTGGCCGTGACTGGCGGTATCGGCAGTGGTAAAAGCGAGGCTTGTACATCGTTTGCTGCCTTAGGCGTCCCTGTCGTTGATTTGGACCGGATTGCGCACGAAATGAGTGAACCAGGCAGTCCGGCTATGCAAGCCGTGCGGGCGGCTTTTGGCGACGATATGTTTGAGGCCGATGGCCGCCTGAGCCGGGCAGCACTCCGTGCGCATGTGTTTGAGCATCCGGATGCGCTGGAACAACTGAATCAAATCATGCACCCGGCGATCCGTGCCGAGGCGGTGCAGCAAATTGCCCAACTTGCCGGGCATCCCTATGTGATTCTGGCGATTCCTTTATTAGTCGAAAGCCGTGAAGACTGGTCCATGATTGATCATGTCCTGGTGATTGATTGTGATGAAGAGACGCAGTTGCGCCGGGTGATGCAACGCAGCCAGCTCTCTGTCGAAATGGCACAAGCAATTATGGCGGCGCAAAGCACACGAGAAGAGCGGCTGGCGATTGCAGACACAGTGATTGTAAATCACCTTACGCTGGCCGATTTACAGCAAAAAGTGCTGCAATTTCACAAAAATTTCTCTAAAACTTGCCTCTGAGGTAAAAGGGTTTCATAATCAAACTTTTATTGCATACTTTTCAAGTATCAGCTGACAGAAAAGGCTGCCGTGTCGAGCTACGAATTTCCATTTAACGAGCGCATCAGAACCTATCTTCGCCTAGAAGACCTGTTCAAAAAAATGTTGCACCACATCGCCATCGGCCATGAGGTTAGTCATCATGTGGCCCTGATTTCCATGCTGCAAGTATTGGATGTCATTGATCGTGGTGATCTCAAGGTGGATTTGCTGCAAGAGTTAGATCGTCACAAAGTCCAGCTTTCCCTGTTGCAACATAATCCCAACATCGATCAGGATGCGCTCGAAAGCACCTTAAACAGCCTTGAACGTTGTGCTAGTACCCTGCGGGCAGACCATCAAAAACTCGGGCAAACCTTGCGTGACAATGACTGGCTTATGAGTGTTAAGCAACGCACCAGCATTCCTGGCGGCGTCTGCGAGTTTGATTTGCCCTCATACCGCCACTGGCTCTACCTTGGCGTAGAGCGCCGTAAGCAAGATTTTACGCAGTGGTTATCACGCTTGATGCCAATGTATGAAGCCATCAGCCTGATTTTGCAGTTGTTGCGCGGTAGCGGCCAGGTGTTATCACTGGTGGCGCATAATGGTGCCTATCAGCAACAGCTTTCAGGTCACAAACCCGCCCAATTATTGCGCATTGAAATTGACCATGAAGAGTGTTTTCCGGAAGTCAGTGCGAATAAATATGCAATAAACATCCGCTTTCAAAAGCTAGACTTTGTACAGCGCCCCAAAGGCTGTGAGCAAGACATCCCGTTCAAGATGATTATCTGTAACTTTACCGGAGCCAGCCACAATTGACACACGCGGCAGTTAAACCCCGCAAAGTGGCGTGTCCTTCATGTGGCGAGACCACTGAATACTCGCCGGCGAATGCGTTCCGGCCATTTTGTAGCGAACGCTGCAAACTCATGGACCTGGGCGACTGGGCCTCGGAAAAGTTTCGCATCCCTGACAGCACGCCACCAGATTTATACGAGCCTGAATAATCTTGCCCTGGATTAGCGTATGCAAACAAAACACCCATTTTTAAAACTCATCATCGCTTTGTGCCTGTTAGGTGCATCTGTGCTTGCCCGCGCAGAAGTTAAACTCACAGATGCCTGGGTGCGCGCATCCAATCCTGGCCAGTTTGTGGGTGCAGCCTATCTGACGCTTAACAGCCCACAAGATGTGACGCTGGTTTATATTGAAACCGAACGCGCTGGTAGCGTAGAAATGCATAGCATGACCATGCAAAACGGCATCATGAAAATGCGCAGCATGGAAGAACTGCCGGTGCCTGCAGGCAAGCCAGTGAAACTGGCACCAGGCGGTTTGCACTTAATGTTATTTGAATTACCCACGCCATTTAAAGCTGGCGAGCAGGTGAAATTCAGACTGTGCTTTAAAGACAAACAAGGCAAGATTACAGACCAGTTTGTCACCATGCCGGTGAAATCTGCACCGTAAATTAACTCCCTGCGCCTTTTACAAAAGTCGCGACATACAAAGCTTCTACTTGAGTCCTCGCCCAAGGCATTTTTCGCAAAAACTTCAGGCTGGACTTCACCGAAGGATCATTCTTAAAGCAATTGATATTCACCTTAAGTGCCAGCCCTTCCCAGCCATAATGCGCTGCTAGGTGTTCGACGATCTGTTCAAGGGTAATGCCATGCAATGGATTGTTAAGTTGGCTCATGAGTTAATGATGCATTCGTGTCTATGTGCAATTATTTTGTCCGTTTAGCGCGCTTTATTTGACGATCCGTTGTGCGCTGCCGCTGCCTGTATCAATGCTTTAAATGCTGCGACATCAATCTGCGCTCCTTCAAAGATATCAATCGCTCGCCGGGTGTTCCCCTCCAAGCTTGAATTAAAGAGCGTAGCTGGATCTTCAAGCATCGCCCCTTTAATGAAAGTCAACTTGACTTTAGATTGATAAGTTTCACCTGTACAAATGATTCCATCTTTAGACCATACAGGTGTGCCCATCCATTTCACTTCTTCTATGACGTCTGGAATTGCGTCATGAATAAGCGCACGCATATTGCTCAACACGGCTCCACGCCAATCGTGAAGCCCTGCAATTTTTTGATCAATGAGCTTTGAGGCTTGCACTGGTGTTTGGGGGCTTGAGCTACTCACTGCGTTTCCTAATATGCGTCTACTTCGCTAAAAAGCAAATAATCGATTGAAGTAAATTATTTTGGATGTTTCCGTTGGAAAGAGTTGTTAGCCATTGCATTAGTCATTTGTTTGAGAGCTTCTATTATGCCAAACAGCTCTTCTGGAAAGTAACGGAATGTCGCTTGTTCTAACGGCGCACCCGCTTGAATCCAGTCCTCACTTTTTTGGTGATATTCTGCTTCGGTGAGTCCTTCGTATTTTTCATATGGATAGCGAAGGCTAATAAAGTTGTTGCCCCACTCTTTCAAAATATCTGATGTCTTTGTATCCAATGCAGAAGGACCAATTCGGTCATGTGCTCTTTCGAGAATTTCTTTTTGAGTTTCTAAAGGCAAGTCGTGAAAAATAAGGTGATATTGGTGGCGGTGTGATGTTTTTTTTCCTACAACGACTTCATGTACTAACTTCAGCAAAAGCTCCAAACCCAGAAGAGAGAGCAAGTGAGCTGAATCTCCTCTGTTATGCAAAAATTTAGCATCTTCAAGGCGGCGGACAGCCTCCCGATGCATGAGCTGAAGATAGAAATCGGACATAATTACTCCCAAATCGCACGCTGCATAGCAACACCTCGTGCGCCACTGGCTTGAGCTTGGCGGAGATGCTCAGGTTGCACCCCACCCAGTGCATACACTGGAATTTCAAGCCCATTTAACATTTCACCAAATTGCTCCCAGCCTAGTCCAGTTGCTTCAGGGTGGCTTTTTGTTGGTAGCACAGGGGAGAGCATTGCAAAGTCTAGTTGTAATGATTGTGCTTGCGCTAACTCTACGCGGTTATGGCAAGAGGCACCTACTAACAATTTATCCGGTTTTTGTGTGAGGGCCAGCAGGCGCTGGCTATTTAAATGCACGCCGTGGTAGCCGAGTTGTAATGCTTGTTCGGGGCTGCCATTGAGTAAGCAGCGGCAGTCATAAGGCGCACATAGCTGTAATACTTCCTCGCTCAATTTGGCGAGTGCTGCGTCATCAAGCTGTGATTCGCGGATTTGCAGCAATTGCAGGCCATGGTCGAGCTGCTGCTTTAACGCTTGCAAGAATGCGTGTTCACCCATTTCCTGGAGATTGCTGATGGCATACACAGGCGGCAGGCTGAGGGATTGCATGATGGGTGCATTGGCAGGCAGCACGGGGCTGACGTTGAGGGTGCGTGGATGCTGCCAGGCAAACTGCTGGCCTTCACGTGCTTGTAATTCGCCTTGCCAGGCATGCACAAAGAAAAAGTGCAGCAGCACGGTTTTGGCTTCGGCGTCATGTGTGGCCGGGTAGTCGTAGCGGCGTTTGATCCATGGCTGGATTTGTGTGGGCGTAATGCCGAGTTCCTCTTGCGATTCTCGGATCAAGGCATTTTCTGGTGTTTCGCCAGATTCGATTTTGCCGCCGGGGAATTCCCACCAGCCAGCCCAGCCTTTGCCGTTGGGACGGCTGGCGAGCAGGTATTCGCCATTGGGGCGGATCAGGATAGCGACGGCGACTTGGACGAGTTTTGTCATGGCTCAGGATTTCAGTTGCAGTTGGCCGGCATAGTCTTTGGCAAACTGATAGGCTACTCTGCCGCTGCGGGCGCCACGCGTATGGTAAAACTGCAGGGCAGCGTGACGGGCGGCATCATCCATCTTAATGCCGAAAGTTTTTAGCCAGTGCGCGGCAATATTCAGGTATTCATCCTGGTCGAAACTGTAAAACGATAGCCATAGGCCAAAGCGCTCTGCCAACGAGGTTTTTTCATCTATGGTGTCGTTTTGGCGGATTTCACCTTGATCAAGAATGGGCTGGTTGTCCGCCATGTATTCCGGCATCAGGTTTTTGCGGTTGGAGGTGGCGTAGACCAGCAGGTTGGAGGATGCATTTTCAATCGAGCCATCGAGGATGACTTTGAGGGCTTTGTAACCCAGATCATGCGCTTCAAAGGTCAGGTCATCGCAAAAAATAATAAACTTTTCCGGGCGTTGGCGGATCAATTGAGTGATTTGCGGCAGGTCTGTGAGGTCTTGCTTTTCGACTTCGATCAGACGTAAGCCTTCGCTGGCGTAGGCGTTGAGCACTGCCTTTACCAGCGAGGATTTACCGGTGCCTCGTGCGCCTGTCAGCAATACGTGGTTGGCAGGCAGGCTTTGTAAAAACTGGCGTGTATTGCGTACCACCTCATTTTTTTGCCGGTCAATAAAGCGGATATCATCCAGCAGGATTTGGTGGGGATGTGCAACGGCCTGTAACTGGCCGTGCCCGTTATGTTTGACCCAGCGCCAGGCCACGGCTTGCCAGTCTGGCTCGGCAGGAGGGGGTGGCAACAGGCTTTCCAGGCGGGTAATCAGGTGGTCGGCGCGCTGTATGAGCTGTTCAATGGCGTTCATGGGCGAGGCTTCAAATGTCAAACGAGGTGGTATTGTACACAAAGCAGGCAGGTCCCGCTCAACCGGCAAAGTCTGGTTAAACCTGGGCTGGAATAAGACATAATAGCGTTTTTAATGCTGCGCGCAGCAGGCTAAGCCACGCTGCCGCACGCGGTCCATTGGGTAAAGACATAAAGATGATGAATCGTCGCACTATTATTTTGGCCTCGCGCAGCCCTCGCCGCGTCGAGTTATTGGCGCAATTAGGCGTGCATTGTGAAATTTTGCCCGCAGATATTGATGAATCTTGCCTGCTTGGCGAAGATCCCGCTGTTTATGTACAACGTTTGGCGGTGGCCAAAGCGCAAGCGATCCATGCGGCGCATAGCCAGCGCGGGTTGCCCATTCTGGCGGCAGATACCACGGTGGCGCTGGGTAACGAGATATTGGGCAAGCCTGCGGATGCCGCTGAGGCAATGGCGATGTTAACGCGCCTAAGTGGAAGTTTGCATGAAGTCCATACCGCCGTGGCCGTGATGCACCAGGGACAAGTGCAATGTTTGCTGAGTACGACGCGGGTGCAGATGATGCCGGTGCCGTTGGCGGCGTTACAGGATTACGTCGCTTCGGAAGAGCCCATGGATAAAGCGGGTGCCTACGGCATCCAGGGCCGTGCCGGGGCCTGGATTTCGCGCATTGAGGGCAGTTATAGCGGGGTGATGGGCTTACCACTGCATGAAACGGCGCAGTTGCTTAACGCGTGGTAAACTGCTGTCAAAAAAATAGATTCGGGATTGGATAAGCACTATGTCGTTGGCACAGGAAGTTTTGATTAACGTCACGCCGCAGGAAACGCGCGTGGCGATTCTGGAGCAGGGCATCGTTCAGGAGTTGCATATTGAACGCGCTTCGTCGCTAGGGATTGTCGGCAATATTTATCGTGGTACTGTTGTGCGCGTGTTGCCTGGCATGCAGTCTGCCTTTGTGGAGATCGGCCTGCCGCGCGCGGCATTTTTGCATGCGGCCGACATCATGGAGTGCCATACTGAGGAGGGGGCGGTAAAGACCGACCGCCCGATTCAGGAGGTGTTGCATGAAGGGCAGTCGATTATCGTCCAGGTGATTAAAGAGGCGATCGGCACCAAAGGTGCACGGCTGACCACTGAAATCAGCATTGCCGGCCGTTTTTTGGTCTACCTGCCTTACCAGAAACATATTGGCGTGTCGCAACGCATTGATCACGAAGAAGAACGCGAGTTTTTGCGCAACCGTTTGCTCGGTTTGTTGCCTGAAGCACGCGAAGGTGGCTACATCATCCGCACGATGTCAGAGAATGCGACGGATCAGGAGTTGCTGGCGGATATTGAGTATTTGCGCAAAGTCTGGCAAAAAATCCAGACCGAGAGCACCAAAGTGGGTGAACGCTCGCTGATTTTTTATGACTTGAGCTTGCCGCGACGCATTTTGCGCGATGTGGTATGTACCGAAACTACCAGTATCCGTGTCGATTCGCGCGAGATGTTTGAGCGGCTGAAGGAGTTTGCCGAACTCTACGTCTCGCATGCGGTGAAACCGCTGACGCACTACAAAGGCGAACGCTCGCTGTTTGAGTTTTACGATATTGAAAACGAAATCGAAAAGGCGCTGGCGCGCAAGGTAGAACTCAAGTCTGGTGGCTACCTGATCTTTGACCAGACTGAGGCGCTCACCACGGTGGATGTGAACACCGGGAGTTTTGTCAGTGGCAAAAACCTCTCAGATACTATTTTTAAAACCAACCTCGAGGCAGCACAAGCAATTGCCCGTCAGCTGCGCCTGCGTAACCTGGGTGGCATCATTATCATCGACTTTATTGATATGGATGAAGATGCACAGCGTGCGGCGGTGCTGGAAGAGTTGCGCAGTGCTGTGACGCTGGACCGTGCCCGGATTAATGTGAATGGCTTCTCTGCGCTCGGGCTGGTGGAGCTCACGCGTAAACGCACGCGTGAAAGCCTGGCGCATTTACTGTGTGAGTCGTGCGAGGTATGTCAGGGCCGTGGCGAGCTCAAAACTGCGCAGACGATTTGCTATGAAATCATGCGTGAGCTACTGCGCGAATCCAAACAGTTTAAGAATGCCAAAGCCTTCAAGATTCTGGCGTCGCCTGAGGTGATTAATATGCTGGGCGACGAGGAGTCGCAAAGCCTGGCGAGCTTGTCTGACTTTATCAAACGCCCGGTGTCCTTGCACATGGACACCCAATACGGGCGTGAAGAGTTTGATATTGTCTGGGTTTAGGCCTTAGTTTCACCGGTCCGGGACGCCATATGCGATGGCTGTCCCGGGCACGATCTTTACAGCATGCCGCCTGCCAACCCTGGCAACACGATATGGCTGATCATTTGCAGCAGCAGCAAAGCGACCAACGCTGAAAAATCAAAGCCCTGAATTGATGGCAGCACGTTACGTAGCGGGTTGAGGATAGGTGCTGACAACTGGTTCAGCACGCCATAAATCGGGCTGTAAGGGTTGACCCAGCTTAAGATCGCCATGAGCAGGATGGCGTAAAAAAACACATCCAGTATTTGGCCTAACACGGCGACAAACGCTTGCCAAAACCAAAACACAGGGGATACCGGCGCGCCGGCAAGCAAGGTCAGCAAGACAAATAACACGACTTGTGTCAGCCATGCTAGCAACAAAGTGGATAAATCCAGCTGGCGGGCGGGCGGAATCAGTTTGCGGGCAGGCTTCACCATGAAGTCAGTTAAGGCCATAGCCATTTGTCCGAGCGGATTCTGGAATGAAGTCCGGGTCCATTGCATTAAAAAGCGCAACACCAGTAAAAAAGTCAAAATGCCAAATGCGGCATTCAACAAAAAAGTCGTCATGTTTTGCAACATTATTGTGCTCCCAATTGATCGCCAAGTTCTTTGGCGCGGCGTGCTGCCTGTGCTGCGGCATGTTGCATCATGCCATGAATATCGTGTTCGCGCATACTGATCAGCCCCTGTTCGGTGGTGCCCCCTTTGGAGGTGACTTGCTCACGCAGGGTAGCGACCGGGGTGGCGCTGGATGCTGCCAGCAAACTCGCGCCTTTAAACGTGGCCAGGCTCAGTTGTTGTGATTGGGCCTCACTGAGGCCAAGCGCGACGCCTGCGGCGGTCAGGGCTTCTATCATCAAAAAGACATAAGCTGGGCCACTGCCTGAAATCGCGGTCACCGCATCCAGCTGGTCTTCAGCTTCTAGCCAAACCACTTCACCTGCCGCTTGCAATAACTGGTCGGCAATGTCGCGCTGGCCAACTGAGACGGCTGGCAGGGCATAAGCGCCAGTAATGCCGGCCTGAATTTGTGCCGGGGTATTGGGCATGGTGCGTATCAAGGTCTGGTAGCCATCCAGCCAACGGCTTAAATCACCAGTGCGGATTCCGGCGGCAACCGAGATCACCAGTTGTGACTGCAAATGCGGAGCCAGCGATTGCGCCACAGCTTGTAATTGCTGGGGTTTGACTGCCAGCACCACAGCATCTACGGCTAGCGCGGCTGCTGAAAGCACTTCACTGGTGTTCACACCTAGTTTGGCTTGCAGCGCGGCGTGTTTGCTGGCGTCTGGATCTATGACCGTAATATTGGACATGGAAAAGCCACGTTGTTGCAGGCCTATCATTAACGCTTGTGCCATATTGCCGCCGCCAATAAAGGCGATGCGGGTGGCTGACAGTGATTGCATGATGTTCAAGTTCCTTCTTTTGCTGAGTCGTTATCGGATTTGTGCGGACGGGCCCCAAAAATGGCCGTGCCTATGCGCACCAGCGTCGCGCCTTCGGCAATCGCTGCGGTAAAGTCACCACTCATGCCAATAGAGAGGGTATCCAGTTGCACGCCTTGCGCGTTCAGGTGATCAAACAGGGCCCGCACCTGCCGAAATTGGTCACGTTGCTGGTTGAAATCTGCCACGGGGGCGGGAATCGCCATCAGGCCACGCAAATGCAAGTGGGGTAACTGCCTGATATTTAAAGCCAGATCCAATACCTCTTGAGCGCTGGCACCACTTTTGCTTGATTCCTCGCTAATATTGACTTGCAGGCAAATGTTTAACGGCGGCTTGTCTGCCGGGCGTGCATCAGACAGGCGTTGTGCGATTTTAAGGCGGTCCACCGAATGCACCCAATCGAAATGCGCGGCAATCGGCTGTGTTTTGTTGCTTTGAATCGGGCCAATAAAATGCCATGCTATTGCACAGTCTTGCAATTGCTGTTGTTTGGCGAGAGCCTCTTGCAGATAGTTTTCACCAAAAACGGTTTGTCCGGCCTGATAGGCTTCCCTGAGGGCAGATGCCGGCTGTGCCTTGCTGACCGCACAGAGTGTCACGCTTTGTTTGGCCTGGTAACTTTCACGTGCCTGTGCCAATTGTTGGCGTATCAGGGCCAGATTGTCAGCGATGTCAGTCATGGGAGGCAATACAGTGCAGGGTCGCGGTAAAAAATAATATTATATAAATAATCACTGGAGTGGATTGTGGATATTTCAGATTTATTGGCATTTTCAGTTAAAAACAAAGCCTCGGACTTACATTTGTCTGCCGGCTTGCCACCGATGATACGTGTGCATGGCGATGTGCGTAAAATCAACTTGCCAGCCATGGATCATGCCGAAGTACATAACATGTTGTACGACATCATGAATGACAGCCAGCGCAAAGTCTATGAAGAGAAACTGGAGTGCGACTTTTCATTCGAGATTTCTGACCTGGCGCGTTTCCGGGTGAATGCGTTTAACCATCAACGCGGGGCCGGTGCGGTATTCCGTACCATTCCAAGCAAGGTGTTGACGCTGGAAGAGCTCAACGCCCCGCGTGTATTCAAGGATCTCGCCGATACGCCGCGCGGGATTGTGCTCGTCACCGGGCCGACTGGTTCCGGTAAGTCGACGACTTTGGCGGCCATGATTGATTACATCAACGAATCACAGATGTCGCATATCCTCACCGTGGAAGACCCGATTGAGTTTGTGCATACCTCGAAAAAGTCATTGATTAACCAGCGCGAAGTCGGGCCGCATACCATGTCGTTTGAAAACGCCCTGCGTTCAGCCTTGCGTGAAGACCCGGATGTGATTCTGGTAGGTGAAATGCGAGACCTGGAAACGATCCGTCTGGCGCTGACTGCGGCCGAAACTGGTCACTTGGTGTTTGGTACTTTGCATACCAGCTCTGCGGCCAAAACCATAGACCGCGTGGTCGATGTGTTCCCGGCGGCAGAAAAAGAAATGGTGCGCTCTATGCTCTCAGAGTCGTTACGCGCCGTCATTTCGCAAACCCTGTGTAAAACCAAGGACGAGCAGGGCCGGGTCGCTGCGCATGAAATCATGATCGGCACCCCCGCCATCCGAAACCTGATCCGCGAAAACAAGATTGCACAAATGTATTCTGCCATCCAGACTGGTCAGAGCGTGGGCATGCAAACGCTGGACCAGAATCTGCAAGACCTGGTGCGCCGTAATGTGATCAGTGCAGACGAGGCACGCACAAAGGCCGCTAACCGTGACGGCATTATCGGGTAAATATTAAAGATGGATAGCAGCATGCAGACCGGCGCCGATCACGCGCAAACCGAAAAGTTTATCAACGACCTGTTGAAGCTCATGGTCACGCGTAAAGCCTCGGATTTGTTTATTACCGCAGGCTTTCCGCCTGCCATGAAGATTGATGGTAAGTTGACGCCGATTACCTCACAAACTTTGAGTACCCAGCAAACCGCTGAAATTGCGCGTGTGGTGATGAATGACAAACAGGCGCAAGAGTTCAAGGAGACCATGGAGTGCAATTTTGCCATCAGCATGCCATCGGTAGGCCGTTTTCGCGTCAATGCCTTCGTGCAGCGCAGTGCGATTGGCCTGGTGATCCGTGTGATCAATACCAATATCCCCAAATTTGATGATTTGAACTTGCCGCCTGTGCTCAAAGATGTGGTGATGGCAAAGCGCGGCCTGATTATTTTTGTCGGCGGCACGGGCTCGGGTAAGTCAACCTCGATGGCTGCCATGCTGGGTCACCGCAATGAGAGCAGCTACGGCCACATTATCACCATTGAAGACCCGGTAGAATTTGTACATAGCCACCGCAACTGTATCGTCACCCAGCGCGAAGTGGGCGTGGATACAGACAATTGGCACGCCGCACTCAAAAATACCTTACGCCAGGCGCCGGATGTGATCATGATCGGCGAAATCCGCGACCGTGAAACCATGGATTATGCGATCGCCTTTTCTGAAACCGGCCACTTATGCCTGGCTACCTTGCACGCCAACAGCACCAACCAGGCGCTGGACCGCATTATTAACTTTTTCCCCGAAGAGCGCCGCCAGCAACTGCTGATGGACTTGTCGCTCAATCTGCGCTGTATTGCCTCACAACGCCTGATACCTAAGGTGGATGGCTCTGGTCGTGTGGCTGCAGTAGAAGTGTTGCTGCATTCCCCCCTGCTTTCAGACCTGATTTACAAAGGCGATGTCCATGGCATTAAAGAAGTCATGGCCAAATCCCGTGAGTTAGGGATGCAAACCTTTGACCAGGCTTTGTTTGACCTGTTTGAAACTGGTCAGATCAGTTACGACGACGCCTTGCGTAATGCCGACTCTGTCAACGACTTGCGACTCAAGTTTAAACTCAACAGCAAAGTCGCCAACCCGGAAAATCAGGAACGCAGCAAGATTTCTGATCTGGATATTTTATAAGGTATCAAATACTTTTTTCTGTACATGCTCGTTAGTGAGGCAACCATTAATGAGCACCTTCTCCGCAGATTTTTTCAACAAAATAATTCTGATTTCTTCCCAACTTATCAAAAAAATCACTTGCTCTCAGTTAAAAGTGGCTTGTTAATTGGTGGCCGTTTGTTGCTTCAATACCCCCCATTTGTGCATGGATATTTTCCATACAAATATTTAATATATGTGAGTATTTGTGCTCTGAATTTCTATTTGACAGCTTTTTTAGTTAAAAGCTAATTTAGTGGGTTATTCATGAAATCGGTAAGAACTTCAAATGACATTCAAGTCAATTTTTCTGACGAAAGTATTAATCAACTGACTGAGCTTCTTTACCAAAGCCTTGAGGATGAAACGGGTTGGGAGCCATTTTTACTTCACTTGAGCAAAGTGCTGGGTATAAAGGTTATTCACATGATTGCACAGGATAAAAGTAATCATGCTATATCGTTTAGTGAACATGCCAATGTGTCAGTAGAGTCCGAGTTCGCATATTTGCATAAATATCAATTTGTTGAGCTACGGCTACAACATTTGACTGATAAATTACCAGGTTACTGGGTTCATGATTATGAAACAGTTGGTGAGGAGGTTATGGCTAAACATCCTATTTACCAAGAATTTCTCGCGCCAGCCGATGTTAAATATTCTTCCATATGTAAGCTGGTTGATGATGAGCGTGCAGTTGTCTACTTTGGGGTTTTCACGAGCCCTATGCAAGGACCAATTTCCAAAGAGTGTCTTAACTTCCTAAATAAGCTACTTCCTCATATGTGTAGGGTTTGTCGCCTTTCAATTCAGAACTTTATTTATTCAACTCAAGCTTTGGTCGGACACACGCTAGTCAATAAATTAAGACAACCTGTCATACTTACTTCTGTGCATGGTGAAGTAATGCATGTAAATGAATCAGCCAAACAAATGCTGAAAGTCACTGACTTAGTTAGCATTAAGGAAGGTCGTTTACAAATGCCGCCTAAATATCAGCAGATCTATTTGAATGAGTGCGAAGTTATGGAAATCGCCATCAAAACATCAAGTTTTGATGAAACTTCTAACTTTAAAACCTTACAAATCTCATCCTCAATTGATCATAAGACACTTTATGCTTTTTATACAATGTTGCCACCACAAAGAGTAATGAGAGCTTATGGGTTGCGTCCACTCGTAATGCTTTTTTTTTATCACCCCGAATCTGCACCCAAAGTTGATGCCTCTCTTCTAAGTGCCGCATTTGGTCTAACACCTGCCGAGTGTCGAATAGCAATATTACTGGCGGAAGGTTTTGCACAAAAGGAAATAGCACAAAGACTTGGTTTAAAACACGATACAGTCAGAAAACAATTGCAAATAATTTACCAAAAAACTTCAACTAACCAGCAGTCTGAATTGATTCGACTCATGTTGCATCTACCGAGCAATTTCCTACAAAAGTCAGCTAAGAATTTGAATGCTGATTAGCATGCGATAAATGTGTGCAGCAAATGCAACACCACAGTAGTTTCTAAATTCTTGCGCTGATTCAACAGACTTTAATTTCACACCATCCCATAAGCACTTAAGCTTTTCATGAAAATAATGATTGCTCCCCCAGTTGGGGGATGTGCGATTTTATTTCCATCCCTACCATAGCTCACATAACACGCGACCAGTCACTGACGCCGTGAAAATTAAATAAAAACGACTGGCGACCGCTTTACAGGCTTCTTATCCTAAGGGTACACACCATGCAATTGATTACACCAACCAAACCACTGCTGGCTGGCTTGATGCTACTGGCTGCGACGCAAGCCCACGCCAAACTCACCAGTTATACTGCCAATGGTACAGATTTAGTCTACAGCTCAGTGAGTGATGTGACATGGACTAAGGATGCAAATTTATTAGGCAGTATGTTTGCCAGCCAGGGTTTTGATACGGTTGTGAATGCCATTATTGCGGCCAGCCCCACCATCAGCAACACGCCTAACTTTTATAGTCCCACAGGCACTTATATCATCAGCGCCAGTGATTTTTCCAGCAACGGTAGTACTAGCTGGTTTGGTGCTATCGCTTATATAAACTACCTTAACAGCATTAGCTATGCCGGCGGCAATCAGTGGCATCTCCCCACCATAATAGACCGTGGTACACCTGGGTGTGATTTTTTTGCTTACAGTGGTACAGATTGCGGCTATAACAGCGCCACCAATGGCACAGCCAAAGGTGATGAGCTGGCTGAGCTGTACTATCAAGAGCTAGGTAGTTTGGCAAGCAAAGATATCTATGGAGATAATCAACCAGACTATGGCATTAAAGACCCGAACAACACATTTGTAAACGAGCAATCTTCATTGTACTGGTCTGGCACGGAATCCGCGCCGAATGCTGATGGTGCGTGGGGCTTCGGTACCAACTATGGCTACCAGTCACCATCCGTTAAGAACGACAGCTTTACGAACAGCCTATTCTATGCATGGGCTGTAAGTCCCGGACAAATCGCGGCTGTGCCAGAGCCTGAGAGCGTGGCTATGCTGCTGGCAGGTATAGGCTTGCTAGGTGGCGTGATGCGTCGTCACGGTTGAGACTCTGGTGCTTTAGTAATTAGGTATTTGGAGGCGCATTGAAAAGCAAACTCCCCTTGTGGCCTGATTACGCTCTCTGTGAAACAGCCGACAGTGAATCAAGCGATTAATTATAGCGCCAGGCACAATTTTTTCAGTTTGCACCATGAGTTCTCCGCAATAGCCATCCACTAAGTTGGCGAACTTAAAAGAGATTGGCAGCAAACGATAACTTGAATTTTTTTCACTTCATCTTTAAGGAGTTTTTATGAATAAGTTATTTTTTACCGCAGCTATGATGTTGAGTTTAGGCACTGCGCAAGCAAACTCAACAGTGAGTTTTATATTAGGGGCCGACGATTATGCCGATATTTTCATTTCTACTGATGATACTCAGCAGGGAAATTTAATCGGCTCAACTTCATTTTTCAGTGGGCCATTGCAAACAATCACCAGCAATTTGACATCCGGTATTACAAATTACATCCATATTCTTGTTCAGAATTATGGCGGCCCTGACTCAATCGCTGGAGAGTTTACTTTAATTGGCGCTGGTTTCGAGTTCTCTAATGCCAAGCAGTTTTTATCTACCACACCTTCAACGGTTAATTTAAGTGCCACAGGTTTTGGTGTTGATTATCAAGTACCAGTTAGTTACGGAGCGATGATTGATTACGGCACTTATTACAGTGATCAATTTGCATTCCCTTTGATTACAGAGAATATTAGCGGTGTTGGCGGCCCTAGCTATTTTTCTATACCTGTCTATGCAGTGGCCGCAGTTCCAGAGCCTGAAAGTGGGGCACTGCTATTAGCTGGTTTGGGGTTGCTGGGTGGTGCATTGCGCCGCCACCAGAGCTAATTATTTTCTAGTTTGATCTTTATCCAATTTGTTTTAAACCGAAAGGATTTTTTATGCAGATCACAAAAGCTTTGAGTTCGCTGGTCATGTTCGTTAGTTTGTCGACATTCAATTTTTTTGCAATGAATGCTAATGCAGCTACTTACAATGTTGAACAAACTTACAGCGGTCTTTTTTCGCAAACAGTCACAGAAGTGGATACTGGTCTGGGTTATAGCAATATTCTTTACAAAACCACGGTCAATTTATTGCCTAATAATCTCGTGAGTGGGGATGCTAGTCTTTTCTCGACTTCGCTCACGACCTCAACTGAGTTTTTGTTTAACGTGGCAACCAGTGTTTTAAGCTGTGCCGGAGTGTGCCAATTCACCGAAACTTTAAAAAATGGGGATACTATCTTTGGCACCATTTTATCCAACGGACCTTACGCGACAGAGGCAAATGTTGATCCTGCAATTGCGTCTCCGTTTAGCAAAATTTGGTATACAGGCGATTTGCTGATCACTGGCGGTACAGGCTTGTTTGCCGGTGCAACTGGCTATGGCACATACAAAGGGGTAGATGATTACACCACCATGACCCAAACACTCACTTCAACTTTTAGTGTTACACCCGTACCAGAGCCTGAAGGTTTTGCTTTATTGCTAGTGGGTTTAGGTTTGATAGGGGTTCTGGTACGACGCAATCGAAAGGCGACTTAGCAATAACAAAACTTTTATTCGAACATTTATTAAGTCAAATCCTGCCCTAAGAGCTTAGGGCAGGATCATCGTCCTTTTGGCACTAATCCTATTCCCAAGCTATCAGGATTGGCTATTCAGTTGCATGGTTTCCTGCTGAAATACCAGGTTCCCTTGGGTAATGGTTGCCGTGACCTTACCAGACAGGCTGTGATTCACAAATGGCGTATTCTTGCCTTGGCTGATCAGGGCTCGGCCATCGACGCGCCACTCCATTTCAGGGTCGTAAATCACCACATCAGCCGTTGCACCGGTTTGTAAAGTGCCAGCACTGACGCCCAGAATTCGGGCGGGTATCTGCGTTACTTTGGCCAGGGCTTGCAAGGGCGAGAGTTTTGCCTGGGCTGACCATTTCAAGGTCAGGGGTAGCAAGAGCTCTAGTGCGGAAGCCCCGGGGTGTGATTCGGCAAACGGGAGTGCCTTGGCATCATCGTCAACTGGCGTATGATCCGAACAAATCGCATCTAGCGTACCGTCCAGCAGGCCAGCGCGTAAGGCATCGCGGTCACGTTGGGTACGAACGGGCGGTTTTAGATGCACCATGCTGTCAAAAAAGCCGATATCCATGTCGGTCAGGTGCAGGTGCTGGATACTGACATCCGCAGTGACGGTCATGCCCGCCTGTTTGGCTTGCCTGATCAACTCAACTGACTCAGCGGTGGAGACGCGGGCAATATGCAATTTGGCGCCTGTGGCTTGGGCAATGCGCAGCATGGTTTGCAGTGCAATGCTTTCTGCCGCCGCCGGGATGCCTTTGAGACCCAGCCTGGAAGCGACTTCACCGTCATGTGCGACCCCGTTTTTTGCCAGATAGGGATCCTCAGGCCGCATAAACAGCGTATAGCCGAAAGTCGCGGCATATTCAAACGCCCGCCAGAGCACCTGGGTATCGACAATCGCTGCATCCGCCTGCGAAAAGCCTACGCATCCGGCAGCAGTCAAGGCATACATTTCAGTCAGTAACTGGCCTTCTAATTGCCGTGTCACCGCACCAAGCGGGTAGACATGGGCCAGCGCCTGCGACTTGGCGCGGTGCTTGAGCATCTCAACCAGTCCAGGCTCGTCGAGCACGGGATCAGTATCTGGCGGGCAAGCCAGGCTGGTAACACCACCTGCCATCGCCGCACGCAACTCACTTAGCAAGGTTGCCTTGTATTCGCTGCCTGGTTCGCGCAGGCGGGCACACAAATCCACCAGGCCGGGCAACACCCATTTGCCTTGGGCATCCAGTGTCTGGTCAGGCTTGAAGCCTGTTGGTGCCTCACCTATGCCGACAATCTTGCCTGCGCTGATATAGAGGTCTTGTACTTGGTCCAGTTGTTGGCTGGCATCCATCAAGCGGCCTTGTGTAATCAGGATATTCATGCGGCGCTGCCTCCTCCCAGAATTGCCATCACCGCCATGCGTACTGCAATCCCATAGGTTACTTGCGGCAGGATGACGGATTGTTTGCCATCCGCCACTGCCGAATCAATTTCTACTCCCCGGTTCATTGGGCCTGGGTGCATCACAATGGCATCCGGCTTAGCCAGTGCCAGGCGTTCAGGGGTCAAACCAAAGGTCTGGAAAAACTCCTGTGAGCTGGGTAACAAGGCCCCGGACATGCGCTCGTTTTGCAGGCGCAACATCATGACAACGTCTACGTCTTTGAGGCCTTGCTCCATATTGTGGAATACTTGCACACCCAGCTTTTCCACATCGGCAGGCAGCAGGGTACGCGGTGCGATCACCCGAATTTCAGGGACGCCCAAGGTGGTCAGCGCATGGATTTCACTGCGGGCAACGCGCGAATGCAAGACATCGCCCACAATCGCCACGCGCAGGTTGTGCATCTCTGGCTTGTATTTGCGGATGGTGAATACATCCAGCAAGCCTTGGGTCGGGTGCGCATGGCGGCCATCGCCGGCATTGATCACGCTGATGTGCGGTGGCACGTGTTGCGCAATGAAATGCGCGGCACCGCTTTGCTGGTGACGGACCACAAACATATCCGCATGCATGGCAATCAGGTTGTTCACCGTATCAAGAATGGTCTCGCCTTTGGATTGTGAAGAGGTGCTGACATTGAGGTTGAGCACATCGGCCGACAGGCGTTTGGCGGCAATTTCAAACGTGGTGCGCGTACGCGTACTGTTTTCAAAAAAGATATTGCAGACGGTTTTGCCACGCAGCAGCGGCACTTTTTTCACTTCGCGTTCGGCAACGCCGACAAAGTTTTCGGCGGTGTCCAGAATATCGGTCAGGATGCGCTTGGGCAGACCTTCGATGCTTAGCAAGTGTTGCAGCTGGCCCTGGGCGTTGAGTTGCGGGTTATACATGGGCATCCACTCCATTCGCTGCCGAGGTGGCAATGCTCAGGTGCAGTTTGCCCTGAGTGTTGATCGCCAGTTCAAACGATTGATTGGCCTGCAATGGCAGATCGGCGCCAGTCATATCGGGGCGGATCGGTAGTTGGGCGCCGCCACGGTTGATCAGTACGGCCAATTGCACCGATGCGGGACGGCCATAATCAAATAATTCATTCATGACGGCACGTGTGGTGCGGCCCGTATAAAAAATGTCATCAATCAGGATGATATGTTTACCGTTTACATCAAACGGAATTTGTGCAGGCTGCGCGGCTGTTTTCAGGCCGCGTTGCGCATAATCATCGCGGTACATGGCGGCATCCAGCTTGCCATGCACGATGTCGTGGCCTAATTCGTCCTGCAAACGCTGCAACAGTTTTTGCATAAGCCAGACGCCGCCGGTATAAATACCTACTAGGGCAGTCTCGGCCTGGATACGCGGCTTGAGTTGCGCATACAAATGATCAAGTAATTGTTCGGGATCAGGTAAAGTCATGGGCATCCTGTGCTACGCACCTGTGTGATAAGCATCAAAATAAGATTGTAATATAGTTTGGGCAGCAACCTGGTCCAGCATCTGCTTTTGCGCCCGGCCGTGGATGCCTGCTTCGCGCAGCGATTGCGAGGCCTCCGCCGAAGAGAGCCGTTCATCTACCATGACGACTGGCAAGTTAAAGCGGCCTTCCAGGCGTTGGGCAAACTTTTGTGCCAAGGCCGTCATGGTGTGTGCCTCCCCATCCAGTGACATCGGCAGGCCGACTACCAGCAGTACTGGTTGCCATTCTTTTAGCAAGGATTCAATTTGCGCAAACTTGGTAGCGTTTTCTTCAGCTTCTATGGTCAACAGCGGATGGGCGAGTTTGAGCAGGGTGTCGCCGACTGCGACGCCAATCCGTTTTTCACCAAAATCAAACGCCAGTAAGGTGCCGGTGATGTCAGGATAGCGGCGTTGGGTAATCGGTAAATGGCTCTGGTTGAGTGGCTGTTTGCCAGGCCTGGTTGCATCAGGCATGCCCGGCAACCTCGGACAAGGTGGCAAAATCCACGCCTAATTGCTGCATGGCCCAAGCAAGTTTGTCATCACTGGGCAATTTAAAAATCAATTTATGTAGTTGATGATCTTCAGTCAGCGGCAGTGTCAGCCAAGCGTTGTCCTGGATTTCCTGTTCAAGCTGACCAGCAGCCCAGCCGGTATAGCCCAGTGCAATAAACATGTCTTGCGGCGCTTCATCACGGGCGGCGGCTTCGAGGATATCTTTAGACGAAGTCATCGCTAGTGTGGCGGACAAGCCCATGGTGGTGTTGAATTCCGTGGCGGGTGCATGCAGGACGAAGCCACGTTCAACTTGTACCGGCCCGCCAAAATGCACGGGGCGGGCTTGTTGTTGCGCAACCTCGCATGCCATGTCCAGTTGCTCAAACAGATCGCCCACATTCAGTTTTAGCGGATGGTTGAGGATCATGCCCATGGCGCCATCTTCGTCATGGTTACAGATCAGGATCACGCTTTTGGTGAAGTAGGGGTCCTGCATGGCGGGCATCGCAATCAGGATTTGGCCAGTCAGGTCCAGGCGGTTTGCCTGCTCATTCAAAGTCAATTGCTCAGTCATCGGGGAGGCTTTATCACAAAGTCATGCATGCGCTTCCTCTGCGCTCAAGTACCCGGTAATTTCAAAACCAAAGCCATCCATACTCGGCATTTTGCGTGGGGCAGCCATCAGGCGCATTTTCTTCACGCCGAGATCCAGCAGGATTTGTGAGCCGATACCGTAATTACGTAATTCCTGATTGAGGACCAGTTTTTGGTCGGCGCGCAAAATGCGATCAGTCAGGCCCAGGCCATCTTCATCATGGTTGATGAGTACGATGACGCCACAAGCCGCCTGGCTAATGGTGCGCATCGCTTGCAGCAGATTCCAACTATGCGATTGGTGGCTGCTATCCAACAGGTCTATCATCGATAGTGGCTCATGGACACGGACCAGCACTTCATCACTTTGCTCTGGCTGGCCTTTGACCAGCACCAGATGGGTTTCCTGGGCAATGTGGTCGCGGTAGGCAATCAGTTGCATCGCTCCAAACACGGTTTCTATCTCGCGCTCGGCGCTACGCTCAATCAGTCTTTCGTGTGCGGCACGGTAGTGGATCAAGTCGGCAATGGTACCAATCTTGATATTGTGTTCGGCGGCGACCTGCATCAGGTCTGGTAGCCTGGCCATCTCGCCGTCATCCTTCAGGATTTCACAGATGACGCTGGCAGGTTCACAACCTGCCAGTTGTGCCAGGTCACAACCTGCCTCGGTATGGCCGGCGCGTACCAGCACGCCGCCATTCATGGCAGATAAAGGAAAAATGTGACCTGGACTGACGATACTGGCGGCACTGGCCTGTTTGGCAATGGCCGCACGGATGGTGGTTGCACGGTCTGCGGCGGAAATACCCGTAGTGACGCCCTCAGCCGCTTCAATGGAAACCGTGAAGTTGGTGCCCAGGCGCGTGCCATTTTTTTGCACCATGGGTGGCAGGTTTAATTGCCGGCAGCGCTGTTCAGTCAAGGTCAGGCAGATCAGCCCGCGGCCATACTTGGCCATGAAGTTGATGTGTTCAGCAGTGACAAATTCTGCGGCAATGACAAAGTCACCTTCGTTTTCGCGGTGTTCGTCATCTACCAGAATGACCATTTTTCCGGCACGGATATCGGTAATAATGGCTTCAATAGGACTAATCTGTGCTGACATTACTCTTGCTCCCAGGCTTGCATCCGCTCGACATAACGCGCAATCACGTCAATTTCGAGATTCACCAGGTCGCCTGCTTTGGCATACTGCATCATGGTGTGTTGCATGGTATGCGGAATCAAGTTAATGCTGACCTCATCCCGCACAATTTCATTGACGGTGAGGCTGATGCCGTTGACGCAAAGTGAGCCTTTTTTTGCAATGTATTTGCTGATCGCGTGAGGGGCGCTTATTTTCAGCTCCCAACATTCGCCCACCGGCGCGAGGGCGGTGATCTTGCCTAGCCCGTCGACATGGCCTGTGACCAGGTGACCGCCAAGACGGTCCGCCAGGCGCATGGCTTTTTCCAGGTTAACGGGGCCAGGTTTGCTCAGGCTGGTAGTCACGGCAAGCGTGACTTTGGATACCATGACCTGAAAACTGCGTGAATTAAAGTCTGTGACTGTCAGGCACACCCCATTCACGGCAATGCTGTCTCCCAACTGCACATCTTCCATTCCCAATCCAGGCGCTTCTATGCGTAATGCACAATCTTCGCCATGAGGAACGACTTCGGCAATCCGGCCGACGGTTTGAATAATCCCAGTAAACATGGTGTGATTTTATCAGTGCTGCATGCTAAAGTAATCACATTCCCGCAACATTTTTCATTCATACGGATAGAGAGATTTTTGTGCGACTCGACGATTTGGAAGAAAGCCAGCATGTTGAAGACCGCCGCGGTAGCGGTTTGGGTGGGCGCAGTATTGGCTTAGGGACGGTTGCGCTGGTGTTGGTCGCCATGTATTTTGGGGTGGATCCACAGATGGTGTTAAACCTGGCGCAGCAGGTCCAGCCTGCGGCTGAGGCGCCACAGACTCCTGCCGAAAGGCAGGACCCAAAAGTGAAGTTTGTGTCTCAGGTGCTGTGGAGTACCGAGCAAATCTGGAAACAGCAGTTTGCCGCCTTGGGACGTCAATATACGGTGCCTGGCTTGCAGATTTTTAGTGGGATGACCAGCACTGCCTGCGGTCAGGGACAATCGGCCATGGGCCCTTTTTACTGTCCGCCAGACCAAAAGGTCTACATTGATTTGAGTTTTTACCAGGAGCTGCAAGACCGCTTTAAAGCTCCAGGCGACTTTGCCCAGGCCTATGTGATTGCGCATGAGGTTGGGCATCATGTACAAAATCTGCTGGGGACCTCGGCCAAAGTGCAGCAAGCCAGGCAGCAGGCGGGTTCTGAGGCCGAGTCCAATGCTTATTCGGTTAAGCTGGAGTTACAAGCGGATTGTTATGCAGGTGTCTGGGCTTATTATGCAGATCAGCAATACCATGTGCTGGAAGCCGGGGATGTCGAAGAAGCGCTACAGGCGGCGACCGCGATTGGCGATGATACCTTACAAAAGCAGGCGCAGGGGTATGCCGTGCCGGATAGTTTCACCCATGGCAGTTCCGAACAACGGGTATATTGGTTCAAACAAGGCTTGCAGTCAGGTGACCTGAAAGAGTGCAATACCTTCAAAAGTTAAACATTAAATAAACAGTTGGTTTTATCAAACCGTTTCAGTCAGTAAAGAGAAATATGACAGAAGTCACAGCCGTAGTTGAGGATACACATTTAATTGAAACGACCGTTTCCAGTGCGGTCATGGCACAGGGCAAAATGCTGACAGTGCGTTATGACGAAGCGCGATTGCCCAATGGCCGGGTGAGTAGTCGCGAATATGTTACCCATCCCGGTGCAGTAGCTATTGTGGCATTGACACAGTCGGGTGAGGTTGTCCTTGAGCGCCAGTTCCGTTACCCACTCAAGCAGGTGTTTATAGAGTTGCCCGCCGGTAAGATCGACGCGGGGGAGCCAGTGTTGACCACGGGCCAACGTGAATTGCTTGAAGAAACAGGGTATACGGCAAAAACTTGGGTTAAGTTGGGGATACAACATCCTTGCATCGGTTATTCCAATGAGGTCATTCATATGTATCTGGCGACAGAATTGTCGCTGGGCGCTCATGCCAGGGATGTTGATGAGGCCATGGATGTGATGGTGTGGCCGTTTGCGCGTGTGATGCAAGCGATTGAAGACGGTGAAATTACCGATAGCAAAACGATGTCAGCGATGTTGATGGCCGAGCGCTATTTGCGCAAGCATCCTGTGGCTGGCCTTGCGCTGTAAAGGGATGCGATGCATGTGTTGCAGATAGGCTGTGGTGCGCTGGGTCAGCTGATTGCACAGGCGACCTTGGCACAAGGCCATACACTCACCATCGTCCGGCGCTCGCCACAGCCAGGGCCAGCAGGCGTGCAGGTGTTAGCGATGGATGTGGTCACGCAAGCAGAAATGCCTGCCTTGGCGAACCAGTCGCCGGAAATATTGTTGTATTGCCTGGCGCCGGTGGCCGGACAGACTTACCAGCAGACGTATGTTGACGGCTTGCGCCATGTACTGGCAAATATTGATCAACGCGCGTTAAAGCATGTGTTTTTTGTCTCGAGCACCAGTGTTTATGGTGAGCAGCAAGGACAGTGGATAGAAGAGGATACGCCAGCCATACCGGCTGAAGAAAATGGCCAGGTGATTCTAGCGGCTGAGCGGTTGCTGGATGGCCTGTCTTGTCCGCACACCGCGTTGCGGGTATCAGGGATTTATGGCCCACAGCGGCTGTATCTGCTCAAATTGCTGCAAAGCCCAGCGCGCTGGCCACAACATATTCAATGGACCAACCGCATTCATGAGTTGGATGTTGCCGGTGCGGTGGTGCATTTTTACCGCGAGATTGAAAGCGACAGGCCGCTGCCAGCACATATTATTCTGACAGATGGTAAGCCAGTGCCGCAACATGAGGTATTGCAATGGTTGGCGCAGCGTCTTGAGCAGCCAGGACCGCTCACGCCACCGTCCAGCTTGCAGACGGGTAAACGTATCCGCAACCAATTTTTGCAGCAATCGGGTTACCGGTTTTTATTTGCCGATTATCAGGCAGGCTATGCAGCCATATTATCTGAGATGGATCATGCATAAAAAAATTATTCTTACTCTGTTTTTTGTATGGCTCATGACGGCACTGAGCCTGACTGCGCAAGCAGGGGCTGCACAAAATGCGTCGCCGGATGGTTTTCAACCCTGGTTAACTGCCTTGCGCCAGGAAGCATTAACGATGCAGATTGCCCCCGAGGCCGTTGATGCGACGCTGACGGGGGTAGTTTATTTACCACGCGTAATAGAGCTTGACCGCAAGCAGCCAGAATTCGTCACCAGTTTTTCTGCCTATGTAAACCGCCGTATTAATCCGCGTGTGGTGAGTAAGGGCAAGGGCATGATGCAGGATTATGCGGGCGTATTTTATGTGGTAGAAGAGTTGTACCAGGTGCCGAGAGAGGTGCTGGTAGCCTTTTGGGGCTTGGAAACCAATTTTGGCGGGTTTACCGGGGATATTCCATTGGCCTCCGCGCTGGCAACCTTGTCATTTGAAGGGCGGCGCGCAGCGTTCTTTAAAAAAGAACTGCTGAACCTGATGCGCGTGGTAGAGCGCGATCAGCGCTACGACAGCCCTGTGGTTGGCTCATGGGCGGGCGCGACAGGGCATATGCAATTTATGCCTTCCACGCTACTTAAGTACGGTGTTGATGCGGACGCGGACGGTAAAATCGATATCTGGGACTCTTATCCGGATATCTTCAGTTCTGCGGCCAATTATTTGTCGCAGGCGGGATGGCAGCCCGGGCAACCGGTCAGCATCCAGGTCGCCTTGCCAGCAGGTTTTGATTACAGCCAGGCGCAATGGCAACAAAATAAGACTGTAGCTGAGTGGGTTAAGGCCGGGGTGGCAGGCGTTCCTGCTAGTGTCATGGAATTGCAGAAAGCGGCGATTGTGTTGCCGCAAGGTTTTGAT
The DNA here is from genome assembly GCF_046766015.1 of Methylophilus sp. 3sh_L. Classification (NCBI taxonomy): domain Bacteria; kingdom Pseudomonadati; phylum Pseudomonadota; class Betaproteobacteria; order Nitrosomonadales; family Methylophilaceae; genus Methylophilus; species Methylophilus sp. 3sh_L. Next base: position 733,802 of record NZ_JBKOUF010000001.1, read on the forward strand.
GGCCCGGCATATATGGTGTTCCCCAACTTTGATGTGATCATGCAGTGGAACCGCTCCATTAACTATGCGCTCGCTGTTAGCCTGCTCAGTCAGCAATTGCGCCAGGATACTTACACATTGCAGCTACCCCCAGAGCCCCCCGCCTTGAGTTACCAGCAGATGTGGGTATTGCAGGAAGCCCTGAATGCGCAAGGTTTTGACTGCGGTGCGCCAGATGGTTTCCCCGGCGCTAAAACCCAGGCGGCGATCCGCCGTTATCAGGCCAGTCAAGGCTTGCCGCAAGATGGCTATGCCGGCGCTGATTTGTTTGGCCGTTTAACGGCACAAGTGCAGTCAGCCCAGTAAATCAGCGCGTTTTAAACCAGCCGGTGACGCTGATTCGCGCTTGGTTGGCGGGTAAAACCTGGTGCCAGAATCGGCTCGACAAAAACAGGACCAGCCTGCCCCCCACCGGTAAGATGTCAACATGCCGTGCATCGTGTGTTGGGGGCTGTGTATGCTCATCCAGATACAGGCGCAAGGCGCCCCCGGCATGGGCTGGCCAATCATCATTCAGGTAGAGGATTGCGGTCAAACTGCGGATGCCACTTGGTGTTTGCATCCCATGCTGGCGAAACTGGTCGATATGGGTGGCATAGCCGTTGGAACCGGCAGGGTAGAGGGCAAAATGGGTTTCGTAAGTAGCCAGTCCCATCATCAGGTGGCGGTTCGCCATCTGTTGCACCTCAGCCATCAAGTTAAAGTATGTTTGCAAGGCGGGGTCAGGGTCGTCGGCTTCCAGCCAGGCAATGCGGTCCGCACGCAGATTGGGGTTGGTAATGGCGGCTTTGCTGGTGCCCGCCTGGTGCATCTGTCCTCGCTGGTCGCGCGCCAACGCCAGTGTGCGCAACGCGGTGATGGTAGCGGAGGGCAGGCATTGATCGATCAGGCAATATTGTTGTTCACTGAGGGTGTCCATGATGGCGTCAGTCAATGTGGAGATTGCTGCGCCCAAGGGTAACTGAAGAATCTGCATGGCAATATTATAAGCGTGATCCCATTGCCTAACGACGGGCTTTCGGATAGAATGCGCAACCTTATTGATTGCAGTCCCTGTAATCAATCTTAAAATAGTCGCGTAGCTCAGCTGGTTAGAGCACCACCTTGACATGGTGGGGGTCGATGGTTCGAGTCCATTCGCGACTACCAAAATTCAAAAAGCCGTTATAATTAACGGCTTTTGTTGTTTTTATCAAATGCTTTGTATAGGCCTTGTTTCAAGGTTGTTCGCTAAAATTTTGACGGATCTGGCATGCCAAATATTCGATTACCCGATGGTTCTGTAAGACAGTTTGAACACGCCGTAACGGTGGCGGAGGTGGCTGCCAATATCGGCACCGGTTTGGCAAAAGCCGCCCTGGCTGGCAAGGTGACCTATCCTGGCCAGGAAGCAAAGCTGGTCGATACCAGCCATCAGATTACACAAGATGTCGAACTGGCGATCATTACTGACAAAAATGAAGAGGGGCTGGAAATTATCCGTCACTCCACTGCACATTTGTTGGCCTATGCGGTAAAAGAGCTGTTCCCGGATGCGCAGGTGACGATCGGGCCTGTGATCGACAACGGGTTTTATTACGACTTTAGCTACAAGCGTCCGTTTACCCCCGACGATCTGGTTGCCATTGAGAAAAAAATGGCTGAACTGGCAAAGAAAGACGAAAAGGTCGAGCGCAAAGTGCTGCCGCGTGATGAAGCGGTGGCTTACTTCAAAAGCATTAACGAGCACTACAAGGCTGAGATTATCGCCAGTATCCCCAGCAATGAGGATGTCTCGCTGTATTCTGAAGGCACATTTACTGACCTGTGCCGCGGGCCGCACGTGCCGAATACTGGCAAGTTAAAAGCGTTCAAACTCATGAAACTGGCGGGCGCCTATTGGCGTGGCGACAGTAATAACGAAATGCTGCAACGCGTTTATGGCACTGCCTGGCGCAACAAAGAAGAGCTGGAAGCCTACCTGCATATGCTGGAAGAGGCTGAGAAGCGCGACCACCGCAAACTGGGCAAGCAGCTTGATTTTTACCACATGCAAGACGATGCCCCAGGCATGGTGTTCTGGCATCCGCGTGGCTGGGTGATCTGGCAAGAGGTCGAGCAGTACATGCGCGCCAAATTCAGGGAATATGACTACCAGGAAGTGCGCACGCCAACTGTGTTAGATAAAACCCTGTGGGAAAAATCCGGCCACTGGCAAAATTACCGTGACAACATGTTTGTGACGCAATCGGAAAACCGCGACTATGCCGTGAAGCCGATGAATTGTCCTGGCCATATCCAGATTTTTAACAGCAGTTTGCACAGCTATCGTGATTTGCCCCTACGTCTGGCAGAATTTGGTTCCTGCCACCGTAACGAGCCATCAGGCTCATTACATGGCTTGATGCGCGTGCGTGGCTTCACGCAGGATGACGCCCATATTTTCTGTATGGAGTCCCAGGTTGAGGCTGAAGTGGCTGATTTCATCAAGATGCTGTATGAAGTCTACAAAGACTTTGGCTTTGATGATGTGATCGTTAAATTGTCTACCCGTCCGGAAAAACGTGTGGGCACCGAAGAAGCCTGGGATATGGCAGAAACCGCCTTGGCTAACGCAATTAAGGCGAACGGCCTTGAATTTGAGTATCAACCGGGTGAGGGCGCTTTTTATGGCCCGAAAATTGAATTTACGCTGAAAGATTCGCTGGGGCGGATGTGGCAATGCGGCACCATTCAGCTCGACCCTAACTTGCCTGAACGCCTGGGGGCGGAGTATGTGGCAGAGGACAATACGCGCCAGCGTCCGATTATGTTGCATCGCGCCATTGTCGGGTCTATGGAGCGCTTTTTAGGGATTCTGATTGAAAACTTTGCTGGCGCGATGCCTGTTTGGCTATCGCCAGTGCAGGTCATGGTGCTCAATATTTCAGACAATCAGGCTGATTACGTGCGCCAAGTAGTTGAAAACTTGAAGAAAAATGGCATTCGATGCGATTTTGACTTGAGAAACGAGAAGATTACCTATAAAATACGCGAACATAGTTTGCAAAAAATGCCTTATCTGATTGTTGTTGGGGATAAGGAAATGCAAAATGGTCATGTGGCCGTACGTACCAGAAAAGGTGAAGATCTGGGTGCGATGTCGGTAGATGCGTTTGTGGCGCGTGTACAGCAAGACATCAAAAACCGGGTCTGATTTTTAGGTGCCGTGCGGCTTTGTTTATTGTTAGGGGATTGTTATAGCTCAGGATAAAGATACACGCATTAATGGCGATATTACTGCGCCACAAGTGCGTCTGATTGGTGTAGATGGCGAACCATTAGGCATTATGAGTCTCAAAGAGGCCTTTGCCAAAGCGGAAGAAGCTGATATTGATATTGTTGAAATTGCACCAAATGCTGCACCACCCGTGTGCCGTTTGATGGATTATGGCAAGTTCAAATACGCCGAGAGCAAACGTCTACACGAGCAAAAACTCAAACAAAAACAGGTGCAGATCAAAGAGGTCAAGTTTAGACCTGGCACCGATGATGGCGATTACAACATCAAGCTGCGTAACATCATCCGCTTTTTGGCAGATGGCGACAAAGCTAAGATTACCCTGCGCTTCCGTGGGCGTGAAATCACGCACCAAGAGTTTGGTTTGGCTTTATTAAAGCGCTTGGAAGCAGATTTGGTTGAGCATGCTGCTGTTGAGCAGTACCCGAAAATGGAAGGCCGCCAAATGGTAATGGTGTTGGCTCCGGCTAAGAAAGCCGTGCCCGCCGCTAAAAAAGCGGACAAACCTGCTGAAAAAGCAGAATAAGTTTTTTGGAGTGATATGGCTAAATTGGCTGCCTACTCACTCTTTATTTAACCTCTAAGGAGACCAAAATGCCAAAGATGAAGACAAAGAGCAGCGCGAAAAAGCGCTTTAAGTTCTTGGGTAACGGCAAAGTGAAGCGTACACACTCTCACTTGCGCCACATCCTGACCAAGAAAACCACCAAGCAAAAACGTAAACTGCGCGGTACCGCAATTATTTCTGCGACCGACGTGAAACGCGTTCGCGCAATGATGCCAACACAATAAGGAGACCGACATGCCTAGAGTAAAACGTGGTGTCATTGCACGCGCAAAACACAAAAAAGTTTTAAATGCTGCTAAAGGTTACCGTGGTCGTCGTAAGAACGTCTACCGTGTTGCCAAACAGGCGGTGATGAAAGCCGGTCAATATGCATACCGTGACCGTCGTCAGAAAAAACGTCAGTTCCGCGCATTGTGGATTGCCCGTATTAACGCGGCAGCCCGTGAAGCTGGTTTGACATACAGCCGTTTCATGAATGGCTTGAAAAAAGCGGCGGTTGAAGTTGACCGTAAAGTACTGGCTGATCTGGCTGTGTTCGATAAAGCTGCTTTTGCTAAATTCGTAGAATTGGCTAAAACAGGTTTAAGCGCCTAATCAGACCTACCAAAAAAAGAGGCTGCGGCCTCTTTTTTTATTTTAATGTTAGTTAAAACTTAAAGAATACGCACGATGGCTGATCTTAATCACTTAATCGCAGAAGCAACACAAGACTTTGCCGCTTGTCATGATATCCCTGCCTTGGAAAATGCCAAGGCAAAATTCTTAGGCAAGTCTGGCGCGATTACCGAAGCGTTGAAAGGCTTGGGTAAACTGAGCGCTGAAGAGCGTCCCGCCGCAGGGGCAGCGATTAATGTGGTCAAGCAGGCGGTCGAGCAAGCCTTAAATGACCGGCGTGACAGCATTTTAGCGGCAGCACAGGCCAAACAGCTAGCGAGTGAAACCATTGATGTCACCTTGCCTGCACGGGCGCAATCCAAAGGTGGGTTGCATCCGGTCACGCTGACCTTGCGTAGAGTAGAAGAGCTGTTTCACTCGATTGGTTTCAGTGTGGCCGATGGTCCAGAAATTGAAACCGATTTTTATAATTTCACTGCGCTGAATATTCCAGATAACCATCCGGCGCGTGCCATGCACGATACCTTTTATGTGGAAACAGGCGATGACAGTATGGAGTACGTCTTACGTACGCATACTTCGCCAGTGCAAGTGCACTATATGCAGAACAACACACCGCCTTTAAAAATTATTGCGCCTGGCCGTGTCTACCGCGTTGACTCTGATGCAACGCACTCACCCATGTTCCACCAGGTGGAAGGATTGTGGGTCGATGAGCAGATCAGTTTTGCCAATCTTAAAGGTGTGGTGCAGGATTTTCTGCAGAAATTCTTTGAGCGGGATGATTTAACGGTCCGTTTCCGTCCGTCCTTTTTTCCATTTACCGAGCCTTCTGCCGAGATTGATATGAGCTGGAACGGTGGCTGGCTGGAAATCGGCGGCTGTGGCATGGTGCATCCTGAAGTACTCAAGCACGTGAATATCGATAGCAGCCAATACCGTGGTTTTGCCTTTGGCCTGGGCGTAGAGCGCTTGGCTATGTTGCGTTATGGCGTCAATGATTTACGCCATTTCTTTAATAATGATTTGCGCTTTTTGCAGCAATTCATCAAATAATTTTAGCGCCAGCGCAGTTTATACAGCAGAATTCAGACAAGGTTAGACAGATATGCAGTTCTCCGAACAGTGGTTACGTTCCATGGTGAATCCAGCAATGGATACCGAGCAGCTTGGTCACGCGTTGACCATGGCGGGCCTGGAGGTTGAGGAATTAACAGCAGTCGCCCCCGCTTTTAGCCGTGTGGTGGTCGCAGAGATTTTGGAAGCAGCCAAACACCCGGACGCTGACCGTTTGCAAGTTTGCAAGGTAAAAGTGGGGGATGAGGTATTGCAGATCGTTTGCGGCGCACCCAATGCGCGTGCCGGCTTGAAAGCCCCTTGCGCCCTGGTGGGTGCTGAACTGCCTGGTATTCAAATCAAACAGGCCAAAGTGCGGGGCGTAGAATCTTTTGGCATGATGTGCTCGGCAAAAGAATTGGGCATCGCTACCGAAGCCAACGGTATCCTTGAGCTTCCTGCCGACGCGCCTGTGGGTCAAGATATCCGTGAATACCTGGATTTGAATGACCATACTTATACCTTGAAACTCACGCCGAACCGTGCTGACTGTCTGAGCATTGTCGGCATTGCCCGTGATGTGGTTGCCATGACGGGTGCGCCCATGACTGCACCAGCCATCCAGCCTGCGGCAATTTCTGGCGCGCTAAGCAAAGGCGTCACCCTGCAAGCCAAGGCTGCTTGCCCAGCGTATTATGGCCGGGTGATTGAAGGCGTGAATGCACAAGCGCAGACCCCAGACTGGATGATCCGTCGTTTGGAGCGCAGTGGTATCCGTAGCATCAGTGCGTTGGTGGATATCACTAACTACGTATTGCTTGAGCAGGGACAACCTTTACATGCCTTTGACCTTAATTTGTTGCAAGGGGAGGTTCAGGTTCGCTTTGCTCAAGCGGGTGAAAAATTACTGCTGCTGAATGATACAGAGGTCACCTTAAAAGCCGATGACCTGGTGATTGCAGATCAGAATGGCCCTGTGGCTTTGGCCGGCATTATGGGTGGCAAGCCAAGCTCTGTCACTGATGCAACACAAGCCATCTTTTTAGAAGGTGCATTTTTCACCCCAGACGTGATGGCGGGTAAGGCTAGACGTTTAGGCTTGAGCACTGACTCTTCATACCGTTTTGAACGTGGTGTCGATTTCGGCAACACATTAAATGCCCTTGAGCGTGCAACGGCACTGGTATTGCAGATTTGCGGTGGTCAAGCAGCGCCTGTGACTGCCGTTACAGCTGATTTGCCAGTGCGTAAACAAGTGAGTTTGCGCTATGCCTACCTGTTGTCAGTGCTTGGTATTGAAATTAGCCAGGCACGTGTCGGCCAGTTACTCACGCAACTCGGATTTGTTTATACCGAAACCAATGGTGTCTTTGAGGTGAATGCGCCAAGCTTCCGTTTTGATATTGCGCGTGAAGAAGACTTGATTGAAGAAGTTGCCCGCTTGCATGGTTACGAACATATCCCGGCACTGACGCCTGTGGCGTCACAAGGCATGTTGGTTTCACCAGAAGCACAGCGTAGCAAGCACTGGTTGCGGGATGTGATGGTAGATCAAGGCTACCAGGAGGTCGTCACTTACAGCTTTGTGGATGCGAGCTGGGAGCGGGATTTATATGGGAATCAAGCCCCAATTGCACTGAAAAACCCGATTGCCAGCAATCTGAGCGTGATGCGCTCCGGGTTATGGGGCGGACTGCTGGATGCATTGGACTATAATCTCAAACGCCAGCAAACTCGTGCCATGCTGTTTGAGCTTGGCGGTCGGTTTGAAAAGGGCGCCCAAGGCTTTGTGGAAACCTTAACCTTGTCTGGCCTGATTTATGGCAGCGTACAGCCTGAACAATGGGCTGCAGAAGCCAGAGCCTTTGATTTTTACGATGCCAAAGCTCATGTTGAGGCATTGTTTGCGCAACCTTTGCGCTATGTGGTGGAACAGCATCCTGCATTGCATCCAGGACAATCTGCGCGTATTTACTTAGGTAATCAGGCGATAGGCTGGCTGGGTAAGTTGCATCCACAATGGCAACAACAATATGGCCTCACGAACGCCTGTTATCTGTTTGAGCTTGATGCGGCAGCTGCTCTGGCGACGCAAGTGCCGGTGTATAGCGAGGTCAGCAAGTTCTTGCCCGTACGCCGGGACCTGGCCATGATTGTCGACCAAAATGTATCGGCGCAAGCCATGATAGAGGCGATTATTTCAGAGCAAATTCCGCAAGTGCAAACCCTGAAATTGTTCGATGTTTATCAGGGTAAAGGGGTGCCAGAAAACAAAAAAAGCCTTGCATTTCTTGTACTTATGCAAGATACTTGCAAGACAATGGTCGATGAGGAAGTCGATACTATCATGGCACGAATCCTCAACAACTGGTCATCCAATTTTGCTGCATCACTCAGGTAGTATCACTTGAGATAGTGAGATCAGTAAGGTAATTAGACTAACAATCATTCAACTGCAATAGTCATCAGGATCGTGTCATTGAAATCATCATCGCATCCATCCAAGGTTAAACAGTTGATACAACTCAGGCGTCATCTCGCATAATAAGAAGGTTCAGGGGATCGTTAATGACACTCACAAAAGCTGACTTGGCCGATTTGTTGTTTGAACAAGTCGGGCTGAACAAGCGCGAAGCCAAAGACATGGTAGAAGCGTTTTTCGAAGAAGTCCGAAACGCATTGGAAGAAGGGGACAGCGTCAAGCTATCCGGTTTCGGTAATTTTGAACTGCGTACCAAATCCGAGCGCCCAGGCCGTAACCCAAAAACCGGTGAAGAAATTCCAATTTCTGCCCGCCGCGTCGTGACTTTCCACGCCAGTCAAAAATTGAAATTACGCGTAGAAGAACATTACGCAGAACATCCATTACAAGCGCAAGCTTAAGCTGATTACACATTATGCTAGAAACGCAAAAAGTGTCGTTGCCTCCCATCCCAGCCAAGCGCTATTTCACCATTGGTGAGGTCAGCGAATTATGCGGGGTGAAGCCACACGTGTTGCGTTACTGGGAACAAGAGTTCACTCAGCTCAAGCCGGTCAAACGCCGCGGTAATCGCCGCTATTACCAGCACCACGAAGTGCTGCTCATCCGCAAAATCCGGGAGCTGCTTTACGAGCAAGGCTTTACCATCAGTGGCGCCCGCAACCGCCTGGATGGTGTGGATGAAAAAACAGATAAACCACGTACCAACACCGAATCAACGGTTTCAACCAGCCCACAACCCCAGGGCTTGATCGCAGAAGAAGCATCGAAATCCGCTGTGGATGTGGTTGCACTCAGAGAGCAGATTCAACAAGTGTTGCAACTGCTTAAAGTCCCCGCATAAGCGCACGTGCAAGCCATAAAAACCGCATATTCTACTTAGCGAATATGCGGTTTTGCTTTATAATGCCACCTTCTTTTTCAAACGGTTTTACCTTTTATTTAAGAAATCATCGGGGCGTAGCGCAGCCTGGTAGCGCACTTGCATGGGGTGCAAGGGGTCGCGAGTTCGAATCCCGCCGTCCCGACCAGATACAGCCTGAGTTCTTATGAGCTCAGGCTTTTTCTATTGGGCCGAACGTAACTAATTCGACTGCTTACTCTTTTACTTCACTGTCGGTAGTACTTGGCTGTCGATTATGTTTGAAACATTCTCAACATGGAGTTTATGGCAATTGTTACTTATATGGCCATCACTGCTTGTTTAATACTGATTGGCATTTTTATCGCAATGCAAAGCTGATTGAATTGCGGGGAATGGCTGATTATTTAAGCAGCACGCGATCTAAGACAGCAGACTCTATTAAAAGTGGGGCGCAAGCCTAGACTGCCAAGTCTGGCGTAATCGTGGCAGCTGTTTGTATAGGCGGGCTGATTGTCCCCATGTGGCGGGCGAGTGCTTCATTAAGCGGCATAGGGCGGTTGAGATAGAAGCCTTGTGCATAGGCGACACCCATGTCTTTCAGGCAGTCTAGCGTGGCCTGATCTTCAACATATTCTGCAATGGTTTGAATTTCCATCGATTGGGCGACGCTTTGAATAGCTTTGGCCATGGCCAGATCGACTTTGTTACTGGTGATATCTTTAACGTAGGCGCCGTCCATTTTTAGGAAGTTGACGGGCAGGTGCTTGAGGTAGCTGAATGAGGACATGCCGCTTCCAAAGTCGTCCAGCATAAAGCGGGTGCCCATTTTTTGCAGTTCACGGATCAGTTTGATCGTATGGTCGATGTTGATAATCGCCGAGGTTTCAGTGACCTCGAAGCAAACGTGGCTGGGTGAAATGTTGTAGGTTTCAAAGCAGTTTTTGATGTAGGCCAGGAGTTGTGGATCACCTAGCGACATCCCCGACAGGTTGATGCTGACAAAAAATGGTTTGGTGCGGGATTGCAGTTTAAAGATGGGTTCCAGTGCCATAAAGGCATGTTGTATCACCCAACGGTCAATTTTGGTCATGAGATTATAACGTTCAGCCGAGGGCAGGAACTCGGCTGGCGGGATAATGCCGCCATTCTCATCACGCTTGCGGATCAGGATTTCATAGAAGGGAGGCAGTTCTTTTTGCTGTAGCGGAAAAATCCCCTGGCAATACAAGACAAAGTCGTTATGTTCGATCGCTTCATTGATGCGTACTACCCACTCCATTTCCGCATGGCGTTTAAGCATAACGTCATCTTCGGTGTGGAACAGGTGAATTTGGTTGCGGCCATTATCTTTGGCCACGTAGCAGGCAGCGTCAGCATGGCGGGTAATTTGGCCGACATCCTTGAGATCGGCGGTAATTTCAACAATGCCGATACTAATGCCGGTTTGAAACAGGCGGCCTTCGTGCATAAAGCGGAAGGCTTCCACCATTTGCCGCAGTTGTGCGGCGATTTCAATAGCTTTTTCCACCTGGCAGTAGCTGAGTAACAAGCCAAATTCGTCACCACCTAAGCGGGCAAAGGTATCTTCTGCACGGATGCGCTGGCTCAGGATCATGCTGATCTGACGTAGCATTTCATCCCCGGCAAGGTGGCCGCAGGTATCATTGATCACTCGGAACTGGTCGAGGTCCATGTAGCAGAAAACATGATTCGCGCGGTGTTCTTTGACATCTTGCAAGGCTTGTTGCAGGCGTCTTTCCAGTTCCTGGCGGTTGACCAGCCCGGTCAGGGCATCATGGCGTGCCTGATAGCGTAGTTGGGCTTGCGCATCTTGAATGCGGTGACGCATATCTGCCTCAACATGCTGCATTTCCCGCGAGATCTGGTTGATGGTGCTTTGCAGGGACTTGATTTCTGGCAGGGTGTTTTTAACCTGGTTGACTTGCTGGCTGCCAATCATAAAGCGTTTGAGCGCCGCCGTCATATCCCGTATCGGCTGGCTGATGGAACGGCTGACCCAGCTGACGAGAATGGAACATAGAATAAGCGTGAGCGTGATATAACCCACATTCTTGATAAACGCCTGCCTGTGATCCTCAATGAGTGCAGCCTTGTCGACTGACACAAACACATAGCCTAACAAGCTGCGGGCGGGCGTCGTTGAAAATACTTTGACCATGGTGATGTCATGCGTGCTTTGCTGCATGACCATGGTGTCCTGTTGTGGCAGCAGCTCTTGAACGTTAAACACGGCACCCACGTGGGCGATAGGTTGGTGATTGTCGTCAGTGATGATCAGGGAAAGATATGGCTCGCGGCTGAGCTGGCTGGCTTTAAGCAGACGCTCGATATAAGGTTTGCCGTGCAGCTGGTTTTGATTGTGGATAACCGCCGAAAGAAACTTGGCTGTAGTTAACGCATGCTGGCTGAGTTTTTCTTCTTCATGTTGTAGTTGCTCTTTAAAGTCAAACAACAGAAAAATGCAAGAGAGCGCGAAGACGGGGCCGATGACTAGGAGTAATAGTCGGGACTGAATACTCAGGTTTTGGAAAAATTGCATGGATTCCAGGTCAAATACTTATTTACATCAACGTATAGACGAAAGGTGAAATTGCCATCGCCGCTGGTTCATGACATGCCCCCCAATTTCGTGTATAAGTTTAATGTTTGTCACTACAAAAATTGTTACTTGCAAAGTGGTGGCGCTTTTAGCGCCGCGAAACATCTAGCAAGTACTCAAGTTTTCGATTCATTCTAGTGTATTGGTTTTCTCATGATTCAGCAAATTTATATCACAGATTATTTATCTGCGGCGGCGACCCAGCCGGTCGCCCAGGTTGAATCGATAGTCAATCATTGCCCGGCATTATTACACGCGGATTGGCAAACCCATGCGCAACCGCCGCTCACTGTGCTTTTTGATGCCTTGTTGCCGCCTGCGATGCAGGCCGCGACTGTTTCGCCAGTGAGCAAAGTGCTGTCCGCCAGCCAAATGTGGCAAATTCCTCTGTGGCAAATTCCGCCTGTTTTTTGCCTGTTACCGGTCCATTTGGCCATGCGGCGTGACACATTCAGCTTGCAGGCGGTCGTGCCACTGCCTGCGGCAATCTATCAAATCTTGACGCAGCGTCTTCAGCAACATTTTGCCGAGGACTTTGTGCTGCATGTTGATCCAGGTCAGCGATTCTGGTGGGTGCAACCATTGCGCCAGGTGCAGGCCGAGTGTCCTTGGCCACAAGCATGCCTGTTTCAGCAGGCCATACACTGGCAGCCACAAGGGCTTGAGGCTAGCCTCGTCCGCCAGTGGACCAACGAAATACAAATGCTGCTGCATGAAATGGCGAACCAAATGCAAGACTGGCCCGCCGCCCTCAACAGTTTATGGTTTGCCAGTGTCGGGCCTACACCAGATTGGCAACATAACTTTGACCTCGTGTCTGGGCAAGGCGAGGTGTTTGCGGGGTTAAGTGCCTTGCAATTGCCGGCGCTTAAGACCATGCCGTTTTCAGACATGTTAAAGACACCGCGCACCCAACGGCGGCTATGGATTGCTGATGAGGTCTCTTCAGTCGATTGGCCTGCGCTTAATCACGCCTTGCAACAGGGCGTGGTTAAAAAATGCACACTTGTGATTCCATTTGCTGAACGCCATGTGCAAATTCACTATCAACAAAAACCACGCTGGCAGTTCTGGCACAAGCCTGCCACTTTGAACCAACTGTTGCAGCAACTCGAGCAATCGCTGCCTGCAGATAGCTTGCGGTAAATACTCAAGTCATGAGAATTAAACAAAGAATCTATGAAGACGCTGTGGCAGAAGCACTGCAAGGGCAGGGCTTGCCGCCATTGATGGCAAGGTTGCTCGCAGCCAGGGGCGTGACGGGTGCTGACTGGGGCTTGCAAGACATGCCGCATCTGCTTAAACCGGAGTCATTGACTGGCGCCGCTGAAATGGCCAGCCAATTGGCGGATGTGATTACACAACAGCAACGCATCTTGATTATTGGCGATTATGACGCCGATGGCGCGACGGCAACCAGCGTCGCCATGCGCGGTTTGCGCATGATGGGTGCAGAAGTCGATTTTCTGGTGCCTAACCGCTTTGAATATGGCTATGGGCTCACGCCGGAAATTGTCGCGTTGGCAGCGACGCGCCAGCCGCAGGTGCTGCTGACCGTGGATAACGGCATCGCCAGTATAGACGGCGTGGATGCGGCCAAGGCACTAGGCATGCGGGTTCTCATTACCGATCATCATTTGCCCGCCGAGAAAACGCCTGCCGCCGATTGCATTGTGAATCCCAACCAGCGTGGTTGCGGCTTCCCGAGCAAACATCTGGCAGGCGTCGGCGTGATGTTTTATGTGCTGATTGCTTTACGTGCCGAGCTCAAACAACGCGGCCGGTTGGCTGAAGACCAGGTTCACTTGGGGCGCCTGCTTGATCTGGTCGCGCTGGGCACCGTCGCTGACCTGGTGCGGCTGGATGCTAATAATCGTATTTTGGTTAGGCAGGGTCTCAAACGTATCCGCCAGGGACAAGCCTGCCCCGGCATCCAGGCCATCCTTAAACTCGCCGGGCGTGATCCGCAGCAGGTGAGTGCACAAGATTTGGGGTTTTATGTGGGCCCACGACTCAATGCAGCGGGCCGTCTCGACGATATGACCATCGGCATACGTTGTTTGCTGGCGGAGACGCCGCAAGAAGCCATGCAATATGCGCAGCAGTTGCACCGCCTCAATGCCGAGCGCAAGCAGATTGAAGCTGAGATGCAATTCGATGCCATGGCTGATTTGAATCAGGATTTCCGGCCAGAGCAGTACACCATCAGCGTGTTTCAACCAGACTGGCACCAAGGGGTGATTGGCATTCTCGCTTCGCGCATCAAAGAGCGCTTTCATCGTCCTGTAATTGTGTTTGCCGATGCCGGAGACGGCCTGATTAAAGGTTCCGGCCGTTCAATTGCCGGCTTGCATTTGCGAGATGCACTTGACTTGGTGACCAAGCAGCAGCCCGACCTCATCGTCAAGTTTGGCGGCCATGCCATGGCGGCAGGGTTGAGTATACGCGCTGAAGATTTTGCGCGCTTTCAGCAGGCGTTTGAGCAGGTTGTACAAAGCCTGATCAGCGCCGAAGTACTGCAAGAAATGCTGGAAACCGATGGCGGCCTTGCGCCCGCTGAGATGTCCTTGCAGACCGCAGAATTACTGACCCAGCATGTCTGGGGTCAAGGCTTTCCGCAGCCGGTGTTTTATGATGAGTTTGTGGTGTTGTCACAAAAACTGCTGGCAGAAAAGCATTTGAAATTGCGCCTGCAAAAACACAACCAGCAATTTGATGCGATTTATTTTCAGCACGCAGAACCGTTGCCAGAACAAGTTGCGCTTGCCTACTCTTTGCAAGTGAACGAGTACAACGGCAACCGTAGCTTGCAATTACAAGTGGTGCATGCGCTGGTTTGATTCTGACGCAATTTGTGGCGAAACCAGCTTTAGGCCCTTTACCCTAAATCAGTTAAAATATAGCCTTCATTCAAGAGGTTGAAGTATGGCCCGTCCGTTTAAAGCTCCCAAAACTCCAATTCGTCCGCCACGCGCGCCCAAAGTGACGCCGCCCACTGTAGAGGCTGGCGAAGAAGCCCTGCCTGCGCCGCGTGAAGGTCAACGCTTGCATAAATTGCTGGCGATGGCGGGGTTTGGCTCACGCCGCGAAATGGAAACTTTGATCGAAACTGGCCGTATTACCATCAATGGCCAAGTGGCCCTGATAGGTGCGGTGGTCGATGAGCATGATGTGGTACGTATGGATAGCCGGATTCTGCATTTGCCGTTTGAGGCAGAGTTGCCGCAAGTGTTGCTGTACCACAAGCCGGAAGGCGAAATTGTCAGTCAGGATGATCCGGAAGGCCGTGCCACGGTATTTGACAAGCTGCCACGCATCAAACAGGGCAAATGGATTGCTGTGGGGCGGCTGGATATGAATACCAGCGGATTGCTTATATTCACCAACTCAGGCGAGTTGGCCAACCGGTTTATGCATCCACGCTATGAAGTTGAGCGCGAATATGCGGTGCGTATTCTGGGGGAACTGACTGAAGAGCAGATGGCGCAACTCAAGCACGGCATAGAGCTTGAAGATGGCCCGGCCAACTTTGAAAGTATTTTCCCTAACGGTGGCGAAGGTGCTAACAAGTGGTATCAGGTGGTGATTAAAGAGGGCCGTAACCGCGAAGTACGTCGCTTATTTGAAGCATTTCACTTACCGGTGAGCCGCTTGATGCGTGTGCGCTTCGGGCCAATTGCGCTACCGCCCCGCCTCAAACGCGGCACCATGCTCAAGCTGGAGCAAAAGCAGGTCGTGGCTTTGCTGGAGTGGGCAGGCCTGCCTGTGCCGCGCAAGCCACTCAAGCAAATGAGCCCGCATGACCGTGACCGTGCGACACGCGTGTTTACCCCCAAAGTACGCAAGCAACGCCGTAGTTTGCTGGAGGCCGCAAACAATCCGGTGGATGCACAGCAAGAGCGTCCGATGCGCGCACCGGCCGGTAACCGCCGTATCCGCCAGGACTCAGACCTGAAACAGGCTTCGTTACAAAATGCACGTATCAATAGCGGCGCTAAAAAACGCAGTGACCGCAACCGGGGACGTGGGTAGTCTGCACATGTTGTGGCCACAAAAGTTGATGACATGACTGAGCGTGATATGCAGCAAACCATGGCTACGCATCGCTACCCGCGCGTGTTATCTATTGCTGGCTCTGATAGTAGTGGTGGCGCAGGGATCCAGGCCGACCTCAAAACATTCTCTGCACTTGGTTGCTATGGCATGACGGCGATTACTGCGCTGACAGCCCAAAATACGCAAGGCGTGCGTGCCATTCATAGCGTGCCGGTCAGCATGCTGCGTGACCAGATTGATGCGGTGGTGGAAGACATCGGCGTCGATGCGGTCAAAATCGGCATGCTGCATTCTCCTGAAGTGGTGGAGGCGGTGGCGCAGGCGTTGGATGCGCATCATCTCAAGCAGGTGGTGCTGGACCCAGTGATGGTGGCGGCCAATGGCGCAAAGCTGATTTCTGACGAAGCGATTGCCGTGTTGGTCGCTGAACTGTTTCCACGGGCATTGGTGGTGACGCCTAACCTGGATGAGGCATCGTTGTTACTTGGCTATCCACTGACCGAGAGCGATGCACTTGTCGGCGCGGCGCAAGCTTTACTTGCGCAGGGCGCACACGCGATCTTACTCAAGGGCGGCCATCTTCCGGGCCACGAAGTACTGGATATTCTGGTACAAGCGCAAGCAAATGGTCAGGAAAGTGTCATGCAGCGCCTGCACTCTGTGCGCATTTCTACGCATAACTTGCATGGTACCGGTTGCACGCTTTCATCTGCAATCGCTGCCTATCTTGCGTTAGGGTATTCGCTGGCTGATGCGGTATTGGCTGCCAGAGCCTATGTGCGGGGCGCCTTGCATGCAGGATCGCATGTCCGCACTGGTGAGGGCGTTGGGCCACTCAATCATGGTTTTGCACCCGAGGCGATGAAGGTTTACGGCAAATAGCCAGCAATTGCTGCAAACCTCAGGCGATCAGCCTAAGCATAGGTATCATTGCCATGCCTAAGCTGCTAAAACATTATTCAGCGTGCAACCCAGCTTCCAACAAATCTTCTTTAGACAGCATAAACACAAACTGGTCGCCGCCGCTGGTATCCAGCCAGGTAAAAGGTAAGTCTGGGTAGGCTTCATGCAAGGCGTCACGGTTGTGGCCAATCTCTACCACTAACACGCCACCGTCATTCAAATATTCAGCCGCCTGCGTCAGCAATATATGGGTATGGTCTAGCCCGGCAACCCCGCTACCCAGCGCCAGTTGTGGCTCCTTGCGGTATTCTTCCGGTAACTCAGCCATGCTGGGCGCATCTACATAAGGCGGATTACTGATAATCACGTCATATTTGCGGCCTTTCAGCGCGGTAAACATATCGGATTGCACCGCTTGTACCTGATGCTCAAGACCGTAGCGTTTGATATTGATATTGCAGACCTCAATGGCATCCGGGGAGAGATCTACCACGTCGATGTGTGCATTAGGGAAGGCCTCTGCCAGTAAAATGCCCAGACAGCCAGATCCGGTACAGATATCTGCCGCTGACTCC
This sequence comes from Methylophilus sp. 3sh_L, assembly GCF_046766015.1. Taxonomy (NCBI): domain Bacteria; kingdom Pseudomonadati; phylum Pseudomonadota; class Betaproteobacteria; order Nitrosomonadales; family Methylophilaceae; genus Methylophilus; species Methylophilus sp. 3sh_L. Next base: position 750,840 of record NZ_JBKOUF010000001.1, read on the forward strand.
ACCATCTCCGGGAACTCCACCCAAGGCTGCAAACCATCTTCCAGCAACTCGGCAATAAATGAGCGTGGAACGATGACACGCTCATCCACGTAAAACTTGAATCCGCGCAACCAGGCTTCATTCACCAGATAGGCCGTCGGTGTATGCTCTGTCACCCGTTTTTCGATCAGGTTTGCCAGATGTTGGCTTTCCTCTGAGGTTAAACGCGCATCAAGAAAGTTATTCAGGGTGTCATGCGGCAAATGCAGGGCGCTCATGATCAGCCAGACGGCTTCGTCATAGCTGTTATCGGTGCCGTGACCGTAAAAAATATCAGAATTTTCAAAACGGCTCACGGCGTAGCGCAGCCAGTCGCGGATAGTGTGTAAGTTTGTCGGCATATTATTTCAGTAACAATAATTCCATGGTGCGCTTATAGGTTTCTTTGAGTGGCTCAATATCGGCCACGGCGACACACTCATTCAATTTGTGGATGGTGGCGTTGAGGGGGCCGAATTCAATCACTTCTTTGCAAATGTCGGCAATAAAGCGTCCATCAGAGGTGCCGCCAGTGGTGGACAGCTCGGGCGTGACCCCGTAACTCTGCACAATCGCGTTACTGATTGCTTCTACTAGCTTGCCGCGGGGCGTGATGTAAGACTGGTTATGTTCCCAATCCAGGCTATATTCAAAGCCGTGGCTGTCTAGAATCGCGTGTACGCGTTGGCGCAAGCTTTGCTCAGAGCTGCCTTGCCCATCCACTTCGGGGCAGTAGCGGAAGTTAAACAGGATTTCGACATGCCCAGGCACCACATTGGTCGCCCCGGTGCCACCATTCATGTTGGAGATTTGCCATGAGGTCGGCGGAAAATATTCGTTGCCGTTATCCCATACGGTTTCCACCATGTCCTTGATGGCTGGTGCCGCCAGGTGAATCGGGTTTTTCACCAGGTGTGGGTAAGCAATATGGCCCTGGATGCCTTTGACGATCAGTTTGCCGGATAATGAGCCACGTCTGCCATTTTTGATCATGTCACCGACCACTTTGTTGCTGGTAGGCTCACCCACAATGCAGTAATCAAAGGTTTCGCCACGGGCTTGCAGCGCTTCAACCACTTTGACGGTACCCTCAATCGCAATGCCTTCTTCATCTGAGGTGATCAGCAGGCCAATGGAACCAGGGTGCTCAGGATGTTCAGCGATAAATTCTTCGATGCTGGTGATGAACGCGGCCAGTGAGGTTTTCATGTCGGCCGCGCCGCGTGCATACAGCATGCCGTCTTTAATGGTCGGTTCAAAGGGAGGCGTATGCCATTGGTCCAACGGACCAGTGGGGACGACATCGGTATGGCCGGCAAAGACGATCAATGGCCCTGTGGTCCCCCGTCTGGCATAAAAATTATCTACCTCACCAAAACGCATGCGCTCAATTTTGAAGCCGAGGGGCGCCAGGCGGGCAATCATGGCTTCCTGACAGCCAGCATCTTCTGGCGTCAGTGAACGTCGTTTAAGCAAGTCGATCGCGAGATCCAGTGTTTTTGACATAGCAGCAGTGACTCTCTAAGCGGTTATTTTTGGGCTAGCAGGTGTTGGTAATCGGCTTCATTAAAGCCAAGGGCGACGATGTTCCCGGCATGAACTAATACCGGCCGTTTAATGACAGAGGTTTTAGACTGCATCAGGGCCAGGGCAGAGGGAGCATCTACGATGGCATTTTTTTCTGCATCGCTCAGGTTACGCCAGGTCATGCCGCTGCGGTTCACCAGTTTTTCCCAAGGGTATTGTTGCAGCCAGGAGAGTCCAGTCGCGCTATCCAGGCCCTGTTTTTTGAAATCGTGAAATTCGTATGCAACCGCGTGCTGGTCCAGCCAGTCACGTGCTTTTTTGACGGTATTGCAATTGGGGATGCCGTATAGTTTCATGGCGGATCATCAGGCTAAAAAACTTATTTTACCAGCCACCGCTGTAGGCGTCGCCATTTATTGTGGTGGCTGTTGAATTTCAGAACAGGTTTTGGGTGGTTGATTGCGATTGCAGCTTGCTGAACACATCAAACAGGAATTGTTGCTCTACCGGTTTTGAAAATAGGAAGCCTTGCATTTGGTCACAGCCGATATTGACCAGCGCTTTGCGTTGATCTTCGTCTTCAACCCCTTCGGCGACCACGTTCAAGTTGAGTGCATGTGCCAGCTTGACAATCGCATCGACGATAGAGAGTGAGGTGTGTGAGTTCGCCACATTTTTGGTCAGTGAACGGTCGAGTTTGACTTCACTGATTTCAAGATCCGCTAAATTGGTCAGGCTGAACGGATGCAGGCCAAAATCATCCAGTGAGATTTTAAGGCCTTGATGTTTAAATTGGCGCAAGGTGTCCTTGAATTGGCCTTGATGATGGATGGCATTTGTTTCAGACACTTCCAGGATCAGGTTGCGTGGCTCTACGGCGTGTTCTTCCAGAATCGATTGAATCAACTCGCCCAGCTGCTTGTTGCGGAATTGCTGGTTGGACATATTGACCGAGATGCTTAAGTCTATGCCGCGGTCACGGGCCAGGCTGATCGTGCGGCAAGCCTGCGAGATGACCCAGGCGTTGATTTCTTCAATCATGCCAAAGCGTTCTGCCGCCTCAATAAAACTGTTGGGGGAGAGTAATCCGCGTACCGGATGTTGCCAGCGTAATAGCGCCTCGGCACCATGCACCATGCGGGTGATGGCATCCACTTTGGGTTGGAACAGCAGCCTGAACTCTTGACCGCTAATCGCTTGTTTAAGCTCAATGCGGGTTTGTTGCATCTCGTCAGAGGCCTGCTCAATCTCGGCATCAAAGAAGCGGTATTGGTTTTTACCGTTTTCCTTGGCTTTATACATCGCGGCATCTGCATTCAATTTGAGTTTCTGCAGATTGCCATCTTGCGGATACATAGAGACGCCGATTGAGCAGGAGATCTCAATGACGTGATCTTCAATGACAAAGGTTTCCCGCAAGGCATCCACCACGCGTTGTATGACGGTGACCACACTCTGGTGGTTTTCAATTTCACTCAAGACGGCAATAAACTCATCTCCGCCTGCACGGGCCACATAATCACAATTACGGATAGCATTGCTGATGCGTTTGGAGACTTCAATCAGCAATAAATCACCAATATGGTGGCCATACTGGTCATTGACCGGTTTGAAGTGGTCGAGGTCGATATAAGCCAGGGCCAAAGACTCTGCATTACGGTCACAGCGTTTGGCGCTCAGGATCAAATGCTGGTTGAGGGCATCGCGGTTAGGCAAGTGCGTGAGCGGGTCGTAGGCGAGAAACTTTTTGTTGACGGTTTGCGTATTGCGGAAGGTCAGTTTGCTTTGTGCCAGGTCAATATTGCGCTCATAGAAGATCACCAGGATGAACGAGGTGATAAATAAAAATACCGGGACCAGCACCAGTAACAGCATTAAATAGTTTTCTGCCTGGTCACTCGGTTGCCCAATCAGCATGTTGTTATGCACAATGCTCAAGTTGATCGCGGTATGTGAGGCTAAAAAGCCCAGTGCAATTTCTACCGAGAACATCCATTTCAGGCGTTTTTCGAGTTTACCGCTGTAGCCTTTAAGCCAGAGGATAGTGACTATTGCCAATGCTGCTGTCAGGCAAGCCAGAAACAGTGAAAACAGAGCGGTCCACGTATCTATGCGGATATTGATGGCACCAGCGCTGATTTGGTAAAAATAAGACAGCAGGTAGCCACTAAGGCCTGTGGCCGCTGAAGCGGAGAGCAGCTCGCGCAAAGGCAATCTTTTTTTATGGACCGTTTTGAGGATGGATGCAGCGAGTAGATAGCTGCATAGCATACAGCCGATCAGGTCTATCGGATGTTGACTGATTTTGGGAATATTATCTGCTAGAAACTGGTAGCCAGCATGCAGGCAAAAAATGCCGCTTGCCATAATCACGGCGTATTTCTTGAGCGTGAAATCATGCTCTTTTGCTGTGACCAGACGCAAATTATCGACAAGTTTGAACGCAAAAAAACAGCCAACCACGCTGGATGTAAAAAATGCGACCAAAAGCATTTGCGTTGTCATCATAAGTAATTGCACGTTTATTGTGATTGTTGAATGTGTGGCACTACTACTTTTTTGTACATCTTTGCTGCTTGTACTTTTTGTTACTGCTTGCCCGCAAGCGCGGCTGGTTTTGCTACAGGAATTTCGCTCGCTACTGACTCTCCAACAGAATATCTACTTAATATTCAGCATCATTGAGAATCACCCCTATAACGGAACAAGCTTAATATAACTTGAGCCGCAACTTGAGTCGCTCAGTGGAAGTGATTCTCTTGCTAAGGCAATGGTGCGGATTAAATGCCGCGTAACAACTCGTTGATGCCTACTTTACCCAACGTTTTAGCATCTACTTTCTTCACAATCACGGCGCAATACAGGCTGTATTTGCCATCGCTGGAAGGCAGGTTGCCAGAAACGACCACAGAGCCTGCGGGCACGCGGCCATAATGCACTTCACCGGTTTCGCGGTCGTAGATTTTGGTCGATTGGCCAATGTAGACGCCCATGGAGATCACGCAATTGTCTTCCACGACCACACCTTCAACCACTTCTGAACGTGCACCGACAAAGCAGTTATCGCCAATAATGGTTGGGCCTGCCTGTACGGGTTCCAGTACGCCACCAATGCCTACGCCGCCAGACAAATGAACGTTTTTACCGATTTGTGCACAGGAGCCCACGGTTGCCCATGTATCTACCATGGTACCTTCGCCGACGTAGGCGCCAATGTTGACGTATGAAGGCATCAATACGGCGTTTTTAGCAATAAAAGAACCTTTGCGCACGATGGCGTTAGGCACCACGCGGAAGCCCCCGGCTTTGAAGTCTTCTTCAGTGTAGTTGGCAAATTTTGGATCGACTTTGTCGAAGTAGCGGGTAACGCCATCATCCATCAGGTAGTTATCTTTGAGGCGGAAAGACAGCAACACCGCTTTTTTGATCCACTGATGTGTTTCCCATTGCTGGCTATCGCCAATGCGGGTCGCGACACGCAGTTTGCCTGCATCCAGGTCATCCAGAATCGAAGCGACGGTCGCTTTGACGTCTGCCGGCGCATTGGCAGGGTTGATGTTGGCGCGGTCTTCAAAAGCCGCTTCAATAATGCTTTGACGTGGATCCATAATCTTCTCTAGTTCGATTGAAAAACAGTAAACCTGAAATTCTAACCTAATTTTGAAAGGGTAGGGGCCGTCGTTAAAAGACAGCCCTTTTCATCCGGGTTTATTTGCCTTTAGCGGCGAGATACAGAGGCATGACTTTAGGGATCAGTGCTTGCAAGTCTTTAATCCGGTTTTCGCTGGAGGGGTGGGTGCTCAAGAATTCCGGCGGCGCCTCTTTGCTGGCAGCCATCATTTTTTTCCATAGAGTGACTGCGGCTTCCGGGTTATAGCCAGCACGTGCCGCCAGTTCCAGTCCCATCCGGTCCGCTTCACGTTCCTGTTCGCGGCCATTTGGCAAAGAGAAGAACAACTGGCTGCCCATGTTGGCACCTTGTGCTGCCATGTTGCCAGCCGTGCCACCAATATACGCAGCTAGCGCCTGTAAACCGAATTGTTGAACATAGGCTTGCGACATGCGTTCACGGCCATGCTCACGCAAGGCATGGGAAATTTCGTGGCCGATCACCGCAGCTAATTCATCATCGGTCGCATTGAGTTTTTCTGCCAGGCCGGAAAACACCATGATTTTGCCACCAGGCATGCAGTAGGCATTCAGCTGCTCATTTTTCTCTACATTCACTTCCCATTTCCATTTGGTGGCATCTGGCCTAAATACGCCCACCTGGGCGATGAGCCGTTGGGAAATCGTGTTCACGCGATTTAACAAGGCCTTGTCTGCGTTAAGGGTGTGGTTCTTTTGCGCATCTTGCAGGGTTTGTGTATACGATTGCGCAGACATTTTATCGACGGTCGCTGACGGCAGCAGCAAGAGCTGGCTACGTTGTACGCCGGAGACGCTATTGTTGGTGGTGCTGGCGCAGGCTGAGAGCAAGGCGCACAGGCAAGCGATGCTAAGCGTTTTTAACCTAGGGGTTTTGATAGTAGGCATGTGTTTCTCCTCTTCAGTCATGGTCACTTGTTGCAGTGACTATTTATTTTTATCAACATTCCATTCACTTGGTAAGGTGATCTGTCTTGCCATGGCGTGGTTGATACCGTGTGGTGCTGATCGCTCAATGTTTTATTCCAAATGCAGGCGGTTATTAAGTATAGGTAATTTTGGTTAAATTTTTACTTGTGAACCTAGTTCTACCACGCGGTTAGGCGGTAGCTTAAACTGGTTGGTAATCGACTCTGCGGTTCTAAACAGGCCAATAAAGATTTTTTTGCGCCAAAATGCCATGCCGGGCTTGTCTGATGCCAGCAGGATTTCCTTGCCGATAAAGAACGAGGTGTCCATGGTATCCAGCGTGAGGCCAAACGGTTCAGTCAGTGCCAGGTCCCGTGGCAAGTCAGGTTCGTCCATGTAGCCGTAACGCAAGGTCACGCGGTAAAAGCCGTAGGGCAGAACCTCCATCGAAGCACGCTCTTCTATGGTGGTATAGGGGTAATCGACAAAACGCACCGTCAGAATGACGACTTTGTCATGCAGTACCTTGTTATGTTTGAGGTTGTGCAGCAAGGCATGTGGCACGCCATCCGGGTTGGGCGTCATAAACACGCCAGCCCCATTGACGCGGGCAGGCGGATGCGCACCGATGGCTTGTACGAAAGGCACCAGTTCCATCGATTCGGATTTCAGGATTTGGTAGAGCAGTCTGCGGCCGGTTTTCCAGGTACGCATCAATGTGAAGATGATGAGGCCGATCAGTAAAGGCACCCAGCCACCATCCGGGATTTTGAGAATATTGGCCGCAAAGAACGATAGGTCAATTACCAGAAAGAGCGAAATCAGGCTGGCAGTTTTGAGTTTGCTCCAGCCCCACAGGTGGTGGAATACCACAGCCGCCAGCAAGGTAGTGATCACCATATCGCCGGTGACGGCAATCCCATAGGCTGCTGCCAGGTCGCCAGAGCTGCCAAAAATCAGCACCAGGCCCATGACGGCTACCATCAGACCCCAGTTGACGCGAGGCATGTAAACTTGGCCTTCAGTTTGTTCTGAGGTATGCGAGACATGCATGCGCGGAATAAAGCCCAATTGCAAGGCCTGGCGCGAGACTGAAAACGCGCCGGTAATCACAGCCTGGGAGGCAATTACGGTCGCCAGCGTGGCCAAGATAATCAGCGGGAACAAGGCCCAGTCTGGCGCCAGGTGATAAAACGGGTTTTGGATGGACTCTGGCTCAGCCAGGATGAGCGCACCTTGTCCAAAGTAGTTGCAAATCAGGGCAGGCAGCACGAATAAAAACCAGGCGAGGCGGATCGGCTTGCGGCCAAAGTGACCCATGTCAGCGTACAGGGCTTCGGCCCCGGTCACGGCCAGAACCACCGCCCCCAGCGCGATAAATGCAATTTTTGGCTGGGTGGCAAAAAACTGATAAGCATAGTAGGGGCTTAAAGCCTTGAGAATTTCGGGGTGATGACTGATATTGAGGATGCCCAAAATGCCTAATACAGTGAACCAGGTCAGCATGATAGGACCAAAAAAGGCACCGACGACGGCGGTGCCTTTGCTTTGAGCCCAGAACAATACAAACAGTACGCACAAGGTAATGGGGACGATCCAGCTGTCCAGTTGCGGTGCCGCAACTTCCAGGCCTTCTACCGCTGACAGGACGGAAATGGCAGGGGTAATCATGCCGTCGGCATAAAACATGCAGGCCCCGATAATGCCCAGCAGCATGATGCGCTTGCGCTGGTCGGGTTCGCCGCCGGCATAACGGCTGGCCAAAGACAGCATGGCCATAATGCCGCCTTCTCCACGGTTGTCTGCCCGCATGATAAACGCGACATATTTGAACGACACAATCAGCAGCAGTGCCCAGGTAATCAGCGACAAAATGCCATAGACATTGGCCTGCGTCAGCAACAGCGGGTGATGCCCGACTGCAAAAACTTCTTTCATGGTGTATAGCGGGCTGGTGCCAATATCACCGAAAACGACACCTAGCGCGGCGAGAGCCATGGTATGGAGCGCCGTTTGCTGATTTTTTGTATGGTCCATTGTGTGAACAGCTAAAGACAAACGATTATTATCGGGTAATTTTAGAGCTTCACCAAAGATTTTGACGCAAATTATCTTGAAGACGCAAATGCATGTGGACGATTACACAAAAGTGGAAGGTTTAATCGGGGATGATGTGTGTCACCACGACCTGCGCCTGACCTCGATGTAAGGTCACCTGCAATGACTCTTGCGGTATGAGGTCTTTGCTGGCAGTGACCGCGCGGCCGTCTGCCTGTTGCACAATGGCATAGCCGCGCGCGAGGACCTGGTGCGGGTTAAGTTGCTGCAGGCTGGCGGAGAGGTATTGCAATTTGCGGCGCTGGGTTTGCAATCCTTGCTGCATCGCCAGTTGTAACCTGTGTTGCCATTGCTGCAGGTCACGGCGCTGTTGTTGCAGATGCTGTGCAGGTGAGATCAGGCGTCTGGACAAATAGTCCAGCGTCTGGCTGTGCTGGCGCAGGCCGGATTGCATCGCCCGCGCCAGCCTCGATTGCAGTTGCCGGAGTTGGTCAAGCAATTGTGCCTGGTCCGGGCAAGCCAGCTCTGCCGCAGCTGTCGGCGTGGCTGCGCGTAAATCGGCGACAAAATCAGCAATGGTGAAATCTGTTTCATGGCCTACGCCACTAATGGTTGGCAGGCGGCAGGCAGCAATGGCACGCGCGACGACTTCTTCATTAAATGACCATAAATCCTCTATGCTGCCACCCCCGCGGCAAATCAGCAGCGTATCGACCTCTTGCCGCTGGTCCGCCAGCTGAATGGCTTGCGCAATCAGTTCAGCCGCTCCTTTGCCTTGTACCGGAGTGGGGTAAATGATGACAGACATGGCTGGTGATCGCCGGCTGATAGCTGTCAGCACATCGCGCAAGGCGGCGGCATCCGGTGAAGTCACGACCCCAATGCGTTGTGGATTGGCCGGAATGGCTTTTTTACGCTCGGCGTCGAACAGGCCTTCGTTTTGTAAACGCTGCTTGAGTTGCTCATAGGCTTCATACAATTTGCCCAGGCCTGCGGGTTGCATAAATTCTACCGTGAGTTGCACATCGCCTCTGGCTTCATACAAGGTGATGGTGGCCCGCGCCTCAATCAGGTCGCCTTCACGCGGCATCATACCCAACACGCTATTGCGTCCCTTGAACATCACACAACGGATTTGTGCCCGCTCATCCTTGAGTGAAAAATACCAGTGACCACTGGCCGCACGCGTGAAGTTAGAGATTTCCCCCGAAATCCAAAACAGCGGAAAGCTGGTTTCCAGCAACTCTTTGGTGAGTCTGGTGAGGTCGCTGACACTCAAGATTTGTTTGAATGATGTCGATAAATAGCTAGCCATAGTTGCGCATTATCGCCCAGGCCCGCCAGGTCTGGCTATGTGTTTACTACGCACGCTCTGCAAAAAATCGGGCACTTTTAGCACATCAGCGCGTCTTGATCATTGGGCAATGTGGCAATCGTGGGCGATCCGCAGCACTCTTTAACGGCCTTTAGGACGGTATGCGATTGAAAAAATATTTCATTTGTAAACAATCTTTTGCGGTGTTTTATTACTTGTTTATTGGCTGGCTTGGGCTAGGCATGGTCACTTGGGTACATGCCGAAGAACGGGGGCAGTCCGACGAGATGCTGCACGCTGACGAGCCTTCTGACAGAACGCCGCCTCAAACGGAGCTTGCCACTGCAGCACCAGATGATCCGGCCATTGCGCGCTATAAACGTGAGCAGGCTGTGATGCAGAATGACGCTTACAAGCAATTCATTAAATTACAGGTTAGTCTGGCCGCAGGGACAAAAAACGCGCTGGGTATCCATAGTTATGCCGAAGCCCATACCCATTATTGCGCATTGGCTGCAGAATCACGGGATCCTGATGCACAATTTGCCATGGGCTGGTTTTACAGCTTGGGCAAAGGTGTGGAAGTTAATCATGATATTGCTGCACGTTTCTTTAGCCTGGCTGCCATTCAAGGGCACCGGGATGCCCGGGTCTGGTTAGACCAGGAGCCTGGTGATGCCTCGCAAGCTAAATTGCCTGCTTGTATGCAGAATCAGGGGCAATCAGCCGCCGAAGTCTTATTCCGCAAACGTGGGCCGGTTTATGCCCTGGTAAAAAAACATGCACCTGCTTATGGGGTGGATATTGAGCTGGCGATGGCTGTGATTGCGGTGGAGTCTGGTTTTAACCCCCAAGCCACTTCACGCAAAAAAGCGCAGGGCCTGATGCAGTTGCTGCCGGAAACGCAGGCCAGGTTCCATGTCAAAGATGCCTATGATCCCGAGCAGAATATCAAGGGCGGCTTGTCCTATCTGCGTTGGCTGATCAAGTATTTTGATGGCGACGTCGAGCGTGTGGTCGCGGCATACAATGCCGGCGAGCATGCGGTCGCCAGGCACCAGGGCATCCCGCCTTATCCCGAAACGCGTGACTATGTGAAACGGGTGGCGCGCTACTATAAAAAGAAACATCACGAAATCAGGCAGGCCTCTGCGATGGGCAATGCGCAAAACGTAGCCTCTAGTTCATAAATATAGAGAGGTTGAGCGGGCAACTCTTCTGGGGTAAGCCTAACCAAGCCAGTAGATGGCTATGAGTCAGACTGCGATCAAACAGGGAACGATCTTCTCTCCGGCTGCCTCTTATCTCCGTTATCCATTACAATTTGGGTTTGATTTAGGTTGGATTGGCTTAGGAGAGGCAGTATGGGAGCATGGTTTAAAGGGCGCGGCGGCTATTTAGTAGGTTTTTTGGCTGGATTTGGCATCGTTGCACTCGCTTTATATATTCAAGTACAAAACCAGTTAGAACCTTGCCCTTTGTGCATCTCGCAACGCATCATTTTCATGAGTCTGGGCGCGCTGTTTTTGCTGCATGCTTTCGTCTCTCCCCAGTCTTGGCTACATGGACTGCTGGCGCTGATTGAAGTGCTGACTGCGTTGGGTGGGGCCGGTGTGGCGATCCGACATTGGTGGTTGCAGGCGCACAAAGAGGAAATCATCGCCGATTGTGGTGTCGGCTTTGATTATATGTTTGAAAACTTCCCGTTGAAAAAAGCGCTGACACTGGTGTTTCGTGGCACAGGGGATTGCGCGGCGATTGACTGGACCTTCCTGGGCTTGACGCTGCCGCAACTGGGCCTGATCAGTTTTATTCTGTTTGCAGGTTATGCTGGCTGGCTATATCGTAGCCGTCGCGCTGGATAGCAAAGGTTTCAACTTCAACCTCGGGCATGCTCTCATCGAGCATGGCCGCCTGTTTTTCAATCGCTTCATGCCAGGCTTTAAAATGGGATTCGCAAGACTGCTCTGCTTGCTGTGATAGGCTATCTGCCGCCACATTCGCCGCTTTCAACCTGGCTGTTTCACGTTTGAGACAACCCAAGTACTTAGCCTTGGCATATATTTCTTCTGTTTGCAGGCTGGCAATAGCCTGGTCTGCCTGGTTTAACGACTGGCAAAGCGGGATAGGCTCACTTGGGATGGTCCAAGGCTTGCCTGAGCTTTTTTGCATGTGAATCACGCTGGCAATATCGCGGCCACGCTGGTTAATCCAGTACTCCAGAATCTCGTTGCCACAGCGTTCATCCTGGCAGCGCATCACCCTTTTCAATAACCAGGCAGCCTGCTTGGTCATGCGTTCATCGGAAATACCACAGTTATGAATCACATCATGGGAGCGGGATAGGTAAAGTTTGTAATTGGCGCGCCAGTTGGCATGGCTGGCACAGGCTACTTTGTAGAGTGGGTTCGAGACACTACACTGGTCTTGCTGCATGCTTTGCAAGCGTTCTGGGGCCCGGTTCCCAGTTAAGCGGCATACCAGCGAAATTGCCTGGCCATAAGCTTGTGTCACCCCCCAAAACGACAGTCTGGCAGAGGCATAGTCCGGCCGCTGTTTGAGGCTGGCATCGTTTTTCCAGTCCAGGGTTTCTGAGGACAGGCTTGATTTATGAAAGACGATTTCGCGTTCAACCTCCATCGAGAACTCACTGCAAGAGGCCTGCACTGCTTTGGTGGTCAACGTATCGTCATGATCGTCTGCCCGCAGTTTGAAAAAGATCATGTCTTCTTGTTGGCCGACTTGCATAGAATCTAAATCAACCGAGACGGTCAGGAATTTTTCTCGTCCTTGCACCGTATGCCATTGCTCGGCATGCAGGGGCAGGCTGATCACCCAGCTCAATATCAGAATAAGGGCGGTGGGCAGCGTGTTTCTAAAAGACATAAATGGGGAAGGAATCAATAATAAAAGACTAACGGCGGGCATTGTAAAGCTTATTCCGAGCCATAGATAGCCACCTGGTTACGGCCTGCTTGCTTGGCCTGGTACAGCGCCTGGTCTGCCCGATGCAGCAATTGCGGTAAGCTGTCTTCGAGATGCAGCATGGCTACGCCGCAACTGATACTGATATTGCCGATTGGCGGTAAGGGTTTGTTGTTGAGCTGCTGCCTGATTTTTTCTGCCAGTTGTGTCGCCTGTTTGAGGGTGATGCGCGGGGCATAAATCAACATTTCATCGCCTCCCCAGCGTACGGCAATATCGGAAATACGCGTATTTTTCTTGATGCATTGCGCCACCATCTTGATGACCTGGTCACCGAGCAGATGGCCATGGGTATCGTTGATGGATTTAAACCGGTCAATATCTATCAAGATCAGGGCATCTGAAAATTTTCTGCCTACTTTGGGTGTATGTTGGGTAAATACTGCCTCAAAATAATGGCGGTTACTGAGCCCCGTCAAATGATCGGTACTAGACAGCGTTTTCAAATTTTCTTTTTCAATTTCGAGGGCGGTATTGGCCGCGGCCAGTTGTTCTGTACGCTGTTTAACCAAGGCTTCGAGATCGGTATTTAACGCTTTCAAGTGATTGGTCTGGCTCTCACGCAGGCACTCATAATTGCGGATAATGAAAAATTGGGCCAGCAAATAAAAACATAAACTCAGGATATCAAGATGGCTATACTCAGAGAGGAACCATTGGGTCGAATGATTGCCAATGACAAGCAATAGCAAAATAGCCAGCATGTAGTAACCCATTTGCCGGCCTTTAAGATAAAACGCACCGGCCAGGATCAGCAACAGTAGGCCACTGCGCGTACTGTTGCCATGTGCCAGCAGGTAGACGGTAATAAATTGCACAAAGCACAGCCACAGGGCGATGCTAGATATAAACTCGATATTTTTTTTATCCCGGTGCAAGGCCCATAACAAGCCAAAGGCAATCAGCGAAAATGCAATATCAACTTTGCCGATGAATGGATGTACATTCCAGCGGATAACGCCCATGGTGAACGACACCACGCCGGAAAAGGTGAATACGTTATTGAGAAAAATGATTTTGTAACGCAGATTATCTGCATCGCTCAGCGCTGGAAACCGCTTGATCGGGCGCATTATCATGACAAGCACTTGGCTAAACCACTTCTTCACCATCCGGTATCCTAGGCAATAATTGTTTTTGCGTTGCGATGAGATTATGTAAAATTGGGACTTCGCTGGGTGGTATTCACACTCGCAATTGATTTTACATATATTAAGCTGTGGCGGGTAACCGTTAGCAAGCACATTCACAAATTTTTATGTTTCGGCCAGATGCAAGTCCGTGCCAAAACAAAGTATCGGTCCCTATGAAACCTTACCTGACCCTGGACAATTTTGTTGGCAACACTCCGCTGGTGGCTTTGCAGCGCATGAACCCGAATCCGAGCAACACGATTTTGCTCAAGCTGGAGGGCAATAACCCTGCTGGCTCGGTCAAGGATAGGCCTGCTTACAGCATGATTCTGCGCGCAGAACAGCGCGGGCAAATCAAACCTGGGGATACCCTGATTGAAGCCACCAGTGGCAATACAGGGATTGCGCTAGCCATGGTGGCCGCCATGCGGGGCTATAAAATGGTGTTAGTGATGCCGGAGAACCAATCTGTCGAACGTCGCCAGAGCATGAAGGCTTATGGCGCTGAGCTGGTATTGACTCCCAAAGACGGCAGTATGGAGCTGGCGCGTGATGTCGCGTTGAAATTGCAAGCCGAAGGCGAGGGGATTGTCCTCGACCAATTTGGCAATCTGGATAATCCGCAAGCGCACTATGAAGGGACGGGGCCTGAAATCTGGCGCGATACGGATGGTGCGGTGACGCATTTCGTTTCCAGCATGGGCACCACTGGCACCATCATGGGCACCTCACGCTACCTCAAGGAACAGAATCCTGCCATTCAAATCGTTGGTGTCCAGCCCGAAGACGGTGCACAGATTCCCGGGATCCGTAAATGGCCAGAAGAATATCTGCCTAAAATTTATGATGCCAAGCGCGTAGACCAGTTGCGTTATGTGAGCCAAAAACATGCTGAAGATACCACGCGCAAACTGGCGACCAAAGAAGGGATTTTTGCCGGTATCTCCAGTGGCGGTGCTTTGTATACAGCCATGCAGCTCTCCAAGGAAGTGAATAATGCCGTGATCGTAACGATTGTTTGTGACCGCGGCGACCGCTATTTGTCTACAGGGGTGTTCCCCGGTTGATGCGCATATGGGCGCTAGTACTGTGTGCCTGGTCATTGCCACTCGCGGCGATGACCGAAATCAGCCTTAGCGCAGACAGTATTCAAGGCGGGTTCTTTCAACTCGACCAACCACACGCTGTTGTCAAATTGCAGCGCAATCAGCAAGTGCAAGTACATGCAAAGCGTTTGCAAGTGGGCAGTGCCAGTATCGACAATCCCGATATGATGCTGGATATCGGCACGCATCCTAGCCTGCTGATCACCTCAGAACAGTTAAAAATGCCTGCTTACCAGGTACGCCGGCCACGCATTTACCTGGATTACGCCGCTCAACGCCGCCACCCGGTCATGCGTGTGGATGCCGAAGTCAAAGCTTTGCAAGATGATGTGTGGGGCAAGTTTCATGTCCATTGCCAACTCCCATCGCAAGCCAGCCAGGAAACCTGGCAATGTGACGATGGCTTGTATCAGGATGTGCGTTCAAATATCCCGTTTCATTTGACGGTAAAACCGACTTGGCATGCTGCATCGGAGGCACAAGTTACCCGCGGCCTGGAAATGCAACTGGCGGTGAAGGAGGCCAAATTTAGTGATGCTTCAGGCTTGCACGCAGGAGAAAGACTGACAGGGGTAATGAATCTTGCTGCACATGAAGCAAGCGATGGCTGGCGTTGGCAAGGTGTCTTTGAATGGCAAACGGGAGAGTTATTCTGGCAGCCCTTTTATTTTGCCGAGGGAAATAAGCGTTTTGAAATCCGAGGGCGTTACCAATCGCCTGTGGTGGATATTGAGCAGGCAACATTGTCTTTGCCAGAGGTAGGCACCTTGCAGAGCCAGAGCCGCTTTAATCTGGACACGCAAACCTTCGAACGTTTAAAACTGCAGGCAAAAGCGGTGGATTTTAAAGGCCTTTACCAGGCGTTTATCCAGCCCTTGTTGCCGGATTCTGTGTTTGGCCATCTCAACGTGGAGGGAAAAGCGGATTGGTTGTTTGAGGCGAAAGACATGCACCCCGTCAAGTTTCAACTGGATATTGCGGATGCCAGTGTCGAAGATCAACTGGGCAAGTTTGGGTTTTCGCATCTGAATGCGCATATTCCCTGGGATTACGAACAACCGCAACAAATCAGTATGGGGTATCAATCCGGGCATGTGCTCAAGATCCCGCTGGGTAAAACCCAATGGCAGGCTGACGTCGACCGGTTTTCTATTACAACGCCACAGTTAAGCCTGCCTGTGCTGGATGGTGCCTTAATTTTTGAGGATGTCTCTGCCGCCTGGGTACAACAGAGCATGGTCTGGCATCTGAAAATGGACATGCAGCCGATCGGTATGGCCAGTTTTAGCCAGGCCCTCGGCTGGCCGGCCATGCGCGGGCAGATCAACGGGCAGATTCCACTCGTGACTTATGCTAACCATGTCTTGCGGATGCAGGGGGAGATGTATTTCAGCTTGTTTAAAGGGCAGGTGGGCTTGTCCGAGCTGGTGGTGGATGACCCCTTGGGCAATGTCCCCAGGTTACATGCAAATCTGCGTATGCGTGAGATTGATATGGGTGAAATGACGCGTACATTTAACTTTGGGTCGATTACCGGCAAGCTGGAGGGCGATATTCAGCATTTGCGCTTGCAAAACTGGAAGCCCGTGTACATGGATGCCCATGTCCAAACGGCAGAAGGTCCTTTTGAGAAAAAAGTGTCGCAACGGGCAGTGGAAAACATCACAGCTTTGGGCGGCGAGGGAACGGCTGCCGCCCTGCAACGCACCTTTTTACGGTTTTTCAAGGAGTTTGGATATGAAAAAATCGGGCTGCGCTGTGAGTTGCGCGGTGATATTTGTAAAATGAGTGGTGTTGAGCCAATTGCAGGTGGATTTGTCATCGTCAAAGGGGAGGGCATCCCCTCGGTCAATGTTAATGGCTATACTGAATATGTCAGTTGGAAGGATATGTTGGCCCGAATGCGGCGTATCACCGATAGCAATAGCAAAATGATCGTCAAATAGAAACGCTTTACGAAAGGATCTCTCGGGATGCTTGCAGTCATAACAAAATGTGCTGACCCGCGCAGCTTCGTCATGGCAGGAGGGATCACCTGTCTTGCCCTCACACTCAGTGCCTGTGTCACCATTAACATTTATTTTCCAGCCGCGGCAGCCGAAAAAGCCGCCGATAAAGTGATTGATGAGGTCTGGCAACTGCCGGCTGGCCAAGCAGCGCCGCCTACTCCAGCCATGCCTAACAGTCCCGCTACCACTCAAACACCGGAACCCCAGCCTGCCGAGGAGTTGAAGCCATGATGAATCATCACCCTACATTAAAAGGCTATGGCTGGTTAGTCCGATTGTTATTGGCAGTGATGCTACTTCTGGTCGAATGGCCAGTGGCGATGGCAGCGGTCGATATGGATGTGAACACACCTGCGCTGGCCGCCATTAAAGCCAGTATGCAAGCGCGGCATCCGCAATTATTGCCTTACTATCAAGCGGGTGCCATCGGCTTCACGGCTGAAGGCTTTGTCGCTATCAGAGAGGCCAGTGGTATCCCGCTCTCACAACGTAACCTAGTCACCGGGTTAGTCAATCAGGAGAATAGCGACCGCACACAGTTATACCAAAGCATCGCTGCAGCAAATGGTCACCCGGAGTGGGCTGGCGAGATACAAAGGACATTTGCCCAGCGTTGGATGGATAAAGCGCAAGCGGGCTGGTTTGTCCAAAAAGAAGGGCAGTGGGTCAGGAAGTAAGCGATCTGCATTAAGTAAAAAAGCCGGAATGCATGACTACATTTCGGCTTTTTATTTTCCTTTGCCAAGCGATTTAGCCGCCTGCAAACCGAGGCTTAAAAATGATATTGGAACCCCAGAGACAACAGGTTCATGTGTGAGTCACTGTCGCCAGCCATTCTGCCATAGTAGGCATAGGTCGCTTTAATATCGACGACTTGATTGACCGGGTACTTATAGCCAAAACCAGCCACATAGCCCCATCCTTTATCGTTGACAGAACCACTTCCTACGGTGTTACCCGCTGATGCGCGAATACGTGCATCTAATTCTGAGTAGATTGCCCCCGCTTTAACGAAAAAATTGGGAAACTGGCTTGGACTAAACAAGCCGGATAGCTCGACGCCTTTTGCATCATATTTGATGCTTGCTGATCTGATGTTATCAGAGGCATCAATTTTTTCTTTGGTGGTCTTGAAGTATGCCAGTTCCAAGGAAAGATTTTCGTTGACGCTATAGCCGGCAAAGATTCGCCCTGCGCCTGCATTTCTATCCTGTTTTACAGATGGTGTTGTACCAAACTCATCCGCCCACGCTTCTTTGAAGTCACGTGTTTGATTTTGTAAGCGAAGATAAGCAACATCTAACCCAAAATAGAATGGTGTTTGTTGTAAGTTATGCTGGCTTTCTGGTTCAGCTGCATAAACACTACTAGCGGCTGAAATCAGCATGAATCCCAAGGTGGAGGTGGATAGAAGTTTCATAGAATTGCCTTTACGGTCTGATTGAGTGATGAGTTTTTATGACTCTAGCATGAAAAGTTAAATTTGGTAACTTTTAGTATGACTATGTTTGCTGGTAGGGATTGTCATAAAAATTTCATCCATGCCATAGAGGCGCGAAGTGACAGCATGGTGCATAAAAGCGGCATCATTGCCAAAAAAACTGGATAAATGATTGCCATAGATGGTCACTCTTGACCGCTGACGCTTTGCAATGGCATGGCATGGTTTTAATCGCGATTTTTTGGGGTAATCGAAATAAAATGCCCGCATGCGCTCAATCAAATCAATTGCTTAAGGCGATCAGCAGGCAAAAGAATGCATCACTTTTTGTCTTAAAATGAACATTTCTTTGCCAACCTTTCTCTCATCTATATCCTGAATAAACAGGGAAAAGCCATTGATTTCAGTTTCAGGCATGTTCATTGCATACAATTAAAGTGCGTGTCCCAATGAAAGGAGTCTGTTGTGCCAACTAATCTTTTCGTTCTACCCCGTCTCGGTGAAAGCATTCATCAACAAGACCTGGGGATTTACTATATCCTGAATCATCACACGGGAAGGGTGCGATCATTAATCCAATTGGCGCGCGAAAACGTGCATTGGTATTTAATGCAATTGCAGCCGATTGCAGATGGACTGGATTACCGCTGGTCTGTCTTGTCTCGTGAGCAGGATTGCGCGCTCAAGGCCGCTACCGACAAACAGATCGCGCACTATTTTTCCAAGCCTGAATACACGGAGCCCTCAGGTGCCTGGCAAGTCATGCGCAATGCCCACTTTGGTTTTGGAAAATTCACGCCCATGGCTGCGCCGAATGAAGTGAGCTACGCCATTCTGACCTTTGACGGCGAAGAAATGCAAACGCCTATCCGGTTACATAAAGCGCCTGCAGAGTGGTTAGAGGAAGATTCTGAGACGGATATTATGCAACTGGAATTCGCATAACCTGCCTTTAATAAAGGTAGGGTTTGAATGGGGAGCTTGATTCTAAATCAGCTGAATCAAGCGGCAACTACCACCGTTAGCAGGCGATACACAGTGGTAGTTGGGTGATCAAGCGTTGCCGTCTAGGCCTTAAGCCTCGGTGCTGACGACATTGCCCGCCGGCCCCCGGTTTTGCATATTGCTGGATAAAGCCTGCAAGAAGCCTGTGAGGTTGGCATTGCTGCTACTGCCTCCCAGTGCGCTGACCAAAGACTGGAAACTGCTTTCCAACGCATTGTTCTGGCTGGTGGATGTAGAAGTCGTGCTGCCACTGGCAGTGGTATTGTTAGCGTCGCTGCTGGTACTTAACGAGCTAATCAAGCTTTGTAATTTGGCTTCCATATCTTGTTTGCCATGTCCGCCATGATGATGGTGTACGCCTTCTGTTTTCGTGCTGCCAGTGTTGGTTTTGTCAGTACTCTCTGTTGTATTTTCGGTGTTGTTTCCATTATTGGTGCTCGATGTCCCTTGTGATTGCAGGGCTCCCATCAGGTTTTGTAAAAAACTGCTTAATGCTGCATTCGCGTCTGTACTGTTAGCGGTGGTGTTATCCGCGTCAGTGCTGTCAGAACTGGTACTTGAACTGCTTGCCCCCTGATTGCCGAAGATGGAATCCAGGCCGCCTGAAATCCCCGCGCTTTTCAGGGCTGAGTCTATCGCCCCCAAAAGACCGCCACCCTGCTTGCCTGGTCCATCGCCATCTGGTGGAGGAGGGGGCGCTTGCATGCCGTTGCGCTGACCGACTTGCGACATTGATTGAAGATAATTATTACTGCCGATTGAACTGATAGATGTCATGATGAGTACTCCGTAAGTGTTTTAAAGGTTCAGGGCTGAGGCGGTTGCTCCCTGGCAATGCCTTTGTTAACTGAACACAGACAGCGTAATATGCCAAGTACATTTCTGATGGGCTAAAAAAACACAAAAAACCCTTATAAATCATATATTTAAATGTATCAAATGATACAAGTGTGGGTTGTTTGTATCATTTGATACAAATGCAGGCTGTTTTGTACAAAACCAATACATGGATTGCTGCCACCGCGGGCGCTGTGCTATTTTAAAAACGAATTTTTAACGGGAAGTCCCATGCTTAGTTTGGTTTTTGATATTGAAACGATTCCTGATGTTGCCGGAATCCGCCAGTTACATGACTTGCCAGGCCATTTGACCGATGAAGAGGTGGCGAATATCGCTTTTCACCAACGGCGTCAGCACAATGGGACCGAGTTTCTGCCGCATCATTTACAGCGCGTATGCGCGATTTCGTGTGCTTTGCGTGAGGGGAGCCAGTTTCGCGTCTGGACATTAGGCGATGAGCAGTCCAGCGAAGCGGAAATGATCCAGCGTTTTTTTGATGGCATCGAAAAATATACCCCCAACCTTGTCAGCTGGAATGGCAGCGGTTTTGACTTGCCGGTGCTGCATTACCGGGCGATGGTGCATGGTATCGCCGCACCACGGTATTGGGATCTGGGGGAAGACGACAAGGATTTTAAATGGAATAACTACATTAGCCGTTACCACATGCGTCATCTGGATTTGATGGATGTGCTGGCCATGTATAGCGGACGAGCCAATGCGCCATTAGATGAAATGGCACAACTTTGCGGCTTTCCGGGCAAACTGGGGATGGATGGCAGCAAGGTTTGGCAAGCCTATCTCAAGGGGGAAATCAAGGCGATCCGCGATTATTGCGAAACCGATGTCGCCAATACGCATCTGGTTTACCTGCGGTTTTTAAAAATGCGCGGGCATTTGAATGAGGCCAGCTACCAGTCTGAAATTCAACTGGTGCGTGAGACCTTAGCCGGTTACGCGGGTGAGCACTGGCAACAATTTATGGCGGCCTGGGACTAAGAGCCGCACTATTTTGGCATGTGAAATAAACCAAACGTATTTAAACCACAGCCATCTTAAACAGCAGCCATCAAGGACCAGGCCTGACTAAAGCAAATCTGGTTAACAGACCTGGCAACAGAGTGTGTTACCGAATGTGATGTGATGTGAAGTTAAGGGGATTCTGTGGTGGTCGCATCCGCAGGGGCATCCTCCGATATCGGTTCAACCGTATCTTCATCGATTTTGTTTTTCCAGTTAAGAATAATGCGCTGGGTTTTTTTGGCGTCGTGCACAAAACGGTAACGTTGCTCGCTGCCAAGGTAGCTGGCAACCGCCTGGTATTTTCCGCTCGGTAAGTTAAGTAATACTCTGGGCGCAGCATGGGCAAGCTCAAATACCGGCTGGTTTTTAGTATCCAGAATTGCCAGCTGGATATCATCGATGACCCGTCCGGCCTTGCCTTCAGAAAACAAAAAATAAAGGTTGAACTGTTTTTTGAAGGCTTCCATAGCCTCCACTTCTTCGGAACCTATGCCGCCTGTCACAAACTGCACGCCATGCACGTCTTCTTTAATAGCAACTTCATCGGCGTGGCAAGCACCTGTGGCGGATAGCGAGAGACTGATAGAAAGTAAAAGACAATATTTCTTTAACATCACGGACTCCTCTTGTTTTGATCGATTCCAGATTTTCCACGAGACGGTTTTCAATGACCTTGATCAACGTCAATTTGTTCAGTCTGCCTCTTTCTGAGATAAATTTCCAGTCTAAAGCGTGACGATGCAGGTGCTCACGAACGATGCTTCAATCTGCCCAGTGTTACCATTTCAAGTCCTAATAGGCTGTCTGTGCCAAATCATAAAGCGTCAACTATCAAGCGCGCAAACCAGCAGCGATAGTCTGCCCAAATCGGGTAAAATAGCAGGTTATGAGAAATAGCCGTCAACGATCATCCAACCTGTCTCCAGCCGCCAAGGCAGAGCAGATTCCCCGTCATGCCAGCATTGAATCCCTAGACCAGGAAGGACGTGGCGTTGCCCATGTCGATGGTAAGGTGATTTTTATAGAAGGTGCCTTGCCGTTTGAAGAGGTCATGTTTGTTTCGCATCATGTCAAATCGACCTATGAGCTGGCAACCACTACTGCGGTGCTCAAACCCTCGAGTCAGCGCGTGACGCCTGGCTGTGCTTATTTTGGCATCTGCGGCGGCTGCGCCATGCAGCACCTGGAGTTTTCAGCACAAGTGGCTGCCAAGCAGCGCATGTTGGAAAACGATTTATGGCACATTGGCCGCGTCAAGCCTGCCAAAATTTTGCCGCCGATCCAGGGTACGCCTTGGCATTACCGTCATAAGGCACGCTTGCGTGTGCGTTATGTTGAGAAAAAGGGCGGTGTGCTGGTCGGGTTTAATGAAAAAGGCAGTAGCTACGTCACGTTTATGGATAGCTGTGAGGTGCTGACCAAACCAGTCTCTGACTTGATCGTGCCCTTGAAAGCCTTGATTGGCCAGCTTTCAGTCAAACAGTCCCTGCCGCAGATTGAGCTGGCGGTGGGCGAAGATGCGACGGTATTGGTGCTGCGTATTCTTGAGGCGCTGACCGAGGCTGATATTGCCTTGCTCAAAACCTTTGAGGAGGCACACGGCGTACAAATGTGGACGCAAACCAAAGGTCCCGATACCGTCAAGCCGCTATTCGACCATGGCGATAAACTGCATTACAGTTTGCCTGAATTTGGCTTGGCGTATCCTTTTAATCCTACCGAATTTACCCAGGTGAACCCGGCCATTAACCGTGTCATGATCCGTCGTGCCATGCAGTTATTGCAGCCGCAGGCGGGTGAGCGTATTGCCGACTTTTTCTGTGGTCTGGGTAACTTTACCTTGCCGATTGCCCGCAGTGGGGCCAGTGTTTACGGCGTAGAAGGTTCACAGGCGCTGGTAAAACGCGCGATTGAAAATGCTGGCCTCAATGGCGTCAGCAATGTCGAGTTTGCAGAGTCCGACCTGTTTGACATGACGGCAGAGTCTTTGTTGGCCTTGGGCAGCTTTGATAAGTGGTTGATTGATCCACCGCGCGATGGCGCAATCGAGCTGATCAAGGCCTTGCCTGACGCTGAGGATCCCAATGACAGTCATGCGCCCTCGCGTATTGTTTACGTCTCTTGTAATCCTTCCACACTGGCACGCGACGCGGCCATTCTGACCCAGGTAAAAGGCTACCGATTAGAGGCGGCGGGGGTCATGAATATGTTCCCGCATACCGCACACGTTGAATCGATTGCCGTGTTTGAAAAGGGTTGATGTGCTAGCAGTTGCTCGGCGCTGGTTTAGGCTGGCGCGTTTTCTTGGTGTGTTTGCCGTCAGTACCGTGTTGGTAGCATGTCATTCTGGCCATGCCCCGAATACGCTGGTGTTTGCGGTGGCACAGGCGCCACTTAATCTAGATCCACGCTATGCCACCGATGCCGCTTCAGAGCGCGTCAACCGGCTGATTTATCAACGGCTGGTTGAATTTGATACCGCTTCGCACGAAGTGGCCGGTTTGGCTTCCTGGCAACAAATAGATGCACTGCATTACCGGTTTCATTTGCTGCGCGCCCCGAAATTTCATGATGGCCAGCCCCTGACTGCAACAGATGTGAAAGCCACTTACGAGAGTTTGCTCACGCTCAAAGATTCGCCACACACCGCTGAATTCAGGCATATTCGCCAAATCAGTACCCCTGACGCAAAAACGATTGATTTTACGCTGGCACATGCAGACCCGCATTTTGCGGCAAGATTGATTGTCGGCATTCTGCCTGCACGCCTGATTGCAGCGTCACATGATTTCAGCCATGCACCTGTCGGTAGTGGGCCATTTAAATTCGACGACTGGGCATCTTCGCTGGTGCTGGAGCGTTTGGGGGATGGGCTCAGGGTTCGCTTTGAGGAGGTTAAAGACCCGAATGTGCGCGTGCTCAAACTCAAACGTGGTGAGGCCGATTTGATTCAGGGCGATTTGCCGCCGGAGCTGGTGAAGTACTTGCAGACACAACCTAACATCACGGTGGATACCGTGGTAGGGGCGAATTATTCTTATCTGGGCATCAATAACCAGGCAGATTTTTTAAAGGATGTACGCGTTCGCCAGGCCATTGCGCACGCGATTGATAGCCAAGCGATTATCGATAAAGTCATGGTCAGCCATAGCCGCCAGGCGAATGCAATCTTGCCGCCAGAACATTATGCCGGGAATGCGCAATTGCAGCCATACGCATATGATCCGGCGCTGGCACGGCAGTTATTGCAAGCCGCGGGCGTCAAATTGCCGCTGACGCTCATTTATAAAACCAGTACAGACCCGCAACGGGTGCGGTTGGCGACCATTTTGCAGGCACAGATGCAAGCGGCAGGCATAGATTTGCAAATCAAAAGCCTGGATTGGGGCACTTTTTTTGCGGATGTGCAAAAAGGGAATTTTCAGCTTTATGGCTTAACTTGGGTGGGCATTAAAACGCCGGAAATCTACAGCAAAGTATTTGCCTCGCAAAACGTGCCGCCTACCGGATTTAACCGCGGCCGTTACCAGGATGCTGAGCTTGACGCATTGCTGGAGAAAGAGGATTGGCCAGCCGTGACAAGACGGATACATCAGCAACTGCCAGTGATTCCGCTATGGTATGAGGGGCAGTTTGCCGCTTATGGTGGTTCGATTAAACAGTATATTCCCGCAGCGGATGGTAACTGGGATGGTTTGACCAAAGTGGCCTTTCACGCGGTGCCACGCTAAAGCTTTACCTATTTTAAGCTTGGCACTTGATGCTGTGACCTTGGATACCAAGGTGCTTAGGTTCATGCTTGAGGGGGCGTAATTGAGGGCTGGTACTTTAGGCTTGTACACCAAACCAGTGGCCAATCAAAGCAGTTGATAGCATGGCCACTGCGCCCCAGATCACGACGCGTAACACGCTTTTGCTGACGCTGGCGCCACCGGTGCGGGCGGCGATGATGCCTAGCAGGGCTAAAAATGGCAAAGTGCTAACCATGAGCCAGGATTGTACTTGCGCATGCGGGGCAAGCAGGGTGGTCAGCAAGGGGAGCAGGGCGCCACTGGAGAAGGCCAGTGCAGAAGCCAGTGCTGCTTGTAAAGGCTGTGCCTGATTCATGTCGTGCAAGCCCAGTTCGTCGCGCGCATGGGCCGCCAAAGAATCATGTTGCGACAATGCCAGTGCCACTTGTTGTGCCAGGGCGGGCGAAAGTCCGCGCTGTATGTATATGCCCGAGAGTTCGCGCAATTCGCTTTCCGGGTTTTGCTTGAGTTCTTGTGCTTCCCTCGCAAGGTCGGCCTGTTCGATATCGGTTTGCGAGCTGACTGAAACATATTCACCTGCCGCCATGGACAAAGCCCCTGCGACCAGACCGGCCAACCCTGTCATGAGTAAGGCGTGCTGCTCTGTGCCGGCGGCGGCAACGCCCATTAACAGGCTGGCAGTGGAGATAATGCCGTCATTGGCGCCTAGTACGGCGGCACGTAGCCAGCCGCTGCGCTGTAGAAAATGTAATTCATGGTGTGACATGTCAGTACCTGCTGGATGGATGAATGTCGATCAGCCATTAATGGCGAATCAAGATTAAAAAGATTTTAATGTAATTCTTAATTGAGCAGATTGCGGTGGCGCAAATCTGCCATGA
The DNA here is from genome assembly GCF_046766015.1 of Methylophilus sp. 3sh_L. Taxonomy (NCBI): domain Bacteria; kingdom Pseudomonadati; phylum Pseudomonadota; class Betaproteobacteria; order Nitrosomonadales; family Methylophilaceae; genus Methylophilus; species Methylophilus sp. 3sh_L. Next base: position 776,490 of record NZ_JBKOUF010000001.1, read on the forward strand.
ATTATCCTCAAATCGCTTAGAATAATAATTATGCATATTGATATTTCTATTCCAGCTCAACGTCTTACCTTATTGGATGAGCACGGCGAGCAGGTGCGGCAATACCTGGTTTCTACAGCTGCTAACGGTGTCGGCTGTGTGAAAAACAGCGGCTGTACGCCGCTGGGTATGCATATTATCCGGGCAAAAGTAGGTGAGGGTGAACCAGAAAACACGGTCTTCGTTGGACGGCGTCCTACTGGTGAGATTTTTACACCCGAATTAAAGTTGGCGTTTCCCGATCGGGACTGGATTTTAACCCGCATTTTGTGGCTCAGTGGCACTGAGCCAGGTAAAAACCGCTTGGGCAATGTTGATACCATGCAGCGCTACATCTATATCCATGGCACCCCAGATACAACTGAATTAGGCAAGCCAGGCTCACATGGCTGTGTCCGCATGCGTAATGCTGACTTGATTGAATTGTTTGATCTGGTGTCGGTTGGGACCACCGTGCATATCCACGAGGTGGATGATTAAGCGCGTCCTGACATTACTGCCGGTCGTCCTCGGGGTACTGTGCCTGACCTTTATGCTGATGCATCTGGTGCCAGGCGACCCGGTGGATGTCATGCTCGGTGAATCTGCCAGCGCGGCAGACCGGGAGGCCCTCAAACAACAGCTGGGCCTAGACTTGCCGCTATGGCAGCAACTATTTCACTATACCGCCCATCTCCTGCAGGGAGACTTTGGCGTCTCGATTCATACCCATACGGCGATTGCCGCTTTGTTGCAGCAGAGCTATCCGGCGACGTTGCTGCTGGCCCTCGCTGCCTTAGCGATCGGACTCACGGTGGGGGTACCGTTGGGGGTGTGGTCAGCCCTTAAGGCTGGGCATTGGCAGGATGTGATGATTACCTTATTGAGCATCCGCGTTGCCGCCATGCCCGCTTTTTGGCTGGGACCATTACTGATGCTTGTATTTGCTGTCTGGCTGGGCTGGCTCCCAGTGAGTGGCATGGACAGTGCTGCCAGCCTGGTCTTGCCTGCCCTGACATTGGGGCTAGGCTTGAGTGCTATTTTAACGCGCATGACCAGAACCAGCCTGCTGGAGGTTCTGCATGAAGACTATATCCGTACTGCGCGCGCCAAAGGCTTAAGCGAGCAACAAGTGATCCTTAAACATGCCCTGCGGGCCGCCTTGTTACCGCTGGTGACCATTGTTGGCCTGCAAATGGGCAGCCTCCTAGCCGGGGCGGTGATTACGGAAACCATTTTTGGCTGGAACGGGATAGGGCGCTTGCTGGTAGAAAGTATCGAAAAACGTGATTACCCGGTCACGCAAGCGTGTGTGCTGGTGATTGCATTGAGTTACGTGTTGATCAACCAGGCGACCGACCTGGCTTATCGCTGGCTGGATCCGCGTACGCGAGGCCGGGCATGAAGACCTTTTCTCTGTTGACCTTGGTATTTTGGTTGGTGGCTGTGCTGCTTGGTCACCTGACGGACTTGCGTCCCAATCAGATTGATTTGAATGCGATTTTGCAATGGCCGAGCATGCAACATTGGTTAGGAACGGATGATCTGGGTAGGGATATTCTGGCGCGCGTGTTGCATGGCATAGAAGTGTCCTTCATGGTCACGGTGATTGTGACAGCACTGACCATGGTGACTGGCCTGACCATAGGCCTGCTGGCCGGATATCATGGCGGCAAAGTGGATCAGCTACTCATGCAACTCACCAATATCTTTCTGGCGTTTCCTGGGATATTGCTGGCGATTGCGTTTGCCGCGGTATTGGGGGCCGGGCTTAATAACCTGATCCTGGCCTTGTGCCTGACTGGATGGGTCACTTATGCCAGATTGTCGCGCGGGCAAGCCATGGCGCTGCGCCAGCGCCTGCATGTGCTGGTGGCAGAGTCTTTAGGTGCCGGGGCATGGCGCATTATGTTGCGTCATATCCTGCCATTATTGCTGTCGATTTTAATGGTTGAGGCGGCCTACAGCATGGCCAGTGTCATGATCGCCGAAGCTTCATTGTCGTTTCTGGGCCTGGGCATACAGGCGCCAGAGGCCTCGTGGGGCGCCATGTTGCGTGATGGCGTGCGCTTTATGCTGGTGGCACCGCACTATGTGCTCGCGGTTGGCCTGTGCATGATGAGCCTGATTCTGGCCATTAACCTGGGCGGCGATGCGTTGCGGGATCAACTCGACGTGCGCCAGGGAGAACAAGCATGAAAAAACAATACCGTTATTACGACCTCATCATGGCTGCATTCGCGGTGGTGCTGGTCTGCTCCAACCTGATAGGCCCCGGCAAAATCACAGAAATACACCTGCCGCTGCTGGGGGCACTGACCTTTGGTGCAGGCATCATGTTTTTCCCCATCAGTTTTATTTTCGGCGATATCCTTACCGAGGTGTATGGCTATGCCGCCTCGCGTCGCGTGATCTGGACTGGCTTTATCTGCCTGGCTTTTGCCAGCCTGATGTCTTGGGTCATCGTCACCCTGCCACCAGCACCCGATTGGCATGACCAGGCGGCCTACCAATCGGTGTTTGGCTCCACGGCGCGGATTGCGTTGGCCTCGCTGGTCTCTTTTGCAGCTGGTGAGTTTGTCAATTCTTTCGTGCTCGCCAAAATGAAAATTCTCACGCGTGGCCGCTGGCTATGGAGCCGCACTATCGGTTCGACCATTTTTGGCGAGGCGGTAGATACGATGCTGTTTTTCCCATTAGCGTTTTACGGCTCAGGCGAATTTCCTGATGCCATGATGCCGCAAATCGTGCTGGCACAATTCACCGCGAAAGTACTGGTTGAGATTGCCTTTACGCCAGTGACTTACAAAATTGTCGCGTTTCTCAAGCAAGCAGAGAATGAAGACTATTACGATACAAAAACAGACTTTAACCCGTTTACACTGGAAACCAACCGATGACCGACAATACTATTCGCTGGAGTCATGCCGGCGAAACCCACCAGGCAGAATGGTTGACCAGCATACAGCCCAATCCGCCCAAATGGTTTGAAGTCATTGGTGACCAGACCAACGCCGATACAGCTTACCGTCTGGCCTCTGAGGGATGTGGCATGATTTACCAGGGGGATTTTCAGAACGCGCGGCAGTTGTTGCAAGCCTTGGCCAGACGCATAGACAAAAAGCCCCTTAAAGCTGCGTCGACCATGCTAGAGACTTTTCACCTGTATCGTGCCCGCCAAATCCAGCGCGCAAATATCCTGAATAAAGTCATTCTGCATCTAGCGCAAGGGCGTAGCTCACTCAAACGCGCCCCTGACGCCAGCGAGGCGCTGGCATGTGCCTTGGATAGTGCTGTACCCGCATCATTATTGATTCCCTTGCAAATGTTGCAAGGCATGGTGGGGGCCTACGAATGGCGCAAAAAAGGCGTAATGATCCCTGTGCTTGGTCAAAACATCTACCCGTATTACGGTGTGTATTCACCTGTGCGTGGTGAGTATTTGGAATTGATTGCGCAAGCGCCATTACAGGCTAAAACTGCAATGGATATCGGCACCGGTACGGGTGTCATTGCTGCCTTGCTGGCCAGGCGTGGCGTGCCCAATATCATCGCGACGGATAACCAGCCGCGCGCACTGGCTTGTGCACAAGATAACCTGCAACGCCTGGGCTTCGCCAATAGGGTCAAGGTGGTTGAGGCAGACTTATTTCCGCTCGCATCAACGGTTGATTTGATTGTTTGTAATCCGCCGTGGCTGCCTGCGAAAGCCAATGCACCCATTGAGCATGCCGTTTATGACCAGGACAGCCGTATGCTGAAAGCCTTTTTAGCTGGTGTAAAAGCACACCTGAATGTTAATGGCGAAGCTTGGTTGATTATGTCTGACCTGGCTGAACAGATTGGCTTGCGTAAACCCGGTGAACTGGCTGGCTGGATTGCGGATGCCGGGCTTGAGATTGTGCAACGGTTAGATACGCAACCCAAGCATGCCAAAGCACGGGATGAGCAAGATCCTTTGTTTGCTGCAAGATCAAAAGAAGCAACCAGCCTTTATCGTTTAAAATCACGTTAATTCAGAATCAAAGGAAGCCCGAATGTCTTTAGGTCCCGTCATGCTGGATGTCGTAGGAAAAGAATTAAGCGCCGACGATATCCGCCGTTTGCAACATCCGCTGGTGGGCGGGGTAATTCTGTTCGCGCGCAACTTTGAGAGCTGTGAGCAGCTTAAGGCGCTCACGGCGAGTATTCATGCCGTGCGTCAACCGCCCTTGCTAATTGCGGTGGATCATGAAGGTGGCCGTGTTCAGCGCTTTCGTGAAGGCTTTACCAAAATCCCGCCTATGCGTGAATTTGGGCATATTTGGGATAAGAACCCCCGCAAGGCAAAAGAGTTGGCGGTAGAGGCTGGGTATGTCCTGGGTGCTGAGTTACGTGCGCATGGCGTAGATTTTAGCTTTACGCCAGTGTTGGATATGGACTATGGCGATAGCCTGGTGATTGGTGACCGCGCATTTCACCGCGACCCGCAAGCGATTAACGAGTTGGCGTTCAGCCTGATGCAGGGCCTTAAAAAGGCCGGAATGGCCGCCGTGGGTAAACATTTTCCTGGTCACGGTTTTGTCGTCGCCGACTCACATGTCAGTATTCCGGTGGATGAGCGCGAGTTTGACCAGATTGCACAAAATGATATGCAACCATTTGTGCGCATGATAGACGAGGGCTTGCATGCGGTGATGCCCGCACATGTGATTTATCCCAAGGTGGATGATAAACCGGCCGGATTTTCGCCGCGCTGGTTGCAAAAAGTGCTGCGTGAGCGCTTGGGCTTTAATGGCGTGATTTTTAGTGATGACTTGAGCATGGAAGGCGCGACGGTTGCTGGCGATGTCACGGCGCGTACACTGGCGGCTTTGAACGCGGGTTGCGATATGGTGTTGTTATGTAACCGACCGGACTTGGCCGATGAGTTGTTGAGCAAGCTGGAATGGAAGATTTCTGCACAAAGTATTGCGCGCCTGGCACGTATGCATGGCGGCCATCATCCACACGATATGGTGGCATTGCGCGAATCTGCGGCCTATGTGGAAGCGGTGAAACGTGTGGCGATGGTCGGTCAAAAAGAGGCGGATTTGTTTGCTTGAGCCCGTGCGGTTGCGGTAAGCTAGTCTAATTGATGACAATCTAATCACGGCGAAATAATCGGTAGCAATTATGAAATGGATCATACTCGGCATTTTCCTGGCTTCGGTCAGTTATGTGCACTTCAGGGGCAAGGTGAGGCACCGCTTTTACCGGCAGGTGTTTGATCATTCTGGCATCGTCTCCCCCTTTAATGTTTTTTTATACCTGTTCTCTAAAGCGCCGACCACGCCTTATCTGCCAGTGAATGATTTTCCGGAACTGAAAGCCATCACCGACCGCTGGCAGGAAATCCGCGAAGAAGCTTTGTATGTGCGTGAGCAGGAGCGGATTGCTGCGGCCAAAACCAATAACGATGCCGGATTTAACTCATTCTTTAAAACCGGCTGGAAGCGTTTTTACCTCAAGTGGTATGACGCACATCATCCCTCGGCCAGTATTTATTGCCCGAAAACAGTCGCCTTGCTGCAAAGCATTCCCAGCGTCAAGGCCGCCATGTTTGCCGAGCTCCCACCCGGTGCGCATTTGCGTCCGCACCGTGACCCCTATGCCGGTTCTTTGCGCTTTCACCTTGGCTTGGCAACGCCCAATAATGATCAGTGTTTTATCCGTGTTGATGGCGAAGACTACAGTTGGCGCGATGGCCAGGCTGTCATGTTTGATGAAACCTATATTCATGAAGCTTACAACAAGACAGACGAAACACGCGTCATCCTGTTTTGCGACATTGAGCGTCCCATGCGCTACCGCTGGGCGCAAGCCGTGAACCGTTTTCTGGCCAACACTATCGTCACTGCCGCCAGCTCGCCAAACGAAGCAGGGGACCAGACCGGGGTCATTAACCGGCTGTTTCACTATGCCTGGGTGATTGGTCAATACCGCCGCCGTTTTAAAAAGTGGAATAAAAACGTTTATCAAATCACGCGTATCGTGTTGATCGCGTTGGTCATTTACGGGCTTTGGAAGCTGTAAAACCAGGCGTTTGTTCACACAAATGTCATGCAAAGCCTTGAAACTTTAGGTGTTTGCCATTATCTTAGCTACAGAAGCTGTTTTTAGTTTTAATTGTAAAGAGGAAATACACTATGTCAGATATGCAAGTTTTAGGTCGTGACGGTCAATTATCCGAAACGCAAAATCGCGTACTGCGCAATACATACGCCTTGCTGGGTTTGAGCATGGTGCCCACTGTAATTGGTGCCTATGTCGGCCTGCATATGAATTTTGGTTGGATGGCAGCTCACCCATTCATGTTTTTTATCGGTTTTATGGCCGTGATGTTCGGCATGTTCAAGCTGATTGCGGTTAATCAGAACAGTGGCGTAGGCGTATGGTTGTTGTTAGGCTTAACCTTCGTCTTTGGCGTGATGCTTGGCCCTATCCTGCAATTTGCATTACACCTGCGTAATGGTGCCGAGATTGTAGGCTTGGCTGCTGCCGGGACTGGGATCACTTTCTTAAGCTTGGCTGGCATTGGTTCTTCCCCAGCCCGTGACTTCAGCGGTATTGGCAAGTTCCTGATGATAGGCCTGATTCTGGCGATTGTCGCTGGTTTGGCTAATATGTACTTCCAAATTCCAGCCTTGTCATTGGCGATCTCTGGCGTCTCAGTACTGATTTTCTCCGGGTATATTCTGTATGACGTGAACCAGATTGTACGTGGCGGCCAGACTAACTATGTGATGGCAACATTGAATCTGTATCTGGATATTTACAACCTGTTTGTAAACCTGTTGAATATCTTGCTGGCTGTATTAGGCAACCGCGACTAAAAGCCAAATCGTTCCACCTTAAAAACCCGCCATTCGCATGGCGGGTTTTTTATTTGCATCAATTTAGTTCATGCGAAAAAAGAGTTTGTGATTGGTTGTTTTTAGCCAGCGTGGTTTATTTCAACCAATTTATATGGTTGTTAAAGTTTAATTATTATTTAAGTGTTTGATTTGATTTGAATAAAAGTTTCGTTTTATATGGATTGATTTTTGCATTGAAGACTCCTTGATGGAGGGGTGAAGTGCTAAACAATAAAATCAAATCAATCTTATTTCTAGCGTGTTATTCATGCGTAACAATCGCTGCTGATACTACTGAAGAATCTATAAGCAAGAAACCACAGGGCTCAGACTCTACAGCCACTATTGAGTTGGATGAGGTTGAAGTTAAGGCAAAGCGTAGGAGAATTATTACGCCATTACCTGGGGTGCCGATTGATAAAGCTACGGCAACGACAAACATTCAGAGTGCTACTGGTAAGGAAATTGCTGAATCTAAAGCGCTAAATGTTACAGAGTTCATGAATAATAATTTGCAATCGGTAACGACAAATGATTATGCCGGTAACCCTTTTCAGCAAGACCTCAATTTCCGTGGGTTTACTGCTTCGCCTCAGATTGGTACTCCTCAAGGAATTTCAGTTTACTTAGATGGCGTCAGAGTAAATGAGGCTTTTGGGGAGGTTGTGAATTGGGATTTGATACCGATGAATGCTATATCAAGCTTAAATCTCATTCCTGGATCAAATCCCCTTTTTGGACTTAACACCATTGGCGGTGCACTAGCAATACGGACAAAGGATGGGTTCTCGGATAATTATTTGCGTACTCAATATTTAACAGGCGCTTGGGGAAGAAATCAGTTTCAAATATCTAATGGGGTGAATAATGGTCAGTTTGGTTTCTTTACGGCTTACAATCATTTTGCAGAGGATGGTTGGCGAGATAATTCGCCAAGTAATGTTCGGCAATTATTTAATAAGGCAACGCTCAGATTTGATAAAGCTGAGTTTAATTTGACTGCATTAAATATAGATACCAATTTAGTCGGAAATGGCATGTTGCCATTTGAAATGGCAGAGCAAAATCGCAAACAGGTATTTACATCTCCAGATCAAGTACAAAATTCCCTAGAACATTACAATTTTAGTGGCAGTTGGTATGTGAATGATAATTTCACGCTTTCAGCGATGGCTTATAAAAGAAAGATGAGTCAGAGTGCGATTGGTGCCGATGTTTATGATGCTTATTCACGACTGGTGTCTGCCTGGGGGGATGATATTGATGGTGATGGGATTGTTGATGCTGGCAAAATTAATGGCTTATTCAATTACTCCAACTTAAAACAGGGGAGTGATGGTTTTAATCTACAGGCTGCTTTTGATTTAGATAAGCATCAAATTGTCGCAGGGATATCGCTAGATACGAATAAGGTAAGCTTTTTACAATCTCAACGATTAGGTGAGATTAATGATGCTGATCACGCAGTCACGGTAGTGACTGACCCGATTTTTGGAACCTTTGGTTTTTTTCCAGCATACATGACAATTGAGCGTAACAATCTAAAGGGTACTAGCAAGACTGAAAGTATTTATGCCTTTGATACATGGTCACCTACCGATAGTTTGCACATCAGTCTTGGCGCACGGATGAATTGGGCAAATGTAAAAAATACCCTTGTTTCAGACAGTGGAAAAGAGTTTTACAATTTTACAACTAACGATTTGCGTCCATCCAGACAAAAGTGTCTTGTTCAAGGAGATACTAGCCCTAATCGTGGACGCTTTATTTGTAGTGAAGGTGATTATGATTACAGAAGTTTTAATCCTTCATTAGGTATCACTTGGGAGGTTAAGGATAGCCTCTCAACTTACGCTAATGTCAGTCGTGGAGCAAGAACCCCAACGGTAATTGAGCTTGGTTGTGCAAATGACCCTACTAAAAGTAATGCACCTGGCAGTACAAACTATCAGTTCGGTTGTTCAATTCCAACCTCCCTGTCCTCCGATCCATATCTAAAACAAATTCGTTCTACAGCCTATGAGACTGGTTTTAGGGGGGAGACTGGCGGTTGGGATTGGAATGTTGGCTACTTCAGAACAGAAATTACAGATGATATTTTGTTTGTGCCACTTGGTCGAAAAAATCGAGGGGTCTTTAACAATTTTGGACGCACTTTAAGGGAGGGATTGGAGTTTGGAATCAAAGGGGACTTTGAGAAAGACAAGTTTAGTTTGAACTATACTTTAATGGCTGCCACATTTGAGTCCTCTGCCCGTATTATTAATGATGCCAACAGTACTAATGGACAGACTGTCGCGGCGAATGCAGCACAGGCATTTGTGGATGTTCATTCCGGAGATGAGATTCCGGGAATGCCAAATAATATTATTCAGGCTAGTTGGAATCATCGGTTTAGTGAGCGATTTGATGCAACATTGTCTATGGTTATGCATTCATCAGCTTATGTTCGTGGCAATGAAAACAATAAACATCAGCCTCGAGCGGCACTGCCAGGAGAGTTATACGATTATATTGGTGAGGGATCTACATCTGGATATGCGGTATTTAATTTAAGAGCAAACTATAAATTCCGTCCGGGTGTAAATGCATATCTAAAGTTCGATAATATTTTTGATCGAGAATATGCCACCGCTGGTGCACTTGGTAGAAATCCATTTAGCGCGTCAGGAAGTTTTCAAACAAATACAAGTCAATGGAACAATACTACTTTTATAGGGCCAGGAGCACCTAGAGCTATTTGGATTGGTGTTTCAATAGATTGGGACTGGAAGAATAAAACGTTCAAAGATTAGTTATATTCATCTTAACTGTTTCAGAGGCCATGATTAAAAATCATGGCTTTTTGTTTGGTGGCTATGAGCAACCATCAATGGTTGCTTTCAACCAGGTTGGAGCTGATGCCGGACCGTTGTTCAATTAAAACAATGCGGACTTGGTGTTGGTTTCTTGTTGACTATCTTATTTAAAACAATAGGTTATTTAGTTTTATCATATGAGTTGTGTGAGTAAATGAAAAGCAAAGAATGTTCTGGCACAGCATTTGCACATCAAATCTTACTGTAATAAGCCACTTTAAATTAGGCATATAAAGATTATCCCATTGGGAGCAGTGAAATTCACAGGCCATGAAATGCTGTGTGATGAAAAAATTAATGCTTTTTTAATTAGGAGAATATGGATGAAGTTGAAAACATTAATGCTCGCAACATTGATGACATTTGGTGTCAGCGCTGCGCATGCCGGTCAATTTGTTACCTTGACCAATGGTAACGGTACAAACTTGACTTTAGCTAACGGTGGATTGATTAACGGTGCAAACAGTTTAAATGCAGATAAATTCTACATTGAGAATTTATCAACCAGTACATATTTGGCAGGGTATGAGTATGGCTCAGATAATGGGACTATCGCTACAACGCTGAACTACAGAGCTTTTACTGGTGCAAACTCAACCTTTGGTACATTAACTTTGGTTGATTATAAAATTACTCAAAATGTTCCTCTGCTGCCAGGTGTGCCACAAGCGACTATATTTGACTATGTCTATCGTGATAGCGTTGACGGTAAATTGGTTTTTGGTACGCGGTACATGAACTTGGTTGATAACGATCAAGAGGTTAACTATTTATATCGTCAGGGTGCAGGCGGTAATGTTTCAACTTCTTGGACATTTTTGAGTGACTTCGACCTTCGTATGTATCAGGCTGGTCAAACAAATGACACAACTTATAACTCTTCAGTGCAATACGTAAACGGAGTTGTACGTCAGAAAGCTGACATTAGTGTATCTGAAGGCAATCCATGGTCTGGCTTGTATCTTGTGAAGTCTGATGCAGTTAATTACGCTCTAGGAAATAATGCAATTGGCTTCTATCAAGCGGGTGAAGAAGGTCAAGTTGTAGTCGGTAACTATATCAGTGGTTTCTTGGCAGCGCCTATCCCTGAGCCTGAAAACTATGCTTTGATGATGTTGGGCATGGGTGTTATTGCAGCCGCACGCCGTCACAAAAAACAAGCTAAATAATAAAAACTAAGTTCACTTTAAACTTGAAAAATATTTTTTAAATAAGGGCGGTAACTCCGCCCATTTCTTGAGGGGAATCTCTATGAAAAATGTAATTAAAACTTCTGTACTGGCTGCATTGTTGGCTGTATCAGCTCAAGCCTCTGCTAAAACTGCAATCTTTGATTTGAACTTTATTGCTACAAATAACTACGGCACAACTTCAAGCAGTGTAGGGTCCGTTACGATGACTGATTTGGCAGACTTGAACTTGGGTGACGGTGCCAGTGGCGTTCGCGTAACCGTGCGATTGAATAATCTGAGCCAATTTGCTTCTGGTAACACCGGTGCAGTTTGGATTTCATCTTACGAGATGAACTTTGCAGGTACAGATACTTTAGGGAATGATAATTACCGCAATGTGGCTGGTTTAGGTACAAACGATATTGAGTGGGAAGAAAATGGTTGCGTTAGCTACGGCACAAACTGTGGTACTCCTCAAAAAGGTTGGGGTGGTGCGACGGGGGATGCTGCTTGGGGACAAGAAATCAATTTTGCAACCAGCACTTTTACCAATGGTCAATTCTCAACGATTGATTATCTGAACGGTGGTGTTGCTGGCTACACAGGTTTCTCAGTGGATCAGTTTCTGGCTAATGCTGTAAGTAATAATGGCGACACTAATGCGCCTGATGCATATTTCTGGATTCGTATCCGTGGTAACACCGCTCAAAACGGTGGTGGTATGGCTTCAAGTGGCTACTGGGGTAATAGCATCACTAACAGTTCTGGTAATGGTTTGAACTACCGATTGAATGTGTTGGCTACAACTGCAACCGTTGTACCAGAAGCTGAAACATTCGCCATGATGATGGCAGGCTTGGGTCTGATTGGTGGCATCGTTCGCCGTCGCAAAGCTGTTTAATTTTAAGCTGTATCCGTTGTAAAACAAACCCGCCTTTGGCGGGTTTGTTGTTTTATATGGCTGTGATATGCGCTTGTGATCTGGTCGTTATCCATTTGATTTGGCTAAGCGACGCTGCCTGAAGAAATCACTTAATAACGCGCCACACTCATCAGCCAAGACGCCATGACTCACCTCACAGTGATGATTAAGTTTCTGCTCCGCCATCAAATTCACTACACTGCCGCAACAACCCGTTTTAGGGTCGCTGGCACCGTAGACCAGGCGGGCAATTCTGGCATGTTGTATGGCGCCGCTACACATGGCGCAGGGTTCTAGGGTGACGTACAAGGTGCAGCCAACCAGTCTGTAGTTACCTAAGTGCTGCGCGGCTTCACGCATGGCCTGGATTTCCGCATGCGCAGTGGGGTCATTGAGGCTGATGGGGGCGTTGCGGCCTTGGCCGATAATTTGGCCATCTTTGACTACAATGGCACCGACCGGGACCTCCCCCTGGCTCGCTGCTTCATTTGCCAGTGCGATGGCAATGCGCATAAATGCTTCGTCTTGCATGTTATCTAATACTATTCTTGTCGGCGAGTCTAATCAGGATGTACACCAGCCCCATGACAAATGCGCCGGCCAGCCAGATGGCGATTTCTTCATAAGTCGGTGTGGCATCTTGCACAGGGAGCACAATCAGTTTGCGCAAGAACATGACCAGCACCACCTCGACAAAGGTTTCTACCAGTAATTTATGGCCGCGCAGGTAGCGGATTTCTGCCGAGATGAGGGCAGAGATTGACCACAGCAGCATCAAGGTGCCCAAGGCGCGCAAAAAGCCATGAACCAGATTGTGTGCGTAAGCGGCTTCCTTCACGTCGAGGAAAAATAGCCAGGTAAACATCAGCACCGAAGTGGCCAGGGCGAGGCCAATAATAATATGTGCGAAGCCGTTGAGCCACAGCATGGCCTTAATGGCGATGCGATTCAGCGGTTCGAACTCTTCTGGGAGTTGTTCTTGTGACATGCAAAATCCAAATCAAAGTGACAACAAGGATGATAAATCATTTGCTGAGCAATTGCTCCAGCGGAATGTCGCAACAGGCTTTGAGCAGCCACTGCATAGCTTTGCCCATTTCGCTGGGACGCTGTTGCCGCCAGGCAATAAAGGTGGGAGCTACCGGCTTAGGTTCTGAAACTTGTTTTAGGACCAGCTGACCCTGTGCAGCGGCAGCCTGCGCCATAAATTTGGGCAGATATCCGATCGCGATGCCTGCCGTCTGTGCTTGTAATTTGGTTTGCATATCCGGCACGGTGAGCACATCTTGTCCAGAAAGGATGCCTGAGCTCCTGGGAGGTAAGTTGCGCGAACTGTCGGCTGCCGCTACTACGCGGTATTGCACAATATCACTTGCGCTGAGCGGTTCCGGCAGCTCTGCCAACGGATGATGGGGCGCTACTGAAAACACAAATTCCAGTTGGCCCAGTAAATGCGTCGCGAAACCGCCGCCAGGCGGTGCATCTCCAGGCGCGCCGATCGAAATATCTGCGCGGCCGGATTGCAAGGCATCCCAACTGCCACCATACACCTCGCGCAGGAGTTTTACACGCGTGCCAAAACCTTGTTGATAAAAGTCCTGCAGAAGATTGAGCACCGGGCTAAAGTCGAACAGATCGCTGATTGCAATCGCAATATCGGTTTCAATGCCGGTTGCAACACGTTGCACGCGCCGTTCCAGCGCATGCGCCGCGTCCAGCAAATAGCGGCCTTCTTTAAGCAATTCGGCCCCGGCTTCTGTGAGCGTGGCGCGGTGGCCGCTACGGTCAAACAGCTCCAGTCCCAAGTCTTCTTCCAACCTGCGTATGGTGTAGGTGAGCGCAGAAGGGACGCGGTACAGCGATTCTGCCGCGGCGGCAAAACTGCCTTTGCGGTCGATCGCATCTATGACTTCAAGGGCTTCGAGACTCAGTTTAATGGCCATGGCTAATAATTAAGAAAGCTTGAAAGAGATGGGAGGACGCATGATCATGCTGCTGCGAGTGGCTTCATCAAAAAATCTGAACAAGTGGTGCAAATAGTTTTGCTATCTAAAGATTAAGTGTTTTTTTATCATACATTTAAACTTTCAAATGGAGTGAATAAATGTTACATGTTCGCCCTTCAAATAGCCGTGGTTTTGCGAACCATGGCTGGCTAGAAAGCTTCCACAGCTTTTCTTTTGCCGGTTACTACGATCCAGCCCACATGGGCTATTCAGTGTTGCGTGTGATTAATGAAGACAAAGTTGCGCCGGATACCGGTTTTGGTATGCATGGTCACCAGGATATGGAAATTATTACCTACATGCTGGCAGGGGAGTTACGTCATACCGACAGTATGGGACATACGGCGGTGATCCGTGCTGGTGATGTCCAGCGCATGACTGCCGGGACGGGTGTGCGTCATAGCGAGATGAATGCCTCCTCACAAGCCACGGCACATTTTTTACAGATCTGGATTCTGCCTGATACACAAGGCCTGGCCCCGGATTATGAAGATAAAACAATTGCATTGGCTGACAAGCATAATCGTTGGGCCTTGGTAGCTTCTTCAGACGCCCGTGCAGGGTCATTAAAAGTACATCAGGATCTGTCATTGTATGCCACGGTACTGGCTGCAGAAGCCTCTTTGCCGATCACGGTCTCTGCCGGGCGTTGTGCTTACTTGCATATTGTCTCTGGCGCTGTGGTAGTAGATGGTCAGCCTTTGCAAGCCGGGGATGCGCTTAAAGTGGATGCGCCAGCAGCCCTCACCATGCAAGCCATGCAAGACAGCGAAATATTGTGGTTTGATCTGCCTGAAATGATCGAATAGTGTTTGTATTAATTTTTTTAAGGAGCTAGAAATGACGCAAGTTTCAATTGTTTATCACAGTGGGTATGGTCACACGGCTGAGCAGGCCAAAGCTGTGGCACGTGGCGCGCAAAAAGTCGAGGGTGTGACTGTCAATTTGCTGACTGTAGATGAAGCGCAGCAGCAGTGGGAGTTGCTCAAGGCCAGTGATGCCATTATCTTTGGCAGTCCTACCTATATGGGTTCGGCGTCTGGTCAATTTAAAACATTTATGGATGCCAGTTCCAAGGCCTGGTATACCCGCGACTGGAAAGACAAGATTGCCGCGGGCTTTACCACTTCTGCCAGCCAGAGTGGCGACAAGCTCAGCACCTTGATCCAGTTGGCTGTCTTTGCAGCACAGCATGGCATGATCTGGGTCGGGCAAGATTTGCTGCCAGGGAACAATAACAGCAATGGTTCAGTCAACGACTTAAACCGATTGGGCAGCTTTTTAGGCGCGATGGCGCAAGCGAATGCTGACCAAGGCCCGGATTTGGCGCCGATCCAAAGTGATTTGCTGACTGCCGAGCACCTGGGTGAACGCGTGGCCACGGTGGCGCAACGCTTTACTAAAGCGGCTTAACAAAAGCAGTATGACCACACACTTGCTATTCACAATCTAACAAGGAGAAAACAGTGAAAAAATTAATTCTGTCGCTAGGCTTGATGATGGCCACTCAGGCCTGGGCGGTGACTGATACCTACAATATCGATGGCACCCATAGCTTTGCCAATTTCAGTATTCGTCATGTCGTTTCTAAAACTTCAGGCACCTTTAATGATGTCAGTGGTGTCATTACACTGGATCCAACCAATTTGAACACAGCGACTGTGCATGCGGCCATCAATGTGAGCAGTGTGAATACCGGTTTTGGCAAGCGTGACGAGCATATCAAGGCGGATAAATATCTGGATGTTGGTAAGTACACCCAGATTTTGTTTGAAAGCACCAAGATCACTGCCAGCAACCAGACGCAGGCGGTGATGCAAGGTAAACTGACCATGCATGGTGTGACCAAAGTGGTCGATATTCCTGTGAAAGTGCTCGGTTATGGCGCTGACCCATGGGGTGGCCAGCGTGCTGGTTTCGAAGGCCATTTGACCATTAAAGCGTCTGATTATGGCTTTGGTTGGGCGACTGGCGCCAATGCGCCAGTGGGCGACGACATTGAAATCACCTTGTTGATTGAAGGTGTGAAAGCAAAATAATTTTAAATCCATGCGCGGACTTAGTGTCCGCGCAGTCTTTATTTATTAAAGCGATGAGGAGTGAGTATGGCATTGGATTTGTTTTCTCCGGGTAAGTTGGGCGGTATTGAGATCAAAAATCGCATGGCGATGGCCCCACTGACACGTAACCGTGCAGGCGAGGGTGGTGTGCCGCAGGCCATGAATGTGACCTATTATGAGCAACGGGCAACTGCAGGCTTGATTATTACCGAAGCAACGCCGATCTCACCCATGGCGCATGGTTATCCTGCGCTCCCAGGCATTTATACCGATGCACAAGTCGCTGGTTGGAAAAAAGTCACCGATGCGGTGCATGCCAAAGGCGGAAAAATCGTCATTCAGCTGTGGCATGTAGGCCGTATTTCACATCCTAGCCTGTTGCCAAACCAGGCGTTGCCAGTGGCGCCCTCCGCGGTTAAGCCAGCAGGCCAGGCCTTTACTTACCAAGGCTTGCAAGATTATGTGACTCCGCGAGCGCTTGAGGTTTCTGAGTTGCCTGGCATTGTTCAGGACTATGTCCATGCCACAAAATGTGCCATTGCGGCGGGTTTTGATGGCGTAGAGGTACATGCTGCCAATGGGTATCTGCTCGACCAGTTTTTGCGTGACGGCAGCAACCAGCGCCAAGATCAATACGGTGGTTCGGTAGAAAACCGTACGCGTTTGTTACTGGAAGTGGTGCAAGCCGTTGTCGATACCATAGGTGCGGATAAAGTGGGGGTGCGCTTGTCACCAGTGAACCCGTTTAATGATATGCAGGATAGCCAGGCGCAGCAAACGTTCAATCATGTGACGCAAGCCCTGAATCAATTTAAGCTGGCTTATTTGCATGTGGTAGAGGGCGGCATTCATGGCGGCGGTAAGTCTGAGCCATTTGATTTTGCGGCGATGCGTAAATTATTCAAAGGCGAATATATCGCAAACTTGAGCTATGACAAGGCGCGGGGTAATGCTGCAATTGCCAGTGGCCATGCGGATGCAGTGGCGTATGGTGTTCCGTTTATTGCAAACCCGGATTTGGTGGAGCGGTATGCTAAAGACGCGCCATTAAATGAAGCAGATTCCAAAACATTTTACGGTGGCACAGAACACGGTTACACCGATTATCCATTCCTGACTGCTTAATGTCTGGCGAGCATGCGCTGCTTTGGCAGGGCATGCTCGCGTCACTTGGCTACAGTAATGCTTGCCGCTAGTGATGTGCCAGCGTAAAATTTGCGCAACGCAAACTTTGCAGGCTACTCTGGCCTTTAGTATTGAATGCATATCACGAGTCAATCTCTGCGAGCTTAATTCTGCATGTCCAGCAC
Source organism: Methylophilus sp. 3sh_L (assembly GCF_046766015.1). Lineage (NCBI taxonomy): Bacteria > Pseudomonadati > Pseudomonadota > Betaproteobacteria > Nitrosomonadales > Methylophilaceae > Methylophilus > Methylophilus sp. 3sh_L. The sequence goes on from NZ_JBKOUF010000001.1 coordinate 793,711, forward strand.
TAGTATCGTTTCATCCCCCCCCAAACTTGTCGTTGCCAACTGGAAAATGCATGGCAGTCTCTTGCGCAACCAGCAGCTGATAGAGGCGTATTTGCAAGGATTACGCTCAATCACACGCGCAGAGGTGGTGGTATGTGTTCCTTATCCTTATTTGGCGCAAATGACTGACCTGTTGTCGGGAACTTCTGTCGCTTGGGGTGCACAAAATGTTGCCAAGTATGAGGAAGGTGCTTATACCGGTGAGGTGGGTGCGCAAATGCTCAAGGATTTTGGCGCGACACATGTAATTATTGGCCACTCCGAGCGCAGTACTGCCTATTGTGAGTCCGATGAAAACATTGCCGAAAAATTTATGATGGCAAAGCGCTATGGCTTAACCCCCATTTTGTGTGTGGGTGAAACGCTGTTGGAGCGTGAGGCAGGTGTGATGGAGCGTGTGGTTGGTAAGCAGTTGGAAACGATCATCCGCTTGTTTGGCGGTGAAGCGTTTGCTAACACGATTGTTTCGTATGAGCCGATCTGGGCAATTGGCACCGGATTGGCCGCCAGTTCTGAGCAAGCTGTCGCTATGCATGAGTTTATCCGGCACACGGTTGCCACCGCTGATAAAACGGCGGCGGGTACAGTAAAAATCCTCTACGGGGGCAGCGTAAACCCGCAAAATGCGGTACAATTGTTAAATCAGAAGGAAATTGATGGCGCGCTGGTCGGTCGTTGCTCGCTAGATGCAGAGCAATTTATAAAAATATGTCAGGCCGTCCCTGAAAACAGCGTCATCTAGATAGCGAAAGTGCCAAAAGCCGAATCGTTATTACTTAATGGATTAAAGAAATATGGAAAACGTCATTCTCGTCATTCATGTGCTGGCAGCTGCTGCCGTGATTGGCCTGGTCTTATTGCAGCATGGTAAAGGCGCCGATATGGGCGCCGCATTTGGAAGTGGTGCCTCCGGCAGTCTGTTCGGGGTATCAGGTTCTTCTAATTTGCTTAGCAAGCTGACATCGATTTTTATTTCAGTGTTTTTTGCAACTAGCTTGACGCTGGCTTTTATATCCAGCCACAAAGCAGGTTCTGGCAGTGTAGTGAAAGCTACAGTGACACAACAGGCTCCGGCCAAAGGTGAAGCGGCGGAAGCTGCTAAGCCGGTTGAAAATACACCCAAAGATATTCCTAACTAAACATTGGCCGTCGTGGTGAAATTGGTAGACACGCTATCTTGAGGGGGTAGTGACGAAAGTCGTGCGAGTTCGAGTCTCGCCGACGGCACCAGCTCAAGTTGTTTGCGGCTTGACTCTGGCAGGGAATAGATGGTTTGGGAGTGTTTTGATGGGCGGCTAGCTGCATTGAAATAACTTGTTAACATGATCGATTAAGGCAAATCAGTGTTAGAGAACTATTTCCCGATTTTGATGTTTATCCTGGTGGGGCTGGGCGTAGGCCTGGGTCCGTTACTTGCAGGTAAAATTCTCTCTCCGCACAAACCTGATGCGGAAAAAAACTCCCCATACGAATGTGGCTTTGAAGCCTTTGAAGATGCGCGCATGAAGTTCGATGTGCGCTACTACTTAGTCGCTATTCTATTTATTCTATTTGATCTCGAAATTGCGTTTCTTTTTCCGTGGGCCGTAGTGATTCAAGAAATTGGATCTGCCGGCTTCTGGGCAATGATGGTGTTTTTGTTTGTGTTGGTGGTCGGCTTCATCTTTGAATGGATGAAGGGCGCCCTTGAATGGGATTAATGCAAAATGAGCATTGAAGGCGTATTAGAAAAAGGCTTTGTTACCACCACGCTGGATACGGTGATTAATTACACCCGTACTGGTTCATTGTGGCCTATGACATTCGGTTTGGCTTGCTGTGCGGTTGAAATGATGCATGCCGGCGCTTCCCGGTATGACTTGGACCGTTTCGGGATTGTGTTCCGCCCGAGTCCGCGTCAGTCTGATGTGATGATTGTGGCCGGTACGCTGGTGAATAAAATGGCGCCTGCGCTACGCAAGGTCTATGACCAAATGGCAGAGCCGCGCTGGGTGATTTCTATGGGCAGCTGTGCCAATGGTGGTGGTTACTACCATTATTCCTATGCGGTAGTGCGTGGCTGTGACCGTATTGTGCCAGTGGATGTTTATGTGCCTGGCTGTCCACCCACTGCAGAGGCTTTGCTATACGGCATTATCCAGTTGCAAAAGAAAATCAAGCGTACCAATACGATTGCCAGAACCTGATGGTGACGCGCACTGACAACACATTAAGCCCTAGAAATTAACTATGTCTGCAAAACTCGAACATTTGTCCGCACAGCTCAAGTTAGCCTTGGGTGAGGGTGTGGTCAGGCTGGAGCAACAACTGGGTGAACTCACGGTTGAGGTCCACGTGAAACACCTGCTGGCTGTGGCTGAAAAATTGAAAACCCATGCTGAGCTCAAGTTTGAGCAATTGATTGATTTGTGTGGTGTGGACTATCTGGACTACGGTGATGGCCGTTGGGAGGGTCAGCGCTTTGCGGTGGTTCTACATCTGTTGTCTGTCAGCTTGAACCAACGCGTCCGTATCCGTGCGTTTGCTGCCGATGATGACTTCCCTGTATTTCCTACCCTGGTGGATATCTGGCCAGTGGCTAACTGGTTCGAGCGTGAAGCGTTTGACTTATACGGCATCATGTTTGAAAACCACCCAGACTTACGCCGCCTGCTGACAGATTATGGTTTTGTTGGTCATCCTTTCCGTAAAGATTTCCCCATGATTGGTAACGTTGAAATGCGTTATGACCCTGTACAGCAGCGTGTGATCTATCAGCCGGTCTCTGTCGAGTTGCGGAATAATGTGCCGCGAGTTATTCGTGATGAAGGTGCGCACCATGGCTGAAATTAAGAACTACACAATGAACTTCGGCCCGCAGCACCCGGCGGCGCACGGGGTATTACGCCTGGTGCTTGAGTTGGATGGTGAAGTGATCCAGCGTGCGGACCCGCATATTGGTTTGCTGCACAGGGCCACGGAAAAGCTAGCTGAAAACCGCACTTATCTGCAAAGCGTGCCGTATATGGACCGCCTGGACTATGTGTCCATGATGGCCAATGAACATGCCTATGTGATGGCGATTGAAAAGATGCTGGGCATAGATGTCCCCGTGCGTGCCCAATATATCCGTGTCATGTTCGACGAAATCACCCGTATCCTCAACCACTTGCTGTGGCTGGGGGCGCATGCGTTGGACGTGGGCGCGATGACGGTGTTCCTGTACGCTTTCCGAGAGCGTGAAGATTTGTTTGATGTGTACGAAGCGGTCTCCGGCGCGCGTATGCATGCGGCCTATTACCGTCCAGGTGGCGTCTATCGTGACCTGCCGGAAAAAATGCCGCAGCATGAGACCACCAAATTCCGTAGCGCAGAAGAAATCAAGAAGCTCAATGAAAACCGCCAGGGCTCCATGCTTGATTTCATTGAAGATTTCACTAACCGTTTCCCGACCTATGTCGACGAATATGAAACCCTGCTGACAGATAACCGTATCTGGAAACAGCGTACGGTAGGGATTGGTGTGGTGACCCCTGAGCGTGCACTGGCACTGGGCCTGACAGGCGCCATGCTGCGTGGTTCTGGTATCGCCTGGGATTTGCGCAAGAAGCAGCCCTATGAAGTCTACGACAAAATGGACTTTGATATCCCGATTGGTGTGAATGGTGACTGTTATGACCGTTATCTGGTGCGCGTAGAAGAAATGCGCCAGTCCAACCGCATTATCAAGCAATGTATAGACTGGTTACGTAAGAACCCAGGCCCGGTCATCACCGATGATAACAAAATTGCGCCGCCTAACCGCGAAGGCATGAAAACCAATATGGAAGACTTGATTCACCACTTCAAGTTGTTTACTGAGGGTTTCCATGTGCCAGCGGGGGAGGCGTATGCTGCGGTCGAGCATCCTAAAGGCGAGTTTGGTATCTACATGGTTTCAGACGGCGCCAACAAGCCTTACCGCCTGAAAATCCGTGCGCCGGGCTTTGCGCATTTGGCCGCATTGGATGAAATGACCAGAGGTCACATGATTGCTGACTTGGTCGCGATTATTGGTACACAAGACATTGTGTTCGGTGAAATCGACAGATAAGCAGAACGCAACTACGGAATGAAGCGATAGCACGGATCGAAAAGACAAGGTACAAGCATGCTCAGTGCAGAATCCATTGAAAAGATTGAATACGAACTGTCCAAATACCCTCAAGACAGACGTCAGGCCGCGGTGATGTCCGCGTTGCGCATTGTACAAATGGAGCGCGGCTGGTTATCCAAGGAAAGTATTTCTGAAGTAGCCAAATATCTGCGCATTCCCGAAATTGCAGCACTTGAAGTTGCGACTTTTTATAACATGTACGATCTGGAGCCTGTTGGGGAGTACAAAATTACCATCTGTACCAACATCTCTTGTATGTTGCGTGGTTCAGATGAAATTGTTGAGCATCTGCAACACAAGCTGGGTGTCGGCTTTAACGAAGTGACTCCCGATGGCAAATTCTGCCTCAAAGAAGGTGAATGCATGGGCTGCTGTGGTGGTGCGCCTTTGTTGCATGTGAATAATAGTGAAATGCATGAATTTCTGACCACTGAAAAGGTGGATGCCCTGATTAACGAGCTAAACAAGGGCTAAGGGACTGGACATGGCAAAGACTTCAAACATGACTGTGAACAGCAAATCGGTGGTTAAAACGGATTTAGCTGGTCAAACGCTGGTGACATTGCGCACCTTGACTGAAGAAAACCCTGCTTCTTTGGCGACTTATGAGAAATTAGGCGGCTATGTTCAACTCAAGCGCCTGGTTACTGAAAAGGTGAAAGCGCCAGAGATTATCAGCCAGGTGAAAGTATCCAATCTGCGTGGCCGTGGTGGTGCTGGCTTCCCGACTGGGCTCAAGTGGAGCTTTATGCCGCGTTATTACGATGGCACTAAATACCTCGTTTGCAACACCGATGAAGGCGAGCCAGGCACATTTAAAGACCGCGATATCATCCGCTACAACCCGCACCAGTTGATCGAAGGCATGGCAATTGCGGCTTATACCTTGGGCGCACGCGTCGGTTATAACTATATCCACGGCGAAATCTGGCAGGATTACGAAATTTTTGAAGCCGCACTGGCTGAGGCCCGTGAAGCTGGCTATCTGGGTGAAAACCTGTTTGGTACCGAATTCAGTTTTGACCTCTATGCGGTGCATGGCTACGGTGCTTATATCTGTGGTGAGGAAACTGCACTGATTGAGTCTATTGAGGGTAAAAAAGGTCAGCCACGTTTTAAACCACCGTTCCCCGCCAGTTATGGCGTCTTTGGCAAACCAACCAATGTGAACAACACTGAAAGCTATGCGTCTATCCCATGGATCATGCAGCATGGCGGCCAGGCGTTTGCTGATCTCGGTGTGCCTAACTCCGGTGGCAGTAAGTTGTTCTCGGTATCTGGTCATGTCGAAAAACCAGGCAACTACGAAATCAAAATGGGCACGCCATTTAAAGAACTGCTGGAAATGGCGGGCGGCGTCTGGAAAGGACGCAAGCTAAAAGCCGTGATTCCTGGAGGCCCTTCCACAGCAGTCATGCCAGCGAGTGCGATTGAAAATGCCACCATGGACTATGATGGCCTGAGCAAAGCCGGTTCCAGCCTGGGTGCAGGCTCCATGATTGTCATGGACGAAACCACCTGCATGGTGAAAACCCTCAAACGCTTGAGTTATTTCTTCTATGAGGAAAGCTGTGGTCAATGTACGCCTTGCCGCGAAGGGACCGGTTGGGTGTATCGCATCATTGAGCGTATTGTTGACGGCAAAGGCAAGATGGAAGATCTCGACTTGCTGACAGATTTAAGTAATAACATTTCTGGCCGAACCATCTGTGCTTTGGGCGATGCTGCAGCCACTCCGGTACTGAGTTTCATCAAGCACTTCCGCCCCGAATTTGAATACTACATCCAACATGGTAAATCCATGGTTGACGGTAAATAAACGGTTTTAAGCTTAACGGTAATCACATGCTAAACATCGAAATTGACGGCAAACCACTAGAAGTCGAACATGGCAGCACCATCATTGATGCTGCGGATGCCGCAGGGATCGCCATCCCGCGTTTTTGCTACCACAAAAAGCTATCGGTGGCCGCCAACTGTCGCATGTGCCTGGTTCAGGTAGAAAAATTCAATAAACCGCTGCCTGCTTGTGCAACACCGGTGGCGGATGGCATGAAGATTTACACACGTAGTAAGTCAGCCGTCGAAGCCCAGCAGAGTGTGATGGAATTTCTGCTGATTAACCATCCGCTGGATTGCCCGATTTGCGACCAGGGGGGCGAATGTGACTTGCAGGATATCGCGGTCGCTTACGGCGCTTCAGGCTCCCGTTATACCGAAGAAAAACGCGTGGTATTCAACAAAAATATCGGCCCGTTGGTGAGCACCGATATGACCCGTTGTATCCAGTGTACGCGTTGTGTGCGCTTCCTTAAAGAGGTTGGCGGCATGCAGGAGCTGGGCTTGGTGAACCGGGGCGAGCATGCCGAGATTACGGCCTATGTAGACCAATCTGTAAACTCCGAACTGAGTGGCAACATTATTGATTTGTGCCCAGTAGGCGCATTGACCAGCAAGCCTTTCCGTTACTCCGCCCGTAGCTGGGAACTGGTACGTCGTCCTTCCATTGCGCCGCATGACGGCCTGGGTTCGCATATTGAAGTGCATGTCAAAGACAATAAAGTCATGCGCGTGTTGCCGCGTGAGAAAGAGTCGATTAACGAGTGCTGGCTGTCTGACCGTGACCGTTTTTCTTATGAAGGCCTGAATAGCCCTGACCGTTTGAAAGTGCCTATGATTAAGCACAACGGCCAATGGCAGGAGACCGACTGGAAAACCGCCATTGAATTTGCAGCGGGTCAGCTTAAAGACATTACCAAACAATATGGCGGCGATGCCTTAGGTGTGCTGGTTTCACCCAATAGCACCATGGAAGAAGGCTACCTGGTCAAGCAATTGGCGGATGGCTTGGGTTGCGGCAACGTGGATTACCGCCTGCGCCAGACAGACTTCCGCCTGGATGGTAAGCGCACCGGCACACCATGGATGGGCTGTAATATTCAGGAAATCGAAGAGCTGGACCGCATCCTGCTGATTGGTTCCAATATCCGCAACGAGCATCCCTTGTTAGCACAACGTATCCGTAAGGCTGTGTCTAACGGAGCGGAGTTGTGCATTGTCAGCCCGCTCGATAATGATCCGTTGATGGACATTGCGCACAAGGTGATTGTACGTCCAAATGACATGGTCAATGTACTGGGTCAGATTCTCAAGGCGATGTCTGGGTTGCAAAAACTGTCTTTGTGCTTGCCACCGACATTGAACAAACTGCTAGAAGAAATCCAGGTCCGCCCAAATACACAGAAAATTGCCGAATGTCTGGCTGGTATCAGCGAAGAGCTGATCCTGATTGCCCCTAAGGTAGGTATTTTCCTGGGCAATATGGCTTTGAGCGACCCACGGTTTACTGAAATGTACAGTATGGCTGAAGCGATTGGCGGGATTACGGGCGCTAAAGGCGGCATTTTGCCGCCAGCCGCAAACAGTACCGGTATGCACCTCATGGGTGTGATGCCATCAGCGACTGGCATGCATGCACGCGCCATGTTAGAGGTGCCACGCAAGGCTTACCTGTTATTGAATATTGAGCCAGAACTGGACTGCCAGCATGCGGCCTTGGCCAGTACAGCCATGGCGACAGCCGAATGTGTGATTGCATTGACTGCTTACAAGTCACCAGCGCTTGAAAATGCAGACATCCTGTTGCCCATTACGCCTTTTACTGAGTCATCGGGTACGTTCATGAGTATGGAAGGCAGGGTACAAAGCTTCCAGGCGGTGACACGCCCCTTAGGCGAAGCCCGCCCAGGCTGGAAAGTCTTGCGCGTACTCGCCAACACGCTGGACTTGCCAGGCTTTGAATACAACAGCACCGATGAAGTGAAAAATGCAATCTTTAATGGAGAAAAACCTTCTTCTGTGGTCTGGCGCAGTCTCAATAACAACCTTAAAGAGCTGGTAGAAATTCAGGTCAATATCAAGAAGGAGGGCTTGCAGCGGATTGGTGAAGTGCCGCAATATGAGTCCGATCCGATTGTTCGCCGTTCTGCGCCTTTACAAAAAACCAAATACAACATCCGTCCGATGGCGCGTATGCGCGCTGAGCAATTAGCAGAGTTAGGCTTGCAGGATGGGGATATCGTTGTTGCCCGTCAGGATAAAGGCAGTGCCATCCTTAAAGCCCGCCTGGATAACCATGTAGCCAAAGGCTGTGTGCGTGTGGCCGCTGCCCATCCGCTGACTGCTGGTTTGGGTGATCTGATGGGGGATATCACGATTGAAAAAGCGTCTGCCGAACAAGTGGCAATTTACGAAAAACAACTGACCGAGATGGCATAACATGCAATTCTTTGCTGAATTATTTGGTTCCTACTGGACAGACGTACAACTGGTCGTGTGGACCCTGATCAAGATTGTGGCCATTGTGTTGCCACTGATGATTGGTGTGGCCTACTTAACGCTGGCAGAGCGTAAAGTGATCGGCTATATGCAGGTACGTATTGGCCCTAACCGTGTGGGTTATTTTGGTTTGTTACAGCCGCTGGCTGATGGTCTGAAGCTGCTGTTTAAAGAAATTATCCTGCCCACAGCTTCTAACAAAGCATTGTTCTTTATCGGGCCTGTCCTGGCGATTGCGCCAGCGTTTGCCGCTTGGGCGGTAGTGCCTTTTGATGCCACTTTGGTCTTGGCGAATGTTGATGCAGGATTACTGTACATCCTTGCCATGACTTCTGTTGCGGTCTATGGGGTAATTATTGCGGGTTGGGCGTCTAACTCAAAATACGCGTTTCTGGGTTCGTTGCGCTCTGCTGCACAGATTGTGTCTTATGAAATTGCCATGGGGTTTACGCTGGTCGGCGTGCTCATGTGCGCCAACTCGCTCAACCTGGGCAAGATTGTCATGGGGCAGGAGGGCGGTTTCTGGCATTGGTATTTCCTGCCATTGTTCCCGCTGTTTGTCGTGTATTTCATCAGTGCTGTGGCTGAAACCAACCGCGCGCCGTTTGACGTGGCCGAGGGTGAGTCCGAGATCGTGGCGGGTTTTCACGTCGAGTATTCAGGGATGGCATTTGCGGTGTTCTTCCTGGCCGAATATGCCAACATGATGCTGGTGTCTATGCTGGCTGCCTTGATGTTCCTGGGTGGCTGGTTATCCCCAGTTCCTTTCCTGCCGGATAGTATCTTGTGGCTGCTGGCAAAGGTCGCTTTCCTGTTGTTCCTGTTCCTGTGGTTCCGTGCCACGTTCCCGCGTTACCGTTATGACCAGATCATGCGCCTGGGCTGGAAAGTATTTATTCCCATCACGCTTGTTTGGATTATTGTGGTTGGTGGCATGATGCAAACCCAGTGGGCTTATTTGTTCCACTAAGCAGGAATGCACAGACAGACAAGGATTTTGGAAACCTTACCATGTTGAATTCGATTAAAAATACATTGGGTAGTTTGATGTTATGGGAGATGCTGAAAGGCATGGCCCTGACTGGACGCTATTTTTTCGCCAAGAAAATTACCATTCAATATCCGGAAGAGCGTACGCCGCAATCCAACCGATTCCGTGGTTTGCATGCATTGCGCCGCTACCCGAATGGTGAAGAGCGCTGTATTGCCTGCAAGCTGTGCGAAGCGGTCTGTCCGGCGATGGCGATTACCATTGAGTCCGAGCAAAGAGATGATGGTACCCGCCGCACGACCCGTTATGACATTGACCTGACCAAGTGCATCTTTTGCGGGTTTTGTGAAGAATCGTGCCCCGTGGATAGTATCGTAGAGACCCGGATTTTCGACTATCACGGCGAACAGCGTGGCGACCTGATTTATACCAAGAAAATGTTGCTCGAAGTAGGCGATAAATATGAGGCGCAAATTGCAGCAGACCGCGCCCAGGATAAAGCTTACCGATAAGCCCGGACAGGACCCTATGTTATTTACCGATATTGTTTTTTATGTGCTGGCAGCAATACTGCTGTTTTCCGGTATCCGTGTGATTACGACGCGCAACCCTGTGCATGCCGCATTGTTTCTGGTGCTGGCCTTTTTTACTGCGGCTGGTATCTGGTTGCTACTTGAGGCGGAGTTCCTCGCCATTGCCCTGATTCTGGTTTATGTAGGGGCGGTGATGGTGCTATTCCTGTTTGTGGTGATGATGCTGGATATCAATATTGATAAATTGCGTGAGGGCTTTTGGTCCAACTTGCCTTTGGCACTCACATTTGGCGTGGTCATGATGGCTGAAATGGTCATGGTTCTTTCGGCTAAAAACCTGAATCCAAGCCAAGCGGTGTCTGCTCCAGTCGGTTTCAGTAATACGGCTGCGCTGGGCAAGGTACTCTATACCGATTATCTGCTGCCGTTTGAATTGGCTGCCGTTGTGTTGCTGGTGGCGATGATTGCTGCGATTGTGTTGACACTGCGCGAGCGCAAAGACAACAAATCGATGAATCCGGCCGAGCAGGTCAAAGTGAAGCGTAACGACAGATTGCGTATTATCTCTATGCCTGCTGAAGTCGAAGTCGTGGCACCGTCTGCAGAGGAGCGTAAATAATCATGGTCGGTTTGTCTCATTACCTGATTCTGGGCGCGCTGATGTTTGCCATCAGTGTGATTGGTATCTTCCTTAACCGCAAAAACGTGATCATTCTGCTCATGGCAATTGAGTTAATGTTATTGGCGGTGAATCTCAATTTTGTGGCTTTTTCGCATTACCTCAACGATATTGGCGGCCAGGTATTTGTGTTCTTCATCCTGACGGTGGCGGCAGCTGAGTCAGCGATTGGCCTGGCAATTCTGGTGGTATTGTTCCGCAACCTGCGGACCATCAATGTCGATGATCTGGATCAATTAAAAGGTTAAGCGTCATGACAATAAAACAAATCCTGATCTTGATTCCGATGTTGCCTTTACTGGCTGCGGCTGTGGTAGGTATCTTCCGTAATTATTTACCACGCTGGGCTGCACATGTGCTCACTATCGCTGGTGTCGGTGCGGCATTTGCCTTGTCTGCTTACATTTTTAATCAGACCTTGAATGGCTTTACGCTGAATGAAGCGGTGTACACCTGGCTGAATTCTGGCGATGTGCATTTTGAAGTTGGCTTCCTCATTGATAACCTCAGTGCCATGATGATGGTCGTGGTGACTTTTGTGTCACTCATGGTGCATATTTATACCATCGGCTATATGGAGGAGGATCCTGGCTACAGCCGTTTCTTTAGCTATATTTCGCTGTTTACCTTCTCCATGCTGATGCTGGTCATGAGTAACAACTTTATGCAGTTGTTTTTTGGCTGGGAAGCTGTAGGCCTTGTGTCTTACCTGCTGATTGGTTTCTGGTTTACACGTCCGACCGCCATTTATGCCAACCTGAAAGCCTTCCTGGTTAACCGGGTAGGGGACTTCGGTTTCTTGCTGGGCATAGGCATGGTGTTGTATTACTTTGGTAGTCTGGATTACGCCACTGTGTTTCATCGTGCGCCCGAGTTTGCTAATACCCAGGTGAATTTGATTGGTAGCTGCAACTGGTCATTGATGACGGTCACTTGTCTGTTGCTGTTTATCGGTGCGATGGGTAAATCCGCACAAGTGCCTTTGCATGTCTGGTTGCCAGACTCGATGGAAGGTCCTACGCCGATTTCTGCGTTAATCCACGCAGCGACCATGGTGACCGCCGGTATTTTTATGGTGGCGCGCATGTCGCCGCTGTATGAACTGTCGACGACTGCCCTATCAACCGTGATGGTGATCGGTGCGATTACCGCCTTGTTTATGGGTTTCCTGGGGATTATCCAGAACGACATCAAACGGGTGGTCGCGTATTCCACGCTGTCACAGTTGGGTTATATGACCGTCGCTTTGGGTGCGTCTGCCTACTCAGTCGCTATTTTCCACCTGATGACACACGCTTTCTTTAAAGCCTTGTTATTCCTTGGGGCGGGTTCAGTGATTATGGGCATGCATCACGATCAGGATATCCGGAATATGGGTAACCTGAAAAAATACTTGCCGGTGACCTGGATCACTTCATTGATTGGGTCTCTGGCCTTGATTGGTACGCCCTTCTTTGCCGGTTTCTACTCGAAAGATAGTATTATCGAAGCTGTCGAGTTATCCCACATTCCCGGTAGCGGTTTTGCTTATTTCTCAGTGATTGCCGGTGTATTTGTCACTGCGTTCTATTCTTTCCGTTTGTATTTCCTGGTGTTCCACGGTGAGGAAAAATGGCGCCATGCCAAACATGATGACCATGCGCATGCAGCACATGCAGATGCTCACCATGATGACGCGCATCATGACGATGACCACGCACACGATGAAGAGCATCACCATGGCCTGGGCCCGAACGACAACCCGCATGAGCCAGGCTGGGTAGTGACATTGCCATTGGCATTGCTGGCAATCCCGTCATTGGTGATAGGTTACATTGCTTTGGAACCCATGTTATTTGGCGATTTCTTCAAAAACGTGATTTTCGTTAATCCGGAAGCGCATCCGGCCATGGAGCATCTGGTGCATCATTACCATGAATTCATGCATAGCCCCGCTGGGATGGCGATTCACGGTTTTACTAGCCTGCCGTTTTTCCTGGCGGCGTCAGGCGTGGCGCTGTCATGGTTCTTCTACATGAAACGGCCTGATATTCCGGCAGCGATCAAGGAACGTTGCATGGTGATTTACAACATTCTTGAAAACAAATATGGCTTTGACAGCTTTAATGAAAAATTCTTTGCTGGTGGCTCACGTTTCTTGGGTGGCTTGTTGTGGAAATTTGGTGATATCACGCTGATTGATGGTGCCATGGTGAACGGTACAGCCAATACCATGGGCAAAATTGCGGCCAAGATGCGCAATCTGCAATCCGGTCTTATTTATCACTACGCCTTTGCCATGATTATTGGCGTATTCCTCCTTATGACTTTCTTTATCAAAATTAACTAATGATGCAAGCCGACCTCACAAGTATTTCCTGGTTAAGTCTGGCCGTCTGGCTGCCGGTATTCTCTGGCGTGCTGGTATTGTTGCTAGGGGGTGACCACAAGGCCACATTGACGCGCTGGCTGGCATTAGCAGGCAGCCTGGCCAGTTTTCTGGTGACCGTGCCACTGTACACAGGGTTTGATGTACAGGATGGATTCTTCCAGTTTGAAGAGTTGCTGCCTTGGGTACCGGCGTTCAATATGCATTACCATTTGGGGGTGGATGGGTTCTCCATGCCTTTGGTCTTGTTAACCAGTTTTACCACGGTGATTGTGGTGCTGGCGGGTTGGGAGGTGATCACCAAGCACGTGGCGCAATATATGGCCGCTTTCCTGATCATGAGTGGCATCATGATTGGCGTGTTCACCGCATTGGATGCAATTCTCTACTACGTGTTCTGGGAAGCGATGCTGATTCCGATGTTCCTGGTGATTGGTATCTGGGGTGGACCTAACCGGGTTTACGCGACCATCAAGTTTTTCCTGTATACCTTGCTGGGTTCCCTGTTAATGTTGGTGGCATTCATTTACCTCTATCATCAGACCGGCAGTTTCGAGTTGGCTGATTACTATTTGTTACCGCTCAGCCTGCAGGCGCAGATTTATATCTTTATTGCTTTCTTCATGGCGTTTGCAGTGAAGATTCCAATGTGGCCGGTACATACCTGGTTGCCGGATGCCCACGTGGAAGCACCTACCGGTGGTTCTGTGGTGCTGGCGGCGATTGCACTGAAACTCGGTGGTTATAGTTTCCTGCGTTTTGCCATGCCGATCGCCCCGGATGCGGCTCATTACTTCACTTCTGCCATGATCGCGCTGTCACTGATTGCGGTGGTCTATATCGCACTGGTGGCACTGGTGCAAAAAGACATGAAGAAGCTGATTGCTTATTCTTCGATTTCACACATGGGCTTTGTCACATTGGGCTTTTTCATGTTTAGCCAACTGGCGCTCGAAGGCGCCATGGTGCAAATGATTTCACATGGTTTTATTTCTTCGGCAATGTTCCTGAGTGTAGGGGTTTTATATGACCGCGTGCATAGCCGTGAAATCGCCGCCTACGGCGGAGTAGTGAACAAAATGCCGGTATTTGCAGCGTTTGCTGTTTTGTTTGCGATGGCGAATAGTGGTTTACCAGGCACCTCAGGCTTTGTTGGTGAGTTTATGGTGATCCTCGCCGCAGTGAAATTCAATTTCTGGGTGGCTTTCTTCGCTGCGACCACCTTGATCTTTGGTGCGGCGTACACCTTATGGATGACTAAACGGGTGTTCTTTGGCAATGTGACTAATCATCACGTGGCTGAATTGAGTGACCTCAACAAGCGTGAGTTTCTGATCCTGGGCATTCTGGCAGTGCTGGTCATTGGCTTTGGCGTCTATCCGCAAGCACTGACAGAAGTCATGCAGGCCACCAGTACAGAGTTCCTGAAACATATGGCGATTTCCAAATTGCCCGTCACAGGCTATTAAAAGCAGGATTTTAAAAAATGGATAATATGCAATTTGACTTGCTCGCCCTGTTGCCGGAACTGGTTGTCCTGGGCATGGCCATGTTTATTTTGTTGCTGGATTTGTTCATCCTGCCACAAAACCGGTTCATGATTTATGGCTTAAGCCAGTTCACCTTGTTTGCGGCCGCCTTCTTTACTTTTAAAACACATACCCCTGCCGTAGGCTTTGCTTTTTCGCATATGTTTATTGATGACACCCTTTCAGATGTCATCAAAATGATGATGTATCTGGGTACCTCATTGATTCTGGTCTATACCCGCAAATACCTGCAAGAACGCAACCTCTACCGTGGCGAGTTTTATGCCATGGTGTTGTTTGGTTTGCTCGGCATGATGATTATGGTGTCAGGTCACAATCTGCTCACCATATACATGGGTCTGGAGTTGTTGTCACTGTGCCTTTACTCACTGGTCGCGTTTGACCGGGATAATCCCAAGGCCTCTGAGTCTGCGATGAAGTATTTTGTGTTAGGCGCATTAGCCTCAGGCATGCTGCTTTACGGGATGAGCATGCTGTATGGCATGACCGGTAGTCTGGACGTCAGTGATATTGCCAACAGCATTACGCAGCAGCCCAAGAGTCCAGTGCTGATCATGGGCCTGGTATTTCTGGTTGCCGGTATTGCCTTTAAATTTGGCGCTGTTCCGTTCCAGATGTGGGTTCCCGACGTCTATCAGGGTTCACCCACGCCAATGACCCTGTTAATTGGCTCTGTCCCCAAACTTGCGGCTTATGCCATGACGGTGCGTCTGTTAGTGCAGGGCCTGCACCCGCTGGCCATGGACTGGCAAGACATGCTGGTATTGATGGCGGTATTGTCCATCATCATCGGTAACTTTAGTGCGATTGTGCAGACCAACCTCAAACGCATGTTGGCGTACTCGACCATTTCACATGTCGGGTTCATTCTATTTGGCATGATGAGCGCAAATGCCAATGGTTTTGCTTCCAGCTTCTTTTACATCAGTGCCTATGTGCTGATGTCGATTGCAGGCTTCGGTATCATTCTATTACTGAGCCGTCAGGGTTTTGAAGCCGAAGAGATTAACGATCTTAAAGGGTTGAATCAGCGCCATCCGTGGTTTGCGTTTCTCATGCTGATCATTATGTTTAGCATGGCGGGGATTCCGCCCACCATTGGTTTTTATGCCAAATTCACGGTGTTGCAAGCCGCCTGGCAAGCTGGGTTTACCTGGCAGGTGGTGTTTGCGGTGCTGATGGCCACCATCGGTGCGTTCTACTACCTCAATATCGTGCGTAAAATGTATTTTGATGCACCGGAAGACCATACGCCATTGTCTGCACCGATGGATATGCGTTTTATCCTCAGCGTGCATAGTTTGGCCTTGCTGGGCTTAGGCTTGTTCCCGGAAATTCTATTAGGCGTCTGCGGGCATAGCTTGCTGATGAGTCTGCAATAACATGGCTACCAAACTGATTTTTTTATTGCTGATGTTGTTTCTGGCAAACCTGGCCTGGATGTCTGACAAGTGGTTAGGATTGTTCGGTAACATCCAGCAGGTATGGCAGCGTTTTGCGGCCATGTTGCCTGCCTATTTTATCACGCTGCTGATTGGTTATCTGGTCGAACGTTATGTCATGGGGCAAGTCTGGCCGCAAGGCTGGGAGTTTTACAGTGTCACGCTATGCCTGTTTCTGGTATTTTCATTCCCAGGTTTTGTCTACCGGGTACTCTGGAAATAAAATCTGCCCGCCTGCCGGAGGGTAACCATAGGCGTACTATCCGGTATAAGCACCCGTCACATTTAATTCATCAATCTTTCACGCTAATTTAAAGCAGCCGGTTCAGACTATGCTTACCCAACAAGCATAGTCGGGGGAAGCCCCGGAAAGGACCTGCGATGCTGAAACTACAACAAACACTGGGATGGGTGCAGTCGGTTGATAGCCGACTGTGTGTCAAAGTGAGCCATACCGGACAATATCGCCTGATACGCAACCTGTTTCGTGCCATTTCGCGTATGGGCGACGGCATGTTCTGGTATTTACTCATGCTGGTGATTGCCATCAGCCAGGGTCAGCATGGTTTGTATGTCTGCCTACACATGTTAACGGTGGGTTTGACTGGGACACTGGTCTATAAGTGGTTAAAACACCGCACCAGCCGCCCACGACCTTTCCAGGTCCGTCAGGATGTGTTGCTAAGCGGTACGCCTCTGGATTACTTCAGTTTCCCTTCGGGACATACCTTGCACGCAGTCGCATTTGGCATGGTCGCCGTGCATTATTACCCACAATTATTTCCCATCGTTTACCCGTTTGTTGTTTTGGTTGGTATCTCACGCGTGGTTTTGGGTTTGCACTATCCCAGCGACGTATTGGCTGGCGGCTTCATTGGCTATACCTTAGTTGCTTTGTATTCGCCACTTTTTTAGCACTCACAAGCGATGTCAGGGTTAAAACGGATACTATGGTATCCGTTTTTGATTTGTGGCGGCACTCGGTCCATTAATGGCTGTCGACCAATTGGCTGACTAAATGCATGACGATCGGCCGTACAATCAATACGCAACAGAAAGCGACCGGCATTGCCAGTGTATAAGCATGTATCACTCGTCCGACATAGCCTGCGTGCAGGCCGCTATTGGCGGCTACAATCACCATAGACATTAAAAATGCCATGATCCCAGCCATAAAGAAGGCAAAGACATAAGGCGTAAATTGTTTTGGAATCTTACGGAAAGTCGTGTTTGTTTGATTCATCAGTGTTCTCCTAAAGTGTGGTGACACTATAAAACCTGACGCATACACCGGGTAGAGGCTTGAAGATTTAATCACTATAAAGTTAAACTATCGAATCAATCGATAGATTCGATAGTTCATGGATACCTTAAGAAGTATAGAAAGCTTTGTAAAGGCCGTGCAGGCGGGCAGTATTGCAGCCGGGGCCCGGTTGCAAGGCATTACGGCAGCCGCAGCCAGCCAGAATATCCAGCGGTTGGAAAAGTCATTGGGGACGCGCTTGTTGATACGTACCACACGTAAACTGGCGCTGACAGAAAGTGGCGCGCTTTATTATGCTGAGGTCCGGCATCTGGTAGATGTACTAGCCAGGGCGCAATCGGTCATTACCGAATTTCATGGCCAACCACAAGGCCGCTTACGGATTGGCTCATCAGTGGCTTTTGGCCGCTATGTCTTGATGCCATTAATCCCGGCATTTAGCAGTCTTTACCCGAAAGTGTCACTGGAGCTGATTCTGTCTGACCGCAGTCTGGACCATGTGGCCGAGGATATTGATATCAGTATCCGTTTTAAACAGCAGCTGGAGCCTGGTTTGATCGCCAGAAAGATCGCTACCGTCCCTGTATTGTATTGCGCCTCTCCAGACTACTTGCAGCGCAAAGGCATCCCTAAGATGCCTGAAAACTTATCGCAGCATGATTGTCTGTTGTTCCGCATTCCGGTGGATGGACGTTTGTTGAACTGGAGCTTTAACCGCAATGGCATGTTATATGAGCCTGAAATTAATCCCAGCATTGTGTGCAATGATATCGACTCCATTTTGCAGCTTGCGTTGGCCGGGGCAGGCATTGCGCGGCTGGCGGCATTCGTTGTTAATCATGCCATTAAAAAGGGAACGCTGATCCCGTTGTTTCAGCCATCTGTGCAACACCCGGAGGCGATGGCCGCCGAGAGCGTGCCATTAGAGTTTTATGCCTGTTACCGCGATAAGTACGCCATGACCAACAAGGTACGCGCATTTATGGATTATCTGGTGAGTGCGGTGCCGCAGTCTTGGTCAATTTGACGGTTATTCCGCACTGAAATCTGGTTTACACACAGAATTCCACGCACTTTTTGACGAAGATTGTCGCGGTATCTTTCAATTTGTCAAATACTTGTTGCTAATATTTGATATTACGTGCATAGTACCGATTCACGAAGTTCAAGTAGTGTTGTTGTTCTCCGGTTCTATCTTTTGGTTCTATCGTTACTTCTCGCCATCTTGATCCTCGTTTTAATGGGCAACCGCCCGCATTTTTATTTTTTGTACAAGGATTTATTATGGTGACAGGTTCTGTTAAATGGTTTAACGACTCTAAAGGTTTTGGTTTTATTACTCCGGATAACGGCGGCGAAGATTTGTTCGCACACTTCTCTGCAATTCAATCTGCAGGCTTCAAAACACTGAAAGAAAACCAACGCGTAAGCTTTGAAGTGGCTACAGGCCCTAAAGGCAAACAAGCTGCAAACATTCAAATCATTGAATAATTCAATGGTTTTCGGCAAGGTTGCCTATGCAGCCTCCGAAAAAAGCCCGGAGTCCCCGGGCTTTTTTATTTTCAAACGGATTACTGGTTAGGGGGTAGCGATGGCTAAAGAAGAATTAATCGAAATGCAGGGTGCAGTGACAGAAATTTTGCCTGATGCGCGTTATCGGGTGAAGCTGGATAATGGCCATGAATTGATCGCTTATACTGGCGGCAAAATGCGTAAACACAAAATCCGTATTTTAGCTGGCGATAAAATCACGATTGAAATGTCGCCTTACGACATGGACAAAGGCCGGATTATTTTCCGCCACCTTGAGCCACGTAAGCCTATTTAGGCGTTTCTGCGTGCGCTAGTACGCCTCACTGAGCTTGCCAATGTGCTGCAAGGCAGTCTCTAGCGCCATCCTATCGGTGTATATTGCGCTTTCCAGATTAAGGAAGGCCTCAATGCGCGTGCGCAAAATCCGATAAGCTTGCTCAAAGCTGGCCGCAATCTCAGCCTCGGTGCCTGTTGCCTTGGCTGGATCATCCACTCCCCAATGTGCACGGAGCACATTGCCTAAATAAGCTGGGCAGGCTTCACCAGCTGCGTTACTACAGACGGTGATCACAATATCAGGCGTCTGCCCAATCTCATCCCAGGACTTACTGAAATAACCTGCTGTGGCAATGCCTTTCGCCTGCAATAATGCGATTGATCGGGGATGCACCTCCCCCGTAGGCTGGCTACCAGCACTTTGTGCCCGCATGCCTGTTGGCGCAAGGTGATTAAAGGTGGCTTCGGCAATGATGGAGCGGCAAGAGTTGCCGGTACATAAAAACAGGATGCGCATATTACACACTTTCATACCAATGTTTGGAACGGTTGACGATGGCGACGATAGACAGCATGACCGGCACTTCTATCAACACACCGACCACTGTTGCAAGTGCGGCGCCAGAGTCAAACCCGAACAAAGCAATCGCTGTCGCCACAGCAAGTTCAAAAAAGTTAGATGCGCTAATCAGTGCAGAAGGGCCCGCCACACAATGGGCGACCTTGAATTGTTTATTCAGCCAGTAGGCAAGCAAGGCGTTGAAATAGACCTGGATCAAAATCGGCACTGCCAGTAAGACAATCACTAACGGTTGCGACAGGATTTGCCCGCCTTGAAAAGCAAACAGCAACACCAGCGTCAACAATAAGGCTGACATGGAAAAGGGTTGGATGGTTTGCAGGGTGACTGCGAAGCGATGAGGCCCTTTTGCTAGTAGCCAACGCCGTAGCAGTTGACTCAATATCAGTGGTACAACGATAAACAGGCTCACTGACACCAGCAAGGTTTGCCAGGGGATGACAATGCTGGACAGCCCGAGCAGGAGTGCCACGAGGGGGGCAAATGCGACCAGCATGATGGCATCATTGATGGCCACCTGCGACAAGGTGAATTTGGGCTCACCCTGACATAAATTGCTCCAGACAAATACCATCGCCGTACAGGGCGCGGCGGCCAGTAAAATCAGCCCGGCAATATAACTGTCATTGTGTTCGGCGGGTAACCAGTCGGCAAACAGGTGACGAATGAACAGCCAGGCGAGCAAAGCCATGGAAAACGGCTTCACCAGCCAGTTAATCACCAGGGTGACCGTGATCCCCTTGGCATGGCCCAATACCTCGCGCATGGCGCCAAAATCCACCTTGAGCAGCATGGGGATAATCATGAGCCAGATCAAGGCGGCGACGGGCAAGTTCACCTCTGCCCATTTCAACGCTCCCAACGCGTGAAAAAAATCTGGGGCGATTTTGCCCAGCGCGATGCCGGTGATAATGCACGCCAGTACCCACCAGGTCAAATGGCGCTCAAAATTTCCAATACCTGAAGTTTGATTGGTCATCGGCTTAAACATCCTTCTTTTTTATTTGAATACTGACTGGCTGTGCCATTGGCGTGCAGCAAGGGGTTGTAGCGGCTGCTTCCCCTGCATTGTTAAAGGTAGGGGCGCTTTCCAGCGTCAGATAACTTTCCCAGGCTAAACCGGATGGGTCCTGCACCCAATGTTTATCGGATTTGGCATAACAGCAAGTGGTGCCAGGTTGTGATAACACCGCGAGGTCTGCGGCTTGTAATCTTGCCTGAATGACTTCCAGTTCATCGGCGGTTTCTACTTGTATGCCAACGTGATCTAGCCCTGGTGCCTGACCACGGGCACTGATGGCAAAATTCACGCGCGGATCTTCAAGCATCCATTTGGCATAGTCTGCCTTTTCAACGCTAGGGCCAATGCCAAACAGCGTTGAATAAAAGCAGATGCTTTGTGGCAGATCGGTTACGCGTACATGCAGGTGCATACGTTTCATCGTGTTTCCTTTGGTGGCAAACATTGTAGGTCAGGGCAGCAGGTGCTCTCGCCGCCACAACAGTTTTCGGTCAGATAAGCCAGCAAACCATTCATCTGTGCGTAGTTGGCGGAGTAATAGATAAAACGGCTTTCCTGTCTGGCGTTAACTAGGTTGGCTTGGGTTAGCGCCTTTAAATGAAAAGACAGCGTGCTGTTGGCAATTTGTAATGATTCGGACAGCACGCCTGCCGCCAAGCCTTCAGGGCCTGCCTGCACCAGGCATCTGAAAATGTCTAATCGGGCGGATTGGGCAATGGCGAAAAGGGCAGTCAGTGCTTGTTCTTTATTCATATTTCTATATTTCCATAAATATGGAAATATATCAAGCGATGAATCTATTGGAAAAAGATCACGCTAGGAAAAATACAGCGTTTATTCCAGTGGTGGAACAGCCCTGCGAGGCAGGGCGGGAGACTTTATTCCGAAGCTGGCAAGAGCCATTCAGTCAGGCGTAGCAGCCATGGTGCGATCCCTAAGATACTGAAAAACACCGTCGGCCAAACAAAACGCAAGCAGAATTGCCATTTTTCTACAGCCAATGCGAATGACATTGGCTGTGTTAAGAGCAGGACCAGGCAAACCACATGTACGGTCACACACGACATCAGGGCCGCAAACAGAAGCTTGCGTGCGAGTTCTCGCTGGCGTGGGTTAAGGCTTACCATGGCAACGGCTGGTCTTCATGAAAATAAGCGCCACTGGGGCCATCAGCAGGGAGCGTCGCCAATCTGACTGAGGTTTTCCAGCTATCACTGATTTCCATTGGCGCATGCTCACCGCCCAATTCGGTTTTTACCCAGCCTGGATGGGCTGAATTCACTTTGATATTGCTGTCTTTCAAGGCATGCGCCAAATGAATCGTAAACATATTCAAAGCAGATTTCGATGCGTTGTAAGCCAAGCCTTTGGCAACCTCAATCGGTGAGTTTGCGCTGCTGTGCAAGGTTTGTGAACCTAATATGCTGGAGAGATTGACAATCCGGCCAGCAGGCGAGCGCTGCAATAACGGGATTAAAGCCTGTGTCAACGCGACCACGGCAAAGAAGTTAGCTTCAAAGGTTGTTCTTAATGTGTCCTGGTCGACGGTCAGGCTATTATTCTGACCGACCAGCGCTTCTTTAAGAATGCCCGCATTATTGACCAAGACATCCAGTCGGCCGAATCGGGCTTCCAATGCAGCTGCCACCGCTTGTGGGGAGGCAGGTAGCTCGGCGTCGTAATGTAAATATTCTGCATCTACGCCCATTTGTTTAAGTGCGGCCACGGCTTGTTCGCCTTTACTGGCATCCCTGGCGCCAATAATGACTTTCATGCCTTGTTCGCCCAGCTTTTTGGCGGTTTCAAAACCGATCCCGCGATTACCACCTGTAATGAATGCAATGGATTGTGTTGTAGCGTTCATGTTGATTTTCCTTTTCTTTAATTAAATTATTTACCAATCGGTAAATAAATAATATTGGACGGCTGCAAGGATGTCAACATATTTTTTACCAAGTGGTATAATATTATTTAAAGCATAGATGAAAGTGGATGTATGACTGAATTAAGCGCACAAAAAAAACGCGGGCGGCCTGCGGCATTTGATTACGATACGGCCTTGCAACAAGCGATGTATGCCTTCTGGCAACATGGCTATGAAGGGACGTCTATGAGTACATTGATGGAAGCGATGCAGATGAACAAGGCGAGTATGTATGCCGCCTATGGCAGCAAAGAGGCATTGTTCCAGAAGGCCGTCGAGCGATATGTGCAGGGGCCTGCCGCTTTTTTGGCCGCTGCGTTGAGCCAACCAACTGCACAATTGGTCATAGAGAGCATCCTCTTGCAAGCCGCCCATATGCTGGCTGAAACACATCATCCTGCGGGGTGCCTGGTCACCCAAGGGGCACTGGCGTGTGGCACCGACGCCGAAGCCATGAAAACATTATTGAATGGCTATCGCAACACCATGGAGCAGAAATTAGGCGAGCGTTTTGAAATTGCAGTACAAACTGGGGAAATTGCGGCGAGTGTAGATGTTAAGTTGCTGGCTAAGTTGGTGATGACCGTGCATCAAGGCATGACGGTGCAAGCCGTGCATGGCGCGAGCCCGGAAGCACTCGCGTCAGTAGCACGTACCATGAGCAAATTATTGACACAGGACTTCATGCAGGCCCGGCCTAGTCAAGACAAGGCCTGAGCGCTGTTAAACTGCGTTGCGCACCAAGGTAATTGCGGCCAGTTTGGCGCGGTTGGCGGCACCGGTGTTAGGGGTGAGCCGTTCAACCAGGGCGGCACCTTCAAACAGGATGGTCAACTGCTGGCCAAGCGCTTCCGGGTCTTTGGCGCCAGCGTCTCTGGCAATTTTGCATAAAAAGCTTTGCAGCTCTTTAGACAGTACCACCGAGTATTGATTGATCGGATGATCCGTCTCGGGAAACTCGACGGCTGCAATGTGAAATGGCAGGCCACGAAACTCCGGCTGGCTGATCCATTGTTCCATCAATTCGCACAATAACAGTAACAACTCTAGTGATTCTGCCTTGCGGGAACTGAGCTGGGTAGTCAGCCAGTGATAAAACTTATCCGACTTATCGCGCAAATAAGCAGTAATCAGCAGGTTCTTGCTCGGAAAGTGTTTGTATAGCGTCGCCTTGGCGACCCCGGCTTCGAGGATGATCGTATCCACACCAGAAGCCTGGATCCCCCGGCTATCAAACAAGGTACTTGCAATGTTCAGAATTTTATCTCGCATATTCATTTTGTATATCCCTTTTTCCCGGTTCAGGGCTAGCATTTTTATTCTCTTGGTAAACGATCTCGCCCTTGCGGCCGCATTAACTCTTGTGGATACAGGCAGCTGACATAGCCCAGCGCCTGTCTTAAATGTTCCACTTGGTCGACATCAACCTTGCCCTCAGTGACGAACACCACAAAGGCCTGGCGCTGGGCCTCAGGCAACATCGCTGCCTGCGGTAACTGGCAACTGCCACTCTGCATTTTCTGGTAGGCCAGGTTAAGCAAACTCAGGGTGACCGGATCAGCCGTGCCACCACCAGACTGGCTGGCTGAAGTGGCCAATGGTGATACTTCTTCTGCCACTGGCTTTTGCTGCCCAGTGCTTAAACTCATCCAGATCACGCAGGCGGTGACCAGTAATCCAAACGACCAGGCACGTTGATGCTGGCAACCCCTCAGTTGGCTATGCACGGATTGCTCAAATAATTGCCACGCGCGTGACGAGCCTGTTTGCGCATGAACTTGAATTGCCCCTACTGCCAGAAAAAACCACTGGTCGAGCAGGGTGGCCGGCAACGCCGCGGGGGACTGTTGATGGGCCTGTTCCAGTACTTGCCGTAAAGCCATAATGTCCTGCGCATTGAGTGCAGCCTTGCTGCCGCAACGCTGCAACCGTTGCTGGTTCCAATCGATCAACGCATCCCGCAACTGGTAAAACGGCGCATGTTTTGCCCATTGCCGTAGCCCCAGTCGCCACAGCGCTTGGCTGGCATAGGTCATGCCCCTGCGCATCATGTGCTGCCTGGTCTGATTCACAATCGCTAAAAAATTCACCCGGTGACCCCTAAAATTCGCTTGCTTTTTTTTTGTTGGCTGAAGTAGACTGGAAAAAAGTGAACAGACCTGTCTGCATATTAACGTGTGACTGGCTAAATTGCAAGCAGGCGTTCATTCATCTTTTCAGCGGCCCGATTGGCATCATAGCCCTGGCTGCATTGCTTAACAAGGGATACTCAATGACATCTGCATCTGTAGCAAGTCAACTGGCGGACTGGCGCGATCATGCGCTGACGCTGGAGCATGAAGTGAAAAAAGTGGTGGTGGGTCAGGACCAGGCCATCCGTGCCATCAACATTGCCATTTTTGCCCGTGGCCACGTTTTGCTCGAAGGCGGCGTAGGGGTAGGTAAAACCACCTTGCTGCAATCGATTGCGCGGGGCTTAGGGGGGGCTTATGAGCGGATTGAGGGCACGGTAGACCTGATGCCCAATGACCTCATTTACCATACCTTTTTAGGGGAGGATGGCCGCCCCAAAGTCGAGGAGGGGCCATTGCTGCGCGCGGGTGAGCAACTGTCTGTCTTTTTTTTCAATGAGATTAACCGTGCCCGGCCACAAGTCCATGCTTTGATGCTGCGTGTGATGGCTGAGCGTCATTTAGGCGCGTTTAAAAAAGAATACCGCATGCCACACATGCTGGTATTTGCAGACCGTAACCAGGTCGAGAAAAATGAAACATTTGAGATTCCTTCTGCGGCGCGCGACCGGTTCATGATGGAAATTGCGATTGATATTCCAGACGACCGCGATTTGCGTAAAGCGCTGATGTTTGATGTGAAGTTCCAGCATGCAGAACGCCTCACCCAGCAAGTCCAGTCCGGCGTGCTGGCGTATGACCAGCTGAATGCGTTTTCGGATGTATTGCAAAGCCACATTCAGGCCAGCGATGTGCTGCAGGATTACGCATTGGATTTATGGCAGGCGACCCAGTCTCCAGCAGCGTTTGGCGTCCGCTTGGAGAGTGTTGATGTTAACCGCTTGATCCATACCGGTGCCAGCCCGCGCGGGATGGGCATGTTGTTGAAGGCCGCACGTGTCCATGCCTGGCTGATGCAGCGCGAACATTTGTATCCTGATGATATTCATGCGGTGTTCCATGAAATTATCGCGCACCGTCTGGTGTTGAATCCCATGTTTGAAAGCCGCCGCACCCAGTTGTCGCGCGAACTGACCAACCAGATTCTCGCCACTGTGAGTGTGCCTGAACGGGCCAAAGCCGCTTGATGACTGACGAAAAATCATGATTCCCGATCACCTACAGTCTTTTTTTTACCAGGTGCCCTGGCGATCAGCCAGCGTGCATGCCGGTGCCCATCAGGGGGTGCAACGCGGCATCGGTGATGAGTTCAGCAAGCACGTCTCCTTAGTCGATTACCCCGATGCCAGGCGGCTGGATTTGCGGCAAACCCTGCGCGACCCTTATGAACAAATCCAGATCAGGGTCTTTAAACAAGAGGCTTCTACCCCCCTGTATGCCTTGTGCGATTTGTCCAGTTCTATGCAGTTCAAGGGACAAGTCCGCAAAGTGGAGACCATGCAGGCGATTGCTGCTTCCATTGCCTGCTCTGCGCATGAAAACAGCGATTTGTTCGGCATGGTGTGCTATCAGCATCGCGTGCTGCCAGCGTTGAGCCTGGCACCTGGGCACCATGCGCAACAATCTTTTGACACTATTGCGCAACTCACCCAAGCCGTGGCAGGGCCGCAGGATGGCCAAGGCATTGTGGAGGCCACCGGTTGGCTGGGGCAGCAAAAAGGGCTGGTGTTCTGGATCTCGGATTTTCATGTGCCCTTGGCGCTGATTGAGCAAAGCCTGAATGGTCTCTCTAACCATCAGGTGATTCCGCTGGTGTTATGGGATCCGCAGGAGTATGAACGTTTGCCTAAGTTGGGCTTTGGCAATTTGCAGGACCCCGAAACCGGGCAGCAAAAAACCATTTTTTTCCGGCCATCATTGCGCGCGCGTTTTGTTGCGCAGTTTGAACAGCGCAAACAAGCGCTGGATCAGCTCTTTGCAAGGTTTGAGATACGTCCGCTGTATGTCAGCGGTGCGTTTAAAGCGGCCATGCTTTCCGATTATTTTGAACAACTTATTCAATAGTGTGTTGCGATGAAACCCTTTTTTAGCATGTGCTTGATAAGCCTGATCTGCCTGACGCCAGCCAAGGCTGAACCCCCGGTGGCCGAGAATGTGGCAAGCCCGCAAGCGGCGAGCTCAACTGAGAACCAAGCCAAGACACAAACCAAGACACAAACGGTGCAGCTTGTGCATATCCAAAATCCGCCACACTATGCCGGCATTCAGCTAGGCGATGTGTTGCAGCGCCGTTTTACGCTGTCTGCCCCAGCCACTTTCACGCTGGATAGCAGCAAATTACCGCTGAAAGGCTTGCAGCGGAATGGGGTAGAGTTGAGGCAGGTACAAGTGACGCAAGCGCCGCAAGGCGGCAATATACGGTATACGCTGGCTTTTGAATATCAGGTATTTGCCAGCAGTGGCCAGCCTGTGCAGTTACATTTGCCAGCTGAACAGATTGTATTTAGCGGTAGCGGGCCGGTGACGATTCCTGCCTGGCGTTTCTGGTTGATGGCGCAATTGCCTGACCGTCTGCAGCCTGCCAAGCCTACGCTACTCGGGCAGCGGCCCCCGCAGTTCCTCGAGACAAAAACCATCAGCCAAGGGTTGGTGGCCAGTCTGGCGCTCACTTTGCTAGGCGGTTTGCTGTTGTTGTACCGCAATGCCAGCTGGGCGTGGTTGCCCATGTTAAATGGTCCGTTTGCACAGGCATATAGACGTCTGCAACGTTTGCCCGCCACCCCGGAGTGCGCTACCCGGGCGTCACTGCTCATGCAGCAAGCATTTAACCAGCATTTTGGCCAACAGATGCTGGCCAGCCATGTGCCAGCGTTTTTGGCCCTAAAGCCCACCTTTAATGCTTATGCTGCGCAGATTCAACAGTTTTATGCGCAGGCTAACCGAGTGCTGTATGACGGCCAGGTGCCAGCGGTGACTGATTATTTGCAGCAATGCAAAGCCTTGACGCGGCAATTACGCAGTTGTGAGCGGGGCGTTTGATGCATAGTTTACATCCATGGTTTTTACTGTTGTTGCCAGTGATTGCTATCCCGTTTTTACTGAGTAGCCGCCACGCACAAGCTTATTCTTGGCTGGAGATGGTGCCGGATGATCCGTTCTCTGAGCGTATCCATTGGTTGGTGAAGGCGGCGACTAGCCTGATGTTGCTATGCCTGGTGTTGGCGCTGGCTGGTTTACAAGGCGATAGCCATCAGGCACAAAAAATCGGCAAAGGCGCGCAAAGCGTGTTTGTGATTGACCGTAGTGTTAGTATGGATCACCCGTTTGCCGGGCAAAGCGTGGGCGGACAGGCGGCCGAAATCAAGTCTGCTGCGGCCAGGCGCTTGATTACCGCCTTTATTGACTCCCGTCCTGATGACATGATGGGGGTGGTCGGTTTCACCAACTCGGCCTTATATGGCATGAAAATCACCACCAACCGTGACGGCATTCACGCTGCAATCCAGGCGGCGACCGGCCCGGCCATCAACCAGACCAATATTGGGGCCGGCATTACGCATGCGGTCACCTTGTTTGAGCAGATTCCCAGCACTGGCTCCCGGGCGATTGTGCTGCTGTCAGATGGTGCGGGCAAGTTAAGCCCCCGCGTGAAATACCAGATCCAGAAACAGCTGGTGGGCAAAAAACTTAATTTGTATTGGATTGTGCTGCGTGAACCAGACGACATCAGTATTTTTACGCAAAACACTTATGACGATGACCACCTCCCCGAGGCGATTGCGCTAGACCGTTTTTTCCGCTCGCTCAATATCAAATACAAAGCGTTTGAGGCGGATAACGCCACGGCGCTGGAATCTGCCTTGCACGAGATTGATGCCAAGGAGAAGAACCTGATTCAGTATGAAATCATGATTCCCGGCCATGATTACGCCCGGGATTTGATTGTAGTGGCTTTGCTGCTGGGGCTGGCCCTGTTGTTGATTAAACAGATAAAGGTATACGAATGAGCATTTACCGCAAACATGCCAATACACTTTGGGCGGCATTGACGCTGGCCGGCTTGGCAGGCGTATTGTATTTTGGCTGGCAATTACACGCTGCACGCGCGTTAAACGCACAGCTTGCCGCTGGCGAGGTGATTAAAACGGGCGGGCAGGCTTACCTGCAAAAATTCACTGCCGCCTACGACCAGGGGCAGCACGGTGACTACAAGCATGCGGTGCAAACCTATGGCCAGGCACTTGCGCTATCGCCACCTGCAGACGAATTGCCGCATATTCACTTTAATATCGGCAATAACCTGTTCTTGTCCGGCCTGGTGCGGACAGTCAACGAAGATGGTTCGTTTCAAGACGAAGCGCGCTATGCGTTTACCCAGGCCAAGATTGCCTATGAGCAAGCCTTGCGTTTGCAACCAGAGGATCAGGCCGCAAAATTCAATTTATCAATGTTGCATTCGGTGATGGCACGCGGCATGCAGGCCGCCAGTAAAGAGCAATCGCATATGGAATTGAGTAACCTGCCGATAGGATTGCCATAATGCGTGCGTTTGACTGGGTAAAACAACATTACGAACCGCTTTGCTATGGCCTGGCATTGACGCTACTGGCGCTGGCGCTGGTGAAGCCTGAAATCCAGCTCAGGCAGCAAGTGCCGCACTATTTGCTGATTGCCGATGTGTCACAAAGCATGAATGCGGAAGATGAACGCGTCAATCAGCAGGCGGTGAGTCGGTTAGCCTATAGCCAGCACTTAATGAAACAATTGGTGCAGCGGGCCTCGTGCGGCACCTATTTCAGCCTGGGGATTTTTGCCTCGGATAATATCGCCATGCTGCAAACGCCGCTGGAAGTGTGTAAAAACCTGGATGTCATCACTGATGGTATCGACCATCTGGAGTGGCGCATGGCCTGGAAGGGCAATAGCCGCCTGAGTTTTGCCGTGCATGCGGCCACGCATGTCTATGATGCACTGAATCAACCGGCACAAATCCTGTTTTTTACCGATGGCGACGAAGCCCCGCGTGTGAATGTCACCATCAAACAGGATTTGAGCGGCGTACAGATTGGCGAGTTTTTTACCTTTATTGGGGTTGGTGGTGCAGAAAAAGTCGCGATTCCGCGCTATAACTCTGCGAATAAACGTGTCGGCGACTGGCCTGTCAGTGACAATAATAACGCTGGAGCGGTTGGCGTGACTTATGCCGACCCCAGTCAGGATGAGCCAGATCCTCCGGTGGCATACGCCGAGTATGACCGCATGCTGTCGCAATTGGAGGAAGACTATTTGAAGTCACTCGCGGGCGAGTTTAAAGGCAGCTATCTTAAAGGCACCGACCAGCCTGCCTTTTACCAGGCATTGGCAGCCAAACCTGCCACGGCCAGCTTTGTTACGGATTACCCTTTGCGCGCGTTTTACCTGTTATTGGCATTGCTACTGCTATTGGCGACCTACGTGCCAGACTTGCGCTTGCGCAAAACAACGGCCATCAATGATTAATCCTGTGCCGGCATCAAGGTCAGGCAGGTAATTTCAGAAGGGGAGCCAAAGCGGTTGGGTGGTCCCCAATAACCGGTGCCGCGACTGACATAAACCCATAAGTCTTGCAGACGGTGCAGACCGGCAACATAGGGTTGTTGCAAGGGAACAAAGTATTTCCAGGGCCAGAACTGGCCGCCGTGGGTATGCCCTGATAACTGTAAATCAAAGCCGGCTGCCTGGGCGGCTTCGGCAGAACGTGGCTGATGCGCGAGCAGGATTTTAGGGACTTCCGCCGGCGCCCCCGCAATCGCAGCGTGGGGATCACTGCGGTGGTCCTCATAAAAGCTGCCTGCCGTATAGTCTGTGACACCCGCCACCACCAGGGTAGCTTCTTCGTGCAGCAGTTGCACATGCTCATTGAGCAAAACGCGTATACCAAGACGTTCCAGTTCATGAATCCAGGCGAGGGCGCCGGAATAGTACTCATGATTGCCGGTGACAAAAAAGCTGCCATGGCGCGCCGATAACTGCGCCAGTGGGCGTGTGTGTTCCGCCAGTTCATGCACACGCCCATCCACCAGGTCGCCGGTAATCGCGATCAAATCCGCTTCCAGCGCATTGACCGCTTGCACGATGCGTGACAAATAGGGCTGCTTGATGGTCGGGCCGACATGAATGTCACTGATTTGTGCAATCTTGAAGCCATGCAGGGCGGCCGGCAAGTTGCGTAACGGCACGCTGACATGGATGACACGGGCCAGTTTGCGTGCGTGAAAAAAACCAATCAGGCTGATGGCGCAGGCCATCAGCAAGGTAGCGAAAGCGGTTTGCCGTTCCAGCCATAAAAAGTCCACCTTAAGGATTCCTGTCGTATGTAAGCCGGCGACGGCCAGTAGCAAGATATCCCGCAGCACAGAGAACACGAGTAAGGACGAAAACAGCCCCATCACCGTCATGGCGATCCAGCTCACTCGGTCTCGCAGAGCTTCACTACGTAAGCCCCGTGCCAGGAAAGCGACAGGTTGTAGCAAGGCGGAGAGTGCCAATGCCAGCCATCCCAGCCATAACACTGTGCTTGGCCAGTCCAGACCAGACAGCAAGCGGCTGCCAATGTAGTAATGCATTAACCCGACCAGGGTTGTGGTAATGATTAAAAAACGCAGGGGAGGCATGGTTGAGCTGGGATCTTTTATGAGGAGGTCTTAGCTTAGATGGCGTTTAAACGTTAAGTTTCAAGCCATGCGGTGTGGATGACCGCTGGAGCGGCCTGAATGCGTCAGCAATCCAGCTGGTTAAACCATTGGTGCTGGTATTGCTCAAAGGCCTGGATCGCCCGCGTAGGCCTTAAACGCGCATCTTGCAGACATTTGCGGCGCCAGTCATCCAGTTGCTCCATGCTCAGGTGGATGTGTTCGGCATGTAAAGACGGAAAGTGGCCGTTGAGCAGTTGCGGCATATCATGCAAGGCGAGCGAGACCTGGCTGCGGTAGTACGCCAGTTTGTGTTCAAACTCGTTATCCAGTCTGCGATAGCGTTGCAGCAGGTAATTCGGGATGCGCGAAAAGCGCAGGGCCTGGTCAGCACTGGCCAGTCGGCTGACTGCACGGTGCACGATGTTGGCATCGCAATGCAGGCCCTGACTCAGCGTATCTACAATAGTATTGCGGTGAATGCGCAATAGTTTGCCAGGGGTCGGAATCTCAGGCTGGTGCAAATAGGCATCCATGGCCCATTCTGCTGCGGCGTGCGTGAGCAGGCTGTGGTGTTGCCACTTGGCTTCAAACGTCGGTACAAAGTGCTGGTGGGCCACCACGTCAGTCAGTAGATGCAGGTTGTAGCCGACACCTAATGCGCGCTGACGTTCATTTTTACTCTGTAACAGCTGTTGACCGATGCCCCAGCCATGGCTATGACTGAAGGAACGCGAGACAACCGCTAGATCGGGCAGGCAGGCGCCTGCCATGACTAATGAAGGGTAACGCTGGATCACGCTCAGCCAGGACAGTGGCAACAAGGGCAATGTTTGTAAAGGCAGGCTTTGTATCCATTGATGGGTATACGCCACATGTGAGTACAATCCCCAGGCGTGTGCTTCACCTGGGAGGGCAAACATCAAGCATAAACTAATCAGGGATAAGCGCAGTAACATGCGCGCACTTTGCGCTAGCTAAGTGACAGCTGGATGAAAACTGTATGACATTGATATGAAAGCGCTTTTGGTCATAAAACCATCATGAAGCGTTGTTAGACTCTGTAAAGTTTTAAATATGGAATCTGTGTAATACAGTTTATCTCATGAAAATTTTGATGATTTCAGATGTCTATTTTCCGCGTGTGAACGGGGTGTCTACCAGCATACGCACTTTTGCCCAGAGCCTGCGCCAGCAAGGCCATGTGGTGCATCTGATTGCGCCCAAGTATCCGGTGGCTATTGAGCAGTCGCAAGCCGAAGACGAGCAGTGGATTACGCGTATTGAGGCCCGCAAGATTGTATTTGATCCAGAAGATTACCTGATGAAATGGTCCGCTTTGATGGACTATGCCGCGCATTTACATGCCGGTGATTACGATCTGGTACATATCCATACGCCGTTTATCGCGCATTATGCCGGGCTCAAAATTGCTAAAAAACTGCAGGTGCCTGCAGTGGAAACCTATCACACCTTCTTTGAAGATTATATGCACCACTATTTGCCCTGGGTGCCGCGCAGCCTGGCGGTGCGTATTGCGCAATCCGTTTCGCGCAAACAATGCCAGCAGGTTGATACCGTGGTGTCACCTTCGGCGCAAATGAAGGATGTCCTGCAACAATACGGCGTGACAACCCCGATTAATGTGATTCCGACCGGTTTGGATGCCTCGCGCTTTATCCCTGGCGATGGTGCCGCTTTCAGGGAAAAATATGAGATTCCGGCCCAGCGCCCCTTGTTGCTGTTTGTCGGCCGCGTGGCCCATGAAAAGAATATTCAGTTCTTGCTGGAAATGCTTTCGCTGGTGATTCAGGACCATCCAGAAGTGTTGCTGGTAATTACCGGCGAAGGTCCGGCAGAAGCCATGCTGAAGAAAATGAGCCGCGATATGGGCTTGCAACAGCATGTGATGTTCCTGGGCTACCTTGATCGCGCCATTGGCCTCAATGCAGCCTATCAGGCGGCCGATATTTTTGTGTTTGCCTCCAAGAGCGAAACCCAAGGGCTGGTGTTACTTGAAGCCATGGCACAGGCCACGCCGGTGGTCGCGATTGCCGAGTTGGGCACGGCGTCTATCCTGCGCCAGGAGCAGGGCGCCCTGATTGCCAAAGATGACGAGCTGCATTTTGCCGAACAGGTACAGACCTTGCTGATTGACCGTCAATTGCGCGAACGTATCGGCAAACAAGGTAAGCGTTATGTAGAGCAAGTCTGGTCAAGTGATGCACAGGCGACCAAGCTGATCGAATGCTACCAGCGTTTGCTGCTTTCACAGTTGAATTTGGCCGCCTCAGCGACAGCTTAAACGAGATACCCTTCATTCGGTTCCGATCGGGAAGATTTGCGCTTGACGCCGGTAACATGCCCAGCCAAGATGTGTACAAGTTTGTTTTTGGCAAACTCACTATAAAACATATCAGGAGAATCAAACATGTTTACTACCGATCAATGCTGTACGCTGGTGCCTTATTTTGAAGTACAGCCCGAGCACCTGGCTGCATTTAAAGCACTAGGGGCGGCATTCGTTGAAAAAACACGCCAGGAAGCTGGTTGCCTGCACTATGCTTTTTCGTTCAATGGTAATATCGCGCATTGCCGCGAAGGCTACCGGGATGCTGAGGCGCTGCTTGCACATCTTGAAAATGTGGCCGAGCCCTTGGGCGAGGCATTGAAACTGGCCAAAATTATCCGTCTTGAAGTGCACGCACCTGCCAGCGAGATTGAAAAATTGAAGCAGCCGCTGGCTGCCTTGAATCCAGACTTTTTTGTGCTGGAGCCGGGGTTACGCCGCACCGCCTGACGGTTGGTTATCACGCGACTCAGGTCGCGTGGGCCGGATCCAAGCGCCACGAGTTTCGTGGCGTTTTTTATTGGCTCAATTTAGAACTTAAGTGATGAAGGAGGTCGCATGACCTTGCAGGCGATTCAAAATATTAATCTGGTGTCGTTGCTCGATTCACTCTTGAGCCTGACGACTGCATTTGTTTGTGGCGCGATTATTGGTTTTGAGCGGCAGTACCGTCAACGTACGGCGGGTTTGCGTACCAATGTGCTGGTCGCGATTGGCGCCGCGATCTTTGTGGATATGGCGAACCGGCTCATGGCGCACGATGGAGCGGTGCATGTGGTGGCCTATGTGGTGTCCGGTATCGGTTTTCTGGGGGCAGGCGTCATCATGCGCGAAGAGGGCAATGTCCGCGGCCTGAATACCGCAGCGACCTTATGGGGGTCGGCGGCAGTCGGGGCCTGTGCCGGCGCGGATCTATTACTAGAGGCACTGCTGGGGACTTGTTTTGTGCTGGCCACCAATACCTTGTTACGTCCGGTGGTCAACCAGATCAACCGCAAGCCTATCGATACCTTGCATGTGGAAGCAACCAGCACCGTGTATGTGATTGCCGCGCGGCGATACCAGAAAGAAGCGATGACCTTGCTTGAAAGCACGTTGGAGCAAGCCAAATATCCACCCAAGCATTTGCAAATGCATGCGTTTGGTGCTGATTGTGTTGAGATCGAGGCGGTGTTGCTGGCCAGTGCGATCCGCGAAACAGAACTGGATGCCGTGATTCAGCAACTGTTGACTTCGCCGTATGTGTCGCAGGCGTTCTGGAGCCCAAGTATGCTGGATTAGCTTATTTCCCATACTGTTTAAAGGCCTCGGAAGCATAAAAAAACGCCGCAATTTGCGGCGTTTTTTTATGGGGAATAAGCGGGACTGGCAATTAACCGAATTTGCCGGTGATGTAGTCTTCAGTTTCTTTACGGCTGGGGTTGGTAAAAATTTTGTCCGTGTCATCGTACTCGATCAAGTCACCCAGATACATATAAGCGGTATAGTCTGAAACCCGTGCCGCTTGCTGCATGTTGTGTGTCACCACCAGGATGGTCAGCTTGTTGCGCAGCTCGACCATCAACTCTTCAATGTTGGCGGTCGCGATCGGGTCCAGCGCAGAAGTCGGTTCGTCAAACAGCATGATTTCCGGGTCTGTGGCTAATGCGCGCGCGATGCACAAACGTTGCTGTTGGCCGCCAGACAGGTTAAAAGCCAGGTCATGCAAGCGGTCTTTGACTTCATTCCACAGTGCAGCGCCTTTAAGCGCTTCTTCAACCTTGTCATCCATAATGCGCTTGTTGTTTTCACCACGCACACGCAAGCCATAAGCAACGTTCTCGTAGATGGACTTGGGGAACGGGTTAGGCTTCTGGAACACCATGCTAATGCGCATACGCACTTCGATTGGGTCTACGCCAGCATCCAGCACATTGGTGTTATCCGGGTGCATGACGATTTGGCCCTGGTATTTGTTGCCAGGATACAAATCATGCATGCGGTTGAAGCAGCGCAGAAAAGTGGACTTTCCGCAGCCTGAAGGGCCAATAAGCGCTGTGATTTTGTTCTCGTACAAAGGCATGGTAATGCCTTTGAGTGCGCGTGCGCCGTTGCTATAAAAAAAGTTTAAATCGCGTGCTTCGGCTTTAATTGCAGTAGTGACAGTGGCCATGAAGTTTCCTAATTCTTGTGTGGCATTACCATTTAATATTTTTACGGATTTTGTAGCGCAACCAGATGGCAGCACCATTCATTAACAGGGTGACGATGATGATCAGCGCCCCGGTGGCTGCCGCATTGACATGAAACGCGTGGTCAGGGCGGGACAACCAGTTAAACATTTGAATCGGCATCACCGTAAAGCCTGAAGACAGCCATTCAAAATTCAGGAATGGTGGCTCCAGCGTGATTGGGCTGGGTGGCAGGAAGGCAATAAAGGTCAGTGCGCCAATCGTAATAATGGGGGCTGTTTCACCCAGGGCACGCGCCATGCCGATGATGATACCGGTCAGGATACCGCCGTAAGAGTATTTAAAGACGTGGTCATACACTACTTGCCATTTGGTGGCGCCCACGCCATAGGCCGCCTCACGGATAGACAGCGGGATAGAGCGGATCGCCTCCCGGGTAGACACAATGACAATCGGTAAAATCAGCAAGCCCAAGGTAAGCCCCGCGGTCAGGATACTTTGACCGAAGTCCAGCATATAGACAAACAGGCCCAATGCCAGCAAGCCATAGATAATGGAAGGTACCCCAGCCAGATTGGAGACGTTGATTTCAATTAAGTCAGTAAACCAGTTTTTTGGGGCATATTCTTCGAGGTAAAGCCCGGCAGCGACACCCACCGGCACAGCGGTAATAAAAGTCACTGCCATCACCAGCAATGAGCCTACCCAGGCGGACAGCAAGCCAGCGCGGGCAGCGCGACGCGAGGGGAACTCAGTCAAAAAATCCAGGTTGAATTTTGGGTAACCGTCAGCAATCAATTGCCATAACAGCAGCATCAGCGTAATCAGGCCCAGCATGAGGCAGATCAGGCCAATGGTGGCAAACAGGGCGTCATTACGCTTATGACGTTTGATCATGGCACGTACTTCTGCCAGATTTTCTAGGACTGAGGCTTTATGTTCCATTTGGTATAACTTCCGCAAGTGCCGGTAAGCAAGGTGTTACCGGCAGTGTATGGTGGTGATATTTCAGTAATAAGACAATTGATAGACTTTTGTCAGTCTTTCATTAGTAATTCTCGCGGTATTTCTTACGTACCCAGTGACCGACGATATTAAACGACAGGGTCATGATCATCAGCACCAGGCCCGCTGCAAAAATACTTTGGTAACCAATGCTGCCGTGTGGCAAGTCACCCATGGCCACCTGTACGATGTAGGCGGTAATGGTAGCTGCACTTTCAAGCGGATTGAAGGTCAGGTTAGGCTGTTGGCCCGCGGCAATGGCGACCACCATGGTTTCACCTACCGCACGTGAAATGGCCAGGATGTACGCAGCAACAATGCCTGAGACAGCGGCTGGCGTGACCACTTTAATTGCTGTCTGGAAACGGGTTGCACCCATGGCATACGAGCCTTCGCGCATGCTCATCGGTACGGCACGCATGGCATCTTCAGACATGGAGGCAATGTAAGGAATAATCATGATGCCCATCACAATCCCGGCGCCAAGCATATTAAAACTAGGCAGTTCTGGGTAAATGCTTTGCAGCATCGGTGTGACAAAAAACAAGGCAAAGTAGCCAAACACGACGGTTGGTACACCCACTAGTAACTCAAGGATAGGCTTGATGATTTCGCGGGTTTTGTGTGATGCAAATTCGGATAGGAAAATCGCTGAGATAGTACCAATTGGCACGGCCACCGCCAGCGCAATCGCAGAGGTGGTCAAGGTGCCTGACACTAATGGCATGATGCCGTAGTGCGCATCTTCGAACAGGGGAGTCCATTCACTATCGGTTAAAAACTCCACCACGGAGACCGTTTTAAAGAAACTCAGTGATTCGAACAGCAACACCCCGACAATCGCAAAAGTGGTTGCCACTGCAACCAGGGCCGCAGTCATCAGGATTAATTCGATGATGCGTTCTTTAACGTTACGGCGAATATTTTTCGCCAGTCGAGGGCTGATAGTCAGTTGCGCAGGTACTTGCATTGCTTGAGTCGCCATAGTGTGATCTGTCAGGGGTGGATTTTAGCGGATAATCGGCTGTTCAGGCCGGCTTGAGATTAAAAAAGGGGCATTCAAGCCCCTTTATCATTATTACTTGATTCGGGACAACAAATCAGTAATTTTGATACCGACTTCTGCTGTACCGTTGAAGCCTGTGCCTGGTTTCATGGCTTTAAAGTGTGTTTTCACTGCTTCGTAATCTTCTTTTGGCAGTGGAACGTATTTCACTTCTTTCACCAACTGCGGCGCATTTTCCAGGTAGTAGGTGACAAACGCTTTCACCTCTGGTTTGAACGCTGCTGCAGTCGCATTAACGTAGATGAACAGAGGACGTGACAATGGCTGGTAGGTACCGTCCATTACTGTTGCTTCAGAGGGCAGCACTGGTTTCGCGCCTTCTTTGGCAACCACTGGTACCGCTTTCAATTTGTCGGTGTTTTCCTGGTAGTAAGCCATACCGAAGTAAGCCATACCACCTACGTTACCGGCAACCCCTTGTACCAGGACGTTATCATCTTCTGAAGGGGTGTAGTCTGTGCGGCTGGCTTTTGCTTTGCCGTTCACCGCTTCAGTAAAGTAATCAAATGTCCCAGAAGCAGTGCCTGGACCATACAGGTTGATCGCTTTGTCTGGGTAAGTAGCGTTTACTTCTTTCCAGTTTTTTACTTTGGAACCTGGTTCCCAGATTTTTTTCAGTTCTGCGACGGTGATTTGTTTCACCCAGTCGTTTTTGCTGTTCACCACCACGGTCAGGGCGTCATAAGCGATAGGCAGTTCAATAAATTGCACGCCACCTTCTTTACAGGCGTCGATTTCTTTTTGAGAAATCGGGCGGGAAGCATCGGAAATATCGGTTTCGCCGCGGCAGAATTTCTTGAAGCCGCCGCCAGTACCGGATTCGCCTACCGTTACTTTTACGCCTTTGCTACGCTGAAACTCTTCAGCAACGGCTTCAGTGATTGGGTAAACCGTACTGGAACCATCGATTTTGATGATTTTGTCCGCAGCCGCTGCGGTATGCGCGAAGGTAAATGCCTGTGCGACCAAGGCGGCCATCATAGTATTGCGGAACAAACGGGTTTTCATCTATAGACTCCTGTGTTTAGGGTGGTTTGTTGTGATGTCGGAATCATAAAAACTTAATATGACAGAAATGTGACAAAAGCTAAAAAAGACCTTTGGCAGGTCTTTTTTAGCTTACGCACGCCTTACAGCACACTTTCGCCAATATGGTAGGCAATGGCGGCCATGATGGCGGCACAAGGGATGGTCAGTACCCATGCCCAGACAATGCGCGAGGCCAGGCCCCAGCGTACCGCGGTCATGCGGCGTGAAAGACCAACACCGACAATCGCGCCGGTAATGGTGTGCGTGGTTGATACCGGTATCCCCAGGCTGGTCGCCAGAAATAGTGCAATCGAACCAGAGGTTTGCGCGGCAAAGCCACCAGTGGGGCGGATTTTGGTTATGCCCATGCCCATGGTGCGCACAATGCGCCAGCCTCCGAACAGGGTGCCCAGACCCATGGCCAGCTGGCAGGCAATCACCACCCAGAAGGGCACGTGAAAGTCCCCTTGCAGGTAGCCATTGGCAAACAGCAGCACGGTAATAATGCCCATGGTTTTTTGTGCATCGTTGGCGCCATGGCCGAGGCTAAATAAAGAGGAAGAGATGAATTGCAGTTTGTTAAACCGGCTTTCGATTTTATAAGGCGAAGATTTCTGGAACGCCCACATGATGCCAATCGAAAGCATCAGCGCCAGCAACATGCCAAATAAAGGCGACAAGATAATGGCAATGCCAGTGCTGATGAGTTTACTGCCGAAAATCACCCCTTTAGTCCCTGAGTGCGCCATGCCTGCCCCAATCAGGCCACCGATTAATGCATGCGAGGAAGAGGAGGGGATGCCGAACCACCAGGTGATGATGTTCCAGGCAATGGCACCGAACAATGCCCCAAAGACCACGGTGTTGTTGACGATGTTAGGATCAATGATACCTTTGCCGACCGTGTCAGCCACATGCAGGCCGAAAAACAGAAAGGCGACAAAGTTAAAAAATGCAGCCCAGATGACGGCCGCTTGTGGTGTCAGTAAACGGGTAGAAACCATGAGTGCAATCGAATTGGCTGCATCATGAAAGCCGTTCATAAAATCAAAGATCAGTGCCACCACGACCAGCACTGCCATGACCAAAATCACATGATCCATAGCCGTGTCCTAGATGCGTTCGAGTACGACACCATGAATCACGTCGGCGACGTCTTCACAGCTATCGACCGCTTCTTCAAACAGGTCATATAATTTTTGCGAGCGGATCAGGCTGCGCGCGTCGCTGTCTTCTGCAAATAAGCGGTGCATGCCAGAACGCATGATGTGATCGGCCTCACCTTCAATTTGGCTGATTTCCTCACAGGTGCGCAAAATGCGTTCTGCATTTTTCATGTCAGAAAGCATATGCACCGCATCCCGTACTTTTTCTGCGGCTCTTAACAGGATCTGGGCCAGGGCTACCATTTCAGGGGTAAATTTGCTGTGCCCGTAAATCTCGGCGCTTTGGGGGATGGCTTCCATAAAATCAATGATGTCATCCAGCGCCATCGCCAGTTCGCGGATTTCCCGGCGGTCAAATGGCGTAATAAAGGTTTTGTGCAGCGAAAGCAGAATTTCCTTGGTGTATTCGTCTGCCTCAGATTCAATTTTGCGGATTTCAGCAAAATGCGTTTCAAAGTCTGCCTGATCTACCACTGCCGCCATCAGCGCAAGCACTTTGGAGCCACGGACTGCACAATCGGCTAAACGGTTAAACAAGACAAAATAGTTATCGTTTCTGGGGCTGATCGCAGCCATGATCCGGCCGAAAGTGGCATTCGCCATTGAGGACTCCCTATGCTTTCATAAAAAATGTGACAGTAATTTTACTATTTTGTGACAGTAATTGTGACAAAAATATAGGGTTGCCTGTCTGGAGGCAGTGTAAGTTACGCCTGAATCAGGGCAAGAGCTGCGGTATAATGCTCGTTTTTTCACCCTTACTCTCAAAGCCTATGGAAGCTGAACAACTCAATGCCATCGCTAACGCACTGAGCGACCTGACTCAACGTCACCATGCCCTACGGGGGTATCTTTGACTACGAAAACAAGTCGCAACGCTTAGCTGAAGTCAACGGCCTGCTCGAAGATCCTAAAGTCTGGGACGACGCTGAAAAAGCGCAAAAGCTGGGCAAGGAAAAACGCATGCTCGAAAACGTCGTTTCGACGCTGGATGAGGTCGCGCAAGCCTTGTCTGATAGCAGTGAGCTATTCGAGATGGCGCGCGAAGAAAATGACGATGACACGCTATTGAGCGTGGATGAAGACGTTAAAAAGGTTGAAAAAACCATTGCCGATATGGAGTTCAAGCGCATGTTTTCGCAACCGATGGATGCGAATAACTGTTTTATTGAATTCCAGTCAGGCAGTGGCGGTACCGAGGCGCAGGATTGGGCGGGCATGTTATTGCGCATGTATCTGCGCTATGTCGAACGCAAAGGCTTTACCGTAGAGGTGCTAGAAGAATCAGAAGGGGATATTGCCGGTATCAAGGGGGCTTCCATCAAGGTGAGTGGCGATTATGCCTTTGGCACGCTACGTACCGAAAGCGGCGTGCACCGTCTGGTGCGTAAATCCCCCTTTGATGCCAACGCCAAACGCCACACCAGTTTTGCCAGTGTGCAGGTGTTCCCCGAGGTGGATGATTCGATTGAAATTGAAATCAATCCGGCAGATCTGCGGATTGATACTTACCGCGCCAGTGGTGCCGGTGGCCAGCATATTAACAAAACCGACTCAGCGGTGCGGATTACCCACTTGCCGACCGGCGTGGTGGTGCAGTGCCAGAACGACCGCTCACAGCACCGCAACAAGGACGAAGCCATGAACATGTTGAAAGGCGCCTTGTATAACCTGGAATTGCAGAAGCGTAATGAGGAAAAACAGGCGCTCGAGGATGCGAAAACCGACATCGGCTGGGGCCACCAGATCCGTAGCTATGTACTGGACCAAAGCCGTATCAAGGATTTGCGTACCAACGTTGAAATCGGCAATACCCAAGGTGTGTTAGACGGCGATCTCGACCCGTTTATCATGGAAAGTTTGAAGCAGGGCCTGTAATCGATGTCGGAAGTCAGTGATGTAAACGCGTTTGAGGAGTTCCTCAAACCGGGCGTCTATGTGCAGGACATTGATGCTTTATTTCCCTTGTTACAGTCCTCGCACATTATTGATGTGCTGATTGGTCTGTTCCGCGGTGGCCGTGATGAAGTAATGATCCGGCTAGCCGTCATGCGTGAAATTGCCGCTAGGGCAGAGTTGCCAGAGTGGACGCCTGCGCAACTGCAAAACCATCTCTCCTTTATTGACGCTACCAAGCTGGAAACGGTATTGCACCGCTTGCGCAGCCATGACTTGCTGCAATGGGATGCAGACCGCCGTGTGTATCAGATTTCAGCGGCAGGCCGTATGGTATTGTCTGCCATCAGTGGCTTGCTGCGTTTTGGTGAGGCCGATGACGAGCTGGGCTACCTGATGTCGCAGGCCGCCGGTGGTAGCGCCGTTGGTGAGCTCAGTGCCGAACATCTGAGTCATGTGCTGGCAAAACTCACTGAGTACGAACATTTTTTCCAGGAGGCCATTGCCTCTGGTTCGGAGTTTAGGCTCAAGGCTGCTCAGGCCAGGTTAAGCAAGGCGCAGCCCTGGATTGAAAAAGCCACTGCGTTGATCAACACCATTTCTGAAAATGGCATGGACGATGCCGGTTGGCAGATTGTGCATAAAATTGCCAGCCAGCAGTCGCGCCTACTCAATATGGCTTCTGTCTTCCAGCGAGAACTGGCCAAGGTGGCCAGGCAGCGGGTCATGTTGTCGCAGGGCGGGCTCAGTTCTACCGAGTTGTCTGCCTGGTTGCAACAACGTAACGTCGACACCTTGGCGCAAATGGGCGCGCGTATGGCACTGACGCCAGAGCCGCTGTTTATGTTGCCGGACGTGATGCTGGATATTGCCGATGATGTGCTGGAACGTGAAGTGGCAGCACCCAAAGTTTCGATTATGCCGCCGGATGTCGAAGTCAGCCC
This sequence comes from Methylophilus sp. 3sh_L, assembly GCF_046766015.1. NCBI lineage: Bacteria > Pseudomonadati > Pseudomonadota > Betaproteobacteria > Nitrosomonadales > Methylophilaceae > Methylophilus > Methylophilus sp. 3sh_L. The sequence goes on from NZ_JBKOUF010000001.1 coordinate 836,814, forward strand.
TGCGCAAACCGAAGCGTTTTCATACCCGCCACAATTGGCAGACCTTACGCGCGTGCTGACACAACTTGAAGCAGATAGTGCTTTGCCGGATGTGGTGGTCGGAGGCGGCTTTGCCCAGGCGTCTTACCGGTATTCTTTGCTGACTTTCTTAGGTGAAAAGCATGAAGATGCCGATTTGAACGCGTTGGCAGAACAACCATTCCGCCTGGCTCATGTGCTGGATGCACCGTTGCAAGCGGTAAACCGAAACGAGGTGGCCGCCATGACCGCCGGACAACTGATTAAACAAACGCCAGCCAAGGAGGGTTAACCGCATGCTGCAAACAAGCGAACAACTGGCCGCCAGACTCATTGCTCACCGTTACTTACCACGCTCTGATGAAGCCATCAGGCGTGTGCTGTTCGATCTGGATTTTCGAGTATCGCTCGAGAACAATCTCAAAACATGTGGATTACGGTTACTGGATAATCCCTATGCCAGCCATGTGGCGGTAGGGCTACACCAGGATGCAGAACGTGCGGTCATGGATGATGGCCAGCAATGGTTGAGTAACAATATTGGTTTGCCCAAAGATACACTGGCATTGACGGTGGTGCTCTGGGCCTTGATCATCCTGCCCAAGCGTGAACGCCAGTTAGGGCGCGAAGCCGCGCTGGAAGCACAGGGTGAGCTATTCGGCACGCTGGTGAAAGCTGAGCCTTCTGAAGAGCTATCCCGCGGCATCCCCGAAAATGTCTTGCTTGAGGACTTTGGCAAGTTGCTCGGTGGCAAAGGCCGGATCAGTAATTTTGCCCTGCCACAATTGTCACGCCTTGGCCTGATAGAACGCCGGAACAAAATTATCTATGAAGGGCCTTTGCTGGACCTGGTGTTTGATTATGCTGAAATGGCGCCACGTATCATCCAGGGCGCGCTGGGCGACCTCATCCGTCAGCAGGCCCAAGCCGCTGGCGAGCGTAATACTTAAAATTAATGAACACACAGAAAGACGATCGATAAGATGTTCAGATTAAACCGACTGGAAGTTGTACATTGGGATTACTGGCAACGTTTTGTTGTGCCTTTGGATGCCTCCATCATTACCATCGTCGGGCCCAATGGCTCTGGCAAAACCACCTTGCTCGATGCCATGCGTACCTTGCTGGCACTGGAGTGTTCGGGTTCTGGCTCAGGCAAACGTGATTACAAGCGCTATGTGCGCCGCAACGGCGAAGATTTTTGCTGGTTACTGGGCGTGGTTGATAACAGCCGCCCCGTCGGTAGTAGCAAGCGTCCATTCGGCATTCCATTCATGCAGGACAAAATCACCCTGGCTTGCCACATTGAGAAAAAAGGCGGTGACTGGGTACGGCATTACTGGGTGGCTGATGGTGAAGTGGCGCTCAAGGACATGGCGCAACTTGGTCAGGAATTTGGCGTACGTGACTATCAGCGCTTGTTACATGAAGCCGGTCTGTCACCCGCGATTGCCCGCGTACTGTCTTTGGAGCAGGGCCAAACCGACAAGCTGTGTGAATACAAGCCGCGTGAATTGCTGGATCTGGTGTTTGATGTCTTTGGTGACAAAGAGATTCTGACACGCTATCAGGAGGCCAGGCAGCATCAGCGTGCGACTGATCAGGAGTTACAGTACACGCAAAACAACCTTAAGGCGCTGGAGCACAGCCTGCAAACACAAGAACAGCGTGTAAACCGTTACCTGGAGTGGCAACAACTGACTCAAGAGCAGGCCTTGCTGGTGGATGAAGTCAAACCGCGGCTGGAGTTTTACCAACTGCAGGAAGAAGCAGAGCGGGCAGCACGTAGCCTGGATGCAAACCGCAAGGAGCGCGAGGGCTTACAGGCAGATTTAACGGCCAAGACCAGTGAGCTGGATTATCACAAGACCCAAGCGGAACAGCTTCAGAGCCAGCAGCAGGCGACAAGACTGCATGAAGCGGACTTGAGCCAGCAAGTTAACCAGCTCAATAAGGAAGAGGGCAAGCTTGAAGCTTTGCTCGAGCAAAAGAAACAGCTGGAGGCTCAGGCGGCTTTAAGCGGCGATGTGGTTCAAGCAACCAGCGAGCTCGGACAACTGGAGCAACAGCGTACAGCTTTGCAAAACCGTTTGTGGACCAAGCAACAGCAACAGCAGCAATGGCAGCAGACCCTTGAGAACCTCAGTAGTGGCCGCCGCGCCGATCCGCATGAAGTGACTGAGTTCAGACAGGCGCTTAGCAAAGCCAATATTGCCCATGACACATTGGCTGATATTCTTGAAGTGACTGATGCCGGCTGGCAAACCGCTGTAGAGGCGGTGTTGGCACCGTTTGCCCATGTCATCATGCTGCATAGTGAAAAACACGCCGAGGCGGCATTCGCGCTGGGTGAGAGTCTTAAATACAGGCATCTGATTGTGCCGGAAAGACAACTTGCGGGCTTGCCACCTAAAGGCTCTTTACTGGAGGTGATTAAGCTCAAACAACCAGTCGCGCCCTGGATGCTGGCTATGCTGGAGCGCACACAGCGCGTTGAAGACACCGCTGCGGGGGTTGCTTTGCCCCGTGGTGAAGACTGGGTCACCCGCCAAGGCTATCTGCGCGAACGTCGAGGTGGCAGACACGCCGCACCGAGTGAGCCCCGATTCGGTAAAGCCAGGCTGGAAAGCTTGCGCCAAAACTTGCAGCAGATCGAAACTGAGATCAATCGCTTGCAGGACGAATTGCATCCTTTACGCCAGCAGATTCAAACACTGAAAAACGCATTGGCCGGGGTAGATGCTGCCTCACAATTGGCGGCAAGAGCCGAGCAATTTGCCAGTGTCGAGCGACAGTATGCTGACATTAAGGCACAGCGTCAGGCGGCCGGGGAAAAGTTGTATGAAGTGACGCAATTGAATGCGCAACTGGAGGAGCGTATCCGTGAGTCTATCCGTGCGCAAGAAAGCATACGCAACAAGATTGCCCAATTGCAAAAAGAAATACTAGAAAAAGAGAACCGCGAAGGCTGGGCTGAGCAAGAGCGCCGCCTGGAGCGTATCCGTCACGACCAGCAAAAACTGCCAGCAGCGTGGCAGGATCCCGTGGCTAACAAGCAACTGCTGGAAAAATGGGAGAGTCCCCGCCTGGTGGATATTCAAATCGAACAGATCGCCAAACGGCTTGAAACCCAAAGCTGGGAGACCGACCCTTATGTCATCGCTATGCGTGACAAGATGCAGGCAGATTACCTGGCGCAGAAAGAGGATGTGGAAAGCCGCGAGCGTGACAACCGTGCCGCACAAACGCAAACCGAACATGCGCGCGAGGCTTATATCGGCCGCTTGCGCTATTCGGTGAGCAAGTACAGCAAAAACCTCAAGGAACTGGCCAAAATGGCCGATGTGGATGTCGATTGCGCGCCGGTTGCCCTGGAAGCCGATGATTTGACGTTGGCGCAAGCAGGATTGGAAGTACGCTTCGGTTTTGATGACAAAGGCTTGTCAGGGATGAACGATGGCGATGCTTCCGGTGGCCAACAGGTGATGAAATCCCTGATTTTGCTGGTGGCGCTGATGATGGAAGAGACACGTCCGGGTGGCTTTGTCTTTATTGATGAGCCATTTGCGCACCTAGACATTTTCAACATCAAGCGTGTTGCCAGGTTCTTGCAGGCAACCAAGGCGCAATATTTGCTCACAACGCCCGTCACCCATAATGTAGACGTGTACGACCCTTCAATGTTGACGTTGGTGACGGCCAAGAAGCAAGCGAATGCTGGCTGGGCGCCACGGGTGGGGGTCTTGGTGCGGGAGCATTCATAGAGGTGTCCAGCTGAGGCTGGACGTCCCATCTTTTCCGATACAAACTGCTACATTACGATACACCGTTGCCGACTTGCCAAGTCTAGAATCCTGTTTGTGATCATTTCAAAAGGATACGGATATGGCTAGTATTCTCTGCACTGTTAGCGCGCAAATCACACAAAACATTTTTGCGCGTATCGATTTGGATCAATGTGGCTTTTTGGACCAGCAAGCCTTGCAGCGCGCACTCAATGACCTTAGCCAGGAGCAGGTACGCAGCCTGTTAAACAAGCTGGATCAGGATGGCGATGAACGTGTGTCACCATACGAACTTAACCTGGCGATCATTGACTGGTTGAGCCAGTCGCATTTACAAGCAAAATTGACCCCAGTCAGTCCTTTTTTTACCAGATTGGTCTGTGATTACGGGCCTACGCACTAACGCTTTATGCCGCACTTTACCTGCACGTCATAGCGTCACGTCATTTTTCTACTTGGCCGCAATATAGCCATTGCCCGTTGATGCGTTCGAACTGGCTATGTTCTGTCATGCTTGATTTTTTCTGCTTAGCGCTTTGATAGGTGGCAACAAAGTGCACCTCAGCATGGGTGTCGTCCCGCTGCTGATGCGCTAGAACTTCAAGTTTTAACCATTTGATGCCTTGCAAGTCTGCTTGCGTCAGGCTTTCAGGCCGGGTGTCTTGGTGCCAGGTTTCTAAAATATACTCAGGCATTTTAAGTGCATAGGCGCTGTAGCGTGCGCGCATCAGGCGCTCGGCGTCCGGAGCAGGTGTGCCTTGGTGTAAAGGCTGGCAACACGCCATATAGGTGTTTCCACTGTAACAAGGGCAGGCAGTTTTCAACTTGAAGGGTCCTGATAAAAAGTGCGTTTAGGTGTTGCAAATGGCGGGTTTGCAAGCTATTTTAAATGATGTAAATATGTTTACTCGTTTGAAAGAAGATTTTAAACTATCGCCCACTAAGGTGCCCTATGCAAATTTTTAATTTTCTTTCCGCAAACAAGCAACATACCTCTTGTTGCTTTCATGCGCTGCACGCGAATCTAGTCTCTCTGGCGGATGTTGTCATCCTTGATGGCCCGCAGTCCTGAATCTCCTTCGCTGTTTTATGTGTAAAAAACGGATTGTTTTAACCCAGCGCCTGATGAGTGCGCTTATCGGAAGGATCAATCCGGCCATCTGTCATCGGACTGACCAAGCAGGCACGCCAGCACGTCGAAGCGAAAAGCCTGTATGCGGGGGCTCATCTCTACAGACTTTCATGGCAACAATCTTGACCGCAGCCAGTTTAAGCGCATGTATGCACAACGAGATGCCGGTGTTGGATACCCCGGCACCAGCCAACTGGCGCCAAGCTACTTCCGCAGCGATGACAGACCAGGCACAACCTCGTCCAGACTGGTGGCTGGTATTTCATGATCCGTTGTTGAATCAACTGATGCAAACGGCGTTAAAGCAGAATCTGACTATGCAGCAGGCGAGTGAACGCATTCGTTATGCACGTTCGCTGCAGGCGCATGAGTTGGCGACTGAAAAACCACAACTCAGTATCTATGCCGGCCCCAATAGCCTTTCGCGCATGCTGGCAGTGGGCAATAGCTCCTCCGGTCAATCGCGCCATGCCGCGTCCGGGGCATTTTTGGCTGGCTTTGACCTGATTTGGGAACTGCCTATCTTTGGCCAGGGGAGTGGGCAGCGGCAAATCACGCAGGCTGATTTACAAATTGCAGAGGCGGATGTCTCCAGCAAACAATTGTCATTAACGGCTGAATTGGTCCGCGTGTACGCGGAGTTGGAAGCGGCTGTCCAGCGTGAAAAGCAGTTGGCACTCGCCGAAGCGGGATACGCCAACTTGCAGACACTCGCGAATAAAGGCGTGAGCGGTGGCTTTACCTCGCCCGAAGTGGCTGAGTCGTTTATGGCGGAAATACAGGGCGCCCAGCGCATGCGCAGGCAAAACCGCCTGAATCAGGAAATGGCCTTGCAAAGACTGGCTGTGCTTAGTGGCCAAGCGGAACCCGCTGAGGCTTGGTTGACAGAATTACAGTCACGTCCGGCAGGCAAGCTTGCCGAGGATGTGCAATCCATAGCGCTACCCATGCGCGTCCCTGCAGAGATTATCCGCCAGCGTCCAGATATCAAAATGGCCGAGTCACAGGTATTGAAAGCAACCGGGGCGTTGGGGATCGCCAAATCCGACCTGTATCCTAAATTATCTATTGAGGGCGCTCTGATGGTGGCCGGGCGGGTAACGGGTGAAAGCCTGAGCCACACCGGATCCTTGACCTATATTGCCCCTTCTATCAATATTCCCGTGCTGGATTGGGGATTAAGACGGGAAGTGGTGAATCAGCGCGAGTCGCAACTTCGGGAAGCCTTGCTGGCTTATAAAGAAGCAGTGTTGCTGGCGATCGAAGAAACAGAAAATGCCTTGGTTAATTTTAATGAAAGCCGGGCGCAGTTACTGGCGGACGAGCAGGCATTGAGCCGGTGGCAGACACAGTCTGCCAAGTTACAACGGGCGGTGGATGCCGGCTATCTGAGCAAGATGGATGTATTCAAGCAGGATATGCGCAACCAGCAGACCTTATTACAATATATTGACGCCAAACAGGCCTGGATGAGGGGGTATGCGTATGCAAATAAAGCGCTCTCCGGGACGGGTAGTCTGAATCCTGATCAACAGGCCACTGAAAACACACAATAAGGCACGAATGAACAAACGGCTACAAGATCAATTGCCCCTGTTTTTGCGCACACGCATGGCGTTCGCCATTTTGCTGGTGACCGTTATATTAATGGTCTGGCACTTTAGTACGCACTCAGAATCTGCCAAGCCCGCTAATGCGGCATTGACAGTCACTGCACTGACGGTGGAAAGCAAAGACCTGGATTCGACCCTGGAGTTGTTCGGTAAAGTGGTGGCGCAAGAGCAAGTGCCTGTGTATGCCGATATGATGCAGGGCCGGATTACGCAGGTACTGGTGGATGAAGGTGATCATGTCAAAGCCGGGCAGCAACTTGCAGTGGTGGATACGCAATTGGCAAAAGTGCAGCGCGTGCAGTCACTTGCCAGCAAGCAGCGGGCGATTGTGGCGTTTAGTGAGGCGGAGGCAGCCCTGGATGAAGCCAAGAAGAACCTTGACCAGGCACGTACTGAACGCATTCGTGGCGAAAAAGTGGCTGAGGATGGGCTGATTTCCAAAGAGGTTCTGGAACAGCGTGTCCAGGCAGAGCAAGCGGCAGAAACGAAAGTCAATACGGCACGTAACCATTTAAGAATGGCCTTATCTGACTTGCTGTCGGCCAATGCCCAGGTGGACGAAGCTGATTTAAAAATCAAACAGGCGGAACTGGTTGCTCCAGTCTCTGGACTGGTGATCCAGAAGAATGCGGTGGTGGGGCAATTGCTCAGCCAAACCAATCAGGCCCAGTTTTTATTGGCGAAAGATGGCACGCTGGAGATAGAGATTGAAACCAGTGCTGAGCTGGCTGCCTCGTTAAAAAACGGAATGCCGGTACGGGTGAAGCTCAATGATGCCGAGCGCAGTTATCCTGGCCATATCCGCAAAAAGGGGATCATGGTGCGGGATGAAAACCAGATGCTACATATAAAAGTAGCGCTGGCAAAAATGCCTGCCCTGATGCCGGGACAAGCGGCCAGTGTATTGGTCACGCTGCCGCAACGTAACGCCATCCGTGTGCCGGATAGCGCGATTGCGGTAGAAGGCGACCAGTATTATGTGTATACCGTTGAGCAAGGCTATGCCAAACGCGTTCATGTCCGCATCGGGCAGCGGCTGGATGGGCAGGTGGAAATTTTGTCAGGCATTGGTCCTGGCATGCAGATTATTGATCAGTTTGCAGGGTTTATCCGTGAAGGTGAGCCAGTTAACCTCATTGCGGCAACACATTAAGTGAAATTAAAACTCTCTTCCTGGGCGATTGCCAATCCCTTGCTGATTGCGTTGGCGACCTTAATCTTACTCATTTGGGGGGCTGACTGCTTTCATCGCTTGCCTGTAAATGGCATGCCTACGGTCAGAATCCCGGTGGTTTCGGTGTCGGTTGCGTTACCAGGGGCATCGTCTTCAACGATTGAGCGCCAGGTTACTATCCCGGTCGAAAACGCTGTCGCCAATATCCCCAACATCAAGCATGTCACCTCTTATATCGAAAACGGGGTTTCGGTCACACAGATTGAGTTCCGTTATGGCACCAATATCCGCACGGTGTTATCTCTGGTGCGCGAAAAAGTGGCCGGCCTGCGCCGTCAATGGCCAAATGACGTGGGTGAGCCACTGATCCAGCAGTCCGAGGATGACAATACGCCCTTGATGACGTATGCCTTTCAATCCGTCAAGCTGTCGCTGCCTGTGCTGACTCAGCACGTAGACAAGGAGCTGGTCAGTGCCTTAATGGCGATCGAAGGGGTAGAAAAGATTGAGCGCCAAGGCGGATATGACCGTGAAATCCACATCGAGCTCTTACCTGAAAAACTTTATGCGCTAGGCGTCAGTGCTGCGACGGTCAGTAAGCAGATTCAGGCTTTTATTGCGCAGGCACCTGCAGGCCAGTTTAGTCTCGGCAGCAAGCAGACCTCTTTGCGTGTGCAGGGCGACCCACAGTCGGTTGATGGCTTGGCAAACCTGCAAATTGCCGTGGGAGAGCATCGGTATGCGACGCTCGCTAGTTTAGGCAATATTCTGGATACTTATAAACAGGCACAGCAATTAACTCGGCTCAATCGCCAGCCAGCCATCGGCATTGCCATTTATAGAACGGCAAAAGCAGATGAGTTGAAAGTCGCCGAGGCGATAGAGCAGGCGATAAAGCAGTGGCAGCAGACACAGCCCTCAATCCAGGCTGAGCAAGTGCAGACCCAGATCGACTTTACTAAAAAGACCTATTTTTCTGCCTTGATGTCGTTTTTGGAAGGGGTGTTGTTGGCAGGGCTCGTCGTCTATGCATTTTTACGCTCCAGCCGCGCCACCCTGATTGCAGCCGTGGCCATTCCTTTATCTGTGATCCCGACCTTTATTGTCATGCATTGGCTGGGCTTTTCATTAAACCTGGTCAGCATGCTTGCGCTTTCGCTGGTGTCCGGCGTATTGGTCGATGACGCCATTGTCGAGATTGAAAACATTATCCGCCATATGGAAACCGGGCAAGCGCCTTATCCAGCGGCGATGCGGGCGGCTGATGAAATCGGCCTGGCCGTGATTGCCACCAGTTTTGCCATTATTGCCGTCTTTGTCCCGGTGAGTTTTATGGGCGGATTGGTGGGTCAGTATTTCATTCAATTCGGCATCACGGTGGCCACAGCCACTTTCTTCTCCTTATTGGTAGCGCGATTCATCACGCCGGTCATGGCCGCTTATTTTTTAAAGCCGACACCGACCATGGTATCGCAAGGGCGTTGGTACCATTTTTATCAACGCTGGTTGGAAAAGTCATTCAAGCATAGACGGATCAGCCTGTTGCTGGTGGGGCTGTTACTGCTGTTATCGGCCAGTTTGATCTTGATCCTGCCTGCAGACTTTATGCCGCAAGAAGACAAAGCCTATTTTATGTTGCAGGTGGAGTTGCCTGCTGAGGCACAGTTAAAACAAACGGATGCCGCCATTGAGCAGGTGACGGAAACCTTGTTGAGCAAGCCCGGCGTCAGCAGTGTTTATTCATGGATAGGCGGCCGTGATGCCGAGACCATGGTGGCAGGACAGGTCAATCGTGCCACGCTCATTGTCAAGCTGGTCGCGCGGGCACAACGTGACATGAGTGTCGAGCAGTTTAAGGCACAGGCATTATATGATCTGCGCCGTGTGCCCAATGTAAGATTGAGCGCGTTGAATGAGAATGGCAGCAAGGCATTTGGGTTAGTATTAACCGGCAATGACTCGCAGCATTTGTACCATACTGCGTTGGCACTGGAACACGATATGCGCAAACTGCCAGCCTTTTCTAATGTGTTGTCGACTGTGCCTGCGATTAAAAGCAATATGGTGGTGACACCCAAGCCGCATGAAGCGGCGCTGCTGGGAGTGAGCACCAGTGCGATTGCCGAAGAGTTGCAGATTGCTTTGAAAGGCGGCAGTGAAGAGCTATTGGCCCATGTATTGCTGGATAATCAAACGGTGCCTGTCCGCTCTACTGTGAGAATCCCTGAACAGTCTGCACTGGCCTTTTTACGCCAGTTGCCAGTTACAACCAATACCCAGCAAATTGTTCCCTTGGATGCCGCAGCTAATTTGGCATTCGTGCATGACTATGCCAGTATCACGCGCTATGACCGCATGCCACAAATCGTTATTTCTGCTGATTTGAATGGGATTTCGTTGGGGGATGCGATGCAGACGGTACGGCAATTGCCGACCCTGCAGCATTTGCCTGCGGGAATTAGCATTAGCGAAACCGGAGATTCTGAAATGCTCAGCGAGATGTTCAGTACCTTTAGTGTAGCGATGCTCAGTGGCTTGCTGCTGGTGTGGATGGTGCTGGTGCTGCTGTTCAGAAGGCTTTTGCAGCCGTTTACGATTATGATGGCCTTACCTTTATCAGTCTGTGGCGCATTATTGGCGCTGGCGCTCACCCATCAGGCACTTTCTCTGCCTGCGGTGATTGGCATCCTGATGTTGATGGGGATTGTCGGTAAAAATGGCATCCTGATTGTCGATGCCATTATTGAGTGCCGTAGCGCAGGCTTCTCTAGATATGAGGCGATGATTGCTGCCTGCCAGCAGCGTAGCCGCCCGATTATCATGACCACGATTGCCATGATCGCGGGTATGCTGCCTGTGATCATCGGTGCCGGGGCAGGGACTGGTTTCCGGACACCAATGGCTTATGCCCTGATTGGCGGGCTGGTGACCTCCACACTGCTCAGCCTGATTGTGGTGCCGTTGATCTATACACTGATGGATGATGCGGAGCAATGGGCGAAAAGAAACAGCACGCATCCGCACCTACCAAAGTAAAAAATCAATCGAATTAAAAAAACGCCTCGTCAGCTAAGCTAAACGGGGCAGTAGGGATTCATTCAAACTGGACTAGGCGATTTCACGCGTTTCCATAAACTGGATATCTGGGTAGCGCTCTTGTGCCATTTGCAGGTTGACGCGGTTAGGGGCCAAGTATACATAATCATCCGCGCTATCCAGGCCGACATTAAAGCCATATTTATCCGCAATCGCTTTCAAGTCCGCATCTGAGCCTTTGAGCCAGCGCGCGGTGTAGCAATCATAAGGCTCAAACACCATATCGACGCCATATTCGTGTTCCAGGCGGTGTGCCACCACATCAAACTGCAGCATACCGACGGCGCCCAAGATCAAGTCATTTGAAAGCAAGGGGCGGAACAGTTGCGCCGCGCCTTCTTCAGATAATTGTTTGAGGCCGATTTGCAATTGCTTCATCTTCATCGGGTTTTTAATGCGGGCGCGGCGGAAAAACTCTGGCGCAAACGATGGAATACCGATGAATTTAAGCGCTTCGTTCTCGGTAAACGTATCGCCCAGTTTGATGGTGCCGTGGTTGGGGATGCCGATAATGTCACCCGAGTAAGCTTCATCCATGATGGTGCGGTCTTGCGCCATAAAGGTGATGGCGTTGTTGACGTTGAGCATCTTGCCCGACGCCACCTGCTTGATTTTCATGCCACGCTCAAAACGGCCCGAGCACACGCGTAAGAAGGCAATGCGGTCGCGGTGTTTGGGGTCCATATTGGCCTGGATCTTGAACACAAATCCGGCAAACTTTTCTTCGTTAGCCGCCACGACGCGTGTGGCCGTATTGCGCGATTGCGGCGGCGGCGATAAGTCGACCACGGCATCCAGCAAGGATTGCACCCCAAAGTTGTTGACCGCAGAGCCAAAGAAAACAGGGGTTTGCTTGCCGCTTAAATAGCGTTCTTTATTGAATTCGTTTGAGGCGCCCCGTACCAGTTCGATATCTACGCGCAATTCTTCAGCCTGGTAGCCGATGAGTTCGTCCAGGCGTGGGTTATTGATCCCCTGTATGGTTTCGGAGGTGCCTTTTTCCGCACGCGGATCAAAAAATAGGATGCTGTCATTCACCAGACTGTAGACGCCGCGGAAGGTTTTGCCCATGCCAATCGGCCAAGTCATCGGTGCGCATTCCATGCCCAATGTCGTTTCGATCTCGTCTAGCAGCTCAATGGGCGCGCGGCTTTCGCGGTCCAGCTTGTTGATAAAGGTGATGATGGGCGTGTCACGCATGCGGCACACATTCAGCAGCTTGATGGTTTGTGCTTCCACGCCATTGACTGAGTCAATCACCATCACCGCAGAGTCTACGGCGGTCAGGGTACGATAAGTATCTTCCGAGAAGTCATCGTGGCCGGGGGTATCCAGCAAATTCACCATGTGTTCACGATAGGGAAACTGCATCACAGATGAGGTGACGGAGATGCCACGCTGCTTTTCCAGCTCCATCCAGTCCGAGGTGGCATGACGGGCCGCTTTACGGCCACGTACTTCACCGGCGACCTGGATCGCGCCACCAAACCACAGCAGTTTTTCGGTCAGGGTGGTTTTACCCGCATCCGGGTGCGAAATAATGGCAAAGGTACGGCGGCGTTCGACTTCTTGCTGCAAACTGGACATGAAAAAATAGCGCTTTGGAAAAAAGCGCTATTTTAACCTAATCAACAACTTGGCCGGATTATTTTCGCATGAGGAAAATAGCCACAGCGGCGAAAATAATCAGGATAATCAACCCTTCCATCGTCAGTACAAGGTCAATTAACGGCCTGTTTCAACTGCTCGAGGATGGCCGGATTATCCAGGGTCGAAATATCAGAGGTAATCTCTTCCCCTTTGGCCAGGCTACGCAATAAACGGCGCATGATCTTGCCGGAACGTGTCTTGGGCAGGTTGTCACCAAAACGGATTTCATCAGGCTTGGCAATCGGGCCAATTTCTTTACCCACCCAGTCACGCAATTCAGCCACGATTTTCTTGGCTTCTTCGCCTTCAGGGCGCTTGCCTTTCAGCACCACATAAGCCACGACAGACTCACCCTTGATCGGATGCGGTTTGCCAACGACCGCTGACTCGGCGACCAGGTGGTTGGCAACCAGGGCAGACTCGATTTCCATAGTACCCAGACGGTGCCCGGACACGTTCAGAACATCGTCAATCCGGCCCATGATGGTGAAGTTGCCGGTATCGGCATCACGCACGGCGCCATCACCCGCCAGGTAGAGGTTTCCGCCCAACTCAGCTGGGAAATAACTGGCTTTGTAGCGTTCTGGGTCGTTATAAATGGTACGTATCATGGAAGGCCAAGGTTTTTTGATCACCAGCAGGCCACCATTGCCCCAGCCAATTTCTTTACCAGTTTCGTCAACCACGTCAATATCAATGCCGGGGAAGGGCAGGGTGCAAGAGCCTGGCACCAGTGGGGTCGCGCCTGGCAGTGGCGTAATCACGTGGCCGCCGGTTTCGGTTTGCCAGAAGGTATCCACAATCGGGCAGCGGTTGCCGCCTACTTGTTCGTAATACCACATCCAGGCTTCAGGGTTGATTGGCTCACCCACTGTGCCCAATAAGCGCAAGCTCGCTAAATCAAAGTGGTTGGGATGGGTCGTAAAATCGGTCTCACCGGCTTTAATCAATGAACGGATCGCCGTAGGCGCGGTATAAAACACGCTGACTTTGTGACGCTGGATCATTTCCCAGAAGCGCCCCGCATTCGGGTAGGTTGGGATGCCTTCAAATACGATTTGTGTTGCCCCCATGGCGAGCGGGCCATAAGTCACATAGCTATGACCGGTGATCCAGCCCACATCGGCCGTACACCAGTAAATATCCTCCGGTTTGATATCAAAGGTCCAGCGCATGGTGTTCATCGCATGCAGCAGGTAACCTGCCGAGCTATGTTGTACGCCTTTAGGTTTGCCGGTAGAGCCTGAGGTGTAGAGCAGGAAAAGTGGATGTTCAGCTTCCACCATGACGGGTTCGCAAGTGTCGGCCTGACCCGCAATCAGGTCATGCCACCAGACACATTTGTTGTCCCAAGCCACTTCCATGCCGGTTTTCTTGAACACGACCATATGGCGGATACTGTCACAGCCGCCCATGGCAATGCCTTCATCCACCGCTTGCTTGAGCGGCAGGGTTTTACCGCCACGGTATTGACCATCTGAAGTAATCACCGCCACTGCACCGGCGTCGATAATGCGCTCATTCAAGCTCTTGGCTGAAAAACCACCAAACACCACCGAGTGGATAATGCCCAGGCGTGCACAGGCCTGCATGGCAACAATGGCTTCTACGCCCATCGGCAGGTAGATAATGACGCGGTCGCCTTTGGTCAGATTGAGCGATTTTAAGCCATTCGCAAACTGGCACACCTGATGATAGAGTTCCTGATAGGTGACTGTGCGGACATCGCCGTTATCAGCCTCAAAAATAATGGCTGTTTTATTCGGGATGGTTTGCAGGTGTTTGTCCAGGCAGTTTGCAGAAACATTCAGCTCGCCATCTTCAAACCACTTGTAAAAAGGGGCGTTATCCTGATTCAGCGTCTTGGTAAACGGCTTGTGCCAGATCAATAACTCGCGTGCCAGTTTGGCCCAGAATCCTTCATAATCTTGCGCCGCTTCCTGGCACAGGCGTTGGTATTGCTCCATGCTACCGATTGCGGCCTGGCTGGAAAAGTCCTTGCCCGGCGCAAATACGCGGTGTTCATGAAGTACAGATTCGATAGACATAGCGTCCCCCAAAAATCAATGTCAAAAAATGAAAGTGTGAGCGAACCTCAGGTGTTATTATTTTGGTTCTGATTGACAAACTCTCCGAGCACACATCCGTTACTAGAGCCTCAGCCCATGCAACAGCTTGCCCAAATTCTAACAGAAAAGCAGGTCGCGTCTACAGAGGCCGCCTATTTGCTGCATGCGGCAGCTTGTAGCCCTTTTTTTGCCAGATTCGTTACAAAACATTCAGATTTTATAACTGATCTGTTAGATAACTTATATAAGACATATAAGACTCAGGATGTTGAAAGTCTGTTTTTAATTGAAAAAAATAGTGAAGAATCTGTTTTTCTGCAACAAATCCGGCTGATCCGTCAGCGTTTGTTAGCGCATTTGATCGTCCGTGACCTGAATGGCCTGGCGGATTTTGCGGAAGTCGTCGAAACCACAAGCGCGCTGGCAGAGTCTGCCATCGCAGCCGCGGCATCTTTCTACCACGCACGCCTTGCTAACATGTATGGGGAACCACGCTCGGCTCACGGTGAGGCGCAGCAATTGATTGTGGTTGGGATGGGCAAACTGGGCGGACGGGAGTTGAATGTTTCTTCTGACATAGACCTGATTTTTGCGTATGAAGAAGAAGGTTGTACCGATGGGGAAAAGTCGATCAGCAACCAAGATTTTTTTACGCGTTTAGGTAAAAAGGTCATTGTTGCGCTGGATGAGGTCACAGCAGAAGGGTTTGTCTTCCGCGTCGATATGCGTTTGCGGCCTTTTGGCTCAGAAGGGGCATTGGTCTGCAACCTCGATGCGCTAGAGGATTACTATCAGAATTATGGCCGTGAGTGGGAGCGTTACGCCTGGATTAAAGGCCGGGTCGTCCATGGCCCAGAAGCGGCGCTGACCAAACTGATCAAGCCGTTTGTGTTCCGCAAGTATTTGGATTTTAATGCCTATGCCTCCATGCGCGACCTCAAGTTGCAAATACAACGCGATGTGGTGCAACGTAAACTCTCAGACAACATTAAGCTGGGCCGCGGCGGCATCCGCGAGGTGGAGTTTATTGCGCAGTTGTTCCAGTTAATCCGGGGCGGCCAAGTCCCGGATTTACAAATCAAGCCAACGCTGGCGGTTTTGGATTGTCTGGCCGAGCGTCACATGTTGCCCTTGGAAGATGTCGCTGCGCTCAAGCAGAGTTATATTTATCTGCGCAACCTTGAGCACCGCCTGATGTATATCGATGACCAGCAAACCCAGGATTTGCCCGCATCTGAGACTTACCGTAATTATCTGCTGCGTATGCTCAAACACGCTGACTGGACCAGCTTTATCGCCGAGCTCAATATGCATAGAGACCGGGTGCAACGTTTTTTTGACGCAACCTTTAAAGATGAACAGCAGCAGGATTTGCAACAGGAAACCGCTCTTTGGCAAGGGACGCTGAGTGCCATTGACAGTGAGCAATGGTTGTCTGCGCAAGGCTATACCCGTGGGTGCGATATCGTGCATTTGCTGCAGCAAACCCGGAACAGCCAGCGCATCCAGCAATTGCCAGAGCAAAGCCGACGGCGCCTGGATCAGCTCATGCCCTTGCTGTTGCGGGAAGCCGCACAGCAGCAAAGCACCACCCCAGATACTGCGCTGATTCGCACGCTGGATTTATTGGAGAGTATTTGCCGCCGCGCCAGCTACCTGGCCTTGCTGGCGGAGTTTCCGGATGCGCTGTCTCTGGTTGTCAAGTTGTGTGCGGCCAGCCCGTGGATTGCCCAGTATGTTTCTGCGCATCCTATTTTGCTGGATGAATTGCTCAATAAGCAGACCTTGTTCAAGCGTCTGGATGCGAAGCAGCTCAAAGCTGAGCTGATGAAACAGATGCAAGCATTGCAGGGTGATGTCGAAGCACAAATGGATGCCATACGGCATTTCAAGCATGCCAGTGTGCTTAAGATTGCTGCCCAGGATGTCATGACGGCGCTGTCGCTGGAAGCAATTTCGGATGACTTGAGTGCGCTGGCTGACCTGATCCTGCAAGTCAGCTTGCAAACCGTGTGGCAAAACCTGGCGATTAAGCACCGCCAAGAGCCACAGTTTGCCGTGATTGGATACGGCAAGTTGGGTGGCAAGGAACTAGGCTATCTCTCTGATCTGGATATTATTTTTCTGTATGACGATACGGCAGAGCAGGCCCCGGAAGTCTATGCGCGCTTTGCCCAGCGCCTGAATACCTGGTTTAACACATTGACCAATGCTGGTTTGCTCTACGAGACTGACTTGCAGTTGCGCCCGGATGGCAATAGCGGTTTATTGGTCAGTAGCGTGCAGGCTTTCAGGGACTATCAGCAGCATAAAGCCTGGGTATGGGAGCATCAAGCCTTGACGCGTGCGCGGTTTGTGGCGGGCAGTGCCGAGATTGGCGCGGTATTTGAGCAAGTGCGGCGGGAAATCATCCATCAAAGCCGCGATGCCAGCCAGCTTAAGCACGACATCGTGCAGATGCGTGAAAAAATGCGCGTAGCACATAAGCCCAAGGCGGGCCGCTTCGATATCAAACAAGGGCCTGGTGGCATTATTGATGTCGAGTTTATGGTGCAGTATCTGGTGTTGTTACACGGCCCCGCCTATCCTGAACTGGCTGATAATATTGGCAATATCGGCTTGCTGGAGCGCTGTGCGAGTTTGGGGATGATTGCTTCTGCAGACTTGGCCGAGCAAGTGGCGGCGGCTTACCGCGAATACCGCACACTGATCCATCACACCAAATTGCAAGGACAGGAAGCCATCG
Source organism: Methylophilus sp. 3sh_L (assembly GCF_046766015.1). Taxonomy (NCBI): domain Bacteria; kingdom Pseudomonadati; phylum Pseudomonadota; class Betaproteobacteria; order Nitrosomonadales; family Methylophilaceae; genus Methylophilus; species Methylophilus sp. 3sh_L. The sequence goes on from NZ_JBKOUF010000001.1 coordinate 854,097, forward strand.
TCGACGATACTGAATTGTTGCCTCAGCGGACTGCGGTTAAGAGGCTTTGGCAACAGTTATTAGGCTAACCGACTAAGCTATCTTTTATTTACCACTATCACTATCCAATTATTCACCACTGTTCCATGCTTGTTGATTCTTGGTTAGCTGGTCCTTTGTTTGCTCGTTATTGGCTTGCTCATCTGTGGCTGGTTGCCATTGGCTGTTATAGCAGATGACGCGGTTACGCCCGGTTTGTTTGGCTTGGTAGAGGGCCAGGTCTGCATGCTTATACAGCAGTTCATACGCATAGATGGTCTCTTTTGCGCAAGAAATGCCAATGCTAATGGTGGTGCTGAATTCATGCCCGCCTTGCGGTGTAAAGAAGCGTAGTTCAGCGATGGAGGTGCGGATGCGCTCAGCAATCACACGGGCTTCTTCCGGCGTCGTGGCGGGTAATACTACCGCGAATTCTTCCCCGCCCAGTCTGCCTAGCAAATCTTTGTCACGTATGGTGTTTTCAATGGCCCGTGAGCAGGCAATCAGGACTAAATCGCCTTGCGGATGGCCGTAAGAGTCATTGATGACTTTAAAGAAATCAATATCCAGCATCAAAAAGCATAGAGGCTCCCCGGCATGGTCTGCCTGCTGCAGAATGGCTTTGGCACGGTTATAAAACGAGTGGCGGTTGGGGATCTGCGTCAGGCTATCTATGGTCGCTTCTTTTTCCGCTTTGTCTTTAGCGCGCTGCAATTCCCGCGTTCTCACTTTTACCTGGTCTTCCAGTGAGTGATTCAGGCGCTGCATCTCGTTGCGGTATTGCTGCAAGCTGCCAGACATGCTTTTAAACATCCTGGCCAGTTTGCCGATTTCGTTTTCCAGCTTAAATGGCAGCGGCAACGTGTGATGCGTAATTTTTTCATATTGCTGTTCTTCAATTGCATTGGATGCCGCCATAAACGCCTCCAGTGGCTGAATGACTTTTTTCTTCATCACCAGGTATAGCATGATCAGCTCGATGACGAGTGCCAACAGGCTGACAATCAGGATAAATCTGGCGGCATTCATGGAAGGGGATGAGAGCAAGGTTTTGGGGTAGACCGTCACAAACCACCAGCCTGGGCCTTCAATTTTTGTCGCTGCTAAAAACGCATCATCGCCCTCAATAATAAAATCAGTGTCCTGATTGGTTTTGATATGTTGGCCGAGTGCCTGAAACTGCGCATTTAAATAGGCATCTTTTAAATCCGGAATCATCAGCATGCCGTGTGCACGGTTCATTTCAGTGACTTTAGCCGGATGCGCAATCAAACGGCCATCTTCGCGGAAGATAAAGTTGTAGGTGCCTGACAGGTGGTCTTTAAAGACACGGTCAAACAAGGCGTTGAGTAAAATGTCATGGCCGACATTGAGGGTATTCTTCTCTGAAATATCAATCGGTGTCTCTAGTGACACCATCCATTCATTGGCTGTGGGATCAAAGTAAAGACCCGTCCATACACTTTTACGGCCTGGATTGCGCTGACGGGTGGTGATATATACCCACTCTTCGGTGAGGACATTCAGCTTGCTGCTGGCATTATCCGCCCAACGTTTGCCTGGCCAGTACACGATATTGACATTTTCAGGCATGGAGACATACAGGTTGGCGAACTGCCGGGTCCAGGCGGTGCCGAAGTGGTCAACCATGACATAAGATAACAGCAGTTTTTTTCTGAAATCGCTGTCAGCGAGCGGTGCCTTGGCACCAATATAGGCGGTGACATCTTTGCTGATCAGGCCTGATTGATTATAAAAGCCGTCATAGGCTTTTTTTTGCAAATGGATGGTCTGGTCTGGCATGCGTTTAAACACTTGCCAAAAGAAGCGGTCATTGTAGAAAAAATCTTGTTTCCAATGTGCCAGAAAGGTGGATTTGAAAATCTGGTGGTTGGACTCGGCCAGCTGAAAGACTGCGCTCTCACGTTGACCACGTTCCTGGATGTAATGCTCCAGGCCATCAATGGTAGATGCAACCAGGGTTTTGTAGATGTGCCAGTAAGTGAGCGCGCTGACAACAATAATGACGATGCTGACTCTCAGCGCCATCTGCAACATGACATCCAGGGTCAAGGATTGTTTGTAATTAAGCAGGCGCTTCATGACGATAGCCCGGTAGCGTTGCTAAAAAATAATGCCCAGGCTGAATGCAAATTCAGAAAAATGACCGCTAGTTTATTGCCGTTGTGCATCATCACTCTATTTGTTGCTATTGTTTATTTTTATTTCCACCGCTTATTGACCAGTGGATTCACAGTGCTGGGATTAACATACACCTGCTGCAAGTTGGAAGCAATCACAACATGCGCTTAAGTGATGATTAAAAATAAAGTGATGATGTTTGCCATGCGCTATTGAGGCGGCGCATGAGGCCGTTAGCAGCCCCAGCGCAAGCCAGCCGTATGCACGGGGCTGTCCCAGTGCTGCAAGATTTCCTCATCCAGCAGGCAAACTGTCAGCGAGGCACCGGCCATATCGATCGCCGTCGTATAGTTTCCTACCAGACTGCGTGCAATGGTGTAGCCATGGTCCGACAGTTGCTTCGCGGCCGTATGGTAAATCAGATACAACTCCATCAGCGGAGTGGCGCCCAGGCCGTTTACCAACAACAGGATATCGCCTTTTTCGGGGAGCTGTTTGGCTTGAATATCATGCACAATTGCGGCGACCATGTCGGTGACGATGGCGTCAGCCTCACGCATGGCTTCGCGGCGGCGGCCTGGTTCGCCATGGATACCTACGCCCATTTCAATCTCTGTGTCAGTGATATCAAAGGTTGGTCTGCCAGCCGCAGGGACGGTACAACTGGTGAGAGCGACGCCGATGCTAGAAGTGCGCAAATTGATTTTATCGCCGAGTGCTTTGCAAGCGGCAAGATCCGCGCCACTTTCAGCCAGGCTGCCGACGCATTTTTCGACAATGACGGTGCCGGCCACGCCGCGGCGGCCAGAGGTGTGCGTGCTGTTTACAACGGCGCAGTCATCTGAAGTTAACACCGTAGCATGTTCAAATGGCAGCATTTCAGCCGCCATTTCAAAGTTCATCACATCGCCTGCATAATTTTTGACGATAAACAGCACGCCTTTACCCGCATGCACCGCTTCAGCGGCAGCCAGCATCTGGTCTGGGGTGGGTGAAGTGAATACTTGGCCAGGGCAGGCTGCATCAAGCATGCCACTGCCGACATAACCCGCGTGCAAGGGTTCATGACCAGAGCCGCCGCCAGAAATCAGGGCGACTTTGTTTTGAGCTTTCTGCTTTCGGCTGACGAAGGTCGGTTCAAACTGTACTTCGAGCAGTTCATGATGTGCGCTGGCAAAGCCTGCGAGGCTTTCAGTCAGCATCTGGTCAACCTGGTTGATAAATTTTTTCATTGTTCGCTCCGTCATTAAAACTGTGTATAACTGGCTAACCTAAGCCTGACGCCCAGTGTGCTTAGAGGGGGCAGCTTGCTCAGCAATGCCCTTAGCCGGCAAGCACGAGGTCGCACACTGCATGAATCATGACCTGGCAGCTTTTTGCACCCGCATCGAGATGACCAATGGCGCGCTCGCCCAGCCCAGCCGCGCGACCTTTGGTGGCTAGCATATTGCGTGTGGACTCCAGACCTTCACTGGCTGTCTTTTTTAGAGAGGCTGCAATTTCCGGACGGGTCTGGCCTTGTTCTGCCATGTGCTTAAAGGTCTGGGCGACTGGGACCAACACATCCAGCATGGTTTTTTCACCGGCTTGGGCTTTTCCCCGCTGCATAATGGCCTGTACCCCAGCGTCAAATGCGATGGCAAGGTCATTGATGCTGATTGTTTCACTGGTTTTAAGCGATTTGCCCATGGCCATAAAGAAGCTTGCAAATAGCGGCCCGGATGCCCCGCCTATGGTGCTCAGCAATTTCATGCCAATTTTATTCAGCGCATCAGGAGCATCTAGGCCATTGAGCTCGCTTGCCAGGCCTGCAATCGCTTCACAGCCACGCTTCATATTAATGTAGTGGTCGCCATCGCCAATTTCGCGGTCCAGGCATTCGATATCCGCTTCATGCGCAACAATTGCCTCGCGTATCGCCGAGGCATAACGATTGATAGAGTGAGTATCCATAATCTTTGTCTGTCAGTGAGAAAGTCTGAAGGTGCATGTTACTCACAGCTATCGGGCTCGGCAAGCTGGCTGGCGGAGGCGTCAGTGATTTTGAATAACAGGGTAGTCGTTTTGCAGACAAGCGTTTAAAATAGCGCCGCTGTCCTCGTGGTGAAACAGGATATCACCAGCCCCTCCTAAGGGCTAGTTTCAGGTTCGAGTCCTGACGGGGACGCCAGCTTAGCTGAAAATGCTTAAGTGCTTGATAGTATTCGAATTAAGCGCTATAATTTTGGATTGACTTTTTCGTCAAACCCTTGCTTGCAATCACATTGGGTGCCGTTAAATACGGTGTTTTTGATTACAAGTTTATGAATAACCCTTTGAATGGAAAGATAAAATTATGTCCGTGACTATGCGTCAAATGTTGGAGGCTGGTGTTCACTTTGGCCACCAAACCCGTTACTGGAACCCAAAAATGGCAGAGTTCATTTTTGGCGATCGTAACAAAATTCATATTGTTAACCTGGAAAAAACCCTGCCACTGTTCGAAGAAGCGCAAAAGTATGTGCGTACTTTGGCAGCCAATAAAGGCCGTATTCTGTTCGTGGGCACCAAGCGTCAAGCCCGTGACATCGTAAAAGAAGAAGCGCAGCGCGCGGGTTGTGCATACGTGAACCATCGTTGGTTGGGTGGTATGCTGACTAACTTCAAAACCGTTAAGCAATCTATCAAGCGTTTGCAAGACTTTGAAGCCATGATGATTGATGGCAGCATCGACAAGTTCGGCAAAAAAGAAGCGTTGGGCATCAAGCGTGAAATCGAAAAACTCGAGCGTTCCATCGGTGGTATTAAAGAGATGGGTGGCTTGCCAGATGCGATTTTTGTGATCGACGTGGGCCATGAAAGCGGTGCTGTGACTGAAGCACGTAAACTGGGTATCCCTGTGATTGGTATCGTTGATACCAATAACTCACCAGACGGCATCACTTATGTGATCCCTGGTAACGATGACTCTTCACGCGCAATCCGCTTGTACGCGCGTGGCATGGCTGATGCCGTGTTGGAAGGCCGTGCAAACGCGATTTCTGAAATCGTGAAAGCTGCTCAAGAAGAAGTTGCTCCTGCTGCTGAGGCAGTTGCGGAGTAATTCCTGGTAGCGAGAAAAGGGGCGCATCGCCCCTTTTTCTATTGCGTCTAAGCGGACGCGCAATCTGGCTGTCACACAGCCCCTGTATATTGAAAAAATATTTACGATAACCGTCCTAGGTTATTGAACAAAAGGAGCAAATAAATGGCTGAAATTACCGCAAGCATGGTGAAAGACTTACGTGAGCGCACCGATGCCCCAATGATGGACTGTAAAAAAGCGTTGACTGAGGCTGAAGGCGACATGGCCCGTGCAGAAGAAATCCTGCGTGTGCGCTTTGGTAACAAGGCAAGCAAGGCGGCAGGCCGTGTGGCTGCTGAAGGCACTGTGGGTATCAGCATCGCTGCTGATGGTAAGTTGGGTACTTTGATCGAAGTGAACTCTGAAACCGACTTCTGTGCCAAGAACGAAGAGTTCCTCAAGTTTGTGAATGAATTGGCACAAACTGTGAACGAAAACAACCCTGCGGATATTGAAGCCGTAGGCGCTTTGCCATTGCGTGGTGAAACAGCCGAGTCTGTACGTGCGCAACTGGTTGGTAAAATTGGTGAAAACATTACCCCACGTCGTTTTGTGCGTACACAAGCACAAGGCCAATTGTTCAGCTATGTGCACGGTAGCAAAATCGGTGTGCTGGTGGACTTGGTGGGTGGTGATGAAGCATTGGGTAAAGACATTGCGATGCATATTGCTGCCGCCAAACCAAAATCTTTGGATGCGAGCGGCGTAGACGCAGCTTTGATCGAAGCTGAGCGTCGTGTAGCGATTGAAAAAGCGAAAGAAGCTGGCAAACCAGAAGCAATGTTGGAAAAAATTGCCGAAGGCACTGTGCAGAAGTTCTTGAAAGAAGTGACTTTGCTCAGCCAAGCCTTTGTGAAAGATGACAAGCTGAGCATTGAGCAATTGTTGAAATCCAAAGGTGCCAGCGTGGCTTCTTTCAGCATGTACATTGTAGGTGAAGGCATTGAAAAAGCGGTGGTGGATTATGCGGCTGAAGTTGCTGCGGCAGCTAAAGTATAATTAGTCTTTTATCGGGTTGATTGCAAAAAGTGGAATCCTAGGATTCCACTTTTTTTATGCGCAATCCTGGGCAGGAACGCCCAAAAAATGACGTTTTTGTGATTAAATAGGCACATTTTTGAGTTTGGGAAATTAATCATGGCACAACCTGTTTTCAAGCGCATTTTGCTCAAGTTGTCAGGTGAGGCGCTGATGGGCGATGACGCATATGGGATTAATCGCGAAACAGTGACTGCTATCGTTGCGCAGGTAAAAGAAGTCGTCAATATGGGCGTGCAAGTTGGTGTGGTCATCGGTGGCGGCAATATTTTCCGCGGTGTTGCGCCTGCGGCTGAAGGCATGGATCGTGCCACAGCTGATTATATGGGCATGCTGGCAACCGTGATGAATGCGATGGCGTTACAAGATGCCATGAAGCATGCAGGTGTGGCTGCACGGGTGCAGAGTGCACTGAATATCGAAGCAGTGGCCGAGCCTTATATCCGTGGTAAAGCAATTCGTTATCTCGAAGAAGGCAAAGTCGTGATTTTTGGTGCCGGTACCGGCAATCCGTTTTTTACCACAGATACGGCTGCGGCTTTGCGTGGTGTCGAGATTGATGCCGAAATCGTATTGAAGGCGACCAAGGTAGATGGCATTTACACGGCAGATCCGAAAAAAGATCCAACAGCAACGCGGTATGATATGGTGACCTACGACGAGGCGATCAATAAAAACCTGAAGGTGATGGATGCGACTGCATTCACCTTGTGCCGAGATCAGAAAATGCCGATTGCGGTATTTAGTATCTTTAAAGAAGGCGCCTTGAAGCGTGTCATCCTGGGTGAAAATGAAGGCACACGCGTGATGGCTTAAGCCACGCGTGTTGATTGGAGAAGCAAATGGTTGAAGATATCAAGAAATCTGCAGAGCAGAAAATGCACAAATCGCTGGAGGCCCTGAAGGTCGATCTGGCGAAAATCCGTACTGGCCGTGCGCATACCGGCTTGCTGGATCATGTGATGGTTGAGTATTACGGCTCTATGGTGGCTGTTAACCAAGTGGCGAATATCAATTTGGGCGATGCCCGCACCCTGAATGTGCAACCTTATGAGAAGAATATGATTGCCAAGGTAGAAAAAGCGATCCGTGATTCTGATCTTGGCCTGAACCCGGCCACCAATGGCGACTTGATTCGCGTACCAATGCCAATGTTGACCGAAGAGCGTCGCCGTGACCTGGCCAAGATTGTGCGCCAGGAAGGCGAAGGAGCCAAAGTGGCGATCCGTAATGTACGCCGTGATGCCAACGATGCGCTGAAAAAGCTGATTAAAGACAAAGCCATCTCTGAAGATGATGAGCGCCGTGCGCAGGATGAAGTGCAAAAAATGACAGACAAGGCAGTGGCCGAAGTCGATAAAATCCTACAACAAAAAGAAGCGGACCTGATGGCTGTTTAACAGCTGTTTGCGCGAACGGAAACAGTTTTGGGTTTTTTCTCCAGCTCTACCAAAGAAGTCCCGCCGGTTCAGGAAGTGCCTCAGCATGTCGCTGTCATCATGGATGGCAATGGCCGCTGGGCTAAAAAACGCTTTTTGCCGCGTGTTGCTGGGCACCAACGTGGCCTGGAGTCTGTACGTGCCATGGTCAAGGCCTGCGTCCGGCTCGAAATCAAATACCTCACCCTGTTTGCGTTCAGCAGTGAAAATTGGCGCCGCCCGCCGGAGGAAGTGACTTTTCTGATGAGCCTGTTTCTGGAGGCCCTGGACCGTGAAGTCAAGAAGCTACATGAAGCCAATGTCATTTTGAAACTGATTGGTGATCGTGCCGCCTTTAACCAGGCATTGCAGCAGAAAATGATCGAGGCAGAAGCAAAAACCGCGTCCAATACCGGTCTGGTGTTGACCATAGCCGTTAATTACGGTGGTCGCTGGGATGTAGTGAACGCCATGAATCAATTCATGCAGGCGCAACCCGAGCGTAAGCAGATCGAAGAGGCTGATCTGCTGCCTTATCTTTCCATGCCCTATGCGCCAGAGCCGGATTTATTTATCCGCACCGGGGGTGAAACCCGCATCAGTAACTTTTTACTCTGGCAGTTAGCGTATACGGAGTTATATTTTACGCCCACCTTGTGGCCAGATTTTGATGATGACGCCTTTGAAGCGGCGCTCTCTTCATACCGTCAACGTGAACGCCGTTTCGGCCGTACCAGTGAGCAGCTGGTCGATGGTAGTGACGCTTAAGAGACGAAAAACAAGGATATGCTAAAAACAAGAATCATGACTGCCATTGTCTTGCTGGGCTTGTTTTTGCCAGCATTATTCTGGCTTCCTTTGTTTGCCTGGGCCACGATCATGTTGGGATTGTCGCTCGTTTGCCTGCGAGAATGGGCTGGGTTTTTGCAGTTTAACCGATTGCAAACCACGGTTTACCTGGCGATTTCAACCTTGGTGGGGCTTATCCTGTTGTTTGGGCTGGTTCATTTGGGATTCCACTGGTTGTTTTACCAATCGCTATCAGTCTTCGTGCTTGCGACAGTCTTTTGGCTGTTGATTGTACCGGTCGCGTTGTACTTTAATACTTTTTTTAAACAGGCCTTTCTCAATGCATGCATAGGTGGCGGGCTGATGTTGTCGTTATGGATGGCCTTGGTTGTCGCAAAAGCCGTAAATCCCTACGTTTTGCTGGTGATTATTTCCACCATCTGGCTGGCAGACAGTGCCGCCTATTTTGCGGGCAAGCAGTTTGGCCGCCATAAACTGGCGCCTGCAATCAGTCCGGGTAAAACCTGGGAGGGTGTGCTTGGGGCATTAGCCGCCGTGACAGGTTACGCCGGCATTCTGTATGGTAGCGGTTGGGTGGCGACTGGCTGGATTTTCCCTGGGATGTGGCTGATCACCATTGTGGGTGTCTATGGCGATCTGTTTGAGTCCTTTTTTAAACGCAGGGCCAATCTCAAGGATAGCGGGCAGTTTTTGCCCGGGCATGGTGGACTGCTGGATCGGGTCGATGGCGTGGTCCCAGCGTTACCGGTAGGACTGTGCCTGATGTTCTGGTTTCACTTCTGCTTGCAGGCTTATTCATTTTAAGAGGTTGATTTGCAATACGTCACCATATTAGGCAGTACTGGCACCATCGGGCAGCAGACGCTGGATGTGATCGCCCAGCATCCTGCGCGCTATGGTGTGTTCGCGCTGGCAGCGCACAGTCGCGTGGACATGATGTTGCAGCAATGCGCGCAGTTTAAGCCAAGATTCGCAGTGATGCAGGATGCTGAAGCCGCACGACAATTAAAACAGCGCCTGGCCGCAGAGCAGCTTCCTGTCGAGGTGTTGTCCGGTGTCGATGGCCTTAGTGAAGTCGCCGCCCATGAAGACGTCAACATTGTGATGGCAGCAGTGGTCGGGGCTGCCGGATTGTTGCCCGCGTTGGCGGCTGCACGTGCTGGTAAGAAGATTCTGCTGGCAAATAAAGAAACCCTGGTGATGGCCGGCCAATTGTTCATGGATGCGGTCAAGCAGGGGCAAGCTACCTTGTTGCCGATTGACAGTGAGCATAACGCAATTTTCCAGGCCATGCCCCGCCAAGGCTATCACGCACTGTCAGAGGTTGGGGTAAACCAGATTATCCTGACGGCTTCCGGCGGTCCATTCCGGCGTTATTCGCAGGCACAGTTGCAAGAAGTAACGCCTGCTTTAGCACTTAAACACCCAAACTGGGTGATGGGTGCAAAAATTACGATAGACTCCTCAACCCTGATGAATAAAGGGTTGGAGGTCATTGAGGCGCACTGGCTATTTGATGCGCGTCCTGACCAGATTGATGTGGTCGTGCATCCGCAAAGCGTTATTCATTCTATGGTGTCTTATGTGGATGGCAGTATCTTGGCCCAACTTGGCAATCCGGATATGCGCACCCCGATTGCATACGGGTTGGGATACCCGGACCGCATTGCCTCTGGTGTTAAACCACTGAGTTTGATTGAAGTTGCCAAGCTGGAGTTTGAGGCGCCCGATATACAACGTTTCCCGTGTTTGCGTCTGGCCTATGAGGCATTAGCCGCAGGCGGGACTGCCCCTGCAGTGCTGAATGCCGCCAATGAAGTGGCCGTTGCTGCATTTTTACAGGAAAAGATCCATTATCTGGATATTCCACGCTTGATTGAACGTACTTTGCAGGCTTTGCCTGTAGCACCTGTGGTCTCGATTGAGCAGTTACTCGAGATTGACCAGCAAGCACGCCAGTTTGTCGAACATGCGTTGAAAGGCAAAGCTGCAACGCCTTTACGCAAGGCAGTCAGTATATGACTTCGGTCTGGGCCTTCATTGTTGCCATTGGGGTGCTGGTGACCATTCATGAGTTTGGTCACTATTTGGCAGCCCGCAGTTGTGGCGTGCGAGTGCTTAAGTTTTCCATTGGCTTTGGTCGGCCAATTTTCAGGTTTCAAGCCCATCCTAAAGCGACTGAATGGGTACTTTCCTGGATCCCGCTCGGTGGCTACGTCAAAATGCTGGATAGCCGTGAAAGCGCTGAATTGCCAGCTTCATCCGAAGTGGATTGGTCACAGGCGTTTGACCGTCAGTCAATTGCAGCCAAAATGTGGATTGTATTTGCTGGACCGTTGGCGAATCTCATCCTGGCATTCGTCTGTTACTGGGGCTTGATTGCGCAAGGGGAGACCGGCCTGAAGCCATTGATTGGTCCGGTGGAACCTGGGTCATTGGCTGCCGCTGCCAAGTTGCGCCAAGGTGATTTGATCGTCACTGTGGACGGGCAATCTGTGGCTACCTGGCAAGAAGTGCAGTGGCAAATGCTGGAGCAATGGCTTGCACATCATTCCGTGCGCGTGGTGACCCGAACACCACAAGGTGAACTGCATCAACATCAGCTCCCACTGCAACAATTACAGGGCGAGCCAGACGGTGAGGTGATGCAAAAAGTAGGATTGAGCGTCCTCATGCCCACCGTTCCAGCGGTGATCGGTGAGGTGCTCGCTGGCTCTGTGGCAGAAAAAAGTGGTTTGCAAGCCGGGGATCGTATTCTAAAAGTAAACCAAAAGCCGATTGCGGACTGGCAACAGTTCGTTAAGCTGGTCCGTGCCAGCCCGGAGCAAGCGCTAAAAGTCGAATACGTACGTGGTGAAACCGCCTTTACAGTCAAGCTTTTGCCTGACTTGACTTTGCAAGGCGGTCAAAAGATCGGCCGACTGGGTGCGGCAGTGGATATGGATGCGGTGGATTTAACGCCATACCAGGTGGTTAGGCATTTTACGGTCATGCAGGCAGCAACCAGGGCGCTTGAGAAAATGCATGAGACGATTGCTTTTACGCTCAAAATGCTGGGGAAAATGATCACTGGCCAGGCTTCCCTCAAGGCGATCAGTGGGCCAGTCAGTATTGCGGATGCCGCTGGCGAGTCTGCGGACATGGGCATGAAACCCTATATTGGTTTTATCGCATTACTCAGTATCAGTATTGCGGTCATGAATCTGCTGCCGATTCCAGTATTGGATGGCGGTCATTTGTTGTATCATATGGCGGAGTTGATACGAGGAGAACCACTACCTGAACGCGTGCTGGCAATTGGCCAGCGACTGGGTTTAGGGATATTGGGCGCGTTGATGTTAATTGCGTTTTTTAACGACATTAATCGCTACCTGATTGGTTGAAAGCATAGTTAATGAGAATAAAATCAAGTTCCAAATTGTGGTTGGGTTTATTAGCGGGAGTGATGCATTTCAACGCTTACGCCACAGAACCATTTGTCATTTCCGATATTCGTGTTGAAGGCTTGCAACGTACTGAGGCCGGGACGGTATTTAATTACCTGCCTATGCAGGTCGGTGATGTCATGAGCGACGAAAAGGCCGCACAAGCGATTAAATCGCTCTATGCGACTGGTTTTTTCAAGGATGTGCGTATTGAAAACGAAGGCGATGTATTGGTTGTGACCGTACAGGAGCGTCCTTCTATTTCACAAATTGATTTCAGCGGTAACAAATCGTTTCAAACGGATAAAATTAAAGAGGGTTTGAAGCAGATCGGGATTGCGGAAGGGCAAATTTTTGATAAAGCGCAATTAGACCGTGCCGAGCAGGAAATCAAACGCCAGTATCTGTCACAAGGCAAATATAGCGCCGAGGTCAAAGCCACTGCGAGTCCGCTGGAGCGCAACCGTGTAGCCATTCGCTTTGAAATTACCGAAGGCCCTGCTGCTAAAATCCGCGATATTAATATTGTGGGTAATCATTTGTTTACCACACAAGATCTGCGCTCTAACTTTCAGCTGACGACGCCAAACTGGATGAGCTGGTGGAACAAGGATGACCAGTACTCTAAGCAAAAACTGACAGCTGATCTGGAAGCACTACGTTCGTTCTATATGAACCAAGGCTATCTGGAATTTTCAATTGACTCTACCCAGGTTTCCATTTCGCCAGACAAGCGTGATGTTTATATCACCATCAATATCACCGAAGGTGATAAATACAATATCAGTAAAACCAAGCTGGCTGGCGAGACCTTGCTGCCTGAGGAAGAGTTGCGCAAACTGATTAATATTCAAGATGGCGAAGTGTTCAACCGCCAAAAAGTGACGGATGCCAGCAAGAATATCAATGATAAGCTGGGCGAAGAAGGCTACGCGTTTGCCAATGTGAATGCAGTGCCGGAAATCAATAAACAAGAGCATACCGTTGCATTTACCTTTTTTGTCGATCCTGGCCGTAAAGTCTATGTCAGACGTATCAGCATCCAGGGCAATACCCGTACACGTGATTCGGTCATTCGTCGTGAGATGCGTCAACTGGAATCTGCATGGTATGCTGGCGATAAAATCAAGCGTTCAAAAGAACGTATTCAGCGCTTGAACTTCTTTGATAACGTTGAGCTGGAAACCCCCTCGGTACCAGGTATCAATGACCAGGTGGATATGAATGTGACCGTTGCAGAAAAGGCAACCGGTAGTGTCCAGTTCGGTGCTGGTTTGTCCAGTAGTAGTGGTGTGATCCTTGGTTTTAACGTCAACCAACCAAACTTCCTCGGCACTGGTAACCGCGTCGCGTTGGTGGTCAACACCAGCAACTACAATAAAACTTACTCTTTATCCTATACCAATCCGTACTTCACGCCGGATGGGATTAGTCGTGGTTTCGACATTTACCGTCGTGATGTCAACACCGCCAATACCAACAGTAGCTTGTTAAATGTCGGTACCTATAGCAGCCGTTCTTATGGTTTGGGTGTTAACTTCGGTATGCCGCTCTCTGAAAGAGACTTTGTCAATGCCGGGCTGACCGTCGACTTTACCAATGTCAGCCTGAGCAGTAGTAGCCCAATACAATATATTAACTTCTGCGGCAATACCAGTGGCTGCGACAGTAACTCGTTAGTGGCAAACGCGAGCTGGACCTTCGACTCCAGAGATAATATTCTCTTCCCGCATCGCGGTGTGCTACAAAGACTTTCTGGTGAGGTCAGTGTGCCAGGGTTGAATTTGCAGTATTACAAAACCACTTACCAGCATGCCTGGTATAAAGAGTTGAATGATAACTTTACGTTCATGCTGAACGGGCAGGTAGGTTACGCCAACAGTTACGGTGGCAAAAACTATCCTTTCTTTAAAAACTTCTATCTGGGTGGTGTGAACAGTGTCCGTGGCTTTGTGAACTCCTCATTAGGCCCCAGAGGTTTAAATCCAACGTCGGGTTCAACGTATGCGCTGGGCGGCACCAAAGAGGTATTAGGCAATGCGGAATTATTCTTCCCGGTCCCGTTTATTACGCAGTCAAGCCAGTTCAGGTTGAGTGTCTTTATGGATGCTGGCGGGGTTTACGGGCAGGATGATCCGATTAACTCTGAGTATTTGCGCTTCTCAACAGGTGCTGGGGTGACTTGGGTCTCGCCATTTGGTCCATTAAAACTTGTGCTGGCCAAGCCATTGAACAGTAAGAGTTATGACAACACACAAGTACTGCAATTCCAGTTTGGGCAGCAGTTCTAATGCATGCTATGTCAAATCAGTCATCATCCTGTTGCAGAAAGGAAGACTAGTATGAGAATCGTATGGTTAAGCATGCTGGCTATTGTATTGTGTTGTGCTCACGTACAAGCTGCAGACTTTTACAAAGTGGGATATGTACAGGTGGATAAGCTGTTACAAGAGGCGCCACAAACGGCTGAGACGGGTAAAAAGCTGGAAAAAGAGTTTAGTCCGCGTTCCCTAGAGTTGGATAAGCTGCAGAAACAGATTCGTGAGTTGGAAACACAGCTTGATCATGACCGTTCGAATTTGACTGAGTCGGATCGCCGCCTGAAGGAACGTCAATTAAACAACTCACGTCTTGAGTTTCAGAGCAAGCAACGTGAATTGCGCGAAGATATTAATTTGCGTAAAAATGAAGAGCTGGCGCTGTTGCAGGAGCGTATTAATAAAGCGGTGCAAACGGTGGCTGAGAGTGAGGGCTATGATCTGGTTGCATACAGTGGAGTGGCTTATGCCAGCAAGCGGATTGATATCACGGACAAAGTGCTCAAACTGTTAGGCAAAAAATAGAGATTCTGCCTGGCTTAATTTCTTCGCGTTTTACTCGGTTTGTTTTCGAAGTATTTTCTAAAGTTGTTTTTTTAGGGTTGTTTGTTTATGGCGCAACACTTTACATTACAAGAGATTGTTGCGTCTCTGGGCGGTGAGCTATTCCTCGGTAACTTATCACCGGATGCAACGCCATTGGTGATGTCTCGCATGGCTTCACTCGCCCAAGCGCAGCCTGGCAGCATCGCTTTCTTCAACGATACCAAATATACGCAATCATTACAGTCTACCCAAGCCTCAGCGGTCATTTTACGGCCTGAGCATCAGCATTTAACGGCATTGCCTTGTATCCTTACCGATAACCCTTATGCTTACTTCGCACGGTTATCCGCGTTATTAAATCCTCCACGCACTTACCAGAACCAGATTCACGCCACGGCTGTGCTTGGCCAAGACTTGCAGTATGCCTCTGAGTTAACCATAGATGCCCAAGTCAGTATTGGGGATCGTGTTGTCTTGGGCGAGGGGGTCAGAATTGGTGCTGGTTGTGTGATTGAGGATGATGTGACCATAGGCGCGCATACTGTGCTGGAGCCACGTGTCGTGGTTAAGCATGGCAGCCAGATTGGCAGTCATTGTCATTTATTTTCTGGCTGTATTATTGGAAATGATGGTTTTGGTTATGCAGAAGCGCAGGGCGAATGGGTTAAAATACCGCAGATTGGCCGGGTAGTGATTGGTGATCATGTGGATATCGGCGCAAATACCACAGTAGATCGTGGTGCATTAGATGACACCGTGATTGCAGACGGTGTGAAGTTGGACAATTTAATACAGGTCGCCCATAATGTCCGCATTGGCGCGCATACGGTGATTGCTGGCTGCGTGGGTATCGCAGGAAGTGCCGTGATTGGAGCGCATTGCAAAATCGGTGGCGCTGCCATGATTCTGGGCCATTTGCAGATCGCAGATGGTGTCACAATCTCGCCTGGCTCCATGATTATGCGTTCGATTAAGCAGGCGGGTACCTATACTGCGCTCATGCCATTCCAAAAACATGAAGATTGGCTGCGTACCGCCGCCAATATCCGGCATCTGGAACAATATCAACTCAAGCTCAAGCAGCTTGAACAAGCAATAAGCAATATACAGAGACATTCAAAAGATTGAGAGAAACTATGGCTGAGAACCCAATGAATAGCATGGATATTCATGAGATATTAGAACATTTGCCGCACCGTTATCCGTTTGTGCTGGTTGACCGCGTACTGTCCATGGAGTTGGGTAAAGAAATCACCGCCGTCAAAAACGTTTCGGTCAACGAACCCTATTTTCCGGGGCATTTCCCGTATCACCCTGTGATGCCGGGTGTGTTGATTGTTGAGGCGATGGCACAGGCGGCCGCTATCCTCTCTTTTAAAACCATGGGTACCAAACCCACCAATGACTCTGTGTATTATTTTGCCGGGATAGACAATGTACGTTTTAAAAAGCCAGTGTCTCCTGGTGACCAGATCGTGCTCAATGTAAAAATTGACCGTATCTTGAAAGGGATCTGGAAATATGTCGCCGTGGCCAAAGTAGGAGACGAAGTGGTGGCAGAAGCCAACATGATGTGCATCCTGAAAGCCATTGAAAAATAACGATATGATACTGCGCTCATGAGCGCGTAGCAGGCGAAACATGCAAAGTTTGATTCATCCAACTGCAATTATTGATCCCAAAGCCGAGCTGGACAGCTCGGTCGAAGTGGGTCCTTATAGCACGATCGGTGCTGGTGTCAGCATTGATGCTGGCACAAAAATCGGCTCCCACGTCGTGATCGAAGGCCCCACCACGATTGGTAAACATAACGAAATCTTTCAATTTTCATCTCTGGGCGCCAAGCCGCAAGACAAAAAATTCAAGGATGAGCCCACTTTACTGGAAATCGGTGATCACAACACCATCCGTGAGTTTTGTACTTTTAATCGCGGCACTGTGCAGGATAAAGGCACGACTAAAATCGGCAGCCATAACTGGATTATGGCGTATGTGCATATTGCCCATGACTGTATCGTTGGTAACCATACCATTATGGCCAATAATTCATCACTCGCGGGCCATGTCACCATTTATGACTATGCCATCCTAGGTGGGTTTACATTGATTCATCAATATTGCCAGATTGGTGAGCATATTATTACAGCGGTCGGCTCCGTGGTATTCAAGGATATTCCGCCTTATGTGACGGCAGCGGGTTATGATGCGCAGCCACACGGGATTAATGCCGAAGGGCTCAAGCGCAGAGGCTACACGGCTGAGACGATCCAGCAAATCAAGCGCGCTTATAAAGCGTTATACCGTCAGGGCTTGTCCTTGGAAGAGGCAAAAGCAGCCTTGGCTGATATGGAAACATCCTGCCCTGAAATTGGCTTGATGACCCGTTTTCTCGCGCAAAGTACGCGCGGCATTGTCCGTTAATTCACACATATTATGGCTAAGATTGCAATGGTGGCGGGAGAGGCCTCCGGAGACTTGCTGGGCTATCACCTGATTCAGGAGCTGAAAGCAGCACAGCCTGATATCGAGATTTTTGGCATTGCGGGTCCTAAAATGATGAGCCTGGGTGCCAAATCCTTATTCCCTATCGAACGTTTATCGGTACGTGGCTATCTGGAGGTACTCAAGCACCTGTGGGGCCTGCTTAAATTACGCAAGCAGCTTTACAAAGAAATCCTCAGTCAAAAGCCAGAGGTGTTTATAGGCATAGATGCACCAGACTTTAACTTCTGGCTGGAGCGTAAGCTCAAAGCCAAGGGGATTGCGACCGTGCATTATGTCAGTCCCTCTATCTGGGCTTGGCGCAAAAACCGGATTCATAAAATCAAGCGCGCGGTCTCGCATATGCTGGCCTTGTTTCCGTTTGAGCCTGCGCTTTACCAGCAAGTAGGCGTGCCTGTCACCTATATTGGACATCCTCTTGCCGATGCGTTGCCGATGGAACCACAAATCGAGCAAGCACGCGAAAAGCTAAAATTGAAAAAGGATACAGTGGTCATTGCCATGCTCCCTGGGAGCAGGCAGTCTGAGGTGACCTTTCATGCCGAACTGGTCCTGGAAACCGCGATCGTCTTTGACCGCTTGATGCGTGAGAATGGACAGAAGGCACAGTTCCTGGTGCCATTAGTCACGCGTGAGACACGGGATATTTTTACCAGTGCCTGGCACCAGTTATTAACGCAAAAACCCGAGACCAGCGTAGACCTGCAAATCATGTTCGGCCATGCACATGACGCAATGACTGCTGCAGATGCGGTGCTCGTCGCCTCAGGGACCGCCACGCTGGAGGCAGCGTTGCTCAAAAAGCCCATGGTCATTACTTACAAGATGTCCAATATGAGCTGGCAATTGCTAAAACGTATGCGCCTGCAGCCTTATGTGGGGTTGCCCAACATTTTGGCCGGAGAGTTTATTGTGCCTGAGTTGTTGCAACATGACGCGACAGCAGATCGCATTGCGCAAACCCTATACAATTTGCTGGCTGATAAAGTTGGCTTGAGCGCCTTGCAAGAAAAATATCGGCATATTCATGCACAACTCAAGCAAAACAGCGCGCAAAAAGCGGCGGCTGTGATCAGACAATTTCTACAGGCTTAAGCGCAATGCAAATTTTGTGTGGTATTGATGAAGCGGGCAGGGGGCCCCTTGCGGGGGCAGTGTATGCCGCTGCCGTCATTCTGGACCCATCCAGACCCATTGCAGGCTTGGCGGATTCCAAAAAATTATCAGAAGCCAAGCGAGATGCATTGGCGATGATGATTAAAGAAGCCGCTTTGGCTTGGGGAATCGCCAGTGTCAGTGCGCAAGAGATTGACCAGATCAATATCCTGCAAGCCAGTTTACTCGCCATGCAACGCGCCTATATTGCCATGGCCAGTCAGTTTGGGATTGCCGCTACCCTGATTCAAGTCGATGGTAACCACTGTCCACGCTTCGATATTCCCTGCGAAGCCATCGTGAAAGGGGATAGCAAGGTTGCTGAGATCTCTGCAGCTTCTATCTTAGCTAAAACGGCCAGGGATGCGTCTTTGCTGGAACTCGATGCGAAATATCCAGAATATGGGTTTGCGCAGCATAAAGGATATCCCACCGCCTTGCATCTTGAACGCCTTGCATTACACGGAATCACCCCTGAGCACAGACGCAGTTATGGTCCTGTTAAAAAGCTGCTGATGATATGAGTCGCAGTCAATAAGGCAAATGCCAACCATAAACAAAAAGCCGCTATGCATAGCGGCTTTTTGATGCGCTGAAGGGCTGGAATCCGTTATTCGACCAGTAATGCTGTCTTGCCGGATTTGCCATTCATTTCATCCGCACTAGGCAAAGGCTCTTTACGTGCTGTAATCGTTGGCCAGACTTTCGATAAGCGCGCATTTAATTCAATAAAGTGCTGCTGGTTTGCTGGTACATCATCCTCAGAAAAAATCGCTTCTGCTGGGCATTCGGCCACGCACAAGGTGCAGTCGATGCACTCATCCGGGTTGATCGCCAGAAAGTTCGGGCCTTCAACAAAACAGTCAACCGGGCACACGTCTACACAGTCGGTATATTTGCACTGAATACAATTTTCGGTTACTACATAAGTCATGTTTTAAATCCTTTGTGGGCTTTTAGGGCCAAAACGATATTTTATTGCAATTTAGCCAAATTGACGATGGATGGCTTTGTGTTACATCAGCTTGCGCTGGTTTAAACAATCATGCCGGCGCCAACCGTGTTGTTGGTGCTTTCGTCAATCACGATGAATGCGCCGGTGGCACGGTTCTTATCATAGCTGTCTACCATCAGGGGTTGCGCCAGCTTAAAGCTCACGCGGGCGATATCATTCATTTTGAGATCGGCCGTGGTTTGTTGCTCCAGCGTATTGACATCAACTTTGTACTGAATGCTGCCGATTTTGGCTTTGGATTCGCGTGTCGTGTGACGCACAATGTAAGTCCGAGCCGGGGAGAGCGGCGTTTCTGACAGCCAGCAGACATGCGCTTCGATCTGTTTGACGGCTGCTGGTGCTTCACTGGTTTTGACGATCATGTCGCCGCGTGAAGTATCAATCTCATCTTCCAGCAACAAGGTGACGCTTTGCTCAGTCTGCGCATGCTGCAATTGTTCGGCGCCCAGTTGAATCGCTTTCACTTTCGATTGGTAGCCATTAGGCAACACAGTCACGGCATCGCCAACGGCAATTTCGCCAGACTCGACACGGCCCATAAAGCCGCGGAAGTCATGCAATTCAGGATTCGCTGAATCATGCGGGCGGCAGACAAATTGTACTGGGAAGCGGAAAGCTTCGGTTCGCTCGCTGTGGGCAGCCGGGGCAGCTTCCAGCAGCTCCAGTAAGGTTTCGCCCTGGTACCAGTTCAGGCTATCCAGGCGGTCTACCAACATGTCGCCATTGAGGGCTGACATGGGGATAAACTTAATTTCACGCGCTTGTGCCAGACCAATCTCGGTGGCAAACGTCGTGTAATCGGCTTTGATTTTCTCAAATACTGCCTGATCGTAATTCACCAGATCCATTTTATTGACCGCGACCACGATATGCGGAATCCCGACCAAGTGTGCCAGATAGCTGTGGCGGCGGGTCTGTGTCAACACCCCTTTACGGGCATCAATCAGGATAATCGCCAGGTTGGCCGTGGAGGCTGCAGTTACCATATTGCGGGTGTATTGCTCATGACCAGGGGCATCTGCAATGATGTATTTGCGGGTGCCAGTACTGAAATAGCGATAAGCCACGTCAATGGTAATGCCTTGCTCACGCTCGGCTTGCAGGCCGTCGGTCAGCAGTGACAGATCTACCGCTTCCATGCCACGTTTTTGCGAGGTGCGCTCAATGTTATTAAGCGTATCTGCCAGGATAGTCTTGGTATCGAACAGCAAGCGGCCAATCAGTGTGCTTTTACCATCATCCACGCTGCCGCAGGTCATAAAGCGCAGCAAAGAGTCGTTATGTTGAGTTGTCATATTAAAAGTAACCTTCTTTCTTACGCTGCTCCATGGAAGCCTCGGAAGTTTGATCATCCAGACGTGTCGCGCCCCGCTCGGTAATGGTGGTGGTCGCGGTTTCAACCACGATTTTGCTCACATTATCGGCATCAGAAATCACGGGGGCAGTGCAAGTGACGTCCCCGACAGTACGGAAGCGCACCTGCATATTGATCACTTCTTCACCGGCTTTAGGCTGGTTGATCACTTCGCCTGAAATCAGTGGCACATTAACTGGGAAAATCGCACCATTGCGCATGACCACATCACGTTGATGGGCAAAATAGATGCTAGGCAGCTCCAGTTTTTCGCGCTCGATATACTGCCAGACATCCATCTCCGTCCAGTTCGAGATGGGGAAGGCACGGATATTTTCGCCCTTGTGTACACGGGCGTTGTACAGGTTCCACAACTCTGGCCTCTGGTTTTTCGGATCCCATTGGCCAAATTCATCGCGGAAACTCATGATGCGCTCTTTGGCACGGGCTTTTTCTTCATCACGACGGGCGCCGCCGATGCAGCAGTCAAAGCCGAATTCTTCGATCGCCTCGAGTAAGGTCACGGATTGGTGTTTGTTACGGGGCTCGTCTGGCGTTTTCAGCACGACGGTACCGCGCTTCATGGAGTCTCCCACCGAGCGCACAATCAGGCGTTCGCCCAACTCAGCGGCGCGCTGGTCACGGAAGTTCACTACCTCCTGGTAGTTGTGACCGGTGTCGATATGCATGAGCGGAAAGGGGAAGCGGCCAGGACGGAACGCTTTCTCAGCCAGGCGTAAAATACACAAAGAGTCTTTGCCGCCTGAAAACAGTAATACCGGATTGGCACACTGGCCAGCCACTTCACGCAGGATATGAATGGCTTCTGCTTCCAGCCAGTCCAGATGAGATAAAGGTTGTTTAGTTGTCATCTTAATTATATTACCGATCAAATTTTTACCGCCAATAAACGCAGATACACGCTAACTGCTGCTTTAACGTTTACCGGCAGTTAACTATTTCTTTACGTGCAAACCGCATTCTTTGCTGGTCGGATCTTCCCACCACCAGCGACCGGCACGGATATCTTCACCCATGGCGACGGCACGCGTACAAGGCGCACAACCAATGCTGGGATAGAACTGATCATGCAGGGCGTTGTACGGTACTTCATACAGCCGGATATAAGCCCAGACTTCTTTTTCTGTCCAGTCACTGAGCGGGTTGAATTTTTCCAGTTGATTGCCAGCGTCAAATTCACGGGCTGGCAAATGACTGCGTGTAGCTGCTTGTTCGGCACGCATGCCGGTGACCCAGGCTTGTTTGCCGGCCAGTGCGCGCTGCAGCGGTTCTACCTTACGCATATGGCAGCAGGCCTTGCGTAATTCTATGCTTTCATAGAAGGCATTGATTCCATTGCGACGGACATACTGTTCTACGGCCTCATGCTTGGGGAAAAATACGACCGGTTTAGTGGCATAGGTTTGCTCGACTTCGCCCATCAAGGTGTAGGTTTCTGCTGGCAAGCGACCTGTGTCCAGCGAGAAAATCTCAATCGGCAGGGCTTCCTTGGCAATGATGTCAGTGAGCACCATGTCTTCTGCCCCATAGCTGTTGGCAAAAGTGATGGCTGGAAACTCGGCCACCGCGGACTGAAGCAAAGCCACGACAGCGGCACGCTTGGCCTGCACGGATGCGACTAACTCTTCAGTCAGTTCGGGGCGTGTTGCAGGATTGCTGGCTGCCGGTTTGAGCATGCTGACGCCGAAACTCATGCGCGTTGTATCCTTCTCCATACAGGCACATCACCGACGGCGCCTTGATATGGCTGGCTAAAGTCATTGAGGCTGGTCAAGGCATCTTCAGCTGAACGGTCGGCCCGAATTAAAAAGCTGGTGAAGCCTGCGCGTTTATGAAAAAACAATTGGTCACGCAGCACATCGCCAATTGCGCGTAACTCATTCTTAAAGCCATAACGTGTGCGTAGCCAGTTACCCAAGGTGAAAATGCGGCCATCGGCAAAGCGTTCCACATAAATCGCAATGATTGGCAAGGTGTTCAAATCTGCAAACTCAGCTTGCAGGGTCTCGGCAGATTCATTGGTGGCCAGCACAATGCCAAGTTCACCCGCTGCCAGACGCGCTTGCAATTCGGCTTTGCGTGCTTGCCAGACGGTAAGGGGAACCATAATCTTGCCGGTGGCAGGAATCTGGGTATTGGCGATTTGCTCCGGGCTGTAGGTTTGTTCGCCGGTCAGTTTAAACAGCACCACTTTACCCGCCTGTTTGCGCACAGACTCTTCTGCCGGTGCAGGCGGGATGACGCGGGTCCAGGTATCCGCCACAATGCTGGCGTGGCCGTTGGCATCGAGTTGAATTAATTGGCTCATTATGCAGACTCCTTTTCAGCGTAGACATGGGCCTTGAACGGCGCCACGCCCAAACGGCGTACGGTGTCAATAAAGCGCTCTTCATCGTTGCGCTCACGGACATAGACTTCAATCAGGCGTTTGACCACACCAGGCATTTCTTCGGCCGAGAAAGAAGGTCCGATCACGGTACCAATGCTGGCATCATTGCCTTGCTTGCCGCCAATGGTTACCTGATACCATTCGGAGCCATCCTTATCCACACCCAAAATACCGATATGGCCGACGTGATGGTGACCACAAGCATTCATGCAGCCGGAAATATTCAGTTCCAGATCACCAATTTCATACAGGTAATCCAGGTTGTCAAACTGCATCTGGATCGCTTCAGCAATCGGGATAGACTTGGCATTGGCCAAGCTGCAGAAGTCGCCGCCAGGACAGCAGATAATGTCAGTCAGCAAACCAATGTTAGGCGTGGCCAGACCCGCTGCACGGGCTTTTTCCCACACGGCAAACAGGTCAGACAATTGCACGTCTGCCAGAATCAGGTTTTGCTCATGGGAGGAGCGCAGTTCGCCAAAGCTGTAGGCATCGGCCAGGTCAGCCACCACATGCATTTGCTCACTGGTGATGTCGCCAGGGGCTTTGCCATGCGGCTTGAGTGACAAGGTCACAGCGCGGTAGCCAGGGACGCGGTGTGCGTGTACGCAACGTTTGACCCAGGCAGCAAAAGCCGGATTGCTCGCTACGGCAGCATCAAAAGATGCATCATGCGCTGGCAATGTTTTGTAGGGCATGGGCTCAAAGTATTGCGCCACGCGGTCGAGCTCAGCCTGGGTAATCGTGAGTGGGCCATCTTTAAGATGTGCCCATTCTTCATCCACCTGGCGTCTGAATTCATCAATCCCCAAGGCTTTGACCAAGATTTTGATCCGTGCCTTGTAAATATTGTCACGACGGCCATGGATGTTGTACACACGGATCACTGCTTCGCAGTAAGACAACACATGTTGCCATTCCAGATGTTCGCGAATCACCGTGCCCAAAATTGGCGTGCGGCCCAAGCCACCACCGACCCAGACTTTGATCGCCATCTGGCCTTGTGCGTCTTTGTAGAATTCAAGACCAATGTCATGTGCTTGCACGATCGCACGGTCTTTTTCCGTGCCTGAGACGGCAATCTTGAATTTACGTGGCAACAGGGCGAATTCAGGGTGGAAGGTGCTCCACTGGCGCATGATTTCAGCGATGGCACGCGGATCAATAATCTCGTCTGGCGCAATGCCGGCAAACTGGTCAGTGGTGATATTGCGGATGCAGTTACCAGAAGTCTGGATGGCATGCATTTCTACCGTTGCCAGTTCAGCCAGAATCTCCGGGGTATCTTCCAGCTTAGGCCAGTTGAGTTGCAGGTTTTGGCGGGTACTAAAGTGACCATAGCCACGGTCATAGCGCTTGGCAATGTCTGCCAGCTTGCGTAATTGTTTGCTGGACATCAACCCGTAAGGCACCGCAATGCGCAACATGGGCGCATGACGCTGGATATACAGGCCATTTTGCAGGCGCAAAGGGCGGAACTCTTCATCGGTGAGTTCGCCTGCCAGATAGCGGCGGGTTTGGTCGCGGTACTGTGCGACGCGTTCGTTAACAATTTGTTGGTCTATAGGATCGTATTTGTACATGCTTGAGTCACTTTGTTCGCAAAAAGCGAAGAGGCGGTATTTTAATGGAAAACCAGCTTAAAGCCTACATAAATCAATATCATAGCTAAAGCAATGCGTACCCAGTGTTCTGACACGCGTGCGCTCATATGGCTACCCAGGTAAATGCCGGGCAAGGAGCCGATCAGCAAGGTGCCGAGTAACTGGTAGTCTATGGTGCCCAGCGAGGCATGGCCGAGGCCGGCGACCAATGTCAGCGGGACGGCATGGGCAATATCACTGCCAACAATGGTGGTGATTTTTTCTTTTGGATATAACAGAATCAAGGCTGTCACGCCGAGTGCGCCAGCACCCACCGAGGTCAGCGTCACCAGTGCACCCAGTACGATCCCCAATAATACTGTTGCCACAGGCACGTATTTGGCGGGAATCCATTCTCCTTTAGAGGCCAGAGCCATCAATTTGTTGCGTAACAGGACGGCAGCAGAAGTAACAATCAAGGCAATCCCCAGCCAGAACTTGATGGTAGCGACCACATTGCCTGATTGCAAATCCATGCTGTGCAACGCCCACAAGGTCAACAATGAAGCGGGCACGCTACCTATAGCCAGGCGCTTAACAATCCGCCAGTCAATATTGCCCAGCTTGCCATGGGCAAAAATACCTACCGATTTGGTGATCGAGGCATACAGCAAATCTGTGCCGACGGCGACGGCGGGTTTAATGTTATAAATGAGTAAGAGAATAGGGGTCATCAGTGAACCACCACCTACCCCGGTCAAGCCCACTAAAAAGCCCACGACAAAGCCTGCCAATATATATCCGAATTCCATGAGGAGTATCTTGAAACGTTAAGCGCGGCATCATAACAAGTTTTTAAGTGTTGATTTAATAACAAATTCTTCTATGATATAGCTTTTGGTTATAAAGGGCGGGTATGAAGTTTCACCAGTTGCGTTATGTGCACGAGGTGGTGCGCCAACATTTGAATATCTCGGCGGCCTCTGAGGCTTTGCATACCTCACAACCGGGGGTGAGCAAGCAAATCCAGCTGTTAGAGGAAGAGCTTGGGTTGCAGATTTTTCAGCGTAACGGCAAACGTCTTATTGGTGTGACTGAGCCGGGCCGTAAAATCGTAGAACTTGCCGCACGTGTCATGCTGGATATGCAAAATATCAAGCGTGTTGGCGACGAATATAGCCGTGAAGATAGCGGTGAACTGACGATTGCCACCACACATACGCAAGCGCGGTATCGTTTGCCTGCTGCGGTTAAGCAGTTTATGGCACAGTACCCCAATGTCAAGCTAACTATCCATCAGGGTAATCCGTCGCAGGTCACCGAGCAGGTGGCTGCCGGCGAGGCAGACATTGGTATTGCGACCGAAAATATCAGCAAGGATGAGCGCTTGTCGTGCTTGCCATGCTACCGCTGGAACCGCTGCCTGGTGGTGCCGCCCGAGCATCCGCTGCTGGCAAATAAAATCTTGAGCCTGAAAGATCTGGTCAATTATCCGCTGATCACCTATGACTTTGCCTTTACTGGCGGCACACTGGTGTCTAAAGTCTTTCACGATGCCGGTTTGCAACCCAATGTGGTTTTTACCGCGATTGATGCTGACGTGATCAAGACCTACGTGAACCTGGGCCTGGGCATCGGGTTGATTGCCAATATGGCCTACGAAGAAAATCGTGATGCGCCGCTTAAAAGCCTGGATTGCAGTCACTTGTTTCCTGACAGTACGACCTATCTAGGCGTACGCCGGGATGCTTTCTTGCGTGATTACATGCTTAACTTTATCACCATGCTGTCGCCGGAATACGACAAGCGCAGCGTCCAGCGGGCCTTACACCAGGACTTGTGATGCGGGTCACATTGGCCAGCGTAAGCGCATGCTGTAATGCGGCATAGTGTTAATAGATTGAGAGGTCTTTCATGTGTTTAAGCCCCCTGAAGGGATTATGCTACCTCTGTTTTTGTATCCATTTCTCGGTCTGGGCGGCCCCAGCCAATGTCCGTGTGATTGGTCATGGCATGCCGGATGTCGATCTTGATAACGCCATTTATGAGGTGCCGGTCCAACCTGGCGTGAGTTACCAGGATCTGGTGGATAGCCTTAAATCACTGTCCGAGGGCATGAACTTTGTCAATCCGGCCAATTTTCCGATTGGTGACCATATGAAGCAGCGCGGCCAGGACCCGCAAGGGATCAAAGAGGTACGCACTTTTTGTAACCTGAGTATGGGCACTGAAATTATCCTCGATCATCCCGAGTTTCTGGTCTTTGCGCCATGCCGCCTGGCGATTTACGAAAAGCCTGATACGCATGGCAAACGGCAGCTTTACCTCGGGCTGGATCGGCCCACGCATGATTTGAAAAATATCAAACATCCCACCGCCAGGGCGCAAGCCTCGGCACAACAGCTTGAAAATGCCTTAATCGAATTGATGGAAAAAGCCCGTCGTGGGGATTTTTGATAGTTCTTAAAAAACATTTTTTAGCCACAGAGAACACAGAGTGCACAGAGTGCACAGAGTGCACAGAGAAAGGCGATGAGTGTGCACCATCTAGTAAATCAGAACATAGCGGATTGATGTTGTTGCCACTGTGGCCTCTGCGTTCTCTGTGGCTAAAATCTTTTTAAACGATTTCGCGCTTGTGGCAAAACAACAATCTTCCTCTTTTAGCCACCATCCCCTATACTCAACTTAACTTTTCACTGTTTGAGTACCGCTTATGATTCAACCTATGCTGATCGCTAAAAACAACGACATCGAAAGTGTGATGCTGCCCAAAATGGCCAACCGTCATGGCCTGATTGCCGGGGCTACCGGGACAGGTAAAACGGTCACTTTACAAAGCCTGGCTGAGCAGTTTGCGCGTATTGGCGTGCCAGTGTTCATGGCGGATGTCAAAGGTGACTTGTCTGGGATGAGCCAGGTCGGTGGCGGCAATGCCAAAGTCGAGGCGCGGGTACAGCAGCTGGCGCTGGCTGGCTATGTGAATAAAGCCTACCCGGTGATGTTCTGGGATATGTTTGGCGAAAAAGGCCATCCGGTGCGCACTACCCTCAGCGAAATGGGGCCACTGCTGCTGGCGCGCATGCTTAACCTCAATGAGGTGCAGGGCGGTGTCTTGAATGCGATTTTCAAAATTGCCGATGACAATGGCATGTTGTTACTGGACCTGAAAGATTTGCGCGCCATGGCGCAACATTGCGCCGAAAATGCCGCCAGTTATCAGACCCAGTACGGCAACATCTCAACTGCCAGTGTCGGTGCCATCCAGCGCGCGTTGCTACAGCTGGAGACCGAAGGTGGCGACTTGCTGTTTGGTGAGCCCGCCTTGAACCTTGAAGACATGATGCAAACCGATGGCAAAGGATTCGGGTTTATCAATATCCTGGCAGCTGACAAGCTGCTGAATTCACCGCGCGTGTATGCGACATTGTTGCTGTGGCTACTCTCTGAATTATTTGAAAAGTTGCCAGAAGTCGGTGATTTGGAAAAGCCCAAACTGGTGTTTTTCTTTGACGAAGCGCATCTATTGTTCAATGATGCGCCCGCTATTTTGATGCAAAAAATTGAGCAGGTGGTGCGGCTGGTCCGTTCCAAAGGCGTCGGTGTCTATTTCGTCTCGCAAAATCCATTAGATATCCCAGACGTTGTGTTGGGCCAGTTGGGTAACCGGGTGCAGCATGCACTGCGGGCGTTTACGCCGCGTGACCAGAAAGCGGTACAAGTGGCTGCACAAACCTTCCGCGCGAATCCCAAGCTGGATGTGGCGACGGCTATTACAGAGCTCGGCGTGGGCGAGGCGCTGGTGTCGTTCCTGGACGAAAAAGGTGCGCCGACGCCGGTTGAACGCCTCTTTGTCTGCCCACCCGAAAGCCGGATCGGACCCGCGACCGATCTGGAACGCAAACAGGTGATGGCGCAGTCACTGGTGGCAGGTGTGTACGACAAGCTGGTGGATCGAGAATCTGCTTATGAGATTCTCAAGCAGCGTGCCGAACAGGTGACCGCCGCCACGCAGGCGCAGGCACAAAAACAGGAAGAAGGCGGGGGCTTTGATTTGGGCGGGATACTGAGCGGTAAAAGCAGCCGCTCAGATTCGGTGCTGGAGTCCGCGGCCAAATCCGCCGCACGCGCCATCGGCTCGCAGTTGGGCCGGGCAATTATCCGTGGGGTGCTTGGCTCCATCATGGGGAGTGGCAAAAGCAAGCGTTAGCCTTAACTCCCATTTAGGAAAAAACCATGCGCAGTGATATCGAAATAGCCCAGGCCGCCACGTTAACGCCCATCGTCAACATTGCCCACAAGCTTGGTTTGGTTGCGGAAGATGTACACGCCTACGGTCAGCATATGGCCAAATTAACGCAGGCGACCGTCAACCGCTTGCAGGCCCAAAGCGCCAAAGCCAAATTGATTCTGGTGACTGCGATCAACCCGACGCCAGCCGGCGAAGGTAAAACGACCACCACGATAGGGCTCACTGATGCCTTGAACCTGGCGGGTTATCAGGCGATGGCCTGTTTGCGTGAGCCCTCACTGGGCCCCGTGTTTGGCATGAAAGGCGGGGCCACTGGCGGCGGCTATGCGCAGGTGGTGCCGATGGAAAATATCAACCTGCATTTTACCGGTGATTTTCATGCCATCAGTGCCGCCAATAATTTGCTGGCGGCGCTGATAGATAACCATATTTATCACGGCAACGCGTTGCAGTTTGACACGGTAAGCTGGCGCCGCTGCATGGATATGAATGACCGCGCCTTGCGGCGGGTGACGCTGGAAAATGACACACGTACCGGCTTTGATATTACCGTCGCCAGCGAAGTGATGGCCATTTTTTGCCTGGCGACCGATCTGGCGGATTTGACGCGTAGGTTGGGAAGGATTCAGGTTGGCTTGAATCAGTCGGGTCAGCCGATTTTGGCGAGTGATTTACAAGCCGAAGGTGCGATGGCCGCGTTGCTCAAAGACGCTTTCCAACCTAATCTGGTACAAACGCTGGAAGGGTCGCCTGCGTTGGTGCATGGGGGGCCGTTTGCCAATATTGCGCATGGCTGTAACTCATTGGTCGCCACCCAAACGGCCTTGCGCCTGGCGGATTATGTCGTGACCGAGGCCGGTTTTGGTGCCGACCTCGGCGCAGAAAAATTCATGGATATCAAATGCCGCCAGTCCGGCCTGCGGCCGGATGTGGCGGTGATTGTCGCCACGGTACGCGCCTTGAAATATCACGGGGGCGTGGATGTGGCGGATTTGAACCAGGAAAACCTCGCCGCCCTTAAGCTTGGTGTTGCCAATCTCAGCAAGCATGTGACTAATCTGCGCCAGCATTTCAATTTGCCAGTGGTGGTTGCACTCAATCATTTTACCGCGGATACCGAGGCCGAAATCGCCTTAATACAAGCAGCCGTGCAAGCCTTAGGCGCCAGTCTGCATGTCTGCCATCACTGGGCGCAGGGCGGGGCGGGGGCGATTGCGCTTGCCCATGCGGTGGCTGAGCTGGCAAAACAGTCCTCCGCACCTTCGTTATTGTATGCAGATCATTTATCGCTGGCTGAAAAGCTGGACACGATTGCACAAAAACTCTATGGCGCCAGCGAGGTGACGTTTAGTGCGCTGGCACAACAACAGCTTGCCCGTTTGGCAGAGTTGAGCCAGGGTTTGCCGGTCTGCGTTGCTAAGACACAGTATTCTTTCTCTTGTGATCCCAAGTTGCGTAATGTGCCGGAAGGACATGCCTTGCATGTGCGTGAGCTGCGCTTATCGCGTGGCGCGGGTTTTGTCGTGGCCGTCTGTGGCGATATCATGACCATGCCCGGATTGCCCAAACAGCCCGCCAGCAGCCGTATCCGCGTCGATACAGATGGTAGAATACAAGGGTTGTCCTGAAGTCTCTGTCATGCAAACGTTTAGTCAACTCGGCCAAGCCGATCAAACCATCAATAAATCCCGCTTTATCGCCCGCGCCAAGCGCTGTGAAAACGAGCGTGAACTGGCGTTATTTTTGCGCCAATTTGCCAGTGAGCATCAAACTGCCGGTCATCTGGCGTACGCGTTTCGCATGAAAACACCGGAAGGGATTGTGGCACGTTTTTCAGATGCGGGTGAGCCAGCAGGCACGGCGGGTAAACCCATCATGCAAATGCTGGATGGGCAGAATTATGTCAATTGCTGTGTTGCCGTGGTGCGCTACTATGGTGGCATTAACCTGGGCACGGGTGGCCTGGTACGCGCTTATGGTGGTACGGCAAAACAAGCAATGGACCAGGCAGGAAGCATGCCTTTTGTCGAGATGGTACAGCTGAAGATATCGACCACGTATAAGCGGGTAGATGAACTGACCAGGGAAGTACAAAAGTGCCAGGGGGAGATCCTGGATAAACAGTTTGATGAGGCGGTGCACTTCCTACTCAAGCTGCCGATGGATGCCGCCCAACAAATACGCGCCAAGTTTTAGTCGCGTAACAGACTCAACAAACGAGGAACCGGAGTTCGCTGTGAACCAAACTCAACGACTGGATACTGCCACCTTTGTATTGATGGTGGGATTAATGTGGCTGGTATTGCAGGTGCAATTATTGCCCGCGCTGCTGGTCGGCATGCTGGTGTTTGAGCTGATTCATGTCATTTCGCCGCTGATTGCACGCAAATTGCCGGGTAAATATGCCAAATGGCTGGCAGTCATGCTGATTGCCACGCTGGTGATCGGCCTGCTGGTTGCCTTGGGCATGGGGATTGTGACCCTGATCCGCAGTGACAGCGGCGGTTTGGCCATGTTGTTTGATCAACTGGCTAGAATCATTGAAGACTCGCGCAAAGTGTTGCCGCCCTGGCTCAACGAGCGTTTGCCAGATGATGCGATTACCTTGCAGCAAACCGTGATTGAGTGGTTACGTTCACATTCGGCAGATTGGCAATTGCTGGGCAAGGAGGCCGGGCATCATCTGGCGCATATTCTGATCGGCATGGTGATCGGGGCCATGGTCGCCTTGCATGATGTGCAAACACACGGTAACCATAAACCGCTTGCGCAAAGCCTGCTCAATCGCATCACGCTGTTTGCGCTGGCGTTTAAAAATATCGTGTTTGCGCAGGTGAAAATTTCCGCGGTCAACGCCAGCCTGACCGCGATTTACCTGATCGTGATTTTGCCGTTGTGCGGTGTACATCTACCATTCACCAAGACCATGATTGCGATTACCTTTTTGGTTGGCTTGCTGCCTGTGGTGGGCAACCTGATGTCCAATACCGTGATTGTCATTGTCAGTACCAGCCATTCCTTTGTGATTGCCATGGGCTCGCTGGCCTTTTTAATCGTCATCCACAAACTGGAGTATTTTTTAAACGCGCGCATTGTCGGCGGGCAAATCCGGGCGCATGCCTGGGAGCTGCTGGTAGCCATGTTGCTGATGGAGGCCACCTTTGGATTGCCGGGCATTGTGGCGGCCCCTGTTTACTATGCCTACATTAAAAGTGAATGCCGGGCTCGGGATTGGATTTAATCAACGCTTTAGCGTATTGAGTACAGTAAAGATGTAGCTGTCAGCATGGCCGTCATGGTCATGCTTTTTTGAAAGTGATGATACGGTGTGTCAAAGATGACCCGAACGGGCCATTGTATGCAGATTGGCAAATAGGTATTCTACACACATCGCAAGGACGCAATAAATGACAGGGTTTAATCTAAAAGTATTATGGTTTGGATTGCTAATCCTGCTCATAGTCAGCATTTTGGATGCTTTTGTGTAATTGTGGCGTGTTTTTCAAGTTTAAAGTCTCTTTAGCCCCGACCAGTCGGGGCTTTTTCTTTTTGGCGCTAATAACTAATGCCTTTGGATGAAGGGGCTTTGATGTTATTGCGCTTTTGCCAATGCGCCTGCTGCCGGGACGTCATCATTGAGCGTTTTTAAAAAAGCCACAATCGCGTCAATCTCCTGGGCATTGAGCGGTGCTTGATCGCCAGCCTGCTGACCAAAAGGCGCTTTGGTCTCGATGTTGTCGCGGTATTTTTCTGGCAGGTCATTATATTTTTGCAGCCCGCCTTTGCGGTCCTGCGGATACCATTTTTCTGGGGCAGTATCGCGTTCAGCATAAAAACGCACGGCATCCCTGAGGATATGTACAACGCCGTTATGAAAAAAGCTTTTTTTACGGGCGACGTTGCGTAAGGTGGGGACTTTAAAGAAGCCGCAGTATTCTGCATTCAGATCTTGCCTGGCCGGGCCACATAATCCCAGGTCGTAATAGTGCCGGTCATGATTTTGCTTGATGTGCTGGTTGCGCGGCAGGCCCAGCGCAGCATAGCCATGATCGGTAAACTGCGGCAAGGCCCCATGTATGACCGCCGCCTGGTGGCAACTTGCACAGTTACCTTTATTGGGATCCATAAATAGCCGAAAGCCTTTTTCTTCCAGCGGTGTAAAGCTGGCATTGCCTTGCATGACGTGATCAAACTTGCTGGAGTAGGGGGCAAATTCTGCCGCGTCTTGCTGGTAGGTTTGCAAGGCCAATAACACTGCATCTGTGAGGGCGGCGTCAGACTGCAAACTTTCCGCGCCAAACAGCTGTGCGAACACTTTAGGATAGGCGGTGCGTATTCTTTTTGCGATCAGCGTTGGTGTTGAGGCCATTTCATTACGCGAAAACAAAGGGATTTTTGCTTGTTCTGCCAAGGTATTCACCCGGCCATCCCAGGTGTAGCCACCGGCCGGCCCATTATCAAACCCCGGCTGTAGCCCCTCATCTTCAGTGTAATGTTCTGTGAAAGGGGGCGTGGATTGCAAATACATCAGTGTAGGGACGGCCCGTGTCCCTATGAGTTGCATATGGTCACCGCCCTTTTGTACCGCTTTGGAGTTGTTTGGGGTAAAGCCATACTCCGCCTGATGGCAGCTGGCACACGATAGTTTGCCCGACGCCGACAGTTGCCTATCATGGAACAGTTGCTTACCCAGTGCGGTTAATGTCTGGTGACGTGCGGCGGCTGACAAGGTATTGGCGGGTTGGGACGCTTGCGCAGGCACGACGGAGAGGGCGTCATCTTCATGCGCAGTCAATGGCAATGCAGCCAGGCAAAACAGGGAGAGCAATAAGGTTTTCAAGGTGGACATGGTCGTGACTGAAGTGAATAAAAAAGCGGATAAACAAGCTGCTCATCCGCTTTGTTGATCACAAAGAGGTGATTATTTGGACTGACGTCTGCGCAACATAAGCCCCGTCAAGCCCAACCCAGCCATCATCATTGCCGTGTTGCTGGCTTCAGGAACGGCCGCGGCGGTGACGCGCACAGCACTTCCGGAGAGCGCACTGATGGTCACGCCTGCGTCGGTGCTTTGGAACATGTTGCTGGTGCTGGCCGCATCTTGTGTATCTACCAATGCACTATAGCCAGTCGCCCCAAATTGGCCCGAACCGAAAATAATGTCATAGCTGCCTGCTGTCAGGTGAACGGTGCTGCCCAGGGACGCAAGTTGATCGCCACCGGTGGCAGAAAAAACCGTATGTGCAAGGCTGTTGGCGGCCAAGGTGCTGCTGTTCCAGTCGCCCGCTTTGACAATCGCGCCAAAAATATTGCCATCTGAGAATTGGCTGAAGTTACCGCCAATGTAGGAAATATCCATACTGTTGCTCAAGGTGAGGCGCACGCCCAGGTAATCCGTGTTGTCGATAATGTAGTTACCGACGGCGGCAGATTCGCTCACATAGTCTGCACTTGAAAACACGATGGTAGGGGTGGCTGCAAAGCTGCTGTTAGATGCCAAGGTGAAGGCTACCAAGCTGGCAAAGCCTAAAGATTTGATCATGATTCTTCTCCAAAAATTAAGATTCAGTCAGCGCAATTGATGGCTCAATTGCGCTGTATTTTTTATGATTAAAATGCCAGGGCGTTAGTCAGGTCGCCCATGATATTGGCGCCATGGCTTTGCAAGCTTTCATCACGTTTTTTCAGGCCATCCAATGGTGGCAGTGAGTAACGGTGGCTGATAAAACGCAAGGCAGAGCCGGTGTCGTATTGGGTATGATCCACGGCCCCTTTTTTGGCGAAAGGTGAAATGATCAAGGCAGGAATACGGGTGCCTGGACCGACCAAATCGCCTTTGGGTGGGACCGCGTGGTCAAACTGGCCACCAAATTCATCATAAGTGATCAACACCAGTGTGTTGTTCCATTGCGGGCTGTTTTGCAGCTGGTTGATGATGGTCATGACTTCATCATCTGCATTGGTCACGTTGGTGTAGCCAGGGTGCTGGTTCAGGTTGCCAATCGGCTTGTAGAATGAAACGGCTGGCAAGGTGCCTTGTGTAATGTCATTCAGCAAATCGGCACGGTCCTGCAAGTGGCTGTTACGGTAAGTGCCATGGACCACTGGGTCAAAATTTGCATAGTAGTTAAATGGCTGGTGATGGGCCTGGAAGTCGCCGTGGCTGGCGTCAGCAACCCCAAAACTATTGGATTTGTAGACATTGCTGCGGTCGTTGACGGCATCGCTCCAGCCGCCGGAGTACCATTTCCAACTAATTTGCTTGCCATCCAGCAGGTCAGCAATCGTGGTAATGGTTTGTGCGGGCAAGGTAGTCGAGGCCGATGGGTTGGCATACAGCAACTGGTTACCTGAGGCGCTGGTCACAGGCGCATTCCCGCTTGGTTGGAACGGTGGCTGCATGGTGTTGACGGCACGGTAGCCGTCACCCGCACCAAAGTAGTCCAATGGGGCAATATTGCCGCTCTTGAATGAGGTGTTGGTGGCGTTGGTGCCAATCGCAGACGCGCTCATGGCGCTATTGCGGGCCAATTGTGGCACGCCATTGACTGGCGTAGTCAATACATTGAGCGAGGCCTTGTTATTGGCAACGGTATCGGCGGAAATCGCTGGTGCACATGCACAAACCAGGTATTGATGGTTCAGGAATGAACCGCCGTATGCAGCTTGGTAGAAGTTGTCTGCCAGCGTGTATTTTTTCGCCAGACCCCACAGTTGCATTTTGCTGCCATCAAAATAACCCATGGATAAACCACCGGCATCACTAAAGGCTGCATACAGGTTATTCTGGCCGCCATTGATTTGCATGGCGTTCTCAAAAAAGCGGTGGTACAAATCTCGGGTGATGTTGTTGCCAGTCACCAGGCCATAGCCGAATTGGTCACTCGTGGCATCGATCTGGAATGGCGCATTTGGCCAAACACCGGTCGTTTGTGCCTGGGTGATTGCTTGACCCGCGGTATTTTTCTGCCCATTGGCCAGCATGCCGCCCCAAGCGGGTGGCAAGGTAGTCAGCGTGGTAGTGTAGTCACGGTCTACTTGTTTGATTGCCTTGGCTTGTGGCGTATTCAAACCATTTGCGCCTGGATATTTGCCAAACAGATTGTCAAAGCTGCGGTTTTCGAGGTAGATCACCACAAAATGCTCGATTTTGTCCAGATTCAGACGGTTGCTAAGGGCTTTATTCAAGTTGCCTTTGCCACCCGCTTCACGGACCGCTTCGGCAAGACGGTTTTGCAACTCATCGTTTTCGGTCAGCAGGCTGTCAAGGTCTGCGCCTGTGCTCGTTTGTGTGAAGTCACCTTCGAGTTGGGATCCGCTGACATGTAATCTGGCGGCCAGACGGTCACGTGCAGTCATGTAGTCAAGATTGCTGCCTTCCATGAGCGCCTGGATTTCAGTGCTCAACGCGCTGACCGCAGTTGCGTTTTGTGCCGCTGCGCGATACACAAACTTGCCTGCTTGCGCGACCACGGCGCCATTGCCTGCCAGGTTAAATTCACCGTTGGTATTGGTCTGTGTGCTGACTTCACTGCCGTCACAACGGGCATTCAGGTTGGCGTCAATACACACCAAGGTATTGGCAAGCTTGGCACCATGCAAGCCGATCACGACACCAGAGGTGCTGGCAGCAGCCAAAGCTTGGCCGCTTAAGGCCATCAATACTGCTGCTGAAATTGGTAACAAACGAAAAAAATTCATAAATCATCCCCATATCAAGAGCGCAAGAACAATTCTTGAGCCCGGAAAATCCTAACGTGGCTTTGTAACAGGCATTCAGTGGTCCGGCGCCTGAAACGTAGCTCATGATGACTAGCGGGCGTGATGGTTTTATGAAGGTTCCGTGAAACCAGCGCTGGCTTACATTTTTTAATATTTTAGGCGGTGTTGAACGGCATCAAACTAGTCAGGTCCGTCATATAAATTTCATTTTTCCGCAACTTTTCTGACACAGAGTTTTTCAAGAATGCATGGGCTAACACAAGCAAATGACTTGTGACATGACAAACACGTTAAGTGTACAAAAACATAATATAACCATCTGTGAGAGGATGAATGATGACATTGAAACCTTGGCTCATGGCAGGGTTTGTGGGAGCTTCTTTGCTCTCTCAAGCGCACGCCGCAGAATTAATCCAAAATGGTGGCTTCGAGGTGCAGGGCGTAGACGCCTATGACCTCGTCGGCTGGCAAGTGGCTGAAGCCGGCGTGGTTGGCAGCGTACTGTCACAGCAAGGCACCACTTCTGAAGTCACTGCACACACGACCGTTGGTGCTTACCAGGGCACACATTACGGTTTGCTCGATAATTACGGCCTGGCCAGTAACGTTTTGTATCAGAACTTCACGACGTCTGCGGTCAGCCAGGCGACCTTGACCTTCCAAATGTTTGTCAACAATCAGGCAGTCAGCACAGCAGTGGATGCAGGCGGTCTGGATTACAGCGTTGACGCGACCGACCATCCCAACCAGCATGTCCGTGTAGATCTCTTAAAGGCGGGCAGTGATCCTTTTTCTACCAGCCAGGGCGATGTCCTGCAGAGCCTGTATCTGGGCGGTGCCAATGGCACGCTGGCTGCCAACAATTACCTGAGCTACCAGTTTGACTTGACCCCGCTCCTGTCCGGCGGCGGCCAGTTCATGTTGCGATTTGCCAGTGTGGCCAATCAGAGCTCACTGCAACTGGGCGTAGACAATATTAGTTTGCAAACGGCTTCTGCAGTCCCAGAAGCGGATAGCAATGCCTTGATGCTGGTAGGGCTTGGTCTGATTGCCGTCATCATGCGCAGACGCGCACAATAATTAATAACGAATATCTTTGAGGAAACGAACATGCAACTGTTTAACTTAAAACGTACTGCTATGTTGGCCATGCTGCTGGGCACACAAGTCTCGCTGACACAACCTTTGATGGCGGAAGAAAACGCCCAGTTTTGGCTTAACGATGGTGCAGCTAGCCTGAACGACAGTAAAAAGCTGGTACCCAACGCCCGCAAAGCCAAAAACGTGATTCTGTTTGTAGGCGATGGTATGGGGATTTCGACAGTGACCGGTGCCCGTATTTTTGAAGGCCAGCTCAAAGGTATCGACGGTGAGCGCAATAAGCTGTCTTTTGAAGAATTCCCTTATGTCGCGTTGTCCAAAACGTATTCAACCAACCAGCAGACTTCAGATTCTGCACCGACCATGACTGCCATTATTTCTGGCGTGAAAACCAATGACGGCATCATTTCACTGAACCAGTCGGTCGCCCGTAACGAGGCGAATCCAGCGGTAATCAATACCAATAAAGTGACTACCTTCCTGGAGCAGGCTGAGCAAGCGGGTAAAGCCACGGGTGTGGTCTCTACTGCGCGTATCACGCATGCTACCCCGGCAGCGACTTATGCGCATATTTCCAACCGTGACTGGGAAGCCAATGCTAACCTGTCTGCGGCGGCGGCCAGCAATGGCGTGAAAGATATTGCGGCGCAACTGATCGACAATTTTGGGAATGGCAAAATCGGCGATGGGATTGATGTGGTGTTTGGCGGTGGCCGCAGCTACTTTTTGCCTAATAGCATTAAAGATATTGAAGGCGCCAAAGGCCGCCGTACAGATGGCCGTAACCTGACGCAAGAATACGTGAGCAAGTTTGGCGGCGTCTATATCGAAAATCAATCGGCATTCAATGCTTTGAATCCAGCCACGACTAACAAAGTGTTGGGCTTGTTTAACCCATCGCACATGGAATACGAGCAAGACCGCCCAAATGATATTGCCGGTGAACCTTCGTTGGCAGAAATGACAGGCAAGGCCATCGACATATTGAAGAAAAACCAGAATGGTTTCTTCTTGATGGTAGAGGGTGGCCGGATTGACCATGCCTCCCATGCGGGGAATGCTTACCGCACCTTTAAAGATGCGGTAGCGCTGTCGGATGCGGTGCGTGAAGCGGCTTCAAAAGTGAACCTGAATGATACTTTGATTATCGTGACCGCTGACCATAGTCATACCTTGACCATTGGCGGCTATCCAAAACGCGGCAACCCGATTCTGGGTAAAGTAGTAGAGCCAGGTAAAACGACACCAACCCTGGCTGCAGACGGTAAGCCTTACACCACAGTGAGCTTTGCTAACGGCCCTGGCTACCACACCAACTCCCCAGGCGATGCAGTTTACAATGAGGCGATTGCTGCTGGCCGTGTGGTTGACATGTCTGGTGTAGATACTGAAGATCCAGACTTCCACCAGGAAGCCCTGGTGCCACTGAGCTCTGAAACCCACGCGGGTGAAGAGGTTGCGATTTACGCTGTCGGCCCTAAAGCTTATCTGGTGCATGGCGTTCAGGAACAAAGCTATATTTACCAAGTGATGAAAGACGCGTTTGGTTTTTAATCACACGCTAAGATTAGCACTGAAAAATCGCGTATTTTAATGGCAGGGCAGCGCAAGCTGCCCTCTGCCTTTAGTGAGAAATGGAATGATGATGAAATTGAAACAAACCGCTAGCAGCTTTGCCTTGCTGATGACGATGATCAGTGCCGGCGCCTCTGCCGAAGAAGCCGTCAATGCGCGCTACGAAACCGTACAGTGCGCATCCCCCTGCCAGACTGAAGCTGCCAAGCACTTGCAATGGTGGTTAATGCGCGACCAGGATGAAGTGGAAATCCGCAACCTATACCAAAATGGCGAGCCTGCACACCACAGCAGCTTGTGGCAGAAAAAACCGGGTGGGCAATTCAGCTATGTCTACCTGATGCATGACGAACGCCGCGCCATTGATTATGCGGATGTGGATTTGAAATTGTTGGCGATCAAAATGGATGAGGCTGCATGGCAGCTCAAAACACAGTTGGTGACTGACTCTGAACTGGCCAGCCTGCAAAAAGTAGCGGGCGAAGCGGGTAAACAATATGGCTATGTGGTGGAAAAGTATACCGGTATCTTGGGCAATGGCATCCAAAGCCAAGTATGGTGGATACCTGCCTTGAAGCTGCCTTACAAGGTGGAATATACCTATCCACAACACACGGTCAGCATACAGTTGCAGGCCTTGCAGCCGGCGGCCAAGTCTGACCGGCCCGTTGAAGTCGCGCCTAAAACGTCCTTGACTGCCTTAAGCCAATACCAGCATGTCGATTATGCGGATTTGGGGGATATGGAGCACAACCCTTCCGAAATGCAATGGCTTGCCAAAGCACATGATGCTCCTGGCCTGCAAACGCATCATCATTAGATCATTCATTTATCAAACTCGGCCAGGACCACAGGGATGTCATGTGTGCATGGCCTAGTCTCAAATATCGCAAAGAATGCGTGTTTATTGATGTGATGTGAGCGTGCATCATAGCTTCCGGCAAGCCGCTGGCCGAAATTACGGCCGGGCGGTGTGGCCTTTCCAGTCATCGGCTATAATGCCAGCATGATGTTTCAAATTATTCAGCTCCTTTTATTGGTCGTGATTATTGCCATGCTGGTGTGGCAGTCGCGACGTCAACAGCAAGCGGCGCAGCAGGCGCTGTCACAACTCCTGGCGCAACAGCTGGAAGAAAAACACCGCATGATGCTGCATGAAATGCACCAGTCCCTAAACCAGCTGGCGGATCGCTTGCAAAGTCTGAATACCGATCAGCAAGACCGGTTGCGCGCCCAACTGTCGCAAGAGTTGACGGCCACGCGGGACGCGATGCAGACCTTGCGTGAATCCATGCAACAATTACAG
Organism: Methylophilus sp. 3sh_L; assembly: GCF_046766015.1. Classification (NCBI taxonomy): domain Bacteria; kingdom Pseudomonadati; phylum Pseudomonadota; class Betaproteobacteria; order Nitrosomonadales; family Methylophilaceae; genus Methylophilus; species Methylophilus sp. 3sh_L. The sequence continues at coordinate 894,890 of NZ_JBKOUF010000001.1, forward strand.
GTCGCTCAGCGCGATCACTTGAGCCAGAGCAGTGAGCAACTCAGCCTGAGTTTGCGTAACGGCTTGTCAGAGCAGGGCATGTTGCAGCAAAATCTGCTCAATACCGCCTTGCAAACCACCACCCAAAGCCTGACGCAGAGTATCGAAGCGCTCACCAAGATTGTAGATACACGGCTGGAAGAAATGAGCGGTAAGGTCTCCGAGCGCCTGGAGGCGGGCTTTAAGAAGACCAACGAAACCTTTGTCAGCGTGATGGCCAGATTGGCAACGATTGATGAAGCGCAAAAGAAAATTGATGGCCTGAGTGTGAATGTGGTGAGCCTGCAAGAGTTGCTGGGCGACAAACGCAGCCGCGGTGCCTTTGGTGAGGTGCAGCTTGAGGGCTTGATCCGTAATGTACTGCCTAACACCAGCTTTGCCATGCAGCACACGCTGAGTAATGGTGCACGCGTGGATTGTGCCTTGTTCTTGCCCGAGCCGACTGGCACGGTGGCGGTAGACAGTAAATTCCCGCTGGAGAATTATCACCGCATGATTGATAGCAGCCAGGGGGAGGTCGGCCAGGCGCAGGCTGCCAAGCTATTTAAGGCAGACGTCAAAAAGCATATTGATGACATTAGCAGCAAATACATCATTGCCAACGAGACTTCGGATGGCGCCGTGATGTTTATCCCTGCTGAAGCGGTGTTTGCCGAAATCCACGCTTATCATCGGGATGTGGTCGATTATGCGATGCAAAAGCGTGTCTGGATGGTTTCGCCCACTACCCTGATGGCGGTGCTGAATACAGCGCGCGCGGTGCTTAAAGATGTTGAGATGCGCAAGCAGGTGCATATCATCAAGGACGAACTGGGTAAATTGAGTAAAGACTTTGACCGCTTTGATACCCGCATGAAGAAACTGGCCGATAATATCCGCCAGGCGCATGAAAATGCGCAGGATGTGCATATCAGCAGCCAGAAAATTTCCAGGCGCTTTGCCCAGATAGAGAAGGTCGAGCTAGCCCAGGCGAGCCTGGAAACCCTGGAATTGCTGGACGAATTAGACGAGGTTGGAAAGAACACCCCCACATGAAGATCACCATTTTATATTTTGCACGCATCAAAGAGGTGGTGAATTACTCCTCTGAAGACGTAGAGTTACCAGACGAGGTAGAAACCATCGTTGCACTCAAATCCTGGTTGTCCGGCCGCGGCGAGACCTGGCAAAAACTGTTTAACGGCAGCGGCGTCGTGCGTGCGGCCATCAATCATGAGTTGGTTGATGATATGGCCACCTTTGATGAAGGTGATGAGGTGGCGTTTTTCCCACCTGTGACCGGAGGCTGACTTGAGCACGCTGGCATATCTGGAAATATCCGTCCAGCCTGAGGACTTTGACCTGGGCCATGAATTGCAGCGCCTGCGGCACGCCTCGCCAGAAGCCGGGGCACTGGTGAATTTTGTCGGCTGGGTGAGAGAGCACGCCAGTCAAGGCGCATTAAGCCAGATGTTGATTGAACATTATCCTGGCATGACCGAAAAAGCCTTGCAGAGTATTGTGCAGCAGGCGGCTAGCCGCTGGCCGTTGTTAGGCGTGCGCTTGATCCACCGCGTGGGCGTATTGCCTGCCCAGGCGCAGATTGTACTGGTGGCGGCGACCAGCTTGCACCGCCAGGCAGCCTTTGATGCCTGCGCCTTTATGATGGACTATTTGAAAACTGACGCACCGTTCTGGAAAAAAGAAATCGGTGCGTTTGGTGAGCACTGGGTAGAGGCCCGTGTCTCTGATGAACAAGCAAAACAACAATGGAAACAGCCCTAAATGATGCAAGTCCTCAGCCCTGAAGAAATGACCGTTTCCTATAAACTGTCGCCCATGTCATTTGAGTCCACTGCCGATCTGCTCGATGCGAGTGAGTTCAGCCTGACCGACTATGGCTGGAAACTGCAGCCGGAAGCGCAGAAAACATTGATGATGGGCCTGTCGTTACAGCAGGATGGGTGTAATGTGCTGGTGTTGGGGACGCCCGGCTCAGGCCGTGCCGGGCTCACACTGGCGGCGATGAAAGCCTCTGCGATGACCGGGATTGATACCACGCTGACCGACCTGGTGGCGTTGTATGATTTTAGCCAGCAATCCTGTGCCAATTACATCAAACTGCCGGCCGGATTGGGCGCCCAGTTACGCACGGTCATGGAGTCCTTTATCAAGGGATTGGTGGCCGAAATGCAGCAATGGGTAGACGCCAATGGCCAGGTGAATGTTCCGCAAGCTGAAACCTGGCTTGAAGAGCGCGTGGATGGCTTGCGCTCACAACTGAGTAGTGCCAAATTGTCGCCATTTTTTAATGTGATCAAGCCCGAGGTATTGGCTTATTTACAGGCTTGGCAACAAGTCGGCAGTGAAGGGGACAGCGGCACCGATGGGTTGATCAATGACGGTTTCTTATCCCGTTTTCGCGTGAATCTATTAGTTGATCAGCGCGCTAACCTGACCTCGGGCATCAAACAGCCGGTGGTGGAAGATAAAGATCCCGGCTTTGCCGCTTTATTTGGCATGCTGGAAACGGCAGCCGGGGAATCGGCGCAATGGCCTGAGTTTTTACGGTTGCGTGCCGGTAGCGTGCATCAGGCCGATGGCGGGATGTTGCTATTGCATTTACGCGATCTTATGCAGGATGAAGGCAATGGCAGTGCCTTGCTTGAAAAACTGTATCGCCTCATGCGTAACCGCGAGGTGCAGATTGAAGACTGGGCGAATCACGCACAACAGGGGGCAGGCGGGAATCGCCACGGCGCGTTACCGGTCCATGTCAAAATAGTCATGATTGCCAGCCGTGAAGATTATTACGATTGCCTTGAAGCACAACCAGATTTCTTTGATTTCTTCCCGGTAAAAGTCGAGTTCGAAGACCGCGTCGCCGCGACCTTGGATAATTATGCCTGGGTGGCGGGCTATATTGCGCGTAAATGCCAGCAACAGGTGATGCCGCATTTTACAAGTGCAGCAGTGAATGTACTGTTGCAGTTCATGCACAGGCTGGAAGAAGACCAAGGCCGTATCAGTACGCGGTTTGTGCATCTGGATCAGCTCATGCATGAGAGTGCGGCAGTGGCTGCCGAGGCGCGCTTGGTGACCGATGCGCATGTGAAGCAGGCGCTGTCTGCGCGGTTATTGCGTCAGCAGTTTTTTGAAACACAGATCCGTGACTCGATTATTGATAATGAATTATTGATCCAGGTGCACGGCAGTGTGGTGGGTCAAGTCAATGGCCTGACCCACATCGAGTTGGGCGATGCCAGTTTCGGTTCGCCTATCCGCATTACCGCCCGTTGCTATCCCGGCCGTAGCGGCGTCATTAATATTGACCGCGAAGTGAATATGAGTGGCCCTACGCATGACAAAGGTATTTATATTCTGCAAAACTGGCTCAGTGCCAGTTTTTGGGCGCTGGCCCCATTAAGCCTCAACGCTTCACTGGTGTTTGAGCAAGAATATAACGGGGTAGAAGGTGATTCTGCCTCTTGTGCTGAATTGTTTGCGCTGTTGTCGGCGTTGACTGGCTTACCAATTAAACAAGGGATGGCAGTCACGGGTGCCCTGAACCAGTTTGGCGAAGTGATGCCAATAGGGGGCGTGAATGAAAAAATTGAGGGTTATTTCCGTGTTTGCCAGGCCTTGGGCTTAAATGGCGAGCAGGGTGTCATTATCCCCAAACGCAACCAGCGTCACCTGGTGCTGGATGAGACGGTGGTAACCGCGGTCAATAACGGCATGTTCAAGATCATTGCCATCGACCACGTACTGGAAGGCATTGCCCACTTGACCGACTGTGAAGCAGGTGTGCAAGAGGCTGACGGCACCTATCAGGGCGACACGCTGATGGCGCGCGCACAAGCTGCACTGGCCAGCTACCGGCAAACACTGGAACGTAATCAGGCGCGCATGTTCCATAACCAGCAACAACAAGATCATCAACCCTTCTGATTTATGCCACGTACGCATCACCGCAAGCAAGAAGCCCCGCCAGAAAAGGATGACGGTTGCCGTCTCGATAAATGGCTGTGGGCGGCCCGTTTTTTTAAAACCCGTAGCCTGGCGGCCGATGCGGTCGATGCTGGCAAAGTGCGTATTGATGGCGACCGTGCCAAAAATGCACGAGAAATGAAGCCTGGTATGCGCGTGAGTATCAAAAACAAGGATATGCAGATAGAGGTCGAAGTGCTGGCGCTCAGTAATGTGCGGCGCGGTGCCCCCGAAGCCGCTTTGCTATACCGCGAGACAGAGGAAAGTCAGCGCATGCGCCAACAGGTCAAAGAGAGTGGGGCAGACCAGTTTGCTGAGCGCGACCGGGGTATGGGGCGCCCGACCAAGCGCCAGATGCGCGAAATTCAGCGTTTTACTGGCCGCGGCTAAGCTGGTCTATCTAGCGTTACTGTCTAGCTGGCCTAGCCAAAACTGGGTATGCCAAGCTGACTTCGTTTGGAATAGATTAGTTGGGTCTGCGGGCGCCGTTGCTCAAGCCGGTTTTGGCAACCGCTTGTGCGCGGCAAGACACATCCAGTTTCTGGAAAATACGTTTCAAGTGGTTTTTCACAGTGTTGGCGCTGATGCTCAAGATCATGCCTATTTCCAGGTTGGTCTTGCCACTGCGGACCCAATGCAGGATTTCCTGCTCACGGTCTGATAACCCGCCTTGGGCCATGCTATCCAGCAGGTCTTCGTCTTTGATCACTGGTTTGAGATGTCCAATGCGGCGGATGGCAGCATCCAAGTGCGGCATGATCATGCCCAGCATCTGGTCGGGGACGTGAAACTCTTTGGTGCGGTCAAAAAACACATAAATACAGTCTGACTTGCCACGGGTGTCACGCACGCCATACACCATGAGCGAGTGCATTTTGATCAACTGCTGGGTGAACGGGTTGGGGGACTGCGCATGGATGCCGGTGGCATCAAAGCGGTTAATCACAAACCATTTTTCGTCATTTTCTACCCAGCGTTTATAAAGGTTGCACATCAGGTAATTGACAATGGCCGAGTCTTCCAGCAAACGCTGGGTGGACATTTCCGGGATGGCGGAAGACACATCGAAATGCAATTCGCCGGTACTGAAGTCACCCCAAGCCGCCAATAGCGCATCATGCCGCATCAACGGATGAATATCCTGTTTCAGCCACTCAAAGAATTCGATATGCCGTTTAATCGCATAGGATTTCTGTATGGCTTGCAAAATGCCTTCCCAATGGGTTTGTTTTTTTTGTACTAGCATGCAATGACCTCAAACGTAATGAGTAGGGCAGCATTGCCCGTTGTTTCATGGTTTAAGTGCTTTACGGCATCTGAAATTAATTCTTTAACCACAGACCAGTTAAGCCTTGCAAAGGCCTATATTTGATATGGCGCAAAGGGTGAACGAATTAGTCATATCGTTTTCATACTGTTTTGGGCCTTGAGGTAAAATAAGGCTGGTCAAATCAGGTTGCTTATAAGGCATACACATTCATGGGTATCTTGAAAAAACTTCCAGGTGGCGTGCGTTATCCCAGCTACAAAGAGTGGCAGTTGCTCAAGAAGCTGCCTAAATGGTGGCTGTTAGGGAGCGTTCTGTTTGCCTCGCCGATTGTGTATGACTGGTGGCAGTCAGGCGATTTGCTGGCGCACGACCTCGAACGCAATTCTATGTTTCTCGGCTTGCTGTTTACGTTCTGGTTTTTTATCGGCGCCGCGATGATAGGCTTGATCGTGATCATTATCATGAAGGGGCCAGGCTATGTCGCCGACCCTTATTACTTGCCTAAAGAAGATAAGTCCCTGGAAAATCCACCCAAAAAATGATCAGTGCTTGATCAAGCACGTGAAAAGAGTTTATAATCGCGTGTTTTGCAACCTTGCCACACTTTGTTCAGGCGTTTTAAGTTTGTTCTGAAGGTGGCTTTAACCACAAGGAAATCTCATGCGACACTATGAAATCGTGTTTATTGTTCACCCTGACCAGAGTGAACAAGTGCCTGCAATGATTGAGCGTTACCGCGCACAAATCACAGGCAATGGCGGCAACATCCACCGTCTGGAAGACTGGGGCCGTCGTCAACTTGCCTACCCAATTCAAAAAGTACACAAAGCGCACTACGTGTTGATGAACATCGAGTGCAGCCAAGAAGTGCTGGAAGAGTTGGAGCACGGCTTCAAATTTAACGATGCTGTATTACGTCACCTGACCATCTCGACTAAAACAGCCGTCACAGCACCAAGCCCAATGATGAAAGAGGAAAAATCCAAAACCATCGTGGGTGACGCACCTGCTGCGACCACTGAGGCAGCTGCTTAAGGGTTGTGAATACGCTGGTGATTGCGGCAACCATTCACTCTGTTGAAGCGTTGCGTTACACACCGGCAGGCTTACCCTTGTTGCGATTGCAATTGCAACATGATTCAGAACAGCAAGAAGCCGGGATGAATCGCAAGGTGCAGTGTCAGTTACCCGCAGTACTGATTGGCGAAAAAGCCAATCTGCCATTGCAAAGCGGCGATCAAATCAAAGTAAAAGGGTTTTTGGCACAACGCAGTGCAAAGAGCACACAGGTGGTACTGCACATACAAGAGTTACAGCGAATACAGTATTAAAGAATTTAAGGAGTTTCAAATGGCAAGAGATATGTACAAACGTCGCCGTTACTGCCGTTTTAGCGCAGAAGGCATCAAAGAAGTTGACTACAAAGACGTAGATCTGTTGAAAGATTTCGTTTCAGAAAACTTCAAAATCATCCCAGCCCGTATGACTGGTACCAAGGCTAAATACCAGCGCCAACTGACAACTGCGGTTAAACGCGCACGTTTCCTGGCCCTGATGCCTTACACAGACAAACACCCAGGTTAATCGGCGGCTTAGGAGAACAACATGCAAGTAATCTTATTGGAAAAAGTAGCAAACCTGGGTTCCCTGGGTGACGTGGTAAAAGTGAAAGACGGTTACGGCCGTAACTTCCTGATCCCACAAGGTAAAGCCAAACGTGCCACTGAAGCGAATAAAGCAGTATTCGCTGCACAACGTGCTGAGCTGGAAAAACAACAAGCTGACCTGTTGGCCGCTGCGCAAGCACGTGGTGAAAAACTGGCTGGTTTTGTACTGACCGTGGCGCAAAAAGCCGGTGTGGATGGCCGTTTGTTCGGTTCCGTGACTAACATGGACATCGCTGAAGGCTTGCAAGCACAAGGTCACGAAGTGAAAAAAGCGGAAGTGCGCTTGCCAAATGGCCCACTGAAGACCATTGGTGACTTCGCTGTGAGCGTGGCGCTGCACCACGACGTGGTTGTAGACATCACTGTGACAGTGACGCCAGAAGCTTAATCAAGCCTCTGGTTGCAGTTCGAGAAAAGGCTACTTCGGTAGCCTTTTTGTTTTTAGCCACAGAGATCACAGAGGACACTGAGAAAAAAACCAAACTCTATATTGGTAAGTTATCCAGTCACTTGATAGAGCGAGCCACAAACTCTGTGATCTCTGTGGCTAAAGTATTTTAATCTTTGATCTCTTCTGAAAGCTCAAAAAGCCAGACTGCTTTTCGGTATAATCGCAAGATGGCTGATGAACAACTCGAATTCTTAAAACTTCCTCCACACTCTATCGAAGCTGAGCAATCCGTACTGGGCGGGCTATTGCTCGACAATGAAGCGCTGGACAAGATTGCCGATATCCTCGCACCACAGGATTTCTATCAGCATGACCACAAGCTCATTTACGAGCATATTGCCAGGCTGATTGAGCGTAACCAGCCTGCCGATATTGTGACCGTGGCAGAATCCCTTGAAAACAGTAATGAGCTCACTACAGTGGGTGGCGTGGCTTACCTGGGCGCACTGGCACAAAATACGCCGACGGCCGCCAATATCCGCCGTTATGCGGAAATCGTGCACGAGCGCTTTGTCATGCGCCAGCTGGTTGCCGTGGGAACTGATATTGCAGAAAGTGCTTACCAGCCTAACGGCCGCGATGCCCAGCAATTGCTGGATGAAGCTGAAGCCAAGATTTTCCAGATTGCCGAAGGTGGTAACCGCAAGAGCCAGGGTTTTCTGGGGATGCAGGTCTTGTTGCCGCAAGTGGCTGACCGCATTGATTACCTGTATTCACGCGAAAACCATTCTGATGTGACCGGGATCCCGACCGGTTTTACCGACTTGGACTCCATGACCTCTGGCCTGCAAGGCGGTGACATGGTGATTATTGCCGGTCGTCCTTCGATGGGTAAAACGGCATTTGCGATTAATATTGCCGAGAACGTGGCGCTGGATACCAATAAAGCCGTGGCGATTTTCTCGATGGAGATGGGCGCGACCCAGTTGACCACGCGTATGATCGGCTCGATTGGCCGCCTGGACCAGCATAAAATGCGTAACGGTAACCTCGAAGATGAGGACTGGGAAAAGCTCACCACGGCGCTGGGTAAACTCAACGAAGCGCCAATTTATATTGACGAAGGCGCGGGCTTAAGCAGCTTTGACGTGCGTGCGCGTGCGCGCCGCTTGCACCGCCAGACCGGTGAACTGGGCCTGATTGTGATCGACTATTTGCAGTTGATGACTTCACCGGCTGGCCGCTCGGGTGAAAACCGTGCGACTGAAATTTCCGAGATCTCGCGTTCTCTCAAGGCGTTAGCTAAAGAATTAAACGTGCCGCTGATTGCGATTTCACAGCTTAACCGTAGTGTGGACCAACGTCCGGACAAGCGTCCAGTCATGAGTGACTTGCGTGAATCGGGCGCGATTGAGCAGGATGCCGACTTGATCATGTTCGTGTACCGGGATGAGTACTACAACCCGGACAGCGCTGAAAAAGGCACTGCCGAAATTATTATCGCCAAGCAGCGTAACGGCCCGATTGGCCGCGTGCGCCTGACCTTTATGGGCGCGCATACCCGCTTTGCTGATTATGCCAATGCGGCATATATGCCAGACGAGTATTAATTCTGCTGGCACGACTATGCGTCCTATTGTCGCCCATATTTCAGAAGCTGCGCTGGCGCATAACCTGGCGCAAGTCAGGCGCTATGCGCCGCAATCTAAAGTCATTGCTGTCGTCAAAGCCAATGCCTATGGCCATGGCCTGCTCAATGCTGCGCATGGCTTGAAGGCGACCGATGCCTTTGCCGTACTCAATATCAGTGAAGCCATTGCGTTGCGTGACGTGGGTTACCAGCATCCGATTTTGTTACTGGAAGGTATTTTCTCAGCAGAAGAAATGGCGCTGGTTGACCAGTACCATTTGGATATCGTGGTCTCACATCAAGCCCAGTTGGCCTGGGTACTTGAAAGCCGCCCCAATATTCCGCTGCGGGTATTCCTTAAACTGGATAGCGGCATGCATCGCTTGGGCTTTCAGCCAACCCATTACAGCCAAGCATTACAGCAATTGGCCAGTTCTGCGAATGTGCGGGAAGTGATCCTCATGACACATTTCGCCAACGCGGATGTGGATGATGGCACGGATGCGGCCATGCAGGTGGTGGGGCAAATGATGCCCACACCCTATGCGCGTTCGCTGGCAAATTCTGCGGCCATTGTGCAGCAGCCACATACCCATGCAGACTGGGTGCGTCCTGGCATTATGCTGTATGGTGCCACGCCTGTCGCTGAGAAACCGGCCAGCAGCCTGGGGCTGAAACCGGTGATGACCTTGCAGTCAGGTTTGATTGCCGTGCAGGAGATTTCTGCGGGAGAAAGTGTAGGGTATGGCAGTTTGTTTACCGCGGACAAACCGACCCGTGTAGGCATTGTGGCTTGTGGATATGCGGATGGTTATCCGCGCCATGCACCAACGGGGACGCCTATTGCCGTCGCAGGCCGTTTAACCCGTACGCTAGGCCGGGTTTCCATGGATATGCTAGCGGTCGATATTACCGATATTCCAGAGGCTGCCATCGGTAGTCCTGTGGAGTTATGGGGTGAGCAAGTGCCTGTAGATGACGTGGCGCAGGCTAGCGGCACCATCGGTTATGAATTGTTATGTGCCGTCACGGCCAGGGTGCCTTTTAAAATTCATGGCTAAACCAAAAACACAATATACCTGTACCGAGTGTGGTGCCGTTGAGCCTAAATGGCAAGGGCAATGCCCGAGTTGCCATGCGTGGAACACCCTGGTTGAGACCGTGCCTGAAACTGCCACGCAAAGTCGTTTTGCCAGCCTGGCGCCGACGGCACAATTGCAAAAACTAGCAGATGTTGAAGCACAAGATGTCTCGCGCCAGGCAACGGGGATTACCGAATTTGACCGCGTACTGGGCGGGGGGCTGGTGGCTGGTGGCGTCGTGCTGATAGGCGGCGATCCCGGCATTGGTAAATCTACCTTGTTATTGCAAACCGTCTGTAAGGTCTCGCAATCACTCAAAGCGTTTTATATCAGTGGCGAGGAGTCTGCGCAGCAGATTGCCATGCGTGCGCAACGGCTTGGCCTAGATGCGAGCAAAGTGGATGTGTTGGCCGAAATCAACCTGGAAAAAATCAGCCATGTGCTGCAACATCATCAACCTGATGTCGTGGTGATTGACTCTATCCAGACCATGTACTCCGAAGCCTTACAGTCAGCACCCGGCTCTGTGGCGCAAGTGCGTGAATGCAGCGCGCAATTAACACGGATTGCCAAGCAGTTGGGTATCAGCATGATCCTGGTCGGTCATGTCACTAAAGAAGGCTCGCTGGCTGGCCCGCGCGTACTGGAGCATATTGTTGACAGCGTACTCTACTTTGAAGGTGACCAGAATTCGAGTTTCAGGCTGATCCGCGCGTTTAAAAACCGGTTTGGTGCGGTGAATGAACTGGGCGTGTTCGCCATGACAGAAAAGGGCTTGCGTGAAGTCAGCAATCCTTCGGCCTTGTTTTTATCGCATCATGAGTCACCTGTGCCTGGCTCCTGTATTACGGTCACCCAAGAGGGCACGCGGCCTTTACTGGTTGAGATTCAGGCGCTGGTAGATACGGCGCATGCGCCTAATCCCAAACGGTTATGCGTGGGGTTGGAGCAAAACCGGCTGGCCATGTTGTTGGCAGTGTTGCATCGGCATGCCGGTGTCGCCTGTTATGACCAGGATGTCTTTATCAATGCCGTCGGCGGCGTGAAAATCAGTGAGCCTGCCGTGGATTTGGCGGTATTGCTGGCGATTGTATCATCTCTCAAGAACAAACCTTTGCCTGGCAAGCTGATTGTATTTGGCGAAGTGGGGTTGGCGGGAGAGGTGCGTCCGGTTCAGCGCGGCCAGGAGCGGCTAAAGGAAGCGGCAAAACTGGGCTTTACCCATGCCATCATCCCCAAAGCCAACGCGCCTAAAGGCGGTATCACCGGTTTGCATATTGATGCGGTTGACCGGCTGGAGCAAGCGATAGACGTGCTACGCACATAAAAAAATGGCAACGATAGATGGGAGTCCTATCGTTGCCTAAGGATGAGGTTGCCCAGAAGAGGGTAGGCAACCACAGGTAAGCGGGTTTAAATACTGCTTGGTGTTAAAAAAACTCGTTTTGTTTAGGGTTGTCAGTGCTTAACTTTTCCAGATTCCTCGCAGTTCTTTCTTTTTCGGGCTGGGTGATCTCTTCAGCCGCTAATTTCTCCTGACAAGCACGCAACGCCTCATTATCACTAGCCAGACGTATACATTCCGCTTGTTTGCCTAGTTGTTTGAGGATGCGTACTTTTTCACCTGTCAGGTTTGCGTAATCTTCTGTGGGTAACATGTCTGAAGCCAAGATTGACATGTGGACTAGCAAGCCGGTGGCCATGATGGTCGCATATTTCATGCTTCACTCCCTTCAATCAATCACAATGAAAATAGTATAAAAAAGCTGGGATGGACTGTCAGTTACAAATGCGAGGCATTTTGTAGGCATTTGTAGCGAGTCCGATACAGAGACTAAACCAATAGCGTGGTGGTTATTTTAATTGCTATAAAAGTAATTGTCATAAAAACTTCATGCAACTATTGCTTAGATTGGCAGGCCAAATAGAAGTCAGATACACAAAAATATGACAATAAGATGACGAAATGTATTAAAAGGAGAAAAAATAATGAAAAAAATGATTTTTCTTTTGCCATTCTTGATGACTGCCTGTGCCAGCGTCAGTCCGCAACAATATACGGGGCAGAACGGTAAAACAGGCTATACCCTGACGTGCAGTGAATTCAATACCACTTGGGATCAATGCCAGCGCAAAGCAGGTGAGCTATGTAGCGCTGGGTATGAGTTAGATAACAGACTGTCTTACAAAGAAACTTTCCCGGATAGTGGGGATGGTATTTACAGACCAGCCAATAATCACTTGGCTGTCGTGTGTAAAGGTTAACTAGATACCGACGGCTTGTCGTTAAGCCAGTAAGCGGCCAATGGCTTGTGCAGCGGCTTGACCACTGCGGACCGCACTTTCTATTGTCGCCGGATAGGGGCTGTCAACATAGTCGCCAGCTAGTAAGACACGTGCGTTTACGGTTTGATAGCTGGGTCGTTTCATGGCCGGATGACAGGTAAAAGTCGCCCGTTTTTCGGTAATGACTTGGGACCACAGCGGCTGCTCAGGTAGCTTGACGCCATGGCTGGCGAGCGCAAGATTGATCTCGGTCAGGCAGTGCGTGATTAATGTGGATTTGTCCATCTCGAACCGCGCGTGTGCGCTGATGACGACGGCAAGTAAGCCGGCTTGGTTGCAGCATTGACCGCGATCAAACACCCATTGTGCCCAGCCATCACACAACCCTATAAAGGCATGTGGTAATCGCACCTGATCGTTGAATTGCAGGTAAATGGTGGTGATTGGCTGATAGTCCCACTGCGGTAAGGTCGGCGCGCCGGCGACGGTTTTCAATTGGTGCGGTCCGACCGCAATCACTACGGCATCAAAGGCTTCTGGTTGCGCATGCGTCACCTTACAACCCTGTTCAAAAGGTTGGATCGCCGTGATAGGGGTCCGTAACCGGAGTTGAACGCCACGCGTTTCTAAATGTGCGATCAGCGGCTGAATCAAGGCCTGCGACAAATCTGATTTAGCCACTAAAAAGTCGCTGTCCTGGCGGCGATACTGAAAGCTATCCCGTAACACATTTAAAAATACCTGTGCACTGGCGCGGGCCAGTGGTGTGTTTAACGCGGCCAGGCATAAGGGCTCCCACAAGGTTTTGATCAGCAACGGTGTTTGCTGCGCTTGCGTCAGCAAAGTGGAGACCGGCATATCTTGTGCCAGCGTAAAACGTTGTTTTTGTAATTGCCGCATCCAGCTGGTCGCGCGCCATTTGCTGCCCCAATCCAGACCGCGTGCTGTGATCAATCCCCATAGCAGATGAAGTGGGGCGGGAAGCCAGCGCGGGGTCACCAGCGAGATGGATTGATTGCCATGATGCATATGTAATGCCAGTGGCAAGCGTGTGAACACCTGCGCAGGATCAATGCCTGCCTCATCTAATAATGCGAGCGTGGCATGATAAGCACCAAGGCAGAGATGTTGACCGTTATCCAAGGTCGCTGACGCATGTGAGACGCTACGTGCGCGGCCGCCCGCTTGCGGAGCGGCCTCAAACACGCAGACTTGGTGGCCTTGCTGGCTCAGCCGTAAAGCGGCAGACAAACCAGCCAGCCCTGCCCCGATGATGGCCACGCGACGTGGCCTGGCGGTTGTTCTAAAAACTGGCGAGGTTTCTTGACCAGGCTTGGATAACACTGCACTCATGAGCGGCGGAATTTAAACCAGGCGCTTAGCGCCAATTTAAGCTTTCTAAATGGCGGTAAGGCTATTTTATGCGTGAGTACCAGATTAGGATCTTGTTTGATCTCTTGCAATAGCGTTCGGTAAATGGCGGCCATCATCAAACCGGGTAGCTGTGCCTTTTGATCTTCTGGCGGTAATTGCTTGAGCGCTTTGTCATAAAACAACTCAGCGCGTGCAATCTGCTTGAGCAGCAAGGCTTGGGTTTGAGCGGTGGCTTCACTGTTTAGGAGTTGCTGTTCAGTCACCTGTGCACGTTCCAGTTCATCCAGCGGAATATAAATTCGCCCCCGGCGGGCATCCTCGCCGACATCGCGGATAATATTGGTGAGTTGGAACGCCATCCCAAGATCATGCGCATACTGTAAAGTATCCGCATTTTTAAAGCCAAAAATTTGCGCTGACAGCAAGCCGACCACACTGGCTACACGGTAACAGTACAAGCCTAGCTGTTCAAAATCCGCATAGCGATTGTATTGCGTGTCCATTTGCATGCCATCGATGATTTCAATGAAATGGGTTTCTTGCAAGCCATAGGTTTTGATGACGGGCTGCAAGGCCTGAGTCACAGGATGTTGCGGCGTGGCATGGAACAACCGTTCAATTTCCTGTTTCCACCAGCCCAACTTGGTTTGGGCGATCTGGTAATCGGTACACTCATCGACCACATCATCCACTTCGCGGCAAAAAGCATAGAGTACCGTCATCGCTTCGCGTTTGGCTTTGGGCAAAAAGGCAAAGCTTAACGTGAAGCTGGAACCGCTTTCACGGGTTTTTTGCAGGCAATATTGTTGCGGTGTCATTGTTTAAACAGGGCTTTCAGCAAAATCAGTGGCCAATCATAGGCTTTTAAGGTGGGGCGATGATGATAGATATCGCCACGGCAGGATTTTAATTTATGCGCGATACGTTCGCCACCTGCAATCATCATGCGTAGCTCAAACCCGATTCTGCCAGGCAGGGCTCTCCCCAACGGCTTGCCTGACTTTAATAGGCGCTCTGCCCGCAATACTTGTGTCAAAAAGAACTGTTGCCAGCCGCTGTCCAGACGTTGTGAACGCAAATCCTGCTCACTGATGCCAGCGACATGCATTTCTTCCTGGCTCAAGTAAATACGCCCGGCCTCGCCATGCTTTTGCAGATCCAAGGCAATATCCTGGTAAAAATTGATCAATTGCAGGGCGGTGCATATGTGGTCAGACCATTCCCGATGTTGGGCAGTGTCACTGCCATAGAGCTGCAACATCAGGCGTCCGACCGGATTGGCCGAGCGGCGGCAGTAGTCCAGTACCTCATCAAAGTTGCGGTAACGGGTTTTCACCACATCCTGCTTAAAAGCGTCGATCAGGTCTATCAAGAGTTGTACATCCAACTGATGCGAACGTATCACCGTTTGCAAGGCATGGAACAACGGCATTGCGGGCTGGATATAAGCTTGAATCAATAATAGCTCGTCTTCATAGACTTGAAGCGCTTGCAAGCGCGCTGTTTCGCTGGCCTGGCCTTCATCTGCAATATCGTCTGCCTCGCGTGCAAACTGGTAAATCACCGTGACCGCATGACGTAGAGGTGCCGGAAGCAGTAGGGAGGCGACCGGAAAGTTTTCATAGTGCGTGTGCGCTAGGGTGAGGCTGGGTTGCGGCTGGGCGGGCTTGGAAAAGGCTTGCATGGCTTAAGTATGCCATAAATCCATGATACGCTTATGCCTTGCAGATGAACAATCATAAAGAGAACGTATGTTAGGTATTATTGGGGGCACTGGGCTCACCGCACTGGATAATTTGAATATTTCTAAGCGCCTGATTGTGCGCACGCCGTATGGCGAACCCTCGCAGCCACTGGTGTTTGGCGAAATCAACGGCAAGGAAGTCGTGTTCCTGGCACGTCATGGCGGCGGCCATACCATTCCGCCGCATGCGGTCAATTACCGCGCCAACCTGTGGGCTTTGCATTCAGTCGGGGTGTGCGATTTGCTGGCGGTTGCCACTGTTGGCGGCATTACGCGTAACCTGATCCCTGGCGATATTGTGTTACCAAACCAGATTCTGGACTATACCTATGGCCGCAATAATACGTATCACGACGGCATAGAGTTGCCGGTGCGGCATGTAGACTTTACGCAGCCTTATTCGCAAGCCATGCGTGAGCGTTGCCTCAAAGCAGCTGCCGATGTCGGTTATAGCCTGGTGGATGGCGGGGTCTATGCCTGCGTACAAGGCCCGCGGCTGGAGACGGCGGCAGAGATAGACCGCTATGAACGCGATGGTGCCACGATTGTCGGGATGACAGGCATGCCGGAAGCGGTGCTGGCGCGTGAACTTGGCGTGTCTTATGCGGCGATCTGCCCTGTCGCCAACTTTGCCGCTGGCCGTGGAGATAGTACGCAATCCATCCAGTTTGAGCAGGTGATGCCCTTGCTCCAGCAAACCATGGATAAAGTGCGCATGGTCATTGCGCAGTACTTGTCTGATAATGATTGTGCCGCCGGTTAAACCTGAGGAATCAGCATGGCAGTGAAACCAGTATTACGCATGGGGGAGCCGCTGTTATACCGTGTGGCGGATAAGGTCACGGAGTTTGATACGCCTGCCTTACATGACTTGATTCAGGATATGCATGACACCATGTCGCACATGCAAGGCGCGGGGATTGCCGCGCCGCAAATCGGGGTCAGTTTGCAAGTCGTGATGTTTGGTGTAGGCGCCAATCCACGTTATCCAGGGGCTGAAGCCGTGCCTTTTACCATTTTGATCAATCCGGAACTCACGCCGGTGGATCCTGCGGAAGAGGAGGGCTGGGAAGGTTGCCTGTCTGTACCAGGAATGCGTGGCCTCGTGCCGCGCTACCAGCATCTGCATTACAGGGGGTTTGATCCGCAAGGCAATGTCATTGACCGTACGGTAAGCGGCTTTCATGCACGCGTGGTTCAGCATGAATGCGACCACTTATTTGGGGTGCTTTACCCCATGCGCATCCGTGATCTGACAAAATTTGGCTTTAATGATGTACTTTTTCCTGGAATAACGCTTCCAGATGACTGATTGTTTGCTATAATGCGCGCTTTCGGGAAGAGTGGCAGAGCGGTTTAATGCAACAGTCTTGAAAACTGTCGAGGGTTAACGCCCTCCGTGAGTTCGAATCTCACCTCTTCCGCCAGACATGAAATGCCGCAGTTTTGCGGCATTTCTATTTGCAGTTTTTAAATTCACATTAAGGAACCGTCATGGCTCAAATCATCATCGACAGCAACCCATCCCAAGAGAAACTCAAAGAGCTGGGCGTCTCCAGCTGGAACATCTGGGATTGCCCACCTTCAAAATTCCCACTGGACTTCACCATGACAGAAAAAGCTTACGTGCTGGAAGGTGAATTCAAAGTAACGCCTGCAGGCGGCGAGACTGTTACCATCAAAGCGGGTGACTATGTAGAGTTTCCAAAAGGCCTGAAATCCCAGTGGGAAGTGGTTAAGCAATTGAAAAAACACTACAAACACTTTTAATCAGAAGTTTTATTTAAATATTCAATAAAAAACCCTGTCGATTTGGCAGGGTTTTTTATTTGATGTAACCGCCGGGCGGGTGCTATGGCAAATTGTTACTTAGTGGGGCTGATCTTTTTGGATATTTTAGTATTCCATACACAACAAATAATTACTCCAAGTAAAAGCAACTCAACTGCTTTTGATTCAGGAACAGCAGTAACTCGATAACTTAAATTATCAAGTGCAAATTGAAGACCATTGTTAGCCACAAAAGGCCCATTAGACACTCCACCAAAAGAATGAAATTTAATTTGATTAACATTTTTCCAATTAAGAGTGACTAAAGTCGGAGCTTCTCTCGAGGTTATGAGCAAAATTGAATTGGTTTGAAAGCCATTTAGGTATCCTGTGACTTCAATATTAAGTTCATTCCGCCATGCCGCCGTAATATAAAACGAGTTTAAGGTGAAGGAGTCATTTAAATATGAACTTATATATGCATCGAAACCGGAATCATTAAAAGCCACCGCTGATGAGCTGACTACGCCACTCTCATATCCACTTTTTGGTAGGGAGAAACTGGTGAAGCCAGAGGGGCTTTCGTAATACACCGTAGATGTCCTAAATTTGACACCATCTATGACGGAAAAATTACTCCAATTCAGACCTGCATAATTATATGGAACTGATACTGATCCATATATATTTGCATCTAGGTCATCGAAATTTACAAGAGTAGCTGCGGCATTCGCTAGACTAGAGTGCAACGTAACGCAATATAACGATAACAACTTAAATTTTTTTAAAAGCTTATTCATAGTTTCTGAGAACCTAACAATTTAGTAGTAAGTTAAAAATAATTTTCTCTAAGCATTCTCACTTAAATTAGTTACAATTTTTCAATAATTTTCTAATCTTAGCATATAAAAACTTGTGACTTTTATATAGATTTTATTTTTCGCTAGGCCAAAAGGGCTATTGCCATAATTTTGGTGGCTCTATAGAATTAATTTAAAATCAATTAATTATCAGGATGAGGTTAGTTATGAAGCTCACTACAATGATTGCGACGGCCGCTTTTGTATTCTCTTCCGGTGCTTACGCTGGGCTCAATGCAAGCACCGTGACATCTACATACTACGCTAATGGTGGAGCGTATTTATTTGGAAACCCAACGACCACATTTAATGTGTCAGGAACCTCAGAAAAGCTGGTGTTCGATTCTTTTGATATCACAGTCACTGATAACAAGATCACTTATAACTTTCTTAAAGACACTTACTTTGACTACTCCGCCGAGTCTTACTCAAATAATGGGATATCAATCAACAATGGTAACTTGCTGAGTTTCGCTGGTGCCGACGCAATTACTAGCGTGACTTATGATTCGAAGTCTTTCACAGATATTGGCCTTGGATTAACTTTTAATGCAAACCAAGTTGGTCTCAATTGGGAAAATGTTTCTTTCAAGGCTGGTTCAACAGTGGTTTTGAATTTGGTCACAGTCCCAGTTCCCGAGCCTGAAAATTTTGCATTGTTGCTGGCAGGGCTGGGATTAATTGCTTTGCGTCGCCGTCAATCATAAGATTGAGCGCTTAAACAAAAAGCCCTTGGCAAAAATGCCAAGGGCTTTTTGTTGTGATAATGTGACGTTAGAGGGCGTTTAACGCTAATCCGAGGTCATTTAGTGTTGCTTCATCTAAGACTGCGCCATGGCAATTAGAGATTAAGAAGCTATCTTCTACACGGTTGCCTAGCGTGTTAATTTTTGCATTGTGCAAGGCAATACCATGTTGCTGGAAGATTAATGCCATGCTGGCGAGTAATCCCGGCCGGTCATTGGCGATAATATCCAGTTGCTGCAAGTGTTCTGCTGCGTTTTGAGGATGAGGAACAGGTTTAAAACTGACCTGGGTCGTAATCGGCATGTGTTTAACTTGCCGGCTGACACGGCCGCGAATTGGGGTGAGTGGTTCGGTGTTCTGCAGCTCTGCGTTGAGGCCTTGCTCAATATGCTTCAATAAACCGTTATAGCTGATCTGGCGAGTGTCGGGCTCCAACACAATAAAATTATCCAAGGCATAGCCGTGCGCAGTGGTGTAAATTTTGGCCTGCACAATGTTGTATTGCATGCTGTCAAAAAAATGGCAGATGCGGGCAAAAATTTGTTTTTGGTCGCGGCTGTAAATCATTACCTGTATGCCATCCCCCTTCGGGCTGAGTCTGGCCCGCACAATCGCTTGTTCTGTACGCAGATGTGGAATCAGCAAGCGGCTTTGCCAGGCGATTTCATCGCTGTCAAACCGGCTGAAATAGCCGTTGCCGAAAGCTTGCCACAGTGCAGCGACCGAGGGCTCTTTCAGGTTAAAGCTACTCAGTTTTTGCAAGACCTCTTGCTTACGCAAGCTGAGCTGGGCTTCGGTATCCAGGGATTGCTGCAGGACGCGGCGCGTCTGTAAAAACAGGCTTTCCAGCAGCTTGGCTTTCCACGCATTCCATACATTCGGGCTGGTACCGCGGATATCTGCGACGGTCAGTAAGTATAAGGCTGTCAGTCTGTATTCAGTGCCCACCAGGCGCGCAAAGTTTTCAATAACATCCGGGTCGGATAAATCACTTTTTTGCGCGGTACTGGAGAGTTTCAGGTGGGCCTCTACCAGCCAGGCAACCAGTTCGGTATCGGCTTTGGGTAAGCCATGTTGCTTGCAGAAGCGGCGTGCGTCCAGCGTGCCGAGCAGGGAGTGATCACCCCCCCGGCCTTTGGCAATATCATGAAAAATGGCTGCCAGATACAATAAATGCGGTTGGCTAAATTCATTAAACAGTTGGCTACATAATGGAAACTCATGGCGCAAGTCTGGCTTGGCAAACCGCCTGAGGTTGCGTAAAACGTTCAGCGTATGTTCATCTACAGTATAGACATGAAACAGGTCATGCTGCATTTGGGCGATGACGCGGCCAAATACCGGGATGTAACGACCCAGGATGCCATAACGGTTCATGCGCCTCAGGCTGCGATGCACGCCTTCACGGCTTTTCAGAATCTGTAAAAACAAGGCCTTGTGGTTGGCTTGCTGCCGGAATTGGTGATTGATCAGGGGTTGGGCCACCTGCAATGCGCGCACCAGTGGCGCACTAAATCCTGTAATTTCCGGGTATTGCTGCAAGAGTTGAAAACATTGCAGGATCGTTTCTGGTTTACGTTGAAACAGGTCTGGATCGTTTGCACTCAGCAGGCCTTGTGACAGCGTGAAGTCGGCGGTGAGTACTTGCGCTGGCGTTTGTTCAGGATGAATTCGTGCATGAAGTAATTTGAGCAGCACTTCATTTTCAATAATGATGGCCTTGGCGCTGCTGTAGAAGCCTTGCATCAATTGTTCGCTGGCCCGTTTTTGCGGGGTCGTCACATACCCCATTTGTTCGGCGAGCGTGTTTTGAAAATCAAATACCAGGCGGTCTTCCCGCCGTTTAGCCATCAGATGCAAGCGGATGCGCAGGTTTTGCAGCAAGCGCTCGTGCTTTTTTATTTGCATCGCTTCATGCCGACTTAATAATCCTGACTGGGCAAGGGCTGCCCAATCATTACCCAAGCCCTGGCTTTGCGCGACCCAGAGGATCATATGCAAATCCCTGAGCCCGCCCGGGCTCTCTTTGATATTCGGCTCCAGGTTATAAGCCGTGTCATGAAATTTGGCATGACGGATTTGTTGCTCACGCAGTTTTTCGGCGAAAAAACGGGGTTGATCCAGCGCTGCATGCAGCGACTGCACCAGGGACTTAAACATTTGCCTGTCGCCAGTGAGCCAGCGTGCTTCAAGCAAGTTGGTCATGATGGTGACATCCAGCTGCGCCTCGTTCAGGCACTCTTGCAGATTACGCACACTGTGGCCAATATTCAGGCCGATATCCCACAAGCTGCCTATCAATGACTCCACCAGTGCTTGTAACGCAGAATCGCTGTTTTCCGGCATCAGAATCAGGAGGTCTATGTCCGAGTAGGGGAACATATCGCCACGGCCATATCCGCCTACGGCAATCAAGGAGGCGGAATCAGGTAAGGCGTAGGCCTGCCAGATTTGTTTGAGGAGATGATCTAGGGCACGCGTGTGTTGTTGTAGCAGTGTTTTGGCCTGGGGCTTGGCGAGATAGGCATCGGCCAATTGTTGGCGGGTCAGTTGCAGTGACTCCCGCCACTGTTTGAGTTGTTCTTTGCCAATAACTGTCATGCGCGAGTGACCATCGACATGCCTGCGTTAGACGGTGGGCCGGGCGGGTGTACCCGCAGAGATGGTCATGATTTCAAAGCCTTCTTCAGTGACGAGTACGGTATGCTCCCATTGTGCAGATAGGCTGCGGTCCTTGGTGACTACGGTCCAGCCATCCGGCATGAATTTGATGTCACGGCGGCCAGCGTTAATCATGGGTTCAATGGTGAAAATCATGCCGGGTTTGAGTGTCAAGCCAGCACCTGGTTTGCCATAATGCAAGACTTGGGGTTCGCAGTGGAATTTTTTGCCGATCCCATGCCCGCAGAATTCACGCACAATACTGTAGCCATTTTTTTCTGCAAATGACTGAATGGCGTAGCCAATATCACCCAAGGTATTGCCTGGTTTAACCTTTTCAATGCCGCGCCACATTGCCTGGTAGGTGAGGTCACACAGCCGTTTGGCCTGCGGGGAGACGCTCCCGACCATAAACATACGTGAAGTATCGCCGTGATAGCCGTCTTTGATGACCGTGATATCAAGATTAACGATGTCGCCGGTTTTTAGTTCTTTTTCGCTGGGGACGCCATGGCAGATTTGCTGGTTAATCGAGGTGCAAATAGACTTGGGGTAGGGGGTATGGCCATCCGGGGCATAGTTTAGCGGGGCAGGAATCGCTTGCTGCACATTGACAATGTAATCATGACAAAGCTGGTCCAGTTTATTGGTGGTCACCCCTGCGACCACAAACGGTGTGATGTAATCGAGCACTTCAGAGGCCAGGCGGCCAGCGACGCGCATTTTTTCAATCTCTTCGGGGGTATGCAGAACAATTGCCATATCAGGTGTGACCGCTCTTACGTTCATCCGTTGCCCTGGCGGACGACAGAATTATTAACTAAAACATCATTCTAACATAGACGCATAGTAGTCATGATGTTTGGCCTGCCTTGCTAAAGAAACGCTGAGGCGTGACGTTAATAGGGTTAAGTCATAAAAGAAACTGACTGGCATTCGTGTAATTGATCCCGACATGGCACTTGATTGCAATGATTTATACTCGGGCATGATTTTAGTTGGAGTACCCTTATGGTGACACTCACCGAAGCAAGAGCCAACCGCACGGTTAAAGACTGGGTGGCTTTTTTTAAGGCGGCAGAGATACCTGTTTTACGGCAGACTGCCAGAGAGATTGCTCAATTGCAGGCGCGCGAGGATGAAACCGGTGCGCGTGATATTACCCGCGTGGTGATCAACGATCCGCTTATGATGTTTAAGGTATTGGCTTATGCCAATAATCATCGTAGCCGCCACCAGTTGCAAGACCTGGTGCAGGTGGAGCAAGCGATTATCATGATGGGTACCGGGACATTTTTCGCGCAAATTCCGACCGTCCCGCATGTTGAAGACGTGTTGCATGAGCATATGTCAGCCTTGATTGATTTACTCAAGTTGATGATACGCGCGCATCGGTCGGGCTATTTTGCCGCAGAATTTGCCGCGCATTTGATGGATTTGCACGCAGAAGAAGTCAGGGTGGCAGCCTCGCTACATGATTTTGCCGAAATGCTTATGTGGTGCTTCAATCCTGATGCGATGGGTGAAATCAGTCAGCGTCAGGCGGCAGATAAAACCTTGCGCAGCCGGGTGGTGCAACAAGAGGTGCTAGGCTTCCGATTGCTGGAGTTGCAGGCCGAGCTGGTGCAGGTATTTAATTTGCCGCCGTTGCTCAGCGACCTGATGGATGAAGCGCGCGCCGACCTCCCCAGAGTGCGTAATGTGAAACTGGCCGTCAATTTGGCCAGACATTCTGCCGATGGTTGGGATAATGCCGCCTTGCCTGATGATTACAAAGACATCGCTGACTTATTGCATGTGGATGTAGAGCGCGTCAAACATATCGTCGGCGTGCCATCCCATTAATTAGGGCGGTTTATTTGCCTGCAATCAGCCGTTCATGCTGTTGCGCCAGCAAGTCAGTGATCGCTTGGTGCAGGCGGTCTATCACTTGTTCCCAGGATTCATCATCGCCTTGCCTGAACAGGCGCATGCCTGGGTACCACGGACTATCTTCGCGCTGTTGTAACCAGCGGAAGTGAGGATATTCTGGCAGCAGTAACCATACTTGCTTGCCCAGCGCAGCGGCCAAATGGGCGACTGCCGTGTCCACCGAAATGACCAAATCCATTTGCATGATCAGCCCTGCAGTGGCGGTGAAATCAGTTAATTCAGGGTGATGGCATTCCAGCATGGGAAAACGCTTGAGCATGATATGGTCTTCACGCCGGAATTCTTTTTGCAAGCTGTGCCACTCGACTTCCATATTCAGTAGCGGCGCCATGAGAAACAGCGGGATACTGCGCAAGTGATCATATTTGTTTGACGCGTCCCCACACCAGTTGAGGCCGATCCGCAAACGCCGCCCTGGGCCAAGCAATTGTTGCCAGGGTTCTGTGTGGCGGGGTTGTACGCCCAGATAAGGCAAGTTGGCCGGAATCGTATCTACAAGCGTGTTAAACACCGCTGGTAAGTTCAGCATGGGGCAGAAAACATCAAAATGCGGCATGCTATGCCCATCTTGCCGCACGACGAGTATCGTCACGTCATGTGCCCAATATTCATTCAATAGCTCAAATAAAGCATCCGGGACGGCCAATACCAGGTGGTTAGGCTTACAAGCCTGAACCATTGGCAGGTAGCGGCAATATTGCAGCGTATCACTTAAGGATTGCTCAGCCCAGATCAGGATCGTTTTGCCCACCAGTGAGCCAGAGGATGGCCATAACCGGGTTAAATCCGGCCTAAATTTATCCTGCAGCACCTGAAAACGTGCAGCATACATGGGCCAGCCCGATTCATATTCCCCACGCGCCAGTTTTAGCATACTCATGGTATAGCGGGCTTGCGCATGATTGGGCGCCAATTTTAGGGCAGTTTCCAGGCAAGGGTAAGCTTCTTCATGCTGCCTGTTCTCATACAGCGCCAAACCCAGGTGACACTGTGCTGCAGCATAACCAGGATTGAGCTGCAGGGCCTGGCGGAAATCGGCAATGGCCGCAGTATATTTGCCGAGCTGGCATAACACGACTCCGCGGTTGTTATAGGGCAAGGGGAGGTTAGGTTGAAAGCGGATGGCCTCATCAAAACTGAGTAAAGCCTCTTGTGGCTTACCCTGCGATTGCAAGATGAGCGCACGTTGATGATAAGCATCGGCAAAGTCAGGCTGGATGCGGATAGCCTGGTTCATACATTGTAACGCTTCGTCCATTTGTTGCAATTGCATGCACAAGGCGCCCAGGCGGTAGTGAAAATGTACGTGCTCGGGGTGTGCAGCCACCGCCTGCCTCAAGACATTGGCGGCTGGTTCGATCTGCTGTAATTGCAGCATGAGGTCGGTGCACTCGCTAAAGGCATTGATATGCTGTGCATCCAGCTTGATCGCCGTCCGCAGACGCAAAATGGCTTCCTGGGCGCGGCCCAGGTTTTTAAGTGCACGGGCATCCAGGTAGTAGAGCTGGGATTGTTTGGCATCAAGGGCAATGGCTTGCTTGTAGCACTCATGTGCCGCCTTGAACTGTTGGGTGCGCATATGCAAGTTGGCCAGCTGTACACGAAGCTCCAGCAAATCTGGCCGCAGACTGATCGCTTGCAGCAAATATTGCTCAGCCGCATGAAACTCCTGGTTTTGCAGCATCAGGCCTGCCAGCTTTTGATAGGCATCCCACTTTTGCGGATCCGCAGCAATCAGTTTCAGCAGTTTTGCAATGGCTTCATTTTTCATGGGATAACTTGCAACACTTCAAACGATTGCGGATGACCTTAAATGGATGGATGGCGGATTAAGGTACAATAAGCAGCTGTCAGCGTCAACGACCTGAATGTCATTCACCCCCAGAAAGGAAACACAATGCTGATCAAACTGATCATGTACGGCCTGTTGTTATGGTTGGCCATTTGGGGCTATCGCCAGTATCAGCAGCCCACTACACGTGTCAGCGTCGGCATGAAAGCCCCTGCATTCAGCCTGCCAGATGCGCAAGGAAATATGCGCAAACTCACTGAATGGCAGGGCAAATGGGTGGTCCTGTATTTTTATCCCAAAGACGATACCCCAGGCTGCACGCGTGAAGCCTGCCAATTCAGGGATGATATCCAGCAGATTCACGCACTCGGGGCTGAAGTCGTGGGCATCAGTGTCGATACGGTTGCCAGTCATGCCGCATTTGCGCAAAAGCACAGATTATCTTTTCCGTTGCTGGCTGATAGTAGCGGTCAGGTCGCAGAAGCCTATGGCGCCTTATTCAACCTCGTTGTATTTCAAGCTGCCAAACGCATGACCTTTATTATTGACCCCCAAGGCGTCGTTGCCGAGGCCTACAGCAATGTCAATCCAGACGGGCATAGCGAAGCCATCATCCGTGACCTCAAACGCCTCTCGGCTTTCTAATGAACATGACCATGCAAGCTCTTTCCCTGATCGTCGCCCATGCAGATAACCGTGTCATCGGCCACAATAATCAATTGCCTTGGCATTTGCCCGAGGACCTAAAGCGTTTCAAACAACTGACCATGGGACATCACATCATCATGGGCCGCAAAACCTATGAATCACTGGGACGGTTGTTGCCTGGGCGTACGACCGTGATCGTGACGCGTGATACTGAATATGCCGTTGAAGGCGCCAAAGTCGTACATTCACTGCCACAAGCGCTTGCAGCCTGTGCTGGTGATGACGAGCCATTCCTAATTGGCGGAGCAGAGATGTATGCGCAAGGATTGCCTTATGTTACAAGGCTATACATTACGCGTGTCTATGCACATGTCGGCGGGGATGCATTTTTTCCGGAAATTGAGATGCATGATTGGGAGCTCGTGACTGAGGATGGTCACGTGTCGGTCAATGGATTGCATTACAGCGATATGGTTTATCAGCGACGCTGATAAACACAATTTATTGTATTAATTGATGGACAAAAGATAAAGGTCCTTCTTTAAAGCATGTTTAATCTTAGTTGAAGGTAGTCGAGATTCTCCTCATTCAGGCATAGTGTGAGCAGAGTATGTGCTGCGTCTGCGCAAGCAGCGAGTCAAGTGGTAAGTCGTCATTCCGGCGGAGGCCAGGATCCAGATCAGGTGAATGCTTAGCTGAATCAAGAGTGACTGCCACACTGCAATTCTTAGATGTTTTTGGGAAATCCACATTCCTTTTTCGCCTGTTGGCGAGTTCGAGTTGCTTTTCTTTGCTTGAGCAGGTTATGGTTTACTTTTGAGTGTGCTCTCCAGATGGAGGTGGTCTTTATTTCGCCTTCAGGCGACCATTCTTTCTTATGCTTGTCCATAAGAAAGAAGGCAAAGAACAAGACACCCTAGCTTCCGCTTGTTCCCTGCGTTGCTCACCAAAATAAGCGCTTGCAGAACTCATCCTAGCGGCCTGCACAAAACGCAGGCCACCGCGGGATTCGGACAGCCGCTCGCTTCATCTTATTTTGCCTGCGCTACTCGGCGCGGCAGATAGGGGCCCGAAAACCCCATGAGCGCCACATTTTGCGAATTAAAGAAACGACTAGTGTTTTTCAGCCGCGCAGTTTCACGAATATAAGTTTGGCGAGATGAATCCCATCCCATCACGCTGAGTAGCGCAGGCGAAGTGGGAGTTTTCGGCCATCGGCTGTTTGAGTTCCGCAACAAGCCACGAAGTATGTGGCTTGTCAGGGCGAGTTTCGATGGCTGCCCGCTTTGCCGAGCAACGCAAGGGAGCCGAAGGCCGTGATGGTTGGGTGCCCTCTTCTTTGGTTACTTTCTGTGGGGCAAGCAACAGAAAGTAACTCGCCGAGAGGCGAAACATAACACTGCATAAAATAGCAAAGGTAACCATTAAGTTGCCTTTGCTGAAGCTCAGTAAAAAAATATGTGAGTGAAACTAAAAATTTAATCTTCCTGCTTCACACAGTCGACGTAATACACGGCTTTACCATCCACGACTTGCTTCACCAAACCATGGTTGTCCGTCTCAAAGCCCGGAAATTTCTCGTTAAACTCTCGCGCAAACTTGAGGTAGTTCACAATGACCTTGTTAAAGCGTTCACCTGGAATCAGCAAGGGAATACCCGGCGGGTAGGGCGTTAACAGCACGGCTGTCACGCGGCCTTCCAGTTCATCAATGGCCACACGCTCAATTTTGCGGTGCGCCATTTTCGAGAACGCATCGGTCGGCTTCATGGCAGGCACCATGTCAGACAAATACATTTCTGTGGTCAGGCGGGCGACGTCGTTGGCTTTATAGACTTCGTGAATTTGTGTGCACAAGTCTTGTAGGCCAACACGCTCATAGCGGGGGTGTTTCTGCACAAATTCTGGCAGCACTTTCCATAGGGGCTGGTTCTTGTCGTAGTCGTCCTTAAACTGTTGTAGCGCGGCCACCATGGTGTTCCACCGGCCTTTGGTAATGCCGATGGTGAACATGATGAAGAATGAGTAGAGGCCGGTTTTCTCAACAATCACGCCGTGTTCAGCCAGGTATTTGGTGACGATGGCTGCGGGGATGCCGAACTCCTCTGAGAATTCGCCATCTACATCCAGTCCTGGCGTGATGATGGTGGCCTTGATCGGGTCTAGCATGTTGAAGCCTTCGGCCAGGTTGCCGAAGCCGTGCCAGCGTTCATTGGCTTTGAGCATCCACGCATCACGTTCTTCGAGGCCGTCTTCTGACAAATCTGTCGGTCCCCAGACTTTAAACCACCAGTCGGTGCCCCATTCTTCGTCGACCTTGCGCATGGCACGGCGGAAGTCTAACGCTTCTTTGAGGGATTCTTCTACCAGGGCCGTGCCGCCTGGGGCTTCCATCATTGCCGCGGCCACGTCGCAGCTGGCAATAATCGAATATTGCGGGCTGGTGGAGGTGTGCATCAAATAGGCTTCGTTGAACACGTCACGGTCCAGGCGGTTCTGGTCTGCATCCTGCACCAGAATCTGCGAGGCCTGGCTCAGGCCTGCCAGCAGTTTGTGTGTAGACTGGGTAGAGAACACCATAGATTCTTTACAGCGTGGGCGGTCGGCGCCAATCGCATGATAGTCACCGTAGAAGTCATGGAAGGTCGCATGTGGCAACCAGGCTTCATCAAAGTGCAGGGTGTCTATCTTGCCATCCAGCATTTCCTTGATTTCTTCCACGTTATACAACACGCCATCATAGGTGGATTGCGTGATGGTCAATACGCGTGGTTTGGCGTTTTTGTCGGTGGCAAAAGGGTTGCGCTCGATTTTTTTCTGGATATTTTCCCAGGCAAACTCGCTTTTCGGAATCGGGCCGATAATGCCAAAGTGGTTACGCGTTGGCATCAGGAATACCGGCACCGCCCCGGTCATGATGATGGAGTGCAATACGGATTTATGGCAGTTACGGTCAACCACCACAATGTCACCAGGCGCGACGGTGGAGTTCCAGACGATCTTGTTCGAGGTCGAGGTGCCGTTAGTGACAAAATAGAGGTGATCACAGTTGTAAATGCGCGCAGCGTTACGCTCAGAGGCGGCCACCGGGCCGGTATGATCCAGCAATTGACCGAGCTCATCAACGGCGTTACAGACGTCTGCACGCAGCATGTTCTCGCCAAAAAACTGGTGGAACATCTGGCCGACCGGTGATTTCAGGAACGCGACGCCGCCGGAGTGACCGGGGCAGTGCCAGGAGTAGGAACCATCAGCCGCGTAATGCGTCAGCGCCTTGAAGAAGGGCGGTGGCAGGCTATCCAGATAGGCTTTCGCTTCGCGGATAATCAGGCGCGCCACAAACTCTGGCGTGTCTTCATTCATATGAATAAACCCGTGCAGTTCACGCAGCACATCGTTGGGGATGTGGCGGCTAGTGCGGGTTTCGCCGTGCAAAAAGATAGGAATTTCTTCGTTGCGGTAACGGATTTCTTGCACAAAGTTACGCAGTTGCTCGATGGCTTCTGGTTTCTCTTCAACGATTTCCTCATCATCAATCGACAGGATAAAGGCTGAGGCCCGGCTTTGCTGTTGGGCAAATGAAGTCAAGTCACCATAGCTGGTCACACCAAGCACTTCCAGACCTTCGTCTTCGATCGCTTTGGCCAATACCCTGATGCCCAGGCCAGACGAGTTTTCCGAGCGGAAATCTTCGTCAATAATCACAATGGGAAATCTAAATTTCATAGAGGAATCCTTTTACCGCTTAAGACACAGAGGCACAGGGAAAGCCTGCGCTTAACCCTGTGCCTCTGCCGTGAAATATTCTGGTTGTGTTCAAGAGTATGATTATATCTTTGGTAATGTGACACCAATTTGACCTTGGTATTTTCCACCACGGTCTTTGTAGCTGGTTTCGCAGACTTCGTCAGACTCCAAGAACAATACTTGCGCACAGCCTTCACCTGCGTAAATTTTGGCGGGCAAGGGGGTCGTGTTACTAAATTCCAGTGTGACATAGCCTTCCCACTCCGGTTCAAACGGCGTCACGTTCACAATAATGCCGCAACGTGCGTAAGTGGATTTACCCAGGCAAACCGTGAGTACTGAGCGCGGGATACGGAAATATTCAACCGTCCGTGCCAGAGCAAACGAATTAGGCGGGATGACACAATAGCCTTTGCCCGAGACTTCGACAAATGACTGTGGATCAAATTCCTTCGGGTCAACAATGGTGCTGTTGATGTTGGTAAATACGCGGAATTCGTCCGCACAGCGGATATCGTAGCCATAAGAGGAAGTGCCATAAGACACAATTTTTTGACCATTCACCTCACGCACCAGATTCGGCTCAAACGGCTCAATCATGCCGTGTTGTTCAGCCATCCTGCGTATCCATTTATCCGACTTAATGCTCATTACGATATCCAGTCATTTGCGTCCTAAACGCATGTAATAAAGAGAAAAAAGCGGAGTTTAAACTCCGCTTTTAGTGAGTGCAAATAATAACAACAATTACTGTTAAATTTGCAATTTTTTTAGGCTTGGTGGCGAATTAATTCCGCCCTGGTGTATGAACACCACAGGATTATTTATCGCCGCCTAATTCAATGCTATAGCGCCAGAACTGGTCTTCAGCTTCAAAAATCACTTTAGACGCTTCTGGATCACGGCTGCCAGCAGGATACTGATGTACTGGACGCTTGTCTTCTGCCCAGGCTTTCACGACTGGATCTACCAGGCGCCATTGGGCTTCAGCTTCTGAGATGTGCAGGTAGTTGGAGTTGTCACCTTGCATCAGGTTGAGCAACAGCGCCTCGTAAGCATCTACAGAGTCATCCGAATCCCAGCGGTTGGCAGCATCCAGTTGGATGGTGCGGGTTTGTACATCCAGGCCAGGAATCTTGGACTGGATTTCAAGCTTGATGCACTCACGTGGCTGGATACCAATAATCAGCCAGTTCTGGTCCTGATCATTGATTTGCAACGGCGCTTTTTTGAAGCGGATAGAAATGCGGGTGTCGGCTTCGTGCAAGCGTTTTGCCGTACGGATGTAGAACGGCACGCCTTTCCAGCGTGGGTTGTCAATAAACAGTTTCAAGGCAGCATAGGTTTCTACCACGCTGTCAGTGTTGCCCAGTTCTTCGAGGTAGCCTGGTACTTTTTCGCCATTGATTTCACCTGCGCTATATTGCGCGCGGAAAGCATGCTTTTCCAGTTCGTTGACTGGGATCGGACGAATCTGCTCCAGCAACTTGATCTTGGCGTCACGCACGCCTTCTGGGGTCAGGTCTTTTGGCAGCTCCATGGCGGTGAGGGCCAGCGTCTGTAAAATATGGCTTTGCAGCATGTCGCGCAGGGCACCTGTGCTGTCGTAGAACTGCGTGCGGTCACCTACACCCAGCATTTCGGTGTTGGTGATTTGCACGTGGTCAATATACTGGTTGTTCCAGATCGGCTCTAACACGGTGTTGGTAAAGCGTTGCAGCAAGATATTTTGCAATGCAGATTTACCCAGATAGTGGTCGATACGGTAGATCTGGCTTTCTTTCAGGTGCTTGGTGATTGCCGCTTGCAGTTCTTTGGCAGAGGGCAGGTCGGTACCAAATGGCTTCTCGATCACCAC
Source organism: Methylophilus sp. 3sh_L (assembly GCF_046766015.1). Taxonomy (NCBI): domain Bacteria; kingdom Pseudomonadati; phylum Pseudomonadota; class Betaproteobacteria; order Nitrosomonadales; family Methylophilaceae; genus Methylophilus; species Methylophilus sp. 3sh_L. The sequence goes on from NZ_JBKOUF010000001.1 coordinate 926,356, forward strand.
ACGGCGCCAGTATTTGTCTTCTTGAGTCAGGCCAACATTCGCCAAGGATTCAACCACTGGAGCGAAGTCCACCGGACGCACAGACAGGAAGTAAGCCAGGTTTTGCGGGAATACTTTTTCGTCGCTCAGCGTGGCTTTCAGTTTATTGAAAGCATCTGGGTCAGTCGGCGGGTTGGCATGGTAAAAGTTACGGGCAATAAAACGCTCAAAGACTTTTTGGTCGTAACCTTTTTTGAATTTGGCATCCAGCATGGATTTGATGTCCGCACGCCAGGCATCCAGATCAACCACTTGACGGCCAACGCCGATAATTTTCATGTCATCAGGCAGGCGGCCCAGCAGGTCGAGCCTGAACAAACCAGGATACAGTTTTACGCGGGCCAGGTTGCCACTTGCGCCAAACAATACCAGGGTGCATGGATCAATTTTATTCGTCATTTCTAACCTTAAGATAAAAATGTAAACGGGAAAGGGCTAGCCTTTCCCATATGTCTATGATTCGCGCGATTAAGTTCTCAAACTTAGTCGTGTCAGCATGTCGCTCTCAACAAATAAGCAAAAAGCCTCTCATGGTGAGAGGCTTGTTCACTTACTTGGTTTTTACTGAGTGACCACCGAATGCATTACGCATCAGTGACAGCAGTTTGTAGCTGTAGCCTTCTGAGTCCTGGCTACGGAAACGTGCTTGCAATGCAGTAGTCAGCACTGGCGCTGCCACACCTTGCTCAACCGCTTCAACCACGGTCCAGCGGCCCTCACCAGAGTCAGCCACGTAAGGTGCAATTTCTTGCAGGCTTTGGTCTTGTTTCAGGGCTTCAGCAGTCAAGTCAAGCAACCAGCTACGCACCACGGAGCCATGACGCCACAATTCAGTGATTTGTGCCAGATCCAGATTGAACTCTTCTTTACCTTTGATCAGGTCCAGGCCTTCAGCAAACGCTTGCATCATGCCGTATTCGATACCGTTGTGGATCATTTTAGTGAAGTGACCAGAACCCACTGGACCGACGTGCGCCCAGCCGCGATCAGCGTGGGTCAATGCCTGTGCGTAAGGTGCCAACACATCTGCAAATTGTTTTTCGCCGCCGTACATCAGGCAGTAGCCGTTGTCCAGGCCCCATACGCCACCGGAAGTACCACAGTCGATAAAGCCGATACCATGTTCAGCCAACATTGCGCCACGGCGCTGACTATGCTTGTAGTTTGAGTTGCCGCCATCGACGATGATGTCGCCTTTGTTCAGCAGGGGGATCAAATCTTTGATTTGGTTTTCGGTGATTTCGCCAGCTGGCAACATCAACCAGACAATTTTTTGGCCTTCGAGTTTGCTCACTGCATCAGCAACAGAAGTCGCTGCTTCCAAGCCTTCTTCTTTAACCAGACGGTTAACGAACTCGGTGTTAAAGTCAAAACCAACCACGTTAATTTTGTGACGCAGCAAGCGAGCAGCCATGTTACCGCCCATTTTGCCCAAGCCAATCATTGCTAATTTCATTCGGATTTTCCTATGGTATGAGGAGAGTTTAAGAGACACCCATCTTTTGGATGGCATGAACCCGATCAGTGCTTCGGATAATTTTGCAGAATTATCATGTCGAGTCAGCTATAATTATAACAAATGCAGTCACGGTCTAAAAGGCTGCGCACGCTTTTTTGTATTGTTTTTTACAGGTTTTCTATGTCTTTGAATGTTCAAACCCGTTGGCACTCGTTTCAATCCCAGGAAGAAATCAACCAGGCAGCACTCAACCGGATATTGGCGGCAGCAGACGCTGCCATTGCCAAATACGGCAGTTTTCTGATTGTGCTGGCTGGCGGCAGTACGCCTAAAGCCGTTTATCAGTTACTGGCAAAAGCCAATGCGGACTGGTCCAAGTGGCATGTCTACCACAATGATGACCGCTGTTTGCCGGTCGATCATGCTGACCGCAACAGCAAAATGGCGCGTGATGCCTGGTTAAGCCATGTGGCGATTCCAGAAAGTCAGATTCACGACATTCCGGCAGAGCTAGGCAATGTGGCAGGCGCGCTGGCCTACAGTGAAATTCTGCAAGGGGTACGCACCTTTGACCTGGTGATTTTGGGGCTGGGTGAGGATGGGCATACCGCCAGTTTATTCCCAGGCCAGGCGGTTGATAACAGTGCCGATGCTGTGCCAGTGTTCAACTCTCCCAAGCCGCCTGCGGACCGCATTACCATTAGCCAACAGCGGCTGAATGATACGCATGAAGTCATGTTCCTGGTGACGGGGGCGGGTAAGCAGGAGGCGGTGGATAACTGGCGTCAAGGCGTCGCGATTCCGGCCACATTGATTCAATCGCCCAATGGTGTGGATGTCTATTGCTTTGGCGTCGTGTTGAAATAAAAATGCACCAATAAAAAACGTAAGCTGTAAAACGCTCATTGAGATACCCTCATAGATTCTTCTATGAGGGTTTTTTATTTGCAGCCTGTGTTAACAACCAGAGGAGTTGACTGTGACAGTGGGCGTTGCGCCAAAACTTAATGCGTATTGATAGTTAACGCTGCACATGGCAGGGTTGGGTGTATTTGCAATATAAAACGAAGTAAACAAGATATTGCTGGTATCCATTTGAAAACCGGAAAACGTCATCCACAAACTGATGTGGGAGCCGTCCATGTTTGAGGTTGGATAGCCGTTATACATGGCTCTTAAAGTCGGGTCGTCGGGCGAAGCAATGACTTCGTTTGACCAGTCTGCGACATTGCAACCCTCTGTGATAAAACATTGGGCATGAGCCATTTGCATTGCGCTTTTTACGGAGCCAGCCAACGCATTAAGGGAGGCAATGCGCGCGTTTTTATCAACACTCGCAAAACGCGGCAAAGCGGTGGCTGCCAAAATAGCCAGAATGGCGATGGTCGTGACCACTTCTACCAGCGTAAAACCGGTGAAATACCTCTTAGTGATGGCCGTTGGTCTCTGATGATGCTTCATGATTGCTTGGTGCATTGTTTGCGATATCGCTGGAAATCAGTAGCGATTCGTGGGCTTAGCCAACATGTGCTCGCTTAAATGGCAATAAAACTTAAGATAACAAAATTAAATGCATATTGAAGTGATAAAAAGAATAGTTAAATAAATTTTAACCGGCTATTTGCATGGACTGCACTCCCTCAGTTCAACGGGGAATTAAAAGCGTTAGCTGAGCGTGACTAAGGCTTTAAGTCAGCCTTTGAGCCAGATTAAAAAGGGGGGGGCTACTCTAATTAGTCGTGCTGACTGTCTGTAGGGATTTTTCTTGCAGTAGTTTTTCGAGCAGTGCGATTTGCTGTTGCTGCAACTGAATCAGATCCTGCCACTGTTGCTCGCGCAAACCATCCATTTTTTCGTGCAGTAACAAAATTTCCAGCTCCGCTTTCAAATTCACTTCGTAATCATGCTCGGCCTGGCGGCGGTCTATCTCGGCCTGCCGGTTTTGTGACATCAGGATAATCGGTGCCTGAATCGAGGCTAGCATCGATAAAAACAGGTTGAGCAGAATGTAAGGGTAGGGGTCAAACGCGCGGTCATAACGCAACAGAATGACTGAGTTTAAAATGACCCAGCAGATCAATATCAGGATAAATATAAAGATAAACGTCCATGAACCACCAAAGCGAGCCATGGCATCGGCTGCACGTTGACCCGGGCTAGGGGTTTCGTGTGTATGGTGAGGTGCAAGATTGCGGGAGAGGGGGTGGCGGTCGGTCAGATGCCTGGCCACCCGCTGCATGTGCTCATCCATGGCCTCATATTGCGCCCCCATCAATTCTTCGGCGATATGGTGTTCACGCAATGCCATCGTTTTTTCCTTTGAGTGAGGCGCCATCCATCTTGATCAGATGTGATCAATCAGGTTTTTTGAATCACGATATTGGGGAATTTGGCACTGTGATCCAGGCTGGCAATCGCGATTTTGCTTGCCGCTTTACGTGCAATCTCTTTATAAGTCTCCGCAATTGCGCTATCTGGATTTGCCACCACGGTAGGCTGCCCACCATCCGCTTGGATGCGGATGCTCATATCCAAAGGCAAACTGCCAAGTAAATCCACGTTGTAATCTTTAGCCATTAATGCACCGCCGCCAGCGCCAAAAATATGTTCTTCATGGCCGCAGTTGGAACAAATATGCGTACTCATGTTTTCCACAATGCCTAAAATCGGGATGCCCACTTTCTCAAACATTTTGAGTCCCTTGCGCGCATCCAGCAGGGCGATGTCTTGCGGGGTGGTGACGATGATCGCACCTGTGACCGGGATTTTTTGTGCCAGGGTCAGCTGGATGTCGCCCGTGCCAGGAGGTAGGTCAATCACCAGGTAATCAAGATCTTGCCAGCGGGTATCTCGCAGCAATTGCTCCAGTGCACCGGTGACCATCGGTCCACGCCACACCATAGGCGTGTCGGTGTCAACCAGAAAGCCGATACTCATGGCCTGGATGCCATGCGCACGCATGGGTTCTATGCTCTTGCCATCGGCGCTATCCGGCCGGCCAGAAATGCCTAGCATCTGTGGCTGGCTAGGGCCGTAAATGTCGGCATCGAGCAAACCCACCGTGGCACCTTCAGCAGCCAGGGCCAAGGCCAGGTTGACCGAAGTGGTGGATTTGCCGACCCCGCCTTTGCCAGAGGCCACGGCAATGACGTTTTTCACGTTGGGTAATAAATTGACGCCACGTTGTACGCTGTGCGCCACAATGCGGCTGCCTACATTGACGGTGATGTTGCCGATGCCGTCTATGCTTTTTAACGCCTCGGTGATTTGTGCACGGATCAGGTCCAGCTGTGTAGCGGCAGGGTAGCCTAGCACCACATCCAGGCTGACATCATTGCCATTGACTTGTATATTTTTGATTGACTTGCTGCTGACAAAGTCCTTGCCAGTATTGGGGTCTATGCTCAGTTTGAGCGTGCTTTGAATCACAATGTCGCTGATGGTCATGCCTAGAGTTCCTACAGAAATGCCTGACTAATTAAATCAGGAATTCTACTCCAACGCTGTTTATTCGTCATGCAATCTCTGCGTTGGTCGTGGCTGGCTGTAAGCGCACACAAGGACTATGGTCAGGATAGTGTTTTTGAAAGGTCTCAAAGCAATGCGCCCAACTCCATTGGCTGCGTGCCTGCTCGCGTATGGCCTCCTTATCCAGCAATGAACACTGCACAATCGCTTGCGCAAGATCCTCGGTGAGAATGCCTGAAAAGCCGTGCTTGATGACATCCCTGGGGCCCGTCACGTCAAATGCCGCCACGGGCAGGCCGTTACACATGGCCTCTATCATCACAATGCCAAACGTATCGGTGCGGGAAGGGAAGGCAAACACATCGTGTTGGGCATAAAGGGCCGCCAGCGCCTTACCATATTGATAGCCAACAAAGTTGACGCGCGGGTATTTCTGCTTGAGTACGCTCAAATAAGGGCCATCGCCCGCAATGGTGATCTCAAACTGATCCTGAAACACACAAATGGCATCCAGGTTTTTTTCACGGCTGACCCGGCCAACATTCAAGACCCGCAGTTTGTGGCTGGCCGCTTGCGGCTGGGCAACGCTCAATAATTGCTCAGAAACCCCGCGTGACCAAATGACCAGATGCTTGAATCCATGCGTTTGCAGAGTCTGGCGCATACTTTCGGTAGTGACAAAAGTGGCATGTGCGCCCTGGTGAAACCAGCGTAAATAAGCATACGTCCAGCGCGCCGGAATCCGCCACATTAACTCAAGGTATTCAGGAAAACGGGTGTGATAAGACGTGGTAAATGCAATCCCGCGCGATTTGCACCAATGGCGTGCCACCAGGCCCATCACCCCCTCAGTGGCAATATGCAATTGTTTGGGCTGGATACGGTTAAGCGTACGCCATAAGCGAAAAGGTTGAATGTTTAGCTGAATTTCTGGATAAAACGGTAAAGGAATCCAGCGGTAAAGACTGGGATGCAATACACGAAACCGCAAGTTGCGGGATTTGGCCACCCGCCGCAGGTTTTTATAGGTCGTAGACACGCCATTGGTTTGCTGAAAAGTGTCCGTCACAATCAACATCGTCATCACACAAGCTCCACAACAAAGTTCAATGATCTTGCCAAGCCTGCATGACGGGTTTATGAACATCTCGCTTTAAAGCTGCGATAACCATTGTCCAGTTGATGATGCCTGCGCACATGCTTCATGGGTGTTCAGCTCGCTGTAAGCTTTGGCCATCCCCCGGTAAGTTAGGCGTAAGGCAGGCTTGTTAAGGTAGCCACATCGACGACAGCTGCACACCAGCCGCTAAAAGTCTCGGTAATACAAGCTTTTGATTCAGTTGAACAATAACTCTGGAGAACACGCATGAACAAACTACTTGCACTCACTTTGTTGGCTATCAGCTACACCCACCACGCTAATGCAGACACCTTGCTACAAACTGTGGATCAAGAAGGCGACTTCAAAACCTTTTTGCAAGCCGTGAAGACCGCTGGCCTGGAAAGTACGCTGAACGAAAAAGGCCCGATTACCCTGTTTGCCCCTAACGATGCTGCCTTTGCCAAGTTGCCTAAAGCAAAACTTAAAGCGTTAATGGCTAACCCAGCCGAGCTCAAAAAAGTGCTCAGCTACCATATCTACCCTGGCAAAATTACCTCGGCAGACGTGAGTGCCGGCAAGGTTAAATCGCTAGAAGGCGCAGATTTGAAATTAACAGTAGGCGATGGCGTGAAAGTGGAAAACGTCAAAGTCATTGGTGATGAAATCAATGCTGATAACGGTGTGATCCATACCATGAGTGCGGTGCTGATTCCAAAAGGCTAGAACACTTTTAGTTATTAAATTTCATTTGCAGAATGCTCGTTTGATCAAGGCTTCTGCAAATGAATAGCCTTTTTATTCAACCAATCCATCCAGCTTTTTAGGCCGAAACTCCTCATTCAAAGTCTCAAAAGCAGACCGTTTGGCCTTCATTTAGGTTTGAAGTATCACCTGTGCAGCCATTTCCGCTTCTTCATCTGCCGGAATGACGAGGATGGGTTTCGATGTGGTTTCACTGATCCAGGCTTGATGGGTTTGGTTGGCGTTTGGGGACAAACGAAAGCCTAAAAATGACAGCGGGTCACAAATGAGTGTTCTGATTTGGCTGGCGTGTTCGCCTATGCCTCCTGTAAACACCAATGCATCAATGCCGCCTGCTTTCGCGGCATAACTGCCTATCATGGCGCGCACGCTACGCGCAAAGTAATCCACCGCAAATTTTGCGGCAGGGCTGTCGCTTTCAAGCAGGGTTTGAATGTCGCTACTTTCGCCGTTAGAGAGCGCGAGCAGGCCGCTTTGATGAAAAATAAGATCCTCTAATTGTGTGTGATCCAATTCTTTTGCCAGTGCCAGCATCACGCCGGGATCCAGGTCGCCACTGCGCGTCGCCATCGGGATGCCGCCTGCTGTGCTGTAACCCATGCTGGTATCGACAGATTGCAGATTTTCAAGCAGGCATAAACTGCATCCGCTGCCAAGATGGGCCACAACGATGTGGCCTTGCGTGATCGTATGGTCCAGCAATCCAGGTAGCTGCTTGGCGATATGCGCATAATTCAAACCATGAAAGCCAAATCGACGTAGCTGCGCTGATTCGGGGATGGCGTAGCGGTATGCCAATGCTGGCAGGTTGTAATGAAAACCATTGTCAAAACATGCCCACTGCGACAGTCGGGGGTGGCCGGAATAGTGAGTTGCACAAAGCCTGACCCCAAGCAAGTTGAGTGGGAGATGCAACGGTGCGAACGAAACCAGTGTTTCAAGACGATCTTGCTCTTCCACCGTCAGTAAACGCGCCGTGTCCTCAATATGGCCACCAAACACAAAACGGTGGGCGATACGGGTTGGACGGGCAGCCCCCAACTCTGCAAAAAGCTGTTTAAATGCAGACTCAAAGCCCTCTATGACGGGAAGGTTTGGGTCGATACGATAATGGTAATTCTGGCGGGCTTTGTCAGATGCAAAGTAGGCCGCTTTGAGGCTGGATGAGCCGCAGTTGATCACCAGTAAAGACTGGTCATCATTCAACATGTTTTGCGTGCTTACTTCTGCCATTGCCACTCATCCTCTTCAGGCATATCCACGCCATGCTCATAGGCGTATTCACAGCAGGCGAGCTGGCGGTTCAGGAGTTCCTCTTGCACATGGGCACCGATATTGCGTAGGCCGGGGATACGGTAAATGGCCTCAATGGCCAGGCTGAAACGGTCAATCTTGTTCTGGATGGCCAGCTCTAGCGGTGTGTTGATACTGCCTTTTTCGCGATAGCCCCTCACATGCAGGTTTGCGTGATTGGCGCGCCGGTAAGTGAGCCTGTGAATCAGGTAGGGGTAGCCGTGAAAATTGAACAAGATGGGCTTGTCCGTGGTAAACAGGCGGTCAAATTCCTTATCGGATAAGCCATGCGGATGCTCGCTATCCGGGGTCAATTTATATAAATCGACGACATTGATAAAGCGGATTTTTAGCGCAGGGAAGTGGTGCATGAGCAGCTGGGTGGCAGCAAGCGCCTCTTTGGTCGGAATGTCGCCCGCACATGCCATAATCAAGTCGGGTTCACTGCCCGCGTCGCTGCTGGCCCAGTCCCAAATCCCCAGCCCCTTTGCGCAATGAATGGTCGCACTGTCAATATCCAGATACTGAAGGTGTTTTTGTTTGTCGCAGACAATCACATTGATGTAATCAGTGCTGCGCAAACAGTGATCCGCCACTGAGAGCAAACAGTTGGCATCGGGGGGTAAATAGATGCGGGTAATTTCCGCGCTTTTGTTGGCGACCAGATCCAGGAATCCCGGGTCCTGATGCGTAAAGCCGTTATGGTCTTGCCGCCAGACCGTGGACGTAATCAATAAATTCAATGAAGAAACCGGCGCACGCCAACTGACTTTTTTCGACATCTCCAGCCATTTGGCATGCTGGTTAAACATAGAGTCGATTACATGTACGAATGACTCGTAAGTGGATAGAAAACCGTGCCTGCCTGTTAATAAATAGCCTTCCAGCCAACCTTCCAGCGTGTGCTCAGACAAATACTCCATGACTTTGCCATCTGCCGCCAGCTCACCGCTATCGTCATCTTCAGGCAATCTATCCGCCAGCCAGGTCTTTTTGCTGGCGGTGTACACGTCCTGCAGTTTGTTCGAGCTGGTTTCATCCGGGCCAAATACGCGAAAATTGTTGGGGTTGGCCGATATCACATCACGCAGCATGCAACCCAGCGGTTGCGTATTGGAGTGAAGGGCGCCTTCTGCCCGTGATGCCATGACAGCGTACTGGCGGTAGTCTGGTAAAGCCAGCGGCTGGCGCAACAGTCCGCCATTGGCATGCGGATTGGCACTCATGCGCCTGGTGCCGCGTGGCGCTAACTCAGCCAGCTCAGGCAATAGATGCCCCTCTGCATCAAATAAGCTTTCAGGTTGATAGCTGCGCAACCACGATTCCAATTGCGCAAGATGTTCAGGGTTCTCCGCAGGTTTGCTGATAGGCACTTGATGCGCGCGCCAGCTGTTTTCCACTTGATGCCCCTCCACTGTTTTGGGGCCAGTCCAGCCTTTGGGGCTGCGTAATACAATCATGGGCCAGCGAGGGCGGCTGGTATCATTGTTGGTTCTCGCGTTTTTCTGGATATCCTTAATTGACTGAATAGCGGCTTCAAGCGCTTGCGCCATCTCCTGATGCATGCGCTCGGGATCATTCCCCTCCACAAAAATGGGTGTCCAGCCATAGCCTTTGAGCAACTCTTCGAGTTCCTGGTGTGATATACGCGCCAACACGGTGGGATTGTTGATTTTGTAGCCATTGAGATGCAACACCGGTAACACCGCCCCATCCCGAATAGGGTTCAGGAACTTGTTTGAATGCCATGCGGTGGCTAAGGGGCCAGTCTCCGCCTCACCATCACCGACCATCACAGCGACCAATAAATCCGGATGATCGAACGCAGCCCCAAAGGCATGCGAAAGGCTGTAGCCCAGTTCACCGCCTTCATGAATGGAGCCCGGCAATTCAGGCGTGCAATGGCTGCCAAATCCTCCTGGAAACGAAAAGTCTTTGAAGAAAGCACGCATACCCAGTTCGGTTTGGGCTTTGTCTGGGTAGATTTCGCTATAAGTGCCTTCCAGATAGGCCGGAGCGAGTACGCCGGGTGCACCATGTCCAGGCCCTGCCAGAAAAATCGCATTCAGGTCGTATTTTTTGATCATGCGATTGATATGGATGTAAGTGAAGCTAAGACCTGGACTGGAACCCCAATGGCCGAGTGGCCGTTGTTTGAGATGACAAGCTTCCAGCGGCTTTTTTAACAGCGGGTTGTCCTGCAAGTAAATCATCCCCGCAGCCAAAAAATTACACGCCGACCAATAACGATTGATGCGGTTGAGTTCATTTTGATCTAATAAAACCCTGTGTTCAGTCATATGCGCAACCCTCTCATTTTCACTGATCATTTGAGTAGTATGTCACTCACTATGGCAAATGGTTTGGTATAAATCAAAAGAAACTACTTTGAAATAGCAATGCCAGCAGCACGCTGCTTCCAGGAATCTGTTTCTAACCCACTTGTAAAGTGTAGAAGTAAGCTGCACTGAATGTGAGCAAAGACTGAGGAATAAGCTTTACGTGGCAATCATTGAAATAGATACGGAGTAAATCGCGGAAAGTGCGTGCTGTTTGCTAAAATAGCGCTTTTACTTTCAATCCTGTTGTCATGACACGCAAAATTCTGGTCACTTCTGCACTCCCTTATGCCAATGGCAGCATCCATCTAGGCCATTTGGTGGAATATATTCAAACTGATATCTGGGTGCGTTTTCAAAAGATGCAGGGCCACACTGTGCATTATGTTTGCGCGGATGATACGCATGGCACGCCGATTATGTTGCGTGCTGAAAAAGAGGGCATTACGCCTGAGGCGTTGATCGAGAAAGTCCACGCTGAACATAGCAGCGACTTTGCTGAATTTTTGGTGCAGTTTGACAACTATTACTCGACCAATTCGCAAGAAAACCGCGAACTGGCGTCTGGCATTTATAGAGCGCTCAAGGCCAACGGCAAAATTGCCAGCAAAACGATTGAACAATATTTTGATCCGGTGAAAAGCATGTTTTTGCCGGACCGCTTTATCAAAGGCGAATGCCCTAAATGTCATGCTAAAGACCAATATGGGGATAACTGTGAAGTGTGCGGCGCAACTTACAGCCCGACTGACCTGATTAATCCATTCTCGGCAGTGTCCGGGGCAACGCCAGTGCGTAAGGAAACAGAGCATTACTTTTTCAAACTGAGCGAGTGCGCTGACTTTTTGCGTGACTGGACCCGATCCGGCACCTTGCAAGCCGAAGCGGCCAACAAGATGAGTGAGTGGGTGGGCGAGGTGGGGGAGAACAAACTCTCTGACTGGGATATTTCGCGCGATGCACCTTATTTTGGCTTTGAGATCCCGGATGCGCCAGGCAAGTATTTTTATGTCTGGCTGGATGCGCCCATTGGTTACATGGCCAGCTTTAAAAACCTGTGCGCCAAGGCCGGGATTGATTTTGATGAGTATTGGAAAAAGGATTCTTCTACCGAGTTGTACCATTTTATCGGCAAGGATATTCTGTATTTTCATGCCTTGTTCTGGCCAGCCACGCTGGAATATTCCGGTCACCGCACACCTACACAGGTGTTTGCGCATGGCTTTTTGACTGTGAACGGCGAAAAAATGTCCAAGTCGCGCGGCACGTTTATCACGGCGCGCAGCTACCTCGAGCACGTCAAAAATCCTGAGTATTTGCGTTACTACTATGCCGCTAAACTGAATGGCAGCATGGAAGATATCGACCTCAACCTGGAAGATTTTGTTGCCCGGGTAAATAGTGACCTGGTGGGCAAATATATCAATATCGCCAGCCGTACGGCAGGGTTTATCGCCAAGAAGTTTAATAATCAGGTCATTCCGGCGCAGCATGCTGTGATTGATGAAATGCGTGCCGCTGCGCCTACGATTGCCGAAGCCTTTGCTGCACGTGACTTTGCGCGTGCCTTGCGTGAAATCATGAAGTTGACCGATGCGGCGAATGGGTATGTCGCCGAAGCGGCACCTTGGGTGGTGGCCAAAGACGAAAGCAAGGCTGCAGAGTTGCACACCATTTGCAGTAACGCGCTGGAAATGTTCCGTCTGTTGACGATTTACCTGAAGCCCGTGTTGCCAAACATCGCTAGTGCGGTAGAGCAGTTTTTGAGTATTCCAGCTTTGCAGTGGTCGCATGTGAACCAAGGGCTGGCTGCGCAAACGATCCAGGCATATAGCCACATGGTGACGCGCCTGGAGGCCAAGCAGATTGAGGCGATGGTCGAAGCCAATAAAGAAAGCCTGCAAGCCGCTGCGCCAGCGGCCACTGAAGCCAAAACGACTGCTAAAGCTGAAGCCAAAGTGGAAAACAAGGCTGCCGAAGAAGGCGCTTATATTTCAATTGATGACTTTGCCAAGGTGGATCTGCGGATTGCCAAGATTGTCAGCGCCGAACATGTGGAAGGCGCTGAGAAGTTGCTGAAGTTGCAATTGGATATTGGTGAGGAGAAACCGCGTCAGGTGTTTGCCGGTATCAAGGCTGCCTACGATCCGGCGACGCTGGTTGGCCGGTTGACTGTGATGGTGGCTAACCTGGCACCACGCAAAATGAAATTCGGCATGAGTGAGGGGATGGTGCTGGCGGCCAGTGATGAGCAGGGTGGCCCTTATATCCTCTCGCCTGATAGTGGTGCGCAAGCAGGCATGCGTGTGAAATAAGCCGTTGTTGGAATTGGCGTCTGCCTTAATCAGGGCAAGCGCCTTTGCGCAAAATCAAGCATGAGTGGGCTTTTTTCTGCTTTAATCGTGATTTGGAAAGTAAGCTAACACATTGATTTATATTATATTCAATCATATAATATAAAGTTATAGATTGTTTCACGGATGCTCCATCACCCAATGGCAACCCCTTTAGCAGTGAGCAGTGCAAATCCCTGGCAAGGGCTGGATATCCAGTCCGAGTGGGAGCGGTTTAGTCAGCGCGATGCTTCTGCAAATGAGGTATGGACCTCGCATGTCTGGGTCGACAACATGCATTGCGCCGCCTGTAGTGGCCGCATAGAGCAGACCATGAAACAAATGCGCGGCGTGCTGGCTGTGCATGCCAGTGCGGCTTCCAAACGCGTCCGCGTGGTTTGGGATGCCCGCCAGATTTCTCCCTCCCAATGGTTTGCTGGTCTCAATGAGATTGGCTATCCCGCCCTCCCGCTTAACGAATACAACGCCATCAGTGACAGAACGGTGCAACAGCGCAAGATGCTGTGGCGGCTGGTGGTTGCCGTATTTTGCATGATGCAAGTCATGATGTATGCCTATCCCACCTATTGGACAGGCAGCAATGACATGGCCCCCGATATGGTGCAGTTGATGAAGTGGGCATCATGGGTGTTGACGCTGCCGGTCATGCTGTTTTCTGCGACGCCATTTCTTTCCCAGGCTTGGACCAGCCTCAAGCAGCGCCAATTAGGCATGGATGTGCCCGTGTCGCTAGGTATCCTGGCGGCCTTTATCATGAGCACCTTGGCGACCTTTGTGCCAGGCGGCTGGTGGGGCGATGTGGTGTATTACGATTCACTGACCATGTTTGTGAGCTTTTTACTGGTTGGCCGCTGGCTGGATGTGAAGCTGCGCAACCGCACGGCAGGCGCGCTGGAAAACATGATGCGGCGTTTGCCGCATGCCGTACTTAAGAAAAATGAAACCGGTGAATGGGTGCAAATTGCCGCCAGCAATATTAATGTCGGCGATGTGCTATATGTGCGTCCGGGTGAGGTGTTTGCCGCAGACGGCAAGATCCTCGCTGGGAACACCAGTGCCGATGAGTCCATGCTAACCGGTGAGTCTGAGCCAGTGTTGAAACCTGCTGGCGCCACGGTAATTGCCGGCTCTGGCAACCTGACTTCTGCCATTGAAATGCAAGTGGAGCAGGTGGGTGAGGGTACGCAGTACCATGCGCTGGTCAATCTGATGGCTTCTGCCTCGACCGAAAAACCTGGGATCGCCTTGTTAGCAGATAAAGTTGCGCAACCCTTTTTGTGGGGTGTGTTACTGGCTGCGTTATATGCCCTGATTTTCTGGTGGACCACCGACCCGGCTAAAGCGATTATGTCGGCGGTGGCGGTACTGGTGGTGACCTGCCCTTGTGCCTTGTCGCTGGCGACCCCTGCTGCCATGCTGGCGAGTGCTGGCACGTTTGCCAAGGGCGGTGTGCTGATCCGCCGTTTACAGGCGATCCAGGCGCTCAGTGAAATTGACACCATTGTGTTTGACAAGACTGGCACCCTGACTGAGAGCTTGCAAGAGGTGAGTCTGGTCGAGGTGGCGCCCGCGCAAGACCGCATGGCGTTGTTAGATATCATCGCCAGCATGAGCCGCGATTCACTGCATCCGGTGGCGCAGGCGTTGCATGTGTTTGCCACCCGCCAAGACGCGAGTGACCTGCTTGAATTGCAAGATTGGCAAGAAATTGTGGGTGGTGGCATGTCTGCGACCTTGATCACAAAAACCGGCGAGACGATGCCTTTAAAATTGGGCAATGCTGAGTTTTGCGGCATTGCGGTGAAGCCGGAACATGAAGCATTACGGACGGTCTATCTGGCCAGCAACGGCCAGATGCTGGCGACATTGGCATTGTCAGAGCAAGTAAAGCCACACGCCAAGGCGGCGGTTTCACAATTAATTGCATCCGGGCTTGATATTCAGCTGTTATCTGGTGATAGAATAGCGGCCGTTAAAAACCTTGCATCGCAACTGGGTATTCAGCGCGCAGCAGGGTTACAAAAAGCAGAAGATAAGCTGCAGCATGTCAAGCAGCTGCAACAACAGGGGCGGAAAGTGTTGATGGTTGGTGATGGTTTGAATGACGGCCCTGTCATTGCAGCAGCGCATACTTCTATTGCAATGGGTTCCGGCGTCCCTTTGACGCAGGCACAGGCCGATATGGTGGTGTTGGGCAATGATATCGGCGTGCTGGTTTCGCTCATTTCGCACTGCAAGAAAACCATCCTCATCGTAAAACAGAATTTGTTGTGGGCGGCGTTGTATAACGCGGCCGGGGTGCCTTTGGCGATTATGGGGCTGCTACCTGCCTGGTTAGCCGGGTTGGGGATGGCGGCCAGTTCGTTACTGGTGCTGTTAAATGCATTGCGATTGACCGACTGGGATAAGTCGGCCTGGCAGAAAGGTTAGGCATCGCTCAATGGAAATTGCATATTTACTGATCCCACTGGCCGTGTTGCTGGTGTTTGTGATTTTGGGTGGCTTGTGGTGGGCCATTCAAACCGGGCAATTTGAAGACCTGGAGGAAGAGGGGTCCAGAATTCTCGAGCAGGATTAGGAATTCTCAAGCAGGACCGGGGATTCTTGAGCAGTATTGATGTGAGTCAAATCAAATTTGTGACATCTCTGAGAAGATCAGGGTGAACAACTAGAAGTTTTTTTAGTGTTGGGTGTTTGTTTTAATCATTGGGAGAAATCCATGCAAAATGCAACCGTGAAGGCTGCGACCTACAACGATAGTGTAGTCCGCCAGTTCGCAATCATGGCAGTGGTTTGGGGTGTTGTGGGTACACTGATGGGCGTGATTGTTGCGTCCCAGCTGGTGTGGCCAGAGCTGAACCTGGGCCTGCCGTTTACCTCTTTTGGCCGCTTGAGACCACTGCATACCAACGCAGTGATTTTCGCGTTTGGTGGCTGTGCGTTGTTCGCGACTTCGTACTATGTCGTGCAACGTACCTGCCAGACACGTTTGTTTAGCGACAAATTGAGTAGTTTTACTTTTTGGGGCTGGCAAGCGGTGATTGTTTCCGCAGCGATTTCCCTGCCATTGGGTTATACCCAAGGTAAGGAATACGGTGAACTGGAATGGCCAATCGATATCCTGATTGCCTTGGTATGGATTGCTTATGCAATTAACTTCTTCGGTACCATCGGTATCCGTAAAGTGAAACATATCTATGTAGCTAACTGGTTCTACGGTGCATTTATCCTGGCGGTGGCTTTGTTGCACATCGTTGAAAGTGCAGCGATTCCAGCTGGTTTCATGAAGTCCTACTCTGCTTATGCCGGCGTACAAGATGCGATGGTGCAGTGGTGGTATGGTCACAACGCGGTTGGTTTCTTCCTGACTGCAGGCTTCCTGGGCATGATGTACTACTTTGTGCCTAAGCAAGCTGAGCGTCCAGTGTACTCTTACAGCTTGTCTATCGTGCACTTCTGGGCATTGATCTTCACTTATATGTGGGCGGGTCCTCACCACCTGCATTACACCGCTTTGCCTGACTGGACACAGTCCTTGGGTATGGTGTTGTCCTTGATCCTGTTTGCACCAAGCTGGGGTGGCATGATCAACGGTATCATGACGCTGTCTGGCGCATGGCACAAACTGCGCACTGACCCTATCTTGCGCTTCCTGATTGTTTCCCTGTCTTTCTACGGCATGAGTACCTTTGAAGGTCCGATGATGGCGATCAAGACAGTGAACGCTTTGTCTCACTACACTGACTGGACCGTAGGTCACGTGCACTCTGGTGCTTTGGGCTGGGTTGGTTTCGTGTCTATCGGTTCCCTGTACTTCCTGATCCCACGTTTGTTTGGTCAAAAACAAATGTACAGCGTGAAAGCGATTGAAGTGCACTTCTGGATGGCAACCATTGGCGTGGTGTTGTACATTGCAGCGCTGTGGATCTCTGGCGTGATGGAAGGTCTGATGTGGCGTGCGATGAATGCTGACGGCACATTGGCATACACCTTCGTTGAGAGTGTGAAAGCCAAGTTCCCATACTACTTCACACGTGCTTTGGGTGGTTTCCTGTACATGAGTGGCCTGGTCATCATGTTGTGGAACACAATTAAAACAGCAACTAACGGCAAAGCGGCGACTGTAGAAGTGCCTGCTGTGGTTGCTCACGCTTAAGGAATTCACTATGGCAACGCATCAAAACAATAGTGGCAACTTTCACGAAAAAATTGAAACCAGCAACTTCCTGCTGATCGTGTTGACCTTCATCACGATCTCATTCGGTGGTCTGGTCGAAATCGTGCCTTTGTTCTTCCAAAAGTCCACAACCGAGCCTATCCGTGGTTTGGAGCCTTATACTGCATTGCAATTGGCTGGCCGTGACATTTATCTGCGTGAAGGTTGCTACAACTGCCACTCACAGATGATCCGTCCTTTCCATGCTGAGACACTGCGTTATGGTCATTACTCTGTCGCTGGCGAGTACGTTTACGATCACCCGTTCCAATGGGGTAGTAAGCGTACTGGTCCTGACTTGCACCGTATTGGTGGCAAGTACAGTGATGACTGGCACCGCGTGCACCTGCACAACCCACGTGATGTTGTTCCAGAGTCCATCATGCCAGCCTACCCATGGCTGGAAGAAAACCTGGTTGACGACAAAACCATTGGTGACCATATGGCTGCGCTGCGTAAAGTTGGCGTGCCTTACACCGACGCGCAGATCAAGGCTGCCGGGGATGAAATCAAAGGCAAAACCGAGCAGGATGCACTGGTGGCTTACCTGCAAGTGTTGGGTACACACCTGAAATAAGGAGACGCGCCATGGATATCAACATACTACGCATATTTTTTACAGTACTGAGTTTCGTCCTGTTTGTGGCAATTTTGATTTGGGCATGGCGCAATCGCAACTCCGCGCAATTCAAGGACGCGCAGAATCTGCCGTTCGATCAAGACTAAATACTGCGCGGAAAGGTTAAGGAAAACATCATGAATGATTTTGTAAATGGTTTTTGGCCGATCTGGATTTCGACCATTACCTTGGGCGGGATTGCTTTCTGTGTCGGTCTGCTGATTTTTGCAAGCCGCGTCAAAGTGCCTTTGGATAGTGATAACACCAATGGTCACGAGTGGGATGGCATCAAGGAAATGAACAATCCGCTGCCGATGTGGTGGGTAGGCTTGTTTATCATTACCGTGATTTTTGGCTTGAGCTATCTGTACCTGTTCCCAGGGTTGGGTACCTACAATGGCAAGTTCGGCTGGACAGAAGTGAAGCAGTATGAAGCTGAAGTGGCCAAAAACAACGAGAAGATTGCACCGTTGTATGCCAAATACGCAGCCATGCCAGTAGAAGAAGTAGCCAAGATTCCTGAGGCACGTGATATCGGTAAGCGTATTTTCCTGAACAACTGTGCAGCTTGCCACGGTTCAGATGCCAAGGGTAGCCGCGGCTTTCCTAACCTGACTGATCACGACTGGTTATATGGTGGCGCACCTGACACCATCAAGTTGACCATCACCAATGGCCGTAACGGCATCATGCCGCCAATGGCTGCTGCGGTAGGTTCAGAAGAAGACGTGAAAAACGTGGCCAACTATGTATTGAGCTTGTCTGGCAGTATTCATGACTCTGGTCGTGCCAATGCCGGTAAAGACAAGTTTGTGGTCTGTGCTGCTTGTCATGGTCCAGAAGGCAAAGGTAACCAAGCGATTGGCGCACCTAACCTGACAGACAACATCTGGTTGCATGGTCAAGGTGAAGCTGCCATTATCAAGCGTATCCACGAAGGTAAAAACAATGTGATGCCAGCCTGGAAAGAAAAATTCAGCCCAGAGCAAATTCACTTGCTGACTGCTTATGTTTGGGGTCTTTCCAACAAATAGGCGAATGCAAATAATCCATGAGCGATATTAAACAAAACGCTGTGAATAAAACCACCATCCCTGAACAGGAGGTGGTTTTATCACTTTATAAGTCCGCAGATAAGATCTATGCCCGTAGTGTCTCCGGATTATTCAACAACTGGCGCTGGGTTATGGTGTGGGCCACCCAACTGTTTTTCTATGGGGTGCCTTGGCTGCAATGGGATGGCCGTCAGGCCATGCTGTTTGACCTCGATGCGAAACGCTTTTACATCTTCGGCCTGATCTTTCATCCGCAGGACCTCATTTACCTGTCGTTTTTGCTGATTGTTTCTGCGTTGTCATTGTTCCTGTTTACGGCGATTGCCGGTCGCTTATGGTGTGGTTATACCTGTCCACAAACGGTGTATACCGAGATTTATATGTGGATGGAAAATAAAATCGAGGGCGATCGTATCGCACGTATGCGTCTCGATGACAGTAAATGGAATCTGAATAAGATCACGCGCAAAACGCTCAAACAACTCGCCTGGATCTGTTTTGGCTTGTGGACAGGCGTGACGTTTGTCGGTTATTTCTCTTCCATCCGTGAGCTGGTGCCTAACATCCTGAGCTGGCAATTGGGCGGTTGGGAAACCTTCTGGATTTGTTTTTACGGCTTTGCCACCTATGGCAACGCAGGCTACATGCGCGAACAGGTCTGCAAATACATGTGTCCGTATGCCCGCTTTCAGAGTGCCATGTTTGATGATGACACCATGATCGTGACCTATGACGAGGCCCGTGGTGAGCCACGCGGGGCACGTTCTAAAAAAGCTGGCGAAAATGCCAATGGCCTGGGCAGTTGTATCGATTGCAGTATCTGTGTGCAAGTCTGTCCCACCGGCATTGATATCCGTAAAGGCTTGCAATACGAGTGTATCGGTTGCGGCGCCTGTATTGATGCCTGTGATGACGTGATGGACAAGATGGGCTATGCCAAGGGTTTAATCAAATACTCCACGCAAAACGGCATGACCAACCGCTGGACCCGTCAGCAAATGCTGCAGCGTCTGCTCCGCCCACGCGTGATCATTTACACCACGATTCTGGTAGCGCTGACCGTAGGGATGATCGTCAGCCTATACTTCAAGCCAGACTTCAGGCTGGATGTGTTGCGTGACCGTGCGGTGATGTCCCGCTACACCGATGAAGGCATGATTGAGAACGTCTACAACCTCAAACTTGAAAATGATACCGAAGCGGTTCATGACTATACATTGAAGGTCACTGGCTTAGATGGCTTGGTGGTGCATTTTGCAGATGATAATACCCAGGATTTCAAAGGCTTGCGTCCGTTTGAAACCCGTAACGTGATCGTTGAGCTGGAATTGCCTGATGGCGTGACCCGCGCCGGTTCGCACAAAATCTTTTTTGAAATGACGGATTTACAAAGCAGCGAAACGGTCAAAGAAAAATCGGTCTTTATCGTGCCGAGTAATTAATGGAGCAGACTTTGTCACAGAATCAAACACAGCAGAAACCGGCCACGCAAGGGACTGACCCAAAACGGTGGTATCAGAACCCTTATGTCTGGATGATTATTGGCGGCCCCTCTGCTGTGATTGTGGCTTCATTCATCACCTTGTATCTGGCCATTACCCACCCGGATCCGGCCATTGATGATTACTACCGCAAGGGGATAGAAATCAACAAGACGCTGGATGCGCAAGCACAAGCAGGCCAAACCGATGCCATGGCACCCGCGATACAGGCACGTAACCATGCGCAGACTGGCCTGAAACCTGCTGAGCAGTAATTCTTCTACTGCATCATAAACGTGTAGGCTTGCTTTTAACCTCTCTTAGATGAGAGGTTAAGCTTTTTTGAGGACGCGTTTAAGCAAAGACGCGTACGTTGAAACCACGCGCTTGTAAGGCTGCAGCATATCGCTGTAACAGGCTTAAATCTGGCGTTTGAATGCTGGCTTGCGTATCTTGTTGGCTAGCTCTGGCAATGCTATATAGTAAAATGCCTGCAATATTTTCTTTGAATGGCTGTAGCGCTTCAATATAGCCGTCTAGTGACGGCGTCGTAACCAGCTTGTTTTCCACTCGCCGCTGCATCACAGCGGTTTGCACCCAAGTCGGACACAGTTGGCTACAAGCCTTTAACCGTTGCAAATGCAAGCTGAGGGGCAAGCGGGCGTCGTTCACGGTCAACATCTCTGCGTCATTGCCTGCATCCAGCTTAAACCAGACTTCACCTTCCATCTGCTGCAGTACGTGCATCGCCTGCTGTGTGGTGGCCAGATGCATCTGGCTGCCATTGGTAATCAGCCTGACCCGCGCCGGACGATCTGCCTCAGGTTTCTGGCTTAATAATTGTTGAACGCAGCTTAAGGCGGCAGAAAATTGCGGTGAGGTGGTGGGTTCGCCGTCTCCGGCAAAGGCAATATCCTGTACATAGTCAGACACGGCAAGTGACGCCGCTGGCAGATGTTCTGTTAACCAATCCAGGCAAGCAGTGAGTTCGTCTTGCAAGCGCGGCATGTCGATCTCAGGCGAGGCGCCGCGTTGCAGCCCGGGCACCTGGCAATAAATGCAATGCCAGTTACAGCAGTGGTTTGGATGCAGGTTGATGCCAATCGAAAGGCCCTGTGCACGGCGGGACCAGACTGGGTAAATATACTGCCAGTCTTGTTGTTCTGCTACCTGGCGCAGGCTATGAAACAGAGCTAAAGGCTGTGTCATCCCTTAGGCAGTTAAAACAGGGAAATGCCCGCTAGCAGGTGCTGGCATTAAAAATGGTTTTGAGTTTTTCGTGGTCCAGAATGCGGATATTTTTTTGCTTGACCTCGATAATGCCTTCATCACTGAATTTGGAGAAAGTGCGGCTCACTGTTTCCAGTTTCATACCCAAATAACTGCCGATTTCCTCACGTGTCATGCGTAAAATCAATTCGCTCTTGGAGTAACCGCGGGCATGCAGACGCTGCAGCAAATTGAGTAGGAACGCTGCCAGGCGTTCTTCGGCGCGCATATTGGCCAATAACATCATGACGCCGTTTTCACGTACGATCTCGCGGCTCATAATTTTGTGCACATGGCGTTGCAACACAGGAATTTCGCGCGACAGGTCTTCCACATGATTGAAAGGCATCACACAGACTTCGGCATCTTCGAGCGCAATCGCATTACAGTTATGTTTGTCGCTGACAATGCCATCCAGCCCCATGATTTCTCCCGCCATCTGGAAGCCAGTGACTTGTTCGCGGCCATCTTCAGAAACGACGCAGGTCTTGAAAAAACCAGTGCGGATCGCGTACAGCGTGGTGAAGGCATCGCCGCTGCTGTAGAGGTGACCGCCTTGTTTGACTTTTTTGCGGGTGGCAACCATGCCATCCAATTTGGTCATTTCTTCCGTGCTCAAGCCGACTGGTAAGCATAACTCACGCAAGTTGCAATTGGAGCAGGCGACCTTGAAACTGGATTCTGCGTGCATGGCAGGCGTCCTTGACTGACGTTGAACATGCGACGAATTATACGCTTCTTCGGTTGCGATTTCATTGAACATGGGCGGGCCTCTTCCTTTTGTATTTAGGCGCATTATGCAGCAGGCCTTACCCCGTGCATTTGACATGCGTCAAAAAGCCCTGCATTGGTTTATGGCACAGTAGCACCACTCAACCCGTAAAGCCCAGTTGCGGGATACCGATAGGAAAGAATTTGCCACAAACCATGAACTCCCCGTTGCTGATTACTCAAGAGCATATTGAGCGCTATGACGTCTCCGGGCCTCGTTATACCTCTTATCCAACCGCTGACCGCTTTGTGGAGGCGTTTGACGCCGCCGCTTATCTGAAGGCTGCCGAGCAGCGCAATATCAGTAACTGGGCGCAGCCGCTCTCGCTGTATGTGCATATCCCGTTTTGTGCTTCGCTGTGTTTTTATTGTGCCTGCAATAAAATCGTCACCAAGCGCTATGAGCAGGGTGCGATTTACCTCAATTACCTGCAGCGCGAGCTGGATTTGCACCTGGATAAATTTGCCAAAAAGCAAACGGTTAACCAGTTGCATTTGGGCGGCGGCACGCCAACTTTTCTGAGTGATGAAGAGCTGACACGCCTCATGCAGATGTTCAGGCAAGCGTTTGCATTTGCAGAAGAAGGGGAGTACTCGATAGAGATTGATCCGCGCACTGTTAATCAGCAGCGCCTGCAACATCTGCATGATCTAGGTTTTAACCGTCTCAGTTTTGGTGTGCAAGACTTTGATGCCGATGTGCAACAGGCCGTGCACCGGGTACAGTCTTATGCGCAGGTGGAAAGCTTGATGCAGCAAGCGCGGGCCATGGGGTTCGAGTCGATTAATACCGACCTGATTTACGGCTTGCCCAAACAAACGCCGGCGACCTTCCGCCAGACCATTAGCCAAATCATTCAATTGCGGCCAGACCGCATCGCGCTGTACGGTTATGCGCATTTGCCATCGCGCTTTAAACCACAACGCCGCATTTTGCAGGCAGTCTTGCCGCATGCTGTGGATAAAATTCAAATGCTGTCGGAAGCGATTCAGCAACTGATGCTGGCGGGCTATGTGTTCATCGGCATGGATCATTTTGCCTTGCCTGATGACCCGCTCGCGATTGCCAAACAGCAGGGCAGGTTGCACCGTAACTTTCAAGGCTACAGCACCATGGCTGATCAGGATATCCTGGCCTTGGGCGTCTCGGCGATTGGCAAGGTGGGCGCTACTTATAGCCAGAATGCCAAAACCCTCGAAGAGTATTACGACTTCCTCGATCAAGGCCAACTCCCTATTGTGCGTGGCCTGGCCTTAAGCCGCGATGACCTGATCCGCCGTGCCGTCATTATGGCAGTCATGTGCCATGGCGAGTTGAGTTACGAATCCATTGAGTTGTCTTACATGGTCAATTTCAAGCAATACTTTCAAGCCGAAATTGCACAGCTGGCGGAAAAAGAAAAGCAAGGGCTGGTGGTGCTTGAAGAAGACGGCCTTAAAGTGACTGAAATGGGTTGGTATTTTGTGCGCGCAATCGCCATGGTGTTTGATCGCTATTTGCAGCACGATGCCAACCGTGCAAGGTTCTCCAAAATCCTTTAAACTGCTGGCATGTTAGCCAGTTTACTCTTGACTGCTTTTGTCATGGGGCTGGCAGGCGGCCCGCACTGTGTGCTGATGTGTGGCGCAGCTTGCGGCGCCATGCAAACGCCGCCGAATCCCGCCAGTCCCCAGCGTTCCATTCCTCTCCGAGTCGTCCAGACCATCCCCTGGAGTTTTTACCTGGGACGCATGCTGGGCTATGGCCTGCTGGGTGCCATTGCAGCCGAAACCTTGCGCGGTTTAGCCTGGTTATCTAATCAAAGTCATTTGTTTCAGCCGCTATGGACGTTCTCGCATACGCTGATATTTGCCTGGGGCGTCTTACTGCTCATCCTCGGCCGACAGCCGCAATGGGCGGTGCAGCGGGCCCAATTGATCTGGGCCTGGATCAAGCAGCATACTTCCCATGCCAAATTTGGTTACCTGTTGACGGGTTTTGTCTGGGCCTTACTCCCGTGTGGCCTGCTTTACTCGGCCGTGATGCTGGCCTCACTCCAATCGCAATGGTTGCAAGGCGCACTGGTGATGATCGCTTTTGCCACCGGTTCCGCCACCATCCTCGCCTTGGCGCCGTTTTTCTGGCGCGCTGGCCAGCAAAGTCTGCCGCGCTGGTTTAGTGAGGCGGCAGGCATGCGCTTGAGTGGTGGCTTGCTGATTGCCCTCAGCCTGGTAGCGCTGTGGATGGATGTCATGCATCACGACAAACTGTGGTGCCAGTTGTTATAACCGTGCCCAATCATTGGCTTGAGTCGCAGCCGCAAGTTGGACTGATTCACCCCCCTGTATTGCCTACGCCCTTAAATTCCGCTAACTTACGATTGTTAAATTAAATTAACATTCGGGAGGGGCGATGATGCGATGGCTACGTATCTGTTTTTGGCTGTGGTTGATCAGCCACAATTTGACATCAGCCTATGCGCAAGTGCCAGAAATATTGTTGGCCCAGGTCTATCATGACGGCCTCCATGTCGATGATTACCTGGTCAGTGAAAAACTGGATGGCATACGCGCCGTCTGGGATGGCAAACAACTGATCAGTCGCCAAGGGCATCCTATTCATGCTCCGGCCTGGTTTGTAAAAGACTTCCCCAAACAAGCGCTTGATGGCGAGTTGTGGATGGGTCGCGCGCAATTCGAACGGCTTTCTGCCACTGTACGCCGCTCTCAGCCAGATGAAGCAGAATGGCGCCGCGTCGCCTACTATGTATTTGAATTACCCACAGCACCAGGTTCCTTTGTACAACGCGCCCGGCAAATCGAGCAACTGGCCCAGCGTCACCCTAGCCGCTACCTCAAAGCCATCAAACAGTTCCGCGTAGCAGATACCGCCGCGCTCAAGCGCACGCTGGACTGGGTAGTGGCGCATAAAGGTGAGGGCCTCATGTTGCATCAAGCCGATGCGCCTTACCTGACTGGCCGTAGCCACGTGTTGCTCAAACTCAAGCCGCATCTGGATGCTGAAGCCAAAGTCCTTGCCTACGTGCCCGGCAAAGGCAAATACCAAGGTAAAATGGGTGCATTAGTGGTCGAAACCGCGCAAGGCATACGCTTCAAACTTGGCACTGGCTTTAAAGATGCTGACCGGGCACATCCACCGCCTATCGGCAGCCAGGTGACGTTTACCTATCGCGACCTCACCAAAAACGGCAAACCAAAATTTGCCCGCTTTTTAAGGGTGCGGCCACCGGAATAATTGAAACAGAAAGGATCACACAATGAAATGGATGCTTGGACTCGCAGTCACATGTTTTGCAATGAACGCCTATGCGTTGGATTTAAGCGGTGTTTACAGCTGTACCGGTGACGATGCACATGAAGGCAAATACACCGGCACAGTCACCATGAAATTGCGCCCAGAGCACAGTAAAGGCGCGGATGCCAGCTATGATTTTGAACTGGCTGTGCCGGACTATGGCACTTATAAAGGCCACGCCGCCGCGCACGGCATGCATGCGGCGATGCATTTTGCCTTGCCGATGGAAAATGGCGAATATGGTGGCAAGACGCATGATTATGGAACCGGGATTGCCGAATTTAAGAAAAATGCCAAGGGGCAGTTGAGTTTTAGGAAGTTTTATTTTGAGCCTGGGTTTAAAGGTGGCAATACGGGAGTCGAGGAGTGCGTGAGGAAGTAATTTTTGTTTTAAGGCTCAAGTATTTTGTGTAGCGTTGGTTTCGCCTCTAGGCGAGTTACTTTCTGTTGCTTGCCCCACAGAAAGTAACCAAAGAAGAGGGCCCCCAGCCATCACGGCCTGGCGGCTCCCTTACTTTGTCTCCGCTACTCAGCGTGATGGAATGGGATTTGTCTCGCCAAACTACGAGCGTAGAAGTTTGGACCGTTCAAAAAAATAATGCTTTTATTCAATCCGCCAACAATGGCAGTCGCATGGTGTTCCGGGGTCCCCATCTGCCGCGCCGAGCAACACAGGGTTGGCGGGAGTACTCGGCCATCGGCTGTCCGAGTTCCGCAACAAGCCACGAAGTCTGTGGCTTGTCAGGGCGAGTTTCGATGGCCGCCCGCCAATCCGAGTAGCGCAGGAAACAAGCGGAAGCTGGGGTGCACTTTCTTTTGGTTACTTTATCTTTGTACAAGCAAAGAAAAGGAACTCGCCGAAAAGGCGAAAAGTCACTCATCGAGTCAACACTTGGCGCACAATAAACAGAACAGACCTTGCAAGCAAAAAGCCCAACAAATCTGACTACGAGCGTAAATCTTAAGCTAGATGTAAGCCGTCATGCTGCATCCCCATTCGCATGCCATGATAAAATCACCCCCCTATGACCGCTGTCTCCTCCATCCAACTCATCAGCCAACTCGAAAAACAACTCTCCCAGTGCATGCTGGCTGACCGCTTTCCGCTCAAGCGCCGGTTGAATCAGTTGCGTGACGCGCTTAAACAAAACAAACCTGTCGATAAATCTCTGGTTGATATCGCACATAAGGTGCAAGCTTCGCAGCAAAGATTGCAAGCCCGCCAGGCGGCGTTGCCTCAGCCTGATTACCCGCCAGAGTTACCGGTGAGTGCTAAAAAGGATGAGATTGCGGCGGCAATTGCCAAGCATCAGGTAGTCATTGTGTGCGGTGAAACCGGCTCCGGTAAAACAACGCAATTGCCTAAAATTTGCCTCGAACTAGGGCGCGGTGTCAGCGGGTTAATCGGCCATACCCAACCACGCCGGATTGCTGCGCGCTCGGTGGCGTCACGGATTGCGCAGGAGCTGAAAACACCGCTGGGTGAGGCGGTGGGTTACAAGGTGCGCTTTAATGACAAGTTGTCTGCCGATAGTTATGTCAAACTGATGACTGACGGTATTTTGCTGGCGGAGACGCAGAGCGATAAATTCCTTAACGGCTATGACACCATTATTATCGACGAGGCGCATGAACGCAGCCTGAATATTGATTTTCTGTTGGGCTATCTCAAACAGTTACTCCCCAAGCGGCCAGACTTAAAAATCATTGTCACCTCGGCGACGATTGATGCGGACCGCTTTTCTAACCACTTTGATGGCGCGCCGGTGATTGAGGTGTCCGGGCGCACCTATCCGGTGGAAATCCGTTACCGGCCTTTAGGCAACAAGACGACCATGGTGGCCGTTGAGGTGCCGGTGGATGATGGGCTGGATGATATAGACCGCTTTGCGCAAGACCTGATGGGGATCAAGCGCAAGCCGCCACGCACCGAGACACGCTGGTTGGAAGAGGATGACGAAGAAGAGGTGATGGAAGATGCCATCCTTGATACGGCCGAGGATTTATTGCGTTTGGGTGATGGCGATATCTTGGTGTTTTTGCCGGGTGAGCGTGAAATCCGTGATACAGCAGAGCATCTGCGTAAATACCAGGGCCGCTCGCCCAAACTCAAGTCGATTGAGATTCTGCCGCTGTTTGCGCGCCTGAGCATAGAAGATCAGCAGAAGATTTTCCGGCCCAGTGGTCAGCGCCGCATTGTGCTGGCCACCAACGTCGCGGAAACCTCGCTGACGGTGCCTGGCATCAAGTATGTGATTGATACGGGGCTGGCACGGGTCAACCGCTACAGCCCGCGCGCCAAGGTCGAGCAATTGCAGATTGAAAAAATCTCGCAAGCGGCGGCCAAGCAGCGGGCAGGGCGCTGCGGCCGTGTCTCAAATGGTATTTGCGTGCGCTTGTACGGTGAGGAGGATTTTAACCAGCGTCCGGCATTTACCGATCCAGAGATTTTGCGTAGCTCGCTGGCCAGCGTGATTTTGCGCATGGCGGATTTACGCCTGGGCGATGTGGCTGAGTTCCCGTTTATTGAAGCCCCTTCTTCACGCCTGATCAGCGATGGCTATCAGTTGCTACAAGAGCTGGGCGCGGTGACCGAGCGCCGCGAGATTACCGAACTGGGCCGCCAGATGGCGCGCTTGCCGCTGGATCCGCGTGTGGCACGCATGATTCTGACCGCCAAAAAAGAAGGCTGCGTGCGCGAGATTCTGATCATTGCCAGCGTGCTAAGTATCCAGGATCCGCGTGAGCGGCCCATGGACAAGCGTGAGGCTGCCGACAATGCACATGCCAAATTCAAGGCCGATGACTCTGATTTTATGAGTTATCTCAAGCTGTGGGATTGGTATGAGCAGGCGCTCAAAACCAAGAAATCCAACCGCGACTTGCTCAATCAGTGTCACCAGAACTTTCTCTCCTTTTTGCGCCTGAAGGAATGGCGTGAATTGCATGCACAGTTGCTGGAGATGGTGGATGAGCTCGATATCAAGCCTAATCAGCAAGAAGCGAATTACGCGCAAATCCACCGCGCTTTGCTGTCCGGCTTGCTAGGCAATATCGGCTTTAAAGATGGCGATAGCGAAACCTATGCCGGGGCGCGTGGCATCCGCTTTACCATTGCGCCTGGCTCGGTGCTGAAGAAAAACCGGCCTAAGTGGGTAATGGCTGCCGAACTGGTCGAAACCACCAAGCTGTATGCGCGTGGCGTTGCAAAAATCGACCCGGACTGGATAGAACCGATTGCGCACGAGGGCGGCGGTAAAGGCATTACACAAAGCCATTACACCGATCCGCGCTGGGACCGTAAAACCGCGCAGGTGGTGGCTTGGGAGCGGGTCAGCCTGTATGGGTTGACGATTGTGCCTAAACGCCGCGTGCATTATGGGCCGATCGCACCAAGCGAGGCACGCGAGATTTTTATCCGCGAAGCCTTGGCCAATATGGCGTTTGATACGCGGGCCCCGTTTTTTGAAGCTAACCGCCGCCTGATTGCCGAAGTAGAGGCACTGGAGCATAAAGCCAGACGTCAGGACGTGCTGGTCGACGAACACCAGTTATTTGTATTTTATGACCAGGTAGTGCCGCCCATAGCCGATCCTTATCGCGTTTACAACGGTGCGGCGTTTGAGAAGTGGCGTCAGGATGCCGAAAAGACCAATCCCAAAGTCCTATACCTGACCCGGGAATCGCTGATGCGGCATGGTGCCAGCGCCATTACAGAAGTACAGTTTCCCGAGAGCATGGTCATCGATGGCGAAACCGTGCCACTCAAATACCGCTTTGAGCCTGGACATGTTTTGGATGGCGTGACGGCGACGATACCACTGGCCTTGCTCAACCAGCTGGATGCTACCGTCACTGACTGGCTGGTGCCAGGCATGGTACGCGACAAAGTGACCGCGCTGATTAAAGCCTTGCCCAAAACCCTGCGCCGCGTCTGTGTGCCGGTGCCGGAGTTTGTGACTGGTTTTCTTGAGGCCAAGCAAACGGCGCAGCCATTATTACCCGCCCTGGCTGAGTTTATCCAGCAAAAAACCGGGCTGAGGCTCAAGCCGGAAGAGTTTGATCTGGCCGGCCTGGAACCGCATCACCGCATGAACTTTAGCGTGGTCGATGAAAAAGGCCGCGAGCTTGGCATGGGGCGCGACTGGAACCAGCTCAAAAAACAGCTGGGCTCTGCCGCACAATTGACGTTTAGGACTGGCTCACCCGGGATTGAAAAATCCGGGCTCAAGCAGTGGGATTTTGGCGACTTGCCAAAAACGCTCACCTTTAGCAAAGATGGCCGTCAACTGACCGGCTACCCAGGGCTGGAGGACAATGGTGACAGTGTGGCCATCAAACTGTTTGATACGCCAGAAGCGGCCTTGGCCGCGCACCGTAAAGGCGTCTGCCGCCTGATGCGTTTTGAGCTCAAGGAGCAGGTCAAGCAGCTAGAAAAAGGCCTGCCCGGCTTTAACCAATATGCCTTGCTGTTGCGCGCCATTATGAACCCTGACCAGTTGCGTGAAGATATGCTGCAATGCATTGCTGACCGTGCGTTTATCGCCGAGGACGAGTTACCGCGGACTAATGCCGAGTTTATGCAACTGAAGACGCGGGCGCGGACCCGCTTGCCAGCGGTGACCGAGGCGCTGACCCGGCAGGCGCAACTGATTGCCAATGAGTATCAGGTGCTGGTTGCCCAGTTACAGAAAATGACGCCGGTGACGCAGAAAATCAAACGCGAGTGTGAGCAACAATTACAGGGCTTGTTATCCCAAGGTTTTTTCAGTAATACCCCCTGGGAGCAATTGCCGCACCTGCCGCGTTACCTCAAAGCCATCAAGCTGCGTATAGACAAATATCCGACCAGCATAGAGCGTGATAGCCGTCATGCGCAGGCATTGGCACAACTTGAGCAGCGTTGGCAGCAAAAAATCGAGCAGCTGCGCAAGGCGCACCAGCCTGTAACCAACCAGTTACAAGACTTTGCGTGGCAATTACAGGAGTTGCGTGTATCATTATTTGCGCAGGAATTAAGAACGCCTTATCCTGTCTCAATCAAACGTCTTGAAAAACTCTGGCAAGAAATGCAATAGTATCGCGTGACCACTGCTAACCTGTGACCCATCCTGTTCATGCAGCCTTCTCCCTTTGAACCATTCAGTACGCCCAATTGGCTAAAGCCCAAGCAACGCGAGCGCGTATTGCGGATTCCGGCACGCCTGATGTGGGCTATCCTGGTGTCGCTGTTGTTGCATGCGATTTTGTTCTGGGGGTTTTTACTTGATTTGCTCAAACCGCTTGAGGAGCCAGCGCAAGAGCCGCTGAATATTGTGCTGGACTTGGGGTTGCCGGTGCCCAACAAGCCCAAGGTGGTTGAGCCGCCGCCAGAAATCCCCCCGATGCCGCAACCGCGGCCAGAGCCTAAACCAAAGGCCAAGGCTGAGCCCAAGTTGCCTAAAAAGATTATTCAATCGCAACGGCCGGATAATGCCTTTAAGTTGCCCGAACCCCAACAGCAACCTAAGCCGCAACCCAAGCCTGAGCCTACGCCTAACCTGCCACCGCCGCCTGTGGAAGATTTTTCCAGCATGATCAAGCGCAAGCAGACGGACCGTTTTGCCGATGAAATGGCGGCCAAGCAAGTCAATGATGCAGCGGCAGCGGCAGAGCGTGGGCCATCCGAGGATGAGCGCCGCACCAAAAACATCATGAATAACCTCAAGTTTGGCACCAACGGCTTATTCCAGATCCGCCGCATGGATCCATTCAACGCGACCTTTAGCTTCAAAGGCTGGGTCAATGATTACACCTCGGCCAATACCCAATACTACGAGGTGGAAGCGCGGAGTGGCGAGGATATCCGGCTGGTGATGGTACGTCGCATGATTAACATTATCCGTGAGCACTATAACGGCGATTTTGACTGGATATCCAACCGTCTGGGCCGCACCGTGACCTTGTCTGCGCGGCCTGCAGACAGTGCCGGTCTCGAAGACTTTTTGATGAAAGAGTTCTTTGGGCCCAATTATAAAAACCAGGATATTTACGGCCACTAGCGCCCGCATACACCAATGGCAGACGACTTTGTAACCCCCACAACGTCGCATCGTCAGGACTGGCAATTCCAGCTGGTATTGTGGTCAGGCATGGCCTTGACTACATTGGCCGGGGTCTGGCAGTTTGCCAACCTCGGCGTGACGCTGCTCACCTTGCTGTATATGTTATGGGTATTGTGGGCGGCTTATTTTTTGCGGTTTGCCACAGCCATGCTGACTGCGGTGACTGCAGTCCTGTTGATCAATTTCTGTTTTATTGAACCGCGGTACACCTTGCGCGTGGCGAGCCTGCACTCGTGGGTGATGCTGATGGTGTTTGCTGTGCTGGCCTTCACGGTGAGCCGTGCCATGCAGCAGCTTAAGCTGCAAATGCAGCAGGCGCAATTGGCCGCGCAGCAATCCCGTTTTTTTCAAACGCTGGCAGAAGTATT
The DNA here is from genome assembly GCF_046766015.1 of Methylophilus sp. 3sh_L. Taxonomy (NCBI): domain Bacteria; kingdom Pseudomonadati; phylum Pseudomonadota; class Betaproteobacteria; order Nitrosomonadales; family Methylophilaceae; genus Methylophilus; species Methylophilus sp. 3sh_L. The sequence goes on from NZ_JBKOUF010000001.1 coordinate 958,350, forward strand.
ATCCAGCCACATGCGCGTTGAAGACTTGTTGCAGGCGGCTTGCCAGCAGCTACAACAGGCGTTTGGCTGGCAAGTGTGCGTGGTGCAATTGATGCCAGGCATGCCACTGCAGCGGCTGGCCGGTGCGCCAGCATTGCAGGTGCAGCCTGCTAGTGTGCAATGGGCGCTAGACTACCAGCGTGCCATAGGCGCGGGGACTCAGGATTGGCCGGAACTCGGCCATTGTTTACTCCCGTTTGGTCTGCCACATCTTGAAGTCATGGTTGTCGCCATGCCGCTTGGTCAGGCACCAGACCTGCATTTTTTACAACGGCTGGTCCATCAATGTGCTGAGGCCACGCTCAAGCTCAGGCAGCAAATTGCCCTGGCAGACGCCGCCCGTGAGACCTGTGAGGCTCAGTTCAAAAAAACGCTGTTAACGGCGTTGTCACATGATATGCGTACGCCACTCACGGCGATTCTGGGCGCAGCCAATGTGCTGGCCGACCAGCAGATTACGCTGGCGCCCACGCAGTCATCGCAGCTATTGCAAAGCATACAGGCGGAGGCGGGGTATTTAAGCCAGGCGACTGAAAACATTCTCACCCTGGTCAAGCTTGAAGCGGGTGAGCGCGCATTGCACCGTGAGTGGCAGTCGTTGCAAGAAGTGGTGCAACATGTTACGCAGCGCTATTTGCAGCGCACACCGCCAGTCGCCCTGGCCTTTAGCTCAGGCGATAAAAGCGAAGAATGGCTGGTGCATATGGATGCGGTGCTGGTGGCGCATGCGCTCTCCAACCTGGTGGATAATGCGTTGCAATGGCGCACGACTGAAACCCCCGTTGCTTTGCAATTGATGAGGGAAGGCGGCTGGCTGGTGTTGGCGGTGATCAACGAAGGTCCAGGCTTTGCGCCCGACTTCGAGATTGCCTCTTTTCACTCACGCCGCGCTGCGCGCAGTGGTAGCCGCGGGTTTGGTCTGGGCCTGAGCATCGTCAATACCATCATGCAACTGCATCAGGGACAATTGCAGCTGATGCAGGCGTCATTAGATCAAGCGCCATCAAATCAAGCCACATTAGATCAGCCTACTATCGTCCAGCGCACCTGCGTGCGTATGCTGTTTCCATTTGTGCCCAGCAACAGCTTGAGTCCAGAAGAGGTCGCATGAGCAAGCCAGTCGATCAACACGCGCATCCACACCTGCTGCTGGTTGAAGATGATCCCGGTGTTTACCAGTTTCTGCTGCCTGCATTGTCTGCACATGGCTATCAAGTGCAGCATGCGCGGGATTTGGCCCAAGCCCGTCAGGCCAGCGGTTTTGCCATGGTGATTCTGGACCTCGGCCTGCCGGACGGGCAGGGCGAGCAATTGATTCCGCATGTGCGCCAGTATTCCGATGTGCCTATCCTGGTGCTCTCAGCGCGGCAGGATGAGGCAGACAAAGTGCAGTGCCTTAACTTAGGCGCAGATGATTATCTAATGAAGCCGTTTGGCTTGCAGGAATTACTGGCCAGGATACAGGCCGCTTTGCGGCGCACGGCCCTGATGCAAATGCGCGACCATCTCTATCAGCACGCCGGGATCAGCATCAACCGCGCCAGCGGAATTATCACCAAGGCGGGAATGCCTCTGCACCTGACGCCGATTGAGCATGCTTTACTGATGCAGCTGGCCAGTAAACCTGGCAGTATCTTCACTCACGCACAATTGCTGCAAGCTGTGTGGGGCCCGGAATATCTGGACGACACGCAATATCTGCGTATCCACATCGGCCGGTTACGCGCCAAACTGGAGGATCAGCCTGCTGAGCCTAAAGTTGTCTTAACCGAGCTGGGGATCGGTTACCGGTTGGCTTAACCATTGCTGCCATCACGGATGCCGTTTTAATCATTTAAACATTGCATCATGTATATGCGATTGATATACGCCTGATTGCACACTGTTTCCATTAATCAACCATAAGGGGATGTGATGGAAACGTTTTCCACCAAAAAAAGCAGTCTGGCCGCCTTGGCCTTAGGGGCGATCGGTGTCGTGTATGGCGATATCGGTACCAGTCCGCTCTATACCGTACAGGTCATTTTTAGCGAGAGCACCGGTGTGCCGCTCAACCAGCCCAATATCCTGGGTGCGATCTCCTCTATTTTCTGGTTACTCATGTTTGTGGTGACCTTTAAATATGTGTTGTTAGTCCTGCGGGCACATAACAAAGGTGAGGGCGGCGTGATGGCCTTGCTGTCGCTGGCAGTCTCCAGCTTGCGGCCACAAGATAAGCGCAGCACCCTGTTGTTATTGCTGGGGGTATTGGGTGCCGCCTTGTTTTATGGCGATAGCGTGCTCACGCCAGCCATTTCGGTATTGTCTGCCGTAGAAGGCCTGCAAGTAGCCTCGCCTGCATTATCGGCACAAGTGTTGCCGATTTCCATCGGCATCCTGATCGGCTTGTTCTGGGTTCAGCGTCATGGCACGCATGCCGTCGGGCGTTTTTTTGGCCCGGTGGTGATTGGCTGGTTCCTGGCGCTGGCGACCATTGGGGTATGGCAAATCAGCCAGGCACCAGAGGTGTTACAAGCCATTCATCCCCAATATGCCTGGCAGTTTTTGCAATCACGCGGTGCGGGGGTATTTATTGCCATCGGCGCCATTCTGCTGGCTGTGACCGGTGCAGAAGCCTTGTATGCCGACATGGGTCACTTTGGCCGTCCAGCCATCCAGCTGGCTTGGTTAGGCCTGGTGTTTCCATGCCTGATTTTGAACTACCTGGGGCAGGGCGCCTTGCTGTTGCATCATCCTGAGGCAGCCAGCAACCCGTTTTACCTGTCGTTTCCTGAGCCGTTGCTGATTCCTGCCGTGATTTTGGCCACTCTGGCTACCATTATTGCCTCGCAAGCCGTGATTTCTGGCGCTTTCTCCATGACACGCCAGGCGATTCAATTAGGCTTTTTGCCACGTATGCGCATTATCCATACTTCGGCCAGCGAATCCGGCCAAATCTACATGCCTTCAGTCAACTGGGCCTTGCTGCTTGCCGTCATCATCGTCTGCCTGGCTTTCCAAAGCTCCTCTGCGCTGGCATCTGCCTATGGCATTGCGGTGACCGGCACCATGCTGATTACCACCATCCTCATGTTTGTCGTGATGCGTCACCGCTGGCAGTTTCCAGTGTGGCTGGCCGGCCTGCTCACCGCCGTATTAGCGAGCGTAGACGCTATCCTGCTCAGTTCAGCCTCCATGAAGTTCATGCAAGGCGGCTGGTTCCCGGTCGCCCTCAGTGTGGTGTTGATCCTGTTTATGACCACCTGGAAAAAAGGCCGTTACAGTCTGCTCAACGGCATTGCGCAGTCAGACCCCAAATTGCTGCCATTTATTGACTCCCTGGCCCACTGTACGCTGCCAAGGGTAGAACGCACCGCGGTATATATGGTTTCCAACCTTGAAACCGTGCCACAAGCCCTGTTGCATAACCTCAAACATAACCAGGTATTGCATCAGCACAATCTGTTTGTGAACGTGATTTTTGAAGAAGTGCCGTTTATGAATGCGCAAGAGCGGATTGTGGTGACGCGGCTGGCACAAGGCTTCTGGCAAATACAGTTACGGTATGGCTTTATGCAACATCCTGATATCCCGCAAGCCTTGCGCGCCGTAGAGCTCGATGGCAAAACCCTGGATCCATTCACCAACTCTTATTTTTTAAGCCGCGAGATTATCGTGCCCGATGTGGGTGGCGCCATGCCGCGTTGGCGTGACCAGTTATTTTCGGTCATGACGCGCAATGCCAGCAGTGCGGTCGAGTTTTTTAATATCCCGGCCAATAGTGTGATTGAGCTAGGCAGCCGCGTGCAATTGTAGTGGGGTGTAGGCAGCAACTTTTGCTAGTTGCTGCCTTTTTGAGCTGAATGATCATTTTTTATCAGATTTAGGCCTTAGCCTATTCGGGCTATTTTGTTAAAAAGCGTGTTCGCCTTATAATTCACAATGAATTAACTATATAAACTATTTGAGGAATATCTTTATGTTTTGGAAACTGGCTTGTGCAGGGGTCATGTTTGCAGCCTTAAACGCAAATGCAGCCGTCACTCAATTTTCATTTTCAGGTTCTGACCAGAATGGCGTTGGTAACAATGGTAAAACGGCAATTGTTGATCTGGTAAACTCGACTAAGACTTTCGATTTGGTTGGTACCTTGGATTTAGATGGTACTTTGCAAACAAATCAGAATCCAGGTTATGTGTTCGGTTTATATAACAGCGGAGTTTTGGTCAAAGGTCTTTCAGATTTTACAGCGTCTTCTGGGGATGTTTACAAGTTCAACTTTACTAATCTTGCTTCGGGTGATTACACCCTGAGATTTGATATCAGAGGTGGTGGTAACTACCAATTAACTGGCAGTATTACTCCATTATCCACAGTCGTTACCCCAGTCCCCGAGCCAGAAAGCATGGCTTTGATGCTGGTTGGTTTGGGCGCAATTGCTGCCCGCCGTTATAAAAAGGCTTAATCAGCCCTAAGCAAAAAGCCCCAGTGATGGGGCTTTTTTATTGGCTAGGTTTTGTGGCTCCCCGCCGCATGTTGTTCATGCAGCAGTTTATACACCTGTTCAATTTCCTTTTGCTCTGCAACATCCAACACGCCGTCATGGTTGGCATCCATGTGCTCAAAGGTTTTTTTCTGATGCGTTGGATCGCCTTGCAAATACTCTTGTAACGAAATCACGCCGTCGCTGTTTTCATCTAGGTAACTAATACTGTAGTTAACCGGTAGTTTGCTACAGTCTGGCATGGCAGGATGCTCATCCGCGTGCGAGTTTTGGTAGAGCGATGGCACCAAAAAAACCATAAAAGTGAAGACAGGAATTTTCATATTTAATCACCCAATTAAGTGAATAATATGATTAACGCGATAGCTAACTGGTTCCGTGCTAAGTGTAAGTTTTGCAAGATTTAATAGATCGTGCAGGCAACAAAAAACCCGCCGCAGCGGGTTTTCAGTCATCTAGTCATCCAAGCAATCCTCGCCTTAATGATCATCCCCATGCCCCGCAATTTTATCCATCCAGGCGAACAGCACGCCGGTGATGATAAAGGTCAGGTGGATGCCCACCAGCCAGGCCATTTGCTCGGTGGTGAAGCTGGCTGTGCCCGAGCTCTGATGCACAAAGGCTTTCAACAGGTCGATGGCAGAAATCGCCACAATCGAACCGATCAGCTTCAGCTTGAGGCCAGAGTAATCGACTTTACCCATCCACTCAGGGCGGTCTTCGCTGTCTGCCGTATCAATGCGTGAGACAAAGTTTTCATACCCGCTAAAAATCACCATGATCAGCAAGTTACCGACTAGGGTGATATCGACCAATGCAAGTAGTGACAGCACGGTTTCTTGCTCAGTGAGCGAACCCAGATGCGCGGCAATATGCATAAATTCCTGGCCAAACTTCACCAGTAAAATCACCAGACCGCCAACCAGGCCGAGATACATCGGCGCCATCAGCCAGCGGCTTTTAAAAATCAAACTCTCTAAAATTCTTTCCAACAACTTCGCCATGAAAACTCCATTTTTTAGTGTTACTACTTATAAGATATCTCGAATAAATATTCGAGCGGGATGAAGTGCAAGGCGCCCGGAGCGCAGAAACCGCAGTGTACACAAAGTACATGAGGATTTAGAGCACCGCGTAACGCCGCAATTCGCCCGCGCAGTTATTTATTTTTAGAACTGTGTGAGCATGTCACGCACAGCTTGCTCATCAATCCCCTTGCCGATAATCACCACGCGGCTAATTGGCTCATCTTCATCCCAGCCTTCAAGCAGCGTAGGCGGGTAGGGCGTAAAGTGCACGGCGTGGATCGCCAGCGGGGCAGGCGCATCTTCCACATGCAAAATGCCCTTCATGCGCAACAGCTTTTCACCATGCGTCTGGCACAGCTTTAAAATCACGCCTTTAAAATCGGCATAAGCCATCGGCTTGGGCAGGTAGACGGTAAACGTGCTCACACCATCATGCGCAGGCGCCTTGGGCAAGGTACCTTTTTTCGCCGCACTAAACCCACTGGCCGGGGCACGCAACCAACGCTGCGGGCTCGCCTGCTTGCTGGCAAAGTCAAACAATCCTACATCAATAATCTGCATCGGGTCTATCTCGCCATGCAACACAAATTGCTGTGTCGCATTGGGGTTGATTTCGCTCAGCTTGGCCTGCAAGGCTTCAATCTGTTCTGGCGTGGCCGTGTCACGCTTGGTAATCAGCAACACATCCGCCACCGCGGCTTGTTTAAGCGCTTCTTTCTGCTCGGCAATTTGCTGCAAACCATACGCCGCATCAATCGTCACCACTACCGCGTCTAATCTGTAAACAGACTCAATCACCGGCTCATTCATCAAGTTAGCTAAAATCGGGCCAGGGTCGGCCATACCAGTGGTTTCAATCACCAGGCGGTTAAATTCCGGCACCGCCTGCAAACTGCGCTTAAAGAACAAATCACGCATGGTGTCAGCCAGCTCATTTTTGAGCGAGCAGCACAAACAGCCAGAACTCAACAACACCGTGTTATCGGCAATATGCTCGCTCTCAATCGTTTGCGAAATCTGGCTATTGGCAAAAATCTGGTCTAAACCTGCTTCACCGAGTTCATTGATGATCACGGCGGTGTCTTTCATCGCCGGGTTATGCAGCAGCTTGTTGAGCAGGGTGGTTTTGCCGCTACCCAGAAAACCTGTGAGTAGCGTGACGGGGATACGTTTATCCATAACATTTCTAATAAAACGAGAGTGGCGGTATTTTAACGTGGATGGTTGCGGGTAGTGCTAAGTGTTTCGACTTATATTGAGATTCAAAGAGATATTCCAAGAAGTATGTATGGTCTTAAAAGACTTGTATAAACCAGATTTAACCAAAGATCTCTTTTTCGATTTCGGCATATATCTGAGTGTTAGGTGATACTAAGGGTGCCATCGTGTCTCTTAAGAAGGCGCATTTGTTGTTTCCACACTTGGTCATATTGAGTTTGCAAATTAATATGCTCATCAAGAATATTAAGATCCAATCGAAATCAATACCGATCCGTTAATTATTTCTGAGCGTTTCCCAATCATCCCGCAATAGATGCCATGGTAAAAAATCTTAAAACAAATTTCTGTGATAGTGATTAATATATTAACCTCTATGAACAGCAAAGCTGTCGTGAACGCCATGGCATGTGTCTTGATGGTAACGGCGGTGATTGTAGAAAGAGTGCTTGGTGAGTTTTTTCTATGGGTTAAAAGTCATCGTAAATTGTATGCAAGCCAAGGGCAAGCTGGAGAGTGAAGGCGATCTAGTGATCCTAATAGGTAATGTATTTTGCGTCGAAGGTTTTAAAGGTAATGGCTTTGATAATCACAAGAAGTCTTTGATAATCACAAGAAGTAAATAGAGAAAGATTTGGATTTCTTAAAGTCTTTCTCTTTGATTTTACTTTCGCATGGTACGAACATTCAACTTATTTGCGCATACTTATGCCCAATCTATTTAGCGCATTCATGGTAATAATCGCAAACGTCAGGTCCGAGATTTCTTGATCAGTAAAATGCGCTTTTAATGCGCTAAAAACATCATCTGGTGTGCCTGAAGTGGTGATGTTGGTCACGGCATCCGTCCAGGCAAGGGCTGCGCGTTCTTTTTCGGTATATTGGTCACTCACTTGCCAGCCGCCTAATTGGTCAATACGGGAGTTGCTTTCACCAGCCGCACGCAGTGATTTGGCGTGAATACCTAAGCAATAAGCACAGCCATTGATGTGTGAAACACGTAGGTTGATGAGTTCAACAAATGGTTTGCCAAGGCTGCTTTTTTCGAGCTGGTGATTAAGCGCTGTGTAGCTAGCCATCAGCTCAGGTGAGAGTTCCCAGAATGCGAGACGTGGTGTCATATTGTTTCCTTTCAAGTTAAAAAATAAGTGTTTAGTTGGCGAGTTTGGCCAGGATTTCGTCGGTGTGTAACCGTGCTTGAGCGACGGCATATTTAGCCGCTTCAGGCCCGTGGTTCATGGCTTCGAGGTAAATGAATTCGATGCTGGTAATGCCTACCGTGCGTAGTATTTCTGTCAGGTAAGGTGTCAAAAAGTCAGGTTGCCAGGCGGGTTGGCGGGTGTGATGCCCACCAGAAGACACAATAATGTAGGTGCGTTTGTCACCAATCAGGCCCACTTTGCCTTGCGGGGTGAGTTTGATGGTGCGGTGCGCGCGTACCACATGGTCTATCCAGGCTTTAAGCACCGAGGGCACGGTGTAGTTATGCATGGGCGTGGCAATCACCAACACATCCGTCGCTTCCAGTTCTGCAATCAGCGTGTCTGAGAGCTGCAAGGCTTCTTGCTCGGCAGCGGTGCGCATGCTTTCCGGCTTTTCTGAGGCCAGCGTATGTTGGCTGTTAACGTGTGGAATAGGGGCATTACTAAGGTCCCGCAACACCACATTTTTAGCGGGTAATGCTTTGCTTAACCCTTTTACAAACTCTTGTGCAAACTGGCCACTGTGCGAACCTGCAGTTTTTGGGCTGCATTGGATATATAGAATGTTGTTCATGTTAATTCCCCAGTTCGTATGAAAAGTGCATGCCCATGGCCAGCATGCCCATGCGGTAGTAAAAGCGTTGTGCGAGTGCGTTGCCGATGCCGGTATCTAAAATGACCTTGCTGTAGTGCTGCGTTTTGGCCAGCGCAAAAATATATTGCAGCAGGCGTTCGCCCAGCTTCTGGCCGCGGCGGCTTTCGCTGGTGATCAGGTCATCCACATAAATAAAATGGCCGTGGATCAGCATTTCTTTATCCCGGTAACCGGCGAGGGCGACGGGCACATCACCTTCTAGCGCCGCCAGCAGGCGGTAACCGCGTTCACGCATGCGCGTGACTTGTTCTAGGAAGCTTTCTGCGCTGATGAGGTTGGGGCGCAGCTCGCGCATGACGTTGAAGCAGGCCAGGACTTCTGCGTCGCTTTCCGCATGCTTGAGTAATATCTGCTGTGTTTTAGCTGCCATGTGCTGCTCCTGAGTATTGATGAACATGTGCACACTGTAGGACTTTGATGACATAATTGACAGGGACATGTTTTAACAAAATGAGTAGGCCATGATGGGTGTTGAACTATGAAATCACACGCGATGAACATTCACTTTGACGCCAATAGCGCCCAGCCGATTTATTTGCAGATTTACCAGCGCTTTCGTGAAGCGATTGCTGAAGGCTTATTGAAACCCGGTGACCGTGTGCCTTCGCTGCGCAGCCTAGCGGCGGAATTGAACCTGGCGCGCGGCACGGTAGAAACCGCGTATGAAATGCTGGTGGGGGAAGGTTATTTTTTGGCGCAAGGGCAGGCGGGGACGGTGGTTGCCCCTTTTTTGGGAGAGCACGCAGGCCAGTTACGCCGCCCGGATGAGATGGTGCCATCCCCTTATCAACGCTCACGCAACTTGAGCGAAACGCCACCGGCACTGCGGATGGGCCTGCCAGCGCTGGATGCTTTTCCACGCAAGTTGTGGGCAAAGCTTGGCTGCCAAGTACTCAAGTCTGCCACGGCTGCTGATATGGGCTATCCTTCGCCGTTGGGCCTGATGTCGCTACGGGCGGCCTTGGCGGCTTACCTGAATGTCTCGCGCGGGATTGCCTGCAAACCGTCGCAGGTGATTATTACGGATGGTTACCGGGGATCTCTGGATTTGATCTGCCGTGCATTCTTGCAGACGGGAGATCAAGTCTGGATGGAAGACCCCGGCTACCCGGCGGCGATGAAACTCATGCAAGCCGCAGGCGGGGCCATTGTGCCGGTGCCGGTTGACCAGGCGGGCATGGTGGTGAATACGGGTATTGCTAAAGCGCCGCAAGCCAAAATCGCAGTGGTGACGCCGTCTCACCAAAGTCCATTGGGCGTGACCATGTCTTTGGAGCGCCGTTTGGCTTTGTTGGAATGGGCCGCAAACAAGCAGTCGTGGATTGTGGAAGACGATTATGACGGCGAATATCGCTATGCTTCGCGGCCATTGCCCGCGCTCAAAAGCCTGGATGTGCAGGACCGCGTGATTTATTGCGGCGCGATCAGCAAGGTCATCTCTCCCGCGTTACGGCTGGCTTATCTGGTGATCCCGGAATCACAAATTGCGCATATCGAATCCGTTTGCCAGATATTCCAGAATGGCTGCCCGTGGGCTACGCAGGCGACGGTAGCGGAATTTATCACCCAGGGCCGTTTTTCCCGCCACCTCAAAAAAATGCGCACGCTCTACAAACAGCGGCGTGAGCAATTTGTGCAGGCGCTGCAAGAGACTTTTGGCAAAGACATCCGCATTGAATTACAGGCTGGCGGCATGCATCTGGTTGTGCGGTTTAATAAGGATTACGACGATCAATACCTGGCGCGTCACCTGAATGAAGCCGGGCTGGCCGTGCATGCCTTGTCCGCTTGGGTCATGCAATATCCCTGCGGGCAAGGGTTGATCATGAGTTTCACCAATGTGCATACACTGGACTACGCCAGGGAGCTGGCGCAACGCATGAAACAGGTGGTAATCAGTAGCCTATAGGGAATGAGAGAATAAAATCTAAGCCTTCCTGGGCTCTTGTGAATTGCACGTTTGTGGAAGAGGCCTTGAAAGCGAATGTGACCCGCCGCCAACACCAGCAAGCGTTTATTGCACGAGGTTTGGCTTCTTCGGCGCTGGCTAAACAAAATCAGGAGTCCTACAGCGCAGAAGCGGTGCTGGCTGAGTTGCAGTCTGTGCTAAATCAATAGTCAATGCACTTATTTTTCATGCGCTAAAACTGACAATGCTGCTCTCGCCAAAAATCCACTGCGAGTTTCATGGTTGGCTGCAACATAGTGGTCTATACGGTTAAGCACAAATTTAGGCAGGCTGATATTGACGCGTTCTGGTTTTGCGTCTAACTGGGTCAAATCCACATCCACAAATCCCCAGGCGGCATCACTAAACGCTGGCTGGGTTTTAAGGGATTCAATTTCACTGACCTTGATATCCACAGATTCGCCCAACTCTAGCAGCGTTTCAATATGTCCAGTGATCGCTTCTTTCGCGTTTGTAAGGGCTTCGTCTACGGTGTCCCCAAACGAGAAACAACCGGGTACGTCTGGCACTGTGACGCCATAACTGGAGTTGGGTTCTTTATGAATAGCGATGGGGAATAACATGCTATTTCCTTTCTCTTACTTGAGTCCTGCTTGCTTCAATATACTACGTACTGTGCCAAGTGGCAGGTCCTTTTTAGGATGCGGAACAGTCACCAGGCCGGGTTTTATTGGGTGCTTTAAATGGTGGTGACTGCCTCTGGTCCTCACTACTTCCCAACCATCTTCATGCAGTAATTGCAATAATGATTTGGAGTCCATCTAAAGCTCCTTTTTATATTTTTGTGTATATTTACACAAAAATATGGGAGGGTCAATTTTGTGGTTAACCGTTGATCTGGATTAAATTAAGAAAAATATAGCGGAGAATTTCCTGAGCATTTATTGTCATAACCATATGCAAACAAAACCATTGCGGCTTAACCCTAAAAAGCTGTTACATTCTAAGTGGACAGCGGTAAAGCCTGTGAATAAAGAAAAACACTTTATGGTGACCAAGCTCATCGTAAGCGGTGAGAAGATGGGTGACGAGGAGACGCAAGTGATTGAAGCCGTTGAGTTAGAAGCGGTGATGACTGGGCGCGTGCAGGTGCTGGATTGGCATGCGTTGCAGAACCGCGAGGTATGGAAACAGGGGTGGGTAGCGTGAAAAATATTGCGGTGATTGGTGCGGGGATGGCGGGCTTGTCTTGCAGCCAGGCGTTGCAGCAGGCCGGGTATCTGGTGACGGTATTTGAAAAGAGCCGTGGGCCTTCCGGGCGGGTGTCTACGCGCCAGGGTGAAGGCTGGCAATGTGACCATGGCGCGCAGTATTTTACGGTGACGCAGCAGCCGTTTGTAACGCAGGTGCAAAAGTGGTTGCAGTTGGGCGTGGTGGCTGAGTGGCAAGGGCGCTTGTATGAGGCGAATGAGGTTAGTTTGCGGGCCAAGCAGTCTGAAAAGCAACGCTATGTGGGCGTGCCCCGTAATACTTGCCCGGCCCGACAGATGGCGCAATCTTTAACCGTGGAGTTGGAGCAGACGGTGCAGCAGATTACCTTTGCCGAGGGTAAATGGCGCGTGCACAGCAAAGAGCACGGTGTGTATCCGCAGGAGTTTGATAAAGTGGTGTTGGCGATTCCGGCACCGCAGGCGCAGGCCTTGTTAGGCTTTAACCTGGAGCTGCAGGCGCTGGCGGCCAGTGTGAAAATGCGGGGTTGCTGGGCGTTGATGGGGCGTTACGCGCATACACTGGATTTGCCTTTTGATGGCTTGTTTGTAAATGCGGGGCCGCTCAGCTGGGTGGCAAGGGATAGCAGCAAGCCGCATCGCCTGCATGAGGGCAGCGCGGTGAAAGAGGTTTGGGTGCTGCATGCAAGCGCTGAATGGTCTGAGGCCAATATTGAACGTGCGCCTGAAGAGGTCGCCTTAGAACTGCTGGCTGCATTTAAGGCGTTAGGGGGCGAAGCTCCTTTGGAACACAGTGTGCACCGCTGGCGCTATGCGGATTGTGCCAATTACATGCACCAGGGCTTTGCCTGGGATGCCGCACAGCAGCTTGGGTTGTGTGGCGACTGGCTCAATGGCGGCAAGGTGGAGGGAGCCTGGATGAGTGGCTATCAGCTTGCACAGGCGATGATACAGGCCTGCGAGCCTTGCTATTGATTAAGGATTACTTGTATTCGTTGTCTTGGGGAGTTTTGGCATCACCCATTTGCGGAACATCAGCGGTGTAATCAGTGTGGTCACTACACCCATTAATACCAGCACCGAGAACAGGTCCTGCCCGATAAAGCCGCGTTCATAGGCAATGCTGGCGATGACCAGCTCCATCACGCCGCGGCCATTCAAGATAAAGCCTATGCCTAAGGCATCGCTTTTGCTCAACCCGATGAGGCGCCCACCCAGCCACCCGGCCAGGATTTTGGTCACAATCGACACCACCAGCACTACGGCCACAAACCAGACCGAATCTATGACCTGGATTTTGAATTCTAGGCCCAGGTAAGCAAAAAACACCGGAGCCAGAAAGCCGCCCGTGATTGAGCTCAGGGTCAGCTCTAGCTCTTTGTAGCGCGCAGGCGAAAAGAAGGTTCGGTCTATGAGCAGGGCACCAAAAAAGGCGCCGATGATGAAGTGAAAGCCGAGGGCTGCACTGACTGAGCCAAACATGAGCACTAGCAGAAGCAGCAAGCCAAACAGTGCTTCGTTGCCGATGAGTGCGACCAGTTTTTCTGACAGCTGGTCGATGAGGATGCCTCTTTGCACCACCTGTTTGATCAGCACACTGATACTCACAATCATCGTCATGAGCAGGATCAGCTTCCAGCTGGCATTCAAGGTGGCACTGGCGACGGCCTGGTAGGATTTTTGTTCGGGCAGGTTGAGAATCACCCCTAATACCAGTAGCGCGGCAATATCGTTAAAAATCGCCGTGGCGACAGAATAACGGGCAATGGTGGAATCCAGCAGCTTAAAACTCTGCAAGATGCTCACGGTGACCGGGAGGGCGGTGATTGAAACGCACAGGCCCAGAAATACCGTGCGGCTGACATCTAGGCCAAAGCCTACCCCGACTAAAATGCCGCCGGTGAGGGGCAGTAAAAAGCCCAGTAGGGCAATGACCGCGCCTTTGCCGCGCATGGAGTCGATGACTTCCTTGAAATTCATTTCCAGCCCGGCCGAGAGCACGATTAAAAAGACGGCAAACTCGGAAAGGCCTGAGAGGGCAGGGCTAGGTGTGATCAGGTTGAGCAAGCTGGGGCCAAGCATCACGCCAGCCAGCATTTCGCCAATTATGGCCGGCTGATTAAAGCGGCTGAAGATCTGCCCGAGCAGGCGGGCAGTAACGATCAGGATCAGTAGCGACGTGAGTAATGGCATCGGCTTCTCTTAGGTTGGGCAGCACGCCACAAGGTGGATCAATGGGATATTTGCGCGAGAGTGCTTGAGGGTTGAACCACTCACAAAAAACCACAGACGTTGCAGGGATGATTTGGCTGCGTGCATGCAAGATAGAGTGTAACGGATTTAGGCGCGTGTGGCATGTCTGCAGACGCTGGTGGCCACGTAAGCGGAGATTCGAGGCAATAGCCGTCGCAAAAAAACCAACAAGTGCTGGGCTTAATGCGTAAACACTTGCACCATTTCTTTGCGGTTTTTGCGCGCACGCTTGTCGGCATACATGCGGTTGTCCGCAATCCGCATCAGGGTTTCGCTGTCTTTGGCCTCATGGGCAAAGACAATGCCTACGCTGGTGCCAGCGCCGACGATGCCCTGCGTTTGCATTTGCAGATGGGTGTATTCCAGCTGGTGCTGGCACCACTCCACATCATCTTCATGGCAGACAATGGCGAACTCATCCCCGCCCAGGCGGTAAAGCTTGCCATGCGTATCAAGCTTATTCGCTAGGATACGGCTAAAGCTTTTGAGCAGTTGATCACCCGCTTCGTGGCCATATTGGTCGTTCACCTGTTTCAGGTTGTCGATATCGAGGAACATCAGGCAGCCATGCTCGGGAAAATGCAGCATCTGGTTCTCTAGCGCATGCCGGTTAGGGATGCCGGTGAGGCGGTCAGTCATGGCCAGCGAGCGGGTAGTTTCCAGTTCGACCAGCATGTGCTCTTTTTCTTGATGCAGGCGGGTGATCTGGTAGGCCACCAGTAGCGACAACAACACCGCTTCTATGGTCACCGAGATTAATCCGAGTTGTTCAACCGACCAAGTATTTGCGGTGACGCGATCCGCAGTGATGGTCAAGCCGCCCAAGATGCCAAACACGGAAATCGCCAGCAGGTATAACTGCGCGATGCGTTGCCCTTTTAAACTGAGGCGGACGCCGCAGGCCAGGCCAAAAACCAAGAAAATGGCTACGCCTAACCTGGCCATTTCCAGCATCCAGTGCGGAGAGATCATCGCTACTACCATCAGCGCCAGCACGCTGAGCCTGGCCACGATAGAAGCTTTATAAAGGTTGGCATGGTGGAGCGAATTGATCCGCAGCAAATGGCAGACAAAGCTGATATAGGCCAGGTTGGAAAACAGGATGGGCAGGCTGGTCAGGTAAAACCAGTGCCAGCCGAACAGTTGCTTGAACAGGCCGAGCACGGCGCTTTGAAAAATCAGGTTACCCAGGATAAACAAGGCATACATGCGCTCGGTGACGTGCCCAGGCATCATGCCGATGGTCATGTAATAACTGAAAATGCCCAGCAAAATCCCCAATAACAATAAGCTGGTCGCGGTGCTGGTATTGGTTTGCTGCTGGTAGCTGGCCAGGTCGGTCACAAAGACTTCTGGTTGCGCCAGGTAATAAGGGGATTGTAGCCAGGTGATCAGGCGGTAGGTGCCCGCATCAAGCTGAACGATACGCCCGTGCCTGAGTAGAAAAGCATCGCCAGGCTCACTGCTGAGTCCCCCCGCAACTATTTGCAGAGTCTGGTGACCATCCGAGATTTCGTGCTGGAACTGGGCGATGGTGGTGGTATTTTTAAAGTCGATGACATATTGCCCTGCTTGCGAGATGGTGAGCACGCCTTGGCAGACAAACCGGCCCCCTTGCAAGGGGATATTGCCAACAATGACGCCTTCGCTGCTCATGCAAGTGGCGCCAGATAAACGCGCTTGCGCCTGGGCTTGCGGACTCAGCCAGGCACAAAGCAGAATCAGGGCGCAAAGGAAAAAGCGTGGCAAGACAGCGGTCCATCAATCGTTATTATCACGGTGCAGTTTACATGAAAAATTCTTCAGGCTCTTGTGGGTGAAGAAATTAAAAAACGCAAAGAATTACTAACTAAAGTGTGATTTTTACCCCGTGCAAACAGGGGGAGCGTCCTGCCTATGATGTGATGGGCGGATTTTCACGGGATGCCACGATGCCTGCTCACGGTTGGCCTGGGGCGGCTTTGAGCTGGCTGGCGATCTGGTCACTGAGTTTGTCCAGGTCTTGGCCCAGCGCACGGACCAGTGCCGGATAACCATTCTCGGCCAGAGGGGTGCTGAATTGAAACGGCTGGATTTTAAGCAGCTGGTTATCGGCCGATACCCATTGCCACTGGCCGCTCATGATGGCCTCGCCGCGTTGATGGCCTTGAAACTGGTCGACGCGTAATTGCAGACGGCTGGCGCGCATTTTTGCACCGGGTAAGGCATCCGTGACCAGTGTGTCAGGCAGGCGTTGCGCCAGGCGGCTGCGCAGGCCTTGGCGTAACTCCTCAGACAAGGAGGCACTCCACAAATGATCTCGGGTCGCCTGGATGGTAATGTCGTCCAACTGGATCAGGATACGGTCACTGTCCAGGGCATCGGCGAGGGTAAGGTTGCCCAGGATCAAGGTGTGAGTTGGTGGTGTGGTGGCGCTGGGCAGGTTGACTTCGGGCAGGCTGTAGCGCTGTGTATTGACCGGCGTTCGGTTACCCAGGCAGGCGCTCAGTGACAGGCAGCAGAGCAGCCAAACCATTGTTTTGAATAAATGGGTTCGCAATAAACGGGTGCGCAAGACAGGGTTTCGCAATAAAAAAGTATACATAGGCATAAAGACTGTCCTTATGGGGCGGCCGGGGCCAGCGGCAGCGGGTCGTTACCGGGTTTGCGGTCAAACAGCAGGGCATTCGGCTGTTCGTTCAGCGTTCTTACCAGCGGCTGCACTTCCCGCAATACTTTTTCCAGCCGTTGCAAGGTACTGCTCAGTTCCTGGTAAGCCGGCGAGTCTGGCGACAGCCCTTTGATGGTGGTACGTAACTCCTGCATGGTCTGGTTCAGGTTGGCCGGCATTTGCTGGAACTCCGGCTGGGCCACAAACTGGTTCACCTGCTGGCTCAGTGCACGGATTTCACGCAAGGTTTGTTCGGACTGTTGCAGATTCTTGTCCAGGC
The DNA here is from genome assembly GCF_046766015.1 of Methylophilus sp. 3sh_L. NCBI lineage: Bacteria > Pseudomonadati > Pseudomonadota > Betaproteobacteria > Nitrosomonadales > Methylophilaceae > Methylophilus > Methylophilus sp. 3sh_L. The sequence continues at coordinate 975,296 of NZ_JBKOUF010000001.1, forward strand.
CATTCAATACCGGTTCCACATTCAGCTTGTTCAGTTTATCCAGCAGGTCAGACAGTTTTTGTTCGATCTGTGCCAGGCTGGTGGCGGAGGTAGGCAGCACTGGCAGCCCTTCAAACGTTTCGCGTTTGTAGCGGGTTTTAGGCGCATGCTTATCCATATTAAGGTCAACGAACAGTGACCCGGTCAGCAGATTGCCCGGCTTCAGCGTGGCATGCAGACCATGTTTAAGCATGCTATTGAGGCGCGCTTTCCATTCGTTCAGGTCTGCCTTGCCACTGTCTGCCAGGCGGCCTGGTTCGAGGTGGATGAGCACAGGAATGGCATAGTTGAAATCCTGTTTACGCGCAGGGGAGTTGAATTTCCACGGCACTTGCATCACGGTGCCTACCCGTAGCCCGCGGAACTCGACCGGCGCACCATTGGATAATCCGCGCACCGTATCATCCACCAGCAGCACATATTCCAGATATTGTTCATAGGTTTGCTGGCGCGCCGCTTCTTCATTGGCATATAACTCAAAAGTGGTTTCGGAGGGCACCGGTTTTCCCATGGGCCGATTGTCGGCATGGCCAAAACTGACCCCGCCTGCAATCAGTGATTCTACCGTCGGGATATTGGCTTTGAAGCCTTCGGAGTCGAGCTTGAGGTCTATGCCGACCGTGGTCCAGAAACGCGTATTTTCAGTGATCAAGACGTCATAGGGGTGTTCGATAAATAATTCATGCTGCATCTTGCGTTGCTGCGGATCAAAGGTGGCGCTGGCGACGCGGCCCACCCGCAGGCCCTGATAAGTCACCGGGTCACCCACGCGCAAGGCGTTACCCACGGTGCCGATCAGGTTAATATGCACGCCCTTTGCACCATTTAATGAAATTGGCGCCTGGTCGAGCACGGTAAATTCGTCTGTTTCTTCCTGGCTTTTTCCCGGCTGCAGCTGGATATAGGCGCCAGAAATCACGGTATTGAGGCCACTGATGCCTTCAAGGCCGATGCGGGGTTTGACCACCCATAATTGGGTGTCTTTGACCAGCAAAGGTTGTGCATCAGGCGCGATACGCGCGATGACCTGGATATGCCCGAGATCTTCAGACAGTTTCACTTGTTCGACCAGGCCGATATCGACGCTATGCACCTTGATTTTGGTTTTGCCGGCTTCAATGCCTTCGGCGTTCGTCATGGACAGCGTAATCTGCTTGCCCGCCTTGGTGTAGTTGTCATAGATCAGCCAGCAACCGATCAGCAGTGCGACGATCGGCACGATCCAGATCGGCGAGATGCTCGCCTGTTTGCCGACCCGGGCGAGTAAATGATCATCAGGCGTATCAGTCATGTTGTTTTCCTTGAGTATCCCAGAGCAGGCGTGGATCGAACGCCATCGCCGCCAGCATGGTGGTGATCACTACCGCACAAAATGCCAGCGCTGCCGGCCCCGGCAGCACCGACATCAGGTTACCGGACTGGATCAGCGCAACCATGATGGCAACGACAAATACATCGACCATGGACCAGCGGCCGACAAATTCAGTTAAGTGATAAAGACGGGTTTTTTGCAAGGCGCTGAGCGGGCCAGGATGTTTCACCAACCAGGATAACAGGATTAGCACCAGCATTTTGAGGATGGGCACCAGTACGCTGGCGACAAAAATCACCGCCGCAATTGGTTGCGAGCCGTGCTGCCACAGCTCCAGCATGCCACCGATAATCGTGGCAGCATGGCTTTGCCCCAGTGAGGTGGTAATCATCATCGGGTAGGCATTGGCCGGGATATACAAAATCATCGCCGTCAACAACAGGGCCCAGGTGAATTGCAGGCTGTGTGGCTTGCGCGCATGCAATACGCTGCCGCAACGGACGCAATTGCTTGGGTGGTGCGCTGATAAATGGTTAATCAGGCCGCAGGTGGCGCAACCGGTCACCTGTTGCGCCGCCGCATTCATGCCGCAACGGATATCCTCTGGCGTTTCCGGTTCCCCTGCCAAGCGGTACCACAGCCAATCAATGTCCACCGAACGCGTGGTCATCAGCAACAGCAAGGCAAACACACAATAGGCCCAAAAGGACGCACCCAATTGCACGTCGGCCATGCCTGTCAGTTTTACCAGGCTGATCAGGGCGGCCACCATAAACACATCCGCCATCATCCACGGATGCAGTTGGGAAAACAGGCGCGCAATCACATCGCTATACGCCTTGGGCACCGTACGCAACACATTGGCCTGCATGGCAATGACGCCAACCAGGTACAAGCCCGGCAGCACAATTGCCGTACAGGCCACAATAAAAGCGACGACGGGTTGATGCGATTGCAACAGGGTAGAAGCCGTTTGCGGCAGCTCGATCTGGTTATCCAGCCCCCCAGCATCCACGCTGATAAATGGGAAAGCCACCGCCATCAACAAGGTGATAAGCGCACTGGCTGCCAGCGCGATGCTGCGTTGTACCGGATGCAAATACCGCCGGGCCAGCACATGGCCGCAACGCGGGCAATTGGCGTGTTGGCCCGGCCGCAGTACCGGGATGGCACTGACCATGTCGCAAGCTGGGCAGGCACGCAAGCGTCGCCATTTGGTCGGTTGCTGGGTCGTCATAGAGAGGATAACTGGCAGTGAATACTCAGGATTAACTGGCTTGATACAAGCATACTAATGGGATTGGATTTGATCAGGCAAGAAAAATTCCGTGCCGCCGCATGGGATAAAGATTCTCTGACAGCAGGATCAGTCTGTCTAGGCTGTCTTGCGGCGGGCTTTTGTCAGAGCATAAGGGTTCCTAAAACATCATTGGTTTAAACAGTGAGTGCTTGAATCTGGATTTATTTTTAAACCTGTATTTTTTTAAGCTGTATTTTTTAAACCAAGGATTTATTTTCAAAGCAGACTTCAAGGAGAACCCCATGAGAACGGAATCCCGCCCGGCTTCAAAAAACGCGATGCCTGCCAGCGCAGCCAAACACGATGTCATCGTCTTGCTCAAACAGGACCATAGCAAGGTGAAAAAGTTATTCAGCCAGTTTGATAAGTTGGCGAAACAGCAGGAGATGAAAGCCAAAGTGAAAATTGCTGACCAGATTTGTGCAGAGTTGATTGCACACACCATCGCCGAAGAAGAGATTTTTTATCCGGCTGCCCGCGAAGCGACGCATGCGGATGATATGCTCAACGAGGCCAATGTGGAGCATGACAGTGCCAAGGACTTGATTGCAAAGATTCAAAGTATGGACCCGGCCGATGAGATGTATGACGCCAAAGTGACTGTGTTGGGTGAGTATATTGAACACCATGTGGAGGAAGAGGAGGGCGAGATGTTTCCTAAAGTGCGGGGAACCAAGGCGCTGGACCTCAAGGAAATGGGCGCCATGTTGAGTGCACGCAAGCAACAGTTGATGGCGCAACTGTGTCCGGCCGGGGACGAGGTGGATACCAAGCAACTGGCGCGCATGATGCGGGGCGAACACGCCCATTAACGGCTTCAATTACCCCCATTAACAGCTTCAGCCCGAAGAAACAACGAAGAAACACGGAAAAAAACAGGCGCCACTGGCGCCTGTTTTTGTTGATATCTTGCAATGTGAATCAATAGCCCTAGTGATGCTGGATAACCAGTGTGACATAGCAGCAAGGCGATGTTTCAGGCATGAAAACCGGCCAGCCGCATACAGAACCGCAGCAGCAGACTGACCAGCCCCAACGCTGCAATACTGGCCAGCCAGATCAGACATAACCAGCCAATCCGGCGCGCCCAGCTGGGGCGACGGGCGGCCATTGTGACCTGGTCAGTTGGCGGTGTGGTATGCGTGTCCATCTTAGTGATAGTGTTCATCCCGGTTTACTTTGCCCCGGAAAATATAGTAGCCCCAGGCGGTGTAAATCAAAATAATTGGAATGATGATGAGCGCACCAATCAAGGCGAACATCTGACTGACTTGCGGCGCTGCGGCGGCCTGAATCGGCAGGTCAGGCGGAATAATGTTAGGCCAGATGCTGATGCCCAAGCCGGCATAGCCGAGCAGCACCAAAGCCAAGGTGTAGAGGAAGGGGCTGGTTTCAGCCTGTTGGCGCAGGGCACGTTGCAAGTGGTAAAAGCAGAGGCCAACCAGCAAGGGCACGGGCGAAAGCCATAACAGATTGGGCATGCTGAACCAGCGGCTGGCAATGCGGCTATCCATCCAGGGCGTCCATACGCTAATGATGACAATAATGGCGAACAAGGCAGTGGCAACGTGTTTGGACAAGCGGTAACAGGTCGCTTGCAGCTCGCCATCGGTTTTCATGATCAGCCAGGTGCAGCCAAGCAAGGCATAGGTGACCAGCAGCCCAACGCCGGTAAACAGTGAAAACGGTGAGATCCAGTCCAATGCGCCGCCTGCGTAGGCCTGGTGCGCCATCGGGATGCCTTGCAGGTAAGCCCCCAGCGTCATGCCTTGGAAAAAGGTGGCTGCCATCGAGCCGCCGGTAAAGGCTTTGTCCCAGAAATGTCTTTCGCTGTCTTTGGCGCGGAACCTGAACTCAAATGCGACGCCGCGGAAAATCAGTGCCATCAGCATCAACAGCAAGGGCAAGGCAAAGGCACTTAAAATCACTGAATATGCCAGCGGAAATGCGGCCAGCAAGCCGGCACCGCCCAATACCAGCCAGGTTTCATTACCATCCCAGACCGGCGCCACCGTATTCATCATCAGGTCGCGGTCGCTTTTGTCTTTAAAAAAAGGATACAGAATGCCAATGCCGAGATCGAAGCCATCCATGATGATGTACATCATGATGCCAAACAAAATAATCACAGCCCATACCAAAGACAAGTCCATTGATGAATCCTTTTATTCCCTCGGTTATTCCCTGGATTGATTACCCGCTGACGGATCAGAGGCCGGCGTGGGCGATTTGGTCTCAGGGTGGAACTCTGGCGCCAATGCAAACGGATTGGCTTGATCCAGTTGGGGCGAAAGCGCATCGCCATGTAAGGCTTCGCCTGTGCTGGGTCCGGCTTTAAGCAGCCTGAGCAAAAAGCGCGTCCCCATCCCAAACACGGCCAGGTAAATGATGACAAACAGCGTGAGGGTGAGCGCCACTTCGCTGACTGGATGCGGTGTCACCGCCTGCGCGGTGCGTAGCACACCATACACTACCCAAGGTTGGCGGCCAATTTCGGTGGTAAACCAGCCGGCGAGGATCGCGATGATGCCCGCTGGCCCCATGACCACCGCGAATTTGAAGAACAGCGGGCAAGTGTAAAGTTGCTTCTTCAACCGTAGCCACAGGGAAGACACTGCCAGCAAAATCATCAATAAGCCGAGGGCGACCATGATGCGGAAGGTCCAGAAAATGATGGTGGCATTCGGGCGGTCCTGACGGTCAAATTCTTTGAGTGCCGGAATTTGTTCCGTGAGTGAGTGGCGCAAAATCAGGCTGCCCAGCACCGGGATTTCAAGCACAAAATGATTTTTTTCTTGTTGCATGTCTGGCCAGGCAAACAGGATCAGTGGCGTCGGCTCGCTGCCTTTGTTCTCCCAGTGCGCTTCAATGGCGGCGATTTTGGCAGGTTGATGCTTGAGGGTATTCAAGCCATGCATATCGCCAATCAAAGCTTGCAGGGGCGCAATCAGCAGTATCAGCCACAGACCCATTGAGAACATTTTACGCAGGCCGGGGTTGTCCTGCTTGCGCAGAAAGTGCCAGGCAGCCGTGGCAACCACCAGCAAGGCCGTGGCTAGATAAGCGCCTATGACCATGTGCGTAAGCCGGTAAGGGAAAGAGGGGTTGAAAATAATTTGCCACCAGTCTACCGGCACCACTTTGCCCGCCATCAGCTCATAGCCTTGCGGGGTTTGCATCCAGCTGTTTGAAGCCAGGATCCAGGTGGCCGAAATCAAGGTGCCGACCGCCACCATCAAGGTCGAGACAAAGTGCAGGCCGGGCCCGACTTTGTTCCAGCCAAACAGCATCACACCGAGGAAGCCGGCTTCAAGGAAAAATGCGGTGAGGACTTCATAGGCCAGTAGCGGGCCGGTGACACTGCCGGCGACATTGGAAAACCCCGCCCAGTTGGTGCCAAACTGGTAGGCCATGACCAGGCCGGACACCACGCCCATGCCAAAACACAATGAGAATACCTTGATCCAGAAGTGGTAAAGGTCCAGGTAGACGCTTTGTTTAGTCATGAGCCAGCGTGCTTCCAGCACGGCCAGGTAGCTGGCGAGGCCGATGGTGATGGCCGGGAAAATGATATGAAACGAAATTGTAAAACCAAACTGGATACGTGCCAGCGTCAGTGCCAAATCAGACATATTGATCTTTCTACCACCTTACCACTGCCGGAGAGGGATCTCACCAGCTGTTGCGGAAATCAATCGTATAGACTGCACACCAGCAGATTAAGTTTGCTCATTGGTGCTTCGTAGTCAAAAAATATACACAGTCATTAAATGGCAAATGCAAATAAGCTGCTTTAATAAGTAAAAAGCCTTGCAATGGTGCAAGGCTTTTAGCAACGATCATCGACCACTCAATGATGATCAATGTCTTTGATCAGCTGTTGTTGCAAGAGGATGTCGCTGGGTAAGCTGGTAGCTGCCATCAAGTCCACCATGCCATTATTTGCAACAGGGTCGACGACATGGCTTGACGGAGTATGTCCTGTCCCATGATCGGGCAATAGGTCCGCAATGTGTAGAGGTTCTGTTGCAGCTGGGGCGTTGTCTGTGGCAAAAGCAGAAAATGCAGAGTCTGGAAGCAGCAAAGCGGCCGTGTCCAGGAAGCTATCGCCTGCCTGTAATGAGGCCAGAACATGTTGCAGCAGTTGTGCGTCAATCGCATCGTCACTGGCATGCGGCAGGTAATCGGCGTTTAATTGGGCGTTTAAGGTCATGCTTTGCTGACCTTGCACCCTCAAGCTATCACCCGCGGTTGTCTCCAGTGAAACCTGTGCGCCTTCATGCGCCACAATCCGTTCACCTTCACGTAACCACTCTCCAGCCACCAATTGCCGCTGCTGGCCCATTGCATTGACGACTTCAACCTGTCCCTCCAGGTGTGAAATCTTTGCCACCATGTTATGCATCTTTATATCTCCTCATGCATATTATAGTTCAGAACCCTACAAACCCAGACCTGTCAAGCTTGGACAAGTCAAATATTACAAAAATTTGCCGAAAATTTGCGGCTGGAATGGCAATTTGCAGATGGCTGCGCAGCCGCTAAAAAAATATAAAATATTTCGCAAAAAGTAGTTGACCAAGGGCCGAGGCCTCAGTAATATAGCGCCTTCAAACGATGTACCGATTCCTCAATAGCTCAGTCGGTAGAGCGCCGGACTGTTAATCCGTAGGTCCCTGGTTCGAGCCCAGGTTGAGGAGCCAAATAGAATAAGGCCTTGCAGAGATGCGAGGCCTTTTTGCTTTTGAGCAGAATTGCGAAGCGCTTCGCAATTATTGCCATGTTGAAGAAATTCGATCAAGAAATAGGCCATCCGAAGATGGCCTTTTTTACAGGGATGTACGACCTGTGCATTCAGGTGAATGCGTCATCGATTATATAGCAGATACTGCTGCAAGATCATCATTCAAAAACTCTGGTCAAGAACACTAACAACGTGCCAACGCAAAAATAAAACCATTAAAAAATCAGGCCATCGGAATAAGGTAATATTGGTAATGTTAATTTTTAAAAGTTCAAATAATCAATATATATCAATATGTTATATATAAAAATTAAAGGTAATTAAATAGTAATTTTTAGGTAACTAGATTACATTTTTAATGTGTAATTTACTCAAAAATAAAAGCTAATAAAATCATATAGTTATAAAAAATTACCTTATTTATTACTAAAAATTACCTTTGAAAGGTAATTGATGAATCTATATTCCATGCGGGTTACAAGGCCGTTTAATAGTTTCATTACTAAAGTTACCTCTTTCCGATGAGCAACTCTGATTGCAGACATACTTCAGGCCATATAGGAATAAAAACGGCACTGCATGACATATGTGCATGATTTTGAATTTTCAGCTAGATAAAAAAACATCAATAAGAACCCAGAGCAGGCCTTGCGTAGACCAGGTCATGCATGTGCATGGTTTTGGGCACATAAAGCGGGTGGGCGTGGCGGGGTCACGAGCGCGCGCGCCGGGTCAGAATTGCCTATTTTTTAATCATTTTTGATTTTGGATTTCAATGGGCAAAAAAAAACCGCCCGGGGGCGGTTACAGGATCATTGTGGTGATCTTAACGCTATGATCAGGCTGGCGTGGTTGCTGCTAGTTCGTACTCCCTAAATCTGATCACCTCATCGCCCAGCCATTCATTGAGCGATAGCATGGCAGTTTGTATCGGCTTGAGTTCATTGATGTAGCATACCTTTGCTGCTTTCTCAGCATCGCCGAAGCCGCCTGTATTGTTGGGGATAATCCCCATGAGTTGAGGCGGCACCCGGTGAATGGCCAGCATGTCATCACGGCTGATATTTTTAATGCCGGTGAACTCATCTTTGGCTGCGGCCTCTGCCACAGGTATGATCTGGATCCCTTTCTCTTTCCCCCCGGGTGCATAGACAAACAGGTTACGAAAATTACCCGGCCCCTTGGCATCTTTTAGCGCTTGGCGAATGGCATCAATGTCACCTTTCTCCTGCGCAGAATCAGTCATGTAAAGGATATACCCAGCATGGCTACCATTCTTATAATAGCGGCGGCGGAATAAGGTTGCGCTTTCATTAAGCATAATTGAGTTGATCGCTGACAGATATTGCGGCAGACCGTAAATTTCCTGGTTAATGTCTGGCGACATCAAATGAAACACATTGCCTTTATATTCTGTGAACTCGTTATACTTCGGCACGTAAAAATACTGCTCAGGATCCAGACCAACACGCATGTATTTTGCAGGCAGAATATCGCCCTTGATTTTGTTGCCAAGGATAGACTTTTGCTTCGCATAATAACTGTTACCAAAAACCACAAAATTCAGTGCAAAACGCTGAAACATCATAGAGTCCATGTACTTTGTCGGTTCAAACGTCCCTGAGAGGATATTGCACTTGACCGTTAAAGCGCTGTCGTGATGCACTGCGGCGTTACGCATCTGCGCAAGTCGCGTAAAGTCCACTGGCGGCTCATACCATTTATCTGTCTTGTTGCACTCGATATAGTCAAAAATATCGCGCTTGCTGATGGCCTCAATATCATCGCCAAAGGTAAAGGCCATGACATCATCATCGGTTTGTGTTTTCTTACTCATGAATAAATCTCCACAATGGATTGTTTGTCCGCATTTGCTGCCAGCGGCTCGTTGTAAATGGCGTTAATAATTGCCCAGGCGATATCTGCATGGCTGGTTTTCTTGCTGCGGTCAGACTTGTAAGTCATTGAGCGGCCGCTCTCGGTGAGGGTTTTTTTGATCGAGATAAAAGCGCTGACGATATCTTTATCGCCTGCATCAAACTCCAGGCGGCGCTTGCTGATCACCTGTTTCGCTTTCAGCACCATCAGTGACTTAAGCTCCTGGTTGTAGTTTAGCCCCTGCGCACCTGGGAAGAATTTGACCACCAACTGATGCACAGCTGATCCAATGCTGGTCGCATCAATGGTGATCTTCTCCACGTTGTAGCGCAGCGTGATCTGCCTGATAAACTCGGCTTGCTTCTCATAGTCATCAGACACATGAAATTTATGTTTCTCGATCACCCTAAACTTACCGCCTGGCACCAACGGCGGGGCAATCACCGCAAGTGCCTGGCTGTCTCCACCATTGCTAGGGTCGTAACCAATCCACACGGGGCGATTGCCCAATGGGCGCGTGGCGAATGGTTTGTAATCCTCCCAAACCTCCCAGCTATCCACCATGCACAACTGCATTTCGGACATAGGGAACACGCTGAGCAAGTCATCAATAAACATGCACATCAGCAAGTTGTTGAATTCGTCGGTGCTGTATTCGCGCCGCAGCTGCTCAATATCAAACAAATCGCAGCCACTTCGCACCGCATCCATCACGGTCACAATCTGGCGCCACTGACCATCCGGGCAAAGCATGCCAGCGTTAAGGCGTGGGTCGTTTGCGTCAAGAATCAGTTCCTCATTCTTGCCAGCAAAGAGTTCACCGGTCCAGAATGAATAAGCCTCATGCTGAATGCTCGAAGGCGTAGAGAAATAAGTCTGGCGCCAGTGCTTATGCATCGCCATGCCAGAGGCCACTTTCCTAAATTCGGCAAACTTACCAATCCAGAAAATTTCATCCATATAGATGTTGCCGTGATAACTCTGAGCCGTACGTGCATTGGTCCCCAAAAAGTGCAGCTCTGCACCATTAGGTAAGAAAATCGGATCGCCTTTTAACTCAAGATCAGCCGCTTGCATGGCAAAAGACTTGATGTATTCCTTGAACACATGCGCCTGAGCCTTACTCGCAGACATAAAAATCTGGTTACGCCCAGTCTGCAAAGCATCGTCCAGCGCCTCCCGGGCAAAATACCAGGTCGCACCAATCTGGCGGCTTTTGAGAATATTGCGGATCCGATGCTCAAGGCCCGCGTCGTACCAAAGCTTTTGATAACCAAACAGGTTATCGAGCAAAGCGGTGTGTATTTTTTCTGCCTGCTCTTCGGTGAACTCATTGCGTGGTGGCTTTTTGCGCTCGCCTTTATTTCTGTTTTTTACGTTAGGGTTTAAGTCTGCCTCATTGCCGCCATCGCTATATTTGGTGATTCTCGCCTGGCGCTCCATCTGCCGGCCAAGCAAGTCAATTTCTTTATAGTCAGAGCCGGTTTTATCTTCCTTCATGATCAGCAAGTTATAGCGGGCCTCGGTGGTCAAAATAATCCGCTCATGCGGATCAGTTTCGTCCCACTTATCGCGCCGCTTCCAGCTATCTATGGTTGCTCGTGGTATGCCTAGCTGCTCACTGATTTTGGCAATGCTATGGCCGCCCCAGTATAAAAACTTGGCGCGACGACGTGGATCCAGTTCGGTGATTTGTGTCATGCAGGCAATGTACCCGCCCACAAAACCACGCTGCATTTACGCCAGTTGTATTCAGTAACCGATACAACCGCACCAGATTGAACAATAAAAGCCAACTCTACAGACTAGCCGCAAGTAGATAAGCAACCGAATCAGCAAAGGGAATAAACATGCCAAAGCTCAGCCAGTTCATTGGAATCATCACTGAAGGCGATACAACAGACGGGCGCGAAGTCACCGCGCAAATGATTGAAGAGGCTGCAGAGACCTACAACCCTGACACCTATACCGCACGCATCAACATTGAGCATATCCGCACATTAAGCCCTGACTCAAGTTTCAAGATGCAAGGCGATGTCAAAGCTGTGCGTGTTGGCGAAAAAATGATCTTTGGTCAAAAGAAAAAAACACTAGAGGCACAATTGCTCTGTGATGACCCGATGATTCAGATGGCTACAAAAGATCGTCAGAAGATTTTCTTTAGCGCAGAACTTTGGCCCAACTTTGCCAAAACAGGTAAGTTCTATTTGTCTGGCTTAGCCATGACCGATAATCCGGCCTCACTTGGGACAGAAGTACTGAAATTTGCCTCTACAGCCAAGGTAAATCCATTCAGTACCAGAAAATCTGATCCATCTGCCATGATTGTTGCCGCGGTAGAGGCAGAGCCTCTGCAATTTAGCGATGCGCCAGCGCCAGCTAATACGGTAGAACAGACAAACTTTGCACAAGAGCTGCTGACTGGCCTGGCTGCATTGTTCAAAAAAAATGAGCAAGCACCAGAGCCTAAACCAGAAACAAAGCCAGCTCAAACCGAGACCTTTGATCCTCAAAAATTCACTCAAGAATTGACCACAGGCCTGGCAAAAACTTTCGGCGACCTGATGAACAAACAAAGCGAAACAATTACCGCCTTGCAAACCAGTGTGAATAAAGTCACCAAAGACTTTAATGACATGAAGGATGCACTGGATAAACAACCCGCAGGAGGCCAGCGCGCGCCAGCTGCAGGCACTTCAACTGACTACGAAAAAACCGACTGTTAACAAATCACAAAAGAGACCGGGAACAAATCCAAAGGAATCAACATGAAAAACGAAACACGAAAATTATTCAACGCTTTTTTGGGTGAAATTGCCCAATTAAATGGAATTGATAACCCGGCTCAAAAGTTCGTTGCCGCGCCATCTGTGCAGCAGCGCATGGAGGATCGCATGCAAGAAAGTGCAGAGTTCCTTACCAAGATCAATAATGTCGGCGTAGATGAGCAGCAGGGCGAGAAAATTTTACTCGGTATCGGTTCTCCAGTATCTGGCACAACTGATACTACCAATACGGATAGACAAGTTGTTGATGTTTCGACGCTTGATGCAGATGGTTATATCTGCACACAGACCAACTTTGACACATTCTTATCTTACAAAAAAATTGATATGTGGGCGAAGTTCAAGGACTTTCAAACGCGCATCCGTGATCATTTGCTCTTACGCAAAGCTCTTGATGTGATGATGATTGGATTTAATGGTACAAGTCGCGCAGCAACAAGTAACAAAGTTGCTAATCCATTGTTACAAGACGTGAATATCGGCTGGCTGGAAAAAATTCGCCAGTTTGCCACTGAGCGCTATATTCATGAAGTTGCCGCCGCTTCAAATACCATCGAAATTGGTAAAAGCGTTTCAGCTGCTAATGGGTATAAAAATCTTGATGCCCTGGTGCTGGATATGATCAATAACCTGATTGATCCATGGCATCGTGGTGACACTGGTTTGGTCGTAATCGCCGGCCGTAAGTTGATTGATGATAAAAACTTCGGCCTGATCAACACTGATCAGGCAGCAACCGAACAGATTGCATCACGTATCTTAGTCAGTCAGGCAACCGTTGGCGGCTTACCAGCTGCTCGCGTGCCTTTCTTCCCAGAAGATGCGCTCTTGATTACTCGCTATGACAATCTGTCGCGTTACTTCCAAAACGGTGCTTTGCGCCGCACGATTGTTGACAACGCCAAACGTGACCGCATCGAAAACTACGAATCCAGCAACGACGCGTACGTCGTTGAAGACTACGGCCTCACAGCATTTGCCGAGAATATCGAGCTGGTTGATTAATCAATCAATAAAAAGGGCAGGGGTTCCCTGCCTTTTTTAATTATTGGAGACCCCGCATGTCAGAAGAGAAAAAAAACCGCCAGTTATCCCCAGCTGCCCGCCACCGTGAGCGTGTGCTGGCAGCTAAAAATAGCCAGTCAGCCGGTGAAGATACCCAGGCAGCCAGCCAGTATGAACTTAAGTTGATGGATCTGGCACAAGATCAGCGCGACCTCAAAAATATCAAAGGCCTCGACCTCAAGGCCGCAAAAAAGCTTGAGTTGCTGCCAAAGTATCTACCATGGGTAGAAGGTGTTATCGCCAGCGATGCAGGCACACAAGACGATGTCCTGGTGACCATGCTGGTTTGGGCGATTGATGTCAGCCAGTTTGATCTTGCGCTGATCATTGCTGAGTACTGCATCAAGCATAAATTGTCGATGACTGACAACTATCAGCGCGACCTGCCCAACATTGTGGCAGAGGATATCGCCGAGGCACAGATCAAGTTATTTACTGCTGGGCAGGAAATGTCCTCTTCAATTATCAACCGTGCGATTGAGATCACAAAAGATTGCGATCTTTTCGACCCTGTTCGTGCCAAGTTACACAAAGCGCTTGGCTATGCTTTGCGCACCAGTGAAAACATTCTGATCAAGAAATTGGCACTTGATAATTTAAAACGAGCCCTTGAGTTATTCGATAAGTCCGGTGTTAAAAAAGACATCGAGAACCTTGAGCGTGAAATCAAGAATTCAAGCAGCGCATAGCTGCTATAACCGAGCGTACCCCGCACCAGAGGCGCGGGTGGAGTGCAGGAACGGTCTCCACAGCACAAAGCCCGCCCACCTCTGCTAAGGAATCAATGCCATGTTTGTCACTTCTCCAACCGTTCAAGCGCCAGAAAACGCCATCGAAAACGATGGCTTTTTCCCTGATATTGAAATGGCCAGCTTTCGGGATGAAAACCGAATCGACGCAACTGTCTCTACGCTGCGCCTGCGTCATTGCATTATCAATCACGTGCTGGCGGTCAATCGGCAACTGGCGGTATTCAAAGCCGCTCAACTCGCAGCAGGCGTTAACAGCCTTGAGGATATAGACGCGCCAGAGATTGATGGCAAAAACACCTACACGCATTACTACATGCGCGCTGTCGGCTCACTGGTTAAAGCAGAGGTGATTGAAAAATACCGAGACTTTGATACCACCACGGCCGGCCGTGAAACCGCTGACCAGCTGGCACCCAATATCGAAGAGCTGCGCCGCAATGCCTATTGGGCAATTTCTGACATCTTAGGCAGCCCGCGCAGCAATGTGGAGTTGATTTAATGCAGGTCCGCTCGCAACAAGGCGACAGCGTAGACCTGATTTGTTGGCGCCATTTAAAAACCACGGCCGTGGTCGAGCAGGTGCTAGCCAGCAACCCACATATTGCATTTTTTGGCGCTGAGCTACCTATGGGCACTCTGGTCGAGCTGCCTGAGACCGTAGCAGAGACACAAAAAACACTTATACAACTCTGGGATTAAGGGGATAACAATGACAGAGCCAACCACACTGACAAGCGGATCAATCCTCAGCATTGCTGCGCTGTCCGTTTTCTTTCCAGGCATCAACGAGGCCATATTACTGGGTGCCTTTTGCGGCTCGGTAGTTTTTGTCATGTCCAGTCAAGAGATCAAAACCTTTTACAAGCTTTTTCAGATGCTGGTGTCGCTGTTTTGCGGCCTGTGGGGCGCGGATGGATTTTCGCAGCTGCTATCGAGTGGCCTGGGCATGATCAAGCTAAAAGAGGTCGCCATCAGCCCGGCTATCGGCGCGCTATTTTGCAGCGCGATTGTGGTGCATGTGTTGCTGTATATGGCGCGCATCAACTGGGCAAAAGTATTGCCACTACCTAAAGGAGACGCCTGATGCTTACTTTTCTGCATATTGTTGTCAGCCTGATCATTTTGCTGCGCACGGTGTGTTTTAAAAAGCCGCCAGGTGCCAGCTATAAGCCTGGTATGGCTGCAATTGCTTATCTCATCATCGTGGCTGCTGCCTACGATATTTTTACGCTGGCTTTCACCGCCGCCGATTTAAGCCTGAGCGCTTTGTTTTTCAAAATGCTATTGGCTGCCGCCCTCATCAACAGTCGCGGCAACGTGGTTGACCTGTTTATCACCAGGTATCAGGCGCTCAAGTTTATACAATGGTATCAGCATAAATATGAGCAGGTCACCGCGCCATTTAACAAACTGCCACCCATACACGTGGCGCCACGTGGTAAACCGGATAATGGAGGCGAGCATGCTTAAAAACGGATCAATTGGCTATGAGGTAAGCGGCCTGCAAAAACTGCTAGGCCTGCCCATGACTGGCATCTTTGATGAGGCCACCTATCAAGCCGTTGTGGCAGTGCAAAAGCAGCATAATCTGATCGCAGATGGCATCGCTGGCCCCAAAACCATGACAGCACTCAAGGGCGATAAAAAAGAGATCATCAAGCTGCTCAATATGGATGATATCAACCGCGCTGCAGACCAGCTCAAGGTAGACGCCGCCAGCGTGATTGCGGTGCATAAGGTTGAGAGCCTTGGCACCGGCTTTCTGGCAGATGGCCGCGTCAAAATTCTCTATGAGCGCCACATCATGTATCGGCAGTTAGAGCAATCAGGGTTTGATGCTGCGGATTATCAGCAAAAATTCCCAGCCATCGTGAATAAGGCGCGCGGGGGGTATCTAGGCGGCGCGCGCGAATACGGCCGCCTCGGCATGGCCAGTCAGCTGAGTGTCGCTGACGCGCTTGAGTCCTGTTCATGGGGAGCTTATCAAATTATGGGCTTTCACTGGCAAGCCCTAGGCTTTGAGTCTGTGCATGTGTTTGTGGACCAGATGCAGCAAGGCGAGGGCAAGCAGCTCGATGCCTTTGTCGGCTTTATTACCGCGGATGCCAAGCTGCACGCTGCACTCAAATCAAAAAAATGGGCAGAGTTCGCCAAAATCTACAACGGCCCAGACTACAAAGACAATTTCTACGATCAAAAGCTGGCCTACGCCTATGACAACGCTCAAGCGAATCTCCATTGAGGTCATTGTCCTATTATGCCTGTCCGCAGTCGTCTGGCTGTTTGCGAGCAGCCATGCTACACCGCCAGCGCCAGTGCAAACCATTGAGGCGACCCCGGCACCGGTGCTCATCAACACGCCATTGATCGACATGGCGCTTTCAGGCCCGGTAAAAGTGTATTCTGGCGGCGCAAAAACAAAGCAGAAGCTCAAGCTGCCTGCCAGTGTGGTCAAAGACGATAGCAAGCAAGTGATTGCAGGCACCCGCATCGAGGCAAATGACGATCACCCGAAAACAGTCACCACGGTGATTGATGCCGATACAGGTGAGAGCACCACATACGTCACCACAGAGCCACTGCCATGGCTAGCCGTCGATACGCGTGGTGGCATTGGGCTATACACAGGTTTCAAAAATGGCCAGCAAGTCGCCAGGCTACAAGTGCAGCAAGATGTGCTGCAGATTAAACAGCTGCATGTCGGTGCCATTGCCTCGGTTGATCAACCGCTATCTGGCGCTGGCCAGCAAGACTACTTTATCGGCGTTGGCGCCGAATATCGCTGGTAGAGGCGCGCCATGGATAAAGCCATCTCGCTGCGCGATGCCCTCACAAGCAATATTGAGCAGTTCAAAACCTTCCCAGACAAACTTAAGGTGTTTATCGAAAACGGCAACGTCGTTGCACGCCTGAGTAACCTGAGTTTTGAATACCGCTACGAGCTGAATATCCTGGTCATTGACTACGAAGCTCACCCGGACACCATTTTTCTGCCGCTGCTGCGCTGGGTTGCCGTCAATCAGCCAGATTTAATGCAGAACCCGGACAAAGCCGAGAACCGCATCGCCTTTGAAGCCGAGCCGATTAATCAAGGCATCTACGATATCAATATCAAAATGCCGCTGAGTGAGGCTGTCAAAATCGTCAAAAATGGCAATCAGTATCAAATGACGCATATCCCTGAGCCTGAATTGAACGACCTCACCGGCCCAAGCCCTTGGGAACTGCGGGCGAATGGTGAGTTGGTGACCCCGTGAATGACTTTAAGCAACTAGATGCGCAATTTGCAGCCATCCTGCAAAACCTCGAATCATCACAGCGTCGCAAGCTGGCGCGTGAAGTTTCGATTCAGCTGCGCGCTGCTCATCAAAAGCAAATTTATTCTCAAAGAAACCCTGACGGGACTAGATTTGAGCCGCGTAAGTTGCGTGCAAAACAGGGCAGTATCCGTCGCACAATGTTTAACAAGGTCCGGCTGTCCAAATGGTTAAAAGTAGAGTCTAGTGCTGATAAAGCAGTCGTCTCTTTCAAAGATCAAGTACAAAGAATCATGCAGGTCCATCAAGAAGGCTTGCGTGACAAAGTTTTTAGAGATCGCGACCTGACTGCAAAATACCCAAAACGTAAAACCCTTGGTTTTAACGCTCAAAACATCGAAATGATCCGCGATATTGTCATCAAGCATATCGCTGCCAGCTGAAATACAACCAGCCAAAAACAAAGCCATATCGCGATTGACTATACTCAGCCGCATGGATATTGCTGAACTTTCACGCAGGGTAGAAAACATGATCCGCTTCGGGTCGATTGAACAGATCGACTTTGCGGCTAAACGTGTGCGTGTGAGATCTGGGAACGTACTCACAAATTGGCTGCAATGGCGTGTTGGCCGCGCTGGTCGCACAAAAGAATGGGATCCACCTGATATCGGTGAACAAGTCATGATTTTTTCACCGAGCGGCGTCATTGAAAACGGCATCGTCACACCAAGTATTTATTGCGATGATTTTGACGCGTCAAGTTCAGACCCCAACGTGCATATGCGCGAATACCCAGACGGCGCCAGAATCAGCTATAACCACAGCACCGGAGAATTGATTGCCCATGGCGTTAAAACGGCGCTGGTCGAGGCATCCACCCAAGTCACGCTTGATACGCCGCACGTGCATTTAACAGGCGCGCTTGAAGTCGATGGCCCTATCATCTATCACAACGGCATGACAGGTGTGGCTGGCGATGCGGATAACAGTATCACCATCAACGGCAACCTGATCCACACTGGCGGCATACTTTCCAGCAATGGCATTGTGCTGCACACGCATACCCACCCAGGCACCGGGGGGCCGTTATGACCACTTACACCGGCATGAACCGCTACACCGGCAAGCGCATCACAGATGCCGAGCATATTCATCAATCTTGCTCGGATATTCTCGGGACCCGTTTGGGCACCCGCACCAAGCGGCGCGATTATGGCTCAATTATTGCCGATTTGATTGATCACCCAAACAATGAGGTCACGCGCCTGCGCATGATGGCTGGCGCGGTGCTTGCGCTGACCAGATGGGAGCCGCGCATCGTGATCACACAAGTCAATCACGCGTTTGATCTATCCGGTAAGTCCATCATTGATATCGACAGCATGCGTGTCGATCAATCAGGCAAGGTGCTTTACTCCCTGCCGCTCTCCCTAAAGGTTTAACCCATGGCCAACGCTGTCGATTTTAACTTGTTGCCCACGCCCTCTATCATTGAAACGGTAGACTTTGAGGCCATTCTGGCCGAGAAAAAGGCGCGTTTTATTGCTGACTATCCTGAGTTCGCGGCCGTCATCGAGCTTGAGAGTGAGCCCGCCGTGAAAATCTTGCAAGACGGTGCTTATCAGGAAATGCTGCTGCGCAACCGCTATAACCAAGAGGTGCGCGAGCTATTGCTGGCAACCGCCACAGGTAACAACCTGGACCATATCGGCATCACCTATTACAACGGCGAGCAACGCCTGCTGGTCACGGCCGGTGATCCTGACGCGATCCCACCCACGCTAGACGTTTACGAGACCGACGACGAATATCGCTACCGCCTGAGCCTGCAACCAGAGGGTTACAGCACAGCAGGGCCGGAAGGCGCCTATATTTATCACGCACTGAGTGCCAGTGGCCAGGTGAAAGACGCCAAGCCAGTGAGCACAGTGGCTGCAGGCACCGTTGATGTTTACGTGCTATCACGTATTGGCGACGGCACCGCCGATGCCGCCTTGCTCACTGCCGTAGATAACGCCCTCAACGATAAAATGATCCGGCCGCTGTGTGATGAGGTCAACGTGCACGCCGCGACCATCGTCAACTATCAGCTTGATATCGAGCTGGTATTATACCCAGGCGCCGCCGCCGAGCTGGCAATCAATAATGCTGAGAGCAAATTGGCCTTGTTTGCAGAGGCCATGCACCGCATTGGTGGCGATATTGACGAAAGCGCCATCAAAGGCGTGTCATATGCAAGCAGCATTAAACGCATCATCATCAACCAGCCAGCAGTAAACCTATATTGCAACGATACGCAAGCGCCGTACTGCACCAGTATTAACGTCAGCGTGGCAGGGGTAGAGGCATGAGTCATCAGCTGCCAAATTCAAGCACAGCCCTTGAAAAAGCCCTGGCCACTGTCGCCTACGACTTCAGCAATACACCTACCTTGCTGAGTATCTGGAACGCCGATACCTGCCCGCTAAACTTGCTGCCATACCTTGCCTGGGCATTGAGTGTAGATGAATGGGATAACACCTGGTCAGAAGGCCGCAAGCGCAGCGCCATCAAAGCCGCGCGTGAAATTCACCGGCACAAGGGCACCCCTGGCGGCGTGTTGGCCGCATTAGCCGCACTCGGGCAGCCAGATGCCGAGATTATTGAGCGCGTGCATTGCATAAAGCGTGATGGCACAGCAAAAAGAAGCGGTATTCACAAACGCCTAGGACAACAAGGCTGGCCATATTTCAGAGTCGTTTTAAAAAATCCGGTCACGATTGACCAGGCCTATTTAATGAAACGCACGCTAGATACCGTCAAGCGTAAGTCGATATGGCTGACAGCCATTGATTTTAGTCAGGCGGCAATTAGGCGCAATGGCACAGTAAAACGAGACGGAACATATACCCGCGGCGTAGTCAACACATCATTAAGTTAAGGATAAAACCATGACTGGCATTACAGAAAGTAATAATTGGGCAAACGAAGTCCGCAGATTTGAACCAGAAGACGTTGTTACAGGTGGCGAAGGTTCTGTCGATAATCTGGTATTAGAGCAATTGGCATCGCGCTGCAACTGGCTACGCCTAATGATCACCGCACTCTGCACAGCAGAGTCTGTGCCAGTGGTAAATAATCAGACCACACAGTTCCTCACTGCGCTAGATTCCCGCATTGCATCAGCCATTGCGGGCTTGGTTGATTCATCGCCCGCAGCACTAGACACATTAAACGAGCTGGCTGCAGCCCTGGGAGATGATGCTAACTTTGCTACAACGATGACAAATGCACTGGCACTTAAGGCGCCATTGGCGTCTCCTGATTTTTCAGGGACACCAAAAGTACCTACAGCGGCCGCTGGCACAAGTAGCAAGCAAATTGCTAATACAGAATTTGTTCAGGCTGAGATTGCAGCGATAGCTTCAGGAAAATCCGTAAATGGCGGATTTTATAATATAGAAGCAAATGCAACTGGAACAAATGCCTTAGTTAATATCAAGATTAAAGAACTGGTCACAAATAATGGTGCTGGCGATTACCTCTTAACAAGCAATTGGAACGACACATTAAACCTGACTATACCTGGTGCAGGTGGTTTAGATACAGGAGCTGTTACTACATCAACTTGGTATTACATTTTCGGCATTACAAAAGATGATGGCACCAAAGCTTTTTTAGGATCGCTCAGCTCCACTGCTCCGACACTACCTGCAGGATTTACAAAATGGGCGCGTATCGGTTCATTAAGAACAGATGCAACAGCAAATAAGTTCCCATTAGCATTTAAACAGATGGGCACAGAGGTTAGATATATCGTCAGTGCGGGAAGTAATGTTCAAGGTATGAGAATTATGGCATCCGGTACAGCTGGCTCGCCATCAACACCTACATGGGTACCAGTAGCAACGGGAGCATTTATTCCGCCTACTGCATATAAAATATTGGTATCAGCACTTTTCAATACTGCAACCTCATCTCAAATCGGCATGGTAGCTCCAAATAACAACTATGGTGCTTTTGCTGATCCATCAAACCCTCCGCCAATAGCATTTGCAGGAAGCGCATCAACCGGGGGGGCTGCATATCAAACAACAGAGATGCTTTTGGAGTCATCCAATATATTTTGGGCATCGTCACATACAACAACATCAATCCTTGCCTGTATAGGTTGGATCGATAATTTTTAAAAGGACTAAATCATGGGTTATGCAGTCAAAAAAAATGGTACCGGATGGCGGGCTGTAGATTCATCTTCAGATTGCACTGAAGATGAGTTTTTCAGTGTTGCAGAACCTGCACCAATTAATAAAAATGAAATAAGAACACAATATAGTCCTTTGGATTTTCTTGAGCTGTTCACCGAGCAAGAACAGCTTGCAGTGGTGGCTGCGACCAGAGAATCAGACCCTATCAAACTCTGGTATGACAAAATGCTAGCCTCTTCCTTTGTAGACCTGAATGACAAGCGAACATCTGCAGGGCTGACTGCGCTAGTAGATGCCGGCCTGATTCCCCAAGCGCGTTATGATCAAATCATGGGCACAGTGGCCTCATAATTCATTATCGCGCTTGCAAAAGTTGTATTTAAAAGCGCTTACAACCGCCACCAACCATGCCCTTGTTTGACTGATGCCACAATGCATCAAATCAAACAAGGAGCATGGTCATGGCCGTCACCACACTAGTTACTCTGAATACTTCAGCAGCTGCCGCGAGTGCAGAATTTACGCCAACAGATGACTTTTATGTCGCTGTTGATGCAGGACAAGTTGCATTAGAAGCAAAGCTGCCAGGCAACGATAAGTTTTACCTGGTTTCATCCGTCGGCATTGATAAGGTAAGCCCGGTAGTTCAAGCAGCAAAAACCATTGTTAAGGTCACGCCTTACATGACCGGCACTGTTTATCGTCTTGCACCTCAAACACGCAAGGTTATTGCCAACGTCTTTAAGGAGTAATCAGCATGTTTGGTAATCAATTTAATGATCTCTCAAAAAGATTCCGTGGCTTGATCAATGTATTCACAAAGGCACAGCGTAGCCGTGGTGTAGCATTGGCCGCAGTTGCTAACGTATATACCCCTGATTTTTCTGCCGGGATTTTTTTCAACTTCACGCCTGGTGCTAACTTTACCTTGGCAAATCCTACCAATATGCCAGATCTGGGTGATCATCAGTCAGGCAGTTTTTTTATCACTCAGGATGCTACAGGTAGCCGCACCATCACGTTTGGTAACAAATACCAGGCTGCTGGTGGTATCTCAACAATCGTTTTATCAACTGCGCCAAACACAAAAGACAGAATCGACTATGTGGTCGGGCCGCTCGGTAATGTGCATGTCTCTATTGCGAAGGATATCAAGGCATGATCCCCGGCGCTTTGAATACCTCATTGCTATCAGTATTTGCTGCTTTAAAGGCCATTCCTGGCTTTATGCCAGCCAGTGCAGTCGGCTATACAGGCTCATTCAGAACGATCACGAACGGGCATAATAGCCTGGTTGCCTGGCGAGCAGGTTGCGATACCACATCAATTAATCTTTTTTTTAGCAATACAGTATTATTTGAGAGCCAAAATCTTGAAGAGGCCTACCCGCCAGACGGTTACAACCTGGTCGTAAAGGCAAGATTTTACTTTCCTGTAAAACCCTACGTTAAAACAACGCGAAATTTTGTGGCTGGCGGCTTGGCAGCTGGCGCGACACAAGGCACATTGACTGCAAATGCGCCTGGCTCAACCATTGAGTATGTCGAATTTAGTAATGGTGAATGCAGATTCGTCAAATATAGCAGCACGACCAACCCAAATATTGCGACATGGGATCAGCCGTTATCAAGCGATGTCACCTCCACAGCAAGATTTTGGCAGATGACCTCAGTGCCTGTAATTTTTTCAGGTAATGCAACCGGTTTATTGCAAGGTGGCCAGTTCAGTTTATTAGTCCCACGAGTCGATGGTATTGACGTGCGAGCAAATGATCCAGTATACGTGAATAGCTATATCACTCGTGAAGGCGGTGGCAGCTTCTTACTGCCTGCAAACCAGCCTGCAATCGCAATTGATCAATATAAAACCGGCTTGCTTGAATCATATTTTGACAGCGCCACAGATGCAACTGGCACCAGGTTGGGTTCTGCCCCATGGTATGCCTTATCTCAAGGCGCAAATATGTTCCGTCCCCTAGCTATCACTGCCAATAACGTAGCAAACGCTTTAGCTGGCGATTGTGATGTATTTTCAGACAGCATCGGCACAGTGCAACACAATTGGATTCATAAGTTCTGCCACCTCAATAAAATCCGCTTCAATAACTTTGGTAAAGCAGGCGGCACATTCAGTCAGTTTTTAAGCGCAGTCAATCCAGTGAGAAAACAATGCATCAGTAGCAAAACTGCATTGATAGAAATGGGCATCAACGAGTGGTCTTTATCTGCAGCACAAAATATGTGGAACTGGTGCTGGGATAACGGTTACACAACGATCATTCAGGTATTGCCACCAAATAATACTTCTGCAGGCTCTACTGGTTGGGCAAGTGAAGATACTCAGGTGGCAGATACCACAACACAGGCAACTAATGATCTTGTCATTGCACGGGTAGGGCAGCCACGCGGCCCCACACACGTCATTGATCTGAATACGCCTTGCCGTGGTGTCAATCCGCAAAAGCGCGCAGTAGGTTCTACAAATGACGGCGTTCATATCCCAGAGGTGTGGACTGATACCGTTATCCTGCCTTATTTAACTGCTCAAGGTGTTGCGGCTTATATTACTAAAAGTCCGCAATAATTTTATTGCACTCTAAAAAGTTGTATCTAAAACCCGATACAACCGCCCCCAAACACCTCCTTTAGTGACTTGTGCCACCATCCTTTCAGTCACTAAAGGAGAGCTTCATGGCAACCGATTATCACCACGGTGTCCGCGTTGAAGAGATTAACGAAGGCACCCGACCTATCCGCACCATTGCAACGGCCATTATCGGCCTGGCATTCACGGCCAGCGATGCAGATGCGGCTTATTTTCCGCTCAATACCCCCAAGCTGATCACCTCTGTGCGTGAAGCGGCCAGCAAAGCTGGCGAGCTGGGCACCGGCGCCCGCGTGTTTGATGCGATTGCAGACCAGACCAACCCGATTATTGTTGCCACGCGCGTGGAAGAAGGCGCGAACGCTAACGAGACCAATGCCAATGTGATCGGCTCGTATACCAATGGCGCCTACACCGGGCTTAAGTCGTTGCTGGCTGCCAAAACGCAGCTGGGCGTCAAGCCGCGCATTCTGGTGGCACCTGGTCTTGATAGTCTGCCTGTGGCCACCGAGTTGATCAGCATTGCGCAGGAGCTGCGCGCGTTTACTTACCTTTCAGCACGTGGCGCCAATACCAAAGAAGAGGCCAACACCTACCGCGAAAACTTTGGGGCGCGTGAGGCCATGGTCATCTGGCCAGACTTTCGCGGCTTTAATGCAGAGTCTGCCCAGTATGAAACGCTGTGGGCGACTGCACGTGCGGGCGGCCTGCGCGCCAAGCTCGATGAAGAAATTGGCTGGCACAAAACCTTATCCAATATCCCCGTCAACGGCGTTGAAGGCATCAGCCACGATGTCACCTGGGATCTGCAAAACCCTGCCACCGATGCCGGTTACCTTAACAGCAACGAAGTCACCACGCTGATCCGTGAAAACGGCTTCCGTTTTTGGGGTTCCCGCACCTGCTCAGCTGACCCGCTGTTTGCGTTTGAAAACTACACCCGCACCGCACAGGTGCTGGCTGACACCATGGCAGAGGCGCACATGTGGGCGGTTGATTTGCCGCTTAACCCATCCCTGGCTCGCGACATTATTGAGGGTATTAACGCCAAGTTCCGTGAGCTGCGCGCGCGGGGTTACATCATTGATGGCTCTGCTTGGTATGACGACACCGTCAACAGCAAAGAAACACTCAAAGCAGGCCAGCTGGCCATCGACTACGACTATACCCCTGTGCCACCGCTTGAAAACCTCAAGTTACGCCAGCGCATTACCGACCGTTACCTGGCTGACTTTGCAGCCCGTATGAACGGTTAACCCGATATTAAGCATTCAGGAGAGCAAATATGCTGCCTTCAATCCTCAAAAACTATAATGTCTTTGCAGACGGTGTGAGCTGGCAAGGTGAGGTCGATGAAATCGCACTGCCAAAACTCACCCGTAAGCTCGAAGACTGGCGCGCAGGCGGCATGTCTGGCCCTATCCCCATCGACATGGGCAATGAAAAAATTGAAATCGAAGTCACCCTGGGCGGCTTTGTGCTCGATGCCGTGAAAAAATACGCAGCCACCAAGCACGACGCCGTCATGCTGCGCTTTGCAGGCGCCTATCAAAACGAGACCACTGGCGGTTATGACGCCGTTGAGGTCGTTGTACGTGGCCGCTATGCAGAGATCGACTTCGGCACCGCTAAGGCTGGCGACAAATCACAAACTAAAATCAAGATGACCTGCAGCTATTACAAGCTGACAGTCAACAATGAAACAATCATCGAGCTAGATTTTGTGAACATGATCGAGATCGTCAATGGCGTAGACCTGATGGCCGCACAAAAAGCAGCCATGGGCCTGTAATCGAGTTTTATCGACAAACCGGGCATGACCATGTCCGGTTTTTTTAACTTTAGGAGACCAGTATGAATACGCAAGCCGTCACATTAGATGAACCGATCACCCGCGGTGATACCAAGATCGCATTTATCGAGATCCGCAAACCAAAGTCAGGCGCTTTACGTGGCATCAACCTGGCGGACCTGCTGCAGATGAATACCGATGCCATTATGAAGGTCACGCCACGGGTATCAGAGCCAACTATCACCATTCAGGAAGCCGAGGCGCTGGAGCCTGCTGACCTGCTCAAGATCGGGGCGGCCATTGCCAGTTTTTTGTTACCGAAGGAAGTGCAAAACTCCCTGTAATAGTTGAAGACCCAATGGCCGATATCGCCACAATTTTTCATTGGCATGCTGACTACATGGATGCTTTATATGTAGAGGAACTGATGGACTGGCGTGAACGGGCAAGGGTTAGGAGCCAGGTAGATGGATAAGCTTAAACTTGAAGTGTTATTTCAGGCCATTGAGCGGGTGACCGGCCCGCTCAAGTTTATGCGCACTGAAAGTAAAAACACCAGTGCAGAGATCAAGCAGCTGCAAAGCACGCTTAAAAACCTTGAGGCTACGCAAAAGAAAATCGCTGGATCCAGCGTTAACGGTAGTCAGGCCATGGCAAGCTATCAGCAGCACCTGACTGAATCTGTTAACGAAACAAACCTAAGCCTGCACAAACAATACCAGGAGCTTAATCGCATTAATCAGGTCATGCGGCAGCTGAATGCCGCACGTGCCAATTATGATAAAACCATCGCCATGCGCGACAAGGCGCTCAATGCAGGCGCCTCACTCACGGTGGCTGGCGGTGTCATGGGCGCGCCTATTATCGCCTCAATCAAACAATACGCCAGCTTTGAGGATGCCATGTTGGGCGTTGCCAAGCAGGTAGACGGCGCCCGCGACAAAAACGGCAAGCTAACACCAACTTATTACGAGATGGCAGATGCCATCAAAGCCATGAGCGAGCGCTTGCCCATGGCTGCCAATGATATTGCGGCCATCGTTGAGGCTGGCGCGCGTATGGGCATACAAGGCAAAGATAACCTGATCTTATATGCAGAAACCACTGCCAAGATGGCCGATGCCATGCAAATGAGCGTGGAGGAGGCTGGCGACCAGATCGCCAAAACAGCACAGCTGTATAAAATCCCTATCGCCAGTATCAAAATGCTGGGCGATACAATCAACTTTCTCGATGACAACGCGCTCTCCAAAGGCAATGACATTGTGAACGTGCTCAACCGGATTGCAGGCACTGCAGCGACCGTCAATATGAACTTTAAAGAGGCTGCAGCACTGGGTAGCACATTCTTAAGCAGCGGCTCAACCCCAGAGATTGCAGCCACAGCCACCAATGCCGTGATCCGCGAGCTTGGCATCGCCAACATGCAGACCAAAAAATTTAATGAAGGTCTGGCCATGATTAAGATGAACGGCGCAGAGATTCAAAAAAGCATGTCAGGCAATGCCACCGGCACTATTCTCAAGGTGCTCGACGCTCTCAACAAGCTGCCTAAAGATAAGCAGCTGGAAGCTACCACGCGCTTGTTTGGCAAAGAGTATGGCGACGATGTCGCCAAACTGGCCAACAACATTGCCGAGTATCGGCGCCAGCTGCAATTGGTCCAAAGTGCACAAGCAACTGACTCAATGGATAGAGAGTCATCGGCCCGCCTGCAAAACCTCAGCGCGCAATATCAACTGTTGCGCAATCAGCTGCAAAACACTGCTACCGATATCGGCAGCCTGTTTAAACCGGCACTGGTCGATGTGCTAGACAGCCTCAAGGATATTTTGGGGGCAGTGCGAGGCTGGATGGCTGAGCACCCCAGGCTCACAGCCTTTATCATCAAGTCTGTTGCTTACCTGGCCATTTTTACCACTGCGCTGGGCGCTCTGTTCTTGGGTATTGCATCCATTCTGGGGCCGCTTGCAGTCTTTCGTTATGGCATGGCGCTGCTTTCGATTCTATTTCCTGCTCTGTTGCCTAGCCTGGCAGCTGCCGCAGTGGCCTTTGGCCCCTTTGTGTTGGCTGGCATGGCGGCTGGTGCTGCTGCTGCCTATATTTATAACCATTGGGACAAGATCGTCAATTTTTTCAAAACGACCAACTGGTCAGGCCTGGGCATGGATATTCTGCACGGCATTGAAATCGGTCTCGATGCCGCAACGCTTGGGCTATACAGCAAGCTCAAAAAAATCGCCGAGGGCATATCCAGCACCGTGCGCAGTGCGCTCGGCATTAAATCCCCCAGCCGCGTATTTGCTGAAATCGGTAAATTCACTCTCATGGGGATGGCTGGCGGGCTCGATACAAACCAGGGCACGGTTTACAGCAAAATCAGCCAGGTTGCCAAGCGTATGACCGCACTGGCTGGCGGTATGGCCGTTGCCATGCCTGCGCTGGCCGGCAATGTGCAGTTTGATAATCGCGCACCCATTGGGCGTGCAGCAGCAATGCCAGGCCAAAGCATAGGCGAGGTGCATATCCATATCCACCAGGCCCCTGGGCAAAGCCCGCAAGACGTTGCAGCAGAAGTTGAGCGCGCGCTTGAGCGCATGCGTATGCGTGATGCATCTAATGCTCGAGCAAGTATGAGAGACAGGGAGTAAACATGACCTCAGCCATGGCCGTATTGGGTTTGTTTGTGTTTGGCATTCAAACCCTGCCTTATCAAAGCCTTGATCGTACAACTAACTGGCGGTTTCCAACCAATAGCCGCATCGGGAGGCGAGCTTCCATGCAAGCTGTTGGAGCAGGTGAGGATATTTTGAATATTGCGGGATCCCTACGGCCTGAAATCACAGGCGGACAACTTAGCCTGGCTATGTTGCGGTATATGGCTGAGGGGCAAAAAGCCTGGCCGTTTATTCAAGGCAATGGCATCAGCCTGGGCATGTATGTGATTGAGGAGGTTACCGAGCGCAGCACTGAGTTTTACCCAAATGGAAAGCCCCGGGCGATTGACTTCACCATTAAGCTAAAACGCGCTGACGATAGCCTGCCTGAAGTGCTGGGCGTCTACACCCCTGAATTGCTGGCGATGCTGTAATGTTTACACCTGATTACCGTATTGTTGTTGATGGCCTTGAGATCACACCTACGATCAAAGGCCTGTTAATGAATGCAACGCTGACTGAAAACCGTGGCATTTTCGCTGACCAGCTGAATATTGAGCTGGACGACAGCAAGGGCTTGTTGGATATCCCCGAGCGGGGCGTCATTGTTGAGCTGTGGCTAAAAGGTGCCGGCCAAATGGTTTACAAGGGCAAATACACGGTCGATGAGTGCAACCATCGCGGCGCGCCTGATGTGCTGACCATTATTGCCAAAAGCGTAGACTTTACCAGTGGGATGCAAACCAATGTCGAGCGCTCTTGGCATAACACCACAGTGCACAACATCGTCTATACCATCGCGCTGGAGTGTGACCTTGAGCCCAAGATATCCGATGTGCTGGCCAATGAATCCATCGCCCACATGGACCAGACCAACGAGAGCAATGCCAGCTTTTTGACCAGGCTAGCTACAGAGTTTGATGCCATTGCCGCGGTTAAGGATAAAAATCTGCTATTTATTCCGCGTAGCGCAGCGACTACAGCCAGCGGCAAACCATTCACGGGCAAGACCATCACGCGCAAAGAAGGTGACTATCACAACTTTAACGTTGCAGACCGAGATACTTATACTGGCGTCAAGGCCATGTATCACGATTTGCGGGGGAATAAAAAAGGTGAAGTCATCTGGAACGATGACACAGAAAAAACTGCGCAAAAAGTACCAGCAATCAAGCCCTACGAGCCTGAAAAACCACTCGGGCAATATAAGACCCTTGGCACCACTTATAAATCGCGCGGAAAGGCACAGCATGCAGCCCGCAAAGAGTGGGCGCGCATATCAAAGATCGCCTCTTTATCTGCCGGACTCATTGGCGTCAAAGCCAACTATAAAGACCCGGTGCTAAAAGTCAGTGGCACAGTGGAGTATGGCAAGGCAGACGTAGACAAAAAAATAAAGAGCGCCCAGGCACTCGCCATCCGCGATGATCAGCGCCTGAACTCAGTGGACACCATCACAGCCACCGGAGACAGCGTAAAAACGCTGCGCCACGTCTACGCCTCACAACAAAACGCCACGCGTGCAGCACGTGCAGAGTGGCGTCGTATCAAGCGTGGTATGGCAGAGTTCAGCATCACACTGGCAGATGGTGACCCTGAGCTAATTCCAGAGTTACCCATCACGGTGAGCGGGTTTAAGCCGAAAATTGATAACACTGGCTGGATCATCATCCGGGCCACCCATAACTTTAGTGAGCAAGGCCTGGTGACCAAGTGTGATTTTGAGATTAAGGCGACTGAAATAACAGATTGATCTAGCCTATAAAGGCTGGCTTAATTTTCCACAAAATAACCTGTTAACATCGCTATTTGATTCACAATAATCTTTTGCATTCTCTCGACCAAGCCTACTGAATGATATTTCTCGCGGCAGCTCCAAAAAGTTATACATAGACATATTCTCAAATACTGCATTTTTGAATAAATCCATGTCATAAAATACTTTCATCCCGGTTTGTGATCCCTCATGGCCTAAATTATCAACAGTTGATAACTTGACCATAAATGCAAGAGTGTTATATTTTTTTCCATGCGTTATTTCATCAAGTCGGCTAATAATTTTCTGGGCATCACTAGCAAAATTGATCACCCAGCTTTTGCCAGTGAATGCATCTTTAGAATAATGGGTAATTTCAAGTACTTCACCAAAATCACGGACAGATTCAATATTGCTAGATAAAAATTTAACTCTATCTTCGATAGAGCCATCTGGTAAATCTTTCTTTTGTGGTTGCTCCCATGAAGCTGATACAACAAGAACAATTACATATAGGCTTACCCAAGAGATTATCCATTGTTTTTTAGTTATTGGATGATCGGGATTAGCCGTCAAAATTTCAGGCTTATAACTGGGTAGAAAGCACAATAAAATTGTGAATATGAAAAACCACATCATCATTAATCGCCTCTATTTTTTTGATTTTTTAATAGTGCCAGCACTGCCATAAATCGCATCTGAACAATATTTCTTTGATCCGCTCACCCGACCATCATTGCAGATAAATCGGCCATTCTCACAATGGCTAATCCCGCCAGCGCCTCTATCACATGGCTGCCTGCCGTTGGCTAAACAAATGCTACTACAAAGAGACATGAGCGCAATAGCGCAGACTAAATGAACGAGATTCATACGTCCCCCTAGTTTTTTTTATTTTTAATAATCAGCCCTGCTAGCGTAGTTAAAGCTTTTTTTTCTGATTCATCACCTATTTCATAAGCATGGATTAAATCAGCCAAATCTGAATCGGCAATATATTGCTTATGAAGCTGCTGCGCCTGGTTAAATGCAAACATCTGGGCGACATTTGCCCCAGCTTCTTGGAACTTGAGCAGCACTTCGCCCGTAGGCACATGCTCACCACGCTCGTAATTGCCCCACATCTTGAGACTGACGCCACATTTTTCGGCTGCATTTGCCTGTGTCAACCCGAGTTTTTTACGCTCAGCGACAAAATGTGCAATAAATTGCTCAATAACTGTTGACATAAGGAAATATATTGCCTACCATGGGCACAACCTGTAACACTTTATAACTTTAACACTCATGACTAATCGCCGCACAAAAATCGCTGAACGTGGTGTTTCAGACAAGCCAATCGCATTGCGCTTGCCACGCGATATACGTGATAAAGCCGAACAATTGGCTGCGCAAGAGGGTGTTTCGTTAAATAGACATGCGACAGCAGCTTATTTGCGCGGCATTGCTGATCAAAAATCAGGAGAGCAGGCATGATTACATCGCTCATCCTTTTACCGTCCTCTCAGGGATCGCTAGCCATTGGCGTCTCTCCTCGCTGGCTTGGTTTCTACTCCCTTGCCAAGTCAGCTTTTTTTATTCCATTGGCTGCAATATAACCATGAGCAGCCAAACAATCATGCAGAACGTGTCGCACAAAACCACGATTGCCATTGTGCGTGATGCCGTAGAAGCATGGCGCAAGGAGAATGGCTGGAGCCGTGAAACGGTTTGCCAGACCATTGTTGAGGCACATGAGGCTAACCATTTTGACCAGGTGACTGGCATTGTGTTTGAGCCTAAAACCACAGACGCCTTTAA
Organism: Methylophilus sp. 3sh_L; assembly: GCF_046766015.1. Lineage (NCBI taxonomy): Bacteria > Pseudomonadati > Pseudomonadota > Betaproteobacteria > Nitrosomonadales > Methylophilaceae > Methylophilus > Methylophilus sp. 3sh_L. The sequence goes on from NZ_JBKOUF010000001.1 coordinate 1,007,228, forward strand.
GCGCCAAAAAGTGAATGCAGACCGTATTTATCGCTGGCTGGATGACGTGGCTAAAGATAACAACCTGTTGCCGGTGAATTTTATGACCAGCATTTTGGCGGCGTTGCCTATGCCTCTACGGGTGAGCACGGCTAACGCTATGCTGCATGCTGTTGGCCTGGTGAGCAGGAGCGCCAACGGTGAGCAGCTGGCGCATAGCACGCTTGAGTTGCTGCACGATATCCTCAAAGAGACGGCCGAGGCGGCAAATAGTGTTGCCAAGTTGTTTACCAGCGACACGGTGGATGATTTGAAGCTTGCCCATAAAGAGGTGAGCGAGGCCATGGAGGCGCTAATACGCGCCCAGGCGGTGATTGAGTTTAAATTGACTACGATGGGTGAGGGCTATGGGCATCAGAAAATCTAACCCTTGCCCGCATTGTGGCTCGCATTGCCGTGTGCGTACATCAAAAGTGATGTCTTTTGATACGCGCGAAAAATACTACCAATGCACAAATTATATCGACTGCGGTTTTGAGTACCGCAGCGTCGAGACCATTATCTCGACGATTAGGGAGTCTCACTCGCCTAATCCACAGGTGAATATTCCGCCCTTTGAGCGACAGAGGGTGCCTATGCCAACCGGCTAAAAAAACCACTTAACCAACCCCTATAAAAAATGCTCGGTTTACCGAGCAGAGGACTTTTTTTGCCTGAAAAAACACATGAACCCGCAACTACACAACAAAGTAACTAGCAGACTGACCAGCGACTACGGCTTTAAGCTCGATGGTAAGGGCAAGTTTTTGCGCCAAGGTCGCTGCCCAAGTTGCAACCACAAAGAGCTCTACACCAATGCAGAGCATCCTTGGGTATTGCGTTGCGGGCGCTTGAACAATTGCGGCGCTGAGTATCACATCAAAGATATTTACTCAGACCTGTTTAACGACTGGTCAGAGAACTTTAAATCTACGCCGGAGGATCCACACGCGGCGGCAGATGCCTACATGCGCGACGGCCGTGGCTTTAAGCTCGATATGGTCAAGGGCTGGTACACGCAAGACAGCTTTTTTGACCGTGACAAAAAAATAGGCTCGGCCACGGTGCGTTTTAACCTGGCTGACGGCATTTTCTGGGAGCGGTTGATAGATCGCCCTGAGCGCTTTGGCCGGCAAAAGGCCAACTTTAGGGGCCAGTACGGCGGCATGTGGTGGGCGGCCCCGGGGGCCAAGCTGGCACAAGCCAAAGAGATTTGGATCGTAGAGGGGATTTTTGACTGCATTGCCCTCATGCACCACAACATCACGGCCGTGAGTGCGCTCACAAGCCACAATTACCCGACGCAATCCCTTGCCGCACTGGCTGAGCTGTGCAAACAAAAAGACATCGAGCGCCCGGCATTGGTCTGGGCACTCGATGGTGACCGCACCGGTCGCCGCTTTACCAAAAAGCACGTGCGCCAGGCAGAAGAGGATGGCTGGGAGTGCAGCGCCGCCCTGATTGACTTTGGCACCGGCAACAAACTGGACTGGAACGACGCGCACCAGCGTGACCGCATGGGCGTCAAGGATATTGAGCTTTATCGCTATAACGGCGATTTGCTGCTGGCGAAAACAGCGTCTGAAAAAGCCTTGCTCATGTGGCGCCGCAACCGTAAGCGCAGCTTTCACCTGGCATTTGAAAACAAGCTGCACTGGTTCGAGCTTGATATGGACAAGTACAGCAAAGCGCTGGAAAAAATCCGCGATGAGGGCACCATCCCAGAAGAGAGCGAGCAGATTGAGGCCGCCATGAAAGAGTCTTGCATTGTGCTCACTCTGGCAGATTGCTACCCGACCGCGCTGTATTTTCAGCAAAACATCCTCACCGATGAAAGCTGGTACTACTTTAGGATTGATTTTCCGCACGATGGCAAGTCAATCAAAAACACGTTCACTGGCGCACAGGTAGCAGGCGCCAGCGAGTTTAAAAAACGCTTGCTCTCCATTGCGCCGGGCGCAGTATTTAGCGGCTCTACGCAACACCTGGACCGCATCATGCAAGACATGCTCTACGGCATCAAAACCGTGGAGACGATTGATTTTGTCGGCTATGTGAAAGAGCACGGTGCCTACATTTATGCTGACATGGCCGTAAAAGATGGGCGCATTTATGAGCTTAACGAAGAAGACTTCTTTGACCTTGGCAAGCTCTCTATCAAAACACTGAGCCAGTCAACACCGCTCAGTATCAATACCAACCTTGAAGACTTTAAACAGGACTGGGTGCAGCTGCTCTGGAAGAGCTACGGCGCCAAGGGTATCGTCGCCCTGGCTTTTTGGATGGGCACCCTGTTTGCTGAGCAGATACGCTCAAAACATAAGTCATTCCCATTTTTAGAGATCATTGGTGACCCGGGCGCGGGTAAATCCACCCTGGTCGAATTCCTTTGGAAGCTCATGGGCCGCGCAGACTACGAAGGTTTTGACCCTTCAAAATCCACCCTGGCCGCACGTGCGCGTAACTTTAGCCAAACAAGCAACATGCCTGTAGTGCTGATTGAGTCTGAGCGTGGCGAAGACAAGGCACACGCCAAAGGCTTTGACTGGGATGAGTTAAAAACCGCCTACAACGGCCGCAGCGTGCGCAGTCGTGGTGTGAAAAACAGCGGCAATGACACCTACGAGCCGCCTTTCCGTGGCGCCATTGTCATCAGCCAGAACGATGCGGTCAATGCCTCTGATGCTGTGCTGCAGCGCATTGTGCACATGCATTTTTATGTTGCCAGCCACACCCAGCAAACCAAGCAGGCAGCAGAGAGGCTAGAACGCTTTGCCATGGATGAATGCTCTGGGTTTTTACCACGGGCCACCCTCAAAGAAAAATCCGTCATGGATAAATTCAACGAGGGACTTGAGGAGATAGAGAGCGTTCTGGGTGCCATGCCGGATATCAAAAACCTGCGCATCATCAAAAACCATGCGCAGATTATCTCGCTGGTCCGCTGCCTGCCCTTGGTCCTTGACCAAATCGAACCGCAATACATCGAGGAGGCCGAAACCGAGATCGTTGACATGGCAACCGAGCGCCAGCGTGCGATCAATGCCGATCATGAAGTCGTTGAAAAATTCTGGGAAATATACGACTACCTTAACGGCAGCGAGGATGAGTCTCGCCTCAACCATAGCCGCGACAAGGATTCCATCGCAGTCAATTTAAACCACTTCATACAAGTGGCCAGCGAGAAAAAGCAGCAAATCCCCATGCTTGAAGACCTCAAGCGCCACCTAAAAACCAGCCGTCGCCGCAAGTTTGTAGCAATCAAAAATGTGAACAGCATCATCCGTGACCGTCACAACAAGCAGCTGTCACCGGTTGAGGCTGTATCAAAAAAGTTAAGCGAGACCATCAAGTGCTGGGTGTTTAGCAAACCAACCAAAGGAGACCGTGATGACTAGCCCTAGAGATATGAACCCGATGATTTATGACCTGAAACAGCTTGAAGAGCACCCGGCAATCACGCACGTGGATCAGCGCCTTGTTGTTAAACACATGGAACATGGAAAAACGGAGTTTGCCTTTCCAGAGATTCGGCAACTGATTGCCGCCAGCGAAACCGTCCTGGAGTGCATCCAGAACGGCGCCATGTTTGCCAGTGATGAAGCCTCAATTAGTGCCTATGTAGAGGCGACTGACCTGCTGGAGTCTGCCATAGAGCAGCTCAAGGCCAAAGGCTTTTAACCCACCTCACAACGGAGAACGATCATGCCTAAGCCCATGCGTCACTATGTTGTTAACTACCAGGTCAACGGCCAAACAGGCTCAATTGATGTGATCTCGTACCACGCCATCACAGCAATGATCATTGCACAAGAAAACTGCAAATTGCCTGTTTGTACAAAGTGGAAAGTCATGCCGGGGAAAAAGGAGGTCCAGCATGCATAACCAGACCCATGCAGTCGGCAAAAGCGTGCACGACCATCCGTTTATCCGTGATGAGGCCTTTGATACCTGCTGGCAAGAAAAGTGGACAGAGGCCACGCCTGCGCAGCGTAAGCAATGGCTTAAAGAGACTTTTCCAGACCGATCAGCAACCGCCTTTAAAAACCGCTCATGGGAATCACTCTACGTGGATATGCGCCGCGACCTGATCACCATCATGAAGCGGGGTATTAGCCATCACCAACCACCAATGCAGGCGCCCGCCGCCATGCCTGCATCGACACAAAAACCATTCTGGTGGCAAGAACAGGAGAAAGACTAATGTGCGACGAAAACGGATTGTTTGCCGAGCCAGAAGTGAGCGACGGCATGCTGGTATCAAAACGCAAATTTAAGCGCAACTGGCGGCGGCCACTGCTAAGCCTTAAAGACCGCATCGAGGTGGCGCTAGAACAGCGAGATTTTGGCCCGATTGCGGCGCTGGTTTATGTGCTGCTGGGCATGCTGCTGGGCATGCTGCTGTTTTTGCTGATTCTCAACGGCGTGGTGTCGCTCTACCGCCTGCTAGAAATCAGCCGGCCGCTGGTATTACCCCTTGGAGGCTGGAACGAGCCATGAACAGACTCATGAAACAACTCAAGCGGCCATTCAGGTTTATGTGGCTGAAACTCACAACCAACTATCACTGGCGCGTTGCCTGGCGGCGTGCGGGGGAATGATTTTTTTTAAACGTATTTTTGGAGACCACCAAAATGAGTATCAGATTAATTAATGCTTCAGTACTTATTAAGTATTCATCAGATGATGGATATCGCTCAGAGGAGTTAATAAGAGCAGGGAAAAGATACCCTATCAAACTTAGACAGTCGGTTGTACCGACAAAAGCTGAGACAGCTTTATTAGATGGCATAGAAGAGCTTGCCAGGCTATGTGCTTTATTTGGCAATACCGACGAAGCCAAAAAAAGGGTTGATGCTGCATTTTCCCGTGTTGAGGAATTTTTTAAACAGGAGGCTCAAAAATCATGAGCAACCTCAACCGCAAACAACGCCGCGCGATGTTGCACGGCAAACGCAATCAGGAATACGTCACCCTTGAAGAGCCGCGCTATCTCACCAAGTGGCGCACCTTTGACGGCATTGACCGCATTCTCACATCCATCGAAAACGGCGAGCTGCTGGCAGAAAACGGGACCCCGGTATTTTTGGGCGTGAACGGTGAGCGCTGCCAGGTGATACCAGCACTTGAGGGCTGGATCATGATGTGGAGACACGCCACGCTCAAGCTGAGTCTGAAAAATGACACCTATACAGTTTTTGAAGTGATACGCCGCTGGCTGGCATCAGATCAGTTGATTCCACGTGGGTTAGTGAAAGCGGCAAGAGTTTGCTACCAGCAACAACGCGAATACTACGACCAGCACCCATACGAAGCATGGCAAAGCATCGCCAAAGACGTGCGGATTCAGATTTATTTGCAGCCAATGCAGGAAGAGGTGGCCGCATGAGAGCAGATATTTTACTCGCAGCGAAAAAGGCGCAGTACTGGCGAATTAGAAGCCAGCTAATGATGCAGTTTGTAGGTTTCAGATGGAAATTGGGCGAGTGGAATGATCATGCTTATTACTGCTCTGGTTTTAATGTGGGCAATGTGCATTTTTATCTTGCTGCGACAGTCTCCCAACAAACCATTTACCGTCAAATGCGAGACTACAGAATGCCTGAAAGGGGAAGGTCAGTTGTATATCGTTTTGAGCGTGATCTATGCGATCAGATGGCAAAAGTTGCAATACAGCAATTGTTGTCAATTGGCTTATCTACTGCTGAGTACATACAGAACTCTGATGAATTGCAGCTCAAATATCATTCCTTGCCAATCTTCACAGGCGAAGAGGCCCCGCTATGAACATTGATCAACACAAATTCGTTGAGGAGCTGCACAACGCTGTCGGTGTTTGTTGCGTCTGCGGCAAGGATAGCTGCCCGGGTAAACAAGCGCTTTCAAACTTACCACCGACCATCCCTACACACATCGTGATGCAAGCGATGCAAAAAGCCAGAATCGAGGAAACACCATGCAAACAGTAATTAAAAAGAAAATCCGCCATTTTCATATGTTCTGCGGGCTGGGTGCCGGGGCCAAGGGCTTTAACAAGGCCAATGCCCGGGTGGGCAACATGGTTGGCGAGTTTGAGTGCTTGGGCGGGATCGATGTAGACCCGGCCGCAATCAAGGACTTTAAGCGCCTGACAGGCGTGGAGGGCACGGTGCTCGACCTGTTTGACCGTGATCAATATATAGCCTTCCACGGCCGTGAGCCGGATAGCAACTGGCGCGAGGCCACAACGGCCGATATTAAACACGCAGCAGGAAACCAACGGCCGCACATTATCTTTTTGAGTGCGCCTTGCAAGGGATTCTCTGGCTTGCTGAATGAGACCAAATCTAAAACCGACAAATACCAGGCACTTAACCGCCTGACATTGCGCGGCGTGTGGTTGATGCTTGAGGCTTGGGCTGATGACTTACCTGAGCTGATTGTGTTTGAAAACGTGCCACGCATCGCCACCCGGGGGCGTCACTTGCTCGACCAGATCACCAGCATGTTGCGCCAGTATGGCTATGCCGTGGCAGAGACAACGCACGATTGCGGCGAGCTGGGCGGCCTGGCACAAAGCCGCAAGCGCTTTTTACTGGTTGCCCGCCAAACTGAGAAGGTGCCGCCGTTTTTATACGAGCCACAAAAAAAGAGCCTGCAATCTGTGGGCACGATACTTGGCCGCATGCCCATGCCGGGCGATATCGCTGGCGGCCCCATGCATCGCATCCCTAACCTGCAATGGAAAACATGGGTGCGCCTGGCGTTTGTTGAGGCTGGCAGCGACTGGCGCAGCCTGAATAAACTGGCGGTAGAGGATAGCGTGTTGCGTGATTACCTGATTGTGCCTGAGTTCTATAACGGTTATTTAGGAGTGAATAAATGGCAGGACCACATCGGCACGATTGATGGGAAAGCCCGCCCTTGTAATGGTGCTTATTCAATCGCAGACCCACGCATGCCACATAGTGAAAACCGCCAATACGGCATTTATAAAATGGTGGATTGGAAAAAAGCTAGCGGCTCAGTCACTGGCGCCGCGCACGTGGCCGGTGCTGCTATGTCTATCGCCGACCCTAGATCACATACAGGCTTTGGCGGCAAAGGTAAGTACATCGTCACGCCGTTTGATAAAAACGCCAACACAGTAATTGCAGCCAGCACGACTGGGCGCGGTGCGTTTGCGGTGGCTGACCCACGTCCGACAAACCAGCGCACCAAAGGCGACAACTACCTGACCAATGGCCATTACGGTGTGGTGCCATTTGATGAACACTGCGGCGCCGTCAGCGCAGCGGCCGGCCACGATAACGGCCGCTGGTCCGTGGCTGATCCGCGACTTCCTGCAGCAGATGAAAAAATGGTGTGCGTCATCCGCGCACTGGATGACACCTGGCATAGACCCTTTACCACGCTGGAGCTGGCCGCGCTGCAATCCATCATCGAGCCGGAGGAGTTTCTTGAACTTGACGGCCTAAGCGACCAGGCATGGCGCGAACGCATCGGCAACGCCGTGCCACCAGATGCCAGCAAGGCCATTGCAGAAGTCATGGGCACCACGCTTCTGCTGGCATGGAGCGGCGAGACCTTTGTACTCTCGGCCACGCCGATATGGGTGCGGCCCGTGGCGATTGCCTTGACGATGGCGCAGGAGGGCTGGGCATGATGGACTATATTGATTTTATAAAGTCAAAAATCAAAGTGGCCAGCTTTGGCGGTTTCGATGTTGACCTTGAGCAGATCAATCCAGCTTTGAAGCCTCATACGCGTGAAATCGTCCGCTGGGCTGTACATGGTGGTCAACGGGCTATATTTGCCAGCTTTGGTTTGCATAAAACGGCCACACAGCTGGAAATCTTGCGTGTGATAGGGCAGCACCATGCCGGAATTCGCGGAATTGTCTTGCCGCTTGGTGTACGTCAGGAGTTCAAGGCTGAAGTGGCGGCCAGATTCCAGGGCGACTATGGCATAGACCTGCGATTTATCCGTCAAGACAATGAAATCGACGATGACCGCACAATCTACATGACGAATTATGAATCAGTGCGTGAAGGAAAGTTAGACCCATCAAAGTGGATTGCTGCCAGTCTGGATGAAGCCAGTGTATTGCGTAGCTATGGCAGCAAAACATATCAGGAGTTTTTGCCGACATTTAATGACGTGAAATTTAAGTTTGTGGCCACCGCCACGCCTTCGCCAAACCGGTACAAGGAAATCATCCACTATGCCGGATTCTTGGGCGTGATGGATACCGGTCAGGCATTAACCCGCTTTTTCCAGCGTGACAGCGAGAAGGCTGGCAACCTGACCTTGTACCCGCACAAAGAGGAAGAGTTCTGGCTGTGGGTGTCCAGCTGGGCGCTGTTTATTCAGAAACCATCTGACCTTGGCTTCAGTGATGAAGGCTATGTTCTGCCTGAAATGGAAGTCAGGTACCACGAAGTGCAATCGAATTATGAGACGGCTGGCGTCGAAAAAGACGGCCAGGCCATGCTCTTCACTGATTCAGCAATCGGCCTGAAAGCCGCGGCGCATGAAAAGCGAGAAAGCATGGCCAGTCGTGTTGCCAAGGCCGTGGAAATCGTCAACGAGTCGCCAGATGATCATTTTGTCGTGTGGCATGACTTGGAGGATGAGCGCCACGCCATCCAGCAGGCCTTACCAGAGGCGATGAGTGTTTGGGGCAGCCAGGACCTTGAACAGCGCGAGCAACGCATTGTTGATTTTAGCGACGGCAAATACCGCGTGTTATCCACTAAACCAAGCATTGCAGGATCCGGTTGTAACTTCCAGCGCCACTGCCACCGAGAAATATTCTCAGGCATTGGATATGAATTTAACGACTTCATCCAGGCCATTCACAGGGTTCAACGCTTCCAGCAAAAGGAAAAGGTCGTGATTGACATTATCCACTCTGAAGCTGAACGCGAAATTCTTAAAACGCTGCAAAAAAAATGGGCGCAGCACAATCACCAGGTAGAAAAAATGACAGAGATTGTTAGGAAGTACGGTTTAAGCAACCTTCAGATTCAGGAAACACTGTCACGCACGATTGGCATTCAACGCATTGAGGTAGCCGGCGAGCGGTTCAAGGTCGCGAACAATGATTGCGTGGATGAAGCCAAGCTGAAGCCAGAAAACAGCGTCGGCCTGATTGTTACTTCAATTCCTTTCGCCAATCACTATGAGTACAGCCCGAGCTATCGAGACTTTGGCCATACGGAAAGTAACGACCAATTCTGGCAGCAGATGGATTACCTGACGCCTGAACTGTTGCGCATCCTGCAACCGGGTCGAATCTACGCCTGTCACGTCAAAGATCGAATTTTGTTTGGAAACCAGCACGGTACCGGCGCGCCGACAGTTTCACCATTCCACTGTGAGGCCATTATGCACGGCCGTAAGCATGGCTTTGATTACATGGGAATGATCACCGTTGTCACTGATGTTGTTCGGGAAAACAACCAGACATATCGCCTTGGCTGGTCTGAGCAGTGCAAGGACGGTACCAAGATGGGAGTAGGCTCACCTGAGTACATCGTGTTATTCCGCAAGCCACAGACTGACCGTTCACGTGGTTACGCTGATGTGCCGGTGACAAAGAGCAAAGACGATTACACCCGTGCCCGCTGGCAGGTAGACGCGCACGCGTTCTGGCGTAGCAGTGGCAATCGTCAAATCACTGCGGACGAACTGGCCACCCTAGGGCCAGAAAAGCTTGCCAAGGCCTTCACGCAGTACAGCCTTGAAAACGTCTATGACTTCGACTTCCACGTAAAGATTGGCGAGGAATTGGAAGCGCGCGGCAGCCTGCCAAGCACATTTATGAGCCTGGCACCTGGCAGCCACCACGCGGACGTATGGCATGACGTGGTGCGCATGATCACCTTGAACAGCGAGCAATCAAAGCGGGCCGTTGAAAAGCATATTTGCCCGCTTCAGTTCGACATCATTGACCGCCTAGTAGAGCGCTTCAGCAATGTGAATGATGAAGTTTATGACCCATTCTGCGGTATTGGCAGCGTACCTGTCCGGGCAATTGTGAAAGGTCGGCGAGGCGGTGGCAGTGAATTGAATCCCGCTTATTTCCTTGATCAGGTGCATTACCTGAAGGCTGCAGAAAAAGAATACAGCATGCCTTCATTGTTCGATGTGCTGGATTTCTTAATTAAAGAGCCAACAGCATGTACTTAATCTTATTGAGTTTGTGAGGAATATATGACCGTCTACGTTGATGATATGCAAGCAAAATATCGCCGCATGGTGATGTGTCACATGCTGGCCGACACTGACGAAGAGCTGCACGCGATGGCATCAGCCATCGACGTAGCCCGTAAGTGGCACCAGAAGCCAGGCACGCCGCACAGTCACTATGACATCTGCATGAGCAAAAAGGCTAAGGCGATCAAACTGGGCGCCAAGCAGATAGGCAGAAAAGAAGTGGCCGAGCTGGTGAATAAAAAACGCCTGGTCAGTTTGGCTATTTTTCAGTTGTTTCAGTGCGAGATGTCGCGGGTGATCGAGCGCAACGAAAGTTATTTTTTTGGGATTGATTATGCGACCAGGCCTGATATCACAACTGTCTCTGTGTTTAAGGGTGTGGGACCTGATATCACTTTTGATCAAATTCAAACTGATAAGGTTAACTCAGCACTTGCAGTGGCAAAGAAATCACCCCAAGCCCGTATTCAGTTCCCTGAGCATCTGGCCCCTATACCTATCGCGGCTGAATGCCCTATCTGTGGCAAGCCTTTGCTGCTTAATGCTGGTGAGGGCTGTGAGCAGGATGCCAATGGCGAATGGATAGCGACTGAAATTGAACTCCTTTGCACCAGTGAGCCAGAGTTTAATAGCCCTGACTGGGATGACTGGTACCGGTGGCACTACAGCATGCCATATGTTGACTGGCTACCGCTTGAGCAGCGCGTGTTGCGGGCGGTCCGTAAGAAGTATTTTTTTAGGGTGGATTGATATGGAAAAACTCGACATTTCAGCAGTCACCGTTGAGGTGCAAAAACTCACTTTGAAGACATCAGACATATTGATTCTTAAGGTGCCAGTAATACTATCAAGAACTGAGAATCGCGCTATTTTAAGCTATATGCAAGACATTAGAGGTGATGGCGGCAAGGTCGTTGTGATTGATGAAACATATGAGCTCAAGGTGATTGAGCATAAGCCCTTTAAATTCATCTTAAAAATGCGCTGCTGGCTGTTTGGATGTGAAGCACACCCGCAGGAGTACTGCCATAGTGATGACCATCTGTTCACCTGTATTCACTGCGGTGAAGAGGCGAGTTATAGCGATATGGTAGGCGATACCAGGATAAACAGATTTAAAAGCTGGATTAATTACTGGTTATTCCGCAAGTGGTGGCCGGTTAAGTGTAGCGACTGTGGTCACAGATTTGGCTGTGATGAGTCAGTCGATCATGTTCCGTTTTAGGAAAGGAATTCTATGAGCTATGTGATAACAGCCGAAGTTCATTTAGATGCGCATATGAATATCAGTGGCGATATTAGTAAAGTCAAAGCGCGCTTTTTTTATAGAAATGACAATAGCATCGTTTTTGATGTTAATGGGTCGTTTGATAGTAAAACGCAAAAAGAGATTGTATTGAAACTATGTCGAGATATGGTTGATGCAGGTTTCTTGGATTTTAGTATCAGGCATAGTTTTTAGGAGTTGATATGGAAGAGGTAAGCACTTTTTTGCCTGATTCAGATATCGAGCGTATCACTGAGATTCGCCGAGGCACTGGCAACAAGAATAAATACCAGCTGCAGTGCGAGGTGTTGCGCAGCATGAGCATCCCTTTTACAACTAGCAGACTCGGCCGGCCCTTGGTGCCGCGATCACTCTATGAAAAATCACAGCCTGTTAAGCCACCTGTGTGGCGGCCAAACGTCTTGCAGGCGGCTCAATAATGGCTTGCGAGCTTTGTGAAAAATCTAGCCTGGTAACCGATGGCAAGTGCTACGGTTGCCTGGCTAGGTACATTTTGCGTATGTACACCACTGACCAGGTGGCCGCTGCCATCGAGGGCTTGGCGAAAAAATACGATCTGGACTATCAAATCCTGCGCGATGAATGCGCAGCGCAATACCGTGCGAATCGCGTCGCTTGATGCTAAAAAATCAATCACATTAAAATATGACTATGGGCAGGAGACCAACTGTTAACTTAAATCTTCCGAAGGGGATGCGCAGCAGAAAGCAGCGCAGCGGAAAGACTTATTATTACCTGGAAACCGGCACAGATAAGCGCAAAGAGATCTCACTTGGCGATGATTATTATGAGGCGCTGAAAAAATATGCCGATGCTAAACAGACCAACACCGAGAATGTTGCAGTATTGACCTTAAAAGATGCCCTGACGGCTTATTTTAAGTCTATGAAGTATCTGGATCTGGCTGAGCGCACCCGCGATGACTATAAGGCCTGTGAGCCTAAAATCCTTGAGTTCTTTAACGATCCGCCTGCAGCACTTGAGACCATCGAAGCCAGCCATATTCAAGAGTTTATGGAGTGGCGGGGTGCTGAATCAAAGCGCCGGGCAAATTATGAACATTCGGTGATCTCTATCGCTTGGAATTATGCCAGGCGCAAAGGTTTGACCAATAAGCCTAACCCCTGCGAGGGCGTACCAAAGTTTGAATTGAAGGCCCGGGATGTGTATGTCGATGATGATGTCTATCTGGCGGTTTATGAAATGGCATGCGCCCCTTTGCGTGATGCAATGGACCTTGCGTATTTGTCTGGCCAACGGCTGGCAGATGTTTTTAAAATGGATGAGACAGCTATAAAAGATTGGCGTTTGAAAATTGTGCAGAATAAGACCAATGTTAAGTTGCGCTTGCGCATTGAAGCTGATCTTAAGATTGTCATTGACCGAATACTTGAGAGAAAGAAAAAAAACGCTGTCTATAGCCTGGCTTTAATCTGTGATGAGAAGGGCAAACGCATCACACAGGATGCAATCTCGCAGCGCTTCAGGAAGATTCGTAAAAAGGTGATTGAAAAATACCCAAAAATGGCGCCTGTATTGCGCAAATTTCAGTTAAGGGACCTGCGCGCGAAATCAGCCACTGACATATTTGACCGCGAGGATATTAAACATGCCCAGAATCTTCTGGGGCATACCGATGCTGGAACGACTGAAATATATGTCAGGTCAGTGCTTGGGCAAGAGGTATCGCCAACACTTCCGAGTAGTAAAATCCGCAGCGCCATCATATCCAGGGCCTCTTAAAAAACCCAAGGCAATACCATCATGCCACCGGACCATTTTTAACGCTTCCTGTGGCTTTTTTTTGCTTCGCAATTGCTTCGCAGTGCCAATGTTTATGCGGCTCTATTTGGCCTTAATTCGGATAATTGCGAAGCAAAAAACACAATAAAAACCTTATAGAATAAGGATTCTCGGTGCGGACTGTTAATCCGTAGGTCCCTGGTTCGAGCCCAGGTTGAGGAGCCAAATTAAAAAAGGCCTTGCAGAAATGCAAGGCCTTTTTGCTTTTGTGCAAAATTGCCAAGTGTTTTGCAATTGCCATCTGTCTCTTTTCATCTTCGCCTTTCCTGCAAGCTCTCCTTTTGATTTTGGTTTCGCCACCGGGGTTTTACTACTGGAGATGTGACCGTCATTGCGAAAACATGCTGCGCGCATCCATTTCTAAGGCGCTTAGTCTGATTGTGTATGCGTGATTTGGGGAGTCGCGGTATGCTTGGTATGATGTGGTTTTTATATTTTCATAAATGTAATTGTGAAAAGCTGTGCTGTTATTTGTGTGTATTGGATGTTGTGTACCAGTGCGATCGTTATTCAAGCTTCTGAAGAAGCTTTATTTTATGAAACGGATGCCGCGCACAGTGATCGGGTATTGAATGTGCCTGAGCCGATGGTGTATGACCTTGTGCGGCCATTGGGCGTGAAGCAGGGGGATTTGGAGATTAATGCGCTGGTGGATGTGAATACGGCGAGCGATGAGGTGAGTTGGGCGCCGGAGCTTGAATATGGGCTGGCGGATGACGTAGGGGTGGAGCTGGAGTTGCCAATTGAAAATACGCGGCACGAAAGGTATAAATTAGCCATTCAACATACCTTGGAGATTTCTAGTGCGCGCGGTGTGGCGACCGGCTGGCAGGCTTTTGTGGATATGCATAAACACAGTAAAGCGCTGTCAGCCGATGCGACCTACATTATCGCTAAACGCTGGACTGAGCAATGGTCGTCGCTAAGTATGCTGGGGCTCAGGGTGCAGAATATCAACCGCCGTGCCAGGACAGATTATTTACTCAACCATTCGGTATTTTATGATGCATCCGCGCGATTGACCCTAGGCATGGAAATGAACCAGGAAATCAGCCGGGGCGGCACTTGGCGCTATCGGTTGACACCGCAAGTGCATTTTGATGCCAGTGAGCGTTATACCTTGCAGATGGGCATGGCGGTATCGACCTTGAACCCTGCAAAAAACTCGGAAAAGTTTTGGAGTTTCAGGCTGATCCGCGTCTTTTGATTGTCAGGGTGGAGGGCGAAAAAGCAAAAAGCGCCCGCAGGCGCTTTTTTAAACACGCTGTTTTGTAGTTAAACCTTGAGTGCGTGCTCAATACGGTCCAGCGCTTCGCGCAGGTTATCCATGCTGGTGGCAAATGAAATGCGGAAGTAGCCTTCTGCGCCAAATGCGGAGCCAGGCACCACTGCCACATTATGTTCTTCGAGCAGGTACTCAGCGAGTGCCATATCGGTGGTTTCCTTGATTTTGCCAGCCTGGTGCAGGTTGGCAATGGCTTGGCGCGCATCCGGGAAGGCATAGAATGCGCCGCCAGCCATCAGGCAGCTCAAGCCTGGCATGGCATTAAAACGATCCACTACATATTTGTGGCGCTCGCGGAAAGCTGCGACCATCGGTTTGATGCAGTCTTGCGAACCGCTGAGGGCTGCTTCGGCCGCATATTGTGAAATTGAGGTCGGGTTGCTGGTGGACTGGCTTTGCAGGATTTCCATGGCCTTGATGATATAAGCGGGACCTGCGGCATAACCAATCCGCCAGCCGGTCATGGAGTACGCTTTTGAGACGCCATTGAGTACGATGCAGCGGTCTTTAAGTCCAGGCGCCGCATTGAGGATGTTATGGAATTTTTCACCAGTCAGGTTGACGTGTTCATACATGTCATCGGTCGCGACCAATACATGCGGGTGCTTCAGCAGCACTTCACCCAAGGCTTTTAATTCGTCCAAAGTGTAGACTGCGCCAGTCGGGTTGGAAGGTGAGTTGAACATCACCAGCTTGGTCTTGGCATTAATGGCGGCTTCCAGTTGTGCTGGCAGCAATTTAAAGCCTTGCTCGATGCCGCATTCGATAATGACTGGTTTGGCCTCTGCCACCATGGCGATATCGGCATAGCTGACCCAGTAAGGCGCTGGCACAATCACTTCATCGCCTGCATTTAACACAGCCAGGCACAGGTTGAAAATCGTTTGCTTGCCGCCAACGCCAACAATGACTTCATTGGCCGCGTAATCAAAGCCGTTTTCCTGTTTGAATTTGTTGACGATGGCTTTTTTAAGTGCCGGGATGCCACTCACAGGGGTGTATTTGGTATATCCGGCATCAATCGCTGCTTTGGCTGCATCTTTAATATGTTGAGGCGTGTCGAAATCGGGTTCACCGGCCGCGAGGCCAATAATTGGGCGGCCTTCAGATTTATACTTTGCCGCTTTGGCAGTGATGGCCAGGGTGGGCGATTCTTTAATGGATAACACGCGTGCGGACAGCACGTTGGCAGCAGCTTGGTTCAAGATCACTTCCTTGTTGGGTCGTATGCTTAATAATCAGGCTGCAACTGCAGCCCGCAAAAAAATGAAAAACGCAATATTTTACGCAAAAACAAGCGGGTAGGGAAGTGAAAGGCGCGCAAACGCGCGCCTGCTGTTTAAGTCTGTCGGTGCTGGCTGGCCGCCATCAGCGGACGAGGATGGCTTACAACAAAGTTAGCACTGCTTGCCACAGCCAAGATAGGCTTGGTAGGCGGAGACCAGGGTAGGGTCTATTTGCTGCAACTTGCTTTCAATCTCGTGCACGGTTTGCTGGTCGCCAAGCTTTTGCGCCATTTCACCGCGCCTGAACCAGGCCTCAACAAACTGTTTATCCAGTTTAACCGCTTCAGCGAAAGCGTTGGCCGCCGTATCAAAGTGCTTGAGGGACATTTCTGCCAAGCCCAGGCTAAACCAGGCATCTGGGCTGTTCGCTTCTTGCTGGGTCCATTGCTGGCTGATTTTTTCCAATGCAGGCCAATCCCGGCGCGACTCAGGCACGGCGGCACGCATGTAATAAGGTTTCTTGTCCTCGTCTTCTTCCCACAGGGCTTTGCCGGAAACCGGAAAAACAGTGCTGGCTGGCATTTTTTCCAGCGTTTCCAGCCACTCTACCGGTAAAGCGAAATGGATGCTGCCGCCATTGCCCGCTGTTTTAAAGGTATTGATACCGACCAGTTTGCCATCCATATCAAAGAGCCCACTGCCGCTGGCACCCATCAGGAACTTGGCGCTGCTACGGATCATGTTGCCGGAAGGCGTGGGGTACAAACCCTGAATTTCACCGACAGAGGTGATGGGCGCTGGTACGCCATTAGAGTGGCCAATGGCGGTAATTTCCTGTCCGCGGCTCAAAGCTAGGCTATTGCCACGTGGCACAGCTTTAAATGGCATGTTATTGGTGGTGACCAGGCACAGGTCGTGCCAGGCATCTGCACGTACGCTGGTGATGGCGTAGCTATCCTCGCCACGCGAGACCCAGGGTTGTTTAGTGGCGCGCATCACGTGGCAGTTGGTCACCACGGCGTTTTCAGCCACGACCACACCTGAACCGTAGGCCATGCCACCGTCTTGATTGTAGCCACGGATCATGACCACACCAAAATAAGCCTCCATCAACGCTTGCTGATTATAGGCATGGACAACTGAAGAAACCACAGAAGAAACTAGTGCCAGAACGGCGACCCAAAAGAATTTCACATGACCCCCAAAAGAATATTATTGATTGCTGCTTGAATGACTGGTGCCTGCGATAAAAGTTCTGGCGAAAAGTAGTTGGGTAAAGTGTAAATCATATGCCTGCATGCGCAAAAGCAGTTAAAATAGATAACATATTCTTTAATCCCATACACAGATTGTTGTTGTGATCGTTACTTTCCCCGGTAGTAAATATGAATTGCACCAGCCGTTTCCACCGGCTGGCGATCAACCGCAGGCGATTGAAAAGCTGACACAAGGGATTAATGACGGTCTACAGTTTCAAACGCTGCTGGGCGTGACCGGCTCTGGCAAGACCTACACCATGGCCAATGTGATCGCCCGCACCGGCAAACCCGCAATTGTGATGGCGCCTAACAAAACTCTGGCTGCGCAGTTATATAGTGAATTCCGCGAGTTTTTCCCTAACAATGCGGTCGAGTATTTCGTCAGTTATTACGATTATTACCAGCCTGAGGCCTATGTGCCTTCACGCGACCTGTTTATCGAAAAAGACTCCAGCATTAACGACCATATTGAGCAGATGCGTTTGTCTGCCACCAAGGCCTTGCTTGAACGTGAAGATGCGGTGATTGTGGCAACCGTTTCCGCCATTTACGGCATTGGCGATCCGGGTGAGTACCATGGTATGGTACTGCATATTCACCAGGGCAAAAAAATTGCGCAAAAAGACATTGTTGCGCACCTGATTGCCATGCAGTATGACCGTAACGACTTTGATTTTGGCCGCGGTTGTTTCCGCGTCCGTGGCGATATTATTGATGTGTTCCCGTCAGAGAACAGTGAAACTGCGGTCAGAATCAGCTTGTTTGATGATGAGATTGATAGCATCCAGTTGTTTGATCCCTTGACCGGGCAGATTTTTAACAAAATCCATAATTTCCGTATTTTCCCATCCAGCCATTATGTGACGGCACGGGAGGCGACCGTCCGTGCCATGGAGACCATCAAGGAGGAATTGCGTCAGCGCGTGAGTTTTTTCTTGAGTGAGAATAAGCTGGTGGAGGCACAACGCATCGAGCAGCGTACTCGCTTTGACCTCGAAATGTTGAATGAAATCGGCTTTTGTAAAGGCATTGAAAACTACAGCCGACATTTGACTGGCCGCAACCCGGGTGATCCGCCGCCTACGCTGATTGATTACCTGCCTGCTCAAGCGCTGATGATCATAGACGAGAGTCATGTGACGGTGCCGCAGATTGGTGGCATGTATCTGGGCGACCGTTCGCGTAAGGCGAATCTGGTGGATTATGGCTGGCGCCTGCCTTCAGCCATGGATAACCGGCCGCTCAAGTTTGAAGAGTTTGAGCGGATCATGCGCCAGTGTGTGTTTGTGTCTGCGACGCCTGCCAATTACGAAAAAGAGCATCAGCAACAAGTGGTTGAGATGATTGCGCGGCCAACCGGACTGGTGGACCCTGAAATCACCGTCAAACCTGCCGATACCCAGGTGGATGATTTGCTGGGCGAGATCAAGCTGCGCGTAGCAGCAGGCGAGCGCGTGCTGGCCACGACCCTGACCAAGCGCATGGCCGAAGACCTGACCGATTATCTGAGTGAGCATGGGGTCAAGGTCCGCTATTTGCACAGCGATATTGATACGGTAGAGCGGGTGGAAATTATCCGCGACTTACGCCTGGGCGAGTTTGATGTATTAGTCGGGATCAACTTGTTGCGTGAAGGGTTGGATATTCCAGAAGTGTCGCTGGTGGCGGTGCTCGACGCCGATAAAGAAGGCTTTTTGCGCTCCGAGCGCTCCTTGATTCAAACCGCTGGCCGTGCCGCACGTAACTTGAATGGCCGGGTGATTTTTTATGCCAACACCATTACGCGCAGCATGAAACTGGCGATGGATGAGGCTGACCGCCGCCGTAAGATTCAGCTGGCGTTTAACGCCGAGCATGGCATTACGCCTAAAGGCGTCACCAAGCGCATCAAAGACATTATTGATGGTGTGTATGACAAAGATGAAGCCCAGCGTGAACGGAAGGCAGCGCAGGAACAAGCCAGCTATGAAAGCATGAGCGAAAAAATGCTGACCAAGGAAATCAAGCGCATTGAAAAAGCCATGCATGACGCGGCCAAAAACCTCGAATTTGAAAAAGCGGCGCAGTTCCGCGATCAACTGAAAAAACTAAAGTTACAAGCCTTTGGTGCCGAAGTAGAAGATTTAAAATGAGTATCTTAAATACCTGTATAGGGTCAATCGCCGCCGTATGCACCACGGTCGCCTTTATCCCACAAGTGTTGCAATCCTGGCGGACCAGGGATTTAAGCGGTATCTCGCTACCGATGTACACCATTTTTACTTCCGGGGTCGTGTTGTGGCTGATTTATGGCCTGTTGATTGGGGATTGGCCAGTGATTATCGCCAATGCCGTGACCGCCTTGTTAGCCGGGATCGTTCTTTGCTTAAAATTGAAATCTATATTAAAAAATTGAGTCACACTTTATTATTGTTTTTATAACTATATTTATTGATTAGGATACGACCATGAAAAAAATTACAAAAGCAGTCTTCCCTGTTGCTGGCTTGGGTACACGTTTTTTACCTGCCACCAAGGCGAGCCCCAAGGAGATGCTCCCTGTCGTCGACAAACCGCTGATTCAATATGCGGCGGAAGAGGCGATTGCAGCCGGTGCGACCGAGTTGATTTTTATCACGGGCCGTAACAAACGCTCGATTGCTGACCATTTTGACAAAGCCTACGAACTGGAAGCCGAGCTTGAAGCCGCAGGCAAACAAAAACTGCTGGATATCGTGCACAGCATTTTGCCCAAAGGTGTCAGCTGCGTGTTTATCCGTCAATCACAGGCCTTGGGGTTGGGCCATGCGGTCCTTTGCGCTAAGCCAGTGGTCGGCGACGAGCCATTTTCTGTACTCCTCGCGGATGATTTACTGGTCGGCGATGTGTCGATTACCAAGCAAATGGTAGATATGTATGAGCAGCAACAATGCTCAATTTTGGGCATTGAGACCGTGGCCCCGGAAGAAACCAGCAGCTACGGCGTGGTAGATGCCGTGGCTAAAACAGATGACTTGCTCGAAGTGAAGGGCATGGTGGAAAAACCAAAACCGGAAGAAGCGCCTTCTAACCTGGCGGTGGTTGGCCGTTATGTGTTGAGTCCACGTATTTTTGATTGCCTGGAGCATGTTAAACCAGGCAAGGGTGGTGAAATCCAGCTGACAGATGGTATTTCTGCCTTGATGCAGTATGAAAAAATCATGGCTTACCGCTACAAGGGCAAGCGCTATGATTGCGGCAGCAAATTAGGCTTTATGCAAGCCAACGTTGAGCTGGGTCTCAAGCACCCAGAAATTGCCGATAGCTTTAAAGCCTATTTGCAAACACTCAGCCTCTAACGCTCATGATTGCGCCGCAGGATCAATTGCCAGCGCACTGGCTGCAACAGTCACAGCTTGTGTTTAACGCTCAAGAGGTTGCCAAAGCGATAGATGAAATCGCTGCGCAACTACAGCAGCGCATTCAGGCCGATGCCATCATCCTGTTGTGTGTCATGCGCGGCGGCCTGTATCTGGCCGGCCAATTGATGGCGCGGCTGCAGTTGCCTGCACGCATAGACTATCTACAGGCCAACCGTTACCAAGGCACTTCCGGGCATGAGATTGTCTGGCGCAAACATCCTGAATTGGATTTGGCCGGACAAAGCGTGGTGATTGTCGACGATATCCTCGACGAAGGGATTACCCTGGCAGAAGTGGCCCGTTTTTGTCATGCTGCGGGTGCTGCCCAGGTGCTGACCGCTGTACTTACTGAAAAAGACAACGGCTTGCAAAAGCCACTGCAAGCCGATGTCGTAGGTTTGGTGGTGCCAAACCGCTATGTGTTTGGGTGCGGTATGGATGTGTATGGCTGGTGGCGCAATTTGCCCGAGATCCGTGCGCTGATCTAGATCGCCCCAAGTAGACAATGGCCGCTTACTGGAAGATTGCTTTCCGCGTAAGCGGCCATTATTTTGTCCAGCGGAATCATTAAGTTTTGCGCGGCGGGAAAATACTTTTTTTCACCAAGGCATGTACGCCCCAGTTACCATCCACCACTTGGGTGATGCCAAAGTCAACCGCAATAGACATCAGTGAGATCGCTTCATCTTCAGTGAGTCCTTGGGTGGTCATCAAGAAATCGCGCATTTTGCGGTAAGCATCCCGCAAGGCTAAATCTACCGAAGATTTGGCAAAGATACTGTTCTGCGCATCTGGCCCCAAATCTGCCAGGTAGTTCGGATAACTGAAGCCATGCAGCAGCCATTCATCTTGCGTTTCCAGCAACGGATATTTCAGGCTTTCCAGTGCCGTGCCAGGCAGGCTGGCTTTTTTATGCAAAATCAGTTGAAAGGTGCCGGTGAGGGAACACTCAATCGCCGTCCCGCACAGCTCAGAGTCGCCTTGCGACGCATGCGGGTCGCCAACGGAAAACAAGCCGCCGGCTACTGACACCGGGTAATACAGCGTGGCACCCTTACCAATCCGCCAGTTATCAATGTTGCCGCCAGTATAGTTAGGTGGAATCGAGTTAACCATGTCGGCTTCACTCGGTGCGACCCCCATGGTGCCAAAGTGCGGGCGGATAGGAATACGGACATTCTTCAGGACATTGTGGTTTTCTTTGATGGTTTTATGGTCGACCGGTACGCCGGGGTAATCAATGATGGAATGCACGATGCCGAAGGGGTCCGTTTGGGGAGTCCAGCGGAAGTTATACACCGCAGAAGCATAGTTTCTTTCGCCGGTCGCATCGACTTCGTAAATAGTGATGACTTCGCGTTTTTTGGGCTCCTCAATGGTATCCCCGTAATGGAAGCCCCACCAGGCCGCTGCATTGCTGCCAAACGCCTTGCCTTTGTATAAGGGGTTTGCGCTGGGTCTGGGGGTCACATCCACAATACGCACTTCCAGGATATCGCCGGGCTCTGCGCCTTTAATCGCAATCGGGCCGGTGCAAATATGGACACCTAAACCACCGCCAGCGCCCACTTTGGCATTCATGGCACCGATGCCGCGCCTATCTACACCTTTGCGCTTGCTGTCCCAGTAAAACACGCTTTCAGCCCCAGGATCGCCACGCACCATACGCTCGGCATCATCATTGGCATGGTGGGTCAGTGTTTCCAACGTGACATAGTCGCCGGATTCCACCTCAATGAGCGGTTTGAGCGATTTACTGAAAAATCCCCAATGCACTGTTTTGTCATTGGCTGGGACATAAAAATGATTGGCCCGGCCAGTCCCCACTTTGGGGCTTTGCGCAAACGCACTCGGCGACATGCTGATGCCTAATGCCCCTAGCGCTGCTGTGCTACTGCCCACCGCAAACGCATCTTTCAGAAACGACCTTCTTGCTTCGTGAAACTCCTCTTTGACCAGCGCCTCTTGTTCTGGGGCAACACCATGTTGACAACCGGGACTACAAGTATGTTCTGACATATTGAAAGACTCCACCGTGTTAGAAAAGGGGCAATGCGCTGCGATGCAAAAGTGCTGCACTTGAATCATTCAGAGCATCTGAGTCACAAGATTGACTCGCAGAGTGAACGCGTTGCGCGTTGTCCATGCTTTAAACGTCAGGGGTGCCGTACCATAGCCATCGCGGCTATCCTGCAACTTAAAGTTTGCATCAGGCGGTAAGCCCCTTGACTCAAGGGAGGCGACTTTAAGCTAAAGGTAAAGGACGTCGTTTCGAAATGGACTCACTGCCAAGCTTGTGTAATTGCTTTATGGTGGCACTCAGGAGGGGTTTTATTAATAAGTTAAACAACGTAGTTCGTGATTGCTTTGCTTATTTCAGATCTTTTGGCGCTTACAAGCAAGGCGTGGCTGATTCCAGCGCTGCTTACAGGGCTGGAATCTTGACCAAATGAGTCAATCACAGAACGCTTGCTAACGTTGGTTAGCAAGCGGATGAGAGCGCAGTTTATACCGGGCGGTTTTCATTAGGGTTACGCACGGGCCCCATCAGCTTCAAGCCTTCCTCATAGCTGATTTCAGGGAAGTTGGCGCTGAAGCTCATTGCTTTGGCAATGACGGCATCCAGCTTGGCGCCAGTATCCAGTTTTTTCAGGTCGTTTTTTTCCAGGCGCAACAGTTCCAGTAGCTCGTTATATACCGTGGCTTCATCAATGGGCAGGATGTAGAAAGTGCTGCCGTTCATCTTGACTGTGTATTTTTTCAACAGGTCAATATTGTTGCAGAAGACGATATATTTGCCTTCTGGGAGCAGCACGTCTTTGAGTGCATCGACGAGTAAATCCAGATAACCAAATGACAACAGGTAGCCGGTAAAAAACGGCATACCACTTTCGCCTTCCTGCGCATAGGCCATGACCTGGTCGCAGGTGATTTCTGGCGGGCGCGCTTCATCGGCCAGTTGTGGGGCAAATTTAATCGCCAGTTCACCGCGGAATCCAAAGCGGCCTGGCACTTTGGTGGCGTCTTTAAATACTGGGTTTTGCAAACGGTTGGCGGCATTGAGTTTGCCGAAAATGGTACTTTCCATGGTGGTCATTGCAAGGTTCTCCTAAATAAATGAGGCCAGGGGTTACGCTGGCTGGTTACGAATAAAATCTGCGGTTTTAAAGAAAGCCTGATCGAGCTGTGCCCTTAACGTGGCATCTGTCACCACTTCCAGCAGGGCACGCCGCATGCATAACATCCAGGCATCTCTTTCTGCCTCGCCGATACCAAACATGGCATGCCGCTGGCGCAGGCGCGGGTGGCCGCGTTCACGGCTGTACTCCTTGGGGCCACCCAGCCATTCGATCAGAAACTGCACCAGCACCGCCTTGGTTTCAGACAAGTCTGCCGCATGCATGGCGCGGATCGCGGCAGCTTCCGGTGCCGTGTTCATATGCACATAAAAGCGGTCGACCAGACGGCTAATGACCGCTTCTCCACCGATCTGAGCAAAGTGCGGATTGCCTTGAATTTGCGCGACCGGTTTGTGGCGGCTGGTATCCAGCGCCGGATTAATGGGGGGTAATGGTTGGTGCATCCTGACCTCTCTGGGAACTGACAGATAGTCCTGATTCAGCAAGTGTTATACCAACAGCTATGCCAATCGGTCTGCAGAAGGCAAGGATCAAGCCTGGATGCGGCTTGGCGGCCAGTTGGTGTAGAAAGCAACGCATTGAAAGGCGGCTGACCGTATGCAGAAAGCTTTGTTTCATACCGCACGCTGGGCGCCGCTTTTGTCGTGTTTGCGACAGAGGGGATTTAAGGGGGTGTGGACTGCGTTTTTATTAAAATATCAATAAAAATCAAATACTTAAATTTTAATTTTTCTGTTGGCACGCTCCTTGCCATACACAGCCTACATGGCCGACACCATCCATCGCCTGATAAGAAAAGTGATTAGGTTGCGATTCGGAATCGGAAGATGGCTGCGTACAGCGACGAATTTTCATTTAAACCAAAGGAGCTTCATTATGGCTGCATTACGTCAAATTGCATTTTATGGCAAAGGTGGCATCGGCAAGTCCACCACTTCTCAAAACACGCTGGCCGCCTTGGCCGAAATGGGTCAGAAAATCCTCATCGTCGGTTGCGACCCTAAAGCCGACTCCACCCGCCTGATTCTGCACGCAAAAGCCCAGGACACCGTATTGTCCCTGGCGGCAGAAGCGGGTTCTGTCGAGGACCTGGAAATCGAAGATGTGATGAAAATCG
The DNA here is from genome assembly GCF_046766015.1 of Methylophilus sp. 3sh_L. NCBI lineage: Bacteria > Pseudomonadati > Pseudomonadota > Betaproteobacteria > Nitrosomonadales > Methylophilaceae > Methylophilus > Methylophilus sp. 3sh_L. The sequence goes on from NZ_JBKOUF010000001.1 coordinate 1,031,944, forward strand.
GTTACCGCGACATCCGTTGCGTGGAATCCGGTGGTCCAGAACCTGGCGTGGGTTGCGCTGGCCGTGGTGTGATTACCTCGATCAACTTCCTGGAAGAAAACGGCGCTTATGACGGCGTGGATTATGTCTCCTACGACGTATTGGGGGACGTGGTGTGCGGTGGTTTCGCCATGCCTATCCGTGAAAACAAGGCACAGGAAATCTATATCGTCATGTCCGGCGAAATGATGGCGATGTATGCCGCCAACAACATTTCCAAAGGCATCCTGAAATATGCCAACTCCGGCGGTGTACGTTTGGGTGGCCTGGTATGTAACGAACGCCAGACTGACAAGGAACTGGAACTGGCTGAAGCCCTGGCAGGCAAACTGGGTACCAAACTGATCCACTTTGTGCCACGTGACAACGTGGTGCAACACGCCGAGTTGCGTCGTATGACCGTGCTGGAATACGCCCCGGACTCCAAGCAAGCTGAGGAATACCGTCAACTGGCACAGAAAGTTCACGCCAACGCCGGTAACGGCACCATCCCAACCCCGATCACCATGGATGAGCTGGAAGACCTGTTGATGGACTTCGGCATCATGAAGAAAGAGGATGAAACACTGATTGGTAAAGCGGCAACCGCAGCTTAGTCAGTCTTTGGCAGGGGGCTTTTGCCCCTTGCCAACCCCTCCAGAGACGGTTTCAAAAGTTGAGGAGGTTACTTCCAGGCAATTTCAACAATTTTTGAAAAGTTTCTTTTTATCACTGGTTTTTAGTCGAACATAGGAGACAACGATGAGTGCGACTGCTGAAACAAAAGTCAACGGCGCCGAGCTGATTCAGGAGGTGTTAAAAGCCTATCCTGAAAAGTCCGCCAAAAAACGTGCAAAACATTTGAATGTGTATGAAGAAGGCAAATCCGAGTGTGATGTGAAATCTAACATCAAATCGCTGCCAGGCGTGATGACCATCCGTGGCTGCGCCTACGCCGGTTCCAAGGGCGTGGTGTGGGGCCCGATTAAAGACATGGTGCATATTTCTCACGGCCCGGTTGGGTGTGGCCAGTATTCCTGGGCGTCACGCCGTAACTACTACATCGGTACCACCGGTATCGACACCTTCGGCACCATGCAGTTTACCTCTGACTTCCAGGAAAAAGACATCGTGTTTGGCGGTGACAAAAAACTGGAAAAAATTATCGACGAAATTCAGGTACTGTTCCCGCTCAACAAGGGGATTACCGTGCAGTCCGAGTGTCCAATTGGTCTGATTGGCGACGATATCGAAGCCGTTTCCAAGAAGAAAGCCAAAGAGTATGAAGGCAAGGTGATTGTGCCTGTGCGTTGTGAGGGTTTCCGTGGCGTGTCGCAATCCCTGGGTCACCACATTGCTAACGACGCCGTGCGTGACTTCGTGTTTGATAAAACCGACCCCGACAAAAACAAATTCGAGGCCAGCCCGTATGACGTGGCGATTATCGGTGACTACAACATCGGTGGCGATGCCTGGTCCAGCCGTATCCTGCTCGAAGAAATGGGGCTGCGCGTGATTGCCCAGTGGTCCGGTGACGGCTCAATTGCCGAGCTGGAAAACACACCCAAGGCCAAACTCAACATCCTGCACTGCTACCGCTCGATGAACTACATCAGCCGCCACATGGAAGAGAAGTACGGGATCCCATGGGTAGAGTACAACTTCTTTGGCCCGTCCAAAATCGAAGAATCGCTGCGCAAAATCGCCAGCTTCTTTGACGACAGCATCAAGGAAAAAACCGAGCAGGTGATTGCCAAATACAAGGCACTGACCGATGCCGTGATCGCCAAATACAAACCACGCCTGCAAGGCAAAAAAGTCATGCTGTTTGTCGGTGGCCTGCGCCCCCGTCACGTGATTGGTGCCTATGAGGATTTGGGCATGGAAGTGGTCGGTACCGGCTACGAGTTTGGCCACAACGATGACTACCAGCGGACCACCCATTACGTCAAAGACGGCACCCTGATCTATGACGACGTGACCGGTTATGAATTTGAGAAGTTTGTAGAAGCCGTGCAACCAGACCTGGTCGGTTCCGGCATCAAGGAAAAATACGTGTTCCAAAAAATGGGCGTGCCTTTCCGTCAAATGCATAGCTGGGATTACTCCGGCCCTTACCACGGCTATGACGGCTTTGCGATTTTTGCCCGTGATATGGACATGGCGATTAACAATCCGGTATGGGGCTTGACCAAAGCACCATGGCAACAAGCGGCTTAAGAGGAGAACTGACATGAGCCAGAATGCTGATAAGGTTTTAGACCATTTTGAACTGTTCCGCGAACCCGAATATACGGAAATGTTCGCCAACAAGAAAAAGAACTTTGAGTTTGCCGTGCCTGCCGACGAGGTGAAAAAGCAGGTCGAATACGCCAAAACGCAGGAGTACAAAGAGAAAAACTTTGCCCGCGAAGCGTTGACGGTGAACCCGGCAAAAGCATGCCAGCCACTTGGAGCGGTATTTGCTGCCAATGGTTTTGAAGGGACCTTGCCCTTTGTGCACGGCTCACAAGGCTGCGTGGCATACTACCGCTCGCACTTCAGCCGTCACTTTAAAGAGCCGACTTCCTGCGTCTCTTCTTCCATGACGGAAGATGCGGCCGTGTTTGGCGGTTTGAACAACATGATTGATGGTTTGGCCAACTCTTACAGTTTGTACAAACCAAAAATGATTGCGGTTTCTACCACATGCATGGCCGAGGTGATCGGTGATGACCTCAACGCTTTCATCAAGACCTCACGCGAAAAAGGCTCCATCCCGGCTGACTACGATGTGCCGTTTGCCCACACGCCTGCATTCGTCGGCAGCCATATCACCGGCTACGACAACGCGCTCAAAGGCATTCTCAACTACTTCTGGGATGGCAAAGCCGGCACTGTACCCGCATTAGAGCGCAAGCCGAATGACAGCATTAACTTTATCGGCGGCTTTGACGGCTACGTGGTTGGCAATAACCGTGAAATCAAACGTATGTTCAACGAGTTTGGTATCACCCCGACCATGCTGTGCGACCCGTCCGATGCCTGGGATACCCCGACTGATGGCGAGTTCCGCATGTATGACGGTGGGACCACACTGGAAGACACCGCCAATGCGATTCATGCCAAAGGCACTATCGTCATGCAGTCCATCTGCGCCGAAAAAACTGCCGAGTATATCCAGAGCAAGGGCCAGGAAGTGGTCAAGCTGCATCACCCCGTAGGCGTGAAAGGCACAGATGAGTTCCTGATGGCTATTTCCAAACTGTCAGGTAAGCCTATTCCTGCCAGCCTGACCAAAGAGCGTGGCCGTCTGGTGGATGCCATTGCTGACTCCAGTGCCCATATCCACGGCAAGAAATTTGCCCTGTATGGTGACCCTGACCTCATGTTGGGCTTGACCGGCTTCCTGCTGGAGCTGGGTGCTGAGCCAACGACGGTACTCTCCACCAATGGTGACGATGCCTGGGCTGCCAAGGTACAAGCGCTGTTTGATGCCAGCCCGTTTGGCAAAAACTGCAAGGTCTATCCGAAGAAAGACCTGTGGCACATGCGCTCCCTGTTATTTACCGAGCCTGTCGATTTCCTGATCGGCAACACCTACGGTAAATACCTGGACCGCGACACCGGTATCCCGCTGATCCGTCTGGGCTTCCCGATTTTTGATCGCCACCACAAACACCGCTATCCGGTGTGGGGTTATCAAGGGGCCCTCAATGTGCTGGTCACTATCCTGGACAAGATCTTTGACCAGATGGACATCAGCACTAACGGCATCGCCACCACCGATTACAGCTTCGATATCATTCGCTAGTCTGTGATTGAACGCATACCGGGTAGGGCAGTTCGATGCCTGGCCCGGCAGCAATGCAGTCCTGTCTCTTCCCCCACTTTACAATGATCGATTGTTGAGTGTTTAAGCCTCCCGGTTGGGAGGCTTTTTTTATCAGGATGAAATGGCAATCCATATTTATTACTTTTCCAATCCATATTTTCATTCATACATTCACGACATCACCGATTCTTTTGTCGCAAACCATACAATGCCAAATCACTTTAAAAATTATTTATAACACATTGTTTTTAAATATTTATTAATTAAAAATTTATCTTGGCACAGCCTGTGCTATTTCAATAGTAATACATTCGGAGATGTCACGATGCGACAAAGCAAGCCAGTCATCAACGATACCACCTTACGTGATGGAGAGCAGACTGCCGGGGTAGCGTTTAGCCGTACCGAGAAATTGCAGATTGCGTTGGCTTTGGCCGAATTGGGTGTACCGGAACTGGAGGTGGGCATTCCAGCCATGGGCGAGGCGGAAATTGCCGATATACGCGCGATTGCAGCCTTGCAGTTGCCTACCAGGCTAATGGTCTGGGGGCGCATGACCGAGGGCGATTTGCTGGCATGTTTGCGGACCGGGGTGCGCCATGTGAATTTGTCGTTGCCGGTGTCTGATTTGCATATCGAGCGCAAGTTGCGGCGTGACCGGTCGTGGGTGTTGCAGCAGGTAGCGCAGGTGGTATCGCAGGCGCGCAAGGAGGGCTTGCTGGTGTCGGTGGGCGGGGAAGATGCCTCGCGTGCAGATCCACATTTCTTGCAGCAGGTGGTGGCGGTGGCAGAAGCGGCGGGGGCTTGCCGCTTTCGCTATGCCGATACCCTGGGCATTCTTGACCCGTTTACCACCTATGAGCACATTGCAGCCTTGCGTGCGATGACAACGCTGGACATCGAAATGCATGCGCATGACGACCTCGGCCTGGCCACGGCCAATGCACTGGCGGCGGTTCGTGCTGGGGCCAGCCATGTCAATACGACGGTGAATGGACTGGGCGAGCGGGCGGGTAATACGCCGCTCGAAGAAGTCGCCACCGCCTTATGGCGTATCCACGGGTTGGATCTTGGCCTGGAGATGCATGCCTTTCCCGAGATTTCGCAGCTGGTGGCGCAGGCGTCTGGGCGGGCAGTGGCGCTCAATAAAAGCATTGTTGGCGCGGCAGTGTTTACCCATGAGTCTGGCATGCATGTGGATGGCCTGCTTAAAGACCCGGCCACCTACGAAGGCTTTGATCCGGCCGCAGTCGGGCGCGAGCGGCATCTGGTGCTGGGCAAGCATTCCGGCAGCCATGGTGTGCGGCATATCTATGCGCAATTAGGCATCTCTCTGCAGTCAGACGAAACCGATTGGTTGTTGCAGCGCATCCGCCAGTTTGCCGTGACGACCAAGCGTAGTCCGCTCATGGAAGAACTCAAGCATTTTTATCTGCAAGGCCAATCCAGGCCGGGGAGCATGTCATGAATGCAGGCGCACCCACACTGTCATTGTTTGGTTTGCTGCGTGAAGACCTCGCCTGTGTGTTTGAGCGCGACCCGGCTGCGCGCCACTGGCTGGAAGTTTTGCTGACCTATCCCGGGTTGCATGCCACCTTGATGCACCGCATTTCACATGGCTTGTGGCGTCGCGGCTGGCGCTTTGCTGCACGCTGGTTGAGTTATGCCACGCGCATGTTCACGCAAATTGATATCCACCCTGGTGCTTGCATCGGCCGCCGTTTTTTTATCGACCATGGCTGTGGCGTGGTCATTGGCGAAACGGCCGTGATTGGCAACGATGTCACGCTGTATCACGGCGTGACACTGGGCGGCGTATCGTGGAATCCTGGCAAACGTCATCCCACTTTATGTGACGGCGTCATGGTGGGCGCGGGCGCCAAAATCCTCGGGCCGGTGGTTGTAGGTGCAGAGGTGCGGGTGGGCGCCAACTCGGTGGTGATACAGGATATTCCGGCAAGAATGACCGTGGTCGGCATCCCCGGCCGCGTGGTGCTGCCTGACAATGCCCGCCGCCAGCCCCAGCAAGGCATAGACCTCGACCACCATTTGATGCCAGACCCGGTAGGCAAGGCGGTCAGTGCCTTGCTTGACCGGATCGACCAGCTGGAACGCACCCTGGCCATGATGCGCGAAGGCCAGCGGGCCGAGTCCGAAGCACTGGTACAACGCAGTGTGGCCGAAGCCAGCTCGCGCAAACGCCTGGATTCCTGATTTAACCAAGATTTTTCCTGGAGAGCCTTATGAGTGCCTTGTTATCCCGTATGCAAACTTTTTCTGCTGCTGAAGAGTTTTTTGAGTTTCTTGATGTGGCGTATGACCCGCAAGTGGTACACGTCAACCGCCTGCATATCCTCAAGCGCTTTCAGCAATATCTGGCGCGTGAACAGGTGGATTCATCCCAACCGGAAAGTGTGCAACTGACTGCTTACCAGCGGTTGCTGCAAACCGCCTATGACGACTTCGTACACTCCAATGCCGCCACCGAAAAAGTGTTTAAGGTATTCCAAGAGGCTGACGGCAGTAAAACCTTCAATCTCAACAGTTTGCGCCAGACATTGCCTTCACAACGCGCCTGATTTGTCGGCTTTGCGACAAATTGTATGGTAGTGATATTTATTTATAAGTGACTGAATTATATATAAAAAATATTTTTTAACGGCGTGGCATGGTTGTTGCAATAGCCTATGTAACAGGGCGCAAATGCGTGCCCCGATAGCCAGAGGAAGGAAACGTTATGCATATTGTGGTTTGTATCAAGCAGGTGCCAGACAGCGCGCAGATCCGTGTGCATCCGGTGACCAACACCATTATGCGGCAGGGCGTGCCGACCATTGTGAACCCTTATGATTTGTACGCGCTGGAAGAAGCGTTGCGCCTGAAAGATGAATATGGTGCCCGTGTCACCGTGCTCACCATGGGGCCACCGATGGCCGAGGCGGCCTTGCGCAAGGCGATTTCGTATGGCGCAGATGACGCGGTGTTGGTGACAGACCGTATTTTTGCCGGGTCTGACACCTTGGCCACTAGCTATGCGCTGGCTGCGGCCATCCAGCAGATCAGCAAGGATATTCCTGTCGATTTGGTGTTTACCGGCAAGCAAACGATTGATGGCGATACTGCGCAAGTCGGCCCCGGCGTGGCAAAACGGCTGGATATGCAGTTGCTCACCTATGTTTCAAAAATCCGTGCGCTGGATACTGACAAGCAAGAAATCGTGGTCGAGCGCCGTTCTGAAGGCGGCGTGCAGGTGCTCAAAACCAAAATCCCCAGCCTGATTACCGTGCTCGAAGGCAATAACGAAATGCGTTTTGCCACCATGGCCAATATGTTCCGTGCGGCCCGTTATCCGGTCAAAATTTGGAACAAAGATGCCGCCGGGATTGAAGACCCGACCAAAACCGGCCTGAAAGGCTCGCCTACCGTGGTTTCTAAAGTGTTTGCACCGACACCACGCGCGACCAAGGCCGAGATCATTCAATGCGAAAGCAACGAGCCCAAAGACCTGAGCGTGACCTTACTTGCCAAAATGTTTACCAAGTTTCCCAACATCGAGAAAGAACTGCTGAAGCGATCAGCTTGAACAGATCCAGGGCGCATGAAGTAAAGGAATCCATATGAGTGAAGAAACCAAAAAACCGGCACCGGCAGGCAAGAAGAAGTTTGAGCTGGATGAACGTCTGAAAGCGTATAAAGGCGTCTGGGTGTTTATTGAACATGAGCGTGGCGCCATCCATCCCGTTTCGCTGGAGTTGCTAGGCGAGGGCCGCAAACTGGCCGATATGCTGGGTGTGGAATTGGCCGGCGTGGTGATGGGCCCACCCGCCGAGACCACCCGCAGCTTTTGCCAGGAGGCCTTTTACCATGGCGCAGACCTGTGCTACCTGATTGAAGACCCGCTGCTGCAAGATTATCGCAACGAGCCTTATACCAAAGGGCTGACTGATCTGGTCAACAAATACCAACCCGAAATCTTGTTCCTTGGTGCAACCACATTGGGCCGCGATTTGGCAGGCAGTGTCGCCACCACCCTTAAAACCGGCCTCACGGCTGACTGTACCGAGCTCAATATCGACCTCGACGTGCGCAGCCTGCTGGCGAGTCGCCCGACCTTTGGCGGCTCCTTGCTGTGTACCATCCAGACCCTGAATTACCGGCCGCAAATGGCCACGGTGAGGCCTCGTGTGATGGCGATGCCAGAGCGCGACGCGACACGGAGTGGGCGCATCATTGAAGACGCCTTGGGCATGATAGAAGACAGCATCATTACCAAAGTGCTGGAATTTATTCCGGACGAGATGCAAGACAAACCGCAACTGCCGTTTGCCGACATTATCGTCGCCGGTGGCCGCGGCATGAAAAAGCCGGAAAACTTCAAACTGATTTGGGAGCTGGCGCAAGTGCTGGGGGCAGAAGTCGGCGCCACTCGCCCCGTGGTGCAGGCGGGTTGGGTAGAGCTGGACCGTCAGGTCGGCCAGTCTGGCAAAACCGTACGCCCCAAACTGTATATCGCAGTGGGTATTTCCGGCGCCATCCAGCACCGGGTTGGCATGGATGCCTCGGATGTGATTATCGCCATCAACAATGATCCCAATGCGCCGATTTTTGACTTTGCCCACTACGGCATTGTCGGCAACGCCATGACCATATTGCCGGCACTCACCGAGGCATTTAAAGCACACCTGGCAACCGCAAGAAAGGCAGGCTAAGCATGAGTGAAAAATTTGATGTGATTATTGTGGGCGCAGGCCCCTCCGGCAATGCGGCTGCCTTGCGTCTGGCGCAGGCGGGCTTAAGTGTGCTGCAACTGGAACGCGGCGAAAGCTCGGGCTCAAAAAACGTGCAGGGCGCCATCCTCTACTCAGATGCGCTGGAAAAACTGATTCCTGACTTCAGGGACGATGCGCCGCTGGAACGGCATATCATTGAGCAGCGCATGTGGATACTGGATGACGACTCTTATATGGGCTCACATTACCGCTCGGACAGCTTTAACAAGCCGCCCTATAACCGTTACACCATGATCCGTTCGCAGTTTGACAAGTGGTTTTCCGAGCGGGTGCAAAAAGCCGGGGCGCTAGTGATTTGCGAAACCACCGTGACCGAGCTGTTGCTGGATGGACAGCGTGTGATCGGCGTGCGCACCGACCGCCAGGGCGGCGAAATCTATGCCGATGCGGTGATATTGGCTGATGGCGTCAACTCCTACCTGGCTAAAAAGGCCGGGTTTCATCCAGAGCTGCATCCCAAAGATGTGGCGCTGGCCGTCAAGGAGATCCACTTCATGCCGACTGAGCTCATCGAGCAGCGCTTTAACGTCAAGGGCGAAGAGGGCGTGGTCATCGAAATGGCGGGCAAAATCACCCAGGGCATGATGGGCACCGGATTTCTGTATACCAACCGTGAGTCGGTCACCATCGGCGTCGGCTGTATGCTGTCCGATTTTAAAGCACAGCAAACCACGCCTTATGCCTTGCTGGAGCAAATGAAAGCACATCCGGCCATCAAGCCGCTGATTGAAGGCGGCGAGATGAAAGAATACACCGCGCACCTGATTCCGGAGGGTGGTTACAACGCCATGCCAGATTTATATGGCGAGGGCTGGCTCATCGTCGGTGACGCTGGCATGTTTGTAAATGCCGTGCACCGCGAAGGCTCCAACCTGGCCATGACCACCGGCATGGTGGCTGCGGATACGCTGATTGCACTGCGTGCCGAGGGTTTGCCCTTCAGCAAGGCCAACCTTAAGCGCTACCAGGCCACGCTTAACGACAGCTTTGTCATGAAAGACCTGAAAAAGTACAAGGACATGCCGGAAATCTTCCACAAAAATCCGCAGTTCTTCAATGACTACCCTGAGTTGCTGTCCAAAGCCGCCCACACCATGTTGACCGTGGATGGCATGGATAAAAAATCTAAAGAAAAACAGATACGCCGCAGTTTCCGTCAACGCCGCTCGCTGGTCGGCCTGATGGGAGACGCGTTCAAGTTATGGAGGGCTTTTGAATGAGTATTGTCGCCAAGGTTGAAGAGAAACTGTTCCAGAACCGCTACAAGGTGGATGGCGGTAAACCGCATATCCAGATTAAAGATGCCGACATCTGCCGCCATTGTGACAGCCACGCTTGTACCGTCTGTTGCCCGGCGGGCTGCTGGACCATGGAAGGCAATGGCAATGTCACCGTGATTAGCGATGGCTGCCTGGAGTGCGGCACCTGCCGCATTATCTGTAACGAGCACCGCAACGTGGCGTGGGAGTATCCGCGTGGGGGTTACGGCATCCTGTTCAAGTTCGGTTAATCCTTTTTTGTATTGCATTGTTGGAGAGATTCATGAGTAAACCCGCCAGACAAGTCTTTGTATGTAACCAAGCCAGGCCACCGGGTCACCCACGCGGCTCGTGCCAGGGCCGGGGCGGCAATGAGATTGTGCAGGCGTTCTGGCAACAGGTACAGGCGCGCAATTTGTGGGAGCAGTTTTCGGTCACTTTTAGCGGTTGCCAGGGCCCTTGCGACAGTGGCCCGCATGTGCTGGTTTACCCGGAAAGTGTGATGTACGGTGGCGTGAGCAAAGACGACGTGGCCGAAATCATAGACAAACACCTGCTGGCAGGCGAAGTGGTCGAGCGCCTGAAAGTGCCCGAAAGCGTGTGGTAAGCGGGCAAGGTATACAGGTGTCTTCCCTCAGTGTTTCCCGGCAATCCTCGCGCGCCATGACTGGGATTGTGGCCCAGGAAGACTTGCCACCGCCAATCGCCGGTTACCTGGCGGCGGCAGCGGCCAGCCGGGACTGGCGTGAAGCGGAATCGCTGTTGTTGCGGGCACAGCAAGCCGCCCCTGACTGTTTGCATGTGTATTACACCTTGTACAAACTGTATGCCGTGCACAACCGCCTCAGTGATGCCGAGCGGGCCGTGCATATGGCGCTGGACGCCGCGGCCAGGCAGGCAAACATCCACAGCCACTGGCAATCACTCACGCAGCAAAGCTGCAACTGGACGCAGATAGATTCGCCGCAACATTTTTACCTGTTTAGCCTGAAGGCCCTTGCCTATATCCGCCTGCGCCAACAACGTCTGGCAGATGTGCGGCAGATTCTGGAGAAACTGCAGGAGATAGACCCGCAAGATACGGTTGGTGCCTCAGTGATTCAAGCTTATGCCGATGGAGTGCCGTGATGACGTTAGCCAGTGCCACCATGCTCAATATCATGCAGCAATCTTGTGAAGCGGTATTGACGCTCACCGAGGATGTTGCACCTGAGGATTTCTTCAGCAGCCAGCTCACCCAGGCCGAAACCCTGCGCTACCTGCGGATTATTGCGGAAAACATTGACCGCTTGCCCATGGAAAGCAAAACCATGATGGCAGAAATCGACTGGGCAGGCTGGAATGTCCTGCTCTCACAAGTCCGTTCGTCGGGCGGCTTCGAGCGTGACGCCATCTGGTTTGCCATTCGCTCCATGGTGCCGGCGACGCTGATCTGGTTACGGGTATTCAGGCAACAGCAACCTGATTTGTTCAGAATGACCCTGTAAAGGGTAGCGGCACCGGAAATTATTTTGCAATACCGCTTTTGATGGGCGGCGAGGGAGCACAATCATGGATAGTTCAGCAGCCTTGTTAACCCGGCACCGGGTGATCTTGTGTCATTTTGATACTTACAGTACCGCCTTGCTATTTGTGCGCTGGCCGCACGGCAGCCTGTTGGCACCGACTGCCTTGCCAGCCTCTGCCGCGGTCGCATTAGCCCCTGCACCAGATGTGTCTGGGCTGATCATGGACGTTGAAGTGATCGGCGTGTTACAAGCCATGGGGGTAGATACGGCCCATGTCAAATACCTGCATGATTTTAATGGTTGCGCAGACGATGAAAGTGGACCGGTCCGTATTCACCTGTGCCGCTATATGACCACCGATGCGCCCAAGCAAGAAATTGCTGCGCTGGGTGGCGAATTTAAACATATGAGTGCATTGCGTGCCGCAGATAAACAAGAGCTGCTGTTATTGCGGCAGGTGTTTGACCTGATCATGGCGGGCGGCGGCCAATAAGGCGATTTTCCTGATCTCTAAATTTTGGGATTGGTGAGGTGTTTGGCACAAAAACTGCATAAGCATGGCATGCGTTATATAATCGAGTATATAGCGTAATGATTCCAACAAATATTGTGACAAACCCGACAAAAGGCAAAGAAACAATGACACAAGCATACACACAAGGGTTACAGGTCGGCGGTTCCCTGACCCTGGGGCCGGAAGCGGCTGCTGGTGCATCCGCACTGCTGAATGACAGGCGGCTGGCTTTACTTGAGCACATCGGCAGCTGCGGATCAATTTCCCAGGCGGCCAAACTGGCTGGCTTTAGTTATAAAGGCGCTTGGGATGCCGTGGACGCCATGAACAGTCTGTTCGGAGTCTCGTTGGTGGTGACCATGACCGGTGGCAAAGGCGGTGGCGGTGCGCAATTGACTGAAACCGGTATCCGCGTCGTGGATGCCAGCCGTGTACTCAGGCGAGAGCACCAGAAGTTTCTAACCGCAGCCAGCGCAGGGATCGCTGATTTTGACAATATCTACACCTGGATGAGGAGATTGACCGTGAGAACCAGTGCGAGAAACCAGTTTTTTGGCAAGGTGGTGGCCATCAAGCAGGCGCAAGTCAATGTGGAGGTGACGTTGCAATTGACCGGTGGTGACCAGATACACGCGGTGATTACCAATGACGGTTTAAACGAGCTTGGGTTGCAAATCGGCAGTGAAGCCTGGGCACTGGTCAAAGCGAGTTGGATGATTTTGGCGACGCCGTCAGCGGCTAGCGGCCTCAGTGCCCGTAACAAACTGGCGGGGGAGGTGATCCGTGTACATCAAGGCGGGGTCAATGCCGAAGTGAGTTTGCGTTGTGCAGGAGGCAATGTGTTGAGTGCCACCTTAACCAATGACAGCGTGGCCGAACTGCAGATTGCGGAGGGCAAGACCATGGTGGCTGTGTTTAAAGCCAGCAGCGTGATTATGGGAGTGACCGACTAAAAGTGCAACGACTTAAGGTTGTTTGCCTATCGCTATAAAGCTGTCTTTATTTCGAGTTTTCAAAAACAGAAACAGGAAGTGACAAATGATGAAAAAAATATGCCCTAGCGTGGGCCTTGCACTCATGATGATGGCTACCCAAACGGATGCCGCATCTGATGTCGACGCACGGATTGAAAAGCTACAACGCTTGTTAGAGCAACAGCAAAAGCAAATGCAAGCGCTTGCCGATGAGTTGAGCGCATTAAAAACGGCTGCTAAACCAGTGGAGCCTACAGGGATGACTACCGATCAAACACAACTATTACGTGACCAGCAGTGGAAGATGGAAGCGATGGCTGATGAAATCAAAGCCCTGCATTCGGCCCGAGGCAAATCTTCCGGTCAGCCAGTGTATGCCAATTTTAAAAATGGCTTGAGTTTTGAGGACGGGAGTGGGGCCTGGAAACTGGGCATCAATGGCCGAGTACAAGCAGATTACCGCAGTTTTTCACCAGATGTCGCTGCAGCAGATACATTTAGTGTGCGTCGCGCCCGCCTTGGGGTGAACGTTGGGATGAAAGATTTTGCCGCACGGTTGGAAGGGGAGTATAGCGGCGTCACTAACAACGGCAGTGTGGGTTTGACCTATGCCAATATCGACTATGTCCGTTTCAACGGACTGAAGTTGCGTATGGGGCAGTTCAAGCCTTTTTATGGACTGGAACGTGCGATGAATGCCAACTTTACCGATTTTCAGGAGCGCAGTGTCACAGATTATCTGTTAGGCCCGACCTTTGATCGCGGTGTGATGGTATTCGGCGAACCTGTGCCAGGCCTGTTCTACAACGCTTCCTGGACCAATGGCAAGGGCGTGACTACGGCGAACAACAATGGTGATGAAACCGATGCCAAATATGACAATAAAGACTTGTTAGTGCGCGTGGTGGGAAATATCGCGCAGTTTGCCAACTGGAAAGATAGCGTCATCCATGCAGGGGGATTTTATGCCAGAGGGCAAGAAGAACCAGGGAGTGGCACGGCCACGATACTGACTGAAGCACGTGGCTACAGTGTTTTTTCCACCGATAACTTTACACGCGCGGTAAAGCGAACCCGGCAGGGCTATGAATTAGCGCTGGCGCATGGTCCGCTTAAGTTTCAGGCGGAACATATCTATGAAAACTTTGATGGCACCGGCTTTGACCGTGACCTGACGGCTTGGTATGCGAGCATCAACTGGCTGGTCACCGGGGAAACCTTTGCCAGTACCTATAAGGATGGGATGTTTGGTCGCTTGCGGCCAAAACAGGATTTCGCCTGGGGCAGTGACGGCTGGGGCGCTTTGCAATTGGGCGCCCGCTATAGCCAATTTGATGGCGGCGACTTTGTCACGACGAATGCCAGCGGCACAGGCAGGCTGGCCAATGGCCGTAGCAACCACTTTGATGCCTGGACCTTGGGCGCCAACTGGATATTGACCCCTTATGTACGCGTGATTGCCAACTATGTGCATACCCATTTCGATACCCCGATCACTACGACCGCAACGGTTTCAGGCATGAGCAAAAGCTATACGCTGAACCATGAAGACGCCGTCACCATGCGCGCGCAATTCGACTTTTAATGTTATTCAGACAAGGAAATCCCATGCGTTTATTTCACTCTCTTTTGCTGGCCGGTATATTGGCCGTTTCCATGCCGCTCCAGGCGGCCGAACCGTTTACCGTCGCGATTGCGGCCAACCTCAAATATGTGTTTGATGATCTGGCGGCTGAATTTAAAAAGCAAACAGGCATTGAGGCACAAAGCGTACTTAACGCTTCAGGCAAGATTGCCACCCAAGTCCGCCAGGGCGCCCCATTTGATGTGTTTATGTCTGCGGACATGGAGTTTCCTGAGGGCTTGTACAAGGAAGGCTTTGCCGTGACAGCGCCCAAACCATACGCTTACGGGCTGCTGGTGCTGTGGTCGCAAACCGGTGCCGATTTAAGCAAGGGCGTGGCTGGTGTGGCAGATCCTGCCGTGGCTAAGGTAGCGATCGCCAACCCCAAAGTGGCGCCGTTTGGCAAGCAGTCACTCAAAGCCATGGAGTTCTACAAGGTAAAAGCAGCCATAGAGCCTAAACTGGTCTATGGTGAGAGCATTACCCAAGTCAGCCAGTATGTGGATAGCAAGGCGGTGGATGTCGGCTTTAGTGCCAAATCGATTGTGATTGCGCCAGAAACAGCGGGCAAGGGCAAATGGGTGCCGGTGCCAGAAGAGAGTTATGAGCCGATTGCGCAAGGCATCGTGATTTTAAAACATGGCATAGACAGCAATGCCGATGCGGCGCGCAAGTTTTACGGGTTTGTACAATCGGAAAAAGCCCGGGCCATTTTTGCCCAATACGGGTATAAACTGCCCTGATGGCAAGTTCTCCTCTCAAATGCGTATTTTAAATAGGTCAATATGAATACTTTTCCCGGCACAGTTACCCATATCGAGAGTAACGGTCAGCTCTCCCTGGTGGATATCGCCATTACGGGCGGCAGCCTCACGGCCACCTTACTGGAAGCACCGGGCACCGCTGCCTATCTGAATATCGGCGCTCCGGTCAGGGTGATGTTCAAGCCCACGGAAGTCTCATTGGCCAAACAACTGCAAGGCATGATCAGTTTACGTAACCGTTTGCCCTGTACCGTCAGTGGCATAGAGCGTGGCACACTGATGGCAGTGGTGACCTTGGCTTATGCCGGATCAAGCTTGCAGTCGGTGATCACCAGCCGGGCGGTGGATGCGCTGCAACTGCGTGTGGGGGATCAGGTCGAGGCGCTGATTAAAGCCAATGAAGTTGTTCTGGGAGCGGCCGCATGAGCATAGACTGGCATCCCCTCTGGCTAACCCTCAAACTGGCCGCGATCACCACAATGATTCTAGCCATTATCGGCATCCCGTTTGCCTGGTGGCTGGCCCAGGCCAAATTCAAAGCCAAACCGGTGATAGAGACGCTGGTTGCCATGCCGTTGGTGTTGCCCCCTTCGGTGCTGGGGTTTTATCTGTTGCTGGCGTTTAGTCCTGAACACTGGTTTGGCCACTGGCTTAATCAGGCATTCGGCCTGAAACTGGCTTTTAGTTTTGCCGGTTTGGTGCTGGCCTCGGTGATTTTCAGTTTTCCATTCCTGGTACACCCGGTACAGGCCGCCTTTCAAAACCTGCCAGCCTCTTTGCAGGAGGCTGCCTGGGTACTGGGTAAATCACGCTGGCAGACATTCGTGCGCGTGTTGTTACCCAATATCAAACCGGCCTTGCTATCCGGGTGCATCCTGGCTTTTGCCCATACTCTGGGCGAGTTTGGTGTGGTATTGATGATAGGTGGCAACTTGCCGGATCAGACCAGGGTCGCCTCCATTGCCATTTATGACGAGGTGGAGTCGCTCAATTACGCTGCGGCCCATGTTTACGCAGGCAGTTTATTTGCCTTGTCGTTTGTCATTTTGCTGGTGGTCTATATCGTCAATCGCCGCTCGGCTAAAGCGGGGGGCAGGCAATGATAGACATCCGTT
This sequence comes from Methylophilus sp. 3sh_L, assembly GCF_046766015.1. NCBI lineage: Bacteria > Pseudomonadati > Pseudomonadota > Betaproteobacteria > Nitrosomonadales > Methylophilaceae > Methylophilus > Methylophilus sp. 3sh_L. Next base: position 1,048,324 of record NZ_JBKOUF010000001.1, read on the forward strand.
TGCAAAAAGCCCTGCAAGGCGCTCACGGCCCCTTGGCACTGGCGGTGGAAATGCAGCTACACGCTGGGGAAATGGTCGCCCTGTATGGTGCCTCCGGCGCTGGGAAAACCACCATTTTGCGCTGCCTGGCAGGCCTGACCCAGGCGGATGCCGGTGCCATCCATTTTGCCGGGCAATGCTGGTATGACAGTGCACGCGGCATTCATCTACCACCGCAGCAGCGCCATGTCGGCTTTATGTTCCAGGATTATGCGTTGTTTCCCAATATGACGGTGCGCGGCAATCTCTCTTTTGCCTTAGCCGCAGGGGCACGTGCCAGCAGGGTCGATGACCTGCTGGAGATGATGGGTTTACAGGCGCTGCAGCACAGCCTGCCTGCCGTCTTATCTGGCGGGCAAAAGCAGCGCCTGGCCTTGGCGCGCACGCTGGCCGCCGAGCCGCAGTTGCTGTTACTGGATGAACCGCTATCCGCGCTGGATGCGCAAACGCGTAGCTTGCTACAGCAGGAACTCAGGGACATGCAACGGCGGTTAGGGTTGACCACCATCCTCGTCAGCCATGATGTCGGTGAAGTCTACAAGCTGGCACAGCGGGTGCTGGTGATTGAGGATGGCCACATCAGCCAATCCGGTGCGCCCGTCGAGGTGTTTGCTAAAGGTGGCACCAGCGGCAAGTTCCGCTTTACCGGGGAAGTGCTGGCCATCGAGCCGGTAGAAGTGCTGGTTGCCCTGACTGTGCTGGTCAGTAACCAGATTGTACGGGTGGTGGTGATGCCGGATGAAGCTGCCAATCTCCATGCTGGCGACCATGTCATGCTGGTCTCTAAAGCCTTTAATCCCATGGTGATGAAGCTTGACCGCTAGTCCGCACCGGCAGTCGGCTGCAAAAGGTCTGAATCAATATCGCTAATGAAATGGCAGGTGAATGATGATGCAACCAAAAAACGCACTCCCCTTGGCACAGCATGTTGTCGAGGTCGACTGGCTACATGCATTACCGACCGAGTACCACACGCAAGTGATCACGCCTGTGCATATAGACTATTTTCAAGACCGCCCGGCAAATGCAGAGAAATGGCGGGGGTATGATGCCGCCGGTGAGGCCTGTTACTACCAGCACAGTTTTCTGTTACAGGAAGAGGGCTTTGACTGTGACGAATTTCCGTTATTGATCAATGTGTATTACGAATGTGTGCATGCCTGGCGCCTGAAGCAAGGCGGCTGGCTAAAGGTTTCTACGGTGTCTGACCGCCTGGATCTCTGCCATCACCGTTTCAAGACCCAGCCACCGGTATGGGTGGCCAGTCTCTAGCCGCGCCTGCGTTTTATGAGGCGACAGCGAGGATGACGGCAGAGGCCTTGAACACCACACTGGCCTGCGCCCCTTCCTGTATGGCCAATGCCGCTGCAGCCTCATGTGTGATTGTCGCAAAGACAGCGTTACCGCCGGGCAAGCTAAGTTTAACCTCGGCACTGACCGGACCATTCACCACTTGCTTGACCACGCCTTTTAACACATTGCGGGCACTTAAAGCATAGCCTTCGGCATCCGTCATCACCATCATGGAGGAAGCTTTAACCAGGGCCAATACCGGTTTGCCGGGGCTGAGGCCCAGTCGTTGTGCGCTGCCATTCGTCACGACTGCCACCAGGGTGTCGCCGTTACCCAGGGCAATATCAATTTCGCTATGTACGCTGCCAGGCTGTACCGCCGTGATGGTTCCCTGAAACTGGTTACGGGCACTGATATTCATGATGGCTTCCTTTTGAGGTGTTTAGATGCCAGCAGTGTAGGGATTTACGCTGTATAACATCAACCGCAACGTTTGACCGGCTGGCTGGGACCCCACTATATTGCGCCTCAAGAAGACGACGCAAGCATCAGGCTCACGCAGCGTGTGCCAGGGTTTCCGGCAGGGCTTTCACCAGCGGCGCCAATGCCTCGTAACCGCCCTCTACGCTATACACTTCCTTGTAGCGGAAGTCGTCAAACATCTGCGCAAACACCTTGCTGGCATGACCGTGGTAGCAGTAAATCATCACCGGGATATTGCGGGGCAGGCTGCGTAATATCTGTTCCAACTTGAATTCGGACAACTGGTCTGCGCCAGGGAGATGTCCACGCTGATAAGTATGCAGGTCGCGCGTATCAAAGAGGGCGATTTCCGCAAAACGTTCCGGGTTACTCAACATTTCGGCAGCTTGTGCCGCAGCAATGGTTTGCCAACTCATAGCTCACTCCTCTGGTCCAAAACATAATTCATAATCCACACAGACACCGCAACTGGGCGATTTGCATATCAATACGTTTTCCTGCTCGCACAGCTGCCGGTAAAAAAACTTTTTCCACTTCATGTCGCTACTGTTTTTGGCCACCAATGCCGGAAAATAATCGCGCATCAGTTGCGACAGTTCGGCGCGGCTGGACAGTTTAAGGTCTTGCCACAAATGGTTGGCGCCGCTACAGCAGGTGCCGGCAATCAATCTTGCCAGTGCATAAGTGTTCACGTGTTGATCTAGCGCATGTGCCATCAACAATGCGATCAAATCCTCAAACTCCTCCCAGCCATGGCCAGAAGGCAACATGGAGGTAGCTACAACAGGACTGGGCGGGGAGAGGCTTGTTTGCATAGCGTTTCACCTCAGGCTGGGGCGTGGGTATAGCACTTTTTCGGACAAATCTTGGCGCAGGCTTCGCATCCCACGCAGTTTTCCGGATGGGCAATGGTCATGACTTTCTTTTCATACTCGTCATCCTCATCATCGCCCAGGGTCATGGCGATGCGGTCACCGTCTTCGGTAATGCCGACCAGTTCCAGCACATCACGGCCGCAGACGCGAAAGCAACGGCCACAGCCTATGCATTTTTCTTCGGCGATCTGTTCTGCAAATTGCGGTGTCCACGCCACGCCGCTGGGTAAGGTTACGCTAAATGCCATGGCACGCTCCTAACCACCGGCTGCCGCCAACTTCAGGCGCGCAGCAGTGAGTTGTTGATAGGCTTTAAAGGTTTTCTCGGCCACCTCCGGGATTTTTTCCCAGCCGGTTGGCAGGTCTTCAGACAAATCATGCAAGTCCATTTTGAGCTGGGTGGCCTGGGCATTCAGCTTTTTCACCTCGGCCTTGATGGTGTCTACGTCACTCGTTTCTATGTCACTCATGGCGCGCTCCTAACCGTAATTCACCACTTCGGGGAATTTTTGTATCATCTCCACCGCGGCCTGTACCAGCTTCTGGCCCTCAGCCGCCAGCTTGTCCATGGTTTCAAAACCAAAGCGGTGCACATCGCGCAAGTGCTTGTTCACCACCACCAGACGGCCCGCTGTCAGCAACATCTTGCCAAAGCCCTCATGGTGCATTTTCATCATGGGCGAGACCATGACGCCGGTTTCACGCTCGACTGCCAGGCCCACGGCGTTATAAAACAACTCCAGTCGCCACAGGGTTTCCGGGTCCGGGTCACCGATAATCGGCATCTCGCGGCGCTGCTCCTTGCTGATGATGTAGGGCGCCAGCAAGGTCACATTGTCCTTGCCTTCCCAGGCGCCATGGGTGTCTTGCGCCCGCCATTGTTTAATCAGTTCGATCACAAATGGCGAGGTCCAGGGATCACTGGCTACTGGCGCTTCAGCGACTGCTGTCATGTTTTTCTCCTAAAAAAATATATGTTTTCACCACAGAGGCTCAGAGTTCACAGAGAAAAGCGAAATCAAAACTTGAGTATTAACGCTTACCTATACTGCTTGAACTATTGCCACCTAAGCCACAGAAATTTTTAAAACCTACTTGGTTTTACCTCTGTGTTCTCTGTGCCCTCTGTGGCTATAAGTAAAGGGTTTAAATCTTTTTTAGCCACAGAGGACGCAGAGGTCACAGAGAGAAGCTAATTCAACGTTCGAGTTTTAAGCTTTACCTCTACCGCTATTGCAACGCTACTTGTTTTGTCACAATAAACCTCATTCCGTCATTCCAGCGTAAGCGGGAGTCCATTTTAGTCAATCACTTATATGGATCCCCGCTTACGCGAGGATGACAAGGTGATACGTTTTTAGGTTTTACCTCTGTGGCTTAAAAAGTCTTTAAAACCTAAACCGTTTCTTCTTCCTCATCAAAGTCCAGCGCGGCGGCCTGGTCTTTGAGCAGGGCTTTGCGTAGCCACGGCGGTGGGGTGCCTTTGAGCACGTCCTGCAATTTGCCTAAAATTTCGTCTATCGGTTCATCGGCCGTGACTTTAACTGGGTGTATCTTGTGCGCCACCACGCGCGCAGCGGCAGAGCCGCCTATGGCCGCGACATATAGCAGGGCACAGTCTTTGATGACTTCGAGCTTGGGGGCGAGTTTGTCTTCGTTGCCATCTTCTTTTAAATCGCCATCAAAGGGCACCGAGTGCAAAAAGGTCCAGCTTTCTGGTGTCAGCTCATAAATGGCCAGGTGCTTGGCCCAGCCAAAGTGGGCATCTACCCGTTTTAAATCTTGTGTGGCAAAGGCAACTTTCATGATATGTATCCTTTATCTGTCGGGTTAATTCATCGCCGGGGTTGACCATTGCACCTGCGATTCGATGGGGGATTCATTGCTGTGGCAGCCGCCCGTTGGGCCGCATTGGCAAGCCTGCGATGGTGTGTCAGCTGGTGGTTGTGCATACCAGGTATCTGGCGCTGGCTCGTGCGTTTCTGCCAGAAAGGTATTGGCCAGTTCAAACGCCAGATCGCGCGTGCCGCGGTAACCTACAGTGACTTTATGGGCAGCGCCGATACGGTCAAACACTGGTATGCCGATACGCATAAACGGTAAGTGCAAGCGCTCGGCCATTTGCCTGCCATGGGCGTGGGTGAGTAGCAGGTCGCAGTCTTGCGCGCGTTGCTCGAGGTCTTCGAGGTCGCCAATCAATACTTCATATATGGGCAGTTGTTCCAGAATCGCCGATTGCGTGGTGGTGACTGCGCGCAAATCGCAGCCCATTTCCAGCAGAAACTGGCCATACGCCCATAGCAGGTCAGGCTCGGCACCAATAGCAACGGTTTTGCCGCCAGTGTAAAAGTGCGCATCCAGCATGGCATCCTGACATTGGCTGCGTTGACGACGCAGTTTGAGTGGCACCGGCAAGCCGCTGAGTTCAGACAGGTGCTGGATAAAGGCATCGCTGGCCGAGAGGCCGGTGAGGCGGTCAAACAAACGATAGGCCACGCCGGTTTTTTCTTCCAGTAGCTGTGCCGCCGGACGCATTTGCTCGCCGATGGCAATGTTGGCGCGGGCAGCGCCCAAAGTGTTTAACTGCTCCAGCGTGGTGCCGCCCAGTGTGGTAGGCGTAAAGTCTTCTGGGATATGCCCATCCAGCGAACCCGAAATGTCGGGTAGCATCACGGCTTCTAGCCCAAACAGCTCAATGATGTCGCGGATTTCTTGCAAGTCGCCAGGGGTGAGGTGGCTACCCGCCAGCACATTGACACGGCGGGCATGGCGTATATTGGCCGGTTGCGCAAAGTGCTGCACGATCTTGAGTACCGCCTTGCTCCAGCCATCCTGAAACGCGCCCACGTAGTCAGGCGTCGATACATACAGGATATGCATGTCAGCCAGCTCGGGGTGTTTTTGCGCAATCAGCTTGAGATAGGCATCCACATCATCGCCTTTGGTTTCGGTGAGTCCGGTAGAGGCGATGCCGAGGATGGAGGGCTGGTTGCGTTTCCAGATATTGACGATGGTTTGCTCGATATTGTCCATGCCACCAAGGATGGTGGTGACCTCGCTCATGGCCGTGGTTTGCATAGGGATCATCTCGCGAAAATGCCGCACAAACACCACCAAGCCAAACGAGGTGCAGCCTTGTGAACCGTGCAAGGTAGGCAAGCAGTTTTCCAGCCCCATAAAGGCCAGTGCTGCGCCTATCGGTGCGCTCATTTTGAGCGGGTTGACGCTGCAAGCTTTACTGGTGTGGGTGACTTTAGCCATAAGTATCCGATCAGGCGGCGATTTCGCGGCTATCCGTGGCCGTTTCTGCCACGGGTTGATCCCATGGCGCAGGTTGGCGTACCTGTGCCCACACCGGGTGATACAAGGTCTGGGTAATATTTTTCACCATTGCGACCATGCCCACATAGCCAGCATAAGCATGATGACGCTCCTGGTTAATGTCCATCCAAGGCATTTTGGCTTTGAGCGCCACAAACTGGCTGCGGCCGCCCGAAAGCATGATGTCGGCCCTGGCTTCTTTGAGCATGGCATACATGTCGCGCGGACGCATGTCGTCTATCATGTGCGCATCTTCGCCCATGATTTCCTTGATTTTTTCTTTGTCTTCTTCGGTGGATTTTTTTACGCTGGTGCCAACCACTTCCATACCAGCCTCTTGCAAGGCCGAGACCACCGACCAGGATTTGACGCCACCGGTAATCAGCAACACCCGTTTACCCAGCAAGCGTGGTTTATAAACCTCAATGGCCTGCCATGCCTTGGCCTCTTCACGTGCAATCAACACCTCTGTACGCGCCAGCAACTCGGCATCGGCCCCTTGTTGTACCAGCAGTGTCGCAATCTGGCGCAAGCTATCGCTCATGTCGCCAATGCCATAAAACGAGCCTTCAAAAAAGGGAATGCCATAACGCTCTTCCATCTTGCGCGCCACGTTAATCATGGCTTTGGAACACACCATCATCGCCACTTTGGCCCGGTGCGACTGCGCGACCTCACTGTACTTGGCATCGCCCGAAATACAAGCCAACACGCGTATGCCTAACTCATCCAGCAGCGGTTTGACCTGCCACAACTCACCGGCCAGGTTATATTCCCCGATGATATTGATGTCATACGGTGTGGTGTAATCAGGCTCTTGTGTGCCGATCACATACTCCAGCAAAGCCTCGCCAGCCAGCTTGTTACCCAGGTTTTTCGGGCCAACAAAACCGGGCGAGTTGACCGGAATCACCGGCTTGCCAAACTTTTCGGCCGCTTTTTTGCACACGGTTTCAATGTCATCGCCAGTCAGTGCGGGCACGCAGGTTTGGTAAACAAACACTGCTGGCGGGTCATATTTGGCGATGATTTCTTTAATCGACTTGAACAAGCGCTTTTCACCACCATAAATCACATCCAGCTCGTTCATGTCGGTGGTAAAACCGGTACGGTACAAGCGCGAGGCCGAAGACTTGGCGCCGCGGTTATCCCAGGAGTTGCCCTCGCAGGCAATCGGCCCATGCACCAGATGTGCGACATCGGTAATTGGCTGCAAGGCGATCTTGGCACCATCAAACGCGCAACCACCGGCGGCCGCGCCTGGCGTCAGTTGCTTGGTGCAACCTTTCTTGCGTGCTTTTTCATCCTTGGCCTGATTTTTATCGCAGCCGGGTTCATTAAACACGTCCTGAATTTTTTCGTTCAAACTTGCCATGACAAGACACCTGTGGAGTTCTTGTTGTGGTTATTGCAAGGAGTGTGCCACGCTATGTATTTGTTTTAACTATATGAATTTAAACAAAAATATTTGAAGTTATTGAATGTCGGAAAGCAGACAAATGCGACAATCGGTGTGGGGGTGGATCGCATGTTGTAGGGTGGGCAGGGATGCCCACGCGGGGGGGGCTTGTTGTTTGTGATGTTCTTTTTCGCCTTAATGGCGAGTTACTTTTTTTGCTTGCCCCAAAAAAGTAACCAAAAAGATGGCACCCAGCCATCACGGCCTTCGGCTGCCTTGCGTTGCTCGACAAAGTGGGCGGCCATCTAAACTCGCCCTGACAAGCCACACACTTCGTGGCTTGTTGCGGAACTCGAACAGCCGATGGCCGACATCCCCCACTTCGTCTGTGCTACTCAGCGTGATGGGATGGGATTGATCTCGCCAAAGTCACACTGTTAAAGTTAGAACCGTTCAAAAAAATAATTCTTTTATTCAATCCGCCAACAGTAGCAGTCGCATGGTGTTCCGGGGTCCCCATCTGCCGCGCCGAGTAGTAGTTGTAGGGTGGGCATGGATGCCCACGCGGATACGATAATGGTGGATTAGATCAATCGAGGATTAAAGCGTTGATAGTTTTCGCCTCTAGGCGAGTTACTTTCTGTTGCTTGCCCCACGGAAAGTAACCAAGGATTATGGGAAGCTTGGTACTTTCGCTTTAGTGGTCTTTTTAGAGGATTCTTTTCGCCCCTCGGCGAGTTACTTTTCTTTGCTTGCCCAAAGATAAAGTAACCAAAAGAAAGTGCACCCTAGCTTCCGCTCGTTTCCTGCGTTGCTCAGCAAAATAAGCGCTCGCAGAACTCATCCTAGTAGCCTGCACACTGCGCAGGCTACCGCGGGATTCGGACAGCCGCTCGCTTCATCTTATTTTGCCTGCGCTACTCGGCGCTGCAGATAGGGGCCCGAAAACCCATGAGTGCCCCCATTTGCTGATTAAAGAAAAGAATTTGAGTTTTTCAACGTCCCAATTTCTACGCTGTGAGTTTGGCGAGATAAATCCCATCCCATCACGCTGAGTAGCGCAGACGAAGTGGGGGATGTCGGCCATCGGTTGTTCGAGTTCCGCGGCAGCTTGCGTAGTGTGCAAGCTGCTAGGGCGAGTTTCGATGGACGCCCACTTTGTCGAGCAACGCAAGGGAGCCGAAGGCCGTGATGGCTGGGTGTCGTCCTCTTTGGTTACTTTCTGGGGGACAAGCACCAGAAAGTAACTCGCCTACAGGCGAAATAAATAGCACAAATAGCCACCAACCCTCCGCGTGGGCATTCATGCCCACCCTACAGCTAATCTATGAAAAAATCAGAAGAATCACTTTTTCTCGACTTTGAGGACAAGCGCTTTAATCCATCTCTCTGGCATGATTCAAACTGTATTTCGGTAAAGCAATCGTCAACGCTTCACTACCTATTTTCACCTGACACGCCAATCGCGATTGCGGCGTCAATCCCCAGGCTTTATCCAACTGGTCTTCTTCCTCATCACTGGCCACCGCGAGGCTGGCAGTGCCTTGTTGGATAATGACATGGCAGGTGCTGCAAGCACAAACGCCGTCGCAGGCATGTTCAAGTGCGATACCGGCGTTGAGCAGCGTGTCGCAAAGCACTTTGCCGGGTTTAGCTTCAATCTGCATGCCTTGCGGGCAAAGCTCAGGGTGGGGGAGGATGGTGAGCTGGGTCATACGGTCAGGCTTTCAACATGCTGGCCTGCCAGCGCCTGTTGTATGCTTTGGTCCATGCGGCGCGCGGCGAAGGTGGACGAGGCGTTGTTGAGGGCTTCGGTGGCGTTGCGCAGGTCTTCGACCTTGTTACTGTCGCCCATGATGAGGATTTCAGCCAGGGCATAGATGTGTTGCCAGATATGGTCCCACTCGGCTTTGCTGAGCAGGTTGTGGCCGTCTTCGGCCATGGCGGTTTCGGTGGCGTCTAGCAGGCGTCTGGCATCGACTTGCGCTTCGCGCAAGGCGCGCATGCGTTTGTCGTGTTCGGCGTTTTCGACCCCGGCGCGCAGCAGGCGGGTGATTTCATCTTCACTGAGGCCGTAAGAGGGTTTGATGCTGATTTGGGCAGCGACACCGCTGGTTTGCTCAATGGCAGAGACTGACAGCAGGCCGTCGGCATCGACTTGGAAGGTGACGCGGATGCGGGCGGCGCCGGCCACCATGGGCGGGATGCCGCGCAGTTCAAAGCGGGCCAGTGAGCGGCATTCAGCCACCAGTTCGCGCTCGCCTTGGACCACATGAAAGCTCATGGCGGTTTGGCCGTCTTTAAAGGTGGTGAAATCCTGCGCACGGGCCGTGGGTAGGGTGGCGTTGCGCGGGATGATTTTTTCGCTGAGGCCGCCCATGGTTTCCATGCCCAGCGATAGCGGAATCACATCCAGCAACAGCCACTCCTGGTCGCTGCGATTACCGGCCAGGGCATTGGCCTGCATGGCCGCACCTAGCGCAACAACTTGATCAGGATCTAGGTTGGTGAGCGGGATTTGCTGGAAAAAGTCAGCCACTGTTTGTCTGAGTTGTGGCATGCGGGTGGCCCCGCCGACCAGTACCACGCCCTGAATGTCTTCTATTTGCAAGCCTGCATCGCGCAGAGCGCGGCGGACCGGGCTCAAGGTTTTTGCCAGTAGCGGCTGGCTCAGTTCATAAAACAGTTCGCGACTGAGGATGGCGTTGATCTCGCCATGACTGGACAAATGACAGTGCAATTCGGTGCTGGTCTGGCCTGTGAGGCGCTCTTTGGCTTGACGACACTCATTAAGCAAACTGCGTGTATCGGCGGCATCCAGGGTGTGCAGGTTTAAAGTGCTGCATAGCCAGTGGTAAATGGCGAGATCAAAATCATCGCCGCCCAGCGCCGAATCGCCGCTGGTGGCGAGTACCTCAAACACGCCACGGTTCAAGCGCAGGATGGAAAAATCAAACGTGCCGCCGCCCAGGTCATAGACGCAATACACGCCTTCAGCGGCGTTATCCAACCCGTAGGCAATCGCAGCAGCGGTGGGTTCGTTAAGCAGGCGCAGTACATTGATGCCAGCCAGCGTCGCGGCGTCTTTGGTGGCCTGGCGCTGGGCATCGTCAAAATAGGCCGGGACAGTAATCACGGCGCCTGCCAGTTCGCCACCCAGGCTGTGCTCGGCACGTTCACGTAGCACTTTCAGAATATCGGCAGAAACTTCTACCGGGCTGCGCACGCCGGCCACGGTCTCCAGTTTGACCATGCCCGGGCTGTCAATCAGGGTGTAGGGGAGGTGTCCCAGGTGTTGTATATCCTGCAGGCCGCGCCCCATCAGGCGCTTGACCGAAACAATAGTGTTGCCCGGGTCGCTGGCGGCGGCAAATTTAGCCTCCCAGCCCACCGTGGTTTGTGCCGCCTGGTAGCGTACCACCGAGGGTAACAAGTGGCGGCCATGATCATCTGCCAATGCCACACATTCGCCACTGCGTACGGTAGCCACGAGTGAGTTGGTCGTGCCCAGGTCAATACCGACCGCCAGCCGGTGCTGGTGGGGCGCTGCACTTTGCCCCGGCTCTGCAATTTGCAACAGTGCCATAGTCACTCCTCAGGATACTTGGCGCGGGCGTGCACCCGGCGGGATAATTAAACGCTGAAACTCTCGCCACAGCCACAATTGGCCTTGGCATTGGGGTTGCTGAATTTAAAGCCTTCGTTAAGGCCTTCTTTGGCATAATCCAGCTCGGTGCCATCCAGATAGACCAGGCTGGTCGGGTCTACCAGCACCTTGACGCCATGGCTTTCAAAAATCTGGTCATCGTCTTGTGCTTCATCGACAAATTCCAGCGTGTAGGCCATGCCAGAGCAGCCCGAGGTTTTGACGCCCACGCGCAGGCCTATGCCTTTGCCACGGCTTTGCAGAAACTTTTGTACGCGCCCGGCGGCGCTGGGGGTGAGTGTCACGGTCATCATGGACTCCTGTTGCTTATACCGAGAACGAACTGCCACAACCACAAGTAGCGGTGGCATTGGGGTTGGTAATGACAAAGCGCGCGCCTTCCAGGCCCTCCTGGTAATCGATGGTGGCGCCCATCATGTATTGAAAACTCATGGCATCCACCAGCAGTGCTACCCCGGCTTTTTCTACCACCATGTCGTCTTCGGCCACTTGGTCATCAAAGGCAAAGCTGTACTGAAACCCAGAACAGCCGCCACCGGTCACGTATACACGCAGCTTGAGGGTAGGGTCACCTTCTTCGGCCAGCATTTCGCCGACCTTGCTGGCAGCGTTGTCAGTAAAAATAATCGGGGTCGATACAATCTCGTCACTTAATACGGCTTCAGTCATGGCAGGCTCCTAGGCGTGGGGCTGGCAGGCGTCGTACTCGCCCTGTTCCAGCCCGTTTTTGTTGCGATAATCGGAAATGGCGGCGCGGATGGCGTCTTCAGCCAGCACCGAACAGTGGATCTTCACCGGAGGCAAGGCCAGCTCTTCGGCGATATGGCTGTTCTTGATGTCCATGGCCTGGTCCAGGGTTTTGCCCTTGAGCATCTCGGTCACCAGTGAGGAGGAGGCGATGGCCGAGCCACAACCGTAGGTCTTGAATTTGGCGTCCTCAATCACGCCCTCAGCATTGACCTTGATTTGCAGTTTCATCACGTCGCCGCAGGCTGGCGCACCCACCATGCCAGTGCCGACATCCCCGGCATTCTGGTCAAAACTGCCGACATTGCGCGGGTTTTCATAATGGTCGAGGACCTTGTCGCTATAAGCCATATGTGTCTCCTTAAACAGCCGCCGCGCTGGGTTCGCGGTGCGATTCGGTGCCGTGCACCCAGCTCACGGAAGATAAATCAATGCCAGATTTGACCATCTCCCACAACGGCGAGAGGTCACGCAATTTGCCGATTTTTTCGCTGATCAGGGCGATGGCAAAGTCCACGTCCTGTTCGGTGGTGTAGCGGCCAATCGAAAAACGGATAGAGCTATGCGCCAGTTCGTCTTCACGGCCAATGGCGCGCAGCACGTAAGAAGGCTCCAGGCTGGCCGAGGTACAGGCTGAGCCGCTAGAGACCGCCAATTCTTTAATTGCCATCATCAGTGACTCGCCTTCGACATAGTTAAAGCTAACGTTGAGGTTATGTGGCACACGCTGCTGCAAGTCACCATTCAGGTAAGATTCTTCAATCTGCGACAGGCCAGCCCACAGGCGGTCGCGCAGCACGCGGATACGCGCGTTTTCTTCTGCCATCTCAGCCTTGGCAATGCGAAAGGCTTCGCCCATGCCAACAATCTGGTGTACCGGCAAAGTGCCGGAACGGAAGCCGCGCTCATGGCCGCCGCCATGCATTTGCGCCTCCAGCCGTACCCGTGGTTTGCGGCTGATATACAAGGCGCCTATGCCTTTGGGGCCATAGGTTTTGTGGGCGGAAAAACTCATCAAATCCACCGGCAATGTTTTCAGGTCGATCTCTACCTTGCCGGTCGCCTGCGCTGCGTCCACATGAAAAATCACATTGTTTTCGCGGCAAATTGCGCCCAGCGTGGCGATATCCTGAATCACGCCGATTTCGTTATTGACCAGCATGACCGAGGCCAGCACAGTATCGGGCCGGATGGCGGCTTTAAAAGCTTCAATATCGACCAGGCCATTTTCTAGCGGAGACAAATAGGTAGCGCTAAAGCCCTGACGTTCCAGCTCGCGCACGGTATCCAGCACTGCCTTGTGTTCGGTAGCGACGGTAATGATGTGCTTGCCCTTGCCGCTGGCATAAAACTGCGCCGCCCCTTTAATCGCCAGGTTGTTGGACTCAGTCGCGCCCGAAGTCCAAACAATTTCGCGTGGGTCAGCATTGACCAGCGCCGCCACCTGTCCACGTGCTTCCTCAACAGCGGCTTCAGCCTCCCAGCCGTAGGGATGGCTACGGGAGGCTGGGTTACCAAACTGTTCGGTCAGATAAATCATCATTTTTTCGGCCACGCGTGGATCGACAGGCGTGGTGGCAGAGTAATCAAGGTATATCGGTTTCATACAATCAACCTGACAAAAGAGGGGGTTAGCCCTGTTTCAGCAAGCTCTGTGCCATAGGCTGAAAGTTGATATTAACCTTTTGATTTAAATGATCTTTTTATAAAAATGGCAGGCATACGCCGGATTGTCGCCTTTGTCATGTTTGCGACAAACAGTAAATCAGGCAGATTCACGGTAAATAGGGGCGGGTGAGCCAGATTGCCGTTTTGCTAGGTGCTTGTGGCAAAAAAGTCATTTGTAGCCAACCATGGTTAAACCATAAGGCCCGCGCTGTGCGCCTGGGGATGGTTGCAGAGGCTGGCCCCGTTTCAGGCAAGCAATAAGCACTGATCGGCATGAAAATTGCTGATTTCAAGCTAATTACGATATCGACGGGTGTGAATGATGGCGACTTTGTCTGATTCCAGCCATGTGGCACTGGTAACGATTTATGAGATAGGCAAGATCCTCAGCTCATCGCTGGATTTGCAAAAGACCTTGCGGCAAGTGGTCAATCTGGTAGCGAATCATCTCGGCATGCAGCGTGGCATGGTGTATGTGCGTGACGATGGCGACAGTTTGCAGGTGCTTGCCTCCGTGGGCTTTAGTAAAGAAGAAGTCGCGCGGGCGCGTTTCCAGGTAGGCGAGGGCGTCACCGGCAAAATTTGCCAGATGGGTATGCCAGCCGTGATTCCCGATCTGGTGCAAGAGCCATTATTTTTGAATCGAACTGGTGCGCACCGCGCGGTGGATGGCATGACCGTCGCCTATTTGGGGGTGCCGATTAAAACCGGCCGTGAAACCATAGGCGTGCTCAGTTTTGAGCGCTTTGCCGAGGATAAACAGGGCCTGTTTGAAGAAGACTTGCAACTGCTCACCATGGTCGCCAACCTGATGGGGCAAACCATCTTGCTTAACCAACAGGTGACCAGTGACCGCGAACAGTTGATGCAGGAACGTCAGCGCCTACAAAAAGAGCTAGGCACTAAATACAGCATCCACAACGTGGTCGGCCAATCTAAACGCATGCGTGAAGTGTTTGCTGATGTGCACATGGCTGCACCTGGTAACAGCACCGTCCTGTTGCGTGGCGAGTCTGGCACCGGCAAAGAGGTGATCGCGCGCGCCATCCATTTTTTATCATCCCGCAAAGACAAACCCTTTATCAAGGTCAACTGTGCCGCACTCAGCGAAAGCCTGCTTGAATCCGAGCTGTTTGGTCATGAAAAGGGCGCCTTTACCGGCGCCATGCAAGAACGCAAAGGCCGCTTTGAGCAAGCTCACGGCGGCACGCTGTTTTTAGATGAAATCGGTGATACCTCGCATGCGTTTCAAGTCAAATTGCTGCGTGTGCTTCAAGAGCGCGAGTTTGAACGGGTAGGCGGCAACAAAACCATCAAGGTCGATGTGCGGCTGATTTGCGCCACCAACCGTAACCTGGAAGAAGCCGTCAACAACGGTGACTTCCGTTCCGACCTCTATTTCCGCATCAATGTGATTTCCATCTCGCTGCCCGCCCTGCGTGAGCGCCGTGATGATATCCCTTTGCTGGTCGAGAACTTTTTGGGCAAATTCAACAAAGAAAACAGCGCCCGCGTCAGCATCACCCCAGAAGCCATGAACGTACTCAGCAACTGCCACTGGCCAGGCAACGTGCGCGAGCTGGAAAATTGTGTCGAGCGCTTTGCCACCATGGCGCGCAGTCACCTGATCCGCGAGGTGGATATCCCTTGCCAGACCAACCAGTGTCTGTCCTCCACCCTGTGGAAATACCAGGCCAAAGGCGCAGTCATCCCGATTGCCCCGGTCAATGCCAGCCCTGCAAGTCCGGTAGCGCCAGTCGAGCTACCCACTCCGGCTGAAACCAGCGATATGCCACTTACTGAGCGTGAACAACTGGTGCAAGCCATGGAGAAAAGTGGCTGGGTACAAGCCAAAGCCGCACGGTTGCTAAACCTCACGCCAAGGCAAATGGGCTATGCGCTGAAGAAATACAATATTGAGGTGAAGCGGTTTTGAGTGAATCCTGCGTAAGCTAGTCATTGGCGGGGCTGATTGTGACTGCATGTGCTGGCGAAAATTTATGGTGATTGCGTCTGGTATCGCATGTATCGCTCGTGCAATGCATGTGCAGGTTAATTGCTATCGAGAAAGTCGGCTGGGACATTGCTTGCAGCAAGCAACTCAAGAAAGTCGCTCCAGTCCGCGGGTTTGCTAGAAAGGATCACATCGCCAGTTTCTTCATCCCTACGGATAAACACTTCATTGGTGTTAAATCGATATTCCGCTGGCAAGCGTACCGCCTGACTACGGCCATTGATAAATATTTTTGCAGTCTGACTCATCATCACACTCCAAGTTTTGACGTGGTAGATACCAAAGTGTATATCATCGGTTGGCAGCCATACAATTGGTGCATATGCAAGATAGGTTGGGCGTTATGTCTTCTTTGGTAGCGACCATTTGAATGGTCGCGAGTAAATGTTATTCCACAATTGGTCTTGTACTGTTGCAATGAGGCTGTCTCGTGTAGCCTCCGAAAGAATCTTTTCGAAGATTTCCTTTGGCACGAGAACATGATGCGACTTGCGAGCCTCAAGGCACATGGGGCAGCCATCTTTTATGGAGTAATTTGATAAACTGGTCTGGCACCAACCTACCCGACGAGTCCAACGCTTGTAGCGCCACAAATGCAATAGCCATTCCTTGGCATCTACTTTGGTATAGGGGTACAGGAGGCCAATGGCTGCAAGGTGAATATCGTGGGAAGACGTGTTCCTTATGACAATAGATATTCCAGATGTAGTCACACCTTCAACAGTATCGACGCCAAAAAGTAGATCGACTTTAAATCGAGGTCTAGACTGCAGAACATTCCAGAGGAAAACCACCGAAGAAAGAATGGCCGCATAGATTGCGAGGTAATCAGTAACTTTCAATATGTCAACTTCTCCTTTCTATAACACACGCCACATTTAGACGCTCAAAGTTTGAATTAAGGGGCGCCGTTAGGCGTTCGCTTGAATGATGGGTTTGGCATCTTATTCAATCGACCTCGACCTGAGTAAAGTGAGCGCATAACGTATCACACCCAGGGTTTTCCGACGTATTAAACGGAAAGTCATATAGATCAAGCAATAACTGCTCACAGTATTTGGCTTGGCGGTTTGGCATCTCTGCAAAACTCCAGTAGACGAGAAGCTCTTCTGAGAAGTCCTTTTCTTCCCAGTGTTTGAGAAGGCGCCGTTCAACGTAACCCTTCCCTACGTACAGTGCCCGCATTTGAAACATCCCATGCGTATCACAGTAGTCGTCCTTGTGCCACAAAACGTAGACGCCACTCTTTCGAGAAAGTCCCCATTTGATGATCAAGTGTTCATCGCAAAGCGAATTATCGGAGAACCAGCCGACGTTTGAGTGGCAGATCTGGTGGAGACTTGAGGTGAACCTCGTCTCCTTGTAAAGCAGTTCATCAAACTTCGCCGACGACCAGTTGCAATGGCATGTACATATTGAGTAGCAGGGCATGCGACGCAACGCCTCGTTTGACATAAGGGGCGCGCTTTAGCGCGTCCCGCTTGATGGATGGGTTGGGGCGCGCCTATGGAACTGCAACATAGCAATTGCCCGATCAGTCAACATACCTTCGCACTCCTGGCTCGGTTGGCTTTATAGTCGTTAGGCGATGACTTACATCAGGTGCCTTCTCTGCTTTTTTATTGATGAGTCTGCCCAAGAATATTTGAAGCTCCATGCAACACGTCGAAAGCGTACCGAGCATTTTTTCTCTGTTGCCGCCTTTAATCTCTTTATGATCAACTGTGTAGCCGCTCAACTGACCGATAAGGGCTTGAATGTCGTTGCGAGTGAGAGAAACGCCTTCCCAGTTATGGGCGAATTGATTCCGAACTTTGCGAAGAATCTCCATGTCTTTGTATTGCGCTTCGGTCACGAGACCGAAGGAGTAAGCGGCCTTTGTACGAGAGCCGAAAGTGCCTAATGGTGCACTGAAACCTTCAACGAGCTCCTTGGTGGCTTTGCAGTCTCTGAAATACGCTATCAGTAACCGACCGAGCGTATCTTCGATAAATGTCGCTAACGAGAGCACCATTGCGCGATCATCTTGTGCGCCAACTACCGACAGGAAACGATTCAGATTCTCGAGGGTGTGCTTTTCATCGGTATCGCCTCTCAGCACAAGCCCCTTATCTTTAACCTCAGCGACCTCTGTCATTTAGCGCCCCAAAGTTTGAATTAAGGGGCGCCGTTAGGCGTCCCGCTTGAATGATGGGTTATACAACTCATGGTGCCACCTTAGGCAACATTAATGTAATTTGTTCGACTCTGTCAGAACCTATGGAATGACTAAAATGAAGAACATAATCAGGATAGTCATATCTTTCCCAAGCACCCATTTTACCTAGGATAGCTACTTCTTTCTCAGCACTGAATTTTATAGGGCTACCGTATTTTCTTAATATTTCATCTCTTGTAGTTAAATTATTAACACCATCAAACCCAGCATAACCCTTTGCTAAAAATAAAAAAATAGTTGTAATTGAATTATTTTTGCCTAAATGTATTTCCCATGACTCATCTGGCGCGCTAACACAATACTCTTGCTCCTCACCTTCTTCTAAATTGTCATGGATTTCCAGTATTCCTGAGTTCTCAAACTGATTTGATACATCTTCAAATCGTCTTCCAAGTATCTCTAGAGGGTTCATATTTATCATAATGTATAACGTTGGAGGTAAGGGGCGCGGAGCCGGCTTGCCGGCGGAGCGTCCCTCTTGACCGAAGGGTTAGGCGTTTTTTGGACCATGAGCACTCCATAATTTTTCAAACTCAAGCTGGCTGATAACGGCGCCGAGAAACTCACTTGAGCTATTAATTTCATCCAGCGGTGGTACGGGCGCGGTGCCCAACTCAGTGGTATCGGAGTGCAGCCCAGCGGAAGCGAAGCCCACCTCCCCACGGGAGAAAAACTCCAATTTTCTTATCTCGTATCGAGATTCATCCAGTTCAGACACCAGGCGTACTGGGTACTTTGAGTCTTGATGAATCCATTTAACGTCAATGTATTCCATAGCGCCTAACGTTTGAGATAAGGGGCTGGCGAAGAAGCTGGCACAGCCGTAGTTATTAAAATTATGATCATCGAAGAAAGTTCTCGCCAGTCCCGCTTGATGGAGGGGTTAGAGCGGTATTACATTCGATAAATGTTCTAGTGGTTATACCAAGCCAACCGGTCACACTTTTTGTGCATGCCTCCATTCCGATAGCGTATTTCTCATACTCGGATTTAGTAACTCCAACTCGATTTTCCATAGTGTTGGCTCCGATCACGAATGTATTACCAAGACCTCTTATTTGTTTAAATTTGTTTGTTATCAAACCCTTTGAAACAACCTCAGCAGATATTGGACCTATTTCGTTAAGATATCCAGTTAGAAAGAGAGAATAAAAAATCATGAGAGCTGCAATTGCTGATAAGTCACCATGTCCTCGGAAGCACCCCCATATAATCGTAGTAAGAATGCAAAAAATAATCGTCGCCAAAATAATAAAGTGCGAGAAATTTAGTATTTGAAAACCATAGGGTACAGGGTAAGCAAAAAACAGTGCTAAACCAATAGTGCTTATGAATAGAGGGCCGAACAGATTTATGCGACCACTAAGTAAACGCTTATTATAGGGCTCTCTAATCTCAAATGTGTTTTTGGAAATTAGGTTCGCAATAACCAGTAATGGAAGAAATAAAAGAGCAGATGCTGTTGCCCAATAATAATGCCAATATGGAAAAAGTATGAGCCAACCCAATATAACAAAAGATATTAGTATCAGCGTTACTTTTATAAGTCTCAAACCATTGCGCATAAGCTCTAACTTAAAATAGACATCCGAAAAGACGTAAAACTTTGCGTCATAGGTATTTTTTGTGGTGTAAGTTGATATGGTTTTATCATATTAAACAGAGTGTTAGATCATTTTAGTCTATCCTAAAAGATTAGGTAATAACGTCTTTCTGCCGCTGCAATAATATTAATGACTGCGCCTTAATCATGACACCACTAAAAGCTTGTTATGTTGGGATAATGCCATAGTTGTAAAAAAGTCGAAATAGTTTCCAACTACCTTAGTTTCCATACCCTCTGCTGTTAGCAATCCGACAATCATCTTCCCCCTTTGTCATATAGCTGACAATCTGAAATCCATACAAATACCTATCTAATCAATTGATTTTTAATGGATTATTTTTAATTTTCCAGATGGCATGCGAATTGCAATACTCCTTGTAAATTCATATCGAGGAGCATGCAATGGCAATTTCAGCAGAAAGCCCAGCGAGCACAGGTCGCTTGCGTCCCTTACCCGGCATTAAGGTGGAGGTGGCTGGTCAGGCGGCTTCAGGTTGTAGTACGACTGGTGGCGAAGGCAAGGCCAGTTGCGGTTCCTCCGATGGTCAGGGGGATATGCCTGCGGAAATCTGGGACAAGGTTAAAAATCACCCGTGCTATTCCGAGGAGGCCCATCACCATTATGCGCGCATGCATGTGGCAGTGGCGCCGGCTTGCAATATCCAGTGCAATTATTGCAACCGCAAGTATGACTGTTCTAACGAATCCCGCCCCGGTGTGGTGTCGCAAAAGCTGACACCGGACCAGGCGGTGAAAAAAGTGCTGGCGGTGGCGAGCGAGATTCCACAAATGACGGTGCTGGGCATTGCCGGGCCTGGCGATGCTTTGGCTAACCCGGCCAAGACCTTTGAGACCTTCCGCCAGTTGCAGGAACAGGCACCGGATATCAAGTTGTGTCTTTCAACCAACGGGCTGGCGTTGCCGGACTATGTGGACGAGATTGCCAAATACAACGTGGATCACGTCACTATCACTATCAATATGGTAGACCCGGACGTGGGTGCCCAGATTTATCCCTGGATTTTTTACAACCACAAGCGCATTTACGGCCGCGAAGCCGCCGAGATTTTGACCGAGCGGCAAATGCTGGGTCTGGAAATGCTGACTGCGCGTGGCATTCTCACCAAGATCAACTCGGTGCTGATTCCCGGCATCAACGATGAGCACTTGTATGAGGTAAACCGGGCGGTGAAAGCGCGTGGCGCTTTCTTGCATAACATCATGCCGCTGATCTCAGAGGCTGAGCATGGCACTTATTTTGGCCTCAATGGCCAACGTGGACCGACTGCGCAGGAGCTCAAGGATGTGCAGGATGCCTGCATGGGCGGCGCTAACCTGATGCGGCATTGCCGTCAGTGCCGTGCCGATGCGGTGGGCCTGCTGGGTGAAGACCGTAGTGATGAGTTTACCCTGGACCAGATCGAGCAGATGGACGTGGTGTATGACATCGAGAAACGCCGCGCTTACCAGGAACAAGTCGAAGCCGAGCGTCAGGCCCAGCATGCCGCCAAGCAATCGGCACTGGCTGAGCAGGGCGCTGACGATGGCATGAAAGTGTTGGTGGCAGTGGCAACCACTGGTGGCGGCAAGGTTAACCAGCACTTTGGTCATGCTGACGAATTCCAGATTTATGAACTGACTGCCAGTTCCACCACCTTTGTCGGTCACCGCCGGGTGGATTTGTATTGCCAGGGCGGCTATGGCGAGGATGAGCAATTGCCTTCTATCGTCAATGCCATTAATGACTGCCATGCCGTATTGGTTTCCAAAATCGGTGCTTGCCCACGCGATGAATTGTTGGCGGCAGGCATAGAACCGGTGGAGGAATACGCCCACGAGTTTATTGAAAAAGCCGCCTTGGGCTGGTTCGCAAGCTACCGCGCCCGCGTTGCCAGCGGCGAAATCACCCATATTCCACGCGGCGATGCTGCGATTCGACAAGGCGCATTTAAAGCAGCCTGAGCCATACAGTAAAGGAGACCTCACATGGCATACAAAATTGTAACTTCCCAATGCACAGGCTGTTCAGCCTGCGAGCCGGAGTGCCCTAACCAGGCCATTTATGAAAAAAATGGCGTGTTCATGATCAAGCCGGAAAAATGTACCGAGTGTATCGGCCATTTTGACGAGGCGCAGTGTGTGGCGGCGTGCCCGGTAGATAACACCTGCATTATTGATAACGCCTATCCGCGTTATCAGGCATAAACGGAGAACCGACATGGAACTGACGATCACCCCCAAGGCAGAAAAGTTTATCAGCCGCATGATTCGTTTTAATGGCGGCACCGACCAGCACGGTTTCCGGCTGGTGGTCAGCCCTGGTGGCTGCTCTGGCCTGAGCTCGGAGTTTAGCGTGGAGGCCGCACCATTTGCCGGGGATGCCATTGTTGAGGCCAGCGGGCTGCGCCTGTTTTTACCGGCTGAGTCGCGCATGTTACTGGATGGCGCGGTGGTGGACTTTATGGATAGCCCGATGGAGTCCGGCCTGACCTTTTTGACGCCTAACAGCGGCAGCTGCGGCTGTGGCAGCAGTGGCGGTGGTCATGGTGATCACGCCAGTCATGGCGGTCCGGCTACCGTCAGCGTCGCCAGCATTATGCGTAAAGCCTGAGTAAAGGCCGGGGTAGGGCGTGCTGATGGATGCCGATTTTAAACCAGAGGTGCTGGAAAACAGCTGGTTTGCTGAGCGCTACCGCGCCTTGCCAGCCTCTGCTGCCGAGCAACTGCGTTTGGCCAGCATTCACTATGCTGATAGCAGCCGGGCAGAAACGCACCTGCTGATGGCACGCATGATGGCGCCTCATAATCCTGCCATCAAGGTCGCCGAATATCGCTTTTATTTCTATCAGGCCCGCTGGCCTGAAGCTTTGCGCATCGCCGAGCAATGCATGGCGATGACGGCGTTAGAGCTGGGGTTTCCGTTGAGTTGGCGGCTGGTCAGCCCGCAACATGGCCAGTTTGAAAGCGATGAACCCGCTCACCGCTTTTACCTGTTTTGTCTCAAGGCTTATGCCTATTTGCTGATGCGGCTACAACGCTTGCAGGCGGGGCGCGAAGCCGCGGAAAAACTGATGCAGCTGGACCCAGCCAACAAGGTGGGTGGTCAGTTGTTATTAGACGTGCTGGACCGGGCAGACCGGGAGGCCGAGGATGATTGAGCCCGGCCCTATGGACCACTTGCAGGCAGAAAGCCACTGGACCGACAGTGACTTGCCTGCGGTTGACTGGCTGGGCAATGCCTTGTCATGTGCTGCGTGTGAGCATGCAGACTTAAATGCGCAGGGGCTATGCCAGCGGATGCGCAGTTGTGTGCATGACCGCTATGCCAAGCGTATAGACCGCTTTTTTAGCCAGCATCCGGCGTTAGCGGCACGCTATATCGACCATCCCTATTTTGAAGTGCGCGCAGTCGCGGCCAAGTTTCTGGATGTGTTTCATTTGAACCGCCTGGTCAGTGATAGTGATGAAACCGTACGGGCCAGTGTTGCCTTGCGTTTGCCGTCACATTTATTGCATAAGCTCATCTATGACCCCGACCGTGAAGTCCGCATCCGGGTGGCGTTGCGTTTGCCAGAAGCCGAGCTGGGTAGCCTGTTATATGACAGCGATTATTACGTGCGCGTGATTGTGGCGCGCCGCATTGCCCCCACCCAGTTGTTTTACCTGATGCACGATGCCGATGCCTCGGTACGCCGCGAAGTGGCTGAACGCATCGGCATGGACTGGCTGCCTTTACTGGCAAACGATAGCGCGCAGGAAGTCCGTTTGACGGCTATTCGCCGCTTGCCGGTCACGATGTTGCCCGCATTCCGCCGGGATGCTGACTGGCGCATCCGTTTTGAAGTGGTGTTGCGCATTGCGCCCGAGTTTTTGGCAGACATGAGCCGCGATCGCGACGAAGCGGTGGCGATGGCAGCTGTCGCCAGGTTACATCCGCATCTGCAAGCCCCTGTCCCGTCCCACCCGAATGAACCTAAGGAGAGTGTCCATGGCGACCAATATCGTACGCGACAGTGATGTGGTCGAACTGGTGAATCCGCCCCGGTTTGACTATGGGCAAAAGGTGCGCTCAAAAAAATATGTGCGCAACGATGGCACTTTCCCTGGCAAAGAGGTCGGGGAGATTCTGGTGAAAAAAGGCGATGTTGGCTATGTCACCAGTATAGGCACGTTTTTGCAGCAGTTTTATATCTACGGTGTGGACTTTTACGAGTTGGGTTACCGCGTGGGCATGCGGGGCAAAGAACTGGAAGCAGATGAACCTGAGGACGAAGGCGACCTGGCGAGTGAGCAAACCGGGATCACCACAGCGCAGGCAGAGGAGGCATAAGCATGGCGGAAGCAGAAAACACAAGTGGCGGTTTGGCCGGGTTTAATCTCAAAGAGCCGCGCATGGCCCGTTTTCAGTGGGGGCAACCGGTGATGACTCTGGTTGACCTGCTTAATGATGGCAGCTATCCCGACCTTGCCGAGACGGCTTTGCTGGCCGCGGCAGGTACGCGCGGGGAGGTGGTCAATGTTGGTGTGATAGAGGAGAGTGGCCAGCCCGTGTATCTGGTGGAGTTTGCTGATGGCAAAGTGGTCGGGGTGCTCGAAGAGGAGCTGGCCCCGGTTTGAGGGCAGCGATCACCTATGTTGGTGAGTAGCCTCTGCCCACATCCCAACGAGCTGGACCGCTTGCGTATTGAAAAACTGCTGGAGACACGTAGCCGCTACAAATATGTGGCAGCCAAGGTGACGCCCTGTTGCGAGGGCTACCTGGTGCGCAGCCCATGCTGCTCGCGTACGGTAGATCCACAGGGTGGCGAGATTGATATTGCGCGCATTGAATACCAGTCCGGGGATTTCTGGCGTTTGTACCGTAAGGATGATGCCAGGCAGTGCTGGTGTGCGCATGCGGAATTTCACAGTTTGTCTAGCTTGCTGGATGTGCTGATTGCAGATGTGAACCGGGAGTTCTGGCGATGAAATGGGTATATGCAGACCACAACGCGACCACGCAGCCTTTGCCACAGGTGGTGGAGGCGATGTTGCCGTGGCTAAGCACCTACTTTGGCAATCCTTCCAGCAGTCATCCGCTGGGGAGGCAGGCACGAGAGGCGCTGGTGAATGCGCGTGCCAGTGTGGCGGCTTTTTTGCAGGCGAGCCCGGCCGAAGTGGTGTTTACCAGTGGCGCCACCGAGTCTAACCATTTAGCGATCCAGGCGGCACTGGCAGCCCTGCCCGAGCGGCGGCAGATTGTCACCAGTGCGGTAGAGCATACCTCGACCCGTTTGCTGCTGGCCCAGTTGGCAAAACAAGGCTTTGAGGTGATTGAAATCGGTGTGGATAGCCAAGGGCAATTGTCCATGCCTGACTTGCTGGCGGCGGTGGGGCCACAGACTGCATTGGTCAGCCTGATGCATGCCAACCATGAAACCGGGGTGATTTTTCCGGTGGCTGAAGTGGCCGCAATCGCCCATCGCCATGGGGCACTGATGCATGTGGATGCAGCGCAAAGTGCAGGCAAACTGCCGTTAGACATGGCGGAACTTGGTTGTGACTTACTGGGGTTTTCTGCCCACAAACTGTATGCCGCCAAAGGCTGTGGCGTGCTGTATGTGAAAAAAAGCTTCAACTTGCAACCGATGTTGTGGGGCAACCAGGAGCGTCACCGCCGGGGTGGCACAGAAAACTTGCCTGGCATTGTCGGGCTGGCAAGCGCTTGTGATTATTTACGCGACGCCCAAGGGCACCACGCCATACAGATGGCGAGTTTGCGTGATCAGTTGGAGCAGGCGGTATTGCATGCCTTGCCTGGGGTCGCGGTGAATGGGGGCGGTGCCCGCGTGGCCAATACCAGTAGCCTGTGTTTTGCCGGGCTGGCCGGGGATTTAAATGGTGAGGCCTTGCTGCTACGGCTGGAAAAGCATGGCGTGCTGGCATCGCGGGGCAGTGCCTGCAGTGCAGGGGGGCAGCAGCCTTCGCATGTGTTGCAGGCCATGGGGCTCACGCCTGCACAGGCGCTTTGCTCACTGCGTTTTTCGCTGGGGATCCATAGTACGACCGCAGAGGTGCACGCCTTGCTGGAGGCGCTGGTCAGCACGGTCAGACAGCTGCAGTTGCAAGCTGCTGCTTAACCGCATTTGAAAGGGAGTTTATGAAAGTCATGATACGCCGTACGGAACAGGGCCTGTCGCTCTATGTGCCAAAAAAAGATTTGGAAGAGCCGATTGTTGAACAGGAAAAACCAGAGTTATGGGGGGGCATGATCAAGCTGGCTAACGGCTGGCAATTAAGCCTGCCCGAGATGGCCGCGGACACCCGGCTGCCGATTACCGTGGAAGCCAAACGCATTGGTGAATAAAGGAGTACAGCATGTGTATTGCCGAACAAACCTTGAATGAAATTGCGCAGGCGCTGGGCGATATGCGTGCTGTGACCAGCAACCCGCTCAGCATGCTGCGTGAATGTTTTCCTGAGATCAGCTTTTTGCGTATGAGCGAGCGCGATATGGATGAACTGCCGTTCCGCCGCTTAAACGATTACAACTTGTACCTGCTTGATACCCGCGAGCATTGCGTCAAGCTGACACAGCAACTTGAGCATGCCACCGGCATTGTGCTCACCCAACGGGACGCCTGACATGGCAGACACTGCAAATACTGGCAGTGCCATCGCTTTAAGCAGCGCAGATTATGGCGATTCAGAGCTGGCTGCGCTGCAACTGGTGCTGTGGCGAGAGGCGCAGAGCAGCGGGCCGCTGACCCAGGCGTTTGAGCAGGCGTTTGCTGGCTGGCTGGGGCGTAAACATGCGATTGCTGTCAGCAGTAGCACCATTGCTTGCCTGCTGGTGTTACGGGCCGCCGGCATCGGCAGTGGTGACACGGTGATGGCATCTTCTTATAGCTGGCGCCATTTGGCGCATGCCATCCACTGGAGTGGTGCCCGGCCCTTGCTGAGTGAAATCGATTACTGGTCACAAACCCTGGCAGCAGACAAAATAGAAACTGCCTTGCAGCGTGAGCCACATGCTAAGGTCAAGGCCTTACTGGTCAACAATACCAACGGCCACCCGGCAGATTGGCAGGCTTTGCGCACGCTCGCACACGCACAACAGTGGCTGCTGATAGAAGATGCCAGCGAGTCTATTGGTTCGCGTTATCAGGGCCAGCTCACCGGGTGCTTTGGCGATGTAGCGATCTTTGATTTTAGCCAGCCCTCGGCTTTGTGTTGTGGCAAAGCAGCAATCATCGTCACTGATGACGACACACTTGCGCTCAAACTACGGCATTACCGCCAGCATGGCAGTGAAGACCAGGCTTCACTGAGTGCCAGTTTGCGGCCCCCGCTGGATGCAGGCATCAGCGAACTCACCGCTGCGTTGGGGTTGGTGCAACTCAAACGCCTGCCGGAAATTCTGACCAGGCGCAAACAGGTCGAAGCCTGGTATCAGGCGCAGATTTCCAGTTTTGAAGGCATCAAGCCGCCCTATATCGGCCCGGGGGTGGATGAGGTGCACTGGATGTTGTACTGCGTGCATCTGGGCACGCGTTTTTCAGCCAGCAGCCGTGATGCCATGGTCGAGGATATGGCCACTGAGCGGGTAGAGGCGGCCGCCTATTGCCGCCCATTGCACTTGCAACGCGCCTATGTTGAGCAATATGGCATGCGTAAAGGGCAGCTGCTGGTGACTGAAAAAGTAGCAGACCGTTCGATTGCACTGCCTTTCCATAGCGGACTCACTGAAGACCAGATTGCTTTTATTGTTAAAACCGCCAAGGATGCCTCGATTAATGTCGGCGCCGGAGCGGCGATCTATCTCTAAGCGTAAAGGAAGAACACATGCACACACAATTGCAAACCATACGACAAAGCCTGGCCGAAGGCAGTGTGATTCCCTATCTGGGGCCCGCTGTTCTTGAGCTGGAACCGGCGAGCTGCAAGGTGCCAGCCACACCGGAGGCCCTTGTCGCCTTGCTCACCAGCAAGGTAAGTGTGCCGCACAAAATCCGCACCAACCTGACCGCGGCTGCCCAGTTTATTGAGAACTTCAAGCATCGAAAATCCCTGGTTAACCTGATGACTGAAGCTTATGCGCCTGGTGCTAGCCCGAATGCGCTGCACCGTTTTTTAGCCAGCTTGCCAAAAAAACCGTTGTTGGTGGTGGATAGCTGGTATAGCAATGCCATGGCTCAGGCGCTGGCTGGGCAGCACAACTGGGGCATGATACAGGGCGTGTCGCAGTCGGAACATCTGGGGCAGTGGGTGCATTACCTAGAGCTGGACGGTACGAATATTGAAGCCAGTGAAGCGGATGCGTGGACGACCATCCTCTATCAGCCGCTAGGCAGCAACCAGCCTGCGCAAAACTATATTATTTCTGATTCTGACTATGTCGAAGTGCTGACCGAAATTGATATCCAGACACCGATTCCATCGCGCGTGCAAGAGCTGCGTAGTGGCGCACACTTTTTATTTATGGGTTGCCGCTTCAACCACCAACTCACCCGTACGTATGCCCGCCAGATTATGAAACGCTCATCAGGGCAGCATTGGGCTGTCATCTCCGGGCCACTCACGCGCATGGAAGAAAAATTTCTGGCCGAACAGCAAATCAACCGCATCGACTTACCACTGGCAGATTTTGTGCACTGGCTGCAAACAGCAGAGCTAGCAAAACCGCTAGTCGCTGCCTGAGGAGCTTCTCATGCCTTTGTATGATTTTAAATGCAGCCAATGTGGCCAAGCACAGGAGCTCTTGCTTAAACTCAATGCCAATGCGCCAGCCTGCCCGCATTGCGGCGGTGCACTGCAAAAACAACTATCCAAACCCGCCGACCCAGGCAAAACCGCAGGCATCATCGCCAGTGCCCGTAGCCAAGCTAACAAGGAAGGGCATTTCAGTCATTATTCGGCATCGGAAAGAAAGAAGCTTTGATGCCGCAGTGGCTTGCTATGCTTGCCTAAACCTTATCAAGGCCCCTTTTGTTGTCATGGCTTTTGTTGCCATTTCAGTTTGAAATGACGCTAAAAATCTGAGCAAATACTTGTGCTTTTGATCGCTGATTGCAAAAGCTGAAGGGGTGTTGAGATAAAAGCGCGCTCGCGTTAGCGTGGCTAAGCAAGGTTTTTGACATTGGGGGACTGGCGGAGAAGGGGGGATTCGAACCCCCGATACGCTTTCACGTATGCCTGATTTCGAGTCAGGTACATTCAACCAGCTCTGCCACTTCTCCGGGAGGCCTGTGCAATCAATCATTGCGCGTTCAAGGCCTGATAAGGGCGCTAGTCTACACTGTGGTAGCCTTGCGCTTCAACAAAAATATGCAACAAGCGACTGTCGCGCGCTAGTTTAGTCTAGCGGTAGCGTGATCTGCACGATCAGGCCGGTTTCAGGCGCTGTCTTGTTTTTCAGAGTGAGTTTTCCGCCATGTTTTTCAGCAATCATACGGGCGATGGCGAGGCCCAGGCCGGTGCCGCCGGTTTGGCGGGAGCGGGAATCTTCAAGCCGACGGAAAGGCTCCAGTACTGTGGTCAAGGCGGATTCAGGAATGCCGGGACCATCGTCTGACACAGTACAGATCACTTGTGTCCCTATGACCTGAATGGACAGTGCAGGTGTTTTTGCATAGCTAATCGAATTGTTGAGCAGGTTGGTCAGGCAGCGTGTGAGTAGATGGGCTGAGCCCATTAAGGTAATCACCTGCGCCGGGAATGCGGTTTGGATGGCATGGCCGGCATCTTCAAAGTCGTCGCAGACGGCTGTGGCCAGGGCAGTGAGGTCCACTTTGTTTTTGTGGATGTTTTCGCCGCAAAGTCGCGCAAAATCCAGGCCTTCCCTCACCATTTCTTGTGTCGCGGTCAGGTCTTTGATGAGACCCTGCTTGAGTTCGGCATCTTTGACTTTTTCGAGACGCAAGCGCAAGCGGGTTAAAGGCGTTTGCAGATCATGTGCGATGGCGCCCAGAATAAAGCCACGCTCCTGAATATGCTTGAGGATACTGCGCTGCATTTCATTGAAGGCTTTGGCCGCATGACGGACTTCTGTAGAGCCCCTGTTTTCTGGCAGTGGCGGGTGCTCGATATTATCAGCGAGCTGCAAGGCTGCATCGGCAAGTTTGCGTAGCGGCTTGGTCGCGACAAAGGCGACGGTCCAAACAATCATGAGCAGGCCAAGAAAAGCTAGCAAAACAGCTAAGGGATTGCGCTCGTGTGGTGGCAGCGCTGGCGGCCTATGGTTGCCATAGTGCATTTCAATCAATACCGGTGTGCGGTCTTGAAGATGGGTGTAAATGGCCAGGCATTGCCCATGTGGGCGGGGCGGTGGCTCGAAGCCCATGCCGGGAGGTGGCGGCATCCGCATTCGCCGCGGCGCACAATGGTTGAGAGGCACCAGCTGAATGCTGTCTGCGACTTCAGGGACCAGCAAATTGTTTAAGTGCGCCAGTTCTGCCGGGATGGCCGGAGTTGGTGAGGGTGGTCTTGCACCAATGGTGACCCGGCTGCCCATGCGTTTAAACACGTCTTGAATTTCGACACGTTTTTCGGGCACGGTTGCTTCAAGAATACGTACCATGCTTTCCACGCGGTCAAGGGTAAACTGGTCACGCATGTGGGATTCGTTCTCTTTAAAGTCGCGCTGACCCAGCAGCCTGACCGTGGTGGCGGTCAATAGAATGCCGATCACCGTGATCAGGAAAATACGAACTGACATGGTGCCTAGCCATTTTTTTAGCATGTTGTGTGTCCGGTCATTGAATGTCACGCATTAGTTAACGTAACGTACTATTTAACGTAACGTACTTCTGCAGTGAGTAAATAGCCCTCATTGCGTAGCGTTTTGATCATGGATGGATTTTTAGTATCTACTTCAAGTTTTTGCCTTAACCGACTGATTTGTAAATCTATTGACCTGTCAAAAGGGCCGGCTTCTCGGCCGTGCATTTCTTCCATGAGCTGGTCACGGCTGAGGGTCCGGTTGGCATGGACCAGCATGAAGCGTAAAAACTTGAACTCGGCATTCGAGAGGGGAATCCGGGTATGCTGGCTGTCTACCAAGGTACGGTTTTGAATATCCAGCGTCCAGTCATTAAACTCAATAAAACGTAAAACTGCATGCTCCGTTTGCCATTCGTGATCGGCTTTGCCTGAACTTTCTGACATCATGCGTGAACGCCTGACCACGCTGCGGATACGGGATAGTAATTCCAGCGGCTCAAACGGCTTGGCGACATAATCATCGGCGCCCGTTTCCAACCCCATAATGGTATCCAGGGAGCTGGTCCTGGCGGTCAACATGATGATCGGCAGCAAATGGTATTTCGTGGACTCGCGCAGTTCACGGCATAACTCGATGCCACTGCGTTGCGGCATATTGATATCAAGGATAATGACATCCGGTAAACGCTGCTGCAAGGCTTGCCACATTTGCGCATGATTGCTGGCTTGCTGGGTACTGAGTTGATTATCCTGCAAGAAATCGCACAATAAGTCTCGGATGGCATCGTCGTCATCAACGACAAGTACATGGATGTCAGAATGACCGTCAGTCATAAAAAAGTCTCGGGCTTGCAATGGGATTATTGGAGCACAAAAACCGGCCGTTGTGGCCGGTCTATGGCTAAATGCGCACAAGATTATTCACGCACTGGTTTTTCAGCATGCCCGCCGTCGTGATGCGGGTGTTGCGGAAAGGCATTTTCATCAAATGCTTTCTTCTGGGCATCATTCAGCTGCGCATAAAAAGTACGGATGGCTTTGGCGCGTTCGGCCTGGCGGGCATCACGCTCTTTATCCCAGGCTTCCATTTTGTCCAGGCGCTGCAAGGTATTCAGCTTGCTCAAGGCAGCAAAATCCGGATGTTCCTTCTCTTGCGGTTTGATTTGTGCCTGATAGTTTTTCCAGGCGTTTTCTTGCGTGCTGCTTAATTGCAAAATGGTATGCAATTTTTCCTGATGCTGTTCAAAGTGCTCCAGGCGCTGTGCTTGCCAGTTGGCAGGATCAAATTTGCCTTTACCGCAACCATGGCCATGTTCGGCAAAGGCGGTGCCGCACACCAATACCAGAAGTCCTGCGAATGCCAGTTTTTTCAGTTTCATGATGGATCCTTTCAATCACTATTGCGAATTTGCAATGATGATATTAAAACACCCGAATGTATCGGGTGTTTGTCAGTTGAAAGGTGCTATGTATCGGAGTGTATCGTCCGCGTTTATGCAATACCCTGGCTGGCTAAATAGTCTTCGTAGTTGCCGGTAAAGTCGGTAATGCCATTCGCCTTGATTTCGATAATACGGGTGGCAATTGAGCTGACAAACTCACGGTCATGGCTGACAAAAAACAAGGTACCTTTGTATTTATCCAGTGCCGTATTCAGCGCTTCAATCGACTCCATGTCCATATGGTTGGTCGGTTCGTCCATCAGCAAGACATTGGTTTTGGCCAACATCAGCTTGCCGTAAAGCATGCGGCCTTTTTCGCCCCCAGAGAGCACTTTGACCGATTTTTTTGTCGCTTCGGTCGGGAACAGCAAACGGCCTAGCATGCTGCGCACGGTATTATCGTCATCACCTTGCTGGCGTTGCTTGGTCATCCACTCAAACAAGTCTTCACCTTCGTCAAACTCATATTCATGGTCTTGCGCAAAATAGCCCAGTTTGGCTTTTTCTGCCCATTTCACCTCGCCATGCTTGGGCTGCAAATCCCCAGCCAGGCAACGCAAGAATGTCGTTTTACCAATGCCGTTTTCACCGATGATGGCAACTTTTTCGCCTGCTTCAAAAATCAGTTCCACGTTATTGAACAAGGGCTTGTCAAAGCCATGACCCAGTTTTTTGAGCTCGACTGCATTGCGGTGCAGCTTTTCTTTGTCGTCAAATTCAAAGCGGATAAACGGATATTGACGGCTAGACGGTTTAAACTCTTCGACTTTGATTTTCTCGATTTGTTTGGCGCGACTGGTGGCTTGCTTGGCTTTAGAGGCATTGGCTGAGAACCGACGGACAAAGTCCTGCAAGTCTGCAATTTGCTGCTTGGCTTTGGCATTGTCTTTGGCTTGTTGGTTACGCGCGGCAATGCTGGCTTCCATGTAGTCGTCATAGTTACCTGGGTATGAGGTAATCTTGCCGTAATCCATATCACAGGTATGGGTACATACCTGGTTCAAAAAGTGACGGTCGTGCGAAATAATGACCATGGTGCAGTCACGATTATTGACCACGTCTTCCAGCCAGCGGATGGTGTTGATGTCGAGGTTGTTGGTGGGTTCATCCAGCAATAACACGTCCGGATTTGCAAACAGGGCTTGCACCAGTAACACACGTAACTTCCAGCCAGGTGCCACCGCGCTCATCGGCCCGTTATGCTGTTCCAGGGGAATGCCTACGCCTAACAGCAATTCGCCAGCACGTGCTTCGGCCGTGTAACCGTCGTACTCTGCAAACACGCCTTCCAATTCGGCGGCGCGCATATAGTCGTCTTCGGTGGCTTCGAGGTTGGCATAAATGGCGTCACGCTCTTGCATGGCTTTCCACATTTGTTCATGACCCATCATCACCACGTCCAGCACGCGCTGGTCTTCATAGGCAAATTGGTCCTGCTTCAAAAAGGCCATGCGTTCGTTAGGGTCCAGGCTGACGTTGCCGCTGGTCGGTTCCAGCACACCCGCCAAGATTTTCATAAACGTGGATTTACCACAGCCATTGGCGCCAATCAGACCATAACGGTTGCCATCACCAAATTTGACGGAAACATTTTCAAACAGTGGCTTGGAGCCAAACTGCATGGTGATATTGTTCGCAACTAACATGCAAGAACTCTCAATCAGTAATTAAAAAGGTGCGCCTGCTTCAGGCATCGTAATATTGCTAAAAACGGTTATAAATGACGACTTCATCCATGGCCAATTGGCCGCCACGTGGCTTGGCTGCTTCGAGGGCTTTTCCTACCACGACAAACATCACGGGGACATGATCTTCAGGCAAATTGATTAATTTAGACACAGCGTCAAAATCAAAACCATCCATCGGGCAGGTGTCATAGCCCATTTCTTTGGCGGCCAGCATCAAGGTCATGGCTGCCATGCCGCAAGAACGCATGCCTTCATCGCGTTGTGCCAGAGGTTGATCCGTGTAATAGCCGTGAATGGCCTTGACCAGGTAATCACTGACTGGCTGTGGCGCATTGACCCAGTAGCGGGCAGGCTCTTTTTCCCAGGCTTTTAAATCAGCCGTGAGGATCACCAGCAATGAGGCATCGGTGACTTGTGCCTGGTTCCAGCTCACCGCACGGATCTGGTGACGCAACACCGGGTCAGTCACCACGACAAAGCGCCAGTGTTGAATATTAAAGGCGGTCGGGGAGAGCATGGCCAGGGATAACAGCTGCTGGATTTCTGCCTCGGTCATGCGGTGTGCAGGATCGTAGGCTTTGATAGAGCGGCGTTGTTCAATCGCTTCAAAAACGTTCATGGTAAGTGTTCAATATTTAATGTCTAAAATATCCAGTGACAGCGGGCCGGCCGGACGTTGCCAGACTGTCGTGTCTCCGACTTTACGGCCCAGCAGTGCCTTGGCCACGGGCGATACATAGCTGACTTTATGCTGTGCAATGTCTGCTTCGTCCTCACCGACAATCTGGTAGGCCTGCTGTTCGCCCGATTCGTCTTCTATGGTCACGGTGGCGCCAAACAGTACCGTATGTTGTGGCTGCTGGCCAGGCTCCACCAGTTGTGCAGTTTCCAGCCGTGCGGCAAAGTAACGCAGGTCGCGGTCTATCTCGGCTAACTTCTGTTGCGCGTTGGGATCCTCCTTGCGCTCCGTATATTGCAAGCGCTCGGCTTCCAGCGTTTTCACTGCCAGCTGCAATTGTTGCAGACCGACAGGCGTGACGTAATTCACATGGGGACTCAGCGGGCGTTCCGGTAAATCGGTGCCCGCAAGTTCCAGATCGTCCTCTTTGACAAATCCTCGGCTCATAAAGTTGGCTGAACTAAAAGTAATTCAAGCCCAATGCTGCCCGCACTTCGCTCATGGTTTGTGCCGCCACTTCGCGTGCTTGTTCGGTGCCTTCACGCAGCAACTGCAAAATGTAGCCTTTGTCATTGGCCAGTTCAGCCCGGCGGGTACGAATGGGCTCCAGCATTTCCTGCAGTACGGCTTCCAGGCGTTTTTTGACAATACTGTCTGCCAGGCCGCCACGCGTGTAATGTGCTTTCAATTCAGCCACGGCTGCTTTGTCCGGGTCAAAGGCATCCAGATAGGTAAAGGCAATATTGCCTTCCACATGGCCTGGATCTTCAATCTTCAAATGCAAGGGGTCGGTATAGACGCGCTTCACGGCCTTGGTGACTTCGTCTGCAGTTGCGCCCAGGTTAATCACATTGCCTAATGATTTACTCATTTTGGCCTTGCCATCAATGCCTGGCAAACGGCCAAGTTCTGGTACCAAGGCCTTGGTTTCGACCAGGATTTCCTGTTTGGTTTGAATATTCTTATAGGTGCGGTTGAAACGGCGCACGATTTCATTGGTTTGTTCGATCATGGGGATCTGGTCTTCGCCCACTGGCACCAGCGTCGCTTTAAAGGCCGTAATATCGGCTGCCTGGCTGACCGGGTAGGTCAGAAAACCGGCTGGAATATCACGCTCAAAATCACGCAGGCGGATCTCTTCTTTGACCGTCGGATTGCGTTCCAAGCGGGCCACGGTGACCAGGTTCAGATAGTAAAACGCGAGCTCAGTCAGTTCAGGCACTTGTGACTGGATAAAAATGGTCGACAGTCTCGGGTCTATGCCAACGGCCAGGTAATCCAGTGCCACTTCTACCACATTGCGATGCACTTTATCGATATCATCCATATTATCTGTCAGCGCCTGTGCATCGGCGAGCATGACATATTGCTTGTATTCATGCTGGTATTTGACGCGGTTACGCAGACTGCCGACAAAATGCCCCAAATGTAACGGGCCGGTTGGGCGATCGCCAGTGAGGATAATGGATTTTGTACTCATTGTTTTGTTCTCTGATCCGTGTGAGATTGGTAAATGAATTAAAGTTATTCCCACTCAATGGTAGCCGGTGGTTTGCCGGAAATGTCATATACGACACGGTTAATGCCGCGTACTTCGTTAATGATGCGGTTAGACACTTTACCAAGCAGGCTATAAGGCAACTCTGCCCAATGCGCAGTCATAAAGTCGCTGGTGACCACGGCACGCAAGGCGACGACGTAGTCATAGGTACGCCCATCCCCCATCACGCCGACAGACTTGACCGGCAAGAAGACAGTAAACGCCTGGCTGGTCAGGTCGTACCAGGTTTTGCCGGTGGCGGCATCGACGGTATTACGCAATTCTTCAATGAAAATGGCATCTGCGCGTTGCAGTAACAAGGCATATTCGCGTTTGACTTCGCCCAAAATACGTACCCCCAGGCCAGGACCGGGGAAGGGGTGGCGATAAACCATGTCACGTGGCAAGCCTAGCGCAACCCCCAGTTCACGGACTTCATCCTTGAACAGATCACGTAGGGGCTCCAGTAGTTTCAAGCCTAACTGCTCAGGCAAGCCGCCGACGTTGTGGTGACTCTTGATAGTCACCGCTTTTTTCGATTTGGCGCCCCCGGACTCAATCACATCCGGGTAAATCGTGCCTTGGGCAAGAAAAGTTGCGCCTTTGTGTCCGGCGCCACTGGCTTTGAGCTTGGCCGCTTCTGCTTTAAATACTTCTACAAATTCGGCACCGATAATTTTACGTTTGGCTTCTGGGTCGCTGACGCCAGCCAGTTTGCCCATGAATTGCTCAGTGGCATCAACGCGGATGACTTTGGCGTGCAGGCGGCCTGCAAACATGTCCATGACCATATCGCCTTCGTTCAAACGCAGCAGGCCATGATCGACAAAAACGCATGTCAGTTGATCGCCAATCGCACGGTGTATCAGTGCCGCAGCAACGGATGAGTCAACCCCGCCGGACAAGCCGAGAATGACTTCTTCATCGCCGACTTGCGCCTTGATTCTGGCCACGGCTTCGGCGATGTAATCGCCCATAATCCAATCGGCCTTGGCACGACAGATATCGAGCACAAACCGCTCAAGCATGGCTTGGCCTTGCTTGGTGTGGGTCACTTCGGGGTGAAACTGCACCGCGTAAAACTTGCGGCTTTCATCTGCCATGGCCGCGATGGGGGTCGTCTCGTTGCTGGCGATCACTTTGAAGCCGTCTGGCAGTTCAGTCACTTTGTCGCCGTGGCTCATCCAGACGTCAATCAGACCGTGACCTTCTGCGTTGGTGGTATCCTGAATATCGCGGAACAGGGCAGAGTGGCCACGTGCACGCACTTGGGCATAGCCAAATTCGCGTTTTGCCCCAGCCTCAACCTTACCGCCCAATTGCTGCGCCATGGTCTGCATGCCGTAGCAGATGCCCAATACCGGCACGCCTTGTTCGAATACAGCTTGTGGCGCCTTGTCTGTTTCTTCTTCATAAACGCTGGCGTGGCTACCGCTCAGGATAATGCCATCGGCGCCAAAGTTTTTGACAAAGTCATCAGAAACGTCACAAGGGTGAATCTCGCAATAAACATGCGCTTCGCGTACACGGCGTGCAATCAGTTGTGTGACCTGGGAGCCGAAATCTAGAATCAGGATTTTTGAATGAGACATTTGTTTAGCCACAGAGTGCACAGAGGACACAGAGTCTTAGAGAAGGCTTTTCTCTGTGATCTCGGTGTCCTCTGTGGCTTGGATTAAAATAGATTAAGTTGTGCTTTTCAATACGTGTTAATCAATACGGTAATTCGGTGCTTCTTTGGTAATCTGCACATCATGCACATGCGACTCGCGCATGCCGGCACTGGTGATTTGTACAAATTCGGCCTTGTTGCGCATTTCTTCAATCGAGGAGCAGCCCACATAACCCATCGAAGCCCGCAAGCCGCCCATCAACTGATGAATCACGGCAACTACGCTGCCTTTATAAGGGACGCGGCCTTCAATACCTTCAGGCACCAGTTTGTCAGCGTTTGCTGTATTGTCCTGGAAGTAGCGGTCAGAAGAGCCTTTTTGCATGGCACCAATCGAACCCATGCCACGGTAAGACTTGTAAGAACGGCCTTGGTATAACTCTACTTCGCCAGGCGCTTCTTCAGTACCGGCGAACATACCGCCGAGCATGACGTTATAGGCACCTGCCGCAATGGCTTTAGAAATATCTCCAGAGAAGCGGATGCCGCCGTCTGCAATAAATGGGACCCCAGATTTTTCAAGCGCTTTGGCTACATTGCTGATGGCGGTGATTTGTGGCACACCGACGCCTGCTACGATACGGGTGGTACAGATGGAGCCAGGGCCGATGCCAACCTTCACGCAGTCAGCACCGTGGTCAACCAGGGCTAATGCGGCTTCGGCAGTGGCAATGTTGCCGCCAATCACTTGAAGTTGAGGATAGCGGGTTTTAGCCCACTTCACACGATCGAGCACGCCTTGAGAATGGCCGTGTGCGGTATCTACCACGATAGCATCCACACCCGCTTCAACCAGGGCGGCAATGCGTTCATCGGTACCGTCACCCACGCCCACAGCAGCGCCCACGCGCAAACGGCCTTTTTCGTCTTTACAGGCCAATGGGTGATCAGATGACTTCTGGATATCTTTAACTGTAATCAGGCCTTTGAGCTCGTAGTTCTCACCAACTACCAACAGGCGTTCCAGGCGGTGTTTGTGCAGTAAGCCCATGATTTCTTCACGGCTGGCGCCTTCACGCACTGTGACCAAACGGTCCTGCGGCGTCATGACATTGCTGACTGCTTGATCCAGATTGGTTTCAAAACGCAAGTCGCGGTTGGTGACAATGCCGACCACTTTGCCGTCTTGCAACACGGGCAATCCTGAAATTTTTTGTTGCTGGGTAATATTCATCACCTCACGCACTGTCATGGCGGGGTGGATGGTGACCGGGTCAATGACAACGCCAGACTCAAAGCGTTTGACGCGCGAGACGCGTGAGGCTTGCATCTCTACCGACATATTTTTATGTATGATGCCCATCCCGCCTAATTGCGCCAGGGCGATAGCCATGCGTGCTTCGGTGACGGTGTCCATCGCCGCTGAGAGCAGAGGGATGTTTAAGGTGATGCTCTTGGTCAGCTTGGTGCTAAGATTGACCTCGCGTGGCATCACATTTGAATGGGCTGGAACGAGTAAAACGTCATCAAAGGTAAGAGCTTGTTGCAACAAACGCATGTGAATTCCTTATCTCCAAAATATAATTATACCGATTTCACTTTGGCTTGACAAAGCGTTTTGCGATTTTCTGCGACAGTTTGGCAGCGTCTGGCATGGTTTATGCATAAGAGTTTTACTTGGGGCCTTTTCCAAAGCAAGTATGGATTGATTAAATGAGAGTGACGTTGAAATGGTGGTTAATGCTGGGCTTATGCTGGAGCTTGCAAGCGGCTGCCGAAATTTACAAGTGGCGCGATGAAAAAGGCATTATGAATTATTCGGATACGCCGCCTTTATCCGTCGGGCAATCTGCACAAAAAATCAAAGCGACGACCGTGCCTGCCGACACGCCGCTTACGCGCTCTGATGCCTATTCGCGTGAAGAAACGAATCCTGCCAAGCAAAAAGGGGTTGATAACCCCGCTGGGCAGCCGCCTTCTCCGGAAGCTGAAGCCCTTAAAGCGATGGAAGCCCGGCAAAAAGCACAAAATTGTGCCTCAGCCAGAAGCAATTACCGGAACTATGCGGTGGGTGGTAGGATGCAAAATGTGAACGAAAATGGTCAGCGCGAATATCTTTCAGATGAACAAATTCGTCAGGGTCTGGCGGCCGCGCAACAAGAAATCGACGAAAATTGTCCACCTGAATAATTCGAATGCGCTAAATTCAAAGCCATTTCAAAACCTAATTCTTTTGTTTGTTAGACTTTTTCTGGCTGGCTGCGCGCAATCGCCTTGCCTCTTTGGCGTTGGCAATCAGTGGCCGGTAGATCTCAACCCTGTCCATTGCCTGTAACGGTGTGTTATGGCGGACTTTTTTACCAAAAATACCGACGGCTAATTGGGCATCAAGGGACAACTGATGTTGTTCCAGTAGCCCTGACTGAATGACTGCCTCTATGGCAGTCGTGCCTGGCGCCACTACCAGGCTCACCAAGGTTTGCGACGCTGGCAGGGCATAGACCACTTCTATATGAATGGCTTGGTTGGAGTCTTCAGGCATGGTCGGCTGGCAGCAGGGATGTTTATTTGAGTTGGAGCTTGCCAGCCTGTTTGACAAAGCTGTCAACAAAGGTATTGGCAATATGGCTGAACACCGGCGCGATGATGCGTTCAATCAAGCTGTTGGCAAACACGTATTCAAGCTTGAATTCAATTTTGCAAGCATCTTCGCGCAGTGGAATGAAGTGCCAGTGGCCGCTCAATTGCTTGAAGGGGCCATCCACCAGCGTGATTTCCATGCGGTGCGGGAATTGTTTAAGGTTGCGGGTGGTAAAGTGCTGTTGAATGCCGTGGTAACGGATATGGATGGTGGCTTGCGTTACGGTATCTGTGCGTTCGATGACCTGGCTGCCGCCACACCAGGGTAAAAAGTCAGCATAGGTTTCAACAGCATCGACCAATTGAAACATCGCTTCACACGAATGCATGACCAGCACGGTTTTTTCTACTTGAGCCATTGCGTCAGAACGAAAGTCGGTTTTGGGTTAAAATGCTATTTTAAGTGATTTAAGCCCGCACAGCAGCGTTATGACTATCGCGCAAAACAAAAAAGCGTTTTTTGACTATTTTATTGAAGAAAAATATGAAGCCGGTCTCGTCCTCGAGGGCTGGGAAGTCAAGGCGATACGCGATAACCGCACTAATCTTAAAGAGTCTTATGTAGTGGTGATGCGGGGCGAGTTGTACCTGATCGGGTGCCACATTACGCCGCTAGGCTCGGCATCGACTCATGTGCGTCCAGATGCGATCCGTACACGCAAGTTGCTATTGCACCGCGAAGAGATCGATAAGTTGATCGGTAAGGTTGAGCGTGCAGGCTACACGCTGGTGCCATTGGATATGCACTTCACCCGCGGCAGGGTAAAGGTGCAGATTGGCTTGGCCAAAGGTAAAAAGCAACACGATAAACGGGACACTGAAAAAGAACGCGACTGGAAGCGCGAGCAAAACGCACTGATGAAAAACAAGATGAAGCGGTAATGTGCGGCGTCATTACAATCAACTGCCTGCATAGGCAGGTAAAAGTGAATTGCACCAAATAATTAATTCAATCAATCAGTTCAATTGATTCATCTAACCTTTTAAGTTTTTAAAAGCGTTTGCAATACTGCCGGAATCAGTCCTGGCAAATCATCTGCAATCAATCCCACTCCAAAACAACGCGCGGCTTGCGCATGTATCCAGGTCGCCGCCGCGCAGGCTTCAAAGGCGGGCATGCCTTGGGCCAACAAGCTGGCAATCATGCCCG
The DNA here is from genome assembly GCF_046766015.1 of Methylophilus sp. 3sh_L. Lineage (NCBI taxonomy): Bacteria > Pseudomonadati > Pseudomonadota > Betaproteobacteria > Nitrosomonadales > Methylophilaceae > Methylophilus > Methylophilus sp. 3sh_L. The sequence goes on from NZ_JBKOUF010000001.1 coordinate 1,089,106, forward strand.
CCAGCACATCCCCTGCGCCCGCGGTCGCCAAGGTAGGCGGTGCCTGCTCATTGATTAACACCCGGCCGTCCGGGCTGGCGATGATGGTGTTGGTACCTTTGAGCAAGACAATCGCATTGCAGGCGTGTGCTGCAGCCAGGGTTTGCGTGATCCGTGTGGGAAGATCACTTGCCGGGCTGATTCCAAACACTTTCTTGAACTCGCCTTCGTGTGGTGTAAGCACGCAATTTGCGGCAATTTTTTGTTTGAGGATCTCGGCCTGTCCGGCAAAGGCGGTGAGCGCATCGGCATCGATTACCACTGGCTTGCCCATGCTTAGCATGCAGAGGACGCTTGTTTGGGTTGCGTCAGAGATGCCTGCGCCGGGGCCAATTAAATAACTGTTTACACGGCCATCATCAATGAGTAATTGCAATTCTGCTGCATTTGCATAAGGTTTTACCATGACGCTTAAGAGTGCGCTGGCGTAAATAGGGAGCGCGACTTCTGGGGCTGCAATCGCCGTCATGCCCGCCCCGCATCTGGCCGCGGCCATCGCCGCCAGGCGGGCGGCGCCTGTCACCGGGTAGCCGCCCTGGATCAGCAGGAAACCACGGCTATATTTATGGCTGTGCGTGTGGGGTTGCGGCAATAATGATTGCCACAGGCTGGGCGTGTTTGATAGCGCGTTGTTCATGCCTGAATTGTATGCGTAAGCGCAAGGCTTGGCGAGCCGCTGTCAGATTTTATGACTGACTTTCATTGTGGGAGTAAGGGGTTTACGGTAAAATGTTCTCCCGTCTGTAACAATCTCAAAGTACCTGATCCATGACCAAATATGTATTCGTAACCGGCGGTGTTGTTTCTTCTCTTGGAAAAGGTATCGCGGCCGCCAGCCTCGGCGCCATTCTCGAATCGCGTGGCATTAAAGTGACCATGCTCAAGCTGGACCCCTATATTAACGTTGACCCGGGCACCATGTCGCCATTTCAGCACGGCGAAGTGTTTGTGACGGATGATGGCGCGGAAACTGACCTCGATCTTGGCCATTACGAGCGTTTTATCAGCAGCAAAATGTCCAAGCGTAACAACTTCACCACGGGCCAGATTTACGAGACGGTGATCAAAAAAGAGCGCCGCGGCGAATACTTGGGTAAAACCGTACAAGTCATTCCGCATATTACCGATGAAATTAAGGCGCACGTCAAACGGGGTGCCGAAGGTGCGGATGTCGCGATTGTAGAAGTCGGCGGCACGGTTGGGGATATTGAGTCTTTGCCTTTCCTCGAAGCCATCCGCCAGATGGGCATTGAAGAAGGCAGAAATAATGCCTGTTTTATCCACCTGACCCTGTTGCCTTGGATTCCTACCGCAGGTGAACTGAAAACCAAACCGACCCAGCACTCTGTCAAAGAGTTGCGTGAGATCGGTATCCAGCCGGACATTTTGATGTGCCGCGCAGAGCGTGAAATCCCTGAAGATGAAAAACGCAAGATTGCCTTGTTTACCAACGTGGCATATGAGGCTGTGATTACTGCGATTGATAGTGATTCAATCTACAAAATCCCTGGCTTGTTACATGCGCAAATGCTGGATGAGATTGTCTGCCATAAGTTGAATATCCTGGCTAAAGCGGCTGATTTATCTGCCTGGCAAAAAATCACCCATGCGCAAGCCAATCCAAAAGAAATTGTCGATATTGCTTTTGTCGGCAAGTATGTAGACTTGACCGAGTCATACAAGTCCCTGACGGAAGCCTTGATACACGCCGGGATTCACACCGAATCCAAAGTCAAGATTCACTATATGGACAGTGAAGAGATTGAGAAAAACGGTACCGATGGCCTGAAGGACATGGATGCGATCCTGATCCCTGGCGGATTTGGTGTGCGCGGAACCGAAGGCAAAATTGCGGCGATCCGGTATGCCCGTGAAAACAAAGTGCCTTACCTGGGCATCTGCCTGGGCATGCAATTGGCGGTGATTGAATATGCACGCAATGTGGCAGGCCTCAAGGATGCGAATAGCACCGAGTTCAACCCTAAAGCAGAGCATAAACTCATTGGCTTGATTGACGAGTGGCAAGATGCATCCGGCAAGATTGAAAAGCGCGATGAAAACTCTGACCTGGGCGGCACCATGCGTCTTGGTGCACAAAGCTGTCCAATTGTGCCGAATACCTTGGCCGCCAGCATTTACGGCAGCGAGGTGAACGAGCGCCACCGTCACCGATACGAGGTCAACAACCATTATGTAGACCAGTTGAAAAACGCTGGCCTGGTGATTTCCGCACGCACACCACGTGAAGAACTGTGTGAAATGATTGAATTGCCGCAGACCGTGCATCCGTGGTTTGTCGCTTGCCAGTTCCACCCTGAGTTTACGTCTAACCCGCGTGCCGGTCACCCATTGTTTAAAGCCTATGTGCAGGCGGCACTGGCACAAAAAGCCTCCAAAAAATAAGGAATGTTGAATGAAATTATGTGGTTTTGACGTAGGCCTTGAGCATCCGCTGTTCCTGATTGCAGGGCCATGTGTCATTGAATCCAAACAAATGGCGATTGATACCGCTGGTCAATTAAAAGAAATGGCTGCCCGGTTAGGCGTGCCATTTATCTACAAGTCTTCTTACGACAAGGCCAACCGTAGTTCGACCAAGACTTTCCGTGGTTTTGGCATGGAAGAAGGCCTGAAAATTCTGGACGAAGTGCGCGCCCAAATTGGCGTGCCTATTCTCACCGATGTGCATACCGAAGAACAGGTGCCGCATGTGGCGGCGGTGGTGGATGTGCTGCAAACGCCTGCTTTTCTGTGTCGTCAGACCGATTTTATTGTCGCTTGTGCCCAATCCGGCAAGCCAGTGAATATCAAAAAAGGCCAGTTTTTAGCGCCTGGTGACATGAAACAAGTGGTTAACAAGGCTAAAGAAGCCAACGGTGGTGCCGACAATATTATGGTTTGTGAGCGCGGTGCATCCTTTGGCTACAACACGCTGGTGTCTGATATGCGTGGCCTGGCCATCATGCGTGAAACCCAGTGTCCCGTGGTGTTTGATGCGACCCATTCTGTCCAGCAACCCGGTGGGCAGGGTGATAAGAGTGGTGGTCAGCGCGAGTTTGTACCTGTATTGGCGCGAGCCGCAGTCGCCAGCGGCATTGCCGGTGTGTTTATGGAAACTCATCCAGACCCGAGCAAAGCTTTGTCTGATGGCCCCAATGCTTGGCCATTAGGCAAAATGGAAGATTTGTTGCATCTGCTGGTCGATTTGGACAAACTGGTGAAAAAAGCCGGTTTCGCAGAACAAACCCTGTAATTTTATTTCATCTTAAAGATAAGGATAAATCATGAGCGCTATTGTAGATATTATCGCCCGCGAGATTATGGACTCCCGTGGCAACCCGACTGTTGAAGTCGATGTATTGCTGGAAAGTGGTGTCATTGGTCGTGCGGCAGTGCCTTCAGGCGCGTCTACTGGTACCAAAGAAGCGGTTGAGTTGCGTGACGGCGATAAAAGTCGTTACCTGGGTAAGGGCGTATTGAACGCGATTGAGAACGTCAACACGGAAATTACCGAAGCGATCATTGGCCTGGATGCGGAAGAACAAAGCTTTATCGACAAAACGCTGATTGAGCTGGATGGGACAGAAAACAAAGACCGTTTGGGTGCGAATGCGATCTTGGGTGTATCCATGGCCTGTGCACGTGCTGCGGCAGAAGAGAGCGGCCTGCCTCTGTACCGTTACTTGGGTGGTTCTGCGTTCATGCAATTGCCAACGCCAATGATGAACATCATCAACGGCGGCGCACACGCTGACAACTCCGTCGATATTCAGGAGTTCATGATTGTGCCGGCAGGCTTGCCGACCTTCCGTGAAGCGTTGCGCGCGGGGGCTGAAGTGTTTCATGCACTGAAGAAAACCCTGCACTCCAAAGGCTTGGCCACGACCGTCGGTGATGAAGGTGGTTTTGCTCCTAACCTGCCATCTAATGAATCTGCCTTGCAATTGATCATGGAATCGATTGAAGCCGCAGGTTACGAGCCAGGCAAGGACATCTACCTGGGCCTGGATTGCGCCAGTACCGAGTTTTACAAGGATGGTAAATACCACCTTGAATCAGAAGGTGCTTCACTGACTTCACAACAGTTTTCTGACTACCTGGCAACCTTGGCTGACAAATACCCCATCATTACGATTGAAGATGGCATGAGCGAGTTTGACTGGGAGGGCTGGGATATCTTGACCAAGCGCCTGGGTAAAACCACGCAGCTGGTGGGTGATGACCTGTTCGTCACCAATCCAAAAATCTTGCGTGAAGGCATCCAGAAAGGTGCAGCTAACTCTGTGCTGATCAAAGTCAACCAGATTGGTACTTTGACCGAGACCTTCCAAACCATTGAGATGGCAAAACGCGCCAACTACACAGCCGTAGTGTCACATCGTTCTGGTGAAACAGAAGATACCACGATTGCCGACATCTCTGTGGCCACCAATGCCTTGCAGATCAAGACTGGTTCACTGTGCCGCTCAGAACGCGTCGCCAAGTACAACCAGTTGCTGCGTATCGAAGAAGAGTTAGGGGATGCGACCAGCTACGCTGGCTTATCTGCTTTCTATCAGTTGTTCAAATAACTGATGCTGGACCACTGTGCGTAAACTGACAGTTGTATTGGTGGTCCTGATTGCCCTGCTGCAATATCCATTGTGGCTGGGCAAGGGTAGTTGGTTGCGTGTATGGCAATATTCGCAACAGATTGAGGCGCATGAAAAACGCAATGAGTATTACCGGCAGCGCAATGAAACACTGCGTGCCGAGGTGCGTGACCTCAAGCAGGGTCAATCTGCGATTGAAGAGCGGGCGCGTAGCGAACTTGGCTTAGTCAAGCAGGATGAAGTGTTTTTTCAGGTGATCCAGAACAAAACGCCGGCTCCCAAGCCCTCAGACTCACCGTCTGTCACACCGCAGCAGAACCAATAAAAAAGGCGCACTCAGCGCCTTTTTTATTGCCAATCCCTCACTGACTTATCCGTTGAAGGCTGCGTAGCTTAGGGCAGCGTATAAGGTAATTCTTTAAACGCCAAGGGCTGACCTTGCCAGAGAATGGCCCCGGCCTCTTTGGACTCCAACCGGCATTCTGCCAACACTACCCAGCCACCCTGTAATGCATCGGCTGCAACGCGGACCAATTGGCCTGCTTCTTGTGCCTGTGCATCTTGTAAAGCGTCACCGGCCTGCGGGGCTTGTGACGATGCTGGCAGTTGTGCGAGCAGGGTACGCCGTTTGACCTTACCCAGGTAATGCGTACGGGCCACAATCTCCTGGCCGGTATAGCAACCTTTTTTAAAGTTGATGCCATTTAATGCATCAAGATTCACCATTTGTGGCACGAACTGCTCTTTGGTTGCTGCGTAAATTTGCGGAATGCCTGCTTCAATCTCTAAGGCCTCCCACGCTGCTGTACTGGCTGGCGTGAAGGTCGTCCGCAGGGATTGCCAAACCGCTTGAGCTTGTTCGGCACTGACAAGCAGCTGGGCGCGTTGTTGCGCGCCACTGTCCGCTTGGCGGATCAAGATGCCTTGATCTGTTTTAATTAACTGATGTGCTTGCTCAGGCAAGTCGGGAATGCGCTGGGCCAGATCCTCGCTCGCCAAGCCTAAACGATTGAATTTTTCGCTGGCGTCTTCGATGAGTACCTTGCTGCGCAATACATACATACGCAATCGTTTTACCAGGTCTGGCACCAAGGCACGTGGACATTGCAGGTAAATGACATCCTCTACACTAAAGGTGTAAAACAACGCCAGCAAGCGGCCTTTGGGGGTGCAATAGCCATTAAATTGCGCACCCTGGGCCAGCTGTTTAATATCATTGGTGACTTGCCCTTGCAAAAAAGTCTGGCTGTCAGCCCCGCTAATGGCAATCAGGCCATCGCTGGAGAGGTCGAACAATTGTGCGTGCGCGGTCGCTGCCGGAAAAGAGGCTTCACCCTGCGGATTGTATTGGGCGCCTTGCGAGATTAAAAACTGTTGCCATGCCGTTGCGGGATGTGACATAAATGAGGTTTCCTTCCAGGCTGTTGCTATCTAGCCTTTGGTGATTGCAATGAGAAAAGCTATTTTATCAAGTGAAATTGATCTGCGCTTGCAGCCATCCTATCTTTTATGGGGCTGGTGGGGTTTATTTTCAATGCTGGTCGTGGCATGCTTATGGTGGAAATTGCCCTTTGGCTGGGCAGTGAGTGGAACAGGCCTCTATTGCATCGTCAGTGGCTGGCAGTGGACGAAATTGGTCGCAACACCCTGGAAGCATAGTATCCAAACCATACGCGTCGATGTGTTCGGACACATGACCATCACTAATCGGTCCGGCCAAGTCTATCAAGCCACTGTGCTCGCAGATAGTGTCGTGCATCCATGGTGTCTGGTTTTACATCTCCATTTGGATGCCATGGATGAAGATTCGTCCACTGAATCTTGCGCGCGCAATCAGCGTATTTTGCTGCTACCGGACCAGGTGGACAAGGGACAGTTGACCGCCTTCCGTGTCTGGTTAAGGTGGGGGCAAGCTTAGATAAGGGACGCTTGGCACTAGACCAGCTGTTGATGTAATACTGGACTGAATCAGTTTTTTTCCACCAGCCGCTGCTCAACAGATTGCTTGGATCACTGGCTCATTATAGGCCTGAGGCGTTCTCCTCAGGCTTATTGAAAGTGGTTGTCGTGGGCGACTGATTCACCTTTTACAAAAAATCTGGATTGAATTTCACGACGGTAGAGGTGCAGATTCTGCTTGATTTGCCGCCATGGGTGATGGCTCGCATAGGTGGCGAGGATGCATAACCCCGCCAGGGTGGCAAATAACCAACCTAGTGGTAAAGGGGCAATGTCGCGCCGGGCGGGCTTTTGCTCTTTCATCGCTTTAAGGACGGTGTAAGTACTGTCGCCTTTGATAAATTTTGCCCCGATTTCTTTGGTCAGGGATTCCATATATTCGCTGGCCAGTTTCGACACATAGCGGTCATGGTCACCAAAGGCAACGTTATCATCGCGTACGCCCAAAGTACTTTCGGAAATTTGTGCAATGCCGGGTTGCATGGCAAAACTCTCATTAGACCAGTAGCCAATGACCTGATTATCCGGGCTCAGTTTGGGAATCGCCACGCCTTCTTCGGTGCCTATGCCAACAAACAACCAGTCATCCCCGCCTTGAAACTCATCCAGGTTTTTGGTGTTGAATGCATGTAGTTTAGGCGCTTCTTCGCCATCGGTAAAATACAGTACCTGTGCAGGTTCTGGCATGGCACGGACGACTTTGGCGGTCACGAACAGGCTTTCCCGCACACGGCTATTGCCAGACCACGCCATCCGCCAGTCAAGGTGCGCAATGGTGTCCTGAATCGCTGCAAAGTTACTGCATACCTCAATCGGCGCGTACATGGCCGCCACCGAGTTGCCGGCAAACATGCCAATGCTAACTTTGGTGCCGCAGGGTAAGGAAGCCACGACTTCATGCATCATGTTTTGCATATAGGCCATGCGAGTCACTTTTTTGCCATTCAGCATCATGTCTTCTGCGTTCATGCTTTGCGAGATATCGGCAATCAGGAAATAAGCATAAATGTTATGCTTAAACGGGATGCTGGGCCGCAATATCGCTCCCAGCAGGAACAGCAGCGCCAGTGCGAGCAGGGCTGTGTCGCGATGCTTGATAAAATGTCTTAGCCAGATTTTCATGCCATGCCAGTCAATAGGGTCAGATCGAGGTCTAAAAAGTCAGCTGCCTGTTATGGCAATCCATTTGGAATATTGCCCATGATCAAGCCTGGATTGTCAGATTCACCTACACCAGGCGTAGGTTTCTCAGGCAGCAATCCCAGGACACGGTCATAATTGCGGCGCGTGCCCCAATTGCTGTTATCTGCCTTGAGCGCAGCTTTATAGGAGTTGGCCGCTTGTGACAGCAGGTATTCAATTTCATCACGCGTGCTGTTGTCGTTGCCACCAGTCATTTGTATTGCGCGCATGAAAAACATATTGCCGACATTGTGCAAAATGGCTGCGCGCTGGCTGGCATTGGCTTGCTCGATCAACTTGGTAAACAACAGCGTAGATTCTTTGTAACGCTCATTTTTGCCCAGCCAGTAAGCGACCGCATATTTGGCCTCAACACTTTGCTGGTCCGTTTGTGGACTTTTGGCAGTCGCGATCGCCTGGTTAAAGGCTTCGACTTGCTGTATACGTTGCCAGCTATAAGCCATAGAAACCGTTGCAGCCGCGGCGACCACGATTAGCCCGATCACAAGTTTATTTACGCTGAGCGCCATGTATGAATCTCCAAATATTTAACCGCCAGCAGGACAGCAATCATGACGAAAGCAATCCAGTAACACACATTGGTGTAGTCATGGCCGGGAATCTTTTCCAGATATTGAATTGGTTTTTTTTCTTTGCTGTTGATGTCGGCAATTGCGGCCTCTAATGACTTGGGATCGGCAGCCTCATAAGCGCTAAATGGGGTGCGCAGCGTTTGAAAAAACTGGTAAAGCAATACTTCGCTGGGCATTGGGCCGTCGTAGCTGCTTTCAGCGTATTTAGGGTCAAAAATAGTGACGCCTCCAGGCTGGCGCAACACAATCCAATATAAACCGATGTTGTAGCGCTGCAGCCAGTCACGCAGCTTTTGTTGCACCATGTCACTCACGCGTCCGGCACCATCGGAAATCAAGATAATCACGCGCGAACCTGAATCTGGCATATCTTTAAACAACTCCACCGCGCTGGTTAAACCGCCGCCGATATTAGTCTGGAACAGTGAGTTGCCTGCGGTTGCCTGTATGGCGGAGAGAATCGCCTCTTTGTTTTCGGTCAGTGGTAGTACATACATGGCCGAGTTACTAAACGTGATCAAACCCATCATGTCGTTCTGTCGGCTTTGCACAAACTTGGTCATGATACGTGCGGCCGCAACGGATTTGGTTTCACCAACATTGCCATCTTTGTCACCGGCAAAAGGGTCGTCCATGCTGGCACTGCGGTCCAGCACCAGGCCGATTTGCGCGCCTACGCCCGTGCGTTCTACTTGTTGCTCCAGGCTGTGCGGTCCGGCTAAGCCCAAAATAATAAACACAATGCTGATGACCGCTAAAACCTTCAGTAAGAAACCTATGGTTTTAGACAACGGATCTGGTGGCAGCAGACCTACCCAGGAGTAGTGTTTGCTATGCGAGCGTTCCAGCAATAATGGCAGTAGTGCCAAAGGCAGGGCCCACAATAGCCATGGATGTGTGAATGCCATTATGCGCGTACCTCAGGCTTTAAACCACGCTCACAATCACGCATATGGCGGCAGAATTTTTTCAGCCACTCGCGTGGGGGGGCGCCCAGGTCTAGCGGTGTACTGGCATCAAAGAATACTTGGCGGGACAAGGCAAAAAAACGTTCGATTTCTGGTTTGGCCGGTGCAAAGCCTGGTTTTTGCAGCAAGAATTGATCGACGCCGTTACCGAATACACTGTAGCCAGCCACCTGATGCATGGCCTCATGCACGGTGGAAATCGCCTGTTGCAAACCTTGTGCATCCTCTGGCAATTTGCCGATCTTGCGGTAAGCCTTGGCAAAGGCTCCCCCCATGCGCGGCAGCCAGGTACTTGTGCCAAGAATATAAACCAGACCGAGTACGCAAAGGATTAAAACCACCGCAGCCACTTTGAGCATCAGCCATTCTTTATCCGCATGCAATTTGAGTGGCGCGACAAAAGGGCTCATTTCGTTCTTTAAATTGACTTCACCATACACAGAAAGTGGTGAGGTCCGGAAGTTAAACGAGGGCATACGGAACTGTTTGATGTCCTTGCTACCTTGCTGCCGCAGTTTGACGATTTCCCCTCTCAGGATGGCGGGTTTGACCACCCGGCCAGACTTGAACACCTGGTATTCCAGGTGAATGGTGTATACCGTTTGCTGGCGCTCTTTCGATTCTTCCACATCAATCGCCGTCAGCTCAATCCCAGAAACCTGTCCACGGTAGCGATGCTCATAACCGACAATCGGCAGCGACTCTTTGATGAGTTCATACGGTTGCTTGACGGTCAGAATCATGGTGCGTTGCAGTTTGTCACCCACGACAAAGCCTGCATCGCGGCCAGGATTGATCTCTTGGACACTGACAAATTTATTGTCCACCGATGGCAAAATCACATCGGCAGCGCTGTTGAGTGAAACAGACAGCAGGCTGACTACGCATAACATTAAATACAATAGATGGTGGCGCGCGTTCATGGGTCGCTTTCCTCAGGCAGGCACGTATTGATTGAAGTAGTCGGTGAGGGCATCTGCATCAAACCGGTCTTCCACAAAAAAAGGCTGCATATCAAATCTCATAAATATATCTTCAATGGCTTGGCGGCGGGCTTCAAACGCTTTCAGGATACGTTGACGGTAGGATGCGCGCAAAAATAGCGTGCGCCGCTCACCAGTTTCAGGGTCATTAATACTGGTGATGCCAAAATCGGGTAATTGCTTGTACTCGCTACTATTCCATAACACGACGGGGACAATATGGTGGCGCAGCATTAGTAGCAAGGCAGCCTCCAATTGCTCCAAGGGCATATGAAAGTCAGACACCATGAAAATCAGCGAACGCTCACGTGGCAGCAACCTGACGCTTTCCATCAAACCGGCCGCACCCACCTCACTCGGTAGGTGGTTTTCGAGTCGATCTGCCAGCTCGAACATGCTATGTGGACGAGAGGCTAGGGTGCATAACCATTCGTCATGCAAGTCATCATCAAAGCCGATGAAGCCGACTGGGTCTGTATTACGGCAGGCGGATTGCGCGACCGAACGCGTGATTTCGGCGGCTGTCACCAGTTTGGTGTGCGGGGTGCCATATTGCATGGAGCCAGACATATCGCACAGCACAAACACCGGCGTGGCGCTTTTCTGGTTGAAAATACGCACATACACCTGCTCCATCGGGTCGCGTATGGTCTGGCGGATGTCGATCCGGCGTGGATCAGGGTAGGACAGCAGGGTAGTGTGGCCCCTAAACTCCATGCCCATGCCACGCTGGTTACTCTTATGGCGTCCAGGACGGCGTGAACGCGAACGCCAGCCAGTGTGGTAGCTAAATTCCTTAACTGTCTGCATCACTTTTCAATACTCGTTATTCTGCGCATCAGCAGGTAATCAATTAAGGTGCCGCGATTGCGTTGACGATGCCAGAAAGCAATTCACGCGCAATTTCGGTCCTGCGCATTTCATAGACAGGACTGAAGACGAGGCGGTGGGCGATGGTTTCGTGGAATACCGCATGAATATCTTCAGGGACCACTGCCGCACGGTTATTCAGCCAGGCATTGACGCGGGCAGCACGCAACAGCATGCCCATGCCGCGCGGGCTGGCGCCGCTGAGCACCAGGCGTTTCATGTCTACATTGGAGACTTTGACACCATAGGCAACCGGATCTTTGGTGGCCAGCCACAGGTCAAGCGCATATTTGCGCAGGGCTGGGCTGGCTTGAATATTTTCTTGGATTACTTTGGCAAAGCTATTGAGCTGGTCAAACTGGAGAATATCGGCTGGCACATTGGAAATTAGTTGATCCACATCATGGAAGCGGGTATCAAAAATCAGTGACTCCATAATGTCATGCGCAGGCGGCACGACAATTGGGATTTCCATCATGAAACGGTCGCGCGCCGCTGACGGGATATCAAATGTTTCTTCACGTTCCACCTGGTTGCGGTCAGCAAATACCAGCATATGTGGAAAGTAATGCTCTTTGTTGAATGCGGTCAGTGTCCGTTCTGCCATCACGCGCAACATTAAGGAGTGCACCTGCGGACGTGCACGGTTAATTTCATTAAAGAAGAAGATCGACAAATCCTGACCAGACATCAACAGTGGGCCAGGGCTAACATGCGGCTTGCCATCTTCCCCCAGGTAAGTGTGGTAAACCAAATCGTTAGGCATCAGGTCGATGGTGCCTTCAATCCGCTGATAACCGCCACCAATGCCACGGGTAAAGGCGCGTAACAAGGTGGTTTTACCCACGCCCACATCCCCCTCAAGCAATACGTGGCCACGGGCAAAGACGGCGGTGGTAATCAGGCGTACCGGTGTTGCCTGACCGACGACCACTTTATTGACTTCTGACTCGAGTGTGAGCGCATGGGTGCGCCAATCGTTGAGTTGTTGTTCTTGCATGCCTGACTTCCTGATGATTTGAATATATAAAGTGGTTTTGATTGTAACTAAATTGTAACTTCAATAGGGTGAAAAATTCACTAATAGACTTTTAAACCGCGCGCTATTGCCATTTTATGAGATGTAAAATTCAGTAACAATTTCGGGAATCTTACCTGTGTTTTGAATAAAAGTATACAGGTCAGTATAGTCTTGGCATGACAAAAAGCTTTCACTAAACGCAATTTCCGGCGAAAATATTGTTTTATACTAAAAATCTAAAAATACATGACTAGAAAAAGTAGTTTCAGTAAAGAGGAGTTGCTGGCCTGCGGTCGCGGCGAAATGTTTGGGGAAGGTAACGCCCAATTGCCACTGCCTCCCATGTTGATGTTTGACCGCATCGTAAAAATTTCTGATGAGGGTGGTAAATACGGCCAGGGTGAAATTATTGCCGAATTGGATATCCGTCCTGATTTATGGTTTTTTGAGTGTCACTTTACCGGTGACCCTGTGATGCCAGGCTGTCTGGGCTTGGATGCTATGTGGCAGCTAGTTGGTTTTTTCCTGGGCTGGAAAGGTGGGCCTGGCAGAGGTCGAGCCCTCGGTTCCGGCGAGGTCAAGTTTACCGGGCAAGTGTTGCCCAAAGCAAAATTGGTGCGCTACCACATTGACCTGAAGCGCGTGATTATGCGTAAACTGGTCATGGGCATCGCTGATGCGCGCATGGAAGTAGATGGCCGCAAAATTTATGCTGCGAGTGATTTGCGGGTGGGCTTATTTACCACCACCGACAATTTTTAGCAGGATTACTTTAATTTAGTATCCCTGAACGTTTTTTGAAGTTTAAGGAGGCGCAATGCGTCGCGTAGTGATTACAGGATTTGGTATCGTATCAAGTCTCGGTAATAACAAACATGAAGTACTGGAGAGCCTGAAAACCGGGCGCTCCGGGATTAGTTTCCAGCCGGAATATGCCGAGCGCGGCTTGCGCTCGCACGTCGCTGGCTCGATCAAAAATCTTGAGATTGAAGCCCTGATTGACCGCAAGCTATTGCGTTTTATGGCGAAAGGCCATGCCTATGCCTGGCTGGCCATGCAGGAGGCGATTGCAGATGCGCAATTGCCAGAGGAATTGGTTTCTAATGTCAGAACCGGCTTGATTGTAGGGGCTGGTGGCACTTCTACTGAGAGCATGCTTGAAGGCACCAATACGCTGGCCGAAAAAGGGATTCGCCGGGTAGGCCCTTACATGGTGACTAAAACCATGAGTAGCGGGATTGCTGCCTGTTTGGCAACCGGCGCCAAAATCAAGGGCGTTAACTATGGTATCAGCTCTGCCTGCTCGACCAGTGCCCACTGTATTGGTGCTGGCGTAGAGCAAATTCAACTGGGTAAGCAAGACATTGTTTTTGCCGGTGGTGGTGAAGAAGAACACTGGACCATGAGCTACCTGTTTGATGCCATGGGCGCTTTGTCCAGCAAGTATAACGACACGCCGGAAAAAGCTTCACGTACTTATGATGTGGATCGCGATGGATTCGTGATCTCCGGTGGTGGCGGTATTGTTGTGCTGGAAGAGTACGAGCACGCCAAAGCCCGGGGTGCACATATTTATGCCGAGGTCATTGGTTATGGTGCAACCTCAGATGGCTACGATATGGTGGCCCCTAGCGGCGAAGGTGCTGTGCGCTGTATGCAGCAAGCCTTGCAAGGCATTAGCCCTGAAGATATTGATTACATCAATACGCACGGGACCAGTACCCCAGTGGGTGATACCAAAGAGCTGGAGGCCATACGCACGGTTTTTGGTACCCAGAGCCGCGCAGCCATTGCATCGACCAAATCGCTGTCTGGTCATGCCTTAGGGGCCGCAGGAGTGAATGAAGCGATTTACACATTGCTCATGATGCAGCATGGATTTATTGCGGCTTCAGCCAATATTGATAATCTTGACCCTGCTGCGGAAGGCCTAAATATTGTCCGTACCGCGATTCCATCTGCCAAAGTGCAAACAGCACTGTCTAACAGTTTTGGTTTTGGTGGGACCAACGCGACACTGACGTTATCGACTAAAAGTCTGTAGCGTAGCCGAAAGTCTCTTTGAGTGGCGAAATGCCATTTAACGAATAAAAAAACCGTGTGTATTACAGCACACGGTTTTTTTATTCGTTGCCCACTTAGCAGCCGCTATTGTCGGTCTCGATAGATAAGCTGCTCCCTGCGCTTGCCGGCAGGGTATACTGCAATTTGCATTGCGCGCTGTTTCTGGCACCTTGCAAATAATAGATGGCATGCTCGCGGTCAGACAGTGAGGGCTGTATGGCAAATTTTCCGAGATCGATTAACTGGTTGATTGTGCCTGCACCATCGCTACTGCCCAACCAACCGACAGGATAACCATTGCTAAAATAAATAATATTGCCCTCTATGCTGGTTGATGGCGATGCTTGTTGGCTATCGCATTGAGGGTCGGACATGCAAACGCCTTTGGCCATGGTTGCAACAGATTGTAGCGTGGCTTTAAAGTCAGCCAGCGATGCTTGCCTGGCCTGTACATCCACCTGCGAAATGCGCGCATAGGCAGTGACGGCAAGCGCTGATAGAATCAGCAGCACGACAACCAATTCTACCAATGTAAATCCAAGCTGTATGCGATGTTTGTTGTTCATGGTGCGCGATCTTATCGTAGCCGTTTTGTCTGTTGTCAAATTTTGTGGAATGTTGCAAGTGTTAAATAAGGCTTACAAATGCGTCAATTTAAAAAGCTCTGTGTAGGTGTTTCGCTAGCGTTAATGCTGACGCATTGTGTGAGTATGGGCGAACGCACCTTGCATATGAGTACGGCACAACTACAAGAAAACTTGAATCGAAAACTGAAAAAACCGATCACCATCCTGCGTGTGTTCCAGGTCCAACTCTCCAATGCGCGGGTTTCAGTAGAGCAGGGTTCTGGGCGTATTCACACCTTGATGGATGCGAATATCCACAGTGACCTGCTGGCGAATCCCGCCACCGGAAAACTCGGTCTTTCCGGCGTGTTGAATTTTGACCAGGCGAAGCAGGTGGTCGTGCTGGACCAGCCGGAGGTGGATTCATTGCAGCTGGATGAGGCGGGGAGTGAATGGAATGCTTTGGCCCAGCAACTGGCCAAGGAAGTCGGCCGGCAATGGTTCAAACAAGTCGTGTTGTACGAGGTGAAGCCTGAGGACTTAAGTTATGCCGGCAGGCGCTATCAACCGGATCAGTTCAAGGTCACGCCAGAAGGGCTAAGCGTGACCCTCAAACCCCAATAGCGGTTAGGGTGCAGACTGTAAATGCTTCTCTAGCAATAAGGCTGCGACGACTTTCCTGCCTTCTGCACTCAGGATATTAAAAGTGCGGCAAGCGGCTGCCGTGGTCATGCACTCCACTGCAATATGCGCAGACAAAAATGCCTGGGTGTGTTTGGGGTGGATAAAACGCTGTTTATTGCCCGTGCCCAGCAGCACTACTTCCGGTTTGAACGCCAGAATGACTGACAATGCCTGCGCGTCCAGTGTCTCCCATGGCCCTTTAAACCAGTCGTTACTGAGCGCCTGCTCGCTGACAATCACGGCTTGTTCATAACGCTGGTGGTTAATGATCACCGCCTCATGATCCACGCCATGAATCTGGTATTGTTGTTCGCCGGTATGCAGATGTAGTTTCATAGGTTTATCACTCGTGATTGAAGCGTCTGGAAGGTCATTCGTCCTTCAGGACTGACACGATCCCGCGTACCAGGTTCATTGCTGTAGCAGGGGTTTGCAGGTAGAATGAAAGTTTTACTTTAAGAGCTTAACACACGCCAGATGTGTTTGTTAATCCGCTATGCAGCCAGTCAATAAATCCAGCAAACTCAGCAATGTCTGTTACGACATCCGCGGCCCTGTTTTGCAGCGTGCTCGCCAGATGGAGGAAGATGGACAGCGCATTATCAAGCTGAATATCGGTAACCCGATGCCCTTCGGTTTTAATGCGCCAGAAGAAATCGTCCAGGACGTGATTCATAATATGGATCAGGCCTCTGGCTACACCGATTCCAAAGGGTTGTTTGCGGCGCGCAAAGCCATTATGCATTACACCCAGCAAAAGAATATTACGGGTGTGACCATAGACGACATCATTATTGGCAACGGCGTTTCAGAGCTGATTGTCATGGCTATGCAAGGCCTGCTCAATAATGGCGACCAGATCCTGGTACCCATGCCCGACTATCCGTTGTGGACAGCGGCCGTTAACCTGGCTGGCGGTACCGCACGGCACTATGTCTGTGACGAGCAGTCTGGCTGGTTGCCCGATCTCGAAGATATTGAAAACAAAATCAATGCCAACACCAAAGGTATTGTCATTATCAATCCCAATAACCCAACTGGCGCTTTGTATCCCAAAGAAACGCTGGAAGGCATTATTGAAATCGCCCGCCATCACGGCCTGGTGATTTTTGCCGATGAAATTTATGACAAGGTGTTGTACGACGGCAACACGCATACATCGATTGCCTCCTTGGCCGATGATGTCTTGTTTGTGACCTTTAACGGGTTGTCCAAAAATTACCGCGCATGTGGTTACCGCTCTGGCTGGATGATTATTTCAGGCGATAAAAAAGACGCCAAAGACTATATCGAAGGCCTGAATATGCTGGCCTCTATGCGTTTGTGTGCCAACGTTCCTGGACAGTTGGCTATCCAGACGGCGTTAGGTGGTTACCAGAGCATCAACGACCTGGTGGCGCCTGGTGGGCGCTTGTGCAAGCAACGTGACCTCGCCTATGACATGCTGACCGCGATGCCAGGCGTGACCTGTGTTAAACCGCAGGCCGCCATGTATCTGTTCCCCAAATTGGATGCCAATATGTATCCGATTGCTGATGACCAGCAATTTATCCTCGACTTGCTGCTTGAGGAAAAAGTGCTGCTGGTCCAGGGAACCGGTTTCAACTGGAAGTCACCAGATCATTTCCGCGTGGTGTTCCTGCCGAATGTGGATGATTTGACCGAGGCGATGACACGTATCGGGCGTTACCTCGACGGTTACCGAAAGAAACATTCAAAATAAAGGCGTGCCTTGGGGCGCGCCATCAATGGTGAGTATTAAGTATGAAAGAATTAAAAGTTGGGTTGTTAGGCATAGGCACAGTGGGGGGCGGTACTTTTACCGTGCTCACCCGTAACCAGTCAGAGATTGCCCGCCGGATCGGCGGCAATATCCGGATTGTGCAAGTGGCTGACCGCAATCTCGAGCTCGCCAAACAGGTGACAGGCGGACAAGTCGCCCTGACCGATGACGCGTTTGCTGTTGTGAATAACCCTGAAGTGGATGTCGTCGTCGAGCTGATCGGCGGCTACACCATTGCTAAAGAGCTAGTGCTGCAAGCCATTGCCAATGGCAAGCATGTGGTGACTGCCAATAAGGCCTTGCTGGCGGTTCATGGCAACGAAATTTTTAAAGCGGCGGCCGAAAAGGGTGTCATCGTCGCATTTGAGGCAGCAGTAGCCGGCGGTATTCCTATCATCAAGGCCTTGCGTGAAGGCTTGAGTGCCAACAAAATCGAATGGGTGGCTGGCATTATCAATGGCACCACCAACTTTATCCTAAGCGAAATGCGAGATAAAGGCCTTGCCTTCGCCGATGTGCTCAAGGAGGCGCAACGTCTGGGTTATGCTGAGGCTGATCCAACCTTTGATGTGGAAGGGGTTGATGCCGCGCACAAGCTGACCATTATGGCCAGTATTGCATTTGGCATGCCAGTGCAATTTGAGCAAGCCTACACTGAGGGCATTACCCAACTGAGCATCCAGGACATACACTATGCGGCAGAGTTGGGTTACCGCGTTAAATTGTTGGGTATCAGCAAAAAAACGAGCGCGGGCGTGGAACTGCGGGTCCACCCGACCTTGATTCCGGAAAAGCGCCTGATTGCTAATGTGGATGGCGCCATGAATGCGGTTGTGGTGAAAGGTGATGCCGTCGGTCCAACCTTGTATTATGGTGCCGGGGCAGGGGCTGAACCTACCGCGAGTGCCGTGGTAGCTGACCTGGTTGATATTGCCCGCTTGCAAGGCACTCACGCAGAGCAACGAGTGGCCTACTTGGGCTATCAGTTAGACCAGCAGCAAGCGTTGCCAGTATTGCCGATTGCAGAAGTACATTCAGATTACTACCTGCGTTTACGCGCATCGGACAAACCTGGCGTGATGGCAGACCTGACCAAAATCCTGGCGGATCTGCAAATTTCGATTGATGCCATGCTGCAGAAAGAACCGGCAGATGGGGAGTCAGAGGCGGATATTGTCATCCTGACCCATACCACCCAAGAGAAAACCATGGATACTGCGATCGCCCGCATTGAGGCTTTGCCCGCTTTGACCGGCAAAGTGACCAAAATCCGTGTTGAATCCCTGTCGCGCTAAGCCAGTGTCAAGTTGATCCGGCCTAATTGAATGAGTGTCATACAATGAAATATATCAGTACCCGTGGGCAATCGCCTGCTTTGAGTTTTAGTGAGATTTTACTGGGTGGCCTGGCGCCAGACGGTGGCTTGTATCTGCCTGAGCAGTATCCGCAATTCAGCGACGCTGACCTCAATGCCATGCGCGGCATGAATTACCGTGAGCTAGCATTTGCAATTTTGTCACGCCTGGTCGATGACAGTGATATTCCGCACACAGACCTCAAAGCCATTATTGATAAAACCTACCGGGCCGAGGTCTATCAATATGCGCGTGCAGGGCAAGATGCCGAAGAGATTACCCCTACACTCAAGCTGCAAGACAATTTGTATCTGCTGAGTCTCTCAAATGGCCCCACGCTGGCTTTTAAAGATATGGCGATGCAGCTGCTTGGCAACCTGTTTGAATACGTGCTGGAAAAAACCGGCCAAACAACCAATATTCTGGGGGCCACTTCTGGAGATACCGGATCTGCGGCTGAATACGCCATGCGTGGCAAAAAAGGGGTGCGCGTATTTATGCTGTCGCCTTACCAGAAAATGAGCCGTTTCCAGACGGCACAAATGTTTAGCTTGCAAGATAAAAACATCTTCAATATCGCGGTCAAAGGCGTATTTGATGATGCGCAGGACATGGTCAAAGCAGTCTCTAACGATCATGCTTTCAAAGCACAATATAAAATCGGTGCCGTCAATTCTATTAACTGGGGCCGCATCGCTGCCCAGATTGTGTATTACTTTAAAGGCTATTTGGCTGTGACCAAAAACAACAGCCAAAAGGTCAGCTTCACCGTACCGAGCGGTAACTTTGGTAACGTTTGTGCGGGGCATATTGCACGCATGATGGGCTTGCCGATTGACCAGTTAGTGGTTGCCACCAATGAAAACGATGTCCTGGATGAGTTTTTTAATACAGGTGTGTATGCACCGCGTGGTTCAGCGAATACTTACCACACCTCCAGCCCGTCTATGGATATTAGCAAAGCCTCCAATTTTGAGCGTTTTGTCTACGATTTGGTCGGGCAAGACAGCGCTAAAGTGCGGGAGTTATGGGGCGCAGTCGATGGCGGCGGGCAGTTTGATTTGAAGGCGCAAGGGTATTTTGACAAAGTTGCAGGGTTCGGTTTTGTTTCTGGACATAGCAACCATGCCAACCGCATGCAAACTATTCGTGAAACCAAGCAAACCTATGGTGTGACAATAGACACCCATACTGCGGATGGCTTGAAGGTTGCACTGGAGCACCGCAACGCCGAGGTACCAATGCTGGTGCTGGAAACAGCATTGCCAGCAAAATTTGAAGATGCGATTGTCGAGGCGTTGGGTGAGCGTCCTGAGCGGCCTGCCAGCCTGCAAGGCCTGGAAGACTTGCCACAAACATCGACGGTAATGGAGGTGAGTGTCGATGCCATTAAAGCCTTTATCGTCGCCAATACCTAATATAGACAATACCTAAGACCGCAGGAGCCTGCCATGCAACAGTATCATGATTTATTGAACCACGTACTTGCGCAAGGTCATGTCAAAACTGATCGCACCGGCACCGGGACCATCTCAGTGTTTGGCTATCAGATGCGCTTTAACCTGGCAGAGGGTTTTCCTCTGCTCACGACCAAAAAAGTGCATTTAAAATCCATTATTCATGAGCTGCTGTGGTTTTTACAAGGCAGTACCAATATTGCCTACCTTAAGGAAAATGGCGTTACGATTTGGGACGAGTGGGCGGATGCGCAAGGCAACCTCGGGCCTGTTTATGGCTACCAGTGGCGTAACTGGCCAAAGCCGGATGGCAACCATATTGACCAGATTTCGCAAGTCATCGCTCAGATCAAAAACACACCGGATTCCCGCCGTTTGATTGTGTCTGCCTGGAATGTGGCCGATGTTGAGCGTATGAAGTTACCGCCTTGTCATGCTTTCTTCCAGTTTTATGTCGCGGATGGCAAGTTATCTTGCCAGCTATACCAGCGCAGTGCCGATATTTTCCTAGGGGTGCCGTTTAATATTGCTTCTTATGCCTTGTTGACCATGATGGTTGCGCAAGTATGTGACCTGCAATTAGGGGATTTTGTGCATACGCTAGGGGATGCACATATTTACAGCAACCATATGGAGCAGGTGAAAGAACAACTTTCCCGTACGCCACGGTCGCTGCCCACCATGCATATCAATCCTGCAGTCAAAGATATTTTTGCTTTCAAGTTTGAGGATTTCACGTTAGAAAATTACGATCCTTATCCGGCTATCAAGGCGCCAGTTGCAGTCTAAAAGTGCTAAATAGGCTAATAGAATGGTTGTTTTAAACCATTTTGTTAATAAGGTGTAATATTTGCAAAAGCCTTGTTTGTTTTTGATATCCTTTGCAGCGTTATGAGCGTGTAACAGGCGTCCCTAGCGTTGTCTTGCACGTTAAATTCATGACTTAAACTTAGGAGATCATTATGCAAATTAAAGCCTCACTCATCATTGCCGCTGTATGCGGTGCATTGTCAGCACCAGCATTTGCTGACCACGAAACTATCAAACCAAAAGCCTACGACAGCTTGGGTAAGTGCGTAAAAGCCGCCTTGTCCGTGCATGATGGCAAAATTGTAAAAGTTGAAGCGAAATCCGAGCGCAAACAACTGGTTTATGAGTTTGATGTTCAGTCCAAAGACGGTACTGCTTGGGATATCGAGTGCAACGCCAAAACTGGCAAAGTCACAGAAGTAGAGCAAGAAGTGACTGCAGATGACGAAAAATTCAAAGCCTTGGCTAAAGTGTCAGAAGCCGACGCTAAAGCCACAGCATTGGCTGCCCACGCTGGTAAAGTGGTTGAAGTTGAATATGAGCTGGAGCCAGATGGCAAAGCTTCTTATGAATTCGATATCCTTGAAGCTGATAACGAAGAAGTAAAAGTGGAAGTGGATGCGACAACTGGTAAGATCGTAGAAACCAGCTACGAAGTCTACCAAATCGGTCAAGAGTAATTTAGCTGTGCTTGCCTCCTAGTGAGGTCGGCCGGTTTCAAAAAATAAAAAAGGCAGCGCAAATGCGCTGCCTTTTTTATTCTGCATGAGATCAATATGCAAGTTAGGGAGTGGCTACCCCGATACCGGCGGATATGCAGTCTGCTGGTATCGGTCCTAGTGATAGCACACTCCCGGCTGAATTTTAGCATTTCTTGTGCCAACTCTATGTATTCAATTTAACTTAATGTTTTAAAAATCTATTTTCAGAGTAAATAGGATTTCTTCCCGTATTTATGGTGGTTGTGGGTAGCCACTTCTGCTTGGATTTGGTTCCTGGCAACCAGTTTGGTGCATGGCTTGATGGTGCGACGCGCAATCCTTAAGCCATGCTGCGATGTATGGTGGTGACCAGTTTTTTATATTCTCCGCGTTTGATCAAGTCACTTTGTGCCAGCATGTTCAAGAGCAGCGGAGATTGCGAGTGGGCATCCATCTCAGTCAAAAACTTATCTGTGAATCCCAAGTTGCTCGCTACATAGCAAATATTGAACATTTCGCAAAAGGTGCCATACAAGCTACCAAGGAGCAAACTGCGGGCGTACTTTGCTGCCAGGGGAGGTTGATGTTCCAGGCCAAGAGGGAGGCGGCTACGCTGGTCATCAATCAGTAGCAGGCCGTAATCAGACAGTTTTTGTGCAATGAGGGTTTGCTCCGCTTCCAGATGGGCCGGTGACACGACCTTGCTGCTGTCACACCAGACTGCCGATACCGGAAAATTAATGCAATATTTTTCCACCTGGTCGATAAATTGCTGCGTCTGGTTGCATGCCCCTTCCGGAAGCTGCATGACGGGAATGCCCTGTTTTTTTAATGCATGTTCCAGCCTTGTCCCGACGCTAGGGTCAATCAATACATAACCCTGGCTGGCATCCAGATTGCAGAGAATGGCTTGTTGCAGTCCCTGGCGTGCACCGCAGGCGATGTGTTCCGGTGGGACCAAATAGCGCCGCTCATGCGCCAGCAAATTGGCCAGCAAATGTTTAAGGTGATGTAAGCCAGTGACATCGTAATCTGCTTGCCGCAATTTATGCAGATGCAATGCCGCGCGGCGCAAGTGATGAATGCTGCTTTTTTGAATCAGGCTTTCTATGCTATTCGATTCAGTGCGCGGGGCTGACGATGACGGGCTTGAGTCTGCCATCGCTTTGTCTGCTGTGGTGCTACGTTTGATGGTTTCAGCAACAAAAGTGCCACGTTTAGGTTGGGTGTAAATCAGCCCTTGGGCTGACAGTTCTTCATAAACCCGGGAAACTGTCTTACGGTTGATGCCAAGACGTTGCGCAATATCGCGTGTGCTGGGCAAGGGGCTGCCGCCTAACCAGTCACCAGCTTCTATCATCGACCTAAAGTGGTCTATGAGTTGTTGATGGATGGAGGAAGGAGAATCCTTATCTAACACCAGTGAGTAATACCAGGGTCTCAGCACGTCTGCGTTTGCCTTATGTTCAAGAAAAGGGTGCCTGCACATCACATTGGGCACGCTTACCTGAAGGGCACACTAGGACATGGCCTTCCGTAACCAGATGATACAAAAAAAAAGCAATTCAATAAAGTTTTCGGAAAAATTCCCGCTCTGGCCCATGAATAAAACCTGAAACTGGCTGGCTGCCAGGGGCGGTTATTTATATTACAGTTACAAGCGCTTAATAAAGTGACATATATCCGTAACAGGATGTTTCAGCTCTGGAAATCCTAGTGCCAGTGGCAATTTAAGCACCGCGCAATTGAAGTTAACAATTGCTACCTTGTGATTATCTCGGAGATATTACTATCATGAAAATCAAAACTGCTTTTGGTATTGCTGCCAGCGTTGCGCTTGCTATGCCAATGCTCGCATTCGCAGCCGCTGATCAAGAAGCTGCAATGAAAGATCCAAACAACTGGGCTCACCCACGTGGCCAACATAACAACCAAGGCTACAGCGCTTTGGCACAAATCAACAAGGGCAACGTAAAAAATCTGAAAGCTGCCTGGACATTCGCAACCGGTGTAAACCGCGGTCACGAAGGTTCACCAGTGGTTGTGGGCAACATGATGTATGTTCACACTGCTTTCCCAAACAATATCTACGCACTTGACCTGAACGACAACCAAAAAATCGTTTGGTCCTACTTCCCAAAACAAGACCCAAGCGTACAAGCAGTACTGTGCTGTGACAATGTTTCCCGCGGTCTGGGCTACGGCGACGGTAAAATCTTCTTGCAACAAAACGACGGCATGCTGGTTGCTTTGGATGCAAAAACCGGTGCTAAAGTTTGGGACGTAAAAAACACTGATCCAAAAGTTGGCGCAACTAACACTAACGCTCCACACGTGATCAAAGACAAAGTCCTGACAGGTTGCTCAGGTGCTGAGTTCGGCGTACGTTGCTTTATCGTTGCTTACAACCTGAAAGATGGTTCTTTGGCATGGAAAGCCTATTCTACAGGCCCTGACAGCGAAACATTGCATGACGCTAACACTAACAAAGACAATCCTTTGTACAACGCACTGTCTGTTTATCAAGACGTAAACGGTGGTAACAAAGAAGGCGGTTCCTTTAAACGTTTGTCAGCTGACCAAATCAAAGGCGGCGAAAAAGAATTGGGTACACGTACCTGGTTGAAACCACAAGCTGTGAAAGACGGCTGGCAACATGGTGGTGGTTC